>NZ_CP150187.1:2250000-3027500 GCF_037965715.1 Geobacillus sp. FSL K6-3411
GTCGGAATCGCTCAATGAACAGGAAAGCAAGTCTCTTCTATATGAAATGATCATTCAAGAGCTGCGCGATGAGTGGACGCATCCGCGCGTACGGCAGACACCCGAAGTGAAGTTTTACTATGCCATGAAGCGAGTGTCCTCCGCTGACTTGCCGAATGACATGAAAATCGCACTTATTCAAGCATATTTGACGGCAATGGAACAATTGCAAGCGAATCATACATAAATCAGGAGAATCCGACTCACACTACTGAACGGAAAAACATTTCATGTCAAGGAGGAAAGCAGCTATGGCGTTAATTCCGTATGATCCGTTCCGCCATTTAGAATCGATCCGTCGCGATATGAACCGCTTTTTTACAAGTGATTTTCCGTCGCTGTTTGCCCATACGGACGAACATCACTGGATGCCGCGCATGGACATGCATGAAACAGCCAACGAGTACGTCGTTTCATGCGATTTGCCAGGGCTTGAGCGAAAAGAAGATGTGCATATTGATGTAAACAACAATATGTTGACGATCAGCGGCACCATTCAGCGCCATCATGATGTCAAAGAAGAACAAATGCACCGGCGCGAACGCTTTTTCGGCCGCTTCCAACGCTCGATCACGCTGCCAGCTGATGCGGCGACGGAAAACATTCGCGCGACATACAAAAACGGTGTGCTCGATATTCACATCCCAAAAACAGCGGCAGGAACGAAAAAGCGCGTCGACATCGAATTTCATTAATGAAAAGGGAGCGGCTTATTGACCGCTCCCCTTTTTATCGATCTCGCTGCTAGCACGGACGACGAGTTCGGTCGGCACGATGACTTTCTTGCAAATCGTCCGTTTTGTCGTCAACCGTTCGATGAGTAGCTCAACAGCTGTTTCCCCCATAAACTCAGTATACACTTTCACTGTCGAAAGCGGGGGATGGAGAAATGCCGCAGTCGGAAGATCATTGAACCCGACGATGGCTACGTCCTGAGGAACAGCAATCCCCGCCTCATGCAACGCGCGTAAAGCGCCGATTGCCATCGAATCGCTGGCGATAAAAAACGCCGTCGGCAAATCACCTTTGGCAATCGCTTCTTTCATCAGCCGATAGCCATCTTCAGCAGTAAAGGCGCCAATCCATACATCACGCGAGTCGTACATCTCTTTGACGTATAAGTATTCGTAAAAGGCTGTTTCGCGCTCATCGCGGATCGGCGTCTCCCCATCGACATATTCGCGGCCGCCGATATACCCGATTTTCGTGTGCCCAAGCTGAAGCAAGTAATCCAACACCGTGATCGTCGCTTGGCGCAAGTCGATGACGACCGAGTCAAACTGACGTTCATCAGGTGAACAGTCGACGAACACGATTTGCTTCGCTCCTCGAGCAAAGTCGCTCACTTCTTTCGGTCCGAATTTCCCGACAGCGATGATACCATCAAGTTCCTTCATCCGTTCAATCGGATAAGCGCCGTTCTGTTTGAACAATTTGACAAGTTGGATGCCACGTTCAAAACATTCTTTTTCCACTCCAAGACGGATCGCCATATAATACGGGTCATCGATTTCCTGACGTTCGGAATACCAATGAATCAGCCCGAGGCGAAACGATTCGCGCGCCTGCTGGCTTCGTTCCCTTAGTGTTTTGTAGTTCAGCTCTTGAGCAACTTCAAAAATGCGCTTTCTCGTCTCATCCGAGACGGATAGTGTTGTATCATAATTGAGCACGCGCGACACTGTCGCGACTGAGACACCGACTTTTTCAGCAATTTCTTTTAGCGTAGCCATAGTCTGTTCGCGATCCCTTCCTTATGTTTCATATGAAACGAGTTTTTTCGCCGCATTTATACAAAGGACGACATGTTTGCAATTGCATAGCTGAGAAAGCGTCGGAACGCATCCTTCCCTCGCTTGTCCCGTTTAAACACCCCAGCATGCTCTAACACGGTGACAAACCGCTGCCCAACTTCATTGCGCAACAACTCGTAAACGTTGTCTTTCGTAGTATACGGATTAGCTGAGAGAATGGATTCATACCAGTCCCAATGTTTAAGCATGGTTTCATCCCAGTCTTCTTTTTTCGTCCGGTGCACAAGATAATCAGCCAACGTCTCGAGCTCCAAGGCAAGTCGACCCGGCAACACCGCCAATCCCATGACTTCAATCAAGCCGATATTTTCTTTTTTGATATGATGTAGTTCTTCATGCGGATGAAAAATGCCGTACGGATGTTCCGTGGACGTCCGATTGTTGCGCAACACGATGTCAAGTTCAAACAAATGACCACGACGCCGGGCGATCGGGGTGATCGTGTTGTGCGGAACATCACCACTGTAGGAGATGATGTCAACATCAGGATCGCTGTACGCCCGCCACGTGTCATACAGGCGTACCGCTGCTTCCAACACTTCCTCTTTCGCTCCTGTTAAGCGGATAACTGACATCGGCCAACGGACAATACCTGCCGTCAATGACGGAAACGAAGGAATGGAAATGTATTCCTCGATCTCCGCATTTTCCATCGCAAACGTATAGCGTCCGCCTTGAAAATGGTCATGTGTTAAAATCGAACCGCCGACAATTGGCAAGTCAGCATTCGAGCCGATAAAATAATGTGGAAACTGTTCTACGAAATCAAGCAACCGTTCAAGCGTTTTCCGATCCATTTTCATCGGCACATGCTCGGCATGAAAGACGATACAATGTTCATTGTAATACACGTAAGGGGAATATTGAAAATACCACTGCTCGCCTAATAAAGTGATAGGGATGACGCGATGGTTGGAGCGGGCAGGATGGCCCCACGTTCCTTCATACCCTTCATTTTCTTTGCACAACACACATTTCGGATACGACGATGATGGCATCTCTTTTCGTTTGGCGATTTCTTTCGGGTCTTTTTCCGGTTTCGCCAAGTTAATGGTGATATCCAATTCTCCATAGATGGTTGACACTTTCCAGTGCTGATTGTTGGCGATGCGCGCCGTTTGAATGTAATTGGACGCTTGGCTCAACGAATAAAACCAGTCCGTCGCCTCCTGCGGGTCGCGGCGGTATCGCTCGTAAAAGGCGCGGATCACTTCCGACGGCCGCGGCATGACGCAGTCCATCAGTTTCGCATCCCATATATCACGCTCGGTCATCGTATTCGTTTCCAACAATCCTTGTTCATACGCCCAATCGATGATGGCGTTCAACACCCGATCGGGAGAGGCCAAAGGAATGTCTTTGGCCTCGGCGGGCTGCCATTCCGTGAGCTTCAGTGTCGCAAGCAGGCGGTTGCGCGCGTACACCACATCTTCCGGCGCTAACAGACCACGATGTTGAGCATAATGAATCAGTTGTTCAATCGCCGCAAAGATCGTTTCCATTGTCATACACCCCGATAACCGTTTGGCCGTGCTTGATGCCATTCCCATGCCGAAGCGACGATATCTGTAATGAACGGGTAGTTTGGCTCCCAGCCGAGTTCGCGCTTCGCTTTGTCGGACGAGGCGACGAGTTTCGCCGGGTCGCCTGGCCGCCGTGCCATGACACGAGCCGGAATCGGATGCCCGGTCACTTGCCGCGCCGCTTCAATCACTTCTTTAACGCTAAACCCGTTGCCGTTGCCTAAATTGTATACATCACTATCCGCCCCGTTTCGCAGTTTGTTAAGCGCCAAAACGTGGGCATCAACAAGATCGAGCACATGAATGTAATCACGAATGCACGTACCGTCCGGCGTATCATAGTCATCGCCGAAAATGAAAATTTCCTCGCGCTGGCCGAGCGGCACTTTTAAAATCAACGGAATCAGATGCGTCTCCGGATTGTGATCTTCGCCGATCGTCGTGCCATACGCCCCAGCGACATTGAAATAGCGGAGCGAAATCGAGCGGATACCGTAGGCGCGATCTGCCCATTTCATCATTTTTTCCATCGCCAGCTTCGTTTCTCCATATGCGTTCGTTGGCTCTGTCGGATCAGTTTCGACGATCGGGATTTGTTTCGGTTCCCCATACACCGCTGCGGTTGAAGAAAAAACAATTTGTCTAACATCAAATTCCTTCATCACTTCAAGCAACACTTGTGTGCCGTACACATTGTTGTCGTAATATTTCAGCGGCTCTTCCATGCTTTCACCAACCAATGAGTTGGCCGCAAAATGGATCACCGCCTCAATATCATACTGCTGAAACACCGTGCGCAAAAAGTCGCGGTCGCGAATATCCCCTTGGCAAAACCGCGCATCCGGATGCACCGCTTCTCTGTGCCCGGTCTGCAAGTTATCAACAACAATGACCTCTTCCCCTTTTTCGAGCAGACGGTACACCGCATGACTGCCGATATACCCTGCCCCGCCACAAATCAAAATCATCGGCACATCTCCTCCATTTCTATCAGTTCACGCGCCCCATTGCCAACGTCAACGACATAAAAGCTCGCTTCATAGCCGATTTTTTCGGCATATGTCCTTCCAACTTGTTTAACGAAATCTTGAATAGATGCTTTTTTCACCACGTTCACCGTGCAGCCACCAAACCCGGCGCCGGTCATGCGCGCCCCAATCGTTCCTTCGTGCGCCCACGCCGCTTCAACGAGCGTATCGAGCTCAATGCCCGTCACTTCATAGTCGTCACGCAGTGACATATGCGACTGCTTCATCAGCTCGCCAAAACGAACGAGATCTCCTTGCTCAAGCGCTGTGGCCGCCTCGAGCGTACGCTCGTTTTCCGTCACCGCATGGCGGGCCCGCTTTTGCTCAAGCGGGGAAAGAAGATGAGCATATTGAGTCAGCTCTGCGCTCGTCAGTTCACCAAGCGAGGCGATGTTCCGCACCGTTTGCAGTTTCGCGAGTGCCGTTTCGCACGTCGTCCGCCGCTCATTGTACGCTGAATCCGCCAAGCCCCGTTTTTTGTTCGTGTTCGCAATAACAATGAAATAGTCGTCGAGCGCAAGCGGCAAATAGCGATACTCAAGCGTTTGGCAGTTCAATAAGATCGCCGAGTTTTGTTTCCCCATGCCGACGGCAAACTGGTCCATAATGCCACAATTGACGCCAACGTATTTGTTTTCTACGTTCTGGCTCATTTTCACAAGCTCCAACTGATCGAGCTGCCGCTCAAACAAGTTGTTTAAGGCGACGGCCGTCACAAGCTCAATCGACGCCGATGACGACAATCCCGCGCCGTTTGGAATCGTGCCGTAATACAAAATGTCTAATCCGGTCCCTAGCGGGCCGAGCGCTTGAAAGGCAGCGATGATCCCTTTCGGGTAGTTCGCCCAGCTATGCTCTCTCCGATATGACAAATCATCATACGGCACAGTAATGACGCCAGTTTCTGGGAAGTTTTTTGAATACAGCCGCACGAGCGGCACTTTCGTTTGTCGCACAAGCGCATATGTGCCAATCGTAAGCGCACACGGCAACACGTGCCCGCCGTTATAATCAGTATGCTCGCCAATCAAATTGACGCGGCCAGGGGCGAAAAACATGCGGATGTCTTCTTCTAGCCCGCCGAAAAGCTTGGTAAATTGCTGTTTTAACGTGGAGATCATGGAAGGGCCTCCTTAAAAATCAAATTGAGTTATTCTCTTTTTTGTAAATATTTTAGTAAATATTTTATTTAAAATCAATTGTGAAACACGATCTTTTTTTATACGTATAAACATTCGAGTATTGATTCACCTTATTTATTAAAGGAGGCGGAACGGAATGGAAGCTCGACAAACGCTGAAACAAGAACTTGACGCCATCACTGCTTGGGAACGTTCCCAAAAAGACCTTTGGTTTTGGGAAAAGCTCGGCCGCTTGCCGTTTCAAGTGCTCGACAAGCTGACGCCAAAAATTGTTCATCGAAAGCTCGGGCAATTGCTCGACGAATTAGGAAGCTATATTCAAAACGGCGGGAAATACTTAGTGAAGAAAGAGAACATATTGGAACGTCTTGGTGTCACGTCGCTCGAGGAAGTGCCGTATTTGCCGCTTGAGACCATGGATCGCGTGTGCGATGAGTTGATCGCGGCGCGCGTGACGTTCGCACAGCTGCAAGGAGCAGCGACTGGGGTTGGCGGGGCGTTGACGCTGGCGGTAGACATCCCTTCTTTGCTTGGGCTCGCGTTGAAAACACTGCAAGAGATCGCCATCGTATACGGATACGACCCAAACGAAAAACAAGAGCGCGTGTTTGTTGTCAAATGCTTGCAGTTTGCCGCGGCGGACATCGTCGGAAAAAAAGCGATTTTAGACGAAATTTCTTCATTTTCCAGTCAGCGTGAGCATGTCTTTTCCGAGCTGCAAGGCTGGCGGGAAGTGATGATGACGTTCCGCGACCAATACGGATGGAAAAAGCTGTTCCAAGCTGTGCCAATCATCGGCGTCATCTTCGGTTCGCTGTTTAACAAATCGTTTATGGAAGACATCGCTGAAACTGGGAAGATGCTTTATCGAAAGCGCCGCATCATCGAGAAGCTCAAACAATTTGAACCCGATGTCTAAACGACAACGGGTTCGATTCGTTTAGGTTGGTGCATAGGCTCCAGCGAGAACATCTCTTCATCGTTGAACAGCTTTCAATCGCCACATCATGTTAATGAAATCACCCAAACGGTACGGCAAGGCTACTCCGGCATACATCAGCTCGTCGCCCCCGTAAACACCCAGCCCCTCAACTTCATAGTCTTGATTCGGGTCAAGCCCCTTAAGGCGCAAGTATGACAGCGGGGCGTTCGCTTCGGCCAAAACACGGAAGTAGGCGACAAGCGCCTCCGAGCGGTCGGCAGAGACGAACATCCATGCGGCTTCGTTGCCCGCAAACGGGCTTAACAGCCGATAAAACGTGCCGAACTGGACAAGATGACGCACGTCTTTGTAAAATGCCACCTGTTCTTTAATGGTTTCCTTTTCTTTTTCCGTCAACTTCGTAATATCAAGCTCATAGCCGAAGTTGCCCGACATCGCGACATGGCCGCGCGTCTTGAGCGGCGTCATCCGCTTGACCTGGTGGTTCGGTACAGCCGAGACGTGCGCCCCCATGGCACTGATCGGGTAAACGAGGCTCGTGCCGTATTGAATTTTCAGACGTGAGATGGCATCCGTATTGTCGCTCGTCCACGTTTGTGGCATATAGTAAAGAATCCCCGGGTCAAACCGTCCTCCCCCTCCCGAACAGCTTTCAAACAAAATGTACGGAAAGCGCGAAGTAATCTCGTCCATAACGCGATATAGCCCCAGTATATAGCGATGCGCCGTTTCGCGTTGGCGCTCAGGCGGCAAGGCAGCCGAGCCGATTTCCGTCATATGCCGATTCATGTCCCACTTTACGTACGCAATCGGAGCGCTCGCAAGCACATTCGAGATGGTTTCAATGATATAATCACATACGTCTTGGCGGGAGTAATCGAGCACAAGTTGATTCCGCCCTTCAGAGCGCGGACGGTTCGGCACATGGAGGACCCAGTCCGGATGTTTGCGGTACAGCTCACTGTTGGGTGACACCATTTCCGGCTCAATCCATAAGCCGAACTGCAGCCCAAGCTCGTTGACTTGTTTCGCTAGTCCGTCTAAACCGTGCGGGAGTTTGCGCCGATTGACCACCCAATCACCGAGGGAACGACGGTCATCATCGCGCTCACCGAACCAACCATCATCGAGCACAAACAGCTCGATGCCCAGTTCCGCGGCCGTTTTCGCAATGTTGACAAGTTTCTCTTCGTTAAAATGAAAGTACGTCGCTTCCCAATTGTTGATTAAAATCGGGCGGACGCGGTCGCGGAACGTGCCGCGAGCTAGGCGGGTGCGATATAGTTCATGGTACGTCTGCGACATCCCATTTAACCCTTGATCAGAGTAGACCATAACGACTTCCGGTGTTTGGAACGATTCGCCCGGTTCCAATAGCCACGTAAAATCAAACGGGTTGATCCCCATAGAGACGCGGGCCGTTTGAAACTGATCGACTTCGATTTGAGCAAGGAAATGACCGCTGTACACAAGGCTAAACCCGTACACCTCACCTTGGTGCTCATCAGTGTTTTTTCGCACGAGGGCAATGAACGGGTTTTGCTGGTGGCTGCTCGCACCGCGGCGGCTTTCAGCCGCTTGCACCCCGGTGAGAAGCGGACACCGCTCCACCCAACGCTCGCGCGCCCATGCCCCCGGAAGATGAATCCAGTCGTAATCGGCATCCGGAAAATCAATGCTCATGCTCAACGCCCGCAACAGTTTTAATCGCTCATTGCCGTTGTTTTCAAAACGGACCGCCCGCGTGATGACATTCCACTTTTCGTAAACGGTATACTGCAACGTCACTCGGAGGCCAATGAGTCCATCTTCAAGGACAATTTCCAATGTTTCTGCCTCGTGTTCGTGTTCAACATATGTCGCCGGCAGTCCGTTAAGTCTAGGCTTCCCCTTGTAAATATGATGCGTCTTATAGCGCAAATCGGTCACCGTCGAACCATTCTCAAGCTGTACTTGATACGCCGGAGCGCGAAAATCGCTGTTACCGTAGGCCGGGTACTCTTGCGGCAGCGTATCGAGCGAAAACGTGCGATCGGATGGGACGGGGTTGGCGGAAAAGGCACGGTTTAGCCGTGGAAATCCCCGCGCAGCCTGGCAATCCCGCACCGCTTTCCCCCAATACACGTGCGCCAAATAGCCGGAGTGGAAAAGGCGCATGATATAGCTTGTTTTGTCCGCTCGCAAATGAAACTGCTTCGTTTGCGGATTGTAGGTAATCGCCATCCTCTTCCCCCGCTTTCATCTTTTCTTTATTTTACGTAAACTTTACGTGAAAATCTAGCAAAAAAGTACCCGTATTCGAGCCTGATAGGTGCTATGGATCCTCTTTATCGAGCATCTGTCCCCACTAAAATTCTTCTATTTGTTTACGATCCTCCGGTCATCCCCCCACTGCTAACACCGCTTGGCAGAGAGCTTGCTCCAGCTCCTTCGTATACACTGCTGTCTGCTCCTCTGTCCAATGTAAATAGCTGGCCATAAACGCAATGACTGCTTCTTTTTCCCGGCGGACAGAATCAATGTCAAACAACAGCGAACCGGTGCGGCGGATGAAATAGTCGACGGGTTTGACAGCCATTTCTTCTTCAATCGCGTAAACGAGGCGGACGAACGTTTCTCGCGTTAAGCCAGATGAGCGATCGTATTGCCTGCTTAAAGCAAACAACCGATCAACGTTCGTACCGTATTGTTTTGCCAGTCGTGCCCCTTCTTCTTTCGTCCATCCATAACGTACCGCCTCTTCCGCTTTTTTGGCGATGAATGCCGGCAACTCGCGTGAGCCGCCGACATCGCCGCCGGAGATCGGCAACTGTTTCGTTTGACATGGCCGGAACGTTTTTTGTTCCTTTTTCTCAAGCTGCTTGGCGACAAGATCGACGACCGTTTCCGCCATTTTTCGGTAGCCAGTCAGCTTGCCGCCCGCGATCGTAATGAGCCCCGACGGCGATGTCCAAATTTCATCTTTGCGGGAAATTTCCGACGGATCTTTCCCTTCTTCATAAATGAGCGGGCGGACGCCGGCCCAACTTGATTCGACATCATCAGCCGTGATGCCAACCGATGGGAACATATACCGGATTGCTTTCAATAAGTAATCGCGGTCTTCTTCCGTCATCGTCGGATGGGCAGGGTCGCTGTCATAAAACGTATCAGTCGTGCCGACATACGTTTTTCCATCACGAGGAATGGCAAATACCATGCGGCCGTCCGGCGTATCAAAATAAATTGCCTGTTTGAGCGGAAACCGCTTTTGATCAATGACAAGATGGACACCTTTTGTTAACTGGAGCCGCTTATTCGTTTTCGAGCCGTCTTTGTCACGCAATGTATCGACCCATGGCCCGGCGGCATTGACGACTGTTTTCGCACGGATGTCATACGTCTGCCCGCTTAGCATGTCACGGCAGCGGGCGCCGATGATGCGACCACGGTCGTCATATAAAAACTGTTCTGCTTTCGTATAGTTGACGGCGTCGGCGCCAAGCTCGACCGCCTTTTTGATCACTTCGATCGTCAAACGAGCGTCGTCAGTCCGGTATTCGACATAGTAACCACCGCCGAGGAGCCCGTCGCTCTTTAACAGCGGTTCTTTTTCTAACGTCTGCTTAGCATTAAGCATCGTCCGCCGCTCGCTCTTCTTCACGCCGGCTAGCCGGTCATACAGCCATAAGCCGACAGAGGTGCTCCACTTGCCAAACGTCCCATCGCGATAAATCGGCAGCAACATCCACTCCGGTGTCGTGACGTGCGGGCCGTTTTCGTAAACGACTGCTCGTTCACGCCCAACTTCAGCGACCATTTTCACTTCGAACTGTTTTAAATAGCGCAAACCTCCGTGAACGAGCTTCGTCGAGCGGCTCGACGTCCCAGCCGCAAAATCTTGCATTTCAACAAGCGCCGTTTGCATGCCGCGTGAAACCGCATCAAGGGCGATACCGCCACCAGTGATCCCCCCGCCGATGACAAGCACATCATACGTTTTTTCACTCATAGCTTTAAACAACTCACTCCGCTGTCTGCTTGAAAAAGCCATCGATTAGTCCCTCCTGTGCAAAAAAGACAAAAAGAGACCATGACAAACACGATAAGCGTTCTGCCTACCATGTATGCATGGTCTCTCCATGTCTCCTGACTGATGATTAACTTGTTGATTTTATTATAGCAGATTGCCGCCCGTTTGGCTAGCTCGATGCTTCAACGATCTCCGCCTACTCATCGCCATCCCGATCGTAGTGGCGCCATAGCGCTTCGTTTGACGTCGTCACCGCCGTTGCGCCAGCTTCTAGCGCCCGCTTGACATCGTCTGGAGTGCGGATGAGTCCGCCGGCGTAAATCGGTTTCCCGGTTCGCTCCTTTACCTCGCGGATAATGTGCGGCATCGCGCCCGGGATGACTTCAATATAGTCGGGATTGGTTTTCGCGATCAGCTGGTAGCTTTTCTCCAAAGCGTGCGAATCAAGTAAAAAGATGCGTTGCACGGCTAGGACGCGTTTTTGCCGCGCCTTCATAATGACGCTCGCCTTCGTCGAAATGAGGCCATGCGGGCGAAACTCTTGGCAAAGGTATTCCGCCGCATGTTCATCATGGCTCAGCCCTTGCACTAAATCGGCGTGAATGATAAGCCGCTTGCCATGCCGACGCGCATAATCGAAGATGCTTTTTAGTTGGGCAATATGTACTTCGAGCAGCACCCCGATTTCATAGCCGCTCGCCAAAAAGGCATCAAACTGCTTCATCGTTTTCATAGCCGGAACAATTTGTTGTTTCTTCCCCATTGCCCTCTCCCTAGTCTATCCTCTCATTTTATCGACCTCGTCTAAGCACGACAGTGACATCATTGTTCGCGGTTTGCATGTCGCGATTTTCACTCCGCGCTTGCGGAACTTCTCCACGACATGATGAATCGCTTTTTTGCCCACCGCCTCTTCTTCATGAAAATGCCCCATTGTCTCAACTCCTCTCCTATTCTGCTTTCGGAATGGCGAGCTCAACCGTTGTTCCTTGACCGGCTTCGCTTTCCATCGTAATTTGCCCGCCGTATTTATCGATCATTTCCTTGGCGATCGAAAGACCGAGCCCGGCGCCGCCTTGTTCGCGGCTGCGCGCCTTATCGACGCGATAAAAACGTAAAAAGACGTTTTCCAGCTCTTCGCGTGGAATGCCGATACCATAGTCGCGGATGGCCACCGTAACAAACGATCCTTCCTCGCGCAACGAAAGAGCGATTTTTTTGACCTGTTGAGAATATTTTACCGCATTGTCAAGCAAAATGAACAGCAATTGTTCAAAATGATGTTTTGCGATCGCTACGCGCGCCAACGGTTTTTCCGGTTGATCAACAATGAATTGAAAATCCGGGTGCAAAATACGGAAATTTTTCACAATTTGCCCGATGGCTGCGGCAGCATCAATAGGCGTGAGCTCTTTTGGCACTTCCATCTCCTCGGTACGCGATAGATCAAGCAGCTCAAGAACAAGGCGCTTCAGCCGTTCTGCCTCTTTCACCGCCGCCTCAAGCGATTCTTCCAAAATCTCTGGATTGTGCTTGCCCCACCGCTGCAACAAGGAAAGATGGCCTTGCAAAATGGCTAGCGGTGTCCGCAATTCATGGGACGCATCCTCGACGAACTGCTTCTGCAGGGCAAATGAACGTTCAATTTCGTCCATCATGCTGTTGAACATCATCATGAGCTCGGTGACCTCGTCACGCGCCGAAGGCACATCGATGCGCTGCTTTAACCCGTTGTTTTTAATGTCGGCCATCGTTTTTGCCAACGTTTTCAACGGCCGGATAAAGCTTTGTGCCACAAGCCGTCCGGCGAGCGCGCTCGCTGCCATGGCCGCAAAACCAAGCACTGTCATAATGACAAATAGCGTGTTCGTCACTTGTTCGAATTTCGTCAATCGGCGGGCGACTTCAATCGTCCCAGACAAGTCCCCGATATGAAGCGGTTGGCGAAGCAACAAAAACCGCTCATTGTTGATGAAGTGTTCATCCATTTTCAGCTTGTCAGGCACGCCGCCTGTTGACAGCGATACTGTCGCACCGTTGGAAACAGAGACGATAACGTTTCCGTCACGGTCGGTGACACGAATGAGCTGATAGCGCTCATTCAGTTTTTCGAGAAACGAACGGCTGCGGCGAATATCTTCCCATGATACATTACGTTTTTCAGCGTAATAAGTTTCAATTTCTATCACAGTTTGTTCCATCGTTTTTTCTTCTTCGTTGAGCAGCCATTGCCTCACAATATGGTATTGCAAAAATGTGAAAATAAAATACGTAATAAAAATCGCGCCGGCGGATAAAACGGTCAGCTTCCCTTTCAACGACAGACGGTGGAGGCGAAGTCGTTTCATGGCCGCATCACATATCCCGCGCCGCGCACCGTTTGGATGTACCGCTCTTTATTGTGTTCGTCAAGCTTTTGCCGTAAATAGCGGACATAGACGTCCACAACATTCGTCTCCACCTCAGTGTCAAATCCCCATACTTTCTCAAGTAGCAAATCACGCGTCAACACAACATTGATATTTTGCATAAAGGCGACGAGCAAATCATACTCACGTTTCGTCAATTCGATAAACGCATTCCCTTTTTTGACCGTACGCGCCTGCATATCGACGACTAAGTCTTTAAACGTCAACACTTGTCCGCC
The DNA here is from genome assembly GCF_037965715.1 of Geobacillus sp. FSL K6-3411. Classification (NCBI taxonomy): domain Bacteria; kingdom Bacillati; phylum Bacillota; class Bacilli; order Caryophanales; family Anoxybacillaceae; genus Geobacillus; species Geobacillus sp. FSL K6-3411. Next base: position 2,263,149 of record NZ_CP150187.1, read on the forward strand.
CGATTCAGGATGAACGCGGCGAAACAAAGCGCGGATGCGGGCGAGAAGTTCTTCAATCGCAAACGGCTTGACAATATAGTCATCTGCTCCGTTATCCAACCCCATGACGCGATCAAATACGCTGTCGCGCGCCGTGATCATGATGATTGGCGTCGATTTCGCCGCCCGAATGCGCCGGCAGACTTCCATGCCGTTTAAGCTTGGCAGCATAACATCAAGTAAAATGAGATCCCACGGTTCAGAGAGAGCGAGCTCAAGCCCTTCGCGCCCATCTCCGCATACATGCACATCGAATCCTTCATGCATCAAGTCAAGTTCCAAAAAGCGAGCCAACCCTGCTTCATCTTCGACCAATAAAATCCGTCCATTCATCGGCCATTCCTCATCTCCTGCGTCTATTTTCTTTTCCCGCTCCGGACTTAATTCAATTTTACTACAAAAGCGAACCGGCGGCGGCGACCGGCCTTCGAAATGAAACAGGCGGCTGTTTTGGCCGCCCCGCTTCGGGTGGATTCTAAAACAGCCGCCCGTCTTCACGTACCTTTCGCTGAGCTGGGCCGTGTACACGCTCTAACCGCTGCCTGCATGGATATTCCCGCTACGAGTGGCGGTCAACAAACCAATCGACAATAGCTTGAACGATTTCAAACGCTTGATAAGAAAGAAGCGATACGGCAGTTCCAGAGAAAAACAACGTTACAAGCCAATGAATCCAATGCATGGCACTGCCTCCTCCCTTATCGACAGTGATGCCATTATATCCGGTGTAAATGAAATCTACATGAAAAATCGCTAAAAAACACAGAGTGACTTTTTCGTTTTTCATACATACATTGAAAGTGAATCGCATTGCTGATCAATGGTTGACAACGGTTAGGGGAATATGGTCGAGCAGAGACATCCAAGCACGCTGGATCCGCTACTTCAAAAAACGAAAGAGAGGGGAGCGCGATGAATGAACCGTTTCAGCCGCCAGCCGGCAGGGGAGGAGATCACCCATTCCACCATTTACGGAAAATGGTAAATCAATGGTTTGATGAACGGCCGCTGCAAAAATTATTTGAAACACTTGACGACTACTTCGCGCAAACATTTGCTGAAGCATATATCCCGATCGAAGTGAAAGAAACGAAACACGATTACCAACTCATCGTCCGGCTGCCCGACATCAAACGGGAGCAAATCAGCCTACAATGGCACGAAGACGGGCTGCAGCTTATCATCGATCATCAGGAAATGATCGAATCAGCCGACGCCAACGGTCATGTATACGAGCGACAGCAAGCGCGGCGGCGCGTGACGAGGGTGATCCCGTTTCCGTATCCGGTTGCCGAACATGAAGTGAAAGCGTCGTTCCAAAACGGCACGCTCATCATCCGACTGCCGCAAAAGCGGAAATACATTGACATTGAGTGAATGAACATCGTTGAGACAACGCGTTTGGCTGAGAAAATAAGTGAGAGAACGGTCAAAAAACATCGTACAAACGGCCTTGCTGTCAAAATTCAAAAACGCGCCCTTTGTCGGCCCAGGCGCGCCGTAAAAAAGCCGTTCCCGATATCGGGAGCGGCTTTTTTGCATTCGTCTTCTATTGTTTATGCGACGGGCTTCCGTATCGGTTGTTGTTTTCCGGTGTCGGATCTTTTTGGATGTCCCATTCTTTCCCGATTTCTTCGCGATTGTTTGGGTATTTGTTTTTCCGTTTTCGATTGTCGTTCCGGTTCGTCACTGTCTGCTCACCCCCTTGCTGTTTGCCATTAGCTTGCGCGTTTTTCCACCGCATAAACGAGACATACATACTTTCGCTGTTGGTAAGCTACGCTACTTGGTAGGAGGTGCAAAACGAATGACGAAACTGCCTGACTTTAAACAGCTGAACGACCGGCTGATCAATGAGCCGTCTGATGAGCCGATGTTGGTGATTAAAACGAACCTCGATCCGGAGCGCATCACAGATGAAAATCCATATGCAAAAGGCAAAACGAACGTCAGCCGGACGTTTGCTTCTTTTTTTGAAGGGGGCAAACCGTAATGGAACAAACGCTCGCCTATTTGCGGGAAATTTTGTCTAACTACTTGGATGGTCACGATGATACGCCAAAGCGCATCTACAAAAAGCTAATCAGCAAACCGTATCAGGGGGAAGGAGAGTTTGTCCGTGACTTGACGCAAGAAGAGAGCGCCTTTTTGGACCGCATTTTGCCTCATGAGATCCGCTATGCGATGGATGAGCGCGATTATGAGCGCGTCTATCAGCTGAATGAAGTATACGAGCTGCTGATTTAACGGTGCGAAAGCCGCTTCCCCTACCGAACGGGGGAGCGGCTTTCTCATTTTTTAAACGTGCTGAGCAGCCCTTTTAACAAGCCGTTCACTTGATTGACTGTATTGATCATCTGCCCCATCGTATTCATCATTTTGTTAATATCGTACGTCCCGTCGTTGTTTTTAAACTGGGCGAGAAAAGACGGGCGCGGTGGCGGCAGCAACGGCTCCGGCTTCGGATATGGCATCGGGTACGAAGGCATCGCAGCATGGAATGGTGCAGCGTGAGGCCAATGGGCAGGCGGTGATGAAATGTGTGAAGACCAATGGTTGAGATAAGGCCCATGACCATTTAGACTATATGGCCCATGAATGGGTGGCGGCGGAACCGGGCGCGGATAACGGTACATGTTCGTTCTCCCCCATTTTTTGATCGTCGATTTTTCCTTCAGGCTGCCACTAGTATATGTGCCAATACTGAGCGGCGTGCGCGCGGACATGTCATCTCTTGTCGGAAGTTTTAATTTTCGGAAATCAATTTTTTCCCCTACTTTCATGGTACGATGTAAAAAAGGGGAAGGGGGAAAAGCATCAATGGGTATTGCTGAATTGAAACATAAGTTCATGGTGGTCAAACATTGCGAACCAGCTGAGGCGAACGAACTGCTCGATTTTGCCCGCCGCCTTTATTTGCGCGGGGAGATTTCGCTCGCCGAGTATCGCGACTTAGTGCGTGATTTAGAAAAAGCTGGAGCCTATCAACCGAATGAAACAGGAGAATTCGCAGGACTTTAGACCTTAGGGGAGCTTTTCCCTTCTTTTTTTTTTGCATATTTCTCACTCAAACGCCCCATCGTAATATAAAGGGGGTGTTGTGCAATGGGACGAGGCGTGCATTTCAATCATAAACGAAAAGGCCATGATCACGAAAAACCGAAACATGGTGAACCAGCACCGCCAAAGCATACCGAACGGGTCGAATATGAGATCAACACCGTCGCTACCGCAGAGAGCGGCCCTGTTTCGATCACAACAGGAAAAGACACATAAGAAAAAAGCTGTCTCCCTCGGCAAAGGGGGCAGCTTTTCCATTTCGAGATGAAAACATCGCTCTTTTTCAGCCTAGCTTGTTTCGCCAAGCCGATCCTTGACAAGGTCGAGCGTATAGGCAACCGCCTGGCTGTATTGCTTGATGCGGCGGTTGGGAACGGATGGATAAAATGCCTCAACGCTCAGTTTTGTCATATGATCAACCGTTGCTTCAATTTGTCGCTCGTGAACATATTTCGGCTGCGTCTGGCGAATCCAACGGGAAGCGGCCTCTTTCCATCGTTCGGCGGCTGCCTGCACTTCCTCCGCAAATGGTTTAACTTCGGCAAAAAAATCTGGCTCTTGATTCCGTTCGCGAGCACGCCGGGCAATCGCCAACAGCTGTTCATTGTACTCGTGAAGCTGTTCCGTCAGCGCTTTCAGCTCTTCCCCCATGGCGGCCCTCCTTGCGTATATTGATGAACTCAGTTTGAAGAATGTCCAGTGCAAATGCCGATCCGGAACGTCTGCGAACTGTTGGTATATGTTTCATCATATCATATCAACCAGCTACACCAAATACAATTTTGATGAAAGCCGCAGCTCGGTTCCCCCTTTTCCCCCGTCAAGCCGCCGTTCTACACCGGCGATTCTCCCTTCGAGATGCCCGAGCTGCTCCTTATTTTGCGCATACTGTTCTTCAATGACATCAGCAATGACTTGTTCCATTTTGGCATCCACCTGCTCAATGAGCGCGACAATTTCCTGGAGCTGTTTTTCAATTTCTTCTTTTTTGACGAGCCGTTTTTCCATTCCTTCTCCCCCATTTCTGGCATGATGATATTCCATTCGCGACGGGAAGAACAACTCCCTGCTACGGCGACAAAAGTAGAACGTATTCGGCAAAGAAAGTGAGAAGCGGCCGCCATTCGACAACAAGAGCAGGCGCAGCCGTGGGGAAGAAAAAAAGGCGCATCTTTTCCGAGCGTATGGTATAATAAAAACCATTCAAAGGAGATGAACGCGATGGCACTCAAATATCCAGGAGGAAAAGAATACCGCGGAAACGGACCGAGCGCGGTGCGACCGCCGGCGGCAGCCGGCTATGCCAACCGCGGCATGACGCTCGAAGACGACTTAAACGCGACGAATGAATATTATCGGGAGCACGGCATCGCCGTCATCCATAAAAAGCCGACTCCGGTGCAAATCGTCCGCGTCGATTATCCGAAACGGAGCGCCGCCGTCATCAAAGAGGCCTATTTCCGGCAGGCGTCGACGACCGACTACAACGGCGTCTACCGCGGCAAATACATCGACTTTGAAGCGAAGGAAACGAAAAACAAAACGGCGTTTCCGCTAAAAAATTTCCATGCCCACCAAATCCGCCATATGGAGCAAGTGATGGCCCATGGCGGCATTTGCTTTGCCATTTTGCGCTTTTCTGTGCTGAATGAAACGTACTTGCTTGATGCCTCCCATTTAATTGCCCGTTGGAATGAACAAGAAGCCGGCGGGCGAAAGTCGATTCCGAAGCGGGAGATCGAGCAATATGGGCATTATATCCCACTTGGCTATCAGCCGAGAATTGATTATATTAGTGTAGTAGAAAAAGTGTACTTCACCGTATGAGGTGAAAACTTGTAAGAAAGGCAGGATTTGCTTATGTCTGGTGAATATCGTTCTCGTGTGGAACGAAAGCAGGCAGAGAAACAGGCGAAACAAGCGAAACAAAAGAAGGCGAAAAAGAAAAAAGGACTATCGTGGTTGAAGACGATCGCCATTGCCATATTGCTTGTGATTTTCATCGGAGCGGCCAGCGGCGTGGCGGCGTTCGCCTATTTCGTCAAGGACGCTCCCCCGCTTGATGAGACGAAAATCAAAGACCCGCTCTCTTCAACCGTATACGATATGAACGGAAAAAAATTCGCCGAACTTGGCGGCCACAAACGAACGTACATTTCGTATAAAGACGTGCCGAAAGTGCTTGAAAATGCCGTGTTGGCAACCGAAGATGCTCGCTTTTATGACCATCACGGCATCGATGTTGTCCGCTTAGTCGGCGCCGTCGTCGCCAATTTTCAAGAAGGATTCGGGGCAGAAGGCGGCAGTACAATCACCCAACAAGTAGTGAAATTGTCGTTCCTGTCGCCGAAAAAAACGTTGGAGCGAAAGGCGCAAGAGGCGTGGCTCGCTCTGCAGCTTGAGCAAAAATATTCAAAGCAAGAAATTTTAGAAATGTACTTGAACAAAATTTATTATTCAGACGGCATTTACGGCGTTGCCCGGGCGGCAGAATATTACTTTGGCAAGACAAACTTAAAAGAGTTGACGCTTGTGGAAGCGGCGCTCTTAGCCGGTATGCCGCAAAGCCCGAACCGGTACAATCCATATGACCATCCGGAGGCGGCGAAAAAACGGCGCGATACTGTTTTGTCGCTCATGGCGAAACACGGCTTCATCAGCCAAGAAGAGGCGGAAAAGGCGAAACAAGTGCCGATCCAATCGATGCTTACCGAACGGAAAAAACCGCAAAGCTCCGTGCCGTATGATGCCTTCATTGACGAAGTGATCAAAGAAGTGACTGACAAAGCGAACGTTAACGTCTTTGAAGACGGACTGAAAATTTACACCACGCTTGATCAAGAAGCGCAGTCGCATGTCGAAAAACTATTAAACTCAGAGCAGTACTTCACCAATAAAAAAGACTTACAATCGGCTATCGCCCTCGTCGATACGAAAACAGGCGCCATTCGCGCTTTAGGCGGCGGGCGAAACCGCGATCATGTCCAGTTCGGCTTTAACTACGCCATTCAGCCGGTCGGCCAGCCCGGTTCGGCGATTAAACCGATTTTAGACTACGGACCGGCCATTGAATATTTAAAATGGTCAACTGCACACATTATCGTTGATGAACCGTACACGTATTCAGACGGCACACCGATCCGCAACGCCGATCGGACATACAAAGGACCGGTGACGATGCGCTATGCGCTTACTTGGTCGCGTAACATCCCGGCGTTAAAAGCGTTCCAAGCGGTCGGCAAAGAGCGGGCGCAAGAATTTGCCAATCGGCTTGGCATGGGCTTTGATAAGGTAGAGGAAGCGTACTCGATCGGCGGTGTCGCACGCTATGTGTCGCCGCTGCAAATGGCCGGTGCCTACAGTGCCTTCGGCAACAACGGTTTGTATACCAAACCGTACGCGGTGACAAAAATCGTCTTCCCGGACGGCACGGAAATGGATTTAAAACCGAAGCCGAAACGGGTTATGCAGGACTACACCGCTTACATGATCACAGATATGCTCAAATCGGTCGTCCGTTCTGGTACAGGGCAAAGCGCCAACGTTCCGGGGGTTGAGGTGGCCGGCAAAACGGGGACGACAAACTATGGCCCGTCCGGCGCCAAGTTTAATTTACCGGAGAGCGCTGTGCCGGACAGTTGGTTTGTCGGCTATACACCAAACTATACCGCCGCTGTTTGGACCGGTTTCAGCAAACGAAGCAGCACCGCAAATCTCAGCAAGGCGGAACAAAGAATTTCGCGTTCGCTCTTTAAAGCGCTCATCTCTCACATCGACGACGGCAGTGGGAAATTCGAACAGCCGGACAGCGTGGTGAAAGTGCCGATTAAAAAAGGCACGAATCCACCGAAACTAGCAAGTAAACATACGCCGGCAAGCGAGATTACGTATGAACTGTTCGTGCGAGGCTCCCAACCGACAGAAGTAGCGAAAGACGAACCAAAAGAACTGCCATCGGTGAAAGGCTTAACCGCTTCGTATGACCAAGCTACCAATGCGATTTCTGTCACTTGGTCGTACGATAAACAAACCGACAATACGCTCTTTGAAGTGCGCATCAAAGACGACCAAGGCCATACGGAAACTGTGACAACGAAAGACCTGAAGATGACGATCGCGAACCCAACGCCAGGCGCTTCGTATACGATTGCCGTCTATGCGAAAGATGGCGAGCGGATGAGCAAACCAGCCATCACGAACGTCCGCATCCCTGGCGGTGAGCAAGGTGAAGGCCCGACAACGCCGGATGATGAGGAAAATGGTGATGATGGCCGGAATGATGGACATAACGGGCAAGATGGCAACAGCGGAAATAACAACAATGGAAACAACGGCCAAGGGCAACAGCCTGGGCAACAACCTGGACAACAACCTGGACAACAACCTGGACAACAACCTGGACAACAACCTGGACAACAACCTGGACAACAACCTGGACAACAACCTGGACAACAACCTGGACAACAGCCTGGGCAACAACCTGGACAACAGCCTGGGCAACAACCTGGACAACGGCAAGGACAACAGCAAGGGCAGCAGCAAGGACAACAACTAGGGCAATAGCCAGGACAATAGTAGTGCCTCTGCACTGACGACACCAACAACGCTGCCGAATACGAACGTCTCTGGCGCGAACGGTGAAAACCGTCAATAACTCAACTAAGTTGCCAAATAAAAAACGGATGACCCATTTATGGGGTCATCCGTTTTTTCATGGCGATTTGTTTGCCAGCGAGCTTCTCTGTCTCAACAAACAGCTCGTGAAGCTGAACAAACGCTGGGTATAAATCCGGACGGTCGAAAATAAACTGCAGCCGCTCAACGGCGTTGGCAGGTTTATACGGCAGTGCCGCCACCATCTCCTCCCAACGGACTACATTGGTTGCTGGCTGGCCATTCAGCCAGCAGAGCGCCGACAGCAAATACGACAATCCACGCACGATCGGGCTGCGGGCGGCGCGTCGGTCGCGGCGGGCGAAACAGAGTTCGAGTTCCTCTTTTTCTTCTCGCCAAAGGGCAACGAGCGCCGGCAGTGAACGTTCGATTTCCTCCCACGGCAGTGGAGGAATGTGGACGATATCGTAATAAAACGGCACGTGTTTAAGCAGGCGCGGAAACGGTTCATTAGGAAGCGTATCACGCATTTGGCCGTCCGGGAAAAAGAGCGGATGGGCGAACTTAGTCGGCACGCGCACGTTCATTCTCCTTCTTTCGCATCCGTTTTTTTCCTTCACGGCATAAGTGCAGAAGCGGGCATACCGGGCATTGCGGCGCTTGTGCCTTGCAATGGTAACGGCCAAAAAAAATCATCCGATGGTGAGTGATCGACCATTCCTCTTTCGGAATTTTTCTCATCAACGTTTGTTCGACTTCGAGAACTGAGTCATTCCAGCGGCAAAAACCGAGCCGTTTGCTGACGCGCTCGACGTGCGTATCAACGGCAATGGCCGGTACGCCAAACGCGACGGATGCGACAACGTTCGCTGTCTTCCGCCCGACGCCGGGCAGTTTCATCAATTCGTCGCGGTCGCGCGGCACTTCACCGTTGTACTCCTCAATTAACATCGCGCACAGTTTTTGAATGTTTTTCGCTTTGTTCCGGTATAAGCCAATTGAACGGATGTCTTGTTCCAACTCTTCAAGCGGCACCGCAATGTAGTCATGCGGTGTCTTGTATTTTTCAAATAGCCGCTTCGTCACTTTATTGACGAGGGCATCGGTGCATTGCGCCGATAAGACGACCGCGATCAACAGTTCAAACGGATTGCGGTGCACAAGCTCGCAATGCGCATCAGGAAACATGTTGGCCATCTCATCCAAACAGTAGCGAATTTGCTGCTTTGTCAACACCGGTTTCCTTCTCCTTTCGCCATCTTCGGTCCATCTGTCCATGTTGGCCAAACAAAAACGAGAGACAATGCCTCTCGTTTATGAGTCAAGCCAGTTAAAAAACGGAATCGTCTGCTTAAATTCCCCTGTCGCTTGTTTCACCGGGCGGGCGGACGATTTCGGCTTGCGGAATTTTTTGCCGTAATCGTGCGCCTGTTCGATCGTCCGGATTCCATTCTTTTTCCACTCGAACAAAATGCGGTCAATGTAGCGGAAATTCAATTTCCCTGATAGCACCGCCTCGCGCAGTGCTGCCTTAATGATGGCCGGCTCATGACCGTCCTGGTCGATCCACATCGAGAGTGTTTCGCACTCAAATGGGGAAAGCGGGCGGCCAAACTCCTGCTCAAATATCGTATACAAGCTTTCTTCTTCTTTTTGCTGACCGATTTGCCCGTCTTTGACGGTCTGTGCGTACAAATGATGTACCAACTGTTCCCAGAGCGGTTCCAATGTATATTTTTCGCCGCGAACGCCACGTTCGTCCGTATGCTCCTCAATGCCGACCATTCCTTTTTGCAAAAGCCGACGCACCATCTCCATACATTCTGCCGCCGAAACAGTCATTTTTTCAGCCAGCTCAGCCGGTGTCGGGAAGACGATGCCTTCTTCCAAAAACGATTGCATATGCAAAAGCAAAACGAGCTCCCCTTCGCTCAAGCCAAGCTGCTTATAATGGTCCAGCAACAGTTTCGGAACGACGACGCTTCCTTGCGCCAGCCATTCGGCCACCTTTTTCTTTTCCATGCCGATGCACCTCAACTATAGTATAACATGACACTAGCGAAAAAACCCCCTTTTTGCAGGGGGTTTTTTTACGGGTATAGACGGTTGAGCAACCGCGGAAACGGGATCGTCTCGCGTACATGCTCAACGCCGCAAATCCAAGCAACCGTTCGCTCGAGGCCGAGCCCGAATCCGGAGTGCGGCACGGAACCGTATTTGCGCAAATCTAAATACCATTCATATGCTTCAAGCGGCAAATGATGCTCCTCGAGACGCTGCTTGAGCAGCTCATAATCATGAATGCGCTCGGAACCGCCGATAATCTCCCCGTATCCCTCCGGCGCGATTAAATCAGCACATAGCACGACGTCCGGACGGTTCGGATCTGGCTGCATATAAAACGGCTTTAACGACGTCGGGTAGTGAGTGATAAACACCGGCTTGTCGAAGCTTTCAGCGATGGCTGTCTCATGCGGCGCACCGAAGTCATCGCCCCATTCGATATCGGTAAACCCTTTGTCATGCAGCAGCTTGATCGCTTCGTCATACGTTAGACGCGGAAACGGCGGCTTGACAAGCTCAAGCTTGGTGACGTCGCGTCCAAGGCGCCCGAGCTCAAGTTGGCAACGGCTAAGCACCGACTGTACGAGATAAGAGACATACTCTTCTTGCAGCCGCAAATTGTCTTCAAATTCGTAAAACGCCATTTCAGGCTCGATCATCCAAAATTCGATCAAATGGCGGCGCGTTTTCGACTTTTCGGCACGGAATGTCGGACCGAACGAAAACACTTTACCGAGCGCCATGGCTGCTGCTTCCATATATAGCTGGCCGCTTTGCGATAAATAGGCATCCTCGTCAAAATACTTCGTATGGAACAGCTCGGTCGTTCCTTCCGGTGCGCTGCCAGTCAAAATCGGCGCATCGACTTTGACGAAGCCGCGTTCGTTAAAAAACTCATACGTCGCACGGATCAATTCGTTGCGGATTTTCATGATCGCATGTTGGCGCCGCGAACGAAGCCAAAGGTGACGATGATCCATTAAAAACTCGACACCGTGTTCTTTTGGCGTAATCGGATAATCGACCGCTTCATTGATGACCTGTATGTTCGTCACCGAAAGCTCATAACCGAACGGTGAACGCTCGTCGACGCGCACCGTGCCGGTCACATAGAGCGACGTTTCTTGCGTCAGCGTTTTCGCACGTTGAAATACCTCTTCTGAGACGTTCGCTTTTTCAACTACACCTTGAATAAAGCCAGTCCCATCACGCAGCTGTAAAAAGGCGATTTTTCCGCTCGAGCGCTTGTTCGCCAACCAAGCGCCGATCGTGACTTCTTGACCTACATATTGGTTCACTTCAGCAATCGTCGTTTTCACGTACACATTCCCTCCAATAATCGACACGTCCATCTCATTCGCTATTATATCGTTCTGGCGAAACGACGGCAACGGCCAAGGAAACCTTTCGCCTCTGGCCGGCTCGGCACAACCGTAGAAAACAGTGCGGGGCAACCGCTAAAAAATCATGCATCCGGCTGATTTTCGCGAAATCACCGCCGCTGCAGCGGGCGCGGAAAAAGCGGCTTTGCTTTGGGCAAAGCCGCCGCTTGTTAAGCGCGCGCTTCCATAAACCGGTGGATGCGTTCCACGGCGGTTTCCAGTGCATCGAGCGATGTCGCGTATGACAAGCGAACGTTATCCGGCGCTCCAAACCCAGAGCCGGGCACAAGCGCGACTTTCGCTTCCTCCAACAAGGCAGCGACGAACTCGTCGACCGTGCGGCAGCCGGCCATTGCAGCCGCTTCGCGGGCGTTCGGGAACAAATAAAACGCCCCTTGTGGCTTAACGCACGTGAATCCTGGAATTTGCACGAGCTTGTCGTAAATGATATTGAGCCGTTGTTCAAACGCTTGGCGCATTTGTTCGACCGGCTCCTGCGGCCCGCTGTAAGCAGCGATGGCCGCGTATTGGGCGATTGACGTCGGGTTGGACGTGCTGTGGCTCGCCAAATCTGTCATTGCCTTAATAATATCTTTCGGCCCCGCCGCATAACCAATGCGCCAGCCCGTCATCGAATGCGACTTTGACACGCCGTTAATGATGACTGTCTGCGCCTTCAGCTCCGGCGACAACTCAGCGATGGACACATGCTTCGCCCCGCCGTAAGTCAATTTTTCATAAATTTCATCTGACACGATCAATACACCATGCGCTAGGCACACCTCACCAAGCGCCTTCAACTCTTCGGCTGTATAAATCATGCCAGTCGGGTTGCTCGGCGAGTTGATGATAACCGCTTTCGTCCGCGGCGTGATTGCCTGTTTCAGCTGCTCCGGCGTAATTTTAAAATGATTTTGTTCAAGCCCTTCGACGTAAACCGGAACACCGCCCGCCAGTTTCACTTGTTCCGGATAGCTCACCCAGTATGGCGTCGGAATGATCACTTCGTCGCCTTCATCGAGCAATACTTGGAACAGCGTGTAAAGGGCGTGCTTCGCTCCGACGCATACAATCACTTCAGCCGGCTCATAATCCAAGCCTTGGTCGCGGGCGAATTTTTTTATAATTTCCTCCTTTAACGCCGGCAAACCGCCCGATGGTGTATATTTCGTATGTCCTTCGTTCATTGCCTTGATGGCGGCATCAAGAATGTGCTGTGGCGTGTTGAAATCCGGTTCGCCAGCTCCGAGACCAATCACGTCATGCCCGGCCGCTTTTAGTTCTTTTGCTTTCGCCGTAATGGCCAAAGTCGCCGATGGCGTCAGCGACGCCACCCGTTTTGCCAATTTCATCGTTTCTTCCCCCTCATATGCTCAACGTTGAAAACTGTACCTCTTTAAGAATGAACCATCGGCAAAATGGAGGTAATAAAACGAATACCTTCCTTCTGCATCGATATATGTCAACTCCCAAAGAGGTACGCCCTTTTCCATGCCAAGCGTCACGTCAATCACGCGTTGCGGATGTCGGTCGCGTTGTAAAATGGCGCGTGCTTCCGCTTCGCTAATGCCGCTATTTGCTTTCTTGACGACGATATCCCCCTTTTTTTCCGGCACCCAAACAACGACGTCTGTCTCCTCTTGTTTCGTCCGGCCGATGAATACGGTGCATGCTTCATCGCCATAATATGTATAGACTTTCTTCACGTCGACAAGCCCAACCGCTTCCTTCGCCCGCGCAAACGCTTTTTCCACCATTGACCGTTTTGGCACCATCGCCTCACCGTAAATCGACCATGCCTGCCAAATGAGGATACCCAAAAAAATTAGAGCAAGCCATCCCCACTTTTTCATGGCGATCACGTCCGATAAATCGTAAAGACCGCTTGGCGTTTATCGTTTTCATCCAAAGCAAGCCCAAACATCAAATTGTCGCGCTTCAGCGTCCGATTCAAGCAGTCAACAATTTTGTACAAATCATCGGAATGCTGGATTTTGACGGTGGCGAGCACTTCAATTTTGCTTTCCATTTTCGTTGTTTCCTCCTGTACGGCGCAAATTTTGTTACTTATACACGCCGGCGGCTCCGGCAACAATACAAATACAGTAAGGTTATGATCACAGTTGCGCTTCTTCACGCCTCTGCGGCCGAGCCGGCGAAGGTAAACGGCGAGGCTGCAAGCTGCCATCGCAGTTGTGCTTCTTCCCTATTATAGCAGGTTTGCCTGACCATTTCATAACAAATTTGCCCGCCTACACCTCCAACGCAAATTTGCTTCTTTTCTCCCCCCGCTGTACGCGGGGTATTTTTTTGCCAGCTGCCATCTTTAATCTTTAGATTGCACCGTTTCATTTCTCTTTATGAACGTCTTGTACAGCCGTCCCTCTCCCTGAAAACGAACCGACTGTTCATCCCGCTTGTCTCATGAAAGCCATGCATCCGCTTTGTCAAGCAGCTCGGAAAGCGTTCCATCATATACCGACAGCGGCGGCAGAGAAGCGAGAAAATCAGCGCCGTATGAAGCGGTGGTCAGCCGACGATCGAGAACAAACACGGCGCCTTTGTCCTGCTCGGTGCGGATGAGGCGGCCGAATCCTTGCTTAAAGCGGAGCACCGCCTCGGGAAGCGACAACTCGTAAAACGGATCACCGCCGGCGGCGCGAATCTGTTCACTTTTTGCCTCCATCACCGGATCATCCGGAGGCGCAAATGGCAATCGGGCGATAATGAGTGCATCGAGTGCCGAACCCGGTAAATCAATCCCTTCCCAAAAGCCACTCGTCCCAAACAGCACGGCATGATCAAATTGCAAAAATGTTCGCAAGAGCTTGGCCGGGCTGCCACTTTGCATTCCTTGAGCAATCAAAACGAACGGCTCGTCCGCTTCTTCCGTTTTCAGCGCTTCAGCCGTCATTTTCAACAGCTCATACGACGGAAACAACACAAGCACCCGCCGGCCAACGTGCCGGGCGATCGAGAGCACGGCCGCTGCTGCCGCTTCGGCGTATGTCTCAAGCGGCACGGCAGAAACAAGCGGCATATCCGTTGGCACAAAGAGCGCGACCTGCTCCTTATAGCGAAATGGCGCCGGAAACGAGTGACAGATCGGATAAAAATCATCCAAGCCAAGACGCGTCGTCATATAAGAGAATCGACCGCGGACGGCAAGTGTGGCTGACGTCAAAATCACGCTCCGTTTTTTCATAAACAACTGATCGGCAAAAAAGTCAGCAAGATCGACGGGTTGCGAATAAAGCCGGACAGCGTTTGCCGCCCCTTTTTCATCGGCTTCAATCCAGCGGACCGTTCCTGGCTCCGCTTCGGTCAGCAGCCGAACGAGGGCGTTCATTTGCTGATTTAGCGCCGCAAGGTCGGCGGCCAGCGAGGCCGGCAGTGTGATAGCGTCAGTCATAGCAACAGGTAAGATTGGCTTTGCCTCTGCAAGCAGCGCCGCCGTCAAATCACGCAAACGCCAACATAGCTCAACAGCCGCCTGCCACGTGCGCCCATGCTCGTCCGCCGGTGAAAAACGGCAGCGGCAACGCCCCGCCCGCGCCGGCTTTCTCTCTAACGCATAACGGCGCAGCAAGCGGAACAGCTCGTCCCCTTCAAATTGCAGCCCTTCAAGATGCCGTTGGCAACGAGCAAGGACGGCTTTCACTTCGCCTTGCTCTGCTTCCAGCCATTTCGTGAGCGTTTGCGCCATTTTGGCAGTTAACAAGCGAAATGACACATAGTCGATCCGCTCGCCAAAATAACGAGCAGCGATATCCTCAAGCCGATGCGCCTCATCGATGATGAGATGGCGAAACGGCGGCAAAAGCGGCGTAGAGGCAGTCAAGTCATGAAGCAAAAACGCATGATTGGTAATGACAATATCAGCCTGTTCGGCACGTCGTTTCGCCTGAGTGAAAAAATAATGCCGTCCGCCGTCCTCCTCTTCTCCGATGGCAAGCGCGGACAACAAGAGACGAGCGCCGGATGATACGTTCAATTCATCTAAATCACCGCTATCTGTCTCAAGCAGCCAGACCAGCATCTGACATTTCAAGAGCGCCGCATCGTATGTATCGCACGGCTCAGGCAAAAACGAAGCAAATTTGTCAAGGGAAAGGTAGTTTTGCTTCCCTTTCAAGACGGCGACGCGAAGCGGGGGCGGCACGACTTGCCGCAGCACCGACAAATCGCGGCGGATGAGCTGCTCTTGCAGTTGGAGCGTATGTGTGCTGATGACAACCCGTTCTTGTCGCTCGCAAGCAAAAAAGGCAGCCGGGATGAAATAAGCAAGCGATTTGCCAAGCCCTGTTCCCGCCTCAATAAGCGCATGCTGAGATGTAGACAGCGCCTCATAAACGAGTTGCATCATTTCCCACTGCCCTTCACGCCGCTTGTAGCCAGGAAGCGGAAGGGACGGCGCTTGTTCATAAAAGGCTGCAAATGAGACCGAAGCGAGGCGCTTCTCATCATCGCCTGATTCCGGCTTTGACGCCGGCTTTTTCAGCGCAATGCCGCGGTAAAGGGCGATGGTATTGTCCATCGGCGCTTCTTTCTGTTTTTCAGTGATGACAAGATCAAGAAGTGAGTAAATATCGCTTTTCAAATGGTGGGCAAGACGCCGCAACTGTTCGAGTGTCACAAGCGGCAGACGGCCAAGCCGCTCAAGCAAGGCGATGAACAGCTTCGCAGTCACTTCCGCATCGCTGTCCGCTTGATGCGGACGATCATGGCGGAGGCCGAGCTGTTTGGCCAAGTCACCAAGCTTATAACTTTCCGCTGTCGGCAGTACGATGCGAGCAAGCTCGACCGTATCGATCGTCGGACCGGTAAACGGCGGCCACCCGGCTCGTTCGAGTTCGGCTTGCAAAAACGGCAAATCAAAATCGACATTATGAGCAACAAAGTACGCGCCTTCCATCATAGCTGTAATCTCGTCCGCCTTGTCAGCAAACAGCGGCGCTCCCTCAACTGTCTGTTCGTCAATGTTCGTCAGCTGTTGAATGAACAACGGGATGGGTTGTTCCGGGTTAAAAAAGCTGGCAAACCGCTTGACGATCGAGCCGTCCTCAACGACCGCCATGCCGAGCTGGATGATTCGATCGCCTTTTTTCGGTACGTTTCCCGTTGTTTCTAAGTCAATAATAACAAAGCGCATTGCCATCAATGATCACCTCAAAACGAAAAGGGGCGGAAAGCCCCTTTTTTGCCCCATTATAAAATCGTATGTGCCGGCTCTTCAGCAATGAGCTGTGCGATGCGGTTGTTTTCGTCCATAATGGCAACTTTCGGCCGATGCATAGCGATTTTTTCTTCAGGAACGAGCGCATACGAAATGACGATGATGATATCCCCTTTTTGCACAAGGCGGGCGGCCGCACCGTTTAGGCAAAAGACGCCGCTGCCGCGCTCTCCGGGGATGATGTACGTTTCAAAGCGGGCCCCGTTATTATTGTTCACTATCTGCACTTTTTCATTAGCCACCATGCCAACCGCATCTAAAATATCTTCGTCGATTGTAATGCTGCCTACATAATCCAAGTTTGCTTCCGTTACACGGGCACGATGAATTTTGGCGTTCATGAGTGTACGAAACATGGGCGATCCCCCCTAATCCTCTTGTCTATGCGCCTTAGGCAGCTCAAGAATGATATTGTCGATCAAGCGGGCGCTCGCAAACCGAACGGCAACCGCGACGAGCACCGTTCCGTGAAGCGTTTCAAGCGGCGCCAAATCCGGATACGAACACACTTCGACATAATCAATTTCAGCGTGCGTATGTGCTTCAATATGCTCTTTCACAAGACGACGAATGGCATCAGCGCTCCGCTCTCCGCCATCGACGGCTGCCGCTGCCGCGCGCAGCGCCTGATAGAGCGCCGGCGCCTCCTCTCGTTCTTGCGGCGATAAATAGACGTTGCGCGAGCTTTTCGCCAGCCCGTCGGCCTCGCGAACCGTCGGTACCGGCACGAGCTCAATCGGGAAATTGAAATCGCGAATCAAGCCGTCGACAACAGCTACCTGCTGGGCATCTTTCAGACCGAAATAAGCGCGGTCAGGCATGACGATATGAAACAGCTTAGTAAGCACCGTTGCCACGCCGTCAAAATGGCCGGGGCGCGACCGTCCACAGAGCACATCCGTGCGTGCTTTCACGACGACTTGCACCGTGAGCGGCCCCGGATACATCTCGCCTGCCTCCGGATGAAACAGCACGTCAACTCCGTGCTGTTCGGCGATATGCCGATCGCGCTCAAAATCGCGCGGATAGCGGGCAAAATCTTCGTTCGGCCCAAATTGAAGCGGATTGACAAAAACGCTTAAGACGACAATGTCATTTTCCTGACGCGCCCGATCGATGAGGGCGGCATGTCCTTCATGCAAATAACCCATTGTCGGGACGAACCCGATCGTTTTTCCTTCGCGGTGGTATTGACGCATCAGCGCCTGCATTTCACTAATCCGATCAACGATGATCATGATTGTTTTCCTCCGTATAAGGCCACCCATTCTTCTTCCTTCATCGTAAACGTGTGCGCCGGCTCCGGAAACTGGCGCAGTTTGACATCAGCGATATAGTTGGCCAGTGCCTCGACGATCGTCTCTTGAATGGCAGCGTATTGTTTGACAAACTTCGGCACGCGGTTGACACCGTAGCCAAGCAAGTCATGGTAAACCAGTACCTGGCCGTCGACTTCCGCCCCGGCACCGATGCCGATGACAGGAATGGTAAGCTCTCGGGCTACAGCCGCCCCAAGCTGCTTCGGTACACACTCTAAGACGAGCGCGATCGCTCCTGCTTGTTCGCACTGTTTCGCATCATTGAGCAGCTTTTTTGCGCTTTCCGCATCTTTGCCTTGCACTTTATAGCCGCCAAGGACGCCGACAGATTGCGGCGTTAGCCCGAGATGGGCGACGACCGGCACGCCCGCTTTCGTCAGTGCGGCGATCGTCTCAACGACTTCATCCGCCCCTTCGACTTTGACAGCGTTCGCCCCCGACTGTTGCATGATGCGCCGGGCGTTTTGCAACGCCTCTTCCTTGGAGGCGTGGTACGACATAAACGGCATGTCCGTGACGATAAACGTGTTCGGCGCACCACGGCGGACCGCCTTCGTATGGTGGATCATGTCATCGACCGTCACCGGGATCGTCGAGTCGTAACCGAGCACGACCATGCCGAGCGAATCGCCGACTAAAATCATATCCACCCCGGCCTGTTCAGCAAGCTTCGCCGATGGAAAGTCGTAGGCGGTCACCATCACGATCGGCTCGTCCGCCTGCTTCATGCGGAAAAAATCGGCTTTCGTCTTCACCTTTGTTCCCTCCTCTTTGATTGCAGAGGAGATGACGCGACCGAAACAAAACGTCCTTCTTTCCCGCCTTGAGAAAGAAGGACGCCATAAACCACCGTCGGTTTCGTTCACCCCTCTGTCCCAGTCCTTCTGCAAGGATCAAGGCAGATTATCTTTATTCATTCATTTTGCCGGCGCGGTGCAGTTCTTTTCGACAAAGATACTGCCCTTTTCCTCGCCTTGTATTTTAACAAAATTGTCACAATTTTTCCAGTGGAAATTTACAGTTGAATATCGGCCGAATGAATATAATGAAGTTGGTTTTGTTCATCCTCGAGGATCAGCAGACCGTCATCGGTAATGCCGCGCGCGATGCCGCGTATCACCTTGCCCAATGTCCTTGCTGTCACCGGCTTGCCAATCGAAACCGCGTATCCTTCCCAAAGAAGCTTAATTGGACGGAAGCCATGCTCCAAATATTGCTTATATAACCGCTCAAGCTGAAGTAAAATTTCTTGGATGAGCGGCGCGCGCTTTATGCGCTCCCCTTTTTCGATGGCAAGCGATGTGGCGATGTCGCAGATATCCTCGGGAAATTGCGCACTCGTCTGGTTCACGTTAATGCCGATGCCGATGATGACCGAACGGACGCGGTCAGGGTCGGCCTGCAGCTCGGTTAAAATGCCGACACATTTTTTACCGTGAAGCAAAATATCGTTTGGCCATTTAATGTCCGGGACAAGCCCGGTTACTTCTTGAATCGCTTGACTGACCGCCACGGCAACAAGCAACGTCAACTGCGGCGCCTGCTGCGGGGGAATGGGCGGCCGCAAAATAAGGCTCATCCAAATACCGGTTCCTTGTGGGGAAAACCATTTCCGGTCTAAACGCCCGCGCCCGGCTTTCTGCTCCTCGGCGATGACAAGCGTCCCTTCCGGCGCTCCCTCATATGCCAGCTTCGCCGCGATACGCTGCGTCGAATCGACTTCCTCAAAAAAATGGATCTGATGGCCAAGCGTTTCGGTTTTCAATCCGAGTTGGATTTCGTTTGCCGTCACCTTATCCGGCGTGCTCACGATTCGGTAGCCGAGGCGGCGCACCGCTTCGAGTTCAAACCCTTCTTTGCGCAGCTCCTCGATATGTTTCCATACGGCCGCCCGCGAACAACCGAGCTGCTCACTGATCTTTTGTCCGGACAGAAATTCACCGTTTGCCTCGGCAAATAGTTCTAACAGTTTTTTTCTTGTGTCCGACTGCGCTCCATGAGCCATGCGTAAATCCGCTCCTTCTCGTTTTCAACTTCACCGTTGACGACCGCCCGCCATATGGCATCCAGCGTCTCTTTCACCCACGGACCGGCTGGTTTCCCGATCCAATCAATGACCACTTTGCCGTTAACCGCCAGCTCACCTTTCGTTTTGATCGGCAAGGCGGCAAAGCGGCGACGCAGCTCGTCATGTTGCGGTTCGTACGGCTTTCCGGTCAAAGCAGCGCGGACCACCTCAACCGAAAGTGCCCGCTTGAGGCCGGCCAAAAACAGCTGCTCATTCGTCCACGCGGCCGGTTCAGGGACAGCAGCGAGCGTCGCCAAAATGGCGCCAGCTTCATCGATCACTTTATTCGGTAGCTTCCATGCGCGCAAAAACGGACGGCTCTCCTTGACGCCAAGGGCGTGGCACAAAAGCGCCCACCGCTCCTCGCGCGCCGCGAGCCAAGGCCAGCGGTACGCGGCCGCTCGTCGCAGCCACTCGCCTTTTTCAGCCAACCCCGGCAAATAGGTGGATAGCCCTGTTTCGGCCAAAAGCGGCAACGCTTCGGCAGCAAACGGGCCGGCGAGCAGCTTTTCCATCTCCATCGTCATCCGCTCAACCGAAATATGGGCGAGAAGCGGTGCGTTGGCGATGATCGCCTTCTTCGTGTCGATAGCGAGTGAAAATCCAAGTTGACTGACAAAGCGGACGGCCCGCATCATGCGGAGCGCATCTTCACGAAACCGCGCGTCCGCTTCTCCGACAGTGCGAATAAGCCGCTTTTCGATCGCCTCTTGTCCCCCGAACGGGTCAATGATTGTCCCGTGCTCGTCCATGGCGATGGCATTCATCGTAAAATCGCGCCGTTTTAAGTCTTCCTCAAGAGAACGAACGAACGTCACCGACTCAGGACGGCGGTGGTCTTCATAGTCGCCGTCGGTGCGGAACGTCGTTACTTCGTAGGCCGTTCCTTCGTGCACGACGACGACTGTACCGTGTTTCGAGCCGACATCAATCGTTTTTGGGAAAATCGCCATCACTTCGTCCGGCAAGGCGCTCGTCGCAATATCGACATCGCCGATCGGACGCCCAAGCAACAGATCGCGCACCGCGCCGCCGACAAAATATGCCTCATAGCCATGCCGATTTAGCTGTCGGATGATACCAAGCGCCTGTTGGAATGGCGGTTTCATCCTCTCACCTTCCTTGCTGCCAGTGAAGCATACAGCTGCTCATACTGCCCGACGATATCGGACGAACGGAACTTTTGCTCGACCGTTCGCACCGCCTCTTTTGCCATTTCGCTATGCAAACGGCGGTCGGTTAGCAGTGCGAGCGCTTTTTGAGCCGCTTCTTCGACATCGCCGAGCGCACATAAAAAGCCGCTTTTTCCATCTTCAATCACTTCCGGAATGCCACCAATCGCCGTGCCAATGCACGGGATGCCACACGCCATCGCCTCTAGTAAAACGAGCCCGAAACTTTCTTTTTCCGACAAGAGCATCATCACATCACTGATCGAATACAGCTCTTCCAGTTTGTCCTGTTTCCCTAAAAATCGGACGTCGTCGTTGAGCCCGAGTTCTTTGACGAGACGGCAGACGACAGTCATTTCCGGGCCGTCGCCGACAAGCAAGAGCTTGGCCGGCACATGCTGACGCACGATGGCAAACGCGCGCACCACATCAGGCACGCGCTTTACTTTCCGGAAATTAGAAACGTGAATGATGACGTTCTCCGTTTCACCGATGCCGTACTCCTGTCGCAAATGGCTCGCTTCCCGACGGTGGTAGACGCGTTCGTCAACAAAATTGTAAACTGTATGGATCTCTTTTCGCACATCAAGCAGTTCGTACGTCTGCTGAACAAGGGCGCTAGACACCGCTGTGACGATGTCCGACTGCTCGATGCCGAACTTGATCATATCGGAAAGCGACGGGTCGTAGCCTAACACGGTGATATCGGTGCCGTGCAACGTTGTGACGATCGGCAGTTCGCCAACCATTTGCCGCGCCAGTACGGCGCAGACTGCGTGTGGAACGGCGTAATGGGCATGAAGCACATCGAGCTGTTCCCGCTTCGCTACCTCAGCGATTTTGCTCGCTAGCGCCAAGTCATACGGCGGATATTGAAAAACAGAATATTGGTTGACGCTCACCTCATGGTAGTAAATGTTTCCGTATACTTTGTTCAGCCGAAACGGCATGCTTGACGAAATAAAATGAATTTCATGTCCTCTTTCGGCAAGCAGTTTGCCGAGCTCAGTGGCAACGACCCCTGAGCCTCCGACCGTCGGATAACAGACAATTCCTATTTTCAGCTTCATCGCACTCCCTCAAATAAGTCGAAAAGATGAATAGGTGTTTTTGCCAAAAAGCCTTCGGCATACTCCGCACCGATTTGCTGGCCGAACCAGCGCTCGCGGCTTTCGATCATCTCAATGTAGTTGTTTGTCAGCGGGGTGTCAACCGAACCAGGTCGTTTTTCAAACTGGCTTTCATAGGCGCGCAGGCTCGCCAGCTTGTCCTGAGCTGTTTCGCTAATATCGACAAGGAAATGCGGACGGCAAAAGGCATTAATCATATAATAATACACCGAGCGGACGCGGTGCGCATCGCCAAGCTCGCCGTCTCCATATCGGCGGATGCCGGCGGAAAAGACCGCCTCCTCGACAAGGCGGGCGCATTGCCCGTGATCTGGATGGCGGTCTTCCCAATACGGGGCGAATACAAGCCGCGGCCGATAGCGGCGAACGACCGCAACAATACGGCGAATCGCCTCTTCTTCGACATAAAGACCGCGGTCAGGCAGCTCGAGATTCAACCGTTCCGATACACCGAGCCTGTGGGCCGCTTCAGCCGCTTCTTTCTGCCGTTCGTCAACGGTTCCGTTGGACGACAGCTCTGCCTTTGTTAAATCACAAATGACAGCGCGGTATCCGCGCCGCACATATTTGGCGATCGTCCCGCCCATGCCGATTTCGACATCATCCGGATGGGCGCCAAACGCTAACAAATCACATGTTTCCACCATCGCTGTCACCTTTCTGTTTCCTTTTCCTCCCCGCTTTTCGCCCGGCCGTGGACGATGTTGCGCCATGCCAAATCACCGCGCTCCAATCCTCGAATGAGCAGCTCCGCCGTCCCAATGTTCGTTGCTAACGGCACAGCATAGACGTCGCAAAGGCGCATCAATGCGCTAATGTCCGGTTCGTGCGGCTGGGCGGTAAGCGGGTCGCGGAAAAAAATAACGAGGTCCATCTCATTGCGGGCGATCATCGCTCCGATCTCCTGATCGCCCCCGTACGGCCCGGACTGAAAGCGATGGACGGCGAGTCCGGTCGCTTCCTGAATGCGCAAGCCGGTTGTGCCCGTGGCGTACAGTTCATGGTTTGCCAGCACAGGCGCGTAGGCGGTCGCAAACGCCACCATCTCCGCCTTTTTTTCGTCATGGGCAATTAACGCGATTTTCATCTTGTTCTCTCCCCCGTTTGCGCTGTTTGCGCTATTCCAAAATATGTTCAAGCCCGTAGACGAGCGTATGTAAATGCATAACCGTTTCCACCGCTAGTTTCACTCCAGACATGAATGAGCGGCGGTCGAGTGAATCATGGCGGATTGTCAGCGTCTGTCCCTCGCCGCCGAAAATGACTTCCTGATGGGCGACAAACCCTGGCAGGCGAACGCTATGAATCGGAATGCCGTCGTATGCAGCCCCACGTGCGCCGGCAAGCGTTTCTTTTTCATCCGGATGGCCTTGTTTTTTCGACGGACGCACTTCAGCGATAAGCTGTGCGGTTTTCAGGGCCGTCCCGGATGGCGCGTCAAGCTTTTGGTCATGATGTAGTTCGATAATTTCTACATCAGTGAAATATTTTGCCGCCATGCGGGCAAACTTCATCATCAGCACCGCGCCGACAGCAAAGTTCGGGGCAATGATCGCACCGATTTCGTTCGTCTCAGCGAGCTCCGTCAGCCGCTCGATATCTTCCGGCGTGAACCCGGTCGTGCCGATGACTGGACGGACGCCGTAGCGCAGCGCCAGTTCAGCATGTCGTTTTCCGACCTCGGGCGTCGTTAAATCGATGAGCACATCCGGTTTCACCTCGGTAAAGCAGCGGGCAGCATCAGTATAAATCGGAGCGTCGATGCCGGCAAACCCATCGATGTCGGCCAAATTTTGCCCGTCATAGCGGCGGTCAATGACCGCAGCCAATTCAAAATGGTCTGTTCTTTGCACAAGTGCCACCGCTTCACGGCCCATGCGGCCGCGTGGCCCGGCAATGACGATGCGAATCGTCATTGAGATTCCTCCTTTCGCGTCCAACGGTCACGGTCGCGGATCCGGAACTTGTCCATCACCCGGTCGTGCGCCTCCTGCAAATCAATGTTGAGCGAATTGGCAAAACAGATGAGTACAAACAACAAATCGCCCAGCTCTTCTTCCACTGTTTTTTCTTTTTCCGTTACCTTTTTCGGCTTTTCCCCATAATAATGGTTCACTTCACGCGCCAGTTCGCCGAGCTCTTCGGTCAGCCGCGCGAGCATGGCGAGCGGGCTGAAATAGCCTTCTTTAAACTGCCCGATATATTCATCCACTTCGCGTTGCATCTGTTTCATCGTTTTCTCCTGCATGACCATCACCTCGTCTGTTTCCATGTTAGCGAAAAGCGGCGCATTTGACAAATGTTTTCGCCAGTCGCCAATTTCCCCCTGCTTTCGACCATCGTTGCCTGCGCAGGCAAGTTCCTCTATAATTAAGGACGCCGACTATTTTTGTGGACGGAGGGACGATATGATTTTCGGCTTAAAAATGAAAAACAGTTTATTTATTTTGCTTGGCGCTGCTATTTTTGCCTTCGGCCTCGTCCATTTCAACATGCAAAACAATTTGGCGGAAGGCGGTTTTACCGGCATTACGCTTCTTCTTTATTTTTTGTTTGGGCTTGATCCGGCCATCACCAACTTGGCGCTCAACATCCCGCTCTTTTTTATCGGTTGGAAGCTGCTTGGTCGTCAAATGTTTCTTTATACCGTGCTCGGCACCGTCGCCGTTTCAATGTTTTTATCCATTTTTCAACGCTACATGATTCATATGCCGCTTCAGCATGATATGACGCTCGCGGCGTTGTTTGCCGGCGTTTTCATCGGCGTTGGCCTCGGCATCATCTTCCGCTACGGCGGCACAACCGGGGGTGTCGACATTATCGCCCGCCTCGTCTATAAATATAAAGGCATCAGCATGGGCAAAACGATGTTTGCCTTTGATGCCGCCGTCATTACACTGTCGCTTCTTTACCTTTCGTACCGCGAGGCGATGTATACGTTAGTCGCCGTCTTTCTCGCCGCCCGAGTCATTGATTTTATGCAAGAAGGCGGCTATGCGGCGAAAGGGGCGACGATCATCTCAGAAAAAAGTGAGGAAATCGCCAACCGGATTTTGACGGAAATGGAACGCGGCGTCACCGTGTTAAAAGGACGAGGTTCGTATACGAAACGCGACCGTGACGTCTTATATTGCGTCGTCGCTAAAAACGAGCTGCCACGCTTAAAAAACGTCATTATGTCCGTTGACCCGCACGCCTTTGTTGCCGTCACCGATGTGCACGATGTGCTTGGTGAAGGATTTACGCTTGATGAACAAAAACGACCGCTTGAACAATAATAACCGGAACGGCGCTCGCGAGAGCGGCATATGCTGAATTCGCTAGATGCCATCCCATTCAAACATAAAAAGGAGGGGGAACCCTCCCCCTCCGAAAGCGAGGCGGCGCCTATTCTTCCGGCTGTCGCGCCCGCTTTTCCTCTTTTTCCCCTTTGTATTTCCGCCAGCCGACGTATGTCAGCGTCAACACAATCACTCCGCCAGTCGAAATCATCACCCAAATGAGTGATGGATCAGCTTCATCTTTTTTCACCCCGTCAAATAGCGCTTCGACATCGCGGCGTGCAGCGGCGAGCTGCTCTCGTTGCTCGTTTTTGGCAAGCTGCCAAAATGAGGCGGGTTGCAGTGCTTCCAGATTGCCGTCAACCTTTTTGGCCGCTTTTGGCGGTACATCAATTTTCACACTCGGCTCAATTAATGTATAGCGATCAATAAATTGGCGAAAGGCAGCGTCATATGCCTCTCTCTCCCCACGTTCCGCCGCCTTTTCCATCGCAGCGAACGCCTCCATGACAGCCGGCTTCATCTCTGACCAAAGTGGCTGATGCGTCGATTGGACGGCATCAACTACGAGACGGAACTGCGTAAGAGCAGCGATTTTGTCTTCCGCTGGAATCGATGCTGTCATGGCCTTTACCGCGTGTTCGTGCGTCACAGTCACCGCCCTCAGCTCGTCAGCCGATTTTAACCGTTCTCTCGCTCCAAGAGCGAAAAACCGTTCAGAAAAATAAAGGAGCACTTCTTTGGCTTCAGCAAAACGCTCATTTTTCGCCAATTGCAGCGCCTCGTCGGAAATGTCGTCAAGCTGTTTCCAACTTTCCATTGATTCGGCCGCGCCAACGAGCGCTGGCCATAAAAAGGCGATCGATAACAACATGGCCAGCCCGATTCGTTTCATCCTCGTCCCTCCCTCATTCACTACTACAATGTATGAAGGAGTGGACAAGAGTAGACCAAGCAACTGCGATCAAGCGATAGGGCAAATTTTCCTCCCTTGTTACTCCTATTCCACTGCTATGCGGGAGGAAGCGAGAACGACTGTCGCCGTGTGCGGATGCCAAGCCAATACGCCACGGCAATGGAGGCAATGCTGAGCCAAAACGTAAAATAACCGATTTGATCAGCATAATGATCCAACATATGATAACGTGGCATCATGCCAAATACGTAGTCGATGACATCGTTATGCAGCGTCCAAACCGCTGCCAAAGCAAGATGAACCGGACGAAATCGGTAAAGCGGAGCGTACAGCATGCCTTCGACCGCCATGGCCCCATGGGAAACGATGAGCATCCATCCTGCCCAGTCAAGCGTTCCGGTGACGCGCCAAACGAGCACGTTCATGACGACCGCCCAAATCCCGTATTTGACAAGTGTCACAAGGGCAAGGGCTTCAAACAGCGGTGTCTGCCGACCGAGCAGCCAGGCGCCGAGAACGATGAGAAAAAAAAGACTCGCCGTCGGACTGTCGGGCACAAATGGCAAAAACAAGGGCGGTGTTTCCGCCAACTGATAACGATACCAATAATAGCCGTAAACGGTGCCGGCAGCATTCACAAGCAAAAGTAGCGAAACAACCGGCCGGGAAGCGAATATCGCATAAAGCCATGCCATCGTTTGCACCTCATCTCAATTCAATGTAGGTACGAAAAAAGCTGACTAACGCGAGTCAGCTTTTTCGTGTGAAACGATTATTCAGCTTTTAAGCCGGCGATGAATTCCGCCATTTTTTGCAACTCTTCATCCGTGCCTTTAAAAATGCCACCCGGCATGCTTCCTTGCCCTTCTTTAGCGATCTTCGCAATCTCTTCTGCTGTCAAGCCGGTGCCAACAAGCGACGGACCGGCACCACCGGACAAGTTTTCCCCGTGGCATGACGTACACGTATTGGCTTGAGCGATTTTATAGCCTTCAGCGTTCGTATCAATTTCCACTTCCGCACGAATTTTCCCTTGTTCAGCCGCTTTTTCCCAGTCGTGCGTGACGACCGATTCCCATGTCAAATAAACGATCGCAGCAAGAGTAAGAAGCATCATGCCTGTCGCCACCGGGCGCTTCCACGGACGGCGCTCCGGACCGCGATCCAAAAACGGAGCCAGCAACAAAGCGCCAAACGCCAACCCCGGCATGACGATCGCGCCGATGACTGTATACGGACCGGACGCATACGAATATTTGAGCAATTGGTATAAGAATAAGAAATACCAGTCAGGCAGCGGGATATACGTCGTGTCCGTCGGGTCGGCAATCCGCTCGAGCGGCGACGGGTGGGCGACGGTCAAACATAAAAAGC
The DNA here is from genome assembly GCF_037965715.1 of Geobacillus sp. FSL K6-3411. Classification (NCBI taxonomy): domain Bacteria; kingdom Bacillati; phylum Bacillota; class Bacilli; order Caryophanales; family Anoxybacillaceae; genus Geobacillus; species Geobacillus sp. FSL K6-3411. The sequence continues at coordinate 2,290,804 of NZ_CP150187.1, forward strand.
CAACGAGAAAGACCGAACCGACAAGCCATTCCTTTAACAGGAAGTTCGGCCAAAACACTTCCGTTTTCCCGGGATACTCTGAATAGTCCTTTGGAATATTCGGTTTTCGTACCGCGGGAATACGGGAATCGCCGACAAATTTCATTCCTTTTCCGCGATGCATTGCGTGATTCCCTCCTTTTTTCTATCGCCTCAAAACGTCCAACCGACCGATCATAGCGGACCGGAAATGCCTTGTCTGCGAATCATTAAAAAGTGCGCTGCCATTAAGCCAAGCAAAGCCGCCGGCAAGAAGAACACATGAATCGCAAAGAAGCGCGCCAACGTCTGGGCACCGACAATTTCCGGATCCCCGGCCAACAACGTTTTGATCGCCGGACCGATGAGCGGCACTGCTTCAGCGATTTGCAGACCAACTTTCGTCGCAAACAGCGCTTTCATATCCCAAGGTAACAAATAACCGGTAAAACCAAGCCCCATCATGACCATGAAGATCAGCACGCCGACGATCCAGTTCATTTCGCGCGGCTTTTTATACGCCCCTTGGAAAAAGACGCGCAGCGTATGTAAAAACATCATGACGATGACCAAGCTTGCTCCCCAATGGTGCATGCCACGCACGATTTTGCCGAACGCCACTTCGTTTTGCAAATAATAAACCGACTCCCACGCGTTTTTAATGTCCGGGACATAGTACATGGTTAAAAACATGCCTGACAAAATTTGAATGACCGTGACAAAAAACGTCAGTCCGCCAAAACAGTAGACAAAGGCGGAAAAATGATGAGCCGGGTTGACGTGCTCCGGAACTTCGTGATCGGCGATATCCCGCCATAAAGGCGTAATATCTAAGCGTTCATCGACCCAGTCATACAGCTTGTTTAACACGCATTACGCCTCCCCTCTTGGTTTCGCCTTGCCTAAATACAGCTTTCCGTCTTTCACTTCGAACTCGTAGCGGTCAAGCGGAGCTGTCAGCGGCGTCCCCGGAACGTTCGTGCCGTCTTTCGTATAGAGCCCATAGTGGCACGGACAGAAGAAATGATTCGGGTTGTTTTTGTCCGTATTCCAGTCGACCGTACAGCCAAGGTGTTTACAAACCGGTGACAGGGCGATAATGTCCCCTTTTTCATCCTTATACACCCAAGCTGATCTCGGTTCTTCCGACTCGTACCAAGCGTCTTTCACCTTCACTTTAAAGTCGAAGCGCTTCGGTTCGGTCGTGATCTCTTTGACGTCCGCTACCGCGACCATATCCGTGCCTGCCGTCTCTCTCAAGATCGGGTCAAAGGCGAAGCGGAGCATCGGCATAAGCATTCCTGCTGCCATAAAACCGCCGACGCCGGTCAGCGTGTAGTTTAAAAATTGACGTCTCGTTACGCGATGTTTGTTGTCGCTCATCGTCTTCCCCCCTCTATGCAAAGTCAAGTCCACACCGGACAATTTTACGTATAACACAATGGAAAACTAGGACATTCTAATGATAGCTCAATTGCTGGACAAGGTCAATATCACAAACGGCAAAACGTGGGACTTTGCTTTGCCTACCTTTTCGTCCAGCGGTTAACGAAAAAGCGGAGCAGCTCAGCGGCCTGCTCGCGGACGAGTTCATGCTTATACGACTCATCCATGCTCTCGAGCGGAACGGTCGGAACGAGCCAAAAGCGACTGGCCTCCGTCCCCTCTTGCCATGTGCGATCGCACGTCACATAAAACACATGTTCCATCCCTTCCTGCCTAAGCCGGTTTGTCCAATTCGCCAGCCTTTCCAACAGCTTATCCCGTTGTTCATCCACAAAATAAACAAACGGCGGCAACAAAAACACGCGCCCCCTCAGCTGCCGCTCGACCTCGGTGGCGACGAGCCCGACAAGCTCCCCGCCGGAAGCGAGCCGCCTCGCTCCTTGGCCGACAGCCACCGGCAAAAGCGGAACGAGCGCCGTATCAATGTAGTCGCGCTCTTTTTCGTAGGTGGCGACGTCTCCGCTTGTCCATTTCATCGCTATTCCCCTTTGCCATAAAGTTTGTTCCTTATCACCATACCATATTTTTCGGCAAAAGAAAAACCTTGCCTGCGGCAAGGTGTTACAATTTGTTTAATTCATCGGTCAACCGGCGAAACGCCTCTTCGTCGTGGCGATCAAGCGCCTCATCGATCAGTTTCATGAGCCGCTCACGCCGGAACTCATAAATGGACCGTTCTAAAAATTGCTCAGCAAGACGCTGATCGTTTTCGCTCACTTGCGCCTGCTTCGGTGCATACGGGTTTTCTTCAAGTACAGCAACATATTGCGGCGAGTGAAAAGAAGCGCGGAAATTGAGCTGAATGTAAATATCTTCGTCACGGTTCAACCGGATATCATGGAACGATTTCTCCGCATCGGTCGTCATCACATTGCCTTTGTAAAAGCGAAACGGCACATCATCCACGCAGTGGGTCGACATGACGATGCCGCGCGGGCAATATTGGGCGTTCTCAACAAAATGCACCTTTTGCATCAGCTGGTCATGGCTCATCAAATAGTTTAAAATCCAAACACATTCGCGCCGTTTCAACTGATAATGGCTTAAAAACCAACGGATGAACTCTTTTTTTTCATTGACGGATACGTGCGTCATTGTGCGCTTCCCCCTCGATCGGTTTCCAAGAAAGAGGTTCGATCACCGCTTCTCCCCTACTCTTCGAGCTCAAGCAGCATCTCGGCCGCCTCCGTGTGGCTCGGGTCCAAACCGACGATTTGTTGAAATATTTCTCTCGCTGCAGCCCGATTTCCTTCCTCGATGAGAAAATATCCGTACTCTTCAAGAAAATCGACGTTATTCTTAAAGAAATTATATGCCTCAGCGTAATGATTTAATGCATCGTCATACATCTCGAGTCGATGTTTGGCGCGCCCTAAATCCCATTCAAACTGCGGATCGTATTCACCGTCAGCCATCGCCCGCTCCAAAAGCGCCACTACATCCTCATAGCGCTGTTCGTGAAGCCAAAGCGCCGATAAAACAGTAAGTGCCTCAATATAGCCGCCATCGATCTCGAGCGCCTTTTTCAGCTGCTCTTCCGCTTCATCCGGTTTGTTCAGCTTTAAAGCCAGTTTGCCGATATAAAGACGGAGCTCTTTATTCCACTCATCGATTTTTATCCCTTCAAGCGCCGTCTCATAACTTTTTCGGAGCTGTCCTTCTTGTTCATAAGCTTTCGCCAAATATAAGTAAAGGGGAGCATAGTCTGGATCGAGCTCTTTTAAGGCGCTGAGCTTGTCGATGGCCGTTTGTGCATAACCGGCCTGTAGGGCTGTGAATCCGTAGGCGAACAATGTCCGGCTGTCCGTTTTTTCGTTGAGCGCTTCTTCATAATACGGGAGGGCCGCCTCAAACTCCCCGGATCGGGTGAGCGCCTCGGCAAGCCGTTCCACCAAGAGAACGCCAGCCATCTCGCGCGTGCTTTTTTGCACTTGTTCATAAAACGGCACGCTTTTCGCGTATTCGCCGAGCGAAAAATACAATTCCGCCAAGGCGAATTGGACGACCGGCTCATCCGGTGCCTTTTTATACGCTTGGCGCAATTTTCGCTCGCTCACTTCCGTCAGTCCTTGCATTTCGTATAAGTCAGCGGCTAGCAGGCACGCCCGAACGAACTGTGGATCGTCTTCACCGATCTCGTCCAAAATGGCGAGCGCTTCATCTTCAGCTTCCAGTTCCGTATACACTTCAGCCAAAAACAAGCGGATGTCGCCATCATCCGGATAGCGGGCGGCCAACTCCTCGAGCAGCCCTTTTGCCTCCTCCGGCATTCCCCATGCATACAAGCAGTCAGCAAGCTCATATTTCTCCTCATCGCTGCCATACTTTTTCACTTTCGGGACGAGCGCCAATGCTTTGTCAACATTTCCGTTTTCCACCAGACGAATGATTTGTTCAACGCGTGTCATTTCCGTGAACCTCTCTTATCGCGACAGATTGTTGTTTAGTGGGCGATGTTATCCGCCCTCTCCCTGTCTGAATATTTATGTACTACTGCAATGGGAACATGATTAATCATAATCGACAATGGTCGTTTCAGCAACCGAACCGCTCGCCACCCGCCAACGCGCTGTCTCGTAAAAAATGTATCCGCTTTCAAAAAGTAAGGAGAAGCCATCCCTCTTATTGACAACATATGAATGATCAAAGCAAAATATGCCCCTCGCCCACTTGGGGCGAGGGCGCTTGAGGCTACAGCAAAGAACGTAGATCGGCAAAAAAGGATGGATAGGAGACGGCGACCGCTTCCGGACGCTCAAGGCGAGCCGTTCCTTTCGCGCAGCACGCAGCGATGGCCAGCATCATCCCGATCCGATGATCACCGTGGCTGTCGACGACAATCCCGTCGGCATAAAGCGCCGTTTTGCCGCGAATGATCATGCCATCGTCGGTTGCTTCAATATCAGCACCAAACTTTTTCAGCTCGGCAACGACTGTATCGATTCGATTCGTTTCTTTTACTTTCAACTCACTGGCATCTTTAATGATAGTTGTCCCTTCCGCTTGCGTCGCCAACAAGGCAATGATTGGAATTTCATCAATCAGCCTTGGAATGATATCACCACCAATTTCAATGGCGTGAAGCGTCGATGTGCGGATTGTAATATCGCCGATCGGCTCCGTTTCCTCATTGCGGATATGGTCAATCGTAATGTCGGCTCCCATTCGCTCGAGCACATCGATGATGCCTGTTCTTGTCGGATTTAAGCCAACGTTTTTCAGCGTAATTTCACTGTTTGGCACAATTGCGCCAGCGACGAGGAAAAAAGCAGCCGATGAAATGTCGCCAGGAACGTAAATGTGCGTCCCGCGTAAGGACTGCGGACCGGCAATAGAGACGGTTAGACCGTTGACATTCACTTCGCCGCCAAACAACCGAATCATTCGTTCGGTATGGTCGCGCGAGCGGTGCGGCTCAGTGACGGACGTCACTCCGTCAGTAAACAAACCGGCAAGCAAAATCGCCGACTTCACTTGAGCGCTCGCCACCGGTGAGGTATAGCGGAGCGGGCGAAGCGCGCCGCCGCGGATCGCAAGCGGGGTATAGTTTCCGCCATCACGCCCGTCAATGTGTGCTCCCATCTCACGGAGCGGCTTCGTCACCCGCGCCATCGGCCGTTTGGCAATGGACTCGTCGCCAACAAGGCAAGCATGAAACGGCTGACCGGCCAAAATGCCAAGCAAAAGGCGCGCCGTCGTGCCGGAATTGCCGACATCAAGCACGGCGGCCGGCTCACGAAGCCCTCCGGACCCTGCCCCTTCGACGATGACGTTCGTCCCGTCTTGATGAATGTCGACACCAAGTTTGCGGAAACAGTCAATTGTACTTAAACAATCTGCACCAGGCAAAAAATGATCGATCACCGTCCGTCCGGAAGCGAGCGCCCCGAGCATGACAGCGCGATGGGAAATCGATTTGTCGCCGGGCACCTCAATCGTTCCCCGAAGCGAGAATACGTTCGTTGGCAGCTGCATGCAACATCCCTCCACTGTTTTTCTTGCTACCCTTCATATGTCGCAAAATTCGTATGTTTGGCGAGGCACGCTTTCGCCCGCGCCCGATCATCTTCGCTTTGGAAGCTAAGGCGGAGCACTCCGTAAATTTCCTCGCGCGTCTCAATAATGCGGATGTTCGTAATGCTGATGTTTTCCTGAGCTAAATAGCCGGTTACCTCGGAAATAACCCCCGGGTAATCCGGTACGTCAACATACAAATCGTAAAACGACGGAATCGCTCCCTTTGTCCGCACAGGCAGCCCATCGCGGAACTGTTTCGCTTCAAGAAAATAATGATAAATAGCAATGCTGTTTTCTTCCTCGACAAACGAACGAAGCCGTTTCATTTCGGCGATCCAGCGGTCAAAAATGGCGAGCAGTTCGCACTTATTATGGATAAAAATGTCCCGCCACATTTCCGGATTGCTTGACGCAATGCGGGTGATATCGCGGAAACCACCGGCCGCCAACCGGCTGACGAGGTCGTTTTCGTTTTCATACTCGCGCGCCTGATGAACAAGGCTCGCCGCAATCAAGTGCGGAAAATGGCTGATCACCCCAGTGATGCGGTCATGCTCTTCCGGAGTTAAGACGACAAACTGCGCTTTCGTTCCGGAAAGCCATTGTTTCAGCTTATCAACCTGCTGCGGTGGAACTCCGTCCGTCGGCGTCAAAATGTAAAAGGCGTTTTCAAACAAATGAGCCCGCGCCGCTGCTACACCGCTTTTATGCGACCCAGCCATCGGATGGCCGCCGATGAACGCCACGCCATGCTCCAAAAGGCGCTGCGCACCTTGAACGATGCGCTGCTTCGTGCTGCCGACGTCCGTGACGATGACGCCGTGCTTCAACCGCTCACACGGCATGGAGGAAAGCAACAATTCCGTCTGCATGACCGGAGTGGCAAGAACAATCAAATCGGCTTGCCTAAACCCGTCCTCTACACAATGGACGACTTCGTCGATCACTTTAAGCGAACGGGCCAAACCGAGTTGATGGTCACTGACGTCATAGCCGATGATCACTGCTTCTGGATGTGCTTTTTTAATGGCTAAAGCAATCGACCCACCGATCAAGCCGAGACCGACAATAAACACGTTTCCTTCCAACCCAACCCACCTTCTTTATGTAAAAATGTGCCCGCTGCTTGCTAAAAGCAACGGGCTGGCCTTCCTGACCAATTCACTGTCAACCTGGTCAGGTGAGCTGTTTTTCGCGAAGCATGTGCGAAATCGTTTCAAACACCCGGTCATTTTGCTCTTTCGTGCCGACGGTGATGCGCACGCCGGTCGGCAAACCGAGCGCCTTGCCGGAGCGGACGATAATGCCACGCTCGAGCAAATATTGAAACACTTCATTGCCGTCCATACCAAAATCAATGAACAAAAAGTTCGTTTGCGACGGATAGTACTTCAGGCCGTGTTCTTCACAGAAACGATAATACCGTTCAAGCTCGGCACGGTTTTGTTCGACACAGGCACGGATGAACGCTTGGTCATCAAGCGCGACCGCAGCAGCCGCTTGGGCGATGGTCGACGTGTTAAACGGCTCGCGCGCCGGTTCGACGGCACGAATGAGCGACTCACTGGCAATGCCGTAGCCGACGCGAAGCGCAGCAAGCCCATACGCTTTCGAGAACGTACGCATAATAACAAGCTGTTCGTATTCTTGTAACAGCGGCACCGTTTGCGGATAATCGTCCGCCGTTACGTATTCATAATACGCCTCATCCAAAACGACAAGCACGTGCGACGGCACACGATCTAAAAAGGCGCGCAATTCTGTCTCATTCACATACGTGCCGGTCGGGTTGTTCGGATTGCAAACCCAGACAATGCGCGTGTTTTCATCAATTTCCTTAAGCATCGCCTCCAAATCATGGCGCCCGTCAACAAGCGGCACTTCGCGCACTTCAGCCCGCTCGATGATCGCGTTATGGCGGTATTGCGGAAATGTTGGCGTCGCCATCACCGTGTTCGTGCCCGGCTCTAAAAAGGCGCGGCAAAAAATTTGTACGACTTCATCCGAACCGTTGCCAAACAACAGCTGTGTTTCCTTCACGCCGAGATGGTTGGCCACTTTTTCGCGCAATGCGCGGGCATAACCGTCCGGGTAGACGGCAAGGCGATCAAGTTCAGCAGCGATGGCAGATTTCACCGTCGGCGATGAGCCGTATGGATTTTCATTGGAAGCTAGTTTAATAATCTCAGAAAGACCGTATTCCTGCTTCACTTCCTCAATCGATTTTCCCGGTTGGTACGGGGGGAGTCCCCGAAGTTGCTCCTTTACTTGCATGGATATCGCCCACTCCTTTAAGTCGGAACTTTTTAGCGCGAAGAACACGGCTCCCGAAGCGGCGCGGCGAGCGAACGGGCATAGGAGGCAAATTCAGCGATAGCCGCATTCTTTTCTTCCGAGGTCTGCAGGCGCTCAAGCAACTGTTCGATTTTTTGCACGAGCGCACTGCCGACCACGACTCCATCACAGGCGTCTTTCAGCATCGCCACTTGTTCCGGTGTTGAAATGCCGAAACCGACAACGACCGGGACACGGCTATGCCGCTTTACTTCACCTAGGAAATGGCCAAGCGACTCCGGCAGTGTCTCACGCACGCCCGTGACGCCAAGCGAGGAGACACAGTACAAAAACCCCTGCGCCGCTGAAGCAATCTGCTCAATTCGCTGCTTTGATGTCGGAGCGACAAGCGAAATAAGCGGAAGGCCGAACCGCTCACTGAGCTCGAGGAGCGGGCCGCTCTCCTCAAACGGCAAGTCGGGAATGAGCACGCCGTCGGCGCCATTTTCTTGCGCTAAAGCAAAAAAGGATTCTTCTCCTAATTGTAACACAGGATTATAATACGTAAAGATAATAATCGGAATTTTTACTCCTTTTTTTCGCATGTCGGCAACAAGTTGAATGGCTTTCGGCAGCGTCATTTGTCCGGCGAGCGCCCGGGCGGCGGCGCGCTGGATCGTCGGCCCATCAGCGAGTGGGTCAGAGTACGGAACGCCAAGCTCCAACACGTCAGCACCGGCGTCTTGCAGCGCCAAAGCGAGGTCAACAGTCAAATCAGCAGACGGGTCGCCGGCAACAATAAACGGAATAAATAACGATCGGTTAACGGGCAGACGCAACGTCTTCACCTTCTTTCACCCCAAGATGGTGCATCATCATTTGCACATCTTTATCGCCGCGGCCGGACAGGCAAATAAGCACCGTCTCATCCGGCGTCATTTGGCGGGCAAGCTCGACAGCTTTGGCCACCGCATGCGCCGACTCAATGGCTGGAATGATGCCTTCAGTTTGCGCCAGAAGCTGAAACGCAGCCACTGCTTCTTCATCGGTCACACTCTCATAACGAACGCGGCCGATGCTGGCCAAATACGCATGTTCCGGACCGACGCCAGGGTAATCAAGGCCGGCGGAAATTGAATACGGTTCAATAATTTGCCCGTACTCATCTTGTAACAAGTACGTCATTGCCCCATGGATAACGCCTTTTGTCCCTTTTGCAATCGTCGCCGCATGGTGCGGAGTATCGATTCCTTTGCCGGCCGCTTCCACGCCGACGAGACGGACATCGTCTTGCAAAAACGGATAAAACATGCCGATGGCGTTGCTGCCTCCGCCGACGCAGGCAACAATCACATCCGGCAGCGTTCCTTCGCCGGCGAGAAACTGTTCTTTCGCCTCATCGCCGATCACGCGCTGAAACTCGCGCACCATTTTCGGGTACGGATGCGGGCCGACAACCGAACCGATCATGTAAAAATGGTCATCGCAATGGGCGACCCAATAACGAATCGCCTCATTTGTCGCATCTTTTAACGTCCGGTTGCCGCTTAACACCGGCACAACTTCGGCGCCTAACAGCTTCATCCGAAACACGTTCAACTCTTGCCGCTTCATGTCTTCCTCGCCCATAAAGACGATGCATTCCATACCGAAGTGAGCGGCCACCGTCGCTGCCGCAACCCCGTGCTGCCCAGCGCCGGTCTCAGCGATCAACTTTTTCTTGCCCATCCGTTTCGCCAAGAGCGCCTGGCCGATAGCGTTGTTGATTTTATGGGCGCCGGTGTGGTTTAAATCTTCGCGCTTTAAATAAATTTTCGCCCCACCAAGCTGTCGTGTCAAATTCGGTGCAAACGTAAGCGGAGTCGGCCGCCCCGAGTAGTGCTGCAAAATCCGGATATATTCTTGCCTGAACGACTCGTCGGCAAGCGCTTTGTCCAGCTCGGTTTCAATTTCCTCAAGGGGGAGCATGAGCGTCTCTGGAACAAACTTGCCGCCAAAATCACCAAATCGCCCGTGTTCATTCGGAACGTGTTCCATCATCAAAGCCACCTTCTTTTTTCTTAAGATTAAATGACGAATTTCGTGTGAAAGCGCACCTCTCGATTGCCGAAGCGGCGCTGTTTCATCGTCCGAGCATGGAGCGAAACGATCTTTTCACGTCTTTTCCTACTGCGAGATACTGTTTTGTTTTTTCTTCTATCTGCTTCATCTTAGCCGGGTCTTTGCGTCCGTCTGTTTCAATGCCGCTGCTAATGTCGATCCCGTCGGGACGATAGGCGAGCAGCCGCTCGATATTGTCCGGGGTGATGCCGCCGGCGATGAAGCACGGCACACCTTGGCGTGCTGCCTCTTCCAAATAGCGCGGCACCGCCTCCCAGTCAAAAGAGACGCCCGTTCCTCCCCATGCACCAGCGACGCGGCTGTCGACAACGTAGCCGTCAGCTACCCCTGCATATTGCTTCATCGTCTCGAGCGCCCCATCGTCGTGATGAATCGCTTTCCAAACCGAGAGCCGTGTCGCTTCCTTTACGACGGCCAGCTCAGCTGGTGTCTCATGACCATGGCATTGGACGACATGAAGCGGCAGCTGTTCGGTGACAGAAGCGATCTGATCAACAGAGGCATTGACAAAGACACCGACGAGCTGCTTATCGCCGAGTGATGCTAGTGCTAACCAGCGCTTCACCTCCTCAGGTGAAACGTTCCGTTTGCTTTCAGTAAAAATAAAGCCAAGATAATCCGCCCCGCTCGCGAGCGCGACTTGCACATCGTCCGCCGAACGGTTGCCGCAATATTTAAGCCGAACCATTGCCATCATCCTCTCCAAACAGCCGGTAAACCGCCCGTTCGACATCCGCTTGGCGCATGAGCGACTCACCGACAAGCATCGCCTGTACCCCGTATGAGCGGATCGTTCGTACATCACGGTATGAGCTGATCCCGCTTTCGCTGACGATGACGCTCGACGGCGGAATGAGGGAAGCGAGCGCTTTTGTCGCCTCAAGTGTTGTGACAAACGTATGCAAATCGCGGTTGTTAATGCCAACCACTTCAGGCGTAAACCGAGCCAAAATCCGCTCAAGCGTTTCTTTCGCATGCACTTCCACTAAACATTCCAGCCCGATGCTGTACGCTTCTTGATAGAGCGCCTCGAGCATTTCCGGCGGCAGCGCTTCGCCGATCAATAAAATTGCATCCGCCCCGAGCCGGGCGCTTTCTTCCACTTGCCGGCGGTCGATGATGAAATCTTTGCGCAACACCGGGATGTTGACCGCTTCTTTCACTTCCTGCAAATAGCGGCGGTGCCCTTGGAAATAGCGCTCGTCCGTCAGCACACTGATCGCATCAGCCCCCGCGCGCTCATACGCTTTGGCAATGGCGACCGGATCAAAGTCCGGGCGGATGATGCCTTTAGACGGAGACGCTTTTTTTACTTCGGCGATTAGCCCGAGCGCCCGCCGCGGCCGGCGGAGCGCCGCCGCGAAAGGACGGCGTTTCGGCTCCGGCAACGGTTCCGGCAATGTCAATGTGTCAAGTTCCTCTCGTTTTGTCGCTAAAATTTGCTCAAGCATCACGGACCACTTCCTTTGCCCGCAGCCGCTGCAACTGCCTATAAGCAGCGTTGGACAAAATAGCGTCTTTCGCCATCGTCACCCCATCAGCGATCGTTTTTGTCTTGCCGGCGGCGTACAAGGCGACACCGGCGTTTAAGGCGACGATATTCACGGCGCTCTCCGGCGCTGTCACGGTCATGACCGCTTCAAGCAATGCGGCGCTTTCTTCCGGATTATGCACCTGCACATCAGCAAGCTCTCCGCGAGGCAAACCGACTTCTTCCGGGGTGATGACAAAGCGGCGAATCGCTCCATCTTTCAGTTCAACAACATCAGTTTCCGTGGCGATGCTGCATTCATCGAGCCCATCGCGACCGGTGACGAACAGCACATGCTCCGAACCAAGGCGGCGCATCGTTTCCGCTAGTTTCTCGGCGTAGCGGGTCGAATAAACACCGACGACTTGCCGCTTGCAACGTGCCGGGTTGGCAAGCGGGCCGATCAAGTTAAAAACCGTGCGAAAACCGATTTCTTTCCGCGGCCCGGCGGCATGTTTCATGGCTGTGTGATACAAAGGGGCGTACAAAAATGTTAATCCGTTCGTTTCCAACGCCTCCTTGGCGGCGTCTGGCGACGATTGAATATTGATGCCAAGACGCTCGAGCACGTCGGCGCTGCCGCTTTTTGATGAAACAGCGCGATTGCCGTGTTTGGCAACTTTGACGCCGAGCGATGAAATGACGATTGCCGCAGCTGTTGAAATGTTGAACGTCGCTGCTCCGTCACCACCTGTGCCACACGTGTCGATCACATCATCACCGGCATCAATCGCCATCATCCGGTCACGCATGGCTCGCACAAACCCGGTCAGCTCGTCGACCGTCTCCCCTCGCAGGCACAACATCGACAACAAACTCGCGATTTGGCTGTCTGTCGCCGCCCCATCCATGACGGTGGCCATCGCTTCATATGCTTCTTCTTCCGTCAACGTTTTCCCTTCCGCACATTTGGAAAGCAGCCGCTTCAACATACGATCCTCTCCCCTTTGACAAATAGTCGTTCTGCTTGTTCAATGGCGTTCATTAAGGCGCTTGCTTTATTGCACGTCTCTTTCCACTCAAGTTCTGGGACGGAGTCAGCGACGATGCCCGCGCCGGCCTGCACGTACGCATAGCCATCTTTGATGACCGCCGTCCGGATGGCAATGCATGAGTCGATATTGCCGTCAAAGCCGATGTAAGCAATCGCCCCGGCGTACAATCCGCGAGCTGTTGGCTCAAGCTCTTGTAAAATTTGCATCGCCCGCACTTTCGGCGCTCCGCTCACCGTCCCAGCCGGAAAGGCGGCAAGCAACGCATCAATGGGGTGAACATCATCATTCAACTCACCGACGACTTTCGAAATTAAATGCATCACGTGGGAAAACTTGCCGATTTCCATCAAGATTGGCGTCTTGACCGTTCCGTATTTTGCCACCCGGCCGATATCGTTGCGTGCCAAATCAACGAGCATATAATGCTCAGCCCGCTCCTTCGGATCGTTGTACAGCTCATCAGCCAGCATCGCATCCTCTTCGGGCGAGCGCCCGCGCCGCCTCGTTCCGGCGATCGGATCGATTTCAATGCGCCGATTGCGCACTTGGATGAGTTTTTCCGGTGAACTTCCAACAATTTCTGTATCACTCAACCGGAAATAAAACATGTACGGCGACGGATTAATATGGCGGAGCAACCGATAAACGGCCAAACCGCCCGCGCGGACCGGCACGCAAAAACGCTGCGACAGAACAGCTTGAAACACATCACCAGCCGCGATATACTGTTTCACCGTTTCTACGTCTTGCAAAAATCGTTCTTTTTCGTAATTGGACATCGCCTGAGCAAACGAGACAGCCCGCCCGGCTTCCTCATCTGCCGGCAACAGCGGCCGTTCAGCTTGGATTCGCACCGCTTTTGCCGCCAACGCGGCGATGCGCTGTTGGGCGGAGCGATATTTCTCAATCTTTTCCTGTTCTGTTTCACCACCATGCAACCGAATATAGTGAATAAGCAGGAGCTCACGCTTTTGGTGGTCAAAAGCAAACAGCGATTCGCAAAATACGAAATAACTAGCTTTCATACCTAAATCACAATTTTCATGACGCGGCACCTTTTCGATGGCTGAAATGAAATCGTATCCTAAAAACCCGACCGCGCCGCCTGTAAACGGCACTACTTCTCTCAACGGTCGGACATCAAGCGCCTGCTCAGCCCATTGAAACGCCTCTTTCAACGTCGGCATTACAACTTGTTCGTTTCCATTTTCGTCTTTCACGGAAAACGTCTCCCCTGTTTCGCTTTCGAGTGTCAAAAACGGCGCGACCCCGATAAACGAATAGCGAGCCCATGGTGATTCATCGTCTTTGCTTTCGAGCAAAAACACCGCTTCATCACGCAAATTGCTAAATACTCCAAGCGGTTCAATGACATCGGCTAAAAATTTGCGCACAATCGGGATGGTGCGGAACTCGTTGGCATCCGCTAAAAAAGCGGCTAGCCCATTCGTGGACATCCCTTCTCCTCCCTTCATGATCAGCGGGCGGAGAATGAGGGTTTATGAGGCGAAAAGAGGAAAGAAAACGCCCAAAGACGACCGTCTTTGGGCAGATGTCAGCAAACAAATAACAAACGCTCACCTCAGCTAAACTCGCTCATTCTCATCTACCCTACACTCGTTCTCAGCTCTCGCTCCACTTCTTCCGAAGTCCGCCATGCGGCGGGCAAAGAAGTTATTTTAACTATATTACATTTCTGTCTTTTTTGTCAACGACAAATCCGGGCGCAGTATGGCCGCATCCTTTAAATATACATGGCAAATCTCATCCTGCTTTTTCTCCGTCGCCACCGTCATCATGACTCGGATGCAACGTGGCAGCGAGCCGGGCACCGGAATTTCCCTTGTGCACATGACCGGCACGTACGTCCAACCGTCAATCCGGCGCAACGCCTGTGCCGGAAATGCGGCGTTGATATCATCCGTGACGGAAATGAGCACAAACGAAACATCATCGGCGACGACCCCGTTCGCCTCAATCATTTCACGCAACAGTATTTCGGTAGCCGTCACGATTTCTTCGGCTTCATTTTGTTCAACCGTAATCGCTCCGCGAATGCCGCGAATCATCGTCCTCCCCCCTGTTTGGCGAACTCATCTAGCCAAGCGAGCAGCTTATCATCTTCTAATTCCACGACTTCGACGTCGCCGATCTCGCGCAAGAGCACCATCCGCACCGTCCCGGCGTATGCTTTTTTGTCACCTTTCATTTTCTCAAGCAACCGATCGGCCTCCACCGTCGTCGGCAGCGACACCGGAAAACCGTATCGGGCAAACCATTCGGCAAAGCGGTGCTCAGCAAACGAGTGGCCATAAAGCCGTTCACTGACAAACACGGCAAACAGCATGCCGATGGCGACTGCTTCCCCATGGGTGAGCGTACCGTAACCAAGTTCACTTTCAAGCGCATGGCCGAGCGTATGACCAAAATTTAAATGGGCACGCACGCTGGTTTCTTTTTCATCTTCACGTACGATAGACGCCTTAATATCGATGCCTTTTTCAATACAATAGGTGAGCGCTTCGCCGCGCAAATCGGCGAGCGTCTTCACTTCCGCACGCAGCCATTCATAAAAGCGGCGGTCACGGATGAGCGCATGCTTGATCACTTCGGCAAACCCCGACCGGAGTTCACGCTCAGGCAGCGTGCGCAAAAAAGTCGTATCATACACAACCGCTTCCGGCTGATGGAAGGCACCGATCATATTTTTACCAAGCGGATGGTTAATCGCCACTTTGCCGCCGACGGCGCTGTCATGAGCCAAGAGTGTTGTCGGCATTTGAATATAGCGGATGCCACGCATATAGGTGGCCGCGACAAATCCGGCTAAATCGCCAACAACGCCGCCGCCAAGCGCGATAATGACTGAACGGCGGTCTAAGCTGCACTGGAGCGCCGCTGTTTGGCAGGCGTAATAGTTGTCGAATGACTTGGCCGCCTCTCCGCTCGGGATGATATAGGCATATACGTCATACTCAGCAGCGGCAAGCATGGCGCGCACCTCATCCAAATAAAGCGGCGCCACCGCATCGTCGGTAATGATAAACAGCTTCGTCCCCGGTGGACAGGCGAGCGAGCGGAGCAGGCGCGGCAACGCGCGAGCCGCCCCATCACCCAGCAGAAGCGGATATTGTTTCGTCGCCGTTTCAATCGTCCGTTCCATCATCGTTAAAACTCCCTTGCATAGCGGCGAGCGCGCTCAATGTTTTCTTTGATCAAGTCAATCCGATCTTGCCCGAATTGCTCAACGATCGCCGCCGCCACTTCCCAAGCGACGACCGCCTCGGCAACGACGCTTGCCGCCGGTACGGCGCAGCTGTCTGACCGCTCGATGCTCGCTGTAAACGGTTCTTTCGTGTCGATATCGACGCTTCCAAGCGGCTTGTACAACGTCGGAATCGGCTTCATCACCCCACGCACAACGATCGGCATCCCGGTCGTCATTCCGCCTTCAAAGCCGCCAGCTCGATTCGTCCGGCGCGAAAACCCCTGTTCCGGGCTCCAAATGATTTCGTCGTGCACTTCGCTTCCCGGCCGGCGCGCCGCCTCAAATCCGATGCCGAACTCGACGCCTTTAAAGGCGTTAATGCTGACGATGGCAGCGGCAATTTTCGCATCGAGCTTCCGGTCATAATGAACATAGCTGCCAACTCCGGCCGGCACTCCTTCGACGATCACTTCGACGATGCCGCCGATCGAATCACCGTTTTTCTTCGCTAAGTCGATCGCTTCCATCATTTTTTGCCCTGCCTCCGGATCAAAACAGCGCACCGGGGATTCCTCTGTCACTTTTTGCAGCTCGTCAAGTGAGCGGTAATCGAGCTTCTCGGCACGCACGCCGCCAATTTCTAGCACATGTCCGGCGACGCGAATACCGACCTCTTCGAGCAGACGTTTCGCCACGGCCCCGGCGGCTACACGCACAGTCGTTTCCCTTGCCGACGAGCGCTCGAGCACGTTGCGCATATCGCGATGCCCGTATTTCAAGGCTCCATTTAAATCAGCATGCCCCGGGCGCGGGCGCGTTACTTTTCGCTTGACTTCGGTTTCATCATCAATCGGCTCAACAGCCATAATCGTTTGCCAATGTTGAAAATCACGGTTCTCAACAACAAGCGCAATCGGCGAGCCGAGCGTTTTGCCATGGCGGACGCCGCCGACGATTTTGACCTCATCTTTTTCAATTTGCATGCGCCGGCCGCGTCCATACCCTTTTTGCCGGCGAGCGAGCTCTTTATTAATATGCTCGGCGCGCAGCTCGAGCCCCGCCGGCACCCCTTCTAAAATGGCCGTCAATTGTGGTCCATGTGACTCCCCTGCCGTCAAATAACGCATATCTGTCTCTCCCTTCAGCTCTTTAACGCGTTTATGTAAAAATATATCATAAATTAAAAAAATGAAAATAGTTTTTCTGTAAAAAAAGTGGGCAAAGCCCGCTATGTTCTCCGATAAAAAAACGTCTCCTCGACTTCAAACCCGTACGAGCCGGGATTGAAAATTTGCTCCGTGCTGCCAACAAACAGCACACCGCCCGGCCGGAGCGCGTCACGGAATTTTGGATACAACGCCCGTTTCGCCTCTTCGGTGAAGTAAATGAGCACATTGCGGCAGACAATCAAATCAAATGGCCCCGGAAACGGATCGGCGAGCAAATTATGTTTTTGAAACGTGACCGCTTGTTTCACCTTTTCGTCTATTTTATAATACTGTCCGTCTTTCGTAAAAAACTTTTTTTTCATTTCTTCCGGCAGCTCAGCGAGCGACCGTTCGCCGTATACCCCAAGACGCGCGCGAGCGAGCGCATTTTCATCAATGTCAGTTGCCAACACCGACACGCGGTGAAGCGGCAGGTATTTCGCAAGCACCATCGCGAGCGTATACGGTTCCTCGCCGGCCGAGCAAGCAGCACTCCATACTCTTGGACGCGGATTTTCCGCCAACAACCGCGGCAAAATAATGCGCTCAAGCACGTCCCACCGCTTCGCGTTGCGGTAAAATTCTGACACGTTGATCGTCATCCGGTCTAAACATTCATGCCATAGCACCGGGTTTTTTTCCATCTCCGCAAACAGTTCGGCAAAGCTGTTTAATCCTTTTTTTACATATAAAGACGTTAAACGCCGCTTCATTTGTGCCTCTTTATACAATGAAAGATCAATACCGGTTTTTCGTTTCACTTTCGCAATAAATTGTGCATAATCATCCATCGGTACTGCCCCCTCTCCCGTTATCGTGTCGTCCTCATAAAATGGCAAAAACCGGCCAAGTTGTGGCCGGTCTTCACATTAATATAGCCATTCGTTCATCAGTTTTGTATATGTAATGAGCTCTTCTTCTTTGAAGAACAAGTTGATCTCGCGTTCCGCGCTTTGCGGCGAATCGGAACCGTGAATGACGTTTTTGCCGACCGTCAAGCCGAAATCTCCGCGAATCGTCCCCGGTGCGGCGTCTTGTGGATTCGTTTTCCCCATCATTTGCCGGGCGGCAGCGATCACGTTTTCACCTTCCCACACCATCGCGAATACCGGTCCGGACGTAATGAAATCAACAAGCTCGCCAAAAAACGGACGCTCTTTATGTTCGGCGTAATGCTGCTCAGCCAGCTCACGCGACACTTGCATCAGCTTGGCGCCGACAAGCTGGAATCCCTTTTTTTCAAAGCGGGAGACAATTTCACCGATTAAATTGCGCTGAACCCCGTCTGGCTTTACCATTAAAAATGTCCGTTCTTTCATTGACTCTCCACCCCTACTGTCGTATGTACTAGGAAACGGGTTCCCCTCATCATAGTACCATTGTTTCGCGTCATTGGCAATAATGTCCTTGAAAGCGTTAATAATCCCTTTTCCCGATGTAGAGGGCGAGATCATGCAACAAGGTGCGCGCCTTATTGGCGGGCAATTCACCGAGCAGACGGAGCGCTTTTTCGAGGTAGCGGTCGCTTAATGCGTACGACTGGTCAATGGCATCCGTTCGCTTAATGGCGGAAATGACAGCTGCCATCTCATCCGCATTGGTTTCCGGGCTGACAGCGGTGATCGCCGCTTTCAACCGTTCATCACGAAGCGCGTACAGCACCGGGAGGGTGATGTTTCCTTGCAGCAAGTCGCTTCCCGCCGGCTTGCCCAATTGCTCTTCCGTGCCTGTAAAATCGAGGATATCATCCGTAATTTGAAACGACATGCCGACATAATGGCCAAACCAATACAGACGTTTAGCCACCGATTCCGGGGCGCCAGCGGCCAGAGCGCCAAGCTGGCAGCTAGCAGCGATCAGCAGCGCCGTTTTCCGGCGGATGCGCCGCAAATACGTGCGGAGTGGTTGTTCAAACCAGTATTTGTCTTTAATTTGCTCAATTTCCCCGCGGCACACTTCGACAATCGTTTTCGCGAGTACTTGGTGAGCGCGTGGGTCGTCAAGTTCCGCCATCCGTTCGAGCGAACGGGCAAACAAATAATCGCCCGTGTACATGGCAAACCGATTGCTCCATTTCGCTTTGATCGTCGGTCGGCCGCGGCGCAAGTCGGCATCGTCGATCACATCGTCATGGACGAGCGATGCCATGTGAATGAGTTCGAGCGCTACAGCTACATGCTTGATCCGCTCGAGATCATAATGGCCAAAGCGGGCGGCAAGCAAGACAAAAACGGGACGGATCCGCTTTCCGCCCGCCTGCAATAAATGCAGCGCCGCTTCCCCAAGCGGCCCATATTCCGACTGAACCGTCCGCTCGAGCTCTTGTTCGACCGCCGCCAAATCCTTGCTTAAAAACGAATACATCGCCTTTAACTTCATGAATGTTCACCTTGACTCATCGTTTGTAACCTAAATGCATCGCCGCCACGCCGAACGTGTACGGTTTGACCTCGACATCGACAAAGCCAGCGGCGCGAAACATTTCCGCCAGCTCATCCCGCCCCGGGAACTCGCGCGCGGACTCTTGCAACCACGAATACTCCTCATAGCTTTTGGCCAATAGTTTGCCAAACAGCGGCATAATAAACCGGAAATAAAAATAGTAAAGCTGGCGGAAGCCAAATAGCGTCGGCTGCGACGTTTCCAAACAGACAGTCATGCCGCCCGGTTTCGTGACCCGGTGCATTTCTTTCAGCACCGTCATATAATCAGGGACGTTGCGCAAGCCGAAACCAATGGTCACGTAATCGAACGAATTGTCAGGAAACGGCAGCTGCATGGCGTTGCCATGAATGAGCTTCACATTGTGCAAGCTGCGCTCTTTCACCTTTTGCTCGCCGACTTTTAACATGTTTTCGCTGAAATCGAGGCCATACACTTCCCCCTCTGGCCCGACCGCCTCGGCTAAGGCGATCGCCCAGTCGGCCGTCCCGCAGCAAACATCGAGCGCTTTTTTCCCTTTTTGCACATTCATCCGTCGCATCACGTCTTCGCGCCATTTTAAATGGCGACGGAAGCTGATGACGGAGTTCATCCGATCATAATGAGTGGAGATTTTTTCAAACACACGATGAACTCGCTCTTCCTTTGATTGATGCATCATTCTACCCTTCTTCCACCGTCTTTTTGGCGATGGCTGAAAATCCACCGGAAAGCTCAGTCACGCGGAGCGCCAGCACGTCGTTTGGCAGCAATTTCGCCGTGAACAAAGCTTCTTTGCAATGGTCGATATAGCGGTTGCAAAGGCGAAGCAAATACCGTTGTTGCTCGTTCGTCAGCACCTTCGCCCGCGGGAATGCGATATGCGCCATTTGCTCAAAGAGCACCGACGTCCCAGTGCCGACGAACGATTCCCGTTCTTGAAGCAGACGCCGCAGCAATAAGTAATGGTACGCAAACTGCCCCCACTGCGGCACTGCCATGCGATCGGCAAGTTTTGCAAGCAACGCTGATTCGATCGTGCCGACCGCTGCAAATAGCGTCTCGATCCGCTCCGAGCTTTTTTCATAAAGACGTACTTTTTGTTCGTTAATGTCGCGGATCGCTTCGGCGAACAAACGGATGAGCGCGATATCGCCAGAACGCGCCAACAATTCGTAATACAGTCCGCTGTACAAATCGCCGGCGAGGACGATAAGCTGCCGCGTCTTCAAATCATCGCCGCTATCTGTTACCTCATCATGGGTATCAAGGGCGATCTGCACGAGCATCATGGCGATGATATACCGATCCGATTCATTCGGCGCCGCTGGAGCATCAGCAAACATCGACAGCGCCAACAGCAACCGGTCTTCATCGACAGCCGGCGCCGGCACATGCTCGCGCAAATATGAATGATTAAGCAGCCGTTCAATTTGTTCCTTCAATGACGCCAATTTCACCATGATGTCATTCACACGAATCACCCTTGTCCCCGAGAAATATCCGCACCGCAATGACGGACTCATTATAACACAATTTTGTCGAAAACGCTCTAGTTTGCTAGAAATTTGCGCGGTTACTTTTTCCCTTCCGATTCGATTGCGCCATGGCGCGTTTGAATATACGCCTTACCTCTCACTTTAATGGCTGACGTATGTTCTGTAAACTGGGCGATCAGCACTTCGCCTTTATCGAGTTTTTCCGAATGATGAAACCTCGTATCCGCGCCGCGCGTCAGCCCAATGACGTTCACTCCGTCTTCGAGCGCTTTAATGACGACAAAATCGCTGTTCGTATACATCATTTGCCCTCCTTACGCTTTAATTAACGAAAGCACTTCGGACCGGGCGTTGGCGTCTGTTTCAAACACACCACGCACCGCCGTTGTGACTGTTTTCGCCCCCGGTTTCTTTACGCCGCGCATCGTCATACACATATGCTCCGCCTCAACGACAACCATGACTCCGTGCGGCTCGAGCGCTTCGACGATTGAATCGGCCACTGTCGCCGTGATGCGCTCTTGCAACTGCGGACGGCGCGCCACCGCTTCGACAGCCCGGGCAAGTTTGCTCAACCCGGTCACTTTTCCTTCGCGCGGAATATAAGCGACATGAGCGACGCCGAAAAACGGCACTAAATGGTGTTCGCACATCGAATAAAACGGAATGTCTTTAACAAGCACGAGCTCCTCATGTTCCTCGCTGAATACGGTTTGAAAATGCTGCTTCGGGTCTTCCCGAAGCCCGGCGAACACCTCAGCATACATTTTTGCCACCCGTTTTGGTGTATCAATAAGCCCTTCACGGTTCGGATCTTCGCCGATCGCTTCCAAGATGAGGCGGACCGCATATTCAATTTGTTCATAATTGATCTCTGACATACAAACAACATCCTCCTGCGTCATAAAAGCTGCATGTAATCCGATTCTAGCATAGGGAGCGAAAAAAAACAAAAAAGAAGGGCAGTTGATCACCTGCCCTTCCCTCCTAAGCTCCTGCTTCGGCTATGTAGGCTTATTTTACAGCATCTTTTAATGCTTTGCCTGGTTTGAATGCAGGAACTTTGCTTGCCGGAATTTCCATTTCTTCACCCGTTTGCGGGTTGCGTCCTTTCCGGGCAGCGCGCTCGCGCACTTCAAAGTTCCCAAAGCCGATTAATTGCACTTTATCGCCTTTTCGCAACGCTTCTGTAATCGAGTCAAATACCGCATCAACGGCTTTTGTTGCATCTTTTTTGGAAAGACCGCTTGTTTCAGCTACTGCGTTGATCAATTCCGTCTTGTTCATGCCATTCACCTCCTCCCAAGGGAGCTCATCTTGTTTACTACCATTTGTGCACACTTTTCTGCTTTTCTATACATAGACATTAACAGCTTTGGCGGCGAAAAGGTTGGCGCACGCAAGAATAAGCGCTGCACCCACGTAGCCAATGATTCTGTTTTCATTCAGAACGACTGACAGAAAATGCGCCCGTACCCGCCGCCGATCGAGGCGTCCCCTTGACAGTTCAGGCGCCACCTGCCTCTTCAAGATGAGGCGGAAGGAGCGACGGAACTGCCTTCGTTCCGCCAAGATGCGGTGACATGCCTAATCTTAACCAATTTATCGCGATAATTCAACATCTTTTTCGCCAAAGCGGCCAATTTTAGGCATATTTCACCAAAACAATGATTTCAGATAAAAGATTACCATAACGCCATGCGCATAATCAAGTGCCAATCCTGATTTCTCAAGGGTTTCAGCGATTTTTTTCTCCTATGAAAGATTAATGGCGAAAAAAAAGAGCTCCCGGATTGGGAGCTGATCGCGCGGTCTTCGTTTTTCTATAAAATAATGGCGATGAGGCCGCCGGAGCCTTCGTTGATGATGCGTTCGAGCGTTTCTTTCAGCTTGTAGCGGGCGTTTTCTGGCATGAGCGCAAGTTTCGCTTGGATACCTTCGCGGACGATCGAGCTGAGCGATCGGCCGAAAATATCGGAGTTCCAAATCGACAGCGGATCGTCTTCAAAATCTTGCATTAAATAACGAACGAGCTCTTCGCTTTGTTTTTCCGTACCGATAATCGGCGCGAATTCCGATTCGACATCGACTTTAATCATATGGATGGACGGAGCAACCGCTTTTAAGCGAACGCCAAAGCGCGATCCTTGGCGGATGATTTCCGGTTCGTCAAGGCTCATGTCAGACAAAGCAGGCGAAGCGATGCCGTATCCTGTTTGTTTGACCATTTTCAATGCGTCAGCGATTTGATCGTACTCTGCTTTTGCATGGGCGAAGTCTTGCATAAGCTGGAGCAAGTGATCTTTGCCGCGAATTTCAACGCCGACGATTTCTTTTAAAATTTGGTCGTACAGCTCATCCGGCGCATACAAGTCAATTTCGGCGATCCCTTGCCCCATTTCGATGCCGGCAAGCCGTGCCTTTTCAATGAAATCGTACTCAGCAAACTGCTGAACAACCCGATCAACATCGCGCAGCCGCTTAATGTCTTTCACCGTGTCGCGTACCGCTTCCTGATAGCTTTCACGCAACCAATGGTCCTCACGAAGCACCATCACCCAACTCGGCAAGTTGACGTTCACTTCGAGCACCGGAAATTCATATAATGCCTCACGAAGCACGTTATATACATCGGTCTCGCGCATGCTTTCCACGCTCATAGCGAGCACCGGGATGTCGTACTTTTCAGCAAGCTCGCGGCGGAGCGCTTCGGTTTCCGGATGATGCGGCCGAACGGTGTTGACGACCATAATAAACGGCTTGCCGACTTCTTTCAGTTCGCCAATGACCCGCTCCTCAGCTTCTACGTAGTCTTGACGTGGAATTTCCCCGATCGAGCCATCCGTCGTAATGACAACCCCGATCGTCGAATGTTCTTGAATGACTTTCCTTGTCCCGATTTCTGCCGCCTCTTGAAACGGAATCGGCTCTTCATACCAAGGGGTGTGGATCATCCGCGGGCCGTTTTCATCTTCATACCCTTTCGCGCCAGGCACGGCATAGCCGACGCAGTCGACAAGGCGAATGTTGACTTCAAGCCCGTCATCGACTTTCACCGTCACCGCTTGGTTTGGCACGAATTTCGGTTCCGTCGTCATAATCGTTTTGCCGGCGGCGCTTTGCGGCAGTTCGTCTTGGGCGCGCGCTTTATCGGCTTCGTTTTTAATGTTTGGAATGACAACAAGCTCCATAAACCGTTTAATAAATGTCGATTTTCCGGTACGGACAGCGCCGACAACGCCTAAATAAATGTCGCCGCCAGTCCTCTCGGCGATATCTTTAAAAATATCGACCTTTTCCAAATGACTCCCCTCCAGTCCTTCGGTCGTTATTAGAAACAACGAAATCAACTAGTATGATAGGACACTATATGCATATGATGTTGTCCTATTCGGTTATGACTAAAAAGCGATGAAAAAATCCCTTCTCTAGAATGTATTTTCCTAGAGAAGGGATGATGACTCATTTCGTGAAAAAAATCGGCTCGTTCGTTTTGGCATCGATCGTATACGGAAGGGAGTACGCCGGTACAAAGAGAGAGTGATCCGTCAACAGAGCACGGATGTCATCTCCCGGCTTATAATGGTGCGGATATTTTTTCAAGGCGTTATACAGGTCAGAACGGTAATCAATGTAAATTTCCCCCCTGCCGTCAATGACAAACGACAAGTTGTTGCCGGAAAACGGACTGACCGCGTATGGCGGCTCTTTGTAGCCGAGTTTCTTGTAATCGAGTGTAAACACACCTGGCGCGACAACATCTTTAAACGGCGGATAACGGTGCTCATCCGTATACATCTTCAGCCGCAGCTTCAGATCGCGGATGCGCTCAGCTAAGCGTAAATCGAGGAGCTTGACCGTTGGGTTCGTTTCCGCATCAATAATGACATATTGAAAGACGCCTCCACTTTCATAGGCGTTTCCTGGCGGTTCCTGCATATAGCGCGGAACGAGTTTTTGGAAATCAATTGGGTACTTTAAGTAAACCGGCGTTTTCATATCGCGCGTTTTAATCGGCAACAGTCCGCCGGTCGCCTTCCGGTACTCATTAACCGCCGATTGGACGGCCGCCACTTGGTCTTTGTAAGGGATTTGGTTTTGTTTTAGCCGCTCTTGCGGATATAAACACCCAGAAAGCGGCACGATAAACAGGCAGACTAAAAGGAAGCGAGCAATCTGTTTCATGAGTTCCTCCATCCTTTGACTATTGCGGCGTCGGTCCGCTGAACACAACGAAAAAGATGATGATGCCAGCTAACACTAACAGAATATAGGCAATAAACGACAAAAGAAAGCTTAACCATTTGATCTTGATCTTATAGCGGCTCAAATAAATGAAGCCGACTGAAATAAACATAAATACCATCGAGGTGATGGCGATCCACATTTTTGCCAAAGCTGGTGACATGGGCGTTCCTCCTTTTTCGACAACTACTATTATAGCATCGCCATAAAAAAAGCTGAAGTAAAGCGGGGCTTTCTTTACTTCAGCATCGCCTTATACCCTTCCGGAAGCTCGAGCCGATGATGGTTCGTCATATTGTATGCAAAACAGAGACGACTTGTATCACCATCCGCCTATTTTCGGTGTTACTGTTCGGCAAAAATGTTCATTAAATCGTTCATTTCCTGCTTTTTTCCGCGCGCCATGAGTGAATCGACCGCTTCTTTCGGATTTTTTCCGTCAAACAGCACTTCATAGAGCACTTCGGTAATCGGCATTTTCACACCGAGCTCTTTTGCCAACTCATAGGCGGCTTTTGTCGTCCGCACTCCCTCAACAACCATCCCCATGCTTTCAAGCACATCATCAAGCTTTTTTCCTTGGCCAAGCATATGGCCGGCTCTCCAGTTGCGGGAATGAACACTTGTGCACGTGACGATCAAATCGCCGACCCCAGCCAGTCCGGCAAACGTCAACGGGTTAGCGCCGAGGGCGCAGCCAAGACGGGCTATCTCAGCCAATCCCCGCGTAATCAGAGCCGCCTTTGCGTTATCTCCATAGCCAAGCCCATCGCTGATGCCGGCGGCTAATGCAATAATGTTTTTCAGCGCCCCGCCGACTTCGACACCGACTAAGTCAGGGTTCGTATAAACGCGGAAATAGTGGTGATTCATAAATACATCTTGAATACACTGTGCCGCTTCCATGTTCGGCGATGACACTGCCACCGTCGTCGGATGGCGGAGCACCACTTCCTCAGCATGACTCGGCCCGGAAAGGACGACGACGTCCTCTAGCCATTCACTGATTTCTTCGGTGACAATTTCCGACACGCGCTTATGCGTCCCCGGCTCGATTCCTTTACTGACGGCAACGATCGTGATCGGCGCAGCCAAACACATGCGCGCTCTCTGGAGTACCTCGCGGATCGCTTTCGTCGGCACGGCTAGCACAACAATGGAAACGCCATCAAGCGCGGCGCCAAGGTCGTCATAACCGATAATAACCTCCGGCAGGCGGACGCCTGGCAAATATTTTTCGTTTGTCCGCTGTTCATTGATCTCCCTCACTTGTTCAGCCCGATGGCTCCAAAGCCGAACGCGGTGCCCATTGTCAGCTAAAACGAGCGCCAACGCCGTCCCCCAACTTCCTGCCCCCAATACGGTAATGTTCTCCATCGCTTCCCACTTCCTTTGCCCGATTGTCACTTTCCTGAAAAACGCTGCTCGAGGTCAAATCACCTTCGCCTTTGGATGGCCAGTCTCTTCCGGCGAAGAACATGTGCCCGCCGCGACAAATCGCTCACGCTTTTCTTTCTGTCTAGCTTTGGCGCCTAGCTCTCTTCCGACAAATAACTTCCCCCCTCGGGGTGCAAGCACCCCTGCGGGTGAAGAACATTTGGCTTCGAGAGCTAATCTCGGCGCCGCCGCTTTTCTTTCTGTCTAGCTTTGGCGCCTAGCTCTCTTCCACCAAATAACCTCCCCCTCGGGGTGCAAGCCCCCCTGTGGCCGGAGAATGTTTGACTTCGAGAGCTGGTCTCGGCGCCGCCGCTTTTCTTATTTCCGCGGGCGGGCAATGATTTTGATCGGTGTACCTTCGAAGCCGAACGCGTCGCGGATGCGATTTTCCAAAAATCGTTCGTATGAAAAGTGCATGAGTTCCGGATCATTGACAAAAGCGACGAACGTCGGCGGTTTGACGGCGACTTGCGTCATATAATAAATTTTTAGGCGCCGACCGTTATGCGTCGGCGTCGGGTTCATCGCCACCGCATCCATAATGACTTCATTGAGCACGTTCGTTTGAACGCGCATCGCGTGGTTGTCACTTACGAGTTGCACGAGCGGCAACAGCTTATGAAGCCGCTGTTTTGTCTTCGCCGACACAAATAAAATCGGTGCATAGTCCAAAAATGGAAAATGATCGCGAATTTTCCGCTCAAATTCCACCATTGTTTTATCGTCTTTTTCGACGGCATCCCATTTATTGACGACGAGAATGACGCCACGCCCTGCCTCATGCGCATACCCGGCGATTTTTTTATCCTGTTCAATAATCCCTTCCTCTGCGTTCAGGACAACGAGCACGACATCCGAGCGCTCAATGGCTCTTAGCGCGCGCAACACACTGTATTTCTCCGTGCTTTCATAAATTTTTCCTCGTTTGCGCATTCCTGCTGTATCAATAATAACATATTTCTGACCTTCGCGGACAAACGAGGTGTCCACAGCGTCCCTCGTCGTGCCGGCGATGTCGCTGACAATCACTCGTTCTTCCCCTAAAATGGCGTTAACCAGCGACGATTTACCGACGTTTGGCCGGCCGATGAGGCAAAACTTAATCACGTCTTCTTCATATTCTTGGCCGTGATCTTTCGGAAAATGGCGGGCAACAGCGTCAAGCAAATCGCCAAGTCCCGTTCCGTGCGCCCCGGAAATGGGGTACGGCTCGCCAAAACCAAGAGCGTAAAAATCGTAAATCAAATCACGCATCTCCGGGTTATCAATTTTATTCACGGCGAGCACGACCGGCTTATTCGACCGGCGCAGCAGTTTCGCCACTTCTTCATCAGCGGCTGTCACACCGTCACGGCCGTTCGTCATAAAGATGATGACGTCCGCCTCATCGATGGCGATTTCTGCCTGCTGACGAATTTGCACAAGCAGCGGCTCATCACCGATGTCAATGCCTCCCGTGTCAATTAAATAAAATGAATGGTTCAACCATTCGGCGCTGCTGTAAATGCGGTCGCGCGTCACCCCCGGTACATCCTCAACGATGGAAATGCGTTCTCCGACGATGCGGTTGAAAATGGTTGATTTCCCCACATTCGGACGGCCGACAATGGCCACGACTGGATTTGCCATGCTACCACCCTTTATCCTCATTTTTACATCGTTTTGCTCTTGAAAAAAACGCCCTGCTCCTAGGGCATCGGTTCACCACCGTTAAGCGTACTGACGCTCCATTTCTTTTACTGCCAAAGTTATGGGGAGCTGCCTCCTCTTTTTTTACATGTTTTGTCCATTTAGGTTACATGAACATGTGCAGTTTTACCCATCAAGGATATCTTTTGGTGATGAACCAAGACATGCTACAACTGCTTTATTTTATCAAAAAGCGAAACGTCCAACAACCGCTTTAATGCTTGACAATCACAAACAATCCGTCACTTAGTTCATGGGCGATGCCGTCTAAAATCGCCTCTAAATTGGTAGCGATCTGTTCCATTTCCTCTTTTGTGCGGCAAACGAAAATCGGGGCACCACCGGCCACGTTTTCAGCATTGGTCGTAATAATGGCCAAAATCATTTTTTCATGCGTCATCACTGCCGCCTCCTCTCCGTTTCCACCGCCGTTTCGCCGGCATGCGGATGGCGCTCTCAAGCACCGGAACATTTTCAATGACCGCTTTCGCCTTTTCGACATCCTTCACTTGCGGCAAAATGAAAACGCCGACGCGACCGTCGTTTAAATCGCGTTTGGCAAGCGGCACGAGCGCCGGTGTTCCCGAGTCACGGTAAATGCCAAGCGCCGTCGATACATCGTGCAAAATCGCTTGCCGCTGCCCAAGGTTGGCGATCGTTGTTCGGGCGTTGAAGTTTTTCGGCGTCAAAATAAAGCCCATCCCGTAACGCAAAATCTCTTCCCTTCGCGCCGGCAACCCGATATTCATAATGTAAATATTGTCGACATAAAGCCCTGCTCCTTCAAAATGAGGCTTGACATATTTCACATCGGCGATATCTTTCAACCGGCTTCCGCTCATAAACCGCCGCGCCACCATTATGCCGATGACGCTGACCACGAGCGCAGCCCAAACATTCCACATTAAATAAAAGAGCGTGGAGAAAAAAGAGACGAAAATAACTAAATAGTTCCGCCCTTCAAAAACAATCGCAATACCTTCAATGTATGTTTTTCCGCGCGGCACTAGTTCATACTGATCCAGCTCGTTTAACGTATTGCGCTCCATATTGCGTACGTCGCGAAACTGCGAAGCCGCCAACGCCAAAAACGTGATGGCCGCAAATTCTTTTTCCATAATCGCCGGCACAGCAATCGTACCCAAGCCGGCTGCGATGGCTCCTAACGCGATATGGATCGTCCGGCCGTGCAAGTATGTCGGGTATTGGCGGTAATCAGTGCGCAATAAATAAAGACGCGTTAATACCCCAACAGCCACACCGTATAAAATTGGAAATGTATATTCGTTCACGGCTGTCTCGTCCTCCCTACAGACCGTTTTTCCTCAAGCTGAAGTGAAAGGAAGCGAATCATTTCCCAAGCGAGCAAACATGACGCGCTAATCGCTGTCACATCTAAAAAAGAAAACGAACCGAGCACGTAGTCAGGCCCCATCCGGTGAATGGCCGCAGCGTACACCGCTTCCCCTTGGCAACCACCGAGCGCCAAACAAAGAAGGCGGTCGACAAGACCACGGTGGAACAGGCAGCTGACGAGGGCGAGCCACCAAGCGAGCATCCACTGGCCATCGAACCAAATCCAAACTGGGTCAAACAAGGCAAGCAAACGGAAGGCGGTGTAAGCAAACGCCAATCCGGACGCCGATAACGCCATCAACAGCGGGTGGCACGGCCGCCGCTCGACCGCTGTGTAACAGGAAAAGAAAAAAAGCACAAAAAAGGACAACGCCACATGAATAGAGCCAACTTCCACCGTCAACGAGGCCGAACTGATCATGAAAAGCGCAAACACCGCCAGTTTCGTGCGGACGGCGGTCTTTTTCATAAAAAACGTTGCCACAAGCCATACCGACCAAAAAAAGAGATAAAAATACATCCCTTCCATTTTTTCCACCCCTTATTATGTTCATTATGCCATTTTTTATCCTCTTCTAACCGGCAAGACCGGCATATAGAGATGAATGACTGTTTTCCATTGTTAAACATGCATAGAAAAACCATCGCCCGGTCATAGTAACAAATGATCATCACATAGAAAGGAGCGGGATTTGGTGGGAAAAGATCGGCAGGAGAAAAAGTTGAAACAGTCGCGGCAAGTTGAGTCAGACCGTGATCAGTCGCTTTCCTATAAAGGGGCAAGCCGGCTCGATACGCCGGAAGAGGCACGCGAACGGAACAGATCCTAAAAAGGTTGGCCGCTTTTCGAGGCGGCCGGCTTTGGATGAATCGCCAAAACTGTGGTTGGTGCTAATGTTCTTATTCTTGCGAAGCAACTGATGAGGAAGAAGTCCGCGGTTTCCGCCATTTGGCGACTAGCAGCAGAAACAACGGAATAACCGTTTGCACGATCGTTAACTAAAAAGAGCCGGCTGTTTCTACAAAATGTGCGATGTCCATTAAATCATTCGCCGACCAAATGGAACAGAGCCACAATGTAAGCCTGAGCAAAAAAACAAGCGGCTGATGCTGAGAGATAGTTAGCCACTGAGCTGTTGCTAATGCAAGGACATAATAAAAGATGGAAATTTTCATCCCCACCCCAAACCTCATGACAATCACCTCGACGTGCTCTAAAAAGATCCGCGATACTAATGTAGTGGACAGCATTCATCACCGGATACACAAAATCACCCGTAATATTTCCGAGCACAAAAAGAGTCATTACGTTGGCGACAAATAAGGTAAGCATAATTAAAATAACCGTGATGTTTCCCCACTTTTGCCCGCGATCCTCGTCAATGACATGCGGAAGCAAAAACGCCATTAAAAGCTTTTGCGGGGCTGCTGTGCCCATGATCGACGGCAAAAGCCTGTTTTCAAACATCGACAACATATTTTTCGGATCGATATCCGGGAGCAGCAAAATCGCGATGAGCATCAGTAAAATCATGACGACAGGTACAAGAATTTGCGCCAGCCGCCCGAGCACGTGAATTCCGCTGCGGGCGACGACAGCACATCCCCCATCGTTCCCATCACGAAACTCATTGGCGCACGAACCAAAAAATGACCGACAATAAACTCCCCATATTCACGGATAGTAATTCCGGTAATATGAAAATAAAACAAAAAAGCAATCCGACTAGTTTTCCGAACACTTTCCTAAAATGTCTGCACTATATTCAATCGGCATTTTTTTCGGATAAAGACAGTGCAACTGAACAGACAGATGCACTGTCAAAAATCCGATGAGCGAAGTCCAAAACGGCGACATCCACATATCTTGCCTGGTGTGTTGAACCGTCCCCCCCTAGGACAAGCAGGATGGCTGTAGCAATAATGCTGGATACAGCAGCAACATCATGTACGGACGGAATTTTCCCCTTTTGCAATTGCCTTCCACTTCCTTGTCGTTCCATGTTTGTTCCGTACAAATTAAGCGTTTTTACTTTTCTAACATTTTCCCGAAGGGACGGAACAAACGATCCACTGCTTGCGTCGGTCCGGGAAGATCTGGATTCACCATTAATATGACTCCCAACAGCATAGCCAGGCAAAGCAAAATAGCGACAGCTGCCTTCTCCTTTTTGTACTCCCGCTCAAGCCGAGACCATTCGTACCACCAAATCAGCCCGACAATGATAAGCATCCCGACGACTAACCATGCTTTCATTCTTTCACCTCTTGTTCTGGCACACCTTGCGGAGGGAAATTCATTCCCGGCCGGCGCACTTTCACCGTTATGTTCAATTCTACAGGCAAATCAGGAAATACATCGTTCCAACGTTTTTTCAGATGGCGCCAACGCGATGGATATTTTTTATGAATCGCGTCAGCAAAACCGAACACATCAACTTTCATGTCTTTCTGCAGCTGATCCAGGGCGCTTCTCATTCGTCGTTTTATATCTTTTTCCAGCTCTGTTTCGATGCGCTGAATATTTCTTTCACTTAATAAATCGAGTTTTGTTCCATTTAATATAATGTCATGTTCCGATGTGACATTGACGATAATCTTCCATCTCCCTTTCTCATGCTTCGGTGTGATATCAGTATGCGCGCGGATCATTCGCGATGTAATATTTCCTCTTTCTCCTGGAACCCTCGCCGTCACATGCGCCAGTTTGATTTCGTCGCGAATCCATAACACGCCGCGCGTTATATAATCGTCAATCTGTCCGATCATTCGATCTTTCTTAAAAACCGCCGTACTGTAAATAAAGGGGATCGTCTCTATTTCTTTCTTTCCTTTTGGAGGTGGCAACACTTTCACCATCGGCAGCAACACCGTTTCTGCTTCGCTGTTTAGCGTTTGCAACGTTTCTTTCGCCGTTTTCCGCATCAATGTTCTTGATTCCGCCATTTCCCTTAGCACTTCCGATGCACTTTGTTCAATCGGGGGAATGAGTTCGAGCATACTTTTCGCCGATCCTTTGCCGACAAACACATTACAGCGAGTACGGGTTTGTGGATGGCGAATCAAAAAGTCGAGATGCTCACGAATGCCCACTTTCGCTGCCTGTTCACCGAATATGACGATCTTCATATGCCCCCAAAACAAGCGGCGGGGCAACCGCTCCTGCAATTGGGCAATGGCGTCAGCGATTGTCACGCCTGTCCCTGACCGAATGATTGTTTCTTCTTTGTCACCGCCTGTCCCCCCCATTTGTCCACTCCCGATCACCCGCGGCACGGCTATCTCTACTGTCAGTCTAATGTTTCCGTTTTTCACCTGATCAATGCCGATTCCGAGCACGATCGCAATGTCGTTAATTTCCTCCCGGTCCCAACAGCCACCGAGTATGACGACATTGATGCTGACTAGAAGAAAAACAAGTGCTCGTCTCACTTTTTTCCCGATCGCCAAGGCAGTTCACCCTTTTTTTGCTTAATAGCAGTGGACGTTATTTTCTTTCTTGGTGTGAAACAGCCGGCTGCGGGGACGCAGCCCGATTTCGCCATTTCGCCACTAACAGGAGAAACAACGGAATGACGGTTTGCACAAATGACAAGTAAAACGAGCCGGTTGTCCCTAGAAAATGGGTCAGCTCCACTAAATCATTTGCCGACCAGTTAGAAAGCAAACATAAAAGCAACCCGACAGAAAAGACGAGCGGCTCGTATTGGGATAAGTTCAACCACCGGGCTAAGCCAGTCACAAGAGCATAATAAAAGACCGAAATTTTCAAAAATACACCGACGACCCAAAGCGCCATGACGACCACCTCGACATGCTCCAAAAAATCAGCGATGCTAATATACCGGACGACACTGATCACCGGATATACAAAGCTGGCAGTAATGTTTCCAAACACGAAGAGGGTCGCCAAATTCGTGAAAAATAATGTCAACATAATCGATACAACCGCGATGTTTCCCCATCTCCGTCCATGATTTTCATCGATGACATGCGGAAGCAAAAATGCCATTAAAAAGCATTCGCTAAACCAGCTTTGCGGGGTTGCTGCGCCCATGATCGACGGCAAAAGCCCGTTTTCAAACATCGGAAACATATTTTCCAGCTCGATATCCGGAAACACCAAAATAACAATGATAGTTAACAACAAGATGACAACGGGCACGAGAATTTGTGCCAGTCTCCCAAGCACAGCAATCCCACTGCGAACGGCAACAGCACAAACAAACACCATCGCTCCCATCACAAAGTCAATTGGCGTGCGAAACAAAAAGTTACCGACGACAAACTCTCCGTATTCGCGGATAATAATCGCGGTGACATGAAAATAAAAAAATAACAAAAGCAAGCCGATGAACTTGCCGAAAAACGGACCAGCGATATCCACGCTATATTCAATCGGTGTTTTTTTTGGATAAAGCCGGTACAACTGAACGGTGATGTGCACCGTCAAAAAGCCGATAAGCGAAGCCCAAATCGGCGATAGCCACATATCTTGCTGGGCATGTTGAGCCGTCACCCCTGGGACAAGGAGAATGGCAGTAGCGGTAATAGCCGGATACAGCAACATCATCATCTGCACGGACGTGATTTTTTCATTTTCCATCCTCTTTCACTCCTTAGCTTTGACGGTTATTCCTCCTCCGCTCATTTATGCGTGGACGAGCGTTCAGCTTCCACCACGGAGTGCGGGTAAGGACATCTTTTGCTTGATGCTCCATGTTAGGGACGTGAGCATTCAAATACGGAACGCCAAGAGAGCGAAGGGAAGCCATATGTATCAGAATCAACAGCAGTCCGAGCATAATCCCAAGCAGCCCAAGCGACCCGGCTAAAAACATCATCGGGAAGCGCAACATTCTCAATGCAATCCCGGCCGTAAACCGCGGGATCGTAAACGAAGCGATACCCGTCAGCGCTACAATCATAATCATCGGCGCGGAGACAAGACCGGCCTGAACCGCTGCCTGGCCGATGACGAGCGCCCCGACGATACTCACCGCCGCCCCTGTCTGTTTTGGGAGTCGCACGCCGGCTTCACGCAACGCTTCAAATACGACTTCCATTATTAGCGCCTCAACGAGCGCCGGGAAAGGTATGCGTTCCCGCGAAGCAGCCACCGTTAATAAAAGGGTCGTCGGGATCATTTCTTGGTGAAACGTCAAAATGGCGATATACGCGGACGGCAACAAGAGCGAAATCAAGAGAAACAAATACCGCAACCAACGAATGAGCGCGCTGATCAGCGCGCGCTGATAATAATCTTCGCTAGATTGGATCAAAGAATAAAACGAAACCGGCATCACCAACACAAACGGGCTGCCATCCTGCATGATGACAATGCGCCCTTCAAGCAAATTGGCAATCGCCACATCCGGCCGCTCCGTGTTTAATACTTGCGGAAACGGCGAGTACGGATGATCTTCAATCAGCTCTTCGATATACCCGCTTTCAAGCACGCCGTCCAATTCAATGCGCTGAAGCCGTTTTTCCGCTTCCGTGACAAATGCCTCAGGAGTGATGCCTTCCATATAACAAATCACGACTTGTGTTTTTATATACTTGCCTAAGGTGACTGATTTCGTTTTTAATAGCGGGCTGCGGATTCGGCGTCGCAATAAGGAAAGGTTCGTTTCCAATGATTCAATAAATCCTTCACGCGGGCCTCTGATCACCGATTCGGCTATCGGCTCTTCAATCGGCCGTTTTTCCCATTCGGACAATCCTAAAGCGAATCCTTCGCTTTGTCCATCAATCAACAGCACCGGACTTCCAGCGGCGATATACTGAACGCACTCGCCAATCGTTTGTACCTTGTTGACTTTCGCAACGGTCAATTGTTGCTCGAGAAGGCTCGTCGCATTCAGCTGTTCGGTAGGCGACGCGCCTTGCCTACTGTCTGAATTCTTCTCCATCAACGGACGAAGCACATTTTCATTCATTTCTTCCATATTGGCGAGCCCGTTGATATAAATTAAAACGGCGCTTGTATGCCCACCGATTTTAAAAGAACGGAAGATGACATCGATGCAGTCTCTATAAATATTCTGTATTTTTTGTAAATTATCATTCATGTTGACCGCTAGGGCGTCTTGCGTTCCGCTTGGCTTTGTCACCGCTGGCTGCGACGGACGGCCCTTTTTCCCTCTTTGAAAAAAACGCATGCTGTTCCCCCTCTTCCTCGCTGTGCACATGTTTTATTTATAAGACTGTTGATTTCGTAATCCATCCCCTTTTCAAAGCAGGAAATCTTGTGAACTCTGTTTTATGTCGTGTTGCGAAGCTGTTGATTGGTCCGAAACAGCTATTTTTCGTCAGTCTTTTATAGAATTGCCGTTTTTAAATGAAAATATAATGGTCACTTCAAAGCTAAGATTCACTTTCCCCTCCACTTTCCTTTTGCTTGGAAGCAGAGATCTCTCGATTGAGAGGGCAAAAAGCGTGCTCTCTTTATTCGTGTTCGACAGATAAAACAAAAACCTCATCTTGATGGCAAATGCCATCAAGATGAGGTTGCTTGACGGTTCATTATTTTAATTTTTTCAGCTGTTCGCCGATGACTTCGCCGAGCTGGAAGCCGCGCGTTTCCGCCACTTTCGTATATTGGCTGTAATCCTCCGCCGGCGCAGCTGTTTCTTCTTCAAGCAGCGCGCGGATGCTTAAGGAAATGCGGTGCTCAGCCTCGTTGACATCGAGCACTTTCGCTTTCACTTCATCGCCTTCCTTCAGGACTTCATGCGGTGAGCCGATGCGGCGGTTGGCGATTTGCGACACGTGAACCAATCCTTCGACACCCGGGAAAATTTCCACAAACGCACCGAATGAGGCGAGCCGCTTCACAGTCCCAGTGACGACATCACCCGGTTTTACTTTTTCGCTGATACCTTCCCATGGACCCGGCAACGCTTCTTTGATCGACAGCGACAGACGACCTTGTTCCGGGTCGACAGCCAACACCTTCACTTTTACCGCATCGCCTTCTTTCACCACCTCAGACGGATGGGCGACACGCGTATGAGAAAGCTGGGAAATATGTACGAGTCCGTCAAACCCGCCGACATCGACAAAGACGCCGAAATCGGCAATGCGGCGGACGACGCCATCCAGCACTTGCCCCGCCTCAAGACGGGAAAGCAGTTCTTTTTGCTGCCGCTCTTGCTCTTCCTCAACGACCGCTCGATGCGATAAAATGACGCGGTTTTTCTCGCGGTCGAGTTCAACGACTTTGACCGTGAGCGTTTTTCCTTTGTAATCAGAAAAATCTTCGACATAGTGTGGTTCAACAAGCGAGGCCGGGATAAAGCCACGCACACCGACGTCGGCGACAAGCCCACCTTTAACGATGTCTTTCACAACCGTTTCGAACGTTTCGCCGCTCGCGAACTTGCGCTCAAGCTCCTCCCACGCCCGTTCGGCATCGACAGCTTTCTTTGATAAAATGAGCAGCCCTTCTTCCCCATCTTTGCCTTCTTCCACTTTTTTCACTTTAGCCGTCACTTCATCGCCGACCGCGACAGCATCGCTCGGTTTCTCGATATGCAAGTTTGACAGCTCGCTGATCGGAATGATGCCGCTTTGTTTGCTGTTTTCCACCTCAACAAGCACTTGTTTGTCTTCGAGCTTTACCACTTTGCCGCGGACAATATCGTCCACCCCATACACATTCACTTGTACATTCATCTCTTCTGTCATCGTAAAACCCCTCCTTCATCGACTGACCATCCTGCAAAAGCGCGCCTCGCGCCGAGGCCGCGGCCGGCTGTCGGCAAAAATAAGGACGCTTTTCTAGTTAGTATACCATATTTTCTCAATCAACATGTACTATAATGCTTATCGATGTTGTTCAAGCAGCTGGCGGATATGATCCATGATATAATCGGCCGCTTCTTCCGGACTGGCCTTCCGCTCACGAAGCGGCGCCATATCAATTGGCGCCCCGTATACGACTTTGAGCGGCACAAACGGCCGATACGGACCGATGATCGCGCATGGGACGACAGCTGCATCGGTGCGCAAGGCGAAAAAACCGACGCCAGGCAGCGCCCGTTTCAGACGCCCGTCTTTGCTGCGCGTTCCTTCAGGAAAAATGCCGAGCACCTCTCCTTGTTTCAGCACCTCAATCCCTGTGCGCAGCGCCTGACGGTCGCTCATGCCACGTTTAACCGGAAAAGCGTGCAAGCTTTTGACGAGCGTTTTCACCACTGGGGTGCGAAACAATTCTTCTTTCGCCATAAACCGGATCGGCCGCGGTGCTGTAATGCCGACGATCGGCGGATCTAAGTTGCTGATATGGTTGGCGCACAGAAGCACCGCTCCTTCTTTTGGAAATTGCTCAACCCCGGTAACTTGAATGCGGTACAAAGGGGTTAATATGCTTTTTACCACTCCTTTGGCCAACGAATAAAAATCCACCCTCATCCAATCCTTTCGTTGACAATTTCCATAATGCGCGCCGCCACTTCCTCGACCGTCAGCGACGTCGTATCAATTTCTACCGCATCCGGCGCCTTGCGAAGCGGCGCTGTTTCTCGCTCTGAGTCGATCCGGTCGCGGTGAGCGATCTCTTCTTTTAGCTTTTCGAGATCAGACGGAAAGCCGCGGGCGATATTTTCTTCATGCCGGCGCCGCGCACGCTCCTCGACCGAGGCTTTCAAGAAAATTTTCACCTCAGCATTCGGCAGTACGTTCGTCCCGATATCGCGCCCGTCCATAACAACACCGCCCCCTTCGGCCAAGGCGCGTTGGCGAGCAACCATCTCCTCGCGCACAAGCGGGTGCTTCGCAACAAACGACACCGCATTCGTCACCGCCTCGCCGCGAATAATATCGGTGACGTCTTCACCGTTCACGAATACGAGTTGCCCTTGCGGTGATGGCTTCAGTTCAATCGATGTATCACCAAGCAATGACAGCAGCGCCTGTTCATCATGGATGTCAACACCGCATTGAAGCGCCCGGTACGTTAACGCACGGTACATCGCACCGGTATCGATATATACATAGGAAAGGCGGTTGGCAATGAGTTTAGCGACCGTACTTTTTCCTGCTGCCGCAGGTCCATCGATCGCGATGCAAATTCGTCGTTCCATAACTCCTCCTGCTTCATCGAATCATGTAATGACTGCACAAAGAAAAATGCAGGAAAACCCTGCATGTTCTCATATTCATTGTATCATATTTGCCGTCAACGGTCGACGGCCGTTTCAATTGTTTCCGTTTTTTTCGGCTTAGCTACCCCTTCATATTCGTATATTTTGCCAATATAAAGCGCCGCCGGCGTGTACAATACGAGCCATTGAGCAACCAACAAACAAATTGCTTGGATCACAACAAGCTTCCATAACAGCTGCTCGATCCGCTTCATGGCACAAACATCCTGCCTTCCGTTTTTTCTAGCAGTATTCCACCCAGCCCGTTCATTTATTCTCTTCTTTTTCCCTTTTCTTTTCGTCAAGCTGCTGCTCAAAGCTGTAACGAATGAGTCGAACACGGTCTTGGGGAAGAAGATCCGTGAACTCAACCGACATTTTTGCGATGCCGTGCTCATCAGTAACTATGCGGACGAGCTTAGCTTTCGTTTTCACATAATAGTATTCACCCGAGCGCATCGGCAGCACAAGCCAAAGCTCAACCGCCTTGCCTGGTTGAAGAAGAGGAGCATGCGTTGGCGGAATGAGGAGCGCGGCTCCGCCGGCGCTAATATCGATCGTCATCGTTACAAACGGGGCGAATTCACCATTAAGCGGATGGACGGCAGCATCGACCTTTGCCTTCACCCGCACATACCGGCGACGCTGAATGCGCGTGACATATTTGTCACCCGGATAAGTCAAAATAACCATCGGTGACGGGTCGCGCATTTCCCCTTTCACTTCCGTATCAAACATGTACAAAGCCCCATCTCGGCCGATAAAACTCGCCTTAAATTGCATGCCGTTTAACAAATACACCGTTTTTCCGCTCTGTTCATCGACAGGATAACTAATATGGATCACCCCGTCGGCGACGGAGAGCATCTTACTCTGGTATTGCCGCGTTGAACCGTCGAGCGGCTCAAGCCAGATCCGATCCCCAATCTTGATCATCATCTTGCCTTTTGTCCCCTTTCGGCCAACCGTCGAATCACCGAATACTTGCCGCTGACCCGCGTCGTTACATATGACTATTATACCATACAACTTTCACTTCGGGTCGACGGGAACAAAAAGGAGGAAAAGCCCTGTTTTTGGCCTTTCCTCCTTTCCTCTTATCCATAGTTCGGTTCTACGCTTTCGAGTTTTTCCACTTTTTCTTCAAGACCGGTCGACGCGTTAATAAACAGCTGGTACGTCTCGTCGCCAAGCGTTCCTAAGAACTCGTAGCAAAGCACGGGTTTTTGCAAGTCGTTCATAATGACTGCTTGGCGCTGTTCCATCACTTTTAACTGCGGGTTGACCTTTTTCTTCACCGCTTCGACGGTGAGTTTCGGTTTTGGCAGCGGACGCGGGATCGACGATGACAAATAATCGCGCGCTGTAAAGCCGACAATTCGGCCGTTATCGAGCGCCACTTTCATTTGGACTGCTTCCGGGTAAATGCGGATACCGTTTTCACTTTTGACAAACGTAAGCACGACGACATTATCGTATTGCGTGCTGTCGTACAGTTCAAACCCGGTAAATTGATGCCGTTTTAAAAATGCCATTCCTCGATTCGTCGCCTCATGCAAGCTGATCTTTGGCTTGCCGATCGGCCGGCTGTTGAGCGCCCAAATCGGGTAACCGCCATTTTTCGTAATGTCCATATAAATGTCGCCTTTTGTTTTCGGATCGCGAATCGTTAAGCTATAAAAGCGGTCGTCCGCTCCTTTGCCGCTCTCTGTCACCTTGATCTCCTCAGTCCCTTTTAAGCCGAGAAAATCGCGGGCAATTCGTTTCGCTTCGTTTTTGGTGATCGGACGTCCTTGCGCCCGAACAAACCCTTTTTCTTCATTAGCAAGGCCGATGAATGATGGTCCAAACTCGGACGAGCTTGAGAACGTATCAACATTTTTTTCGACCGCTTTGAAACCGTCAATAATAATGTTGTCACCTTTCTCGTCATTCGTGGCCAGCGCCAACTCGACATCCATCCAACGCAAATTGTTTTCAAGCACTAAATGTTGCACATTGCGCAGCT
The DNA here is from genome assembly GCF_037965715.1 of Geobacillus sp. FSL K6-3411. NCBI lineage: Bacteria > Bacillati > Bacillota > Bacilli > Caryophanales > Anoxybacillaceae > Geobacillus > Geobacillus sp. FSL K6-3411. The sequence continues at coordinate 2,331,486 of NZ_CP150187.1, forward strand.
CTTGACGGATGGTTCCCGCGTTTTTGTACAGCGCCTGCAACGTCTTGTACTCTTCTTTGGTCAACGGCTCTTCTTCCAAATCGCGCACCGCCGTTCGGTAGCTGAACTCACCGATTTGTGATAAAAACTCTTGCGTCTTGTTAAACGGCAAGAGCGACAGCGGCAGCTGACCGACGTCTGAGTGCGCTTCTGCTGCGATTTTCCACACTTCGGCAAGCGCCGGCGACAATGATGCGTGCGAGTTCATCGCCAGTGTTGCGCCGAGCTTGTCATGAAGCAAGTCGATTTGGTAGGCCAAATCGTGGAACGCACGCTGGTAATTGTTTTCTGCGTGGATTAAAATCGCGTTTTTCTCCGAGTGCTCGCGGTAGCCCCAATAACCGGTGCCGACGACGGCAACGACGAGCACCGCAAGCAATAGGTTTCGCACCATTCCGTCTCCCTCCTTTTATTTGCAGAAAATATGCTGCCCGATCCGTTTAATTTGCGGCCGACTCCAAATCCAAGCGCTCGTCGCGGTTGCCGGGTTGAAATAGTAAATGGCGCCACCGCTCGGGTCCCAACCGTTAATGGCATCAAGCACTGCCTTTCTTGCTGTTTCGTTTGGCGTCAGCCAAATTTGTCCGTCAGCGACCGCAGTAAACGCGCCCGGTTGAAAAATGACTCCAGCAACCGTATCCGGGAACGACGGGTGTTGGAGCCGGTTTAAAATGACGGCGGCGACGGCTACCTGGCCGATGTACGGCTCGCCGCGCGCTTCACCATAAACCGCGTTCGCCATCAACTGAATATCGTTTTGCGAAAACCCTTTCGGCACGTTCGACGCCGTCGTTTTTGCCGTTCTTCCCCCGCTGCCGCGCTTTTTCACTTGCTGGCTGAGCGGGATGCCCCCGTAATGGGTAAATTCGTTTCCTTGGCGAATTTGCTCTTTGACAAACTGCTCATAATATTTGGAGGCCTTCACCAACTTCCGTTTCGTCTCGGCACCGGCCAACCCGTCGACTGGCAGGCCGTATTTTTGTTGGAAGTTGCGCAGCGCCCAATACGTGCCCCAACCGAACACGCCGTCAATTTTTCCCTTGTAAAAACCGAGATATTGCAGTCGCGCCTGCAATTCAATGACATCATCGCCGACCGCTCCACGCTGGATGACTTGCGGGGAAAAGGCGGCAGCATCGCCTGCTGGATGCAGGCATACTAAGACGCCTATTAAGGTGAACACAATGAGTTTCCTTACCATATGCAAACCTCCCGTCGACCATCGCCGTTTTTATCCTTATTTTCCTCCGGTCTTTCCTCTTTATACAGAAAAAAGAAGAAGGGGCCGTCCGGAAAGCCGTGTTTTCGACTTTCGGATGCCCCTTTTCACGTTCCAACATCTTGCTATAGCAACCATCTTCATTTTTTAAGGCAGTTCTACTTTGCGAACGACTCCTTGCGCCGACGACGTCACTTGACAGCGGATGTACCCTTTTGCCTTCTTCACTTTGCGCAGCGCCACCCACCATAAGGCAAGCATAAACGGCCCCATGTAATAACCCCATTGTTTCTCGGCCAACAAAATCCAATCATAGATGCCATGAAGAAAAAACGGCAGCAAAAACGATGCCCATAAATAATAACGGCGCTTTCGGCCAGCAAATTTCGCCTTGCCGAAATAAAACCCCATAATGACGGCAAACAGCGCATGGCTTGACACCGGCAGCAGTGCCCGGGTGACGGCTGTCTCCAATCCGTTGGCTAGCAAGTATAAAATGTTCTCTAACGTCGCAAAACCTAATGAGACGCTGGCACTATACACAATGCCGTCGTACGGCTCATCAAATTCGTCGTGGTCATACACAAAAAAATAGATAATAAACCATTTGACAAACTCTTCGAGCAACGCCGCAGATAAAAACGCTTCAGCCGCCGGCGACGAAATGATTTTTTCTTCCACCAACACGTATTGAATAAACATGATGGGAAAAACAAGGAGAACACCGAAGAAAAACATGCGCAACACAAAAGACAACGGTTCAGCTTCATACTCGTCCTTTAAATAAAAATAACTGAGCAGCGCCACCCCAGGGGCGACGCCGGCAGAAATGAGCGAAAACATATCGATCCCCGTTTCTCTGTCTTTTTACCTCTATCGTAACACGAAACTAGGGAGTGAAAAAGAGAATTTACTAGGCAACTTCACCTAATAGGCAAACAAGTTGTCGATATCCGCGTTGGAGGCGAGGGCGACGGCGAGCTTGATGCGCGCTTTTTTTGCGTCATAATCGCTGCCGAGAATCACGCCTTTTTTATGCAAGTCATAAGCGCTCCCTAAATAATCGTACGTCGTATACACCGCCCCTTCCTCAGCGCTCGTCGTCACAACGACTTTGATGCCGGCTTCGAGAGCCTTGACGATTTCACCGACCATGTTCGGCGCCACTTGCCCGCGACCGACCCCTTCAAGCACGATGCCGGCCACACCGCTTTCGCGGGCTGCTTTAATAAATTTTCCGTCTGCTTCCAAATAACATTTCACAATATCGACGGGCGGAAGCGGGCGCACGAGCTCGTAATATTCACGGCGGATCGGTTTTTGGTACACGTGCACTTCGTCGTTGTCAATAATGCCTAAATACCCGAAGCCAAACGAGTTAAACCCTTGAATGTTCGAAGCATGTTCTTTTTTCACGTATTTGGCGGCAAAAATGCGTTCATTGAACACGACGACTGTTCCCGCTCCTCGCAGCGACTCAGCGCACGCAGCGTAAATGGCATGGCGGATGTTGATATACACATCGCTGCCCAAATCGGCCGGAGCCCGCTGCGAGCCGGTGACGACGATCGTTCGCGGGTCATTCACAGTCAAATCAAGAAAGTACGCCGTCTCCTCAAGCGCATCAGTCCCGTGGGTGACGACGATACCATCGACGGACGGATCGGCGAAATGCGCCTCAATCCGTTTTTTTAGCTCAAGCCAATGCGCAAATGTCAAATGCATGCTCGGCAACTGGAACACGCTTTCGACTTTGACCTCGATCTCTTTCGGCAAATGGCACATCGCGGCAAGCTCTTCGCCACTTAACGCCCCGGCATTCAAGCGGCCGGAGCGTTCATTCCGTTTGCTGGCGATCGTGCCGCCAGTCGTCAGCAGCACTACTTTCCGTTTCGTCACATCCGTCACCTTCGCTTTCCGATTTTAAACATGATGCCCGCCTAATTTCTACCGCACTCAAATGGTGTTGTTACAGCGGCTTCCGAGCCGATGCTTCCTGCTCTCGTTGGGCGATGCAGGCAGCGATGTGATCGCCATGAAAACGGCCGTTTTCGATAAAAATTTCATTGGCATTATTACCAGCGGCGATCACCCCTGCGATAAACACCCCCGGCACGTTTGTCTCCATCGTTTCTGGGTCATAGTGCGGCCGTCCGCTTTCCGGATCGACGCGAACGCCGATATTCGTTAAAAAGCTATGGTCGGGATGATAGCCAGTCATGGCGAACACAAAATCGTTTTTGATCGTTTTCGTTTCCCCGTTTACTTCGTAAGTCACAGCATCTTCCGTAATTTCTTTCACGTGAGCGTGAAATTCCATGCGAATGACGCCTTTGCGCACCAATGCATCAAACTCCGGCAAAATCCACGGTTTGATGCTTTTGGAATACTCGCTGCCGCGATACAGCACCGTGACGCGCGCCCCAGCTTTCACAAGTTCCATCGCCGCATCGACGCTCGAGTTTTTCCCACCAATAACGACGCAGTCGGTGTTGAAGTACGGATGCGCTTCTTTAAAATAATGCATTACTTTCGGCAACTCTTCCCCCGGTACATTCATATAGTTTGGATGGTCGTAATACCCGGTGGCAACGACAATGTATTGAGCGCGATACTTGCCTTTTGTCGTTTCGACCAAAAAAGTCCCGTCTTCTTGCTGCTTGACGGTTTTCACTTCTTCAAACGTGTTGACGCGCACTTGTTTACGGACGACGACTTCGCGGTAATACGCGAGCGCCTGGCTTCTCGTCGGCTTTCGATTTTCCGTAATAAACGGCACGCCGCCGATCTCCAACCGGTCACTCGTGCTGAAAAACGTTTGATGCGTCGGAAAACGGTAAATCGCATGGACGATATTCCCTTTTTCGATCACAAGCGGTGAAAACCCAGCGTCCTGCAAAGCGATCGCCGCCGCCAGTCCGCATGGTCCGCCGCCAACGATGATAATTTTTTCTTCTCTCATGTTTTTTGTCACCTCACACGAAGCAAAAAATCCCCTATCTTATGATAGGGGATTTCACTCCAGCATGCAAACGTCTGTGCTCGCCGCGTTTACACCCAGCCGCGGAATCGGCACGCTTCCGCCATTTTACGGACGCCGACCATGTATGCGGCAAGGCGCATATCAACGCGGCGCGTTTGCGCCATGTCATAAACATTATTAAACGCCTTGACCATCACTTTCTCAAGCCGCTGTTCGACTTCTTCTTCCGTCCAATAATAGCCTTGGTTGTTTTGCACCCATTCAAAGTACGACACTGTCACGCCACCAGCGCTTGCGAGCACATCCGGGACGAGCAAAATGCCGCGTTGCGTTAAAATTTCGGTTGCCTCGAGCGTCGTCGGGCCGTTCGCCGCCTCAACGACGATGCTCGCCTTAATGCGTGGGGCATTTTCGGCCGTAATTTGGTTTTCGATAGCCGCCGGCACTAAAATGTCGCAATCGAGTTCAAGCAGTTCTTTATTGGAAATCGTATTTTTAAACAGCTTCGTCACCGTGCCAAAGCTGTCACGCCGCTCGAGCAAATAGTCGATATCAAGCCCGTTCGGATCGTACAACGCACCGTATACGTCGGAAATACCAACGACTTTCGCACCGGCGTCATGCATAAACTTCGCCAAATAGCTGCCGGCGTTGCCAAACCCTTGAACGACGACACGCGCTCCTTCGAGCGACAAGCCGCGTTTTTTCGCCGCCTCGCGGATACAAATCGTCACCCCTTTGGCCGTCGCTGTTTCCCGACCATGCGAACCGCCGAGCACGAGTGGCTTTCCGGTAATAAAGCCCGGCGAATCGAATTCACGGATGCGGCTATACTCATCCATCATCCACGCCATAATTTGCGAGTTCGTAAACACATCAGGTGCTGGAATGTCTTTGGATGGTCCAACGATTTGGCTGATGGCGCGCACATAGCCGCGGCTCAACCGTTCAAGCTCGCGGAACGACATCGTGCGCGGATCACAGACGATACCGCCTTTGCCGCCGCCATACGGCAGATCGACGATACCGCATTTTAAGGTCATCCAAATAGACAGCGCTTTCACCTCACGTTCAGTGACATTAGGATGGAAGCGCACGCCACCTTTTGTCGGACCGACCGCATCGTTATGCTGTGCCCGATAGCCAGTAAAAATTTTCACCGATCCGTCGTCCATGCGCACCGGAATGCGGACGGTCAGCACGCGGATCGGCTCTTTCAGGAGCTCGTATACTTCTTCCGGGTAGCCGAGCTTTTCCAATGCTCTATGTATAACAATTTGCGTCGACGCCAACACGTCGTACTGTTGTTCTTTGTCTTCCGTATGCTTATCGGCTGCCATCACGTAAACCTCCTATAAGCTCGCTATAATAGTTTGTCGCCCTCCATGTCATAGTATACACCTTCTGATGGCGGATGCAAAGGAAAAAAGGCTGAAACGGACCAAACATTCCAAACATTGTTTCCTGCGAAAAAATAGACTCCTTGTCCATATACAGGAGTCTAGTCGTGCTTAGTTAGCCCGGAAATAATGAACGAGTTGCTCAATGGCGCGGCGTTCCATTAATCGTTTCCCATATTCTTGCACACGGTGTATCGTTATCGTAGCCGGGTTGCCGAACTCGGCCAGCAAGGCGACAAAATTGTCGAGCGGAATCGGTGGTTCTTCGGCAACATGCAAGTAAAAGCGGCCCTGGTACGAATAGAGCGTGCCGTCGAGGCAGCCGACCGCACACAAACGATGGGCGAGCTGAATGACATCTTCGAACGTTTGAAATTCGTAAAATATGTCATCGCTCTCATCGAGCGTTACTTGCATTTCAATGTAATCGTCCGCAAATTCTTCTTCGATGTCGTTGTAGTCGCCCTCATTCGTAACGATAACGACCATGCCCTGTGCCGGTAAAGAGTAAACTTCGACCGCGATCGATCCGTTCACTTCGAAGCCGAGCTCTTCGCTTGCTTCCTCAATCATATCTCGGAACAGCTGATGCACTTTAAACGTGTCTCTCCACAAATCGTCTTTTGTCAATCCGCGGTCCAGCAAATCGTCAAACGTCAAAAAGATTTTTATTTTATTGTGGGTCAAGCGCTCAAGACGCATCGGCAACCCCTCCTTACCTACAGAGCCATCTCTTACCGTTATTGTATGTTGCAACTCGCAATTGGTTCGTTTGTTATTATTAATGAGTTTACATCGTTTTCCCGGTTTTAGACAAGCATTTTTTCTCGGTTGCCAGTTTCCCAGGCACAATTTTGATGAGATGGGTTTCTGCCGGCGCCCCAAGGCGAAGCGGCACCCCGGTCGTCCCGTAGCCGTTACTCGTGAACAACGCCGTGTTGCCGTGCCATTTGAGCCCTCCTTTTTCATACAACCCAAACGAAAACAGCCGAATTTGTCCACCATGTGTATGGCCGCTCAACACGAGCGAAATATGTTGCTCATCTTCGAGACGAGCAATGATTGCCGGATTATGACAGGCTAAAATGCGAAATGATTCAGGCGGGACGTGTTCGAGCGCCCGAGCGATATCCGCCTCCTTACGGCTGACATCACCGACGCCGATGAGCGCGATCGGCACACCGCCGTGCTCCCATACTTCCGCTTTGTTTTTGAGCACATAGACGCGTTCTTCCTCGAGCAATGATTGAAGATCGTAGTCGACTTCGTCATCATTGTTTCCCCAAACAAAATAAACAGGAGCGACCGTTTGCAGCCGACGTACGTTTTCACGGACGCGCGCAGCCGGCACCCCTTTCTCAGCCAAATCGCCGCCAATCACGACGAGGTCCGCTTTACCTTTCACCGTCTCAAGCATGCGGCACGAAACGCTCCGCCGATGAATATCAGAAATAAAAAAAATCGTAAGCGGAGGCCCATTGTCGGGAAAATGAGGAAACGACAGCGTCACATGACGAATCCGATTGCTGTGCGCTTCTTTCCACATATATCCAAACAAAAACAGAAAACTAATGATCGCTCCCCCGATGAACATACTTCCTCCTGCTAAAGCCGGTCACCTTCGCTCAACCGGCGTTCTCTCAACGTCATCATACCATAAAAGAAGGAAAAAACGAAAAAAAGCGCCGCCGTTTGCCAATGAAACTGAAACGCCCAATAAAAATGGCTAAGCGCCGCCATACTCACTACCCATTCACCAACACGAAACCGCCGGCCGGACAGTAGGCGCACGCTCCCGATGATCACCATGCGGATGAGGGCTCCATTAGCGGCAACACCAAGGAAAAAACAAGCAAGTGCAAGCCATGTCCGCAGCGGGACAAACAGAAATCCTGTCAAAAACTGAGCCAAGGAAAACGGCTGAAGCGGCGGCAGCCAGCGAAAAAACAAATAGGCGCCTAAAACAGCGGCCATGGCTGTCATCCATAGACGACCCATTTTTTCCTCCTTCGTTTTATTCCTATGATTCAGCATGCCAAACAGACATGAACGATGTCGCTCTATCATACATATAGACTGAACTTTACCAAAAAAGGAGGGGTTTTGTGTTTACGACGCGCAAACAATATGAGCCGTATATTAGTCCGTTTGATCCGTGCCCGCCGATCCGCGTCAAAACGTACGTCACCGCGCCGAACTTATACATCGGATTCCAGCCTCCAAACCTGCCGCAATTCCCTCTGCGTGAAGCATTAATGAAAGGAACGCTTTGGAAAGTGTTTTACGACCCTTATTACAGCCCTTACGAAACAAAAACAAAAGGTGATGGCTCATGAAACAAATGCCAAAGGAGTATTACGAGCGTTTGGAGGAGCTGCAAGCGGTCGACTTTGCCCTCGTTGAGCTCACGCTTTATTTAGACACCCATCCAACCGACTACCAAGCGATTCAACAATTTAACCAACTCGCTCAAAAGCGGAGACAGTTGAAAAAACAGTTTGAAGCCGCCTACGGGCCGCTTGAGCAGTTTGGCCATAGCTATTCCAACTACCCGTGGAACTGGGACGACACGCCGTGGCCTTGGCAAGTATAGCCGATACATCACGAGCGCAAGGAGGAATGGATGATGTGGATTTATGAAAAAAAATTGCAATACCCGGTCCGCGTCAGCACGTGCAACCCGAGACTGGCAAAATATTTGATCGAACAGTACGGCGGGGCGGACGGAGAGCTCGCTGCCGCACTCCGTTACTTAAACCAGCGTTATACATTGCCATCGAAAGTGATCGGATTGCTAAACGACATCGGCACAGAAGAGCTCGCCCATCTCGAAATGATCGCAACCATGGTGTACAAACTAACGAAAGACGCGACGCCGGAACAACTGAAAGAAGCCGGGCTTGAGCCTCATTACGTCGACCATGAGCGCGCCCTCTTTTACCATAACGCTGCCGGCGTTCCGTTCACGGCAACGTACATTCAAGCGAAAGGCGACCCAATCACGGACTTGTACGAAGACATCGCTGCTGAAGAGAAGGCTCGCGCTACGTATCAATGGATTATTAATATGAGTGACGACCCAGACTTAAACGATGGGCTCCGCTTTTTACGCGAGCGGGAAATTATTCATTCACAACGATTCCGCGAAGCGGTGGAAATTTTAAAAGAAGAACGGAACCAAAAAAAATTTTTCTAAACTGAACACAGCTGGATGGAATCGCCCATTCAGCTGTGTTCATAATACAGGTTAATGTCGTACTCCCGCTTCAGCCACTCAAACAACCGGTGGCGCCCGTTCCACTGCTCTTCGTCTTTCCATAAATCGATACTTTTTTGAATAATTTCGCAACGGAGAGCGTGAAAATCATCTTCCGCCTTTTCGCTTTTTCCTTTGTAATAGACAGCTAACCAATACACCGTGCATAAAAGAAGCAAGATGAAAATGTGGACAGGTGCGGCAAAAAACCAAGCAAGCCGCTCGCTCCACGTCGCAACGGCCGAAACATTGGCAATAACATAAAGAAGGAAAGCAGCTAAGCCAACAAATGAAGCAACTTGCAAGATGGTCGTTCGCTTTTCGAGCCGCTCCCATTTTTTCTTCTTTTCAATGACAGCAAGCAACATTTCTTTTGTTACTTCATCGAGGGAAAATTCACTCGGAAAATGGGCCATCGTGCTCTCCCCCTTGTCCTCTTCTATTGTCCATCATATGCCGCTTCAAGCGACATTAGAACAAAGGAGAAAACACCGATCATCGATTGTTTGCATGCCGGGGTCGGCCGCACTCAGTTTTGTTCATGAAGCGGAATGCGCAGCGTTTGCCCTGGCTCAAGCCGGTTAGTTGACAAGCCGTTTTCTTTTTTGATGAGTTCCATCGCGCTTGGCGTGCCGTAATATTTCATGGCAATGCTGTATAGCGTTTCGTTCGCCGCGACAACATGGGTGACCGTCTTGCTGTTCGTTTGATCCACATCTTTTTCGTCCGCTGACCGCTCCCGTTTCGGCGTTTGTTCGGCAGCCTTCACGTCGTCGGCTTGAATGATGCGCACCTTTTCCCGGTTGCTGCTTTCCTCATGGCGGACGACTGTAACCGTCCCGGAATCCGATCGGGCGTGGTAGATGGCCATCACCGTGGCTGGCAGCGCCAAAAACAAAAGCGCCAGCAAGCGAACTGGGATGTATTTTCGCTTTTGTTCTTCTTTTTGCCGCCGCCTTTTTAGGCGTGATAACGGCGTATTCGTATCCGCCGCCGACCGTTTTCTCCGCTCTAGACGCTTCGATGTCCCTTCCATCTCTTTACTCCTCTTCCTCCTCCGTCTCCCGACTCAATCGAATATGTAAAGCAAGCACAAAATCAATTAAAAAATGAGCGATGACTGTCACCCATAAACTATCCGTCCGTTCATACAGCACGCCAAGAAACAGGCTAAGAAGGATAACCATGAAGAATAAAAACCATTTTTCCAAATAACGGACATGCAGCACGGCAAAGATCGCACTCGCCACCCAAAGCCCCCAATGTGTCTGCACGATGCCGCGAAACAGCCACTCTTCGGTAACGGCAATCAGCACACATAAAAAAAAGAGATGGGGAATGGAGCGGTTGCGAAAAATTTTTTCATTCACTCCGCCGTCATCATGCCAGTCTTCCGGCAAATAACGCATCGCCAAAAAGTCAGCCGTCAACACGAGCGCCGCCGCACCTACTCCGTATAACAGCACATCGCTCAGATCAAACCGCCAAAGCTGGCGCCACTCGGTCCAATCGAACAAAAAGAATGAGACGACGCCGGCAACGATAAGCAACAACGCTTGCGTCAAATAAAGATGAAAAAGCACTTCTCGGTCTGTCATATGTCGGATTTGTTCACTTTGCCGTCTCATCTTGCCGCCCCCTGCTGAAAAACATTTGCCATAGCTCTTCACGCCAATGGCGAATCGGCGCCGCAGCCAAGCGACGGGTGTCACGCATATAGGCATCGAGCCGCAGCCCACAACAGTCGCAGCAGTCACCCGGCTTGTCCGTCAGCTCTTCCCCGAACGCGCGAACGATCATCGCGCGCCGGCAGGAAGATGTGTGCACCCAGTCGTCCATTTCATGCAGCTTTTTTCGCTTCCAGCGCCGCCGCGTTTCAATCGCCGCGGCCATTCTTTCGTACAGTTGCTCCTTCACCTCTGCCGTGAGCCGACCAGGCGGCGCTGTTTGTCCCCATTCTAACAAGTACGTCAAGAGCCGTTTTTGTATCTCCGTAAACCCGCTTGCTTCGATGGCAGCATTCCATTGCTCCACAGCAACGTTGTCCGGGAGCCGCCAACACCATTCACGCAGCTCGTGCGGGTCGGGAAGCTCGGCTTCAGCCACCGCTTGGGCGATGGCCCGATCGCCATCAGCGTAAAACAGCACAGCCAAGCTCGGCGCCCCGTCGCGCCCGGCGCGCCCAATTTCCTGGACGTACGCCTCGAGCTGGGCCGGCATATGAAAATGGAGCACAAACCGAACGTTTTCTTTGTTCACGCCCATGCCAAACGCACTCGTGCAACAAACGATATCGAGCTGACCGTATAAAAATTGCTGCTGCACGAGCAGCCGCTGCTCTCCGTCCATGCCGGCGTGGTAGTACGCCACCCGCCCCGCTCCGCTCTGCTCAAGGCGGCGCGCCATTTCTTCCGCCCATTGACGGCTCGAAAAGTAAACGATCCCTGGCCCTTCAAGCTGCCTCGCATATTCAACTAAACGCGCTGCTTTTTCCTCAGCCGACAAGCAATACTCAACCTTTAAGGCGATGTTGGGGCGGTCGACAGAATAAATATGGAGGCAGGCGCGCTCCATCCCGAGCGTACGGACGATATCATCCCGCACTTCCGGCGGCGCCGTCGCCGTCAGCGCCAAGCACGGCGGCGAACCGAGCGCGCGCCGGACCGTCCCTAGTTTTAAAAAGTCGGGGCGGAAATCATAGCCCCATTGAGAAATGCAATGCGCTTCATCGACAACAAATAAGGAAATGCGCGTACGCCCAAGCGCCGTCAAAAATTTTGCCGATTGCAGCATTTCCGGCGAAGCGTAAATGAAGCGAAAATCGGGCAGCGAGGCGAGCGCCTGCCATTTTTCTTCGGCATCGAGCAAGCTATGGAAAGCAATCACCCGCTTTTCCCCCCGCCGGCGCAGCTGTTCGACTTGGTCTTCCATGAGCGAGACAAGCGGCGAAACAACAAGCACGCTTCCGGGGAGCAAATACGCCGGCAGCTGATAGCAAAGCGACTTGCCGCTTCCAGTCGGCAACATCGCCAACACATCGCGTCCGGCGAGCACGTCTTCAACCACTTCCCGCTGCCCCGGACGGAACGAGGCATGTCCGAATTGCGCATGCAAGATTTTTATTAATTCATCCAACGTCCCACTTCCTTTGCTAAAACGAGACGAATTTCAAAATAACTGACTGCGCCGCCGAGCGCCTCGCGGATGTGCTTTAACTTGCGCGTCCCGAGCGCCCGCGCCGCCGCTTGAATCGAAGCCGCCTTCTCATCTGTCACAAACGGTGCGATCGAAAAACTAGGTACATTGGCAGCAATTTCGACAATATGATCCTCAATCGTACTGCGCTTTAGGCGGCGAAGGAGTGCGATTTCTTCCATCGTTTTTCCTTTCTGCAGCCATTCGTACGTTTTTTGCGCCGATTGCGTCAGCTGCACCGGCACGAGTCCGTCCATCAGCTCCGCCATCGTCGGAGCGCGACCGGCCTCGGCCTCCGCCATCATATAATGGAGAACGTTGCGAAATTGAAACTGCACATAGAGCACATCTGTTTCCAAATAGGCAGCGATTTGCTCCGCCGTCCAGCCGATGCGCACAGCGCTCGTCAGCCGCAGCGTGAACACTGTCGCCTCCTCTTCAGAGACGGCCTCAAGCAGCCGGATGAGCTCCTCGTAGAGCGAGGCAGCGAGCGTTTGGCGCGAGCCGTTGGCGAGCAAATATTGCTTCACCCATAGAAGCGTTCGCTCATCGCGACAAATCGGTGTAAAGCGCTGCCTGTAAACGAGGTTGGATAACGTTTGGCCAACGAGAGAGAGCCGCTGCCAAAACAGCTGTTCTATATCATGATAGCGCCACCCGTTCAAATGGCAGGGAAGCATGCTTTCTTGCGTATCAAGCCATCGCTTTCCGGCTTCTGTCAACCTATACGTCCGGTTCGCCCCCGGCGCGGCCAACTGCTGTTCGATCAGCTCCTGTACGGCCGCTTCAAGCTTGGCCACCGTCACATCTTTCCACGTGCCGAAAAACGGCTCAAGCTGAAACCATTTGCTGTCTTGCAACGTTTGAGCCGACTTTTTTCCGGAAAATAAATGGTACACCGCCGCCAGCGTCCGTTCGCCGTTGAAGCGGCGCAAGCAGTGCGCAAGCAGAAACGAGGCATAACCATGCCGCATCACTTGTTCCTCCCTCGCCTCTATTGTAACAAAAATCGTCCGTCTGGTCGGCACGAAAAATATTCAGTTTGACACCCCTTCCATATGGTAACGAAAATAAACGACATGCATATGTGTAAAAATACAGGAGAGCAATTTTTTAGTTGAAAAGCATGGCAAACGGTCTTATTATAAAAGTGAAAGTTCATTTCCGAGCAGGCAACACGGAGATGGCACGTCCGTTTCCAATAAACTTGGGGAGGTTAGATCTTTATGCCAAAGTACACGATCGTCGATAAAGAAACCTGTATTGCCTGTGGAGCGTGTGGCGCAGCAGCTCCAGATATTTACGATTACGACGAAGACGGCATTGCCTACGTCACCCTTGATGACAACCAAGGAATCGTCGAAGTGCCGGATATTTTAATTGACGATATGATGGATGCGTTTGAAGGCTGCCCGACCGAATCAATCAAAGTCGCTGACGAACCGTTTGACGGCGATCCGAATAAATTTGATTGAGATTCCCCCTCTTGCCGATCGGCAAGAGGTTTTTTAGTGAAGACGTGAAAAAATCCCCTTCCATAAGTAGCGCATACTGGGCGAACATGCTAAAATAAGATTGTCTTGTCCGCCGTCCATTGGCGGACAAGTTTTCATGCATACATAACGAGCAAAACAAGGAGGAACGGGTTATGGCATTCGAAAATAAAGTTGTCGAAGCGTTTATTGAAATTCCGACTGGCAGCCAAAACAAATATGAGTTCGACAAAGAACGGGGCATTTTCAAACTTGACCGCGTTTTGTACTCACCGATGTTTTATCCAGCCGAATATGGCTACTTACAAAATACGTTGGCGCTTGATGGCGACCCGCTCGATATTTTAGTCATTACGACGAATCCGACATTCCCAGGCTGCGTCATCGATACGCGCGTCATCGGCTTTTTAAACATGATCGACAGCGGCGAGGAAGATGCGAAACTAATCGGCGTACCGGTTGAGGATCCTCGGTTTGATGAAGTTCGCTCAATCGAAGACTTGCCGCAGCATAAACTGAAAGAAATCGCCCACTTCTTTGAACGCTATAAAGACTTGCAAGGCAAACGAACAGAAATCGGCACATGGGAAGGTCCAGAAGCCGCTGCCAAATTGATCGAGGAATGCATCGCCCGCTACAATGAGAAAAAAAATCAATAATCGACACTAGACACTAACCAGAACGGACATTGTATCTATTTCCGAACTATCTCGCCCATATTCTTTAATATGGGCGTTTTTCTTTTTCTAAAACCGAACATTATCAAACAAGAAACCGTTTTCATTTGTATAACTTCTTCAAACCCCATTGACAGACACCGCTTTAGTATGTTAAATTATCAGAAATTTAACATCTTCGAAAAAGAAAGGAGCACTAGCCGTGTTTCGCGTACTCGTTTCCGACGCCATTAGTGAAGAAGGTTTGGCGCCATTGCGCACATCAGCACATATTGACATTGTGCAAAAAAAAGTTGGCGAAGTTGAAGACGAATTACATACGTTCGACGCCTTGCTTGTGCGCAGCGCGACGAAAGTGACGGAAGACCTATTGGAAAAAATGACGAACTTGAAAATTGTCGGTCGCGCCGGTGTCGGTGTTGACAACATTGATATCGACGCGGCGACAAAACGCGGCATCGTCGTTATTAACGCACCAAACGGCAATACAATTTCCGCTGCTGAACACACATTTGCGATGATGGCGGCGCTTGTTCGCCATATCCCGCAGGCGCACATTTCCGTCAAATCGCGGGAATGGAATCGCTCAGCGTTTGTCGGCAAAGAACTGTTTGGCAAGAAGCTTGGCGTAATTGGCTTTGGCCGCATCGGATCAGAAGTCGCCAAACGGGCGCGCGCGTTTGGCATGACCGTGCACGTATATGACCCGTTTTTAACGAAAGAGCGGGCGGAAAAACTCGGTGTCTCCATCCATTCGCTCGATGAAGTGCTTGCTTCCGCCGACATCATCACCGTCCATACACCGCTGACAAAAGAAACGCGGGGGCTGCTTGGCACGGAAAACTTGGCAAAAACGAAAAAAGGAGTTTATCTGATCAACTGCGCCCGCGGCGGCATCATCGATGAACAGGCGCTCATTCCGTTTTTAGAAAGCGGCCACGTCGCTGGCGTCGCCCTTGACGTCTTTGAACAAGAGCCGCCAGGCGACCATCCGCTTTTGGCGTTCTCCAATGTCATCGCTACGCCGCACCTAGGGGCATCGACCGTTGAGGCGCAATTGAACGTTGCCACGCAGGTCGCTGAAGAGTTGCTTCACTTTGTCGAAGGACAGCCGGTCACGTCGTCGATTAACTTGCCGGCCTTGTCAAAAGACGTCTATGAAAAAATCCAATCATTCTATCATTTAGGACGGAAGCTCGGCTTAATCGCGTCGCAATTTATGAACATCCCGGTGCAAGAGCTGTCCGTCACCTATGCCGGCACAGTCGCTGATTTGGAAACGACGTATATCACCCGCAGCTTGCTCGCGGGCTTCTTGCAACCGCGCGTCGCCTCCACCGTCAATGAGGTAAATGCCGCCATGGTCGCCAAAGAGCGCGGCATTACGTACGGCGAAAAATTTTCTGATGAAACGCATGGGTATGCGAACTGCATTTCGCTTACCGTCCATGGCGAGAACAAAACGTTCACGATTAAAGGGACGCACGTGCCGAACTACGGCGATCGCATCGTCCACTTCGACGGCGTCGCCATTGATTTCGCTCCGGAAGGCCATCTTCTTTACATCCAGCATCAAGACCGTCCGGGGATGATCGGGAAAGTCGGGAACATTCTCGGAGCCCACGACGTCAACATCGCAACGATGCAAGTCGGTCGTCAAGAGGCAGGGGGAAAAGCGATGATGATCCTCTCGCTGGACAAACCTGTTGACGATGCCGTGTTAAAAACATTGGCGCAAATTGATGATATTGAGACCGTCAAACGCCTTGAGGCGTAGTCATAAAAAACGCAGGCTTCTTGTTTCGAAGCCTGCGTTTTTTCGGCCGTTACGTCAAACAGTGAAACGGCGTCCGTCCCCCACCGGAATTTCTCTTGCATCACGCCACAATCCATCCCGTCCGGCCATAAAACATGCAGGCTCCCAGGATTGGAAACCTGCATGTTTTTTCATCGTATCATTCCGTTCAACCGAGCGGCACTGCCTTCCGTTCTCCTTTCGAGAACGTCATCAACTCAGTATAACCAACGCTGCGGGCAAGTTCAATTGCCTTATCAAAGTCGGCACCGACATGTTCCGGCACGTGCGCGTCAGAGGAGAAGACGATTGGAATGCCTTTTTCATAGCACATTTTTAGCAAGCGTGGATCCGGGTACAGCTCACCGACCGGCTTACGCAGCCCGGCCGTGCTGATCTCAACGCATGTTTTTGAATTAGCGAGCGCCGTTGTCGCCCGGTCATATTGCTCGAGCAAAAATTCTTCATCTTCCGGAACATATTTAAAAATTTTCACCAAATCGAGGTGACCGATAATATCAAATAAGTTCGATTCAGCAAGCGTCACGACTTGATCAAAATATTTGCGGTATGTATCGTACAAATCACGACGTTCCCACTCGCGGCGATATTCGACTAAGTCAATGCCAAAGTCGTCGACCCAATGGATGGAGCCGATGACATAGTCAAAATCGTACGAGCGGATGAACGCCGCCATCTCTTCATGCTTGCCTGGCGTATAGTCCATTTCGATGGACATTTTCACATCGATGCCGGCATCCCACGCTTCATGGAACAGCTGGACATAATCAGCCATATCGTAGCAGCGGCGCGCTTCCACCCACGGATTGGACAAAATGTTTTTTGTTTGATAAAAATGATACGCGTGTTCGGAAATGCCGAAATGCTCAATCCCTTTTTTCGCCGCCTCATCCGTAAATTGACGCAAATAATCAAGCGTCAATGTCCCCCGTTCAAGATGGTTATGGTAGTCGGTCAACATCTGTCTTTCTCCTCTCCTGATGTTTTTCTCATTATAACGCATCACCGCGAAAGAGGACAACCGTTTTTCGAATATTCATCCAATCATCCGTTGGCACCGACGAGAAACAACAGACCGACGCATACTGCCACACCCGCAACCGCTAGGATCCGTCTCATGACATCATCCATTCTCCATTCCTCCTTCCTTCTTCGCACCATATATGTCTTATGTCAAAACGATGATCGATAGAACAACACGACGCCGACATTAACAAAACTGTAACAAAACGCCCCCGTAAAATGACCAAAAGGAGGCATCGGCCGCTATCGGCCGCCTGCCGTCAATAGTTCCTCGTTCGGACCGGCCGGCACCTTAATCCGCTCCCCGAGCGGATACGGACCGATGGACGAGCGGCCATTAGCCGCCAACGTCACCTCAAGCAAGCCAAACTCTTTCGCCGTCAATAAAATCGCTTCTGCCATGCGCGCCGCATCCGCTGCGTCCAGCGAAGCGGAAAAGCGAAGTGAAACAGTGGCATGACGCCCACTGGCATGAACGTGATCCACCTTCACTTCCGGTGGAATCGCCGGCTCAAGCCCACGGCCGCCCGGTTTTTTCATCCGCTGCACCGCCTCGGAAAACGAGCGGGCGGAGCTCGGTACTGAAATGAGCACGGCATGGCCGAACGAAGAAAGGCGGTTTATATAATAAATTCGTTTTTGCTGATCCACTTTTGTCGTTTTCAACGGTCCAGATGCTGATAGGTCAAGACCTTCCTCCGCTCCGGTGAAAAAGCGGATATTCTGTCCGCCCATTTGCCGCACGGTTTCCACCACCGCCATGAAAAACAGCTGCTGCTCCTCGCGATCAGCGGTAAATATGCGATGGTCGGCCGGAACGCGCACCGCCCAAGTGCCCCTGTCGCCTGCTTCTGGTGCCATCGTTATGCCATCAAGCCATTTGGCTGCGCTTCGTAACGAGGAGCGGTTGAGCTCATCCAACGCTGCCGTCAGCCGTTCTTCCAGGGCAAAACGGCCGAAAAGCGGGACAACTACCGGTACAACCATGCCAATTTTCCGGTCAGGTAAGGCGATTACCGCTTTACTTACCGCTTCATTCGACACCTCGGTCGCCATCATCGCTTCTGGATGGGAAGAAACATCGTTCGCTCGCCATGTCTGAACGGCAGATGAAGAGGCTACCTGTTTGTCCGCCGGTTCCGGAATGATTAGACGAGGAGCGGCAAACGCAGCCGCAACAAGCACCGCCGCCGACGCAACTGCCGGAAGCCAGCGCCGTTTCCAGCGTGCCGCTCGTCGGGCGCGCTCTAGCCGCTCGTAAATATCCTCTTTCGCGCGGCGGTCTTTGACAACGGGCAACTGTTCAAGTCCGTGTTGAATACATCGCTCATTCCAGTTGAGCTTTTTCATGTTGCCACCCCTCCCGTTCTGCCTCTTCCTCCATATATTGCTTCAGCGCCTTTAACGCGCGGTGTTGCGTCGTTTTTACTTTGCTCTCCGTCCAGCCAAGCGCTGCTGCCGTTTCCGCGATCGACAGCGACTGGATGAATCGGAGGACGAGCACAAGCTGCTGATCGACCGTACAGCGCGCCAAACAGCGATACATGAGTTGAATTTCCTCCTTTTGAATGGCAACCTCCTCCGGCATCGGTTCATCGGCGCCGATCGACTCTTCGCTCCATTCCGACGGACCAGCCCATTTGCGCCGATGTTTTTGCCGGCGGAAAAAATCGATCGCCACATGGCGCGCAATGGACAGCAGCCACGTTTTTTCACTGCATTGCCCTTTAAACCGCTTATACGAACGCAGCACTTTCACGTACACTTCTTGGACCAAATCTTCGGCATGCTCTCGATTCCGCACCATGTAAAACAAAAAATTAAACAAATCGTCATGATACTTTTCATACAACTGTTCAAAGACGGGGTCCATCGTCTCTCTCCCCCTATCCTTTTCCATGGACCGAAACCAAAAAAATCCCATTATCTTCATGATAACGGGTGGAAAACGAAAAGGAAACTGTTTTTTATCTAAAAACATCAGGCGATTACAGCTCGGCAAACAGCGAAAAAAAGAGACGTCCAGCCTGCTTCCTTAACACCTGCTCTCCAGCCGGGTCATAACTGATCAGCAAAGAGGTTGCCGGACCGCCGGAAGCAAAGAGCGGCAGCGGGCACGCACAGGCGCACCACTGACGGCCGTTGGCGACCAACAGCTGTGTCCATTCATAATAAATACCTTTTGAACCGATAGGGATCAATTCATAAACATACGGAGAAGCGAGAAGTTCGGCAACGAGTGAAAGAGGCGCGATCCAGTCCGAGTGCACCAACACGGCTGAGCCGACGAGCGGACGACCGATAACGGCAAACTTGGCTGTCTCCGGTGTGATGCCGATTCTCTTTTGTCCATGAGCCACTGTTCCGATCGCTGTCACCCCAAGCGCCGACTGTACGGTGGCAAAATTTGATTCACTGCTGCCTGTAATTGGGAGATCAAGTCCCAGCTCACTGCCCGCTTGCCTAATGCCACGGCAAAGAGCTTCCCATCGCTCATCAGCAATAAAGTTTTGCAGCACAACCGCCTTTGCCTCTGCCCCGACGCTTACTAATTCCATTAAGGCGACGCGGGCAGCAAAATAGGCAGTTGTCTCGGCCGGAACAAACACCGCATCGCCTTGTTTTTCCCCAACCGCTGCTGAACCGTCGGCGGCAATCGCTAGTTCAACACCATCGGTGAGCGGGAGAAAAAGCACATCACGCATGCGGCGCCTTCCCCCCTACTTTCGCTGCCAAGCGGACGACAGACGGCATAACCGCCATGGCGATCAATATATTCATAGCAGTGGCCACCGACAGCGGCGGAATGACCGCGATAACCAACGGCCAACCGAACGCAACGACAAGCGGCAACGGCGCCAAGAACACGTTACCGACAAAAAAGGCGATCGCTCCACCAAAGCGCCAGCCCCGCCCGTACATCGCGGCAAACAACGCACCAAGCACCGCCATTTCACAAGCGACAAGCCAATGGAACGGGCCGAGCGGCCAGCCGCCGATATAGGCGGAAATGAAGTGGCCAAGCCCGGCGACCGTTGCTCCGGCTTGCGGGCCGAGAACAGCGGCGGCAACGAGTGCCGGCGCACTGTCTAAAGCGATGCTACCGACAAACGTCGGTAGCTTGATGAACGAACCGATGACAGAAAGCGCCATACAAACGGCCAGCCAGGCAAAACGGCGGTTCATTGTTTTTCCTCCTTGTCTCGGAACACAATGGCACTCCGTTCGTATTCGATGTCGGCCACCCCTAAGCGCGCGTTCACCACCCGGGCAGCAGCGAACAAATAATCCGATAGACGATTCATATATTTGAGTACGGCATCATTGATCGGTTCCGCTTTTTGCAAGGAAACGATGCACCGTTCCGCCCGCCTTGTCACCGTGCGCGCCATATGAAGCGCAGCCGCCGCCTTCGAACCGCCTGGCAAAATGAACTTCTGCAGCGGCGGAGCCTCTTGCACGTACTCATCAATGCGCTGTTCTAAAAACGTGACCATCTCCTCGGTCACTTTATACGGCATCTTCCCGTTAACGATGGCCAAGTCACCGCCGCAGTCAAACAGCTCGTGCTGGATTTTTTGCAACTCGGCGCAAAGGTCACGAAACCGCTCATCGCCTGCCAATAAAGCGAGCGACCAGCCGATGAACGAATTCGCCTCATCAACCGTTCCGTACGCCTCGACGCGCAAATGATCTTTATCGACGCGCCCGCCGACTAAACTCGTTTTTCCTTGATCCCCTGTTCGTGTATACAGTTTCATTCGTCCTCTCCCCTTTATTTTAATCGTTCTGCTAACCCGCACCAAAGCCGGTCGACACGGCAGCACATGGCAGCAAGCCGCTGGTAGCATACCCCAACGGCATCGCGCCAGCGACGATCCGCTGGATCGGTAGGAACGATGCCTTGCGTTACGTCTGTCCCAACCCAGACGACGGTGCGGCCAGCCACTTCGTCTTCCCACTGCTTCCAAGCGTGGAAAAATCGCTCCCATTCCGCGGTATCCGGAAGGCGGCGAATGGCGGCTTCGAGTCCCTCAAAGACGACCGTTTTCGCCACCTTGACGCCGTTCGGCGGCCCGTATGGCTCTTGATAGCCGTCATGCCATACAATCTGAACGCCGTCTCCTATTCCATATCGTTCCCGCACCCATTTTCGTTTTCCTTGAAACGCACCGCCGACAACGAAATGCATCGCTCTCCCCCCTTCCAGCGCCCGATCGTTGAATCAAGCGTATACCCGCCTGCAAACGGCACGTCCCATTCCCAAAAGGAACGCGAAGTCGGTGCATATTGCTCGAGCATGAAGCGGATCGGGCCGCCGTGGGTGATGACGGCGATATGGCGGGCACCGCTTCGCTCAGCCAAAGCGAGCGTCTTTGTGAACGCCTGTTTGATGCGCTTCTGAAAACCAGCATAGCTTTCTCCGCCAGGTGGCGCCACAGAAAACGGCGCTTCAAGCCATTGGCGGTATGCCGGATCCTCGTTTAACTCGGCGAAGGTCTTTCCTTCCCAATCGCCAAACGACAGCTCGCGCCACCAGCTTGTCCACCAGTCCGCTGGACGGCCGCCGAACAATAAGGCAGCCGTTTCCCGGCAGCGGCGAAGATCGCTCGAAACAATCCGGTCAACCGCCATAGGCAGCTTGGGCTTTAGGCTGCTGAGCCGAACGCGCTCAGCAGCAGCCAACGGCGCATCCGTCCAACCAATATACGCCCGCTGGCGGTTCAACGCTGTCATCCCATGGCGGATGAATGTAATAGCCAAACGACGCCCCATAAAAGCGTCTCCCCTCCTTCAATCAGCGCTCCGAGCACATCGCCGGTAACGCCGCCAAACTGTTTTTCCACCCATGGCTTGGCTCCTAACGCCAAAAGCGCCATCGCCACAGCGAGCGCTGCACTTGTCCATACAGGGACGCCCCCGAGCACCGAGAGAAGTGAAAGGACGAGGAAAGCGAGCACCAACGCCCAGACAGCATCGTGCCATGAAATATATTCGCGCACTGATGCCGCCATTCCTGTCGGTTTCGCCAGCTTGCCGACAGAAAGCAGCCAAGCGGCCCCCGAACGCGATAAAAGCGGAATCGCAACAAACAAAGCTGGCGGAATCTCGGCCTTAATCGTCTCATACAAAAACAACCAACGAAATGACAATAAACAGGCAAGCGACAAAACAGCGAATGCGCCGACACGCGAATCGGACATAATCTCTTGTCGCCGTTTGGCGTCGCGATATGAAAAAAAGGCGTCGCTCACATCCATCCAGCCGTCGGCGTGCAAACCGCCAGCCAGCCAAATACCGAGCCAAAGAAGAAAAAGTGCCAAAAAGAGCGGCGTGCCGAACGAAAACATAGAACATAAAGCATATGTCCCAGCAGCCAGCGCCCCGATCGCCGCCCCCGCAAGCGGCATACTGCGCACGAGCCAACGGACATGGATGTCATTCCATTCAATTGATCGCCGAATTGGAATGACGGTAAACAACTGCAACGCCAACAGCCAGCCGTTCCACATCTGCCTCATTGCGGCCACCGCCCTTTTTTCACTCGAACGAGACCGCATTCAACCACCGCGGCAACCGCCGCTTCTGCAACCAACTGTTGATGAAGCCAACCGAGCGTTTTCATATAGCAAAACGTGCCAGGATCAGTCGGTACACCGCCAGAAAACAGTTCGTTTGAAACGATGACAACAGCGCGGCAAGCATCCGCTAAACTCCGCACGTCATCTAACAGATGGCCGGCGATGGCGAATGACGCCTCCTCCGTTCGCCAACTGTCGCCGACAAACAAGTCATTCGCCAGCCACATGGTTAAACAATCAATGAGCACAACGTCGGAAGGACGAAGCGACTCGGCAAGCTGCTCAAGACGTGCCGGCCCTTCCCACACCATCCAGTACGCCCCACTGGCTGTGCGCCGCTCTTGATGGCGACGGATGCGCGTCGCCATTTCCTCATCCGTCGCCTGCGCAGTGGCAAGATAATGGAGACGGCCGCCATGAGCGAGACTCCTAGCACATGCTTCCGCCACTTCGCTTTTGCCGCTGCGCACCGCGCCGCTCACAAACACGATCATCCATCCCACCCCGCAAGCGCTTCGAGAAGCCGGTCGTTTTCCATCGGTGTTTTGACGGCCAGCCGAACATAGCGGCCGTCAAGTCCGGGGAAATTCATCGTATGCCGCGGTACAATCCCTTTCTTTAATAAATGGAAGAGCAGCGCCTCCGTCCGCCCTGTCCGTGGACGCAACAAGTAAAAGTTGACGACTGACGGCGAGACGTCGTACCGTTCGGCTGGAAGCGCTTGGAACACCCGCTCCCGCTCAGCCGCTAGTTGCTCTTTTGTCCACGTCACAAACGAATCCATTTGCAAAAAGCGAATGGCTAGCTGTTGAGCAACTTGACTCACACTCCATGGCGGCTGCCTCGTTTTTAACGTGGCAACGATCTCCTCATTGGCAACGACATAGCCGAGTCGTGCTCCTGCTAAATGATGGATTTTCGTCAATGACCGGAGCACGATGAGGCGTGAGTAGCGGTCCAACCAGCGCACAGCAGTAAACCCGCCGCGCCAAAACGGATAAAATGCTTCATCCACAACGATATATGTACCGGCTTGATCGGCCGCATCAATGAACAATCGAAGTTCATGTTCCGGCATCACCGTCCCGGTCGGATTGTTCGGATGGCATAAAAAAACGATGTCCTGCCCCGCCGCCCATGCTGCCGCCTCATCAATATCATATGAAAAGCCGCATTGTTCCTCGGCCATCAACGCCGCTACCTCACAACCGTAGGCGAGGCAGGCACGCCGATATTCCGAAAATGTCGGTTCTAACACACCGACCCGCCGTCCGGCAAACAGCGCCGCCAACAAATAAATTGCCTCTGCCGCCCCGTTCGTCATGAGCACTTGTCTACGCTCAATCCCTTCCTGCTTGGCGATCAATGCGACGAGCGCTTCCGCTTCCAAATCGGGATATTCACCAACCCAGCGAATCCACTCCTCACTGTCCGGCCAGGCGGAAGGCGGCAGCTGGTACGGGTTCGTATTGACGCTGAAATCAACATACTTATGTGGAGGGGTAAGTCCGCACTGCTTATAGAGCACGTGCGGATTCGCCCCATGCGCCGGCCAATACAACGATCATCCCTCCGATCCATAGCCATAACGTAAAAACAAGCACCGTTCCGATCATGATGCCGACCGCCCGACGAATATGGACGGAGCGAAGCGGGACGTCCGGGCGGCCGATCGTCGGCCGCTCGGAAACAACGCCACCATATGTATTCGTTCCACCCAGCTGCACCCCGAGCAGCCCAGCCATCGCCGCCTCGAGCCAACCACTGTTGGGGCTCGGATGGCGGCGGGCATCGCGAAACAAAACTGCCAAAGAGCGACGAAGCCGGCGGCCACCATAAATGAACACCATGACAAGTGCCGTCAACCGAGCCGGAATATAGTTCAGCACATCATCCAGCCGGGCGGCTGCCCAGCCAAATTCGCCATACTTCTCATTTTTATAACCGATCATCGAATCGCACGTGTTCACCGCCCGATACAATAAGGCAAGCGGCGCCCCACCAATGGCTGCGTAAAAGAGAGGGGCGGTAACGCCGTCGCTCGTATTTTCCGCCACCGTTTCCACACAGGCACGGGTAATGCCGGCTTCATCGAGCCGCTCGGTATCGCGGCCGACGATCATCGACAGCGCGCGCCGCGCCTCCGGGAGATCGCCCGCTTCGAGCGGCCGCCGCACATCCTCAGCTGCTTCAGCAAGACTTTTTGTCGCAATAGTCGTAAAAATGAGCACCCCTTCGACCGCCACGCCAATGTATACTGACAAGGCATAGCTCATATGAACGATGAGCGCGGACACCCCATACACGATGGCCAGCACGGCGGCCACGGCCGCCACTCCCTTAGCCCGGCGGCCGCTTCCTTGATTCCAGTGCTGGTCGAAATAAGCAATCAGTCCTCCCATCCCGCGCACCGGATGCGGCAGCCAGCGCGGGTCACCAAACAGTGCGTCAAGAAACAATGCCAACGTCAGCGCCAACAGATGCGTCATCGTCTTCCCCTCCGTCGCTCATAGCGGTCGAGCGCCTCGATCGTCGCCTCATACACGAGCCGACCGAGCTCGCGGCCAAGCTCAGTCGCCGTCCCAGCATAAGCGAACGTCCGTCCAGTTTGTGTCGCGGCCACCGCGAGCGAATCGGTCGATGTCCCAGTGGCAACCGTTCCAGTTTCTGGATCGTAAACTCGATGATCCGCCAGCGCTTTCGCCTTCGCTTCCGTCGCTGTCATGACCGCCTGAACGAATGCCGCCTCGGTCAGCGTCCCGTCAATGATGATGACCATATTGATTGTCCCAGGCTTCGCTGCGAGCGGTTGGTGCTGCCACGCCCGAGCGGCGTCGACTGCATTCCCGACGCCGGCCGTCACCATGACCGCAACCGAAAATGCCTCCTTATCTTCCCAACGCCAGACCACATCGTGCACATCGACGGCGGTCATCATGCCGATCGTCTGGGCAACTGAAAATCCGTGCTGTTCCAAATAACGCCGCATGTCTTCGTCCGCATAGGGATTATCGTAATCCAGGCCGACATGTCGATTGACGAAGTGGGTCACCCACTGAAACCCGCTGCCAACAAGAGCGGAAGACAACACACGAAGTGGTTTGTGAGCAACGAGAACGACGGCGTCGTCGAGAAAAGACGGGTGCAGCCCACCGATAAGCGGTGCCTTCTTGCGTTGTTGTTGCGGCACAAACGAAAACATCGGCTTCGCCGCTACCGGATGTGCTTGGCGCACAACCGGGGCGGCAAACACGTCATTCAGCAGCCTCGGCGTCATGACGTCCGCCGGCGCGCCGAGCGCAGCTGTTTTCCCCTCTTTTAAAACAAGCACCCGATCGCAATAAAGACTGGCAATGCTCATATCGTGAAAAACAGCGACAACCGTCAAGCCGCGCGCACGTGCGGATTGGGCGAGCTGATCAAGAAGCCGAACTTGCCCGCTTATATCCATATGATTGGTCGGCTCATCCAATAAGAGCAACTGTGGCTCTTGGGCAAGCGCCCGGGCCAAATAGGCACGCTGCCGCTCGCCGCCGCTTAACCGCTCAAGCGGCTCATCGATTTTATCGGCTAAACCGACGGCGGCAATCACCTCTTGAACCACGGTTTCATCTTCTGCCGTCCATGTTGGAAACAACCCGTGCTGATGGGCGTAGCGGCCGAGCGCTACTGTTTCTTTCACCGTATAGCCATACGCCGTTTCCACCGCTTGCGGCAGGACGGCGGCCAACTGCGCCCATTGTTTTGCCGACAACTCGGAAAGCAGCCGACCGCTCATGACAATCTCACCGCTCGCAAGCGGAAGCTCCTTGCTGATCAGTTTCAGCAACGTCGTCTTCCCGCTGCCGTTTGGCCCTAAAATGCCAAACAACTCTCCTTTTTTGACGGAAAACGTCACGCCGTCAAGCACTTGTTTCTGTCCATACCGATGCGATACGGCACGCACATCGAGCATCATCATCCCATCTTTCGTTTCGTTTTTCGGAAAAATAGGGCGGCAAACAACGGGGCGCCGATGAGCGATGTAATGACGCCGATCGGCAGCTCGCGCGGCTCAATGACCGTCCGTGCCGCCACATCGGCAAGCACAAGAAACGCCCCGCCGTACAAGAGCGACAGCGGCAAAAGCACCCGATAGTTCGGCCCGCACACAAGCCGAACCATATGTGGAACGACAAGCCCGACAAAGCCGATCGTTCCCGACACCGACACCGCCGCGCCGGTGAGCAGCGCGGCCGCCGTCAAAATGATGATTTTGCGGCGTGTGACATCGACGCCGACGTGAAGCGCCGCCGCCTCGCCGAACGCGAACGCGTTCAGTTCGCGGCCGTTGGCGATGAGTGTTGCCGCACCAACGAGAAAAAACGGCAACAATAGCCCGCTATACTTCCATCCGCGCATCGCCACGCTCCCCATCAGCCAGGAAATGATTTGCCGCAATTCTTCTCCAGTCAAGGCGATCATGAGCGAAATAAAGGCGCTGAAAAAGGCGCCGAAAATAATGCCGGCTAAAATGATCGTCTCGACCGACATTCGCCGTTCAACCATGCGGGTGAACGTCAAGACAGCGGCAAGCGTCACCATGCCGCATAAAATGCTCACGATCGGCAGCGTAAACGTGCCGAGCAGCGGCCATTGCCAGCCGAGAAAAATAACGAGCACCGCCCCGACGGACGCACCGGACGAGACGCCGAGCGTATACGGATCGGCGAGCGCGTTTTTCAACAATCCTTGAAACGCCGCTCCGGCAAGCGCCAAGGAAGCCCCGACCAAAAAGGCAAGCACCACGCGCGGCAGACGGATCGCCATCACAATCGGCACCCAATCCGCCGGAATGTCGGCTGGAAGCGGCATCCCGAACCATTCGGCGGCGAGAATGCCGATAATAGAAGAAAAGGGAATCGACAGCGACCCGGTCGATATCCCTACGAGCAGTGAAAAGACAGCCGCAGCAGCGGCCACAATATATATCCACGTTTTACTTAAACACATCCGGGTAAATGGCTTTGGCAAGTTCCTCGACTCCTTCAACAAGACGCGGACCCGGCCGGCTCACTAGGTCGGTGTTGACATCATACACCCGCTTGTTTTTCACGGCCGGCACGTCCTTCCAAGCGGCGCGCTCAAGCACTTGTTTCGCTCCCCCGTATGTCGTGATGATGACGTCCGGTTTGTATGCGACCGCTTGTTCCTCGGTCACCATCGGCCAGCCTTCTAAGCTGCCGGCAACATTTTTGGCAGAAATCACCTGAAGCATCTCGTCCATAAACGTTCCTTTGCCGGTCGTATACAGTTGCGGCGGCGGCGACACTTCAATCCAGACATTCGCCTGCTTGTCGTCTGGAATTTGTTTTGCTTTTTCTTTGATTTGCGTCAATTTCTCCTTCATGCCGTGAATGATTTGTTCCGCTTTGTCCGCTGTCCCCGTCGCTTTGCCGATGAGTTCAATCGACGCATACACCTCGTTAAACGACGCGGCGTTATGGACAACGAGCACGGTGATGCCGGCGTCTTTCAATTGCTGCAGGCCGTCCTTTGAGTTATGGGCGCTTGACGCATGGGCGAGAACAAGATCCGGTTTCAAGGAAATAATTTTCTCGACGTTAAATTCCATGCTGCCGACTTTCGTTTTCGTTTTGACGTCGTCTGGATAATTGTCAAAATCGCTGACACCGACAATTTTCTCACCAAGCCCCAACGCGTAGGCAATTTCCGTATTGCTTGGAATAAGTGAAACGATTTTTTGCGGTTCTGCTTTGATCGTTACCTCTTCCCCCAGCCCGTCTTTCACCGTCACCGGAAACGCCGCTTGTTCCGTTTTCGGCTCTTCTTTTTTCGCTGGCTGGGCGTTGCTATTGGTCCCACCACTGCAGCCGACCAGCACGGCGGCCAGAAGGAATAGAGCAACCAACGCCGCCGTCCATTTCCAACGCTTCATCAGTTCGTTCCCCCTTTCGCTATGTAAAAATAAAAACGCCCATTCCGTCTAAATCTGGGAATGAGCGCGAAACAGACCGCCAATGGGCACAACCATGCCCTGTACGACTGTTTCCGCGTCTCACCCCCCGAAGATTCGGAAACTGCGGCAAGCAAGGCAGGTCTACTGGCTCATGCTTCATCCTACTCTGAAGCCTTCCCGTACGGAAAACAGCGCAAGCCATCTATCCGTACAGTGGCGATTTCATTTCGTCCGCATTGACAGTTGCGGGGACAGCTCCGGATTCCCACCGGATTCCCTATTAAGCCTTTTCGGCACCTTGCTGCGAGTTGATGAATTTGTCGGATATGGACATTTTTTATATTAAAGCAAGGTTTAACATTTGACAACTATGAATTTATGGTGGCTGACGGCAGGCTATCAGCGGCCCTCTCCCCCAGACGGCTCAGCTTCCTTCACCATGTTTCACGCGGAATACAGCACCCGTTCATCGTATTCAATGCCCGCAATTTATCTAGGCACATCACGCACCACCAACAGAGGGTGCGTTAATCGAAATGAACTTCGTCATATTTTGAAAAAAAATAAGGAAAGGTGCCCCTTCTCCGGAGCGCGCCCTTTCCTTGTACAAAATTTATCTCATCACTGTTGAATATATTTGTCAAACACAAACCCGAAATCTTTCACTGTATAGTTCTTTTTCGCTTCAGTAAGCCATTGAAACGCATACTCATTGATCGCCTTAAAATCGGCCGCAACGTTGGTGCCGTCGCCACGCATGTTGGCAAACAGGTTGGCCGCAAGCTCCATACTGCGCTGGGCATAGTCGAATTTCGTTTCGTTTTCCTCACAAATCGTGGCAATGGCCAATAGCGATTTATACAAATCTTTCAATTCCTCGATATGTTTTTTATGAACATCGATCGAGTAGGAGTGCGATCCGATTTTAAATTTGATTTCCGCATCCAAATCGACCGTCCCAGCCGTCTCGAGCGACACATCGGAAATCGGATATTTATAGTAATCATAGCGGCGCAGCGTCCGCTTTTTGCTTGTGGCGCTCGTGCCGTCTAGATGAATGAGTGCAAGGTTGGTGAAACAATACTCATCTGATTTGGATTTAATAAGAAAGTAAATTTTTTCTCCGTCTTCATGCATCACATAATCATCAGCATCGACTTTGTCGTAATCTTTCGGTTGAATGACCGAGCCGATGTCGCTCAGCCCAAGCACATCAGCGGCGACTTTTCCAAACATCCCGATTCTCCTCTCCGGTTTTCCTAGTTTTCAATTGACACCTCTGTTTCCGCATGCTGCACATTGTCTTGCCAAATGAGAGCTGGATGGACGTGTGCGCGGCTTTCCGCCATCGTCAGACAAACAAAAGATAGCTATCGTCTAATGCCTTCCATCTAATATTACGTGCACAAAGGAGAAAAGTTTCATTCCCGTAAAAAACAATCACCCACAACTTAGCACTCGTAAATGCGGAAAGGGGCGATCACGCCATAAAGGCCTCTCTCCGCATGCCAACAGCCGTTTCCGTTGATCACCCAAAACGGAGTGAACCGACGGTTTCGTCCTCAACTGCTCGGCAGCCGTCACATTTTCCTTGCCATCCGCAACACTTTTTGCTTGTTTTAGTCTTCAAAAAAGAGGCTGTATCGGCCTCTCTCCTTACTTCCGTTCAGCGGGAACAGAAAAACCTTCTTTGTTGAGAATAAACAATTGTTATCTCAAGGGCGATCTTGCCATGCGAATGTACGTATGGCGTTTGCCGCGAATAGCGATGGAATATGCCATAATGTTCTCTGGAACGGCGATGCCATGATAGCCAGCGTCGCCGATATGGTGCATATCCGCTCCGGCCATTTTGCTCGCAAGCGCGATTTGGCGAATCGTATGCTCATCCGCTCCTTCCTGACTTGTGCCAATCGTCAGCATGACAAGCGCTCCATGTTCATGCGCCACCCGAACAAGCTTCTCCGTTTTGTCTAATGTTACCCCTGGCACGGTTCCTGGAGCTGGCATCAAAACGATGTCAGCGCCAGCGCGAATAAATCGCACCACCACTTTTTCCGATACGATACCGCTTCCCGCTTCGTCGGCAACGCCTGCTGCGTGCATTTTCCCGGCAATAATTAGAGCGTCTTCGCCTAAAACAGCCCGCGCCGTTTCGATGGCTTTCACAATCTCATCATTCGTCACGCCTGTTTTCGGGTTTCCGGTCAGACAAATAAAGTCAACTCCTAACCGCTTCGCTTGTTGCAGTGACTCTGCCGTTGCCATTCTCCCTTTTGGCAATGACGCCAACGCCTCGAGCTGCTTCGCGTTCGGGTCAACAGGTTCCAAATTGACGCCAACCGGGCGCCCTGTCAACTGTTTTAACCGCTCCACCATATGATCGGGCTCATTCACGTCCAAACCGTTCACAACTGGACGGAACACATCGAACCAATTCAATAACAGCAAATCCGCCCCAAACGCCGCCGCCAGTTCGGCGTTGGTGATCGCTGGATAAAGCGGCGCAAATTCTCCGATGACTTCGGCAACGATCACTCTACCTTCTGACGCCTGAATCGCTTGTTTCAACTGCTTCCCTTCCATCTTGCGGAAATCGGAGGCGCTGCAATCTAACAATCGTTTCATAAGCGCTCTTCCTTCCTAACGTTCGCATACAAGAACGATCTGTCCATTTCACTTTTGATTATTTTCTCATCGCATTGGCTAAAAATTCGACATCCGTGCCAATGATCACTTGCAAATCCGTTTGGTTGAGACGAAGCACCCCTTTCGCCCCTAAGCGCTTCAATTCAGCTTCGTTGACTTTTGACATGTCTTTTACTTTTAAGCGCAAGCGTGTGACACAATTATCAATTTGTGTGAGGTTTTCTTTTCCTCCCAATGCCTCTATATATTTTACCGCTAGCTCTTCATATTTTACGCCCGACTGCGCCGCTTTGCTGTCGGTAAACTCTCCCCTCTACGTCATCTTCACGTCCCGGCGTTTTTAAATTGAGCTTCGTAATCAGGAAATAGAAAACAACGAAATAGATCACAGCATAGATGAGTCCTTGAACAATTAATAAATACGGTTTTTGTGCAATTCCATAGTTTAAGAAAAAGTCAATCGCACCGGCCGAGAACGTAAACCCGTGATGAATATCAAATGCCGTCGCCACCGCCAGCGATAAGCCGGTTAACACGGCATGAACGACATACAAGAGCGGCGATAAAAACATAAACAAAAATTCGATCGGCTCTGTAATACCGGTTAAAAACGATGTCAACGCTACGCCAAGGAGCGCACCGGCAATCGCTTTGCGCCGTTCCTTCTTCGCCGCGATGATCATCGCCAATGCCGCCGCCGGGAGACCGAACATCATGACCGGGAAGAAGCCAGCCATAAAAATCCCTGCATCCGGGTCACCGGCAAAAAATCGGCTTAAATCACCGGTTTTACCGTCATACTCACCAAACACAAACCAGACGAAACTGTTTAACACATGGTGCAGCCCAACAGGAATGAGCAACCGGTTTAAGAACCCAAAAATCCCAACGCCAACAGCCCCGGCGCCCACGATCCAATGACCGATCGCATTAATGCCGTCTTGAATCGGCGGCCAAATGTATCCGAAAACGAGAGCAAGCACGATCATAACAAGCGATGTTACGATCGGCACAAACCGCCGGCCACCGAAAAAACCGAGCCAGTCCGGCAACTTGATATCATGATAACGATTGTATAAAAGCCCGGCGATCACCCCGGAGATGATACCGCCTAATACAGACATATTGATGTCTTCATCAATCGCGGCTGCGCCTTTCGTCAAAACAAAATAGCCGATCGCCCCAGCGAGCGCGGCAGCACCATTGCCATCTTTTAAAAGCCGATGGCGACACCAATGGCGAAAATCAACGCCAAGTTGGAAAACACCGCATCACCCGCAGCAGCGATAAATGGAATATCTAATAAGTCGTCTTGACCAAGCCGGAGCAACAGTCCAGCCGCCGGCAAAACGGCAATCGGCAGCATAAACGCCTTTCCTAGACGCTGTAAAAATCCTAACATAAACATTCCCCCTTTTTATTTTCTTCGTTCCATTTCAACGATGAATTTGTATCGGTCACCGCGATACACTGATTTCACAACTTCCAGTGGCCGTCCGTCGGTAAGGTATGTGCGGCGTTCGAGCAACAGCACCGGAGCTCCTTCTTTCACTTGCAAGTGTTCGGCTTCCAGCTTACGGGCGACGGACGCTTCAATCACTTGAACGGCAGTGCCGATGGCTAATCCAACTTCCTTTTCCATAAATTCATACACGGAACCGTTTACAATCTCGCGCGTCAAATGAGGCGCCAATGCGCACGGAATATAGAGCGTCTCGAGCGCCATCGGCGAGCCGTCGGCTAAGCGGAGACGGCGAATTTCGTAAAGGGCGTCCCCTTCCTTAACAGCGAGCCATTCGGCCAGTTTCTTTGAAGCCGGCACCGTTTCAAAGCCAAGAACAACGGTGTCCGGCTCCATGCCACGCGCCCGCATATCTTCGGAAAAGCTCGTCAGTCCTTTAAGCGGCTGCTCAATTTTTTTCGCTGCGACAAACGTACCTTTTCCACGCCGGCGAACAAGGTAGCCGTCGTTGACCAAATTGTTGACCGCCTGCCGAACGGTCATCCGGCTAATATCGTACATTTCCGCCAACTCACGCTCAGACGGAATCATCTCCCCTGGCTGCCACTCTCCTTTTTCAATTTTCTCCTTCATATATTGCTCAAGCTGGTAATAAATTGGAACAGGAGATTGTTTATCAATCACGGGATTCCACCTGCCGCTGTTCGTTTGGAATAAGTGACAGCGCCTCTTGGTCGGCGATGATCGTGACATCCGGATGGAGATGAAGCGCCGAAGCCGGCAGCTCAGGTGAAACGATCCCTTCGAACAGCCGGGCGAGCGCCGAAGCTTTTTCCGCTCCTGATGCGAGCAACACGATGCGTCGGCTTCGTAAAATGGTCGCGATCCCCATCGTAATGGCGTGGTGCGGCACGTCATCCAATGACGGGAAAAAGCGAGCGTTCGCCTCACGCGTTGATGCGGCAAGCTCAACGACATGGGTCATCGACGAAAACGGGGTCCCTGGCTCGTTAAAGCCGATATGGCCGTTGCGCCCGATGCCTAAGAGCTGTAAATCAACGCCTCCTAGCCCTTCAATCAGCTGCTCATAGCGGCGGCACTCCTCACCTAAATCAGCGGCCAAGCCGTCCGGCACGTGCGTCTCGTCAAGCGGAATGTCCAGATTCGAAAACAAATGCTCATTCATATAATAGCGATAGCTGTTCGGATGATCCGGACCAAGCCCGACATACTCATCCAAATTGACCGTGCGCACAAACTGGTACGATGTTCCGTGCTGCCGATGGTCGGCAACGAGTTCACGGTACACACCGAGCACCGTCGAACCGGTTGCTAACCCGAGAACGGCATTCGGTTTTTCTTTAACTTGTTGGATGATCATTCTCGCTGCTTGGCGACTCATATCTGCATAGTCCATAGCCTCAATGACTTTCATGACCATCCCTCCCTGCCCCTTGTGGTTCGCTTTGTTGACAGTAAGCAAGTGCGCCGCGGCAAAACGTCATCGCCACCTTGTATTGTTCATCAAGCACGACAACATCGGCGTCTTTCCCCGGACGCAAACTCCCCTTTCGATCAAGGACGCGAAGCTGTTTCGCCGGATTCCAGCTCGCCATACGGATCACTTCTTCAAGGGTGCAGCCAGTGCAATCGAGTACACGGCGAAGAGCATCAGCAAGCTTTAACACGCTTCCTGCCAGCGTGCCGTCGGCAAGACGCGCCTCTCCACCGCGAACAGTCACCTCCTGGCCACCGAGATCGTATTGCCCATCGCCGAGACATTTAGCGCGCATAGCGTCAGTGATTAAGATGAGCCCATCACTCCTTTTGTTCCGGTAAGCAAAACGAACCATCGGCGGCGCAACGTGCAGCCCATCAGCAATCAATTCGCACATCACTTCATCATGCATGAGCACCGCACCAGCAACCCCCGGTTCACGGTGGTGAATGCCGCGCATCCCGTTAAATAAGTGGGTGGCATGCGTCACCCCCGCAGCGACCGCCGCTTTCACCTCCTCGTAAACAGCGTCGGAATGGCCGATCGAGGCGACGACCCCCGTTTTCTTTAAATAAGCGATAAGATCAAGCCCCCCGTCCCGCTCTGGAGCGAGCGTCACAAGGCGGATATTGCCGCCGGCAACTTCTTGCCAACGCTGAAACAGTGAAATGTCCGGGTCAGCGAGGTGGCGTGGGTGCTGTGCCCCAGCGCGCTTCGGCGACAAAAACGGCCCTTCCAAATGAACACCGAGCACTTCAGCCGCCCCAGGATCGTTCTCCCGCTCCATATAACGCGCTACATTCACAAGTGCTGCTTCGATTTGTTCACTCGGCGCCGTCATGGTCGTCGCTAGGAAGCTTGTTGTTCCTTCCGCCGGTAAAGCGTTGGCCATCGCCTGGATCGCCACTGGCGTCGCATCCATCACATCAGCTCCGGCTGCCCCATGAATATGAACATCAATAAATCCGGGCACGATAGCAAATCGCGAGGACAGTTCGATCACTTCCGCCCCGGCATCGGCCGGGCATAACGACATCGGACCGACATCGGCCACTTTCTCTCCTTCGATCAACACATATCCTTGGTCAATTTTCCCTGTTTCTGCATACACGACAGCGTTTTTTAACAGCCACCGTTTCATGTCGATCCCTCTCTTTCTATCACAATCATAACATCATATATTCTAGTTGTCTATACCACTAAACCAAAAAAGAGGCGGCCATCCGCCTCCTTTCACGACGTTACATCTCTTTTGGGCCGTGAGCCGGCAAATAAAATGAAAACGTCGTTCCTTCGTTCAGTTTGCTATGGACGGTAATGCGCCCTTTATGCGTTTCCACGATGTTTTTGGCGATAGCCAAGCCGAGTCCGGTGCCCGAACGGCCGCGCGTCCGCGCTTTATCAGCTTTATAAAACCGTTCAAACACAAACGGCAAATCTTCCTCCGGAATGCCGGAGCCCGAGTCTTGGACGTGGATGGTCACGCCGTCGCCGCTTCGCTCGATAATTAGACGGACCGTACCGCCCGCTTCCGTATGGCGAATGGCATTATCGATTAAGTTGGTTAACACTTGCTCGATCCGGTCTGGATCGAATGCGATTTCGATGTTCTCGTCGCGAAACTCGGCTGTCAGCTCGATCTGCTTTTCTTTCGCCAGCCCGTAAAACTTGCGGATCACCCGTTCCACGTAAGGGACGAGCTCCACTTGCTCATATTGCAGCTCGATATGGCCAGCCTCCATACGCGCGAGATCAAGCAAATCGTTAACAAGGCGGCCCATGCGCAGCGACTCGTCATAAATGACTTTTGCCATCTCTTTCTTCTCTTCCTCACTCGCAGCAATATCATCGATAATCGCCTCGCTGTATCCTTGCAACATAGCAATCGGCGTACGCAGTTCGTGCGAGACGTTGGCGATAAAATCTTTGCGCAGCTTATCAAGCCTCCGCTCCTCAGTCATGTCACGCAAAACAGCGACCGCACCACGCACCATCGTTTTGCCGTATAACGGCGTCATTAAAATGACCCATGTCCGCCCTTGTATCGTCACCTCGGTGGATTGCTCCTTTTCCTCCCGGACGACGCGAGCGAACAGCTCTTTCACTTGCGGCGGCAGCGGCGCCATCGTTTCCGCATCATTTCCTTGTTCGAAATACCATGCCTGTAAAAACCGCTCCGCCGGCGGGTTCGTAATTAATATTTCCCCCTCACGGCTAAATGTAATGACGCCGTCGGCCATGCTGCTTAAAATGCTGGCCAGTTGTTCTTTTTCCTGGTTTAATGCGTTAATGTTAAATTGAAGCCGCCGTCCCATTTGGTTAAACGCCATCGCCAGCCCGCCGATTTCATCATTCGTTAAAATCGGCACTTTAGTGTCAAAATGGCCGCGCGCCACTTCAAACGCGGCTTGGCGCATCTTCCTGAGCGGAGCGGTAATGCGCGTCGACAAGAAAAAGGCAAAAAACGTCGTCATCACAATGGCGATAAAGGCGGCGAGAAAAATGAGCTCTTTTGTATGTTCGGTTGCATCAGCGATCGCCTCGAGCGACTGGTAAATGAAAACGGCACCGCGGCTGCCGTCCGGCATCGACATCGGCACGCCGACGATGATCATATCGTGCTGCGGCTTTCCATTTTGTTCCCACTCCGTCGCATACAGACGCTTTTTCACCGTTTCTTGGTCAGTCAGCACGCGGCGCAAGTCTGAGTCTTCACGGATGGACGACAGTGGCATGTCTTTCAAGTCTGCCTCGCCAGGCGAATACCAATAATGCGACTCATCGGCGACAATGATCGCTTTTGAACGATTGTCGACAAGCGTCCAAGCAATCGAACGGGCAAGCTGCTCGTCACGATAATCGTGCATCACCTCTGCTACTTTCGTCGCCAGACGGGTTAAATCGTTTTCCGCTTCTTGTACATAGTACTCCTCGAAAAATTTAATAAGCAAAATGGTTAAAATAAACAACACGCATGAGACGAGCAGCAAAATGGTAAACCATAGTTTCCCAACGACACTGCGAAACAGCCACATCATTCGCTCACTGCCTCAAACTTGTAGCCGACGCCCCAAACGGTGACGATCATTTTTCCGGCTTGCGGCGACGCCTTATTGAGCTTTTCGCGCAACCGCTTAATATGAGTGTCGACGGTGCGCAAATCGCCAAAAAACTCGTAATGCCATACTTCTTTTAGCAGCTGCTCACGATCAAACACTTTATCTGGCGAGCGCGCTAAAAAGAGAAGCAACTCGTATTCTTTCGGCGTCAAGCTCACTTCTTTTCCATCGACCGTCACCCGATGGGCATCATTGTCAATCGTTAAGTGTGGAAACACCAACACATCTTTCGTCGTCGTCTCCACCGGTGCGTAGGTGGCATTCGCCGCACGGCGCAACAATGCTTTAACGCGCAAGACGACTTCGCGTGGACTGAACGGCTTGACGATGTAATCATCGGTGCCAACTTCAAACCCTTGAACGCGGTTCGATTCTTCTCCTTTCGCCGTCAGCATAATAATCGGTGTCGTTTTGTGCTCGCGAATTTCTTTGCACACCTCAATTCCATCTTTGCCCGGCAGCATTAAATCGAGCAAAATGACGTCATAGTCGTTCGCCAGCGCTTTCTCAAGCGCTACATTGCCGTCGCCAGCTTCATCGATCACATAGTTTTCCCGCTCTAAATACATTTTCAACAGCCGGCGAATCCGTTCTTCATCATCGACAACTAAAATGTGGATTGGTTTTTCTTGTTTTTCCATGTCAAACACCCTTCCTCACAAGATGGAAACAATCCCCACTTTCTAGTTTACTGAAAAAACGGATGCTCGCCAATAGAGCATCCGTTTGCCTTGCGATCAGGTCCCGGCGTACGAGTGCAGCCCGGCGATGACAAGGTTAACCGCCACTAAGTTAAACATGATAATAGCAAAACCGATGACGGCCAGCCACGCGGACTTTTCTCCATGCCAACCTTTTGAAAGCCGGAGATGCAAAAAGGCGGCGTAAAACAACCATGTGATGAGCGCCCACACTTCTTTCGGATCCCAACCCCAAAAGCGTGTCCACGCGATTTGCGCCCAAATCATAGCGAAAATGAGCGCCCCGAGTGTAAACACCGGAAATCCGATCGCTACGGCCCGATAGCCAATTTCGTCGGCCAAATCCAAATTGACGTTTTTCACAAGCGGCTGCAACGCCGCTGCAATACGTTTACGCAATACGAGGCGGAGCGCGATGTACAACACCGCCCCAGCCATCAGTGACCAAATGACGGTGTTCAACTTTTTTGCGTTAATGATCGCCGGCATCTCGACAAGCGGATCCAACCGGTCAGCACTTTCTTTGGCAAGCTCCCCCTTATGCGGTCCGACGAGCGCTGGCATATGATACTCAACTTCCGATGATTGGTTGTTTTTGTCAATCCACGTAAATTTCGCCTCATATCCGGAAAGCCCAAACGCCGTTGAAACGATGACAAAGCCGAGTGTCGTCACTAAGCCAAACATGACGACTTCAAGCCAAAACGTACGCTTGGACGGTTTCGACTGATCAACAACCCGGATTAAATAAATGAGCCCAGCGACAAAGCTGATGGCCAAAATCGCCTCCCCCGCCGCTGCGGTCGTGACGTGAATGTGCAGCCAATCGCTTTGCAAAGCGGGAATCAGCGGCGAGATTTCGCGCGGAAACATACTCGCATAGGCGATAATAAGCAACGCAATCGGAAGCGCAAACAATCCAAGCACGCTCAACCGATAAATGAAATACACGATAATGAAAGCACCAACAAGCATCATGCCAAAAAACGTCGTAAACTCAAACAAATTGCTCACCGGAGCGTGCCCAGCGGCAATCCAGCGCGTCACAAAATAGCCGACTTGGGCAAGAAAGCCAATGATCGTCACGGCAATGCCAAACTGTGACCAGCGGTCTTTTCCTTGCTGCTCCTTCCGCTTATCGCGAATGGCGCCGCCAAAAAGAAACGTGCCGATTAAATATAAAACAAACGAAATATATAGCAATGTGCTGCTAAGCTGTACCATGCGCTTGTCCTCCCTGTCCGGCTTGTTTTCTTTCTTCGAGCCGATCGGCCGGCATCGTTAAGCCGGTGCCATCGAGCAGGCGATGCAGCTCCTTTTTTAAGCCGAACCAGTTTTTGTTCGTATGTGCGGCAATCCATAACTCGCCATTCACTCGTTGCACCCAAATACGGCGATGGTTCCAATACATTCCTTGAACCAACCCGAACATGAAAATCGCGCCACCCACTCCTAAAATCCAAAGCGTGAAATCGCGGCGGACGGTCAAACCAGAGACGTTGCGCGTTTCAAGTTCTGCAAACGCCATTTTATATTTGTTATCGCCAAACGGTTCAAGCGTTTGTTGAATGGCGACGAAACTGACCTCCCCTTCCGGTCGGTCAGGTGCATACATTTTAAAGACGAATGCCGGATTATTCGGCACGCGTGATTTCGTCGACGGATTCCCATCTTCATCAAATTCAAAGTCAGGAAAATAGCTTAATAGCTCAACACGGTATCCGTTCCCAAGATTGTATGTTTCTTTTGGGTCATACAAGTCGATCGCTACCGTGCCCAACGTTTTTCCCGACTGCTTATCCGTCAGCTGGAACGACATCGTTTTCGGCTCGTTCAGCCGAAAATCAACTTGATAAAGCGCGTAATGGTCGAACTTCAGCGGTTCGTTGACGCGAATCGGATATTCTTTCACTTTTTCCAGTTCCGGTTTGGCACCGGCGACCGTTGGGCCGACGCGCTTATACAAGACGACATTCGTCTGATAGTTTTCTGCGATCATTCCATCGCCGACACGGTCGATGGCAGCGTTAAACACTTCATTATCTTCGCCTTTTTTGTACGTATCAAAAATAAACTTTTCGCTTTTTAAAAAATATTGACCGTTAGTTCCGGGGATTTCTTTCGTTTCCCCTTCGCGAACCCACATCACTTCATCAATGTACATGCCCGGCACTGAGCGGAGCATCGCCCCGATTAAGAAAATGATCAGGCCGACATGATTCACATACGGCCCCCAGCGGGAAAAGCGCCCTTTTTCGGCCAACAGATGACCGTCTTCTTCCCGGACGCGGTAGCGCTGCTTAGCCAGCCGCTCTTTTAACAGAGCAACCGCTTGGTCCATATCACTAATGCGCGAGACGCCAAACAGCCGTTGCCGCTCCAAAAAGTGTGGATGTCGTTTCACTCCTTGCCGTTTCAAGGCGCGGTAAAGCGGCACGACGCGGTCTAAGCTGCAAATGACGAGTGAAACGCCGATCAAGGCGATGAGCAAAATGTACCACCATGAGCCGTACAAATTGTTAAAACCGAGCTCGTAATATAGTTTTCCCGCCCAGCCATACTGCTCTTCGTAATAATCAGCCGGATTAACGTTTGGCGGAATATACATTTCTTGCGGAAAAATGGTGCCGATCACCGAAGCGATGAGCGTGATGACGATGAGCGCCACCCCGACTTTGACCGACGAGAAAAACGCCCAAATTTGATCGACAATCGTTCGTTTGTATGTTTGTGACCGGCGCGCGCTTCCTTCGTAGCGCATATCTAAAAGCGATTTTTCTCCCTGTTCCTCAAGCGGCTTACCGCACGATTCGCAAAACACCGTGCCGTGCGGGTTAACGTGGCCGCATTCACATTTCACTTGTTCCATGGCGCAAAACTCCTCACGGTTTAATGCTTTCTAGATGCTGCTTAATATCTTCTTTTGTCATTGTGCCGGTAATGATTTTTTTCACTTTACCGTTTTTGTCAATCAAAAACGTCGTCGGCAGCGGCCCGACGCCATATGCGTTCAACACTTGATCTTGGCGGTCGATGACGATTGGAAACGTTAATCCGAACCGTTCTGCAAACTTTTCGACGTTTAGCTTCGGCTCACCGACATTGACAGCTAAAATTTCGACTCCTTGCTTTTGATAAATCGGGTACAACTCGTTCATGTACGGCATTTCCCGTTCGCACGGTTTGCACCACGTTCCCCAAAAGTTTAAAAAGACGCCTTTGCCTCGATAGTCTGAGAGGCGATGTTCACGCCCTTCAAGGTCAGACAGCACAAAATCGGGCGCTGTTGAACCGACAGCGACCGCCGTTTTCTCAGTGAAAAAGTTGGCGTAAATCGTATAACCGAGTGCGGCCAACAGCAAGAGCAAAATGACTGTTCTCATCACTAAGCGCTGTTGTTTTTTCATCGCTCAAACTCCTTCAGTTTCTCACTCCCCTTACGGTCGATGCCGTAGGGGGTCTACGTGACAGTTCATAATCTTCCATTTTCCATTATAGCAAAGTCTATTTTTACCCTATCCATGAGGATATGAACGTTGTGTGACAAAGTTTGTCACTATTTCTTTCCCCCGGATTGGGCCATCGTCCGCAACAGCTTCACTTCATGCGGTGACAGTTCACGATATTCGCCGGGGCGAAGCCCTTTTAAATCAAGAAACGCATACCGTTCCCGCTTCAGCTTCAGCACTTCACAGCCGATCGCCTCAAACATGCGGCGCACTTGCCGATTCCGTCCTTCATGAATGCTAATCTCGACAATCGCTGTCCGCTTTTTCCGATCAGCTGAGAGCAGCTTCACTTTTGCTGGCGCCGTTATGCCGTCTTCCAACAGCACCCCTTTCTCAAGCTGTTTCAGCTGCTCGCGTGTCGGGATGCCTTTCACTTTAGCGACGTACACCTTCTCAATCTCATAGCGCGGATGCATCAGCAAATTAGCAAAATCGCCGTCATTCGTCAACAAGAGCAGACCGGACGTATCGTAGTCAAGCCGTCCGATCGGGTAAATGCGCTGGTGGATGTCTTTAAAAAAGTCGGTCACCACTTTGCGCCCCTTCTCATCTTTAACGCTCGAGATGACGCCGCGCGGCTTGTAAAGCAAATAATAGACCGGCTCCTCGCGCTCGACCGGAATGCCGTCAACTTCCACATCGTCACGCGGTCCGACTTTGACACCAAGTTCGGTGACGACGCGGCCATTGACCTTCACCCGCCCTTGCAAAATCATTTCTTCCGCCTTGCGCCTTGACGCAATACCGGCGCGGGCAATCACTTTTTGTAACCGTTCCATTTCCTTCTCACCTCTTTCATCATCTTACCCTTTCCGTTCGACAGATACAAGCATGTCGCTTTTATTTTTATCATCCCAAACTGAGAATCCTCGCTTCCAAGCGTGAACACAGATGCGAGAGCGTTCGACAAGATCAGTAGCTCCTTCTCTCCCGGTTGGCAGGAAAACAAAAAAATGAGCGCTGTCAGCGCCCAAATACAAACAAGACGATGAAAAAGGAGACAATAAAGCTAAGAATGTCCGCCAAAATGCCGACTTTTAACGCGTCACCCATTTTTTTGACGCCGACGGCGCCAAAATAGACGGTAAGCACATAAAGCGTCGTCTCGGTGCTGCCTTGGATAGTCGAAGCGAGGCGCCCGATAAACGAGTCAGGGCCGTACGTGGCAATTAAATCGGTCGTCATGCCGAGTGCCGCCGTTCCAGAAATGGTGCGAATCGCGGCAAGCGGAACGACTTCAGCCGGCAATCCAATCGCCTCAACGAGCGGCTTGATCACCTCCATGAGCGCCTCAAGTGCTCCCGACGCACGAAAAATGGCGACCGACACTAACATGCCGACTAAATACGGAATGAGCGAAAACGCAATTTCAATCCCTTCTTTGCCCCCCTCGACAAACGCCTCATATGTAGGCACTTTTTTCGCCGTGCCATAGAGCAAAATAAAGGCGATGAGCCCCGGAATAAGCCAAACTGAAAGAAGTTGGACGATAGCCATTATGGCTTCCTGCCTTTCCGCGTTCGTTTCCAATAATAATACCGATCAATCAACACCGCCCCGATCGTCGAAATCGTTGAAGCGACGACCGTCGTGCCGATAATTTCGCCTGGTGATGCTGAACCGTACGTCATGCGAATCGAAATGACGGTCGCCGGAATAAGCGTAATGCTTGACGTATTAATGGCTAAAAACGTCACCATTGACCGGCTTGCTTCGTCGCCACCGCCGTTGAGTTGCTTCAGCTGCTCCATCGCTTTAATCCCCATCGGCGTCGCCGCATTGCCAAGACCGAACATATTGGCGACCATGTTTGAGACGATATAGCCGAGCGCCGGATGGCCGGGCGGCACTTCCGGGAACAGGCGACGCACAAGCGGCATAAACAGGCGCGCGACTTTATGAAGCAAACCGGCCTGCTCAGCGATGGCCATCAGTCCGAGCCAAAACACTAAAATGCTGATCATACCGATGCTGATCGTCACCGCTTCTTTGGCGCTTTCGAACACCGCCTTATTCACTTCCTCCATCGTGCCATTGGCCGCAGCAAAGACGATACCGATAAGCGCCATCATCACCCAAATGAGGTTAACCATCGCTTCTCACACCTAAAAATCGAAATGCTTGCGAAAAGAGCCCCCGGCTGCGTTCGTCCTTCTCCGGCTCATAGAAAAGCGGCACCGCATCGACCGCCTGTTTGCGCAAATAAAGCACCGC
Organism: Geobacillus sp. FSL K6-3411; assembly: GCF_037965715.1. NCBI lineage: Bacteria > Bacillati > Bacillota > Bacilli > Caryophanales > Anoxybacillaceae > Geobacillus > Geobacillus sp. FSL K6-3411. The sequence goes on from NZ_CP150187.1 coordinate 2,375,280, forward strand.
TTTCCCGACTGCCGTCGGAGCGCGGTTTGGGTTTTCCTTCCATTCATCGCGCGGCTTCAGCAAATACACTTTCACCCGCAGCTCTCCCATCTCCTTTTCAGTCACCGGATATCGCAAATCGCGGGCTGCCTGCAACCGCCCCTTGTAAAACGGGTCGGAAATTCTCTTCACGATGCGCTTGCCGCTGACTTTGGCAATACGGTAGTTGGAAAAGCCATACTCATACATGGCGATATGATCGTTCCAGTCATCCGAAGCGTCCAATGTCACAGCGACCAAATCAATCCCGTCTTTCGACGCTGTCGTCACAAGTGTGCGGTGTGCCCGTTTCGTATAGCCGGTTTTGCCGCCGGTGCAATATTCATAAAGGCTTGTCAGCAACTTATTTTTATTCCGCCATACACGCGCTCCGTCTTCGCCCGGCGGGGCAGGGGCGCGGTATACTTTCGTTCCGGAAATGCGGCGAAACTCTTTATTTTTCATTGCATATTGCATCAACAACGCCATGTCGTAAGCGGTCGAATAATGGCTTTCCGCATCGTCCAAGCCGTGCGGATTGGCAAATTCCGTATCGCGCATCCCGATCTCGGCCGCCTTTTCGTTCATTAAAAACACAAACCCCTCGACACTGCCGCCGACATGTTCGGCGATGGCGACTGCGGCGTCATTGCCGGAACGAAGCATCAGTCCGTATACAAGATCGCGCAGTTTCATTTTCTCCCCTTGGCGTAAGTAAATCGATGACCCCTCCGTCCGGACGGCGCGGGCACTAACTGTCACCGTATCATCAAGCTTCCCGGACTCAATCGCCAAAATGGCGGTCATAATTTTCGTAATGCTGGCGATGCGCCGTTTTGTATGAGCATCTTTAGCAAACAAAATCCGTCCGGAATGTTGCTCTATTAAAATCGCGCTTTTTGCGCTCACCCCGTTCATGGCGTGCAGCTTTCCTGGAAGACATGACATGATCCCTGCAGTGAGCGCAATGAGCCAAACGAGTCGCTTCCACCTCTTCATCCGATATCGGCGAGGATCCCCCTCCTTCCGTAAGCAGGGAGGAATCGCCTGTTCCTCCTTTCCAATTAGGCTGAAATGAGCGCAACAGAGGGAACATCGCGACGGAAACAGGCTGGACATGGAGGCCATGCTTTGTACAAGTGTATGCGTCGATCGGACAAATATGATGAAAAATATGGCTACAGAAGCTAGCATAGGCCCCCTATCAATTGCATTATGTTTTCAGCGAAACCTCTCTAGGCAAGGGAGGCGGCTTTTGCCCGCTCAAAAAAAACAGGCGGGGAGACCCCTGCCTGTTTAAAATGGTTGCCAACGCAGCTTTCGTGCCTCGGCGAAGCGCGCTTCGACATTGCGCCAGTTGACGACGTTCCACCAATGTTCGATATACGCTCCCCGATCGTTTTTATATTGCAAGTAGTACGCATGCTCCCACACATCAAGCACAAGAAGTGGAATCGTATCCCATTGCGTCATGAGCTGGTGCTTTTCCGTCTGCAAAATTTCAAGCCGATGAGCCCGCGGCACCCAAACGAGCAACGCCCAGCCAACCCCTTCGACGCTTTTCGCCGCTTCGGTAAAGTGGCGTCGGAATGCAGCAAAGCTGCCGAAGTCGCGTTCAATTTGCGCCCGCAGCTCCCCGCGCGGCTCGCCGCCGCCTTGCGGATGCATGTTATGCCAAAAAATTGTATGCAAATAGTGGCCTGAACCGTTGAACGCCGCCTCTCGCTCCCAATGTTTCAGCAGTTCAAAATTGTTCGTACGGCGCGCCTCTGCCATCATGCGCTCCGCCTTGTTCAGACCGTCGACATAGCTTTGATGATGCTTCGTATGATGGAGACGCATAATTTCTTCGGAAATATGGGGCTCAAGCGCGTCATAGCTGTACGGCAGCGGCGGCAGCACATGCTTGCCAGGCGAAACCGCCCGTTGCCGCTCACCATCGGTCACACCTTCCTCCGTCAGCCGCTCCTTATCTGTCATGTCTGCATTGTGCCGCCATTCTTCGTCCATCGTATCTCCCTCATGCAGCTGTTCGCCATCAGGAGAATCCGTTGATGAGGCTATGAACGGCTCCGCCCGTTCAGCTGCAACGACCGGCTCTTGTTCGCTATCCCCCTTGTGTTCGCCTGACCGTTCAGTTCCCTCGCTCATTTGCTCTCCGTTGCCGCCTTCCTGTTCAGGCAAAGCCGAGACTTCTTCCTGCCGCGTCAAGTCTTCCTCCTGCCCGTCGGATAACGGTTCGACAAGGCGGATGGCTCGAGCGTACACGTCGTCGACAAGGAGTTGCAGTTCATGAATTTCTTCCTCCGTCCACTCGTCGCCGTGTTCTTCAATGCGCGCCAATAAAGAAGAAAGCCCGATATCCTCCGCTGCTCCGCGCATGGATAGAGCGTGTTCTACTTGTTTCCCCCACTCAGCCGCTTCGATGGCATAGTGACGAAGCGCAGCAGCGTACACGTCATCAACAAGGCGCGTGAGCTCACGGACTGCCTCTTCCGTCCACTCCCCGTCATGTTCGGCGATAAACTGCAACAGTGTAGAAGCGCCATCAATGCTTGCCCCGCGCAGTTCCAGCACCTGCTTGACTTGTTCTCCCCATTCGTTCACTTCAGCCGCATACTGGGCAAACAACGTTTGGTCGTCCATTTGGTAAAAACCTCCTCCTGCGCTTTTTTCGCCATATCGTATGCCAGCCTAGGAAAATCGTTCTTGTCCGCATTCACCTAAATTCCCAGCCGCACATACATATAGGAGCGAGGCGCCCAACACGTGTAAAATCGCCGCATTCCTTCACGGGGAGCATTCTGCAAAAAACGAACGGTTGGACCACTTGAGCAAAAAGCGCTTGTTGAACTCCGCTTTTGAATGCAACATTCTTAGCGGCCATTGCCGGTTCATTGTTGAAGCGTTCGCTGAAATGCGCCAAGTGGAAACCGCCACGTGTCCATCCGATCCGCCGCGACTTGCTTTGGCTGCTTGGCGCTGCCGACCCCGCCGAGGCCATTCATAATCGGCTCGACCATTCTGAAAAGCAGCTGAAGTCGCAAAATCGCACGTTTACGAAAAAAACGGGAAGCCACATTTAGTGAAAAGCAATGAAAATGGCCAGCTGCTTGCAGACCAACCTTTACAAGGTTTTATCGCTTCCTTCCTCAAATCGAGTTGGAAATGGCTGTTTTCCAAAGCTTTTTGCACGTGCTTGAGGGAAATGGAATGAAACCGTAAAGTGCTCGATGTGCTGTCTCCCATAGCCGACCATATGGCGCACACGGAATGTTACGATTTACAAAAGCTAACGGAGACAATCGGACAAGTGAAGCCGCCGGCGTGCAATCCAATGAAGACGCGAACGGAATAAACGCCATGAGAAAAAGCGGTTCGTCCAACGGAACCGCTTTAACGGTCGTGCCCGGTAGATGGCGAACAACACCTGTGGACCGCTCTAAAACGGTCTTGTTGAGCGATGCCAGTTTCCTGCCGACATGTAAAAAACGCTATACCTTATGGACGTTTTCTTGTTACGATGGCAACGGAAGGCGGCAAGCACCATTGGCCGCCCATTCGCTAACTACCGATTGCAACATCTTTCCGTCAATAGCAGCGAAATAGCGGCGCAATTCCTCCTCATCATGAATATAGACGCGGCGGCGCTGCCGATAGGCCGGGTTTTGCCATAAACAGACGAGGGCAACGATGTCGCGCAAATGAATGTCACGCCCAGCAACCGTAAATAGCGGGTCGCCTTCATACGGCAGCAGGTCGAATAGCGCCGCCTCAAAGTAGCGCAAATACAAAACAGACAGTGTTCGCTCTTCACCCCCGTCACGATAGGTGACTTCCGAGCGGTTAAAATAGTCTTCAAACGTGTTGGAACGTGATTTTTGCAGCTCTTCACCGTACAAGCGGCAAACGTCCATGAGCGCACCCCTTCCCGATCAGCCGTTTTTTCTTTAGTTTACCATATTACGGCTTCTCGTCGCTCAAATTTTCTGCCAATTTCTCAAAAAACAAATCTGCTTCCCGTTCGAGCTCGCCATCATCCGCCCACTCCGGCAATGGAGGTAGCTCCTCGAGTGTTTTTAGCCCGAAATAGTCAAGAAATTCCGCCGTCGTGCCGTACAAAATCGGCCGCCCAGTTCCTTCGGCGCGCCCGACCTCTTTAATGAGCGCCCGAGCCATCAGCGTTTGCAGCGGCTTGTCGCTTTTCACACCGCGAATTTCCTCGATTTCCGCACGCGTAATCGGCTGACGATAAGCGATGATGGCCAACGTCTCAAGCGCCGCCTGCGACAGTGATGACGCTCCAGGTGCCTCAACGAGCTTTTTTAAATACGAAGCATGCTCTTTTTTTGTTGCCAGCAAAAACACACCCGCCAGCTCCATAAGCTGAATGCCGCGTTCTTCCCGGCTATAATCTTCTTGCAGCGCTGCGATTACCGCTTTCGCCTCCGATTCATCGACATCGAGTACGGCAGCGATTTGAGCGAGCGACAGCCCCTCATCACCAGCAGCAAACAGCAACGCTTCAACGATCGCCTTCGCTGGACGTGCTGAGCTGGCATCATCTTTTTTTACTGTTTCCTGTTGTTCCATCGCGCTTTGCCGCACCAAGCGTTTCTAGCTGGCGCAACCGTTCCTCCTTTCTATCCGTTTCCACCGGCCGCCGGAGCAGCATCGTTCCCCACAACGTCGCGCACCGCCCACCAGATATCCGAAACGGGACATGCGGCGTGCCCTTTACCCAGTTAGCGACGCAACCGGCTCATCACTGCAAAAGGAAAGCGGCTCGCCGCTGCGAACCGCTGCAGCCAAACCGGCGCTGCTTTAGACGGCCGGATGTTTGGCCGCAATAAACAAATCGCTGAAATTTCGCTCTTGTTCAATGATAATTTCATTTTGCTTCATCAATTCCAAAATCGCTAAAAAGGTGACAACAATATACGAACGGTCATAAGAAGGAAATAGCTCATAAAAGTTTTTCCGCTCGTTCGTTTGCCTTAGCTCATGCAAAATTTCCGCCATCCGCTTTTCAACAGAAATGTCTTGGCGAGTGATTTTCGTCCGCATCGGTTTTTGCAGCTTTTTGCGGCGCAACAGTTTCGACAAGGCGCCCAACATATCGTATACGTTGACGTCAAGCGGCGCTGCCTTTTTTTCATCGGCATAGGCACTTAAATCGCTCGGCGGCTTTGTAAATAAAAGCGCCCGCTCTTCTTCACGCCGTTTCAGCTCGCGCGCCGCTTCTTTAAACTTTTTATATTCAAGCAGCCGCTGCATCAACTCTTCGCGCGGATCATCCACCTCGTCAAACTCCATGTCGCCGTCGTCCTCTTCCTCCGGCGCCGGCAACAGCATTTTACTTTTTATGGCCAACAAGGTGGCCGCCATGACCAAGTACTCACTGGCAATATCGAGCTCGAGCTCCTGCATGGCGTGAATGTACGCCATATACTGTTCTGTAATTTGCGCTACCGGAATATCGTAAATATCAATCTCATAGCGATTAATTAAATGCAAAAGCAAATCAAGCGGTCCTTCAAACGCTTCAATTTTCACACTGTATGGCAATTGCACATCCATCCCACCATTTTTTCCACAGCCATCGTCCATGCGTCCCGTCCTCGGTTGCGGTACATTTATTGTACCATAATCAAGCGATGAAGCGAACGGAAACCGGCTGCTTTTTGTCCTCAGAACCACCGCGGCGTATAATGAAGAAGAAGTCCCTCCCCTTCACCGCGACAACCGTTGCCGTCAGACAGAAGGAAGGATAGCAGTCTCCACTTCGCACCGCCGGCAAGGCTGCTTTCCAACCGGTTAGGCCTTTACGAAAGGAACGATGGTCGATGTATCCGAAAGCATATATTGATTATTTAGTTCATTTCCATGGGGACCGTGACTATTTCGAATGCCATGAAGTTTTAGAAGAACAATGGAAACGAGACGGCCGAAAAATAGAATGGCTTGTACTCATCCAAATTGCGGTCGCCTTCTACCATTACCGACGCAACAACACCTCAGGAGCACTGCGGCTTATGAAACGGGCGCGTGTGCTGCTTGAAGAAGCGCGCGGGATGATCCGCCGGCTCGGCCTCGATGATCGAGCGCTCGCTGCCTTGCTTGATGAGACGGCTAGGCGCATCGCCCAAGGTAAGCCATACGAAAGCATCGAACTGCCGATCGCTGACCGCTCACTCTATGCGCAATGCCGAGCCGCCTGCGCCGCCCGACAGCTCGTTTGGGGACAGGCAAGCGATACCACTGATATTGACCTCGTCGACAAACACCGGCGGCGCGACCGCACCGATGTCATCGCCGCCCGCGAACAAAAAAAGCGGGCCAGAGCGGAGGGGAAGTAACCTCCCCCCTCCGCCGCCCGCAAAAGCACGGCGCCGTGCCGATTTTCTTATTCAGCTAGCATGTTTGACATTTATCGAAAAATGAGGCAGTCCACTCATTGGCGCACAACCGACGGTCAGGATACGTCTCTTTTAACGCCTTGACCATCTGTTTTCCAATCCCTTGGTGGCGGTGTGACGGGTTGACGCTAATGTGCTGGATTTGCACAACATCGGGAGCACGCAGCAGGACGCCGATAATGCCGACGATGTCATCCCCTTCTTTCCATAAAAACAGTTGCCAATCGTTGTCGGTTTCGTATTGTTTGATCGTCTGCTGCAGCCGTTTCAAATCTTTTTCCATCGGCATAAACGACAACAGCCCCATGGCAATTTTTTCATAGTTTTTTCGGTAACGGATTAACATAAAAATCCCTCATTATCGACAAGCGCTTTTCCGAAATGGAAAAGTTTTTGTCATTTTCTCTATACGTATTATAAACATTCTCACCGATATTGTGAACCATTTCATGCCTTTTTACACAAATTACGCAAGCCCCCGTAAAACGTTCGCCATTTCGATCGCGGAAACAGCCGCCTCCCATCCTTTATTGCCCGCTTTTGTGCCGGCCCGCTCGATCGCCTGCTCGATCGTATCGGTTGTCAAAACGCCGAAAATAACCGGGACGCCGCTTGTAAGCGCGGCATGGGAGACGCCTTTGGCTGCCTCGCTGCACACGTAGTCAAAATGGCTCGTCGCACCGCGAATGACGGCGCCAAGCGTAATGATAGCGTCAAATTGCTTTGATTCAGCCATTTTTTTCGCCACAAGCGGAATTTCAAACGCCCCCGGCACCCATGTGACGGTGATATCGTTGTCGCTGACGCCATGGCGCGTCAACCCGTCGATTGCACCAGATAAGAGCTTGCTCGTAATAAATTCGTTAAAGCGCGAGACGACGATGCCAATTTTCAACCCGGTGCCGACTAAATTTCCTTCGATGACGTTCATGTTTCTTTCCCCTTTCATTAAAAATGAAGCATATGTCCTAATTTTTCATATTTCGTGCGCAAATATTTTTCGTTTTCCTTCGTCGGTGGCATTTGAAGCGGCACCCGTTCGACGACTTCGAGCCCATGCCCTTTTAAACCCGCGATTTTGCGCGGATTATTCGTTAACAGGCGCATTTTCGTCACGCCAAGATCTTTTAAAATTTGCGCCCCGATGCCATAGTCGCGCAAATCGGCCGGAAAGCCGAGTTTTTCGTTCGCCTCAACGGTATCATACCCTTGCTCCTGCAGCTTGTAGGCGCGCAGTTTGTTCATGAGACCAATGCCGCGCCCTTCTTGGCGCATGTAAAGCAGCACCCCGTTTCCTTCCGCTTCAATTTGCCGCAACGCCGCATGCAACTGCGGACCGCAATCACACCGGTACGAACCGAACACATCACCGGTTAAACATTCGGAATGGACGCGCACGAGTATCGCTTTGCCCGGAACGATCTCACCTTTCACAAGCGCGACATGCTCTTTTCCGTCAAGAATGTTCGTATAGCCGATAGCACGAAACTCACCGAACTCAGTCGGCAGCGAAATTTCCACTTCGCGTTTCACGAGTTTTTCTCTTTGACTTCGGTACGCGATTAAATCTTTAATCGTAATCATTTTTAGTCCGAACTGATCGGCAATGTGCCGTAAATCAGGAACACGCGCCATCGTCCCGTCTTCTTTAATAATCTCACAGATGACGCCAGCCGGCTTCGCCCCGCATAAGCGGGCCAAATCGACTGCCGCCTCCGTATGGCCAGCACGTCGCAAGACACCGCCTTTTTTAGCAATCAATGGAAAAATATGCCCTGGCCGTTTGAAATCGCTCGCTTTTACGTTCGGATCAAGCAGCGCCTGAATGGTCGCTGCTCGCTCGTAAGCACTGATTCCCGTCGTCGTTGTTTTGTAGTCGACGCTTACCGTAAACGCCGTGCCATGCGCATCGGTGTTATGGGCGACCATCGGCTCAAGCTCGAGACGCGCCGCCAATTCTTCTGTAATCGGGACGCAGACGAGCCCGCGGCCATGCGTAATCATAAAATTAATGACATCCGGTGTCGCTTTTTCAGCCAGCGCGACAAAATCCCCCTCATTTTCCCGGTCTTCGTCATCGCAAACGATGATCACTTCTCCGTTTTTCAGTGCGGCCAACGCCGCTTCAATCGTATCAAACATGGCCACTTGCCCCCTTTTCTCGCTTATTTATAGCCGTGTTGCTCCAAAAATTCCATTGTCAATCCCGAAGGCGTCGTTTCCTTTCCTGCGAGAAAGGCAGCGACGTATTTGCCGATCATATCACATTCAATATTGACAAAGTCGCCAGGCCGTTTTTCGCCTAAAATCGTCGCCGCCCGCGTATGCGGGATGAGCGAAACGGTGAACGTGCGCTCGCTCAAGCCGAAAATCGTCAAGCTTGTCCCATCGACGGCTACCGACCCTTTCTCAATCATATACGAACGCAGCGGGGCCGGCACTTCGATTTCATAATAGACAGCGTTCGCTTTCGGCCATTGCCGGACAATGCGTCCGACGCCATCGACGTGTCCGGTAACGAAATGCCCGCCAAACCGCCCGCCAGCCGCCATCGCTCGCTCCAAGTTCACCTTTGTCCCCGGCTTGAGTGTACGCAACGCTGTTGCCTTCACTGTTTCCGGCATGACATCGACCGTAAACTGCCGATCCGTAAATGAAGTAACGGTCAAGCAGACACCGTTAACGGCGATGCTATCACCGAGCTGGACGTCTTCAAGCACCCGCTTGGCGCCAATCGTCATCACAATGGCGCTGCCTGTTTGCCTCATTTGTTCAACCGTGCCGATCTCTTCAATAATACCGGTGAACATCACGACTCCTCCTTCTTGATCGGTTTAGCGACGATCTTGATATCCGGACCGATTTTCTCAATCTGCCGGATGTCAAGCTCCATCGCTTCAGCGAGACGCGAGAAACCGAGACCGCCGACCGGCGTCGGCGCTTCGCGGCCGCCGATTAGTTTCGGAGCCATATAGGCAACGACTTCATTGACCATCCCGGAGCGAAGGAAGCTGTCATGAATTCGCGAGCCTCCCTCAACAAACAATGACGTGATACGCTGCTCACCAAGCAGGCGGAGCACCTCGCGCACATCAATGTGTGCGCTTGTCATCGGCACGATGCGCACCCCAAGGCGCTCATACATCTTCGCTTTTTCCCGGCTGACACCGCTGCCAGTGATGATCCACGTTTCTGCTTCCTTGTCGACGACAACATGGGCGTCGAGCGGTGTATGCAAGTTGGTATCCAAAATGACCCGAAGGGGGTTTTTCCGCTGTTGCCCAATGCGGACCGTCAGCTTCGGGTTATCCGCCATCACGGTGTTAACGCCAACTAAAATAGCGTCATGTTGCGCACGGAGACGATGAACATCCTCACGCGCTGCACTGGATGTGATCCATTTGCTCTCCCCTGTCGCCGTGGCGATTTTGCCGTCGAGGCTGCACGCATATTTGATCGTTACAAACGGCGTTTTCGTCGCAATATAATGGAAAAACATGCGGTTTAACTCATCCGCTTCTTCTTTTAATATTCCAACCTCCACGTCAATGCCCGCCCGACGCAGCTTATTAATTCCTTTCCCAGCAACAAGCGGATTCGGATCGGTCGTCGCAACGACGACACGGCGGACGCCGGCTTCAATGAGCAAATCAGCGCATGGTGGCGTTTTGCCATAATGGCTGCATGGCTCAAGCGTCACATATACCGTTGCCCCGCGCGCCTTTTCACCGGCCATGCGGATCGCATGCACCTCGGCGTGCGGCTCTCCTGCTTTTAAGTGGGCGCCAATTCCGACAATCGTACCGTCGTTGACGACGACGGCACCGACAGCAGGATTGGGGGACGTTTGCCCAACTCCGGCCTTGGCTACATCAAGCGCTAACCGCATGTAATGTTCATCATTGTACACGGTATCCACCTTTTTCCTACAAAATAAAAACCCCGGAAATATTCCGGGGCTCTAAGACGTGAGAGAATGGGTCAGGATGCGCATAACGACAAACAAGAACACTTGTTCGCTAAACAAGGTTATTCCTGTCGTGCGAAACCGAAAACCGTCGCCATACCGAGACGGACGACAGACGCCGCCCGCGCTGATACAGCCCGGCTCAAAACAGTCATGCGCACATCTTCATCCTTCTCCCATCCAGACTATACTGTCGGCTCCGGAATCGCACCGGATCGTGCCTATACGGCTCGCGGGCTGAGAGGCTTCGGCCTCATCACCGCCGGTCGGGAATTTCACCCTGCCCCGAAGGATGTACAGCTATATCATGATATTCCATTATACCACATTGACGGCTTTACATCATCACTTGGCGATCCAAAGCCAATACACGGCTCCCCATATGAAACTAGCCGCCAACAAGATGAAAAACAAAAGCCAATTCGTTCGGCTTGTCCGTTCTCCATCTTCCGTCCGCTGCTTACGGTTCGTCAACCACTTTCACTTCCTTCATCACATCACCGTTTTTCATCGCTTTGACGACATCCATTCCGGACGTGACTTGTCCGAAGACGGTGTGCACCCCGTCTAGATGCGGCTGCGGTTCATGGACGATGAAAAACTGGCAGCTGCCAGTATCGCGGCCGCGGTGCGCCATCGAAATCGCTCCGGTGACATGCCGGTGCGGATTATTGTCTGTCTCGCATGGGATTGTGTAACCAGCATCGCCCGTTCCATTGCCGCGCGGACAACCGCCTTGGCTGACAAAACCAGGGATGACACGGTGAAACGTCAGTCCATTATAAAACCCTTCGTTCGCTAATTTTTCAAAGTTGGCCACCGTCACCGGCGCCTCATTTGGAAACAGTTCAAATTCAATCTTTCCGCCATTTTCCATCAAAATATAGCCTTTTTTCGCCATCGCGCTTCCCCTCCTTTTTCACGCATAAACTGTCTTTATCATACCATGATTGACCAACAGAAAGAAAGCCAAAATGCCTTTTCATCCAAATGTTCCATGTTTTAAACATCATATATTGATATGAAATACCAATGGGCACGCCAGCAATGATCGGCGAAGTGAAACGGTAGAAAGGGGATGATCGTCTTTATTTATGATCATACTAAAATAGCTTTCGGCTCTTGAAATATCCACTACCTCGCTGTTTGCCATTTGCTTGGCCTCTCAACCGATGTATTTCTCGATCGCAATGAGCAGCGGAAGGCAGAACGCCGTTTCGATAGAAAAACAGGAGAGCGTACGGTATAATGATAGTGCATTTTTTATGAACAGGAGGCGAACTGCGTGAAACGAACGATCGCTTCATCGCTGCTAGCAGTCATGCTGCTGGCGTTTCCGGCCATGGTGGCGGCCGATGCTGCACCGGGCGACGTCATTGTAACACTCGGGGAAAACTTAACAAACGAACAAAAACAAAAAGTGCTCGAGGAAATGAAAGCGCCGGACGGAGCTCAGACGGTTACCGTCTCAAACGCTGAAGAGCATAAATATTTGGGTGGGCTCATCCCAAAAGCGCAAATTGGTACGCGCGCCATCTCATCGTCAATGATTACGATCGGCGAACCGGGATCCGGACTGAATGTTGAGACGCATAACATCACATGGGTGACGAAAGAAATGTACACGAACGCCTTAATTACCGCTGGAGTGAAAGATGCCGACATTTATGTCACCGCTCCGTTTCCGGTTTCCGGCACCGCCGCGCTGACCGGATTGATGAAGGCATATGAAATTTCATCTGACCAATCCATCCCGGACGATGTGAAAAAAGTAGCGAACGAAGAAATGGTGCAAACAGCGAAACTTGCTGACTCGATCGGTGCGGATAAGGCGGTCGCCTTGGTGGCAAAAGTCAAAGAAGAAATTGCCAACAATCCGCCGAAAACGGACGCCGATTTGCGCGCCTTGATTGAACGAATCGCCAACGACCTTGGCATTACGCTGAGCGAAGACGAAATCAATAGTCTCATTTCCCTCTTCCATAAAATGCAAAATGCGAATATTAACTGGGATCAAGTGAACGACCAACTCAGCAAAGCAAAAGAACGATTATCAGCCTTTTTGCAGTCAGAAGAAGGAAAAACGTTTATCCAAAACATTATCGACATCTTGAAAGAGATTTGGAATGCCATCAAGTCGGCACTCTCCTCGAATCAATAAAAAAACCCGCTTTATGCGGGCTTTTTTATTTTCTCACCTTCGTCTTAAACGGCAAATCATGCTGGATTAAATCTTCATATGTTTCGCGTTTGACAACGAGCTGAGCGTCGCCGTTTTCAACGAAAACGATCGCCGGACGCGGCAGGCGGTTGTAATTGTTCGCCATTGAATAACCGTAAGCGCCGGTGCAAAAAACAGCCAAATAATCGCCCGGCTTCGTCTCGGGCAGCGCAAGATCCCAAATGAGCATATCGCCCGACTCGCAGCATTTCCCAGCGATCGATACGGTTTCTGTTCGCTCACCTAGCACCCGATTGGCAAGCACTGCTTCATATTTTGCCCCGTACAACGCCGGACGGATGTTGTCGCTCATGCCACCATCAACCGCGAGATACGTACGAATGTTTGGCACGTCTTTGCGCGAACCGATCGTATAAATCGTCGTCCCCGCGTCACCAACGAGCGAACGCCCCGGCTCGATCCAAATTTCCGGCAACGGAAGCTGACACGCTTTAGCCTGCTTTTTCACTTCTTCAACAATGCAATCGACGTATGCGGACACCGGAATCGGATCGTCTTCCTCTGTATAGCGGATGCCAAAGCCTCCGCCAAGATTGATGACTGAAGGGATAAATCCATATGCCTTGTTCCATTCCGCCATCTTTGTAAATACTTTTTGTGCGGCAAGCACAAAGCCGGTCGTTTCAAAAATTTGCGAACCGATATGGCAATGAACGCCAAGCAACTGAAACGCCGACGATGCCATAACACGGCGAAACGCCTCATCTGCTTGGCCGTTGTTTAAGTCAAAGCCAAACTTGGAGTCTTCCTGTCCCGTTAAAATATAATCGTGCGTATGCGCCTCGACGCCCGGTGTGACGCGAAGCAACACCGGAACCACTCGACCGGAAGCGGCCGCCAGTTGTTCAATCAACTCCAGTTCGTAAAAGTTGTCGGCAACAATGCAGCCGATGCCATGTTCGAGCGCCATCGCCAGCTCATCCCGACTTTTGTTGTTGCCGTGAAAATGGATGCGCTCTGGCGGAAATCCAGCAGCAATCGCCGTATACAGTTCCCCGCCCGACACGACGTCAAGCGACAGCCCTTCCTCAGCGGCGAGCTGCACCATGGCAATCGAGGAAAACGCCTTGCTGGCGTAAGCTACTTGCGCCCTCACACCTTGAAGATGGAATGCTTCCTTAAACGCGCGCGCCCGCGCGCGAATCAACGCAACATCATAAATATAAAGCGGCGTTCCGTACATCTTCGCCAACTCGACCGTATCAACGCCGCCGATTTCCAAATGCCCTTTTTCGTTGACGCGGCTCGTCCCATGAAAAAACATGAAAATCCCTCATTCCTCATCAAAATGGCGCAGAAAAAGCAAAAAGACAGTTCGCAACCGGTAACTGCCTTAAAAAACAAAGCCGCAGAGCGAACGGCTCTGCCGCGCAACAGGCTGTCATACAGCCATGCATCCGGGCGCGCCCAAACGGAGCGGACGACCCGCCAATCCTGCACTTTCAACGGTTTGAAGTATCAAGTATAACTTATCACAATTATGCAAAAGTTGCAATAGCGCCATCACGAGAAAAGCGGCCGTCAATATGTGCCATCGGAAACGACCGCTTAAACCGTGATGGAGAAAATAGACGCGATGGACGTCATGACGGCTGCTTTTGCTGGTCTTGTGGATGGACGATGCTCGGCCGCACTTTCGCTCCAGCGGTCGAACGGCGGACGATAATTTGCATAAATGCCGCCGGATCAAAGGGAATGAACGGCCATAAGTACGGTGTGTTCAGCGAGCGGATGCTGGCTAACCAAAGGAAATAAACGGTCGTACCGATAACGAGCCCAGGCACTTTAAATAAGGCAACCAATATAACAAGCGCTAAGCGGCAAATTTTATTGGCTATACTCAGCTCATAGCTTGGCGTTGCAAATGAGCCGATCGCCGCTACTGCGACGTACAAAATGACTTCCGGCACAAACAACCCAACATCGATGGCGATTTGCCCGATTAGGACGGCAGCGATTAAGCCCATTGCCGTCGACAGCGGCGTCGGTGTATGAATAGCTGCCATCCGCAAGAACTCAATCCCGAAATCAGCGATCAAAATTTGGATGACAACTGGAATGTTTGTCTGTTTGTTTGGACCGATAAACGCCCACGAGTCCGGCAAGAGCGACGGCTCGAGCACAAACAGCATCCAAAGCGGCAGCAAAAACAGCGACGACAAAATGCCTAAAAACCGCACCCAACGGACGAACGTCCCGACCCCTGGTGACTGCCGGTACTCTTCCGCATGCTGGACATGGTGGAAGAACGTTGTCGGTGTAATAATGACGCTCGGCGACGTATCAACCATAATAAGTACATGCCCTTCAAGCAAATGCGTCGCCGCGACGTCCGGCCGCTCCGTGTAGCGGACGAGCGGATACGGGTTATACCCTTGCTTGACTAAAAATTCCTCTACCGTTTTGTCGCCCATCGTCAACCCATCAATATTAATCTGTTTCAATTCGTTTTTGACGAGCTCAACAAGCCCTGGGTCGGCGACATCTTGAATATACGCGATGCATATATCGGTTTTCGACCGTTCGCCAACTTGCAAAATTTCAAAGCGAAGCCGTTCATCGCGAATGCGGCGCCGCGTCAATGCTGTATTGACGATAATGTTTTCAACATACCCGTCACGGGCGCCGCGCACGACTTTTTCCGTGTCCGGCTCTTGCGGCTGGCGGCCTGGATAGCTGCGGACGTCAACAGCAAATCCAGTTGATTCTCCTTCAATGAAGATGATGATCAATCCAGACAGCAGCTGATCGACTGCTTCATCAAGACTCGTCACCGGGCTCACTTGCTGATGGACGAGCCGGTTCTCGATAATTTGCCGCGCTTGGGCGGCTTGGCGCTCATCGTCGTTGACGCGCACGATTTGTTTTAACAATTCAATAATGTATTGCGTGTCACATAAACCGTTGCAGTAATAAATATGTACCTCCCGGTTTAGCACATGAATTTTTCGCACGCC
Organism: Geobacillus sp. FSL K6-3411; assembly: GCF_037965715.1. NCBI lineage: Bacteria > Bacillati > Bacillota > Bacilli > Caryophanales > Anoxybacillaceae > Geobacillus > Geobacillus sp. FSL K6-3411. Next base: position 2,390,883 of record NZ_CP150187.1, read on the forward strand.
CAAGTCAAAGCTTGTGCCGACACCGATTCGGTTTTGCAAAAACTTGGCGTTATCAACGAGTTTCTCCGCGATCGGCACTTTTCCCTTCTTCTCTTTTTCCGGCATAGCCACCACTCCTTTCCAGAATCAACTCGACCGCCTTGCGCGTAATGGGCGCTCCGTTTTTCGCATTGTCGCGATACCCCATTTTGCCGATATCGCCGATGCCGACGACAAGCGGAATATTCAGTTGGTCAAGACAGTAGACGGTATCGCCGTTAATCCGCCCGACATCGAGATCGCGAATGCCTTCTTTATCGACCCCGTATTCCGTAATCAAGCCGTCGCGGTCGATGCTGACGTGCACTTTTGTCCATTCGCGCCGGTGCGTATTGGAAGCGACCGCCAGCGCCCCAAGCACCTCGATTTGCTCGTGCGTCGCTACGTAGCGGAGCGCCTCTTCTCCGGCTCCCTCTCCGATGGCGCCGCAATCATCAAACATAACAAACACCGGATCATGCGGCGTTTTCAAAATGAGTTCCACGAGCTGTTCGCCGCTTAGTTTCGTCGGATTTCCTTGCGAACACGAGATGCAGCGACCGCCGAGATCGGCAGCCACCCGCTCGATCGCTTGGCAGGCGAATTCATCCCCATCTGTCACTAAAATCACCCGTCGTTTTTTCATGATCTCTACCCTTTCGGTTTGCAAATGAGCGAGGCGAAAAACGAGCCAGCCACGATAAAGGCGAACAGAGCACCGGCAAAGCGGAACACTGCCGCTCCGGTTTCGACTAAGCCGTCCGGCCGCGGTTCAACCATCACGCCTTTCGCCAAAAAATAGCCAAATCCGCTTAGCGGCATCGTTGCCCCGGCGCCAGCCCAAGCAACAAACCGGTCGTATACGCCGCTAAACCCAAGAAGAACGCCTAGAATGACAAAGGCGCTGGCGACGTCCGCCGGCGTCCATTTGCCGCGGTCGAGAGCAAGCTGGGCGAGGGCGCATAGCAGCCCACCGGCCAAAAAAGCACGGACGTATTCCATCATTGCATTCCCCCTTGACCAGACCTGAAAGCCCCGTTATGGAAGCGAATCCGGCTCTTGTTTGGCCGCTTCAATGACGACGCCGTGGGCGACGGCCGGAATCGACTGTTTTTGCTGCACCATCGTTTGGCTAAGGAGCGCTCCGGTGGCAACGACAAACAGACGGTGAAACGTGCCACGATCAAGCTCGTGAAACAAATAGCCGTACGTGACGACTGCAGAACAGGCACAGCCGCTGCCGCCGGCAAACACTTTTTGATCGGGGCGGTAAATCATCAGTCCACAGTCGTTATAGACATCGCTAATATCATAGCCCGATTCGGCGAGCAGCTCGCGGACGATGACGCTACCGACGCGCGATAGGTCGCCGGTGACAATCAAGTCATAATCGCTTGGTGATGTACCTAAATCGCGGAAATGCTGCTCGATCGTATCCGCTGCCGCTGGAGCCATCGCCGCCCCCATATCGAGCGGATTCGTGAGCCCTGCATCGATGACTTTGCCGATCGTCGCCGCCCGGATGCGCCAGCGCCCTGGGGTGCGGCCAACGAGCGCGGCGCCAGCGCCCGTGACGGTAAATGTCGCCGTTTTCGGCTTTTGCACGCCAAGTTCAGTCGGATAACGAAACTGCCGTTCCGCAGTCGCGTTATGGCTGCTCGTCGCCACAAGCGCCGTATCGGCGAGCCCACCAGCAACAAAAGCGGCGGCTGCCGCCAGCGTCTGCATCGAGGTAGAACAGGCGCCGAACAAGCATAAAAACGGAATGGGCAGCTCGCGCGCAACATAGTTGGACGTCGCATTTTGGTTCAATAAATCGCCGGCTAAAAACAAATCAACATCGTGGGCAGAAACGCCGGCCTTTTGCAGACAACGTGCCACCGCCTCGCTCATCAACCGCCGCTCGGCCAACTCCCACGTCTCTTCCCCGCAATATAAGTCGCGATGCCAAATGTCAAAATAGCCACCAAGCGGGCCATCGGCCTCAAGCGGACCGACAGCGGTGGCAGCAGCTCTAATATAAATGTCCTCATCAAACACCCACGTCTGTTTTCCGACACGCTTCATGTCCTTCCCTCTTTTCGTCATGGCCAAAAGAGGCCGAGCACATAGGCAACAATGATGCCGTAAAGAATCGTTGCCCCGCCGGCTTTCAACATCTGCCCAGCCACCCCGGCCGTCCATCCTTCGCTCCGATGCTCGATCGCCGCGCTGGCGAGGGCGTTGGCCAGTCCCGTCATGAGCATCATCGCCCCCGCACCGGCAAACTGGCTGAAATCGTCATATTTTCCGGCAGCCGTCAACACGATCGCCAACCCGGACATCACCGTCACCGCCCATAGTTGAGCGGCAAACGGCGAAACAGCAAACAGGCGGCTATGCCACTCAGCAAGCCATTGCGCCAACGTGCAAAGCGCTCCGCCGACAAGAAACGCCTTGATCGCGTTGGCGGCGTATGGGGGAGAAGGCTGAAACGCCTTCACTTCACGGAGGTAATTCGCCTTTAATCCCACGTTTTCTCCCCCCTTTTTCAATGAAAGTAATCGACAAAATAAACCCAATGGAATAATGAACCTGCCACTTTTCCGAAGGCGAGCGCCATCAATAAAATGACAATTTTATCATCAACACCAATGCGCTTCGCTAAAATCGGCCAAACGTTCAATACTTCCGTCAGTGCCGCAGCGAGCATCCCGATAAATATGCCATGTAGCAATCCGATCGGCGCCAGCCAATACTTCGACAACTGCCAGACAGGATGACGCAAACTTATCCAGCCGCCGACGATGGCACCAGCAATGGCGCTCCACTCATACGCGTGGATGCGCTTGACCGTTTTCGTTAGCTGCGTCAGACGCGGAATGACGCCAAGCACGACTAAAAAAGCGACAAATCCCGTTCCAACCGCCAGCCCTCCAGCGAAGCCGACGAACACTACCAGCAAAATCTCAAGCGTCGTCAAGCTGTCTCATACTTTCTTTGTTTTCATGCAAAATGACGTATTGATCAATGGCTTGCTGGTAGTTGAACATTTCGACTTCAAGAGGGCTAGGCTCTTCATTAATCCGCTTGCGGAACCAATGGTTGAAAAATAACACCATTCCAATGCCAAGCCCGAACGAATACGGAATTTGCAAAAGCAACGGTTTGTCGACCGATTGGCCGGTCATGACTTCATACAGATAGCGATGCACTTTTTGCATGCTCACATCTTCGTGAAAGTTCATAATGGCCATCGCTGAACCAACAAATAAAAGAAGCCAAACAAGAATAAAAGCAACCGTCGAAAACCGCCGTTTTTCATACAAGACTTCCACGATCGTCTGCGACGGGCCGACCATCTGCACATCGAGCGAATCGTCGACATCGAGGACAGCACGAACGACTTGCATCATATCGATAATGACGATATTTTTATCGCTCGGTTGAACGCGATAGAGTGGAATCGCCTTCAACCGCCGAATGAGCCCGCCATCTGTCGCGGCAATTTGTGCCACCTGCCCCAAGGTGACGAGCGCCTCCGGTTTCACTTGCACACGATGGCGCAGTTTAATAAACACGGTATTTGCCATCTGTCCCACACCTTTATCCCCATTTTGTTTTTCTTTAGTTTGTTTGGATGAAAAAAGGATCATGCAGCTTGCTGATATTCACCATCGATTTCATAAAAATAGAAAAGAATGGGCCTCACAATACCCATTCTTTTAAAAAAAATGTTTTCAGTTGTTCCGTGACGCGAAAAAGCGGGCTATCTGCCCGCTTTTTCCCGCCTAGGTGCGGAAAAATGGACTACCCATCCATTTTTTCCTTTATGTGCTGCAATATTTTCTTTTCCAGCCGGGATACTTGCACTTGAGAGATGCCGAGTCTTGCTGCCACTTCGGACTGGGTTTGGTCTTTGTAATAACGCAAATAGACGATGAGCCTTTCGCGCTCATCGAGCTCTTCAATCGCTTTTTTTAAGGCAATTTTCTCAAACCATGATGCCTCGTCAGCATCGGCGATTTGATCGAGCAGCGTGATCGGATCGCCGTCGTTTTCATACACTGTTTCATGGATCGACGCCGGCGAGCGAACCGCCTCTTGGGCGAGAACGACTTCTTCCGGCGAAACACCCAAATGGTCGGCGATTTCGGTGATCGTCGGGGCCCGCCCGCGCGTCTTGGACAGTTCGTCCTTCGCTTTGCGGATTTTATTGCCCATCTCTTTCAGCGAGCGGCTGACTTTCACCGTGCCGTCATCGCGGAGAAATCGCTGAATCTCCCCGATGATCATCGGCACGGCGTACGTCGAAAACTTGACGTCATACGATAAGTCAAACTTATCGACTGATTTTAACAAGCCGATGCAGCCGATTTGGAACAAATCATCCGCTTCATAGCCACGATTTAAGAAACGCTGGACGACCGACCAGACGAGGCGCATATTTTTTTCAATAATTTCATCGCGGGCTTCTTGGTCGCCTTCCTGACTGCGGCGGATCAGCTCCTTCATCTCCTGGTCTTTGATTGGCGACTGATCTTGCTTGACATCGACATCCATAGGCATGTCTCCCTTAGTTACATAACGCTTTGCTTTTGGCAATATGCTTTTTCAAATAAACGGTCGTCCCTTTGTTCACTTCCGACTCGACAACGACTTCATCCATGAAGTTTTCCATAATGGTAAAGCCCATCCCTGACCGTTCGAGCTCCGGCTTTGTTGTAAACAGCGGCTGGCGTGCCTCGTCGATGTTAGCGATGCCGACTCCTTCGTCTCTCACCGTCAAGTGGACGATACCGTCTTCAATGACGACGGAAATGAAGACGATGCCGTTCGGGTCGTTGTTGTAGCCGTGAATGATAGCGTTTGTCACCGCCTCCGAGACGACCGTTTTAATTTCCGTCAGCTCATCTATCGTCGGGTCGAGCTGGGCGACAAACGCCGCCACCGTCACACGGGCAAACGACTCGTTTTCGCTGCGGGCGGAAAATTGGAGGTGCATTTCATTGCGCATTTATGCCACCCCCAGTGCCTGCAAAGCAAATTGTTCATCTGCTTCAAAGCGGATGATTTTAAACAGCCCTGACATGTCAAACAGACGCTTGACCGTCGGTGACACAGCGCAAACGACCATTTGCCCGCCGACGTTTTTAATTTGTTTATAGCGCCCCAAAATGACGCCGAGACCGGAACTGTCCATAAATGTCAATTGCCCTAAATTAAGTACAATATGGCGCACAGTCCGGTTTTCAAGCACGTCCGTCACTTTCTCGCGCAATTCCTCCGCTGTATGGTGGTCAAGCTCTCCAGAGAGGCGAACGATGAGCACGTCTTGCTTCACTTCCAAGTTGATCGCGAGACTCACAGCGCGTTCCTCCTTGTCCATTTCAGGATACGGAGAAGTTTCGCTGTCGCCCTCCGGAAATCCTGCCGCCCGACAAAACTAGTGACCGTTCGCCAAAGAGAGTGAAAAGATCACAAAAATTGACATTACCCAGCCTGAACGAAACGGCCGAACACTCGCTTAAACAAATCCCAAAAGCTGGCCTCTGCCACCGTTTGTTTGGCAACAAGCGGGCTGCGCAAAATCTCTTTTCCATCCTGCTTCAAAATAAGGACGCCAAGCTCATCGCCTTTTCGAACCGGCGCTTTCACGCCATCTTTCACTTTAACCACTTTCTCGATTTGCTCGACTGACTGCCCTTTTTTCGTCAGCACCGACACCGGCTCCGACGTTACGGCTGCGACCGACTTTTGTTTCCCCTTGCTGACATCGACACGGGCGACTGTTTCATTGCGCTTGTATACCGGATGGGCTTGATAGTGATGAAACGCGTAATCGAGCATTTTGGTAATTTGCGCGTTGCGCGATTTTGGTGTCGGCGCTCCAAACACAACGGCAATGACGCGCATGCCGTTCTTTTTCGCCGTCGCCGTCAAACAATATCCTGCTTCGCTTGTAAAGCCGGTTTTCAGCCCGTCAACGCCTGGATAAAACTTGACAAGCCGGTTAGTATTCACAAGCCAAAACTTTTTATCGGTGTTTTCGCGCAAATAGTCTTCGTACTTGCTTGTATATTTTGTAATTCCCTCGTATTTCAACAGTTCGCGCGCCATGATGGCCATGTCATAGGCGCTGCTGTAATGCCCTTCAGCCGGCAGGCCGGTCGTATTGGCGAATTTCGTTTCCTTTAAACCAAGTTCTTTCGCCTTTTCGTTCATCATTTCAACAAACGCTTCTTCCGATCCGGCAATCCGCTCAGCCATGGCGACAGAAGCGTCATTCGCTGAACCGATGGCGATGGCACGCAGCAATTCATCAACCGTCATTTCCTCGCCTGGCTCGAGAAAAATTTGCGATCCGCCCATCGAAGCAGCGTATTCGCTTGTCCGTACTTTCTCATCGTAGGAGAGCTTTCCTTCGTCGATCGCCTCCATGATCAACAACATCGTCATAATTTTTGTCATGCTCGCCGGCGGCAGTTTTTCATGAGGATTTTTTTCATATAGAACCTTGCCGGTGTCGCGTTCAATCAAGATGGCCGACTTCGCCTCATCAGCCAACTCAGTCTTTGTCCCCTTTGTTTCTTTCTCCTCAGCATATACAGAAAGGGGAAGGAAAAGAAGAAGCGGCAATAAAAGCAGACGGATGACTGTCGTTTTCATCTCCCAAACCTCCATTCTTTATACATGCCATTTTTTCCAATGGAGATATTTTTATACAAATGAACCAAAATAAAAAACGCTCGAAACGAATGTTTCGAGCGTTTTTCCTTGAACGACGCCTTCTTTAATTTGTACATCAGCCACGGTCTTGTCTTTATACAATCGTCTCATAAATGAGCGGCGGCGGAGCGACTGGCTGCGGTGAGATCCGAATGGCAGTTGCAAGTTTTTCTTCCACTGTGCGCACATCTTGCCGGTTGCTGTGGATGGTAGCAAGCGCCTCCCCTTTCCGCACACGGTCGCCAACCTTCTTATGGAGCACGATTCCGACCGCCAAGTCAATCTCGTCCTCTTTTTTTGCTCGTCCGGCACCAAGCCACATGGCAGCAGTACCGATTTCATCTGCAACAATCTCAGCAACATAACCGTCCTCGCTAGCTGCAACGTCAAACGTATACGCTGCTTGCGGCAGTTTGTCCGGGTCATCGACGACCGACGGATCGCCACCTTGGGCCGCCAAAAACGTTTTGAACGCTGCGATGGCGGATCCATCATGCATCGCCTCTTCAAGCAGGCGGCGCGCCTCATCAAGCGACGACGCCTTCTTCGCCAAGTAAACCATATGGCTGCCAAGCGTCAAACAAAGTTCTGTCAAATCGCGCGGGCCGTTTCCTTTCAGCGTAGCGATCGCCTCTTTCACTTCCAAAGCGTTGCCGACCGCATAGCCGAGCGGCTGGCTCATATCGGAAATAACGGCCATCGTCTGTCGGCCAACACGCTTGCCGATATCGACCATCGCCCGGGCCAGTTCGCGTGCCCTGTCGAGTTCCTTCATAAACGCCCCGGCGCCGGTTTTCACATCTAAGACGATGGCATCAGCCCCGGCAGCGATTTTTTTGCTCATGATTGAGGAAGCGATAAGCGGAATGCTGTTGACAGTCGCTGTCACGTCGCGGAGCGCATACAGCTTTTTGTCAGCTGGTGTCAAGTCGCCAGTTTGGCCAATAATGGCGATCTTATTCTCATTGACGAGCCGGAGAAATTCATCTTTGCTGATTTCTACGTGAAATCCAGGCACGGACTCGAGCTTGTCAATCGTTCCGCCCGTATGACCGAGGCCGCGCCCAGACATTTTCGCCACCGGCACGCCAACGGAGGCGACAAGCGGGCCTAAAACGAGCGTCGTCGTATCGCCGACCCCGCCTGTTGAATGTTTGTCAACTTTCATGCCACGAATGCCTGACAAATCGATGACTTCGCCGGAGTGCACCATGGCCATCGTCAACACCGCCGTTTCTTCGTCCGTCATGCCGCGAAAATATACCGCCATCGCCAGTGCGCTCATTTGGTAATCTGGAATGTCTCCGTTTGTATAACCGCGGATGATCCATTCAATTTCTTCTTTCGTCAGCGCCTGCCCATCTCGTTTTTTGGCAATCAAATCGACCATTCTCATCCCGATCACCTTTTCTCCTTATTTCGCCAGCTCGGCGACAACCGCTTTAATAAGCCGCAAAAAGTCGGCTTTCACCCGTTCGGCTGTTTCGACGACTTCGTCATGATGAAGCGGGGCGTCGGTCATACCGGCCGCTAGATTGGAAATGCACGAAATGCCAAGCACTTCGATGCCGGCATGGCGAGCAACAATGACTTCCGGAACGGTGGACATGCCAACCGCATCACCGCCAAGCACACGGATCATACGAATTTCCGCCGGCGTTTCGTACGAAGGCCCCGTGTTGGCGACGTACACTCCTTCACGCACACAAACGCCGAGCTTTGCCGCCGCTTCCTTGGCGAGCTGACGCAGGCGTCGGCTGTACGCTTCGGTCATGTCCGGAAAACGAGGGCCGATCTCCGGGTCGTTCGGACCGATGAGCGGGTTCGTACCAAGCAAATTGATATGATCGGAAATAATCATCAAATCGCCAGGGCGAAACTGTTCATTCACACCGCCGGCAGCGTTTGTCACGATCAATTGGCGGATGCCAAGCTCCTTCATCACCTGAACAGGGAACGTCACTTCGCGAAGTGAGTATCCTTCATAATAATGAAACCGTCCTTGCATAGCGACGACTGTCGCCCCTTCAAGCTGGCCATACACGAGCCGACCGGCGTGCCCTTCAACTGTTGACACTGGAAATCCAGGAATATCTTCATACGGAATGCGAATCGCCTCTTCGATTTCATCGGCGAGCACACCGAGCCCCGAACCGAGAATCAAGCCAATGACGGGCGGAGCCGGCATACGCTGGCGCAAATAATCAGCTGCTTTTTTAATCGCTTGTCGATCCATTCCTTTTCCCCCTCACAACATGTTCTCATCATAGACGGCTGTTCACTGCTGCGCCAATTCCGCTAAAAAGCTTGTTCCGTAGGGCGGCATATGGACGCGGAAATTATCGGCGATCGTTGCCCCGACATCGGCGAATGTCTCGCGGATCGGGAGAGGCTTTCCACCTTGAAAACGCGGACTGTACACTAAAAGCGGCACATATTCGCGCGTATGGTCCGTCCCGTGGTGCACCGGATCGTTGCCGTGATCAGCCGTGATGATCAGCAAATCATCCGTTGTCAACCGCGGCAGCACCTCAGCGAGCCGTGCGTCAAACTCTTCAAGCGCATCGCCGTATCCTTGCGGGTCGCGGCGATGGCCGTACTTAGCGTCAAAGTCAACAAGATTGACGAAGCTGAGCCCGGTAAAGTCCATGCTGAGCGTGTCGATGAGCTTATCCATGCCGTCCATATTCGACGCCGTCCGCAACGACTGCGTCACCCCTTCATTATCGTAAATATCGGCGATTTTTCCAATGGCGATGACATCATACCCGGCGTCTTTCAGCTCGTTCATCACCGTGCGGCCGAACGGCTTGAGCGCATAGTCGTGCCGGTTTGGCGTCCGCTCAAAGCGGCCCGGCATTCCGACAAACGGCCGGGCGATGACGCGTCCAACCATGTACGGCTCATCGCGCGTCAGCTCGCGGGCGATTTCACAAATACGATACAGCTCATCAAGTGGCACGACCTCTTCATGGGCAGCGATTTGCAAGACGGAGTCAGCTGATGTATAGACGATGAGCGCCCCCGTTTTCATATGTTCCTCGCCCAACTCTTCGATGATCGCCGTCCCACTCGCTGGTTTGTTGCCAATCACTTTCCGTCCCGTACGCCGTTCGAGTTCGGCGATCAGTTCGTCTGGAAACCCGTCTGGGAAAACGCGGAACGGCTTGTCGATGCGAAGGCCCATCAGCTCCCAATGGCCGGTCATCGTGTCTTTGCCGGCGGATGCCTCTTTCATTTTTGTATAATAAGCGAGCGGATGATCGACTTTCGGCACCCCTTGAATCTCGCGAATATGACTGAGTCCAAGCTTTGCCATATTCGGCATGTGCAAGCCGCCGCGATGTTCGGCAATATGGCCGAGCGTGTCCGCCCCTTTATCGTTATATTTCTCAGCATCAGGCGCTTCACCAATGCCGACCGAATCGAGCACAATTAAAAATACGCGCCGATATGTTGTGTTCACAATTCATTCCTCCCGCCTGCAGTGAAAATAGATTCTCTTCCTATCGTTCCCATATTTCCGGTAAAACACGCCCTTATTGTATTGGTCAGAAGTCTGACAACTAGATCAATAGAAGTGTGCCTAGCATCAGCGGTGCGCCGTGACTAGGCACGAGGATGATACTGTTTATACACGTCTTTCAGGCGCGTTTTCGTTACGTGCGTATACATCTGCGTCGTCGAAATATCAGCGTGCCCAAGCAGTTCTTGGACAGCGCGCAAATCGGCTCCGTTCTCAAGCAGATGAGTCGCAAATGAATGACGGAGCGTGTGAGGCGTCAACTCTTTTTCAATGCCCGCTTCTTTGGAAAGACGTTTTAAAATTTTCCAAAACCCTTGTCGCGTCAGGCGCTGGCCGTAATGGTTCAAAAACAATGCCTCCGTTGCCCGCTTGCGCGGATTTACAAGCTGCGGGCGCCCATACTCCAAATAGCGGGCAAGTGCTTCAAGCGCCATCCGTCCGATCGGGACAATCCGCTCTTTCCGCCCTTTCCCATAGCAGCGGACAAACCCCATTGTCAAATGCACGTCACCTAAGTTGAGCTGTACAAGCTCGCTGACGCGCATGCCGGTCGCATATAGCACCTCAAGCATCGCCTTGTCACGCAAGCCGAACGGCGTATTCGTCTGTGGCGCCGCCAGGAGCGCTTCGACTTCTTCGACGGACAGCACTTTTGGCAGCGTCCGCTCAAACTGCGGCGTTTCGATATGGACCGTCGGGTCTTGCGCCGCCATTTTCTCCCGCAGCAAAAACTGATGAAACGAACGAATCGACGCCAAATGTCGAGCAATCGTCCTTGCTGACTGCCCTTGCTCGCTTAAAAACTTTAAAAAATGAAGAATATGCAGACGCTCGACTTCGCCCCACGCCTCAAGCTGCTCGACCTCGCGCAAGTAGTGGACATATTTCTTTAAATCCCGTTCATACGAAATAATCGTATTGTGCGCCAAGTTCCGCTCTACCGTCAAATAATGCAAGAAATCCTTTAATTCATGTTCCAATGTTCTCTACTCCCCATCGCGATAAAAAAATAATAGCCGGTTGAGCCAGTCCGGAGGCGTGTGTTCGATCGTCGATACTTTCACCGCCGATCCTTCCGGTTCATCGTATCGGTGATAATACTCGTACTCGCGATTAAACCATACAAGACTATAATAAAATAAAATGGTGCATCCCGTAAACAAAAGAAATACTTTCACCATTTGCCAAACTGTTTTCATGGCACCCTCCCCATCGGCTGCTTGCCCATTTGCTAGTATGAGGATATGCCATTTGTTTCCCTATTTATACGCAAAAAAACCTTTCCCGTTGGAAAAGGTTTTTACTTTTCTTCATGTTTTTGCTGGCAGCGGTGGCAAATGCCGTGAAACGTCAAGCGGTGATCTTTAATTTTAAACTTCCATTCCCGTTCAACAATCGCTTCGACGTCCTCAAGCAAATCTTCTTCAATTTCCGCCACCGATCCGCACTCGAGGCAGACAAGATGGTGATGGAAATGCGCCGCCCCTTCTTTGCGAAGGTCATAGCGCGATACCCCGTCCCCGAAATTGATTTTATCAACGATTTTCAGCTCGGTTAGCAGTTCAAGCGTCCGATAAACGGTCGCCAGCCCGATCTCTGGAGATTTTTCTTTTACGAGGAGGTAGACGTCTTCAGCGCTTAAATGGTCTTCTTCATGTTCAAGCAGGACTCTTACCGTCGCTTCCCGCTGCGGCGTCAGCTTGTAGCCGGCCGAGTGCAGCTGCTTCTTAATTCGTTCCACACGATCTTCCATTTTTTCATTCCTCCCTCGCCATTCACCTCCCATTATAGCAAATGTATAAGGTAAGTATCAAAGTAAAATGACTATTATAAGATAAAAATAATGATTATTATATAATAATATTTATTAAATTAACCACCCATTTGACCGTCTGTTTCATCAATACCGGTGAGAGGTACGCTTCCACCACCGAGGAAACGAGCAACCCTGCAGCGATCGCCACCATCGCTGCCGCATAGCGCATGATCATCGGGAATACCGGCTCGTGCGGCCGCTTCATAAACTGGTTGCGCACCATTTGCAAGGAAAACGAAATCGAAATCACACCCATTACAATCATGAGCGGAATGACGATCAAGTTTTGCGGCATGACAGATACAAACGACAATAAAAATCCTTGCCAGCTCATTTGGTTGACCAAAAAGCCGACCGTGAAGCCGACGACAATCCCTTTTAAGAACAGTAAAATAAAAATGATTGGCAGGCCGATGACGGAAATGCCAAGCACCCACATGAGGGCAATGTATTTGACGTTATGCATATAGCTTTGACGGAACATATCATGGGCGCTTGCCAAATTGTCTTTCGATACTTGTCCAAAAAATTGCGTCAAGTAATAGTACAAGTCTTGCTTTTGGCTAAATCCGAGGCTGTTGACGACAATGGCCCCAAAAATCACACCCATTAAAAATAGGACGATAACAAATACGTATAGTGAGGCGTGTTCGCGCAAATGAACGGCGATGGCCGATTTCAACGGATGGGTTCTCATCGTACTTCGTCCTCCTATTTGGCTCTTAGTAGATTGTATGTCCATCCGTTTCGTATATGACTGTTTTTCAAAAAAACGGGATTGCCCGTCGGCAACCCCGTTTTCAATAACCATCACTCCGCCTGTGCACGGCCATCGTTCGCTCCTTTGTGGGTCCCCTGCCCTCGGCGTTTTCTCACCCGTCATTTTTCCTGCACTTTTCCGTATTTCCCGCCGCCGCCAGCTTCGATGGCGAGCGCGCCGCTGCGGGCGAGAACGATCAGTCGTGCGAGCTTTTGGCCGACCGTCTCGGCTATCTCTTCTTCTGTCGCCTCATGCAGCACGCGCATTTCCGTGCCAAAACGGCTGAGCAGCTTTTCGTACGACTTCAAGCCGAGTCCAGGGATAAATTCAAGCGGCACCTGATATACATACGGCGGCCGTTTCGGTCCGTGCTCCGCCGTTTTTAACTCCTTGAGCCGGTCTGACACCCCTTTAATAAAGCGATGGTGGCCGCACGCTGGGCAGCGCTCAGCCTCAGGCGAAACCGGCGTCAGGCACCCCTCGCACACCGTTCGGTGGTATTTACCAAGCTTTGGATTTAAGCCATAATTGGCGATGATTGTGCGCCCGTCCTCGTTGCGGAACGCTTTTTCCAGCTCAGCAAACGTCGGGGCGGCAAGCTGCACTTGTTCATATTCCCGGGCAATTTTTCGCAATGAATGGGCATCCGAGTTTGTCAAATACGGATAGCGGTGTAATTCGGCGATTTGGTCAGCCATTGACGTATCGGCGCTCAATCCAAGCTCAATGGCGTCGATTTGATCGGGGTCGAACACTTCCGTCAAACTGCGTTCGACTCCTTTTCCGTACAAACTTTTAAACGGAGTGAACGCATGCGCCGGGATAAACCAGCCACCCCACTCTTTTACCGCTGCTTGCAGCTCGCGCCCTGAAGCATAAATGCGCTGCGAGCTGAGTGATACGTTTTTCACCCGCTTGCCAAGCCAAGCGGAAAATGCGCGCATCGCTTGAACAGTCGGCAAAAAAGCGAGGACATGAATCGGTCCGTGGCAACGGTCGTCATACACTTCGATTTCGCTGCCTAAAAGCAAGGTCACTTTCCCGGTACTAATGCCGCCCTCACGATGTTCGCACCATCCATGTTCATCCATGGCCCGTTCGAGCTCATCAAGCACTTCCGGCACATGACTGTCAATGACACCGACCAAATCGATTCCTTTCACATGCGCCGCTTCATGCAAAATGTTCGCAAGCGTCAACGTCCGTGCCCCAGTAATTTTCACCGGACGGCCGGAAGCGGTGCGGCCGATATGAATATGTAAATCAGCGTAATAGCGGCCGAGGACGCCATCGTTTTTTCCGTTAGTCATCGTTTCTCAAGCGCGCGGCGCAGCTGCAAATATTGCAAGGCATACGCCGTTTTAGCATCATAAATGTCACGTCGTTCAAGCATATCCAGCGCCTCCTCTAACGTCACTTCCAGCAGTTCAACAAATTCATCTTCATCTAAACCGGCACCATCTTCGACTTTTTCCAACCCCTCGGCGACGTACAAATGGATGAGCTCGTCGGCAAATCCGGGCGATGTATAAAACGAAATGAGGTGGTGCATCGATTGGGCGCGGTAGCCGGTTTCTTCTTCAAGTTCGCGGTGTGCGGAAGCGAGCGGCTCTTCCCCATGTTCTAGCTTGCCCGCCGGAATTTCAACCAATGCGCGCTCGAGCGCTTTTCGATACTGACGGACGAGGATGATCTTCCCATCGGGCAAGAGCGGCAACACCGCTACCGCCCCCGGATGTTTAATCACCTCGCGCCGACTCGTTTTCCCGTTTGGCAGCTCCACCTCTTCAACATACAGTTCGATGATGCGTCCGCTGAATAATTTTTCTTGGCGGATCGTTTTTTCATACAACTGATCCATTCTTATTCTCCCCTATCCATTGATAAATTCTTTTCCATTGTACTACATATTTGGCCATTTTTTCGCCCCTGTTGTACAATGATCATTAAGAAGGGAGCGTAACGCAATGAACAAACGACGCATCGGTACATCGGATTTGTATGTGAGCGAAATCGGACTCGGCTGCATGTCGCTTGGCACCGATGAACGCGAGGCGATCCGCCTCATTCACGAAGCGCTTGATCGCGGCATCAACTATTTGGATACAGCCGACTTGTACGACCGTGGCCTGAACGAAGAATTTGTCGGCAAAGCGGTGAAAGGAAAACGCGATCAAGTGATTATCGCCACCAAAGTAGGCAACCGTTGGCGACCGGACGGAAGCGGTTGGGATTGGGATCCGTCCAAAGCATATATCAAGCAAGCCGTCAAAGACAGCCTGCGCCGCCTGCAAACAGACTACATTGACTTATACCAGCTCCACGGTGGCACGATTGACGACCCGATCGACGAGACGATTGCGGCATTTGAAGAGTTAAAGCAAGAAGGAGTCATTCGTTGGTACGGCATTTCCTCGATCCGTCCCAACGTCATTCGCGAATATGTGAAGCGTTCAAATATCGTCAGCGTCATGATGCAATATAGCCTGCTTGACCGCCGTCCGGAAGAGTGGTTCCCTCTCTTGCGCGAGCATAACATCAGCGTCATCGCCCGCGGTCCGGTCGCTAAAGGCTTGCTTACTGACCGCCCGCTCGAAGCGGCAGGAGCGGCGGTGAAAGAACACGGCTATCTCGACTACTCGTACAGTGAACTGCAAGCACTCATCCCGAGGCTGAAAGAGAAAACCGGGGAACGCCGTTCGTTAACTGCGACCGCGCTCCAGTTTTGCTTGTATGATCCGGTCGTTGCCGCCGTCATTCCAGGTGCGAGCCGGCTTGAGCAGCTGGCGGAAAACATCGCTGCCGCATCCGCGCTGCCGCTTGACGCTGATGAATACGAATGGTTAAAACAAGCGACGAAGCGCTCGGTGTACGAAATGCACCGATAAGCACAGACGACGACATAAGAAACCACCCAACTTAGCTCACGGGAAACAGATTGGCATCACGTTGCCTGCAAAACGAATCGTACCCCAATACGAAATGTCCGCACGGGCGCAGCATAATCGTGCCAAAAATAGCTGCCGAGCCGATGAACGACCGCCAGCATCGCAGCTAAACAAAAAGAAGAGCCCAAGGCGCCAGCACGGCCGCTTACGGGCTCTTTTTTCTGCCTATATGAGTCAGGCGATACGTCTTGTTTCGCCCCTCCCACTACACAACATCATCATCCACATACTTGTCCTTTGCCGCCCCCAAACCGAACACCATCATGGCGGCACAGACAATCAACAGTAAAACGAGGGAGGGGATGAAATGGCCGGCCTTATCGTACAACGCCCCAAACAACGGTGGACCGGCCGCCGCCAGTAAGTAACCGACGAACTGGGCCATAGCAGAAAGTTGGGCAGCCTCTAGCGGGCGGCGCGTCCGCAGCGTAAACAGCATCATCGCAAGGGAAAACGACATGCCAGCACCGACACCGGCAAAGAACGCCCCCGTCCACAGCCACCATCCTTGGCCAACTAACAACGCGACGATCCCAGCCACTTTCAACAGCACCGATGAACCGATCAACACTTTTTGATCTTTCATCCGCTCGGCCAACATCGGAGATAAAAACATCATCGGCAGCTGGGCAAATTGGAAGAAAAACAATAACCAGCCGGCCGTATCGGCCGCCATTCCTTTGCCTTGCCCAAGCTCTGGCAGCCACGTAATCACGCAATAAAAGAAAAATGATTGCATTCCCATAAATAACGTCACTTGCCAAGCAAGCCATGAACGCCAAAATGACGAACGTCGTTTTCCCGATGGAGCGCTAGCGGATTTCCATCGATAAATTTGCGGCAGCCAGACTACAATTGCGACCAGAGTAAGCAACGCCCAAAAGCGAAACGCTCCTTCCCAGCCAATCCCCCACCCGTCAGCAAGCGGAACAGCAAGACCGGAAGCAAAGGCGGCACTGACGTTCATCGTCACCGTATAAACCCCCATCATTAAGCCAACACGCATAGGAAACGCGTCTTTAACAAGCGCTGGCATGAGGACATTGTTGACAGCGATCGCCGCACCGATGAGCGCTGTACCGGCAAACAGCCAGAAACTGCCTGCCAGCGGACGGATGAGTTCGCCTACGAGCAAGACGACGAGTGAACAAAACAGCGTTCGCTCCATCCCGATCCGGCGGGCAAACGTAGCCGCCGCCGGCGCCAACAAAGCAAACGCCAACAGCGGAATCGTCGTTAGCGCCCCGGCAGCGGCGTAGGAAAGGCCAAGCTCCCGCTGCAGTTCAGGAACGAGCGGGCCGACCGTAGTGATCGGTGCGCGCAAGTTGGCAGCTAAGACGACGACTGCGGCCACCATGAATACCGAAGAAGTCGCTGTACTCGCCGCCGCACTTTTTTGCCTCATCTATCTTTTCCCCCTTCATTTAAACTTGCGCCAATCAAGTTCACTTTCTTCAAGCAGCTCAGCAAACGACTTCTGCTCATCGCGTCGGCGCGCTTCCTCGCGGCGTCGCGCTTCTTCCGCTGCCCGCCGCCGCTGTTCTTCCTCGGCAAGCGCCCGCTTTTTCGCGAGCAACTTCGCTTCGACGTCCGCGCCGACTCGATCGGCAAGCGTCACCGTCTGCTGCTCTTGCCTCTTTTTCCGCCCCGCATGCTTCTTCACCATTTTCACCCCCTTGCATAACGGCCGCCCATTTGTCAAACGATACAACTAAACAACATCGAAAAGGAGAGATGACCAGTGGCCAAAAACCGCGCCCAAAAAGGAAAGCCGTCTGCCGATACAGTCAAACCAATGATCGCCAAAGAAGATCTAGAAAAAGCGATCCATCCGACAAAACGGCAAAACAGCCCGCAATAATAGGCGGACGATAGAAAAACCGTAACCGACCGGGTTACGGTTTTTACAGCACTTCAGTAATATGCGGCATATGCTCGCCAAGCCAAGCAATCGCGTCATCAAGCGTCGCAAACTCTTTCGTCTCAAATGTCATCTCATTTTGCAAAAGCCAGACGTCTTTTTTGTCGTGGTACGGACCGGCGACCGACCAATGAAGCAAGCTGTACGGGTCGTTTTCATGGGTGAATGACACCCATGTTTTTTGCTTCGCCGTCTCCGCCAGCTGCCGAAGTTTACCGTTCATCGCCAGATCCCACCTTCACAAGCGGCATATGCCCATTCAGCATTTGCCCGGGGCTTTTTAGCTGAAAGACGGTCGTCCCCGGCTTAACATCAATCGTCATCGTCTCATCAAAAAAGATGAGACGCGACCGCTCTAAAAGCACCGGAACGAAATTCGTCTCAACGGCAAGATCGTCCTCATCGGCCTCGTCAACGAGCCATAACGCCGGCACGCCGTCGACTAAACAGCCGCAGCCGTTCGTGTCATATTTGAGCTTTAACTGCCGCCCCGATTCGGCTACAATAGGGGTAAGCATTTCTTTTGCTGCATCAGTAAACGTGATGTTCACGCTCATCGTTGCTCCTTTTTCCGTTTGTTTCTTTATTATTCTACCTGTTGGCACATAACACTGTCAAAATGAAAAGGAGGAAAACCTGATGGCAAAAGTGCAAATCAAAGTCAATGACAACGGCTCGCTCCGCATCACCGGCGATGTCGAGCTCTTAGACGGCGAAGGAAAGCCGTTTGTAACAAAACAAACGTTTTCCCTCTGCCGCTGTGGGCTGTCGAACAACAAGCCGTTTTGCGACGGCTCGCATAAAGGGCGCTTTCAGTCGATCGTCCGCGCCCCTTCGCCGGAAACGGATGAACAGTAAGAAGCGCCCGTTCCCTCTCATTCCGAAAAGCAATCACTTCCTTATGCGAGTTTCGTAACGGACGGTGGAGTCAATGGATAAACGATGGCTGCAAAAACAAGTGCGCAACTGCTTGCGTCACTACGGCTATGACGATGAGATGATGCCGCTTAGCGAAGACGAGTGGCGCGACCTTTGCGCCCATATCGCCGCCGCCAAAGAAAAACAGCAAAACACTAACATGTACGAGCTTGTTCATGACGCTGTTTACCGATTTATTACGAGCGCATGATTGAGACCGACAACTCTTCCATAAAAATGAAACGGCTGGCTCTGTACTAAGGGCAGCCGTTTACTTTTGGAAAAATGCCCGTTTCGCCACCTTTTCCACAAGACCCGGGGCGAGCCGGTACAACCGGCTGCCCACATCCATCCAGCCCGGCATGTTCACTTCGCGCGTTGGAGTCATCATCACTGCTACGACGCGCTTTGCCACCGCTTCCGGTCGAAGCATCCAGCGCGACACGTTGCGCACATAATCGCCTGTCTCATCCGCTAAATCAAAAAATCGAGTTTCGACCGGTCCGGGATTGACAGCGGTGACAAACACGCCAAACCGGCTCGCTTCGAGGCGCAAACTGTCAGTAAACCCGATGACAGCATGTTTTGTCGCCGAGTAAACGCTAGACTTTGGCGTTGCGATTTTGCCCGCTTGCGAGGCGATGTTGATAATATGGCCGCTTCCCCGCTCTTTCATATGGGAATACACCGACTTCGTGCAAGCAATAACACCGAAGACGTTGACGGCAAACATTGCTTCCATCTCAGCCAAATCAATGTCTTCGATGTAGCGGAAAACGCCAAAGCCAGCGTTATTGACAAGCACATCGATGCCACCAAGCTCCTTAAGCAGCTGAGAAAATACCGCCTCGACCATCTCACGGTCGCTCACATCAAGCTCCATGTGCAGCGCGGATACGCCGTATTGCGCTTTGATGCGGGCGCTTATTTCCTTAAGCCGCTCAACATTTCGCGCCAACAGCACCGGCACCGCCCCTTGTCGCGCCGCTTCATAGGCGATTTGCTCACCAATGCCTCCTGACGCTCCAGTAATGACAACATGACGGCCCTTCAACCGCACACCGACACCCCCGCCGCTTCATAAATGTAATGACCATCTTCCTGCTTTTTCCGCACATAACCGTTTACTTCCAAATAGTCAAGCTGGCCGATCGTCTCAGACATCGTCAGCATCAGTTGGCGTTCATAAGCAGTAGGAAACAGTTTTCGGCACACGTCAAACACGGTATGCGGACGTTCTTTCACCATGTCGAGCACCCGCTCGGCGCGCTGGCGTTGCTTAGCAAGCCGTTCGTGGACCAGACCGGGAATGTCAGTCGTATCGTCACCGTGGCCGTTTAGCGAGCGGTCGATATCATACTGTAACATTTTTTCAAGCGATTCGTTATATTGCAACAATGGTTTCGGCCGCTCCGTTTCCCCTTCAGCTGGCGGCTCCATCATCGGGTTCGGGGAGATATGCAAAAGCAAATGGTCGCCGCCGATCAGCAATCCGTCATCCTCGCGATAGAGCGCGATATGGCTTTGTGCATGCCCCGGTGTTTCGATGACACGCCAGTGCGGCAATCCCGGCACCGATTCCCCTTCCGTGACAGCGATATCGATCGCCCGTCGGCTTGCATAGCGAAGTGATCCGCCTTCTTTAGACAGTTGGCTGAACAAGCGGCGGTCGACACCGCATTCAGAGAAAAATTCCTCAAAGAATTGAACGTACCGCTCTACAAACGCGCGTTCACGGCGCAAAAACGGATCGGCTTTTGGATGGCCGATGATCGGCGCATGCGGAAAATAATCAAGCAGACCAACATGGTCCGGATGATGATGAGTAATGACGATTTGCTCGATATCTTCCGGCCGATAACCGATCTCACTCAGACGCTGCACAAACTGCTGCCACGCTTCCTCTGTTTTCACCCCGGCATCGACCAACGTCAACCGATCGCCGGCAATCACGTACATATGCACATCCCCGACCGGAAACGGCGTCGGCACCGTGATCCGATGCACTCGCTCCTTGTTCATCACATTCCCTTCTTTCCCTTAAGTTCATAAATGCTCCCGCTCAAACTTAATCAAAATGAATGGCTATTCATTATATTGTAGTTTACAACGATTTCGTTCGTTTGTCATGCCTTTTTCTTCCGTGTGCTGAAATTGCAAAAAAATTCACTCTCCTCTCTTGACAATCATGCCTGTCCCGCGGCATAATGACAAATAAAATCACGATACAGCCAAACCGGCGATGAACAGGGCCAGTAAACCGGAAACGGCAGCCAGAGAGCGAAGCCCGCGGCTGGAAGGCTTCGCTGCCCTCTTTGCGGTTGAACCTACCCTAGGAGCTGTTAGGCCAACCTAAACGCTTCCCCTGCGTTATCGGGGCAAAGTTGGGCTCGTTTGGCGCAGGCCAAATCAGCCAAAAAAGGTGGTACCGCGGAAACGAAGGTTTTCCGTCCTTTTGCAGGACGGGAAACCTTTTTCTTTTGCTGGACAACAAGGAAAGGAAGTGAATGCGATGACAACAACTCGGTCCATCGCCTTCATCGGTGCCGGCTCGATGGCGGAAGCGCTCATCGCCGGCATGACGAAAACGTTTTGCCATCCGACGCAAATCGTCGTGACAAACCGACAAAACCGCGCCCGGCTTGAAGAACTCAAGCGCACATACGGCGTCCATGCCGCCCAAGACGCACAACGTGCTGTCCAACATGCAGACATCGTTATTTTGGCCATGAAACCGAAAGATGTTGCCGAAGCGATGGCCGCTGTTGCGCCGGCCATTCGTCCGAACCAGCTCATTCTCTCATTACTTGCCGGCGTCACAACCGAGACGATCGAACAGCTCGCTAGACGTGATGTCGCCGTCGTGCGCGCCATGCCAAACACATCCGCAGCCGTCGGCTTATCGGCCACCGCGATCGCCGGGGGGCGTTTCGCCTCGGAGCAGCATCTTGAAACGGCAAAACAGCTGTTTGAAACGGTCGGCATTGTGACCATCGTGCCGGAGCGCGATTTGCATGCGGTCACCGGCCTATCGGGAAGCGGACCAGCGTACGTCTACTACTTGGTTGAAGCGATGGAAAAGGCGGCCGCCGACATCGGCCTCGAGCGCGATGTGGCGAAAACGCTCATTTTACAGACGATCATCGGCGCAGCGGAAATGTTAAAAGCGTCCGACAAACACCCGTCCGTCCTGCGCCGTGAGGTTACAAGCCCGGGTGGCACGACCGAAGCCGGCATCAAAATGCTTGAGCAATACCGGTTTCAAGAGGCTATCGCCGCCTGCATCCGCCGGGCGACCGCCCGTTCCGAAGAACTCGGCAACGCCTTGCTCACTGCGATCGCTGAATCATAACCGAACACACCGTTAAACGCCGAGGCTGTTTGTATCGAGTTGGGCAAATCATCGGACCGTTTCATTTTGTTTTTTGACCGGCAGCATGCTATCATTCAGTCATGAACCGTTCATTCGCATAGAAAGGAGTGGATTGTCATGAACACGGTATTGTTTTCGCCATATACAACTCGCGGGCTAACGTTGAAAAACCGGATCGTTATGTCGCCGATGTGCATGTACTCGTGCGACACGAAAGACGGCACGGTACGCACATGGCATAAAATCCACTACCCGGCACGCGCGATCGGCCAAGTCGGCCTCATCATTGTCGAGGCGACCGGCGTTACGCCACAAGGCCGCATTTCTGAACACGACCTAGGCATCTGGGACGATGATCATATCCATGGGCTTCACGAACTCGTTGGACTCGTGAAAGAGCATGGAGCTGCTATCGGCATCCAACTCGCTCACGCCGGAAGAAAGTCGGAAGTGCCGGGAGAAATCATCGCCCCGTCCGCCATTCCGTTCAATGAATCATCGCCAACACCGAAAGAAATGACGAAAGCCGACATCGAAGAGACGGTGCAGGCGTTCCAAGACGGCGCGCGGCGGGCGAAAAAAGCCGGGTTTGACGTAATTGAAATCCACGCCGCCCACGGCTACCTTATTAACGAATTTCTATCGCCGCTGTCCAACCGGCGTCAAGACGAATACGGCGGCTCGCCGGAAAACCGGTACCGCTTTTTGGGCGAGGTGATCGACGCTGTCCGTGAAGTGTGGGACGGACCGCTGTTCGTCCGCATCTCGGCATCTGACTACCATCCGGACGGACTAACGGTGAAAGACTATGTCCCGTACGTCAAGCGGATGAAAGAACAAGGGGTCGACCTTGTCGACGTCAGCTCCGGCGCTGTTGTACCGGCGCGCATTGACGTCTATCCTGGCTACCAAGTGCCGTTTGCTGAATTCATCCGACGCGAAGCAGGCATTCCGACCGGCGCCGTCGGCCTGATCACTTCCGGCTGGCAGGCCGAAGAAGTGTTGCATAACGGCCGCGCCGACCTTGTCTTTTTAGGACGTGAACTGCTGCGCAACCCGTATTGGCCGTATGCTGCCGCTAAAGAACTTGGCGTAAAAATTGAAGCGCCGGTGCAATACGAGCGCGGCTGGCGATTTTAACGCGGAATCGAAAATGAAGCAAAATCGGCGGCGAGCTCGGTGTTCGGAAACACGCGGCGCGCCTCCTCCAATAACTTGAGCGCCGCTTCACCTTGGTAGCGCGAGCTGATGTGAGTTAAAATGAGCCGCTTCGCTCCGGCTCGTTTCGCCACTTCGGCCGCGTCCGTAGTCGTTGAATGGAAATAATCGCGGGCAAGCCGCTGTTCCGCCGCGGCAAACGTCGCCTCGTGGATGACGACATCGGCCTCATGCGCCAGTTCGATTGCCGCTTCGCAAAAGCGGGTGTCACCTAAAA
This sequence comes from Geobacillus sp. FSL K6-3411, assembly GCF_037965715.1. Taxonomy (NCBI): domain Bacteria; kingdom Bacillati; phylum Bacillota; class Bacilli; order Caryophanales; family Anoxybacillaceae; genus Geobacillus; species Geobacillus sp. FSL K6-3411. The sequence continues at coordinate 2,414,306 of NZ_CP150187.1, forward strand.
CGGCAACGATCCTTCCTTTTTGCGGCGGGCCGACAAACTCGCGCCCGTCAAGCACGGTGCCGTCCTCAAGTACGACCGTTTTGCCTTGCTTAATTTGTTGGTAAATCGGGCCCGGGCGGACGCCGAGCGCCTTTAACCGGTCGACAAGAAGCGGCCCGGGCAAATCTTTTTCTGCGACGCGAAATCCGTATGACGGCATGCCGTGGTCGAGCCGCTTCGCGGTCACGGAAAACCGTTCATCGTCAAAGATGACACCTTCGTCGATCTCAGCGATGTTCAATTCATACCGAAGCCTTGTCCCGCTGACGGTGAGCGCGGTTTCGACAAACTGGCGGATGCCCTTTGGACCGAAGACGGTCAGCGGCGTCTCACCACTTTGAAACGAGCGGCTGCCGAGCAGGCCGGGCAATCCAAATAAATGATCACCGTGCAAATGAGTAATGAAAATATGCTCGATGCGGCGCGGGCGAATGGCGGTATGCAAAATTTGGTGCTGCGTCGCTTCGCCGCAGTCAAACAGCCATGTCGCCCCCCGTTCTTCGAGCAGCTGCAAAGCGATGGATGACACGTTGCGCTCTTTCGCCGGCACGCCGGCGCCGGTGCCTAAAAACAACAATTCCAAGCTCATTCACTCCTTGTCTCGGTCATCATTGCCTGTTGTTAGCGTACAATGTTGCCGAGCGCTTTTCAACTTTCTTTTACACAAAGAAGCGGTAAAATGTTTGCGTTCCAGCCGGCAAATCTCTACAATGATTTAGTTGAAGAGACAAAATTGGCTAAAGCGAGGTACATATGGTGGATAACATGAACCCGAAATCGATCATCGTCATTTTTGGGGCGACGGGAGATTTGGCAAAACGGAAATTGTTTCCGTCCCTTTACCGCCTGTATGAAAAAGGGCATTTGAACGAGCGATTTGCCGTCGTCGGCGTCGCGCGCCGCCCGCTGTCGGCCGATGAGTTCCGCCATTACGTGCGCGACTCAGTCGAAACAGCACTCAACCAAGAGCTTACTGACGGCAACTTCATCTCCCATTTTTATTATCACCCGTTTGATGTGACCGAAGCTGAGTCCTATCAGCGCTTAAAAGCGTTGCTTGAACAGCTCGATGAGACGTATCAAACGGAGGGCAACCGCATCTTTTATTTGGCGATGGCACCGGAATTTTTCGGCACGGTTACATCGCGCCTACAGTCGGAGCGGCTGACCGATACGCGCGGCTTTAAACGGCTTGTCATTGAAAAGCCGTTCGGCCATGACTTAGTGAGCGCCCAAAAGCTGAATGAAGAAATCCGCCGTGTCTTTTCTGAACGGGAAATTTACCGGATCGACCATTACCTTGGCAAAGAAATGGTGCAAAATATCGAAGTGATTCGCTTCTCGAACGCCATTTTCGAGCCGCTTTGGAACAACCGCTTTATTTCGAACATTCAAATTACCTCAAGCGAAACGCTTGGCGTTGAGGACCGCGGCCGCTATTACGACCATTCCGGAGCGCTGCGCGACATGGTGCAAAACCATATGCTGCAAATGGTCGCCCTGTTGGCCATGGAGCCGCCGATTAAACTGACGACCGATGACATCCGCCATGAAAAAGTGAAAGTGTTGCGCGCATTGCGTCCGGTTGCGCATGACGAAGTCGACCAGTATTTCGTGCGCGGCCAATACGGGCGTGGGGTGATCCGCGGCCAAGCCGTACCAGCGTACCGCGAAGAGCCGAACGTCGATCCGAATTCAAACACGGAAACGTTTGTCGCTGGAAAACTGATGATCGACAACTTCCGCTGGGCCGGCGTACCATTTTACATCCGCACCGGCAAACGAATGGCGGAAAAATCGACGAAAATCGTCGTTCAATTTAAAGATGTGCCGATGAACTTATACTACCGGACGAACGAGACGATCGCTCCGAATTTGCTCGTCATTCACATTCAGCCCGATGAAGGCATCACCCTTCATTTAAACGGCAAAAAAACCGGGGAATCGTCGACAATAACCGCCCCGTTTAAACTCGATTATTGCAACAACTGCATCGACGGCATCAACACACCGGAAGCATACGAAAAGCTGCTGTACGACTGCATGCGCGGCGATGCGACGAACTTCACCCATTGGGATGAAGTAGCAGCGTCATGGCAGTTTGTCGATCCGATTTCTGACGTTTGGGCGAACACAAAAGCCGACGACTTCCCGAACTATGAAGCAGGCTCGATGGGCCCGGCAGCAGCCGATGAACTGTTGCGAAAAGACGGTTTCCATTGGTGGCCGATTGAGCATCCGAAACCATAACAAGCAAGGCGGCGCCAACCATTGTTTTCTTTTTTGACTACCTAGCCCTTGACAATCGATCACTCACGGGGCCGAACCGGCCCTTTCTATCCTTGAATGAAAAGGAGCGGAAAAACGATGAACATGTACGATGTCACTGCCCCCATTTACGAAGGCATGCCGGTCTACAAAAACAAACCGGAAAAACAGCCGAAACGCACGACGGTTACGAACGGCTATGTGACGGAATCGCGCATTGACATGGACGTGCATACCGGCACGCACATTGACGCCCCTCTCCATATGGTCGAAGGCGGCGCCACATTTGAAACGATCCCGCTTGACCACCTCGTCGGCCCGTGCAAACTATTTGATTTGACACATGTCAACGATCGGATCACAAAAAACGACATCGCCCATCTTGACATTCAAGAAGGCGACTTCGTCTTGTTCAAAACGAAAAACTCGCTCGAGGATGCCTTTAACTTTGAGTTTATTTTCGTCGCTGAAGATGCCGCCCGCTATTTAGCGGACAAACAAATCCGCGGCGTCGGCATCGATGCGCTCGGCATCGAACGGGCGCAAGAAGGCCATCCGACCCATAAAACGCTCTTTTCGGCTGGCGTCATCGTCATCGAAGGGCTGCGGTTAAAAGACGTCCCAGAAGGCCCGTACTTCATGGTCGCCGCCCCGCTCAAACTCGTCGGCACAGATGCCGCCCCGGCGCGCGTTTTACTGTTTGACCGCGAACCGTAAAAAGCCGATCCCATTAAGGGATCGGCTTTTTACGGTTCGTTCTCATATCGCTTTCGTTACATTCAACAGGCACTTTAAGATTGTAGCGAGAACAATATGGATTTGATTGATGCGTAGATCGCTGCTCATCAAGGCGAATCCAGCTGAGGATATTGTTGAGACAACCATTTTCCACGATGAGACATTCGCCACCGGCGTCCAAAGAACTGATAAAAAGGGGCGGGGTTTCTCCGCCTCTTCTGAAGCTTGTTTTTGTTTTACAATTCCTCCCCGTTCGTGCGAATGACGCGTTGGAACCAGTAAAAGCTTTTTTTCTTATAGCGCTTTAAATCACGCAAGTTTTGGTCATCGCGATTGACGAAAATGACGCCGTACCGTTTGCGCATCTCTCCTTGCGAGCTCAACAAATCGGTTGCCCCCCACATTAAATAGCCGATCACCTCGACTCCTTCTTCCATCGCCATCTTCATTTGCTCGATATGGCGGCGCAAGTAGTCGATTCGCTCGTCATCTTCAACCGTGCCGTTCTCATTCAGCTCCTCTTCCAACCCGATCCCGTTTTCGGTGATGAAAATCGGCATCTGGTAGCGAGCGTACACATCTTTCAACGCAAGGCGCAAGCCGATCGGATCGATCGACCATCCCCATTTCGTCTTCGGCAAGTGAGGGTTCGGCTCAAGCCCTCTGATGATTCGCTCGTCATATTCTTGATGGCGGACGATTTGGCTTTGGTAATAGCTGAACGACAAAAAGTCAACTGTCTGCGTGCGCAGCAGTTCCTCATCGTCCGCTTCGAGCGGCAAGCGAATCCCCTTTTTCTCGAGCCGGTTGGTCACATAGCGCGGATAGGCACCACGGGCGAACATATCAAAAAAGAAATCGCTGAGCAGCTCTTTTGCCTGTACATTGGCCAAGGCATCTTCCGGCTGGCATGTAGCCGGATATGTCGTCAAATACGTCACCATCCCACCAATTTTTGCCTCTGGTGCGATCTCGCGCAGCGCCTTCACCGCCTTGGCGTGGGCGATAAAAACATGATGGCAGACGCGGTAGGCAAACGCTTCCGGGTCTTCATCATCTGGACAGATCGCCCCCCATAAATGCGGGTTTTCCAGCACTAGGTTTTGTTCATTGAACGTCAGCCAATAGTTCACTTTCCCGCGGTAACGCTCGAATACGGTGCGTGCGTATCGTTCAAACAAATCGACGACCTTCCGTGAGGCAAAGCCGTTATACTTTTTCGCCAACGCCAGCGGCAAATCAAAATGGTACAGCGTAATGACCGGTTCGATGCCGTTTGCTCTCAATTCGTCAAACACGGCGTCATAAAACGCCAAGCCCGCTTCATTCGGCTCCCCTTCCCCGTCCGGAAAAATGCGCGTCCAAGCAATGCTCGTTCGATAGGCGGTGAAGCCCAACTCTTTAAACAAGGCAATATCTTCTTTATAGCGATGGTAAAAGTCGACTGCCACTTTCCAATCGGAATGGCCTTCTGGAATTGGGCGCGCATCGACGATCGATAGCCCTTTTCCATCTTCATTCCATGCCCCTTCCGTTTGGAACGACGTCACTGCCCCGCCCCATAAAAAGTTGTCGGGGATGATCGATTGGCGTTGTGATGGCACTTAATCTCCCTCCTGCTATGTAAGTTTTCATGCTTGCTTCCCAACTCATAACCATTCGCCTGACCGCCCACCCACTATGATTTCATCTAAAAATTCTGTTATTTTTCTCCTAAACAGTGCTGTGGGTACTGATACTATTAACAAAAATATATCCCATAGTTGATGACGCAGCAAGGCTTCATCACTATGGGAAGAAAAAAGAATGCATTCACCTTTTAGTTGCACAATTTGAAGCAAACGACTTTTGGTTCCGTCATTTCTTGGATCGCAAATTTAATTCCTTCACGCCCTAGCCCCGATTTTTTGACTCCCCCAAATGGCATCGCGTCAATTCGGTAATCACTGCTATCATTAATCATGATACCACCGACATCCATTTTCTCAATCGCCTTATACGCTTTTTGCAAATTGTTTGTGAAAATGCCGGCTTGTAATCCATAGTTGACAGCATTGGATTTCTCTATGGCTGTATCCAGATCTTTCACCGGATAAAGAAGAACAATAGGGCCAAATACTTCCTCTTTTGCGATTCGACACTCCTCGGGGACGTTTGTTAATACCGTGGGCCAATAGAAAGCTCCGCTGCGTTTTCCGCCAGTTAGCAGTATGGCTCCGGCTTCAACGGCTTCATTGACTAGATGTTCAACACGAATCGCCTCTTTTTCTGTGATCAGCGGTCCCATGTCCGTGAGTTCTGACTGTTTATCCCCAACACAATACTGATTGGTACGTTCCACAAATTTCTTTTGGAACGCATCCATAATACTCTCTTGAACATAGACACGCTGAACACCGATGCAATTTTGCCCAGCCGCCCAAAAAGCCCCTGAAACCGTCGATTCTACAGCCTCATCTAAATCAGCGTCCTCTAATACAATCACTGGAGAGTTCGAGCCGAGCTCCATGCTGATTTTTTTCAACCCGGCTTTCCGGATAATTTCCTCACCTGCTTCAACCCCGCCTGTAAACGAAATCATTCGAATATCAGGATGCGTAACGAGAACATCGCCAATCTCGCTTCCGTAACCAGTGACAACAGACAATATTTTAGGCGGAAGACCGGCTTCATCAAATGCTTCTGCAAGCAAAAGCGCGCTTAACGGAGTCAGTGTTGATGGTTTTACAATAATGGCATTCCCAGCAGCGATTGCTGGTCCTACCTTATGAGCAACAAGATTTAACGGATCGTTAAACGGGGTAATAGCCCCTACAATCCCTATAGGAAAGCGGTAATAATACCCAACTCGATTTTCGCTGCCTTCCATCTGATCGAAAGGGATGGTTTCTCCATTAATTCTTCTTGCTTCCTCCGCACTAATACGAAGGGTTTGAATGCATCTTTTTACTTCTTTTCTTGCTTCACGGATCGTCTTACTTCCTTCACGAGCGATCGTTCTCGCGAATTTCTCATCATTTGCTTCAATATAATCAGCTGCTTTATGAATGATTTCCATACGTTTATAAACAGGCATCGAAGCAGCAACCCGTGCCCCTTCTTTTGCCTCCTCAATGCATTGAATCATATCTTCTACAGAAGCAGCGGGGACAGTATCAATCAGACTATTATCTTGAGGATCGCGCACCTCTATAATCCGATCTCTTTTTACCCACTTTCCTGCCAAATACATTTTTCGACCAATCACTTGAGTTGTCATCAACATACCACCTTTCCCCAATTAAATTTTCACTAACTTTTGCTGATGAGCGGCGCGTTGGATATTGATGAGATCGATAAGAAGCGAAAAACCCGTTTCCATTTTTCCTGCTCCCGCGCCTACTAATGTGACTGGGCCGAGAAGATCACATTCGTACGTAACGGCATTCGTGGTACCGCTAATTGATGCGAGGGGATCTGTTAAATCCACTTTTTCCGGAGCGACAGAGGCGATTACTTTATCCTGCTCTTTACGAACTTTCGCTATCAGTTTCCATCTTTTTCCTTGCTGTTTTGCTTCCTCAATATCGTCTAAGGTAATATCTGTAATTCCTTTGCATATGACTTCCTCTGCTGACAAAGGGACATTCATCACATAATTAGCTAGAATAACAATTTTAAATTTTGCATCATACCCTTCGACGTCACTAGTAGGGTCAGCTTCAGCGTAACCAAGCCTTTGCGCTTCTCTTAACGCTTCTTCATATGTCCATCCTTCTTCTTCCATTTTGGTAAGGATATAATTGGTAGTTCCATTTAAAATTCCTTTGATCTCTGTAATATCATTGCCTGCCAGAGATGTAATCGGCATTCTTAACGCTGGGGTTCCGCTCATTACCGTTCCCTCAAATCCCCAGTACACTCCATACTTCTTAGCCATTTGCGACAATTCTTTATACGCTAATGCGACCGGTCCTTTGTTTGTCATAATGACATTTTTCCCGCTTTCAAAAGCAGCCTTGCAATGATCGATGGCGGGCTGTCCTGTTTTCACATCGGTATAGGAAACTTCCACAATCGTATCAGCGTTCGTTTCACGAATGGTTTTAAAGCTGTCCCACCCTTTTATAATCCCTGGCACATCAGGATAGTTCTCAATATTCCCTGTTTCCTTTAGCACTTTCAAGACTGTCTCAAGATGTAAACCATCTGGATGATAAATCGATCCTTTCATTAAATCCGAAATGGCTACAACAACCGCTTCAAAGCCTTCTTCTTTTTGTAATTTTTCTTGTTTATTTAATAAAATTTCCACTAACCCTTGACCGACAACGCCAAATCCAATGAGTGCTAGTTTATGAACCATATGATTATACCTCCAACATCTCATTTGCTGACAAGGAAACTTTACCATTCAAAAAATGAACAACTGTTTGTGCTAAAATCGCTGTACCGATTGGCAAACACGCTTCGTCAATATCAAAAATGGGGGTGTGTAACTCTCTTTTCACTCCATCTTGAATGGCACATCCTAAAAAGAATAACGAAGAAGGAATTTTTTGACTCACATAACCAAAGTCTTCTCCACCCAGCCCGAATGGCTTTTTAACAATTTGAAAGTCAGGGTATATCTCTGAAACGGTTTTTGTAATCCAGCGATTGACGACAGAATGATTATTCAAAGCGGGCTCTCCGCGCTCAACATGCAGTGAATAACTCCCACCCAAATTTCCCACTATAGAAAACGCTTTCTTTAGTTCCAACTCCAATAAATCGCGCACCTCAGGAGTATAGCTCCGCATCGTGCCTTCGATAAATATTTCAGTCGGGATAATATTGCTAGCGGATCCGGCTTGTATTCTACCTATACTGATCACAGCAGCGTCCAATGAAGAGACTTTGCGTGAAGTGATTCCATACAAAGCTTGCATCACTGGCCCAAGCATCCAAATCGGATCTGTTCCAAGCTCAGGGTAAGCTCCATGGCCGCCTGTACCATAAATTTTCCCTCGAAACACATCCACATTTGCCATACTGTAGCCATCATTGATTTGAACAGCTCCGACCGGAAGCCATGGGCACATATGCAAGGCGATGGCGGCATCTACATGGTCATATACGCCTGCCCGAATCATATATGGTGATCCTGACAATCCATATTCATCAGTGCTTTCTTCCGCAGGTTGAAAAACAAACTTTACCCGTGGTGCTAGATAAAATGAGATAAGTATAAAAATAGCCCTTGCATGAAGGATCTCCTTTAAAATGAAAGTGCGAACAAACATTCAAAAGGAGAGTTCACATGCAAGAGCACTTTCATTTTACAACAGACGAAGCGAAAATTCAAAAACAATATGCAGCGATTTTATTCTTTGTATCTGGACAATTGTCTTTAATTCAGATGTATTTACAACGTCGAAATCGCCATTTGTTGAAGCAAGAAGATGAGGTCATCATCGCCGTCCATGTTCTTGGAAAGTTGTTAGGTTTTACATCCGAACGAGCTTGGCACCGATTTGTGATCGGAAACTTATTTTCGAAAGATTTATTTCCTGAACGCTCTCGATATAACCGTCGTTGTCGAAATCTTGGCTTTGCCGTCAAATGGATCCGATATCAACTAGCCAAACGTGGGCAACATCATGCTTATGCGGTAGTGGATAGCTTACCCATTGAACTCTGCCACCACGCACGAATATATCGCGTCAAACGGTTTCAAGGAATCGCAGATATTGGGTATTGTGCATCCAAAAAGATGGCTTACTATGGATTGAAGCTTCATCTCCAGATCACTGACCAAGCGCTTCCGATGGGATATGTCGTCACCGAAGCATCCTGTCACGACCGGACAGCTGCGGAAACCGTGATGGTCCAACTTCCTCATCCGTATACACTTGGTGACAAAGGATATGTGAGCCAAGACTTGCAAAAGAAGCTGTATGATGAATACAAGATCACTTTTTGGACGCCCGTTCGGAAAAACCAGAAAATCCATCAATCGAAAGCATGGAAACGATGGATGAAACGAAAGCGCAAAGTCATTGAAACCGTGTTTTCCGTTCTCATTGATCAGTACCGGATCACAGAGATTCGATCCAACTCTGTTTCTGGATTTGAATCATCTTTGGATGGCATTTTACTCGCTTATTCACTCGTCATTCTTGGGCTAGTTGAGCGTTAAAGTTCAACTAGCACCACGGGTATACTTTCTATTTAATGAATAATTCCCTTGGAAATTTTGTGATTGTTTCACAACCGTTTTCAGTCACTCTTATGGTTTCGGTTATTGCGACTCCATAACCGTCAAGCCACATTCCGGGCATGATATGAAAAGTCATGTTCGGTTTTAGTACCGTCTTCTCTCCGGGTTTAAAATACGCTGTGTTTTCTGTCCATACAGGCGGATAGCTTAGACCAACTGTATATCCCATTCTAGACTCTTTTTCCAGCCCATATTGATTGATCGTTGTTTGCCATGCTTGCTCGACTTCTTCACATGTCACTCCTGGTTTTATCGTGGATAATGCCACATTTAGGCCTTCTATTACTATTTTTGCCGTTTCGCGTACTTTCTCAGGCGGTTTCCCAATAAAGACCGTTCTTGTTAAAGGAGCGTGGTAGCGCTTATAGCTTCCCGACAATTCCATATATACTAACTGATCTTTTTGATATTTGCCTTCTGTTGTCCATGAAAAATGCGCCCCTGCGGTTCTTTCTCCTGCAGGCATTATCGGTGAAAGTGATGGATATTCGCCGCCATATACCCCTGTCCCATTCAATAAGTCACTATAAATTCCTGCCGCAACGCGGCATTCCCTTACGCCAACATCGATGTTTTCTATGGCGTTGTACATTGCTTTTTCTACAATTCTTGCAGCTATTTGCATGTATTCTAATTCTTTTGTTGATTTTTGCCCCCTTATCCAGTTTACAAGTGATGTCGCATCTACCAATTCTGCATCTGGCAAACTTTTTTCTAGTCTGTGATACCAATGAGCATTAAAGTAATAACTATCGAGCTCGACCCCGATTCTTTTATTATGGAGTCCCTTTTCCCTCAACACATCTCCTACAAAATCCATGACATGAAGCACTTTCGGTTCCCACAAATATTTATCAGGATACGGTATGATGCTTTCTTTTGACATCCAAGTGGTGTGGAGCGCACAGTATACATCTTGCTGCCGTATGATGCATATAGGTTCTTTCAAATAAGATGAGACGATTACCCCTTGAGGCACATAATAAGACAGAGCATCGTATCCTGTTATATAGTTCATATTCGCTGGATCTGTAACGAATAATACTTCGATTCCTTGCGCTTCCATGCTCTTTTTTATCCTTTTTTCACGATGTTGATACTCCGTTTTCTCAAACGGTAACATGATTCAACCACCTCGCTATTTTTACTGAGTCCGTTAGGCAGCTCAGCCATCCTAGACGTTGAAAAGCTAGGAAAGAGCAGGGACTGTTTATAAAAATCATACGATACGAAAACAAAACGATCATTCTACATGCTGTTAGATTTTTATCTGAACTTTTTGTACATTTTAGACATATTTAAAAACGAAACAAACATTCGATGACCTCAACCTTTTCGATCGCCTCGGCTAGAAAGCACTTCAAGAGGGCTTTTTTATGAATGGCCAGAAAACAAAAAAACAACCCCAACCAGTTTACCCGGTTGGGGCTGCCATGGATCTTGCTTATTTCGCAAGCCATTCCGTATGGAAAATGCCTTCCTTGTCAACGCGTTCATATGTGTGAGCGCCGAAGTAATCGCGCTGTGCTTGGATTAAGTTGGCCGGCAATACTTCGTTGCGGTAGCTGTCATAGTACGCGAGAGCACTTGCGAACGCCGGCACTGGGATGCCGCGCATTGCGGCAGTAGCGACGATTTCACGGAGCGAATCTTGGTAGCTTTCGACGATGTTTTTGAAGTATGGATCCAACAACAAGTTCGGAAGCGCTGGATCGCGGTCGTACGCCTCTTTAATTTTTTGCAAAAATTGCGCGCGGATGATGCAGCCGCCTCGGAAAATCATGGCGATATCGCCGTAACGCAAGTTCCAATTATACTCATCGGATGCAGCTTTCATTTGCGCGAATCCTTGGGCGTACGAGCAAATTTTGCTCATGTACAAAGCGCGGCGCACCGCTTCAATGAAGTGATCTCGATCGCCTTCAAACGGCTTCACCGCCGGGCCAGACAACAGTTTGCTAGCTTTGACGCGCTCGTCTTTCATCGCCGAGATGAAGCGGGCGAATACCGACTCGGTGATAATTGGCAGCGGCACACCTAAATCAAGGGCGTTTTGGCTTGTCCATTTGCCCGTCCCTTTTTGTCCGGCTTTATCCAAAATGACGTCGACCAACGGCTTGCCGGTTTCATCGTCGATTTTCGTGAAAATATCGGCCGTAATTTCGATTAAGTAGCTGTTCAGTTCCCCTTTGTTCCAGTCGGCAAACACTTCGTGCAGCTCAGCGGCATCCATGCCAAGCACATGTTTCAGCAAGAAATACGCTTCAGCAATCAATTGCATGTCGCCGTATTCAATGCCGTTATGCACCATTTTCACATAATGACCGGCACCGTCTGGACCGATATATGTCGTACATGGCTCGCCGTCGACTTTGGCAGCGATCGCTTCGAAAATCGGACGCACCAGTTCATGCGCTTCTTTTTGGCCCCCTGGCATGATCGATGGACCTTTCAGCGCCCCTTCCTCACCGCCGGAGACGCCAGTGCCGATAAAGTGGATGCCGAGTTTCGCCAGCTCTTCGTTGCGGCGCTGAGTATCTTTAAAATACGTGTTGCCGCCATCGATCAAAATATCGCCTTTTTCCAAATACGGCTTCAGCTGTTCAATCGTTGCATCCGTCGGCGCGCCCGCTTTCACCATCAACAAAATTTTCCGCGGTTTTTCTAAGGCGTTGACGAATTCTTCGATGCTGTATGTACCGACAATGTTTTTTCCTTTCGCTTCTTCCAAAAATTCATCCGTTTTTTCGCGTGAACGGTTGTACACCGCCACCGAATAGCCTCTGCTTTCAATGTTCAGCGCCAAATTTTTCCCCATGACCGCCAGTCCGATGACACCAATTTGCTGTTTCGCCATTGCCAACGTTCCTTTCTGTTTTTGTTCATTCACCAAACAACATATCATAATTTGACGCTTGCCTGCAAGTTTTTCTAAACCGATTTATGAACGCCTTATAAACAGTCCTTACGGTATGCAAAAGGAGGGGAATGACGCCCCTCCTCCGTGCTTAATAACCTCCGTGATGCGGGAAACCGTAAGGTGAAAATGGATAATGGCCGTAATGCATGCCATACGGGAAGTGATGGTAACCGCCATATCCTCCGTACCCATAAGGATAATGGTGGTAGCCATAGCCGCCGAAGTACGGCGGGTAATAGCCGCCCATATACGGGCCGAACGGTCGAACCATGGAGCACCCTCCTTTTTTGTGTATCAACTTGCTTCCATGGTTAGGATATGCGCGGAAAACAAAACGGTATAGGCAAACACCTATACCGGTTCATCGGATTGAACAGCAGCCACTTGCTCTCTAATCTCTTCCGCTTCCTCCAAATGGTTGAACAAAACGCGTGGATCGAGCACGGTCAACAGTCGGTCTGGCAACGTTGCCATCCCAACTAAATACGGCGTCCGCTCCGCAGACATCAGCTGGAGCGGCTGAATGGCGTCCTGTCCAATATCAGCGATCTCCTTCGCCTCATCAACGATAAAGGCGACTGACAAATCGTCCACCGCGGCGACGATGAGGCGTGTTTGATCCGTTTCCTCGATGGCGCGGCCATACAGCAGCTTCCGCATGTCCAATACTGGAACGAGCTCGCCGCGAATGCGCACGACACCGGCCATGTAATCCGGCATGTGCGGAACGGCAGTTGGCGCGGTCATTTTTTCAATCGAGACGACATAAGCAATCGAAATGACGTAGTGTTCCCGCTCGACGCGAAAAACAACATATTTGTCCATTCCCCCGCCACCTCTCCTGTGATTCACAAATCTTGCCTACTTTTTTTATCGGCCGATGTTCGCCGAATTTTCAGCGTCCGAAGAAAAAAGAGCATCCGTTTGCAGGATGCTCGTTAACCTTTGGCCACTTCTTCGATAATGGCGACAACCATTTCCGTCAGTTTCACCAACTCTTCAATTGGCATCCGTTCATTTGTTGTATGAATTTCTTCATAGCCGACAGCGAGATTGACAGTCGGGATGCCGAACCCGGCGATGATGTTAGCATCGCTGCCGCCACCGCTTTGCTGCAGCTCGCACGGCCGGCCGATGCTCGCCGCTGCTCGTTTGGCGACCTCAACGACATGATCGCCGTCGCTGAATTTGAAACCTGGGTACATCACTTCGACCTCAACTTCAGCGCGGCCGCCCATTTCCGCAGCAACCGTTTCAAACGCCTCTTTCATCTTCGCCACTTGCGCTTCCATTTTTTCCGGGACGAGCGAACGGGCTTCGGCCAAAATATCGACGCGGTCGCAGACGATGTTCGTTTGCATACCGCCTTCAAAGCGGCCGATGTTCGCCGTCGTCTCCTCATCAATACGGCCGAGCGGCATTTTTGCGATCGCTTTGGCGGCCAGCGTAATCGCCGAAACCCCTTTTTCCGGAGCGACACCGGCATGGGCCGTTTTGCCGTGCACAACGATTTTCAGCTTCGCCTGCGTTGGTGCGGCGACGACAATGTTACCGACTTTGCCGTCACTGTCTAACGCATAGCCGTATTTCGCTTGAATGAGCGACGGATCGAGCGCCTTCGCTCCAACGAGCCCCGATTCTTCCCCGACGGTGATGATAAACTGAATCGTACCATGGGCGATGTTTTGTTCTTTCAACACCCGAATCGCTTCCAACATTGCCGCCAAGCCGGCTTTGTCGTCCGCACCTAAAATCGTCGTCCCATCGGTGACGACATAGCCATCACGGATCGATGGCTTCACCCCTTTACCAGGCACGACCGTATCCATGTGAGAAGTAAAGTAAATCGGATCCACCCCGTCTTTTGTCGCTGCGAGCGTGCAAATTAAGTTGCCGGCCCCGTGCCCTGTTTTTGCGGCGGCATCGTCTTCGATGACCTCAAGGCCGAGCGCCTCAAACTTTTGTTTCAGCACCTTGGCGATGTCGCCTTCATGCTTCGTTTCCGAATCGATTTGTACGAGCTCTAAAAACTCGTCAACGAGACGCTTTTCATTGACCATCTGTTTCTTCCTCCTATGTATGGATTCCAATTTAAGTATACCGGAAGTTTCCACTCAACGCCAAACTAGACGCTGAAACAGTGTGAGTAAACGATTGGTGGCTGTCGATTGAGCAAATATCTTCCAAATAAAAACGTTTAACATAGCTTTGACCAAACGTTACTTGTCTGTTTATTCAACTGTCAGAGACAAAACCTCGGTTTGTCCACGTTCTCACACCTTGGCGTGATGAAAGGCCGAGCAACACGACTCCCGTCTCAATGATTATTTGCTGCGAAAAAGGCGCCCATTGCTTGTTAGGCGCCTTCTATCGCTTACAACGGAATGTTGCCATGTTTTTTCTTCGGCCGCTCTTCGTGTTTACAGCGGAGCATTTCGAGCGCTTGAATAAGTTTTATTCGAGTGTCACGCGGGTCGATGACGTCATCGATCATGCCGTATTTGGCAGCGACGTACGGGTTGGCGAATTTTTCACGATATTCTTCAATTTTTTGCGCCCGCGTTTCTTCCGGATTTGGGCTGTTTGCAATTTCGCTTGCAAAAATGATGTTCGCCGCCCCTTGCGGCCCCATGACCGCCACTTCAGCGTTCGGCCATGCATAAACGACATCGGCTCCAATCGACTTGCTGTTTAAGGCGACGTACGCACCACCGTAAGCTTTACGCAAAATGACAGTAATTTTGGGCACTGTCGCCTCCGAGTAGGCGTACAAAATTTTCGCCCCATGGCGGATGATGCCGCCGTGCTCTTGCTTGACGCCCGGGAAAAATCCGGTGACGTCCTCAAATGTAATGATCGGGATGTTGAACGAATCGCAAAAGCGAATAAAGCGCGCGGCTTTATCTGACGAATCGATGTCAAGTCCACCCGCCATAAATTTCGGTTGGTTGCACACAAGCCCAACGACTTCCCCTTTAATGCGGGCAAAGCCGATGACAATGTTTTTAGCGAAATCTTTTTGCACTTCCATAAACGATCCGTCATCGACGACTTGAGCAATGACGTGGCGCACATCGTACGGACGGACGGCGTCAATCGGCACGACGTCAGCCAAATCAGGACGGTAGTCATCCCCGTCGGGAACAGGGCCAAGCGGCGGTTTTTCGTTATTATTTGACGGCAAATAACTCAGCAACAGCCGCACGTTAGCGAGCGCTTCTTCTTCACTCGCCGCCGCAAAATGAGCGTTGCCGCTAATCGTATTATGAACGCGTGCACCCCCTAAATCTTCAGCGCTGATTTTCTCCCCGGTCACTGCCTCAATCACCTTCGGCCCGGTGATGAACATTTGGCTCGTTTTTTCGACCATGAACACAAAATCGGTGATGGCCGGCGAATAGACAGCCCCCCCTGCGCACGGCCCCATAATAACGGAGATTTGCGGGATCACCCCAGAATAGATGGCGTTGCGATAAAAAATATGCCCGTATCCATCAAGCGACAACACCCCTTCTTGAATGCGGGCGCCGCCCGAATCGTTCAAGCCGATGACCGGGGCTCCGGTTTTCGCCGCCAAATCCATAATGTTCGTAATTTTTTTCGCGTGCATTTCTCCGAGTGCGCCGCCAAAGACCGTGAAATCTTGTGAGAATACAAAGACGGTGCGTCCGTTGATCTTCCCGTAGCCGGTAACGACCCCATCCCCCGGCCCCTTTTTTTCGCCAAGACCAAAATCAGTGCAACGATGCTCGATGAACGGATTGAGTTCGACAAACGTCTCCTCGTCTAAAAGCAAGTCAATCCGCTCACGCGCCGTCAGCTTCCCTTTCGCGTGCTGCTGTTCAATTTTCTTATCGCCGCCGCCCAGCTCGATTTCACGGCGGCGGTCGTACAACTCATTAATTTTGTCATACATGTCGCTCATTGTTGTCCCTCCATGTTCGACCGTTCGCAAAGTTCGTATAAAACGCCGCCAGTCGACTTCGGATGCATAAACGCCACCCATGCCCCGCCGGCGCCGCGTTTTGGCATTTCTTGAATCATACGGATGCCATGCTCCTTCAGCTCACGGATGCGCTCAGTGATGTCATCGACACCAAGCGCCACGTGATGGATGCCTTCTCCTCTCTTTTCGATAAATTTCGCTATCGCGCTCTCTGGCGACAGCGGCTCAAGCAGTTCAATTTTCGCTTCCCCAGCCTGCAAAAACGCTACTTTCACCTGCTCCGATTCGACTTCTTCAATGCCGAGAAACGGCAGCCTGAGCACATCCGTATAAAACGGAAGCGCTTTCTCGATTGAGCGGACGGCAATGCCAATATGATCGACTTTTTTTACATGCATGATTTCGTCCCCTTTGCTGCGAAATAATTCTGAATCGTAATGTATATTCGCCATTTCGACAAAAAATCCTTCTTTTTGTTTTTCCTTGTCCGCTCCGCCGCGTGCGGTTACAATAAAAACAGAACAGCGGACGGGGAGGAGGAAAAACCGTTGTCGCGCAAAACGCAAAAATTCGTTGTTTACTTGATGCTCATTTGCATGCTGCTGACGACGCTCCTTGCCGGCATCAGCATGTGGTTTTAGCCGCACTCAGCAAAAAACGCAAGCTCCAAAATAGGGAAGCTTGCGTTTTTCATTGGACAGCGCCGTATCGTTTGGCAATGGCGTAAAATGACTCGTTGCTGCGAAGAATGAGCACACGGGCGCCGATCGGTACCCGTTCGTACAAATGCTCAACATCGCGGTTATGCATGCGCACACAGCCTTGCGAAACATAACCTCCAATCGATGCGGGGTTGTTTGTCCCGTGGACGCCATAGATGCGCCCATCCGTCCCCCGCGCATTAAAACCGATCCATCTCGTGCCGAGCGGGTTGTTCGGTGCTCCGCCTGGAATGCCCTTTTTCCGATAGTACGGATTTTCCGCCTTCACCGTCACCGTAAACATTCCTTCCGGTGTCAGTCCAGCATTCATCCCCGTCGCCACCGGATAAACTGCTTCAATGCGCCCATCACGAATGAGTGCAAGCTTATTGATCGCTTTGTTCACAATCACCAGCGGCTTCATCTCCGCCGCCGTCTGAAACGGCACGACCAACAGCGCACTAAGCAGCAGGCAGAGCGCTAACGATTTACGCATATCAAGCCCCCACCCTTTGCTGACGTTTAGCTTTAGTGTGCGCTAACCAAGATGGGGGTATGCACATCACTTCGTTCAGCCAAACGGCAACAAACGACGCCTCTTTTCTGCTTCATTTCCGGGATGGAATTGGCTTTTAATAATCAAATATTGCTCCAATTCGCGCACTAAATGAAACAACGCCGCCCGCTCTTCAAACTGTTCGCGCGTTTTCGGAAGCGGCATCTCTTTAAATTCCTCGCGCATTGCCGCCAGACGCCGCAAAAAGCGGTCGGCTGTATTACCTGGATGAATAGCGTCGCTCAGTTCATCGATAAAATCGGCAACCATGATCCGCTGTTCGACCGTATAAGTAAGCGATGTCACTAGCGGCAACATCCGCTCAATAATCTCGAGCTGACGTTCACGCATCCGGAAATAGCGGACATACTCATCTTCGTTGCGCCATAGTTGATTGTCGGCGTGGCGGATGGCAAGTTTTTTTGCTTGTTCAAGCATATCAGCCGTCAACGGCAGCTCTTTGCCATCCCAGTCGAGTTCATTTGTGCGCAAGTAGCGGACGACTTCTTTTAAAATAATGCGGAACAAATCTTCCACGATGCGCCGATACTCCTTCAGCTGTTTTTCGGCGCTCGGCATGTACATGTTGACAAGCAGGGCGACGCCGATGCCGACGATGACCAACAGCAGCTCGTTGACGATGAGCGCCCATGTCAGTTCTTTAGCCGCATACAAATGCAAAATAATAACCGAGCTCGTCGCGATCCCCTCATTCACTTTCAGCCGAACGGTCACTGGAATGAACAAAAGCAATAGCAACCCAATCGTCCACGGATGGTAGCCGAAAACGGTAAAAAACAGCGCGGCAAACCCAATCGCGACAACGCATGCGGTAAAACGGGCCCGCGCGGCCTCGAGCGAGCGTTTTTTCGTCACTTGGACGCACAAAATGACGATAATGCCGGCGGAAGCAAAATTATGGAGGCCAATCAGCTGAGCGATGGCGATCGCCAGCGCTGCCCCCACCGCCGTTTTTAACGTCCGATAGCCGATTTTCATCGTGCTGTCTCCTTTACCCATGTTTGCCGACTTCATTGTACCGATGACGGCGCTTTCGATGCAAGAAAAAATAGGCAGCCCTTGTCCCGCACATCCGTCACCAAAAACCTACTCGACCCGGCCGCGGACAAGTAAAAAAAGCGGCCGCCTACTAAACACGCAGGACAGGCCTCCTAAACTTACCATGAGTGTTTTATCAATCGTTTTCCCATCGCGATCAATTTCGTGCTTAATGGCTTCGTTCAGCGAATCAAAGAGAAGACCTTGTCAAACAAGTAGAGGCTGATGATGTCGTCCATACCCTCTTGGATTTTCTGCTTTTGCTTGCCGGTGTCATCGATGCACAGAGGTGGCAATAATATTTTTTTCAAATGGGGGAACAGCCGAAACACATGACTGGTGCGATAAAAGGCTGGGGAAGTGGTTGTTTATTTCCTTCAATCACCTAAAACACATCTCTTTCAATAGGGATGGATGATGCCCGGAAGCCAATCCCAGCCTACGGAGAATAGGTAGCAACGACACAAAAAACCCGGAGGTTGAATTTTTCTCACTCCGGGTTTCTCCTGTTCACACTTCCTCACAATATTCATCAAATAGCGCCTGCAGCTTTTGCACGACAGCGACCGGCTCATGCCCTTCGATGTCGTGGCGATGAATCATGGCGCACAGTTTGCCGTCTTTAAGCAGGGCGAATGACGGCGAGGACGGCGGCTCACCGACAAAGTATTCACGAGCCCGGGCGGTCGCCTCTTTATCTTGGCCGGCAAAGACGGTCACCAAATGGTCGGGCCGCTTGTCATAATGAACCGCATGGGCCGCAGCGGGACGAGCGATGCCGCCGGCGCATCCACACACGGAGTTAATGAGTACGAGCGTCGTGCCTGGACGACGAAATGCAGCGTCGACGTCTTCTGGCGTGCGCAGCTCTTCAAATCCGGCTTCGACCGCTTCGCGGCGGGATTGTTCTACAAAATCATTGTAGAGCGGAAATTGAAATTGGAACATCATGACACCTCCTTACGTTTTATCATATCATATTTGACCGCCAATCCCCCGTTCATACGCTTCGATCAGCTCCCTGACAGCGGCAGTGACCGGTTTCGAGCCGGAAATAACGCTGTTCTCAAGCGCCGGGAGCTTTTCTTTCACGATCGGATCGGCGAAAAAGCGCGTTTCTACATATTCTTTGATCATCGCATGCATCCAGTCTTTTTGTTGCTGGCGGCGGCGGTCATCAAACACGCCGGATTGCTTTGTCGTTTTGACAAACGTTTCAATGACTTGCCAAATGTCGGCGATTCCTTCTCCCAACAAGGCGGAGCATGTGTACGCTTTTGTCTGCCAGCCGGGCGTGGCCGGGCGCAAGTAGTGAAGAAACTGATTGTACTCTTTTTGCGCGGCCCGCGCTTTTTCTTTATTGTCACCGTCCGCCTTATTGATGACGATGGCATCGACCAGCTCCATAATGCCGCGCTTCATCCCTTGCAGTTCGTCGCCGGCGCCAGTTAACGCCAAAAGAAGGAAAAAGTCAACCATCCCACGGACGACAAACTCGCTTTGCCCGACGCCGACCGTCTCAACGAGGATAATGTCATAACCGGCCGCCTCGCAAAGCATCATCGTCTCCCGCGTTTTCCGGTGCACGCCACCAAGCGCCCCGCCTGATGGAGACGGACGGATGAAAGCGCGCGGATTCCGGGCGAGCGTCTCCATCCGTGTTTTATCGCCGAGGATGCTGCCGCCGGTCAACGAGCTCGTCGGATCGACGGCTAGGACGGCGACGCGATGCCCCTGTTCGCATAAAAACGTACCGAACGCTTCAATGAACGTGCTTTTCCCCGCTCCCGGCACGCCAGTAACGCCGATGCGAATCGAACGGCCGACATGCGGCAACAATTCATTCAACACTTGTTGGGCAAGCTCTAAATGCCTCGCCGCATTGCTTTCAACAAGCGTAATCGCCTGGGCTAAAAGGGTGCGGTCGCCGGCCAGCACTCCTTGGACGTAATCAGCGACCGACCGTTCTTTTCGTTTCACAAGCCGCTTGGGCGCCGACGGGCGCTTAGCTTGCACGTACGATGACGCGCTCTCGCCGTCCGCCCATTCGGGACGCTTCCCTTGACCGTCTACCGCACCTTCGCCGCCTGCTCGTTCTTGTTGTTTCTCTTCACCGTTCATTCGCTCACTTCCTCATAGCCGAGTCGAGCATAAATTTCGTCTAATACGGTTTCTGCCGCTTCCGGAATCACCGTGCCCGGCCCGAAGACGGCAGCGGCTCCGTGCTCATATAAAAACGCGTAATCTTGCGGCGGAATGACGCCGCCGACGATAACTAAAATATCGTCGCGGCCAAGTTTTTCGAGCTCCGCAACGAGCTGGGGCACGAGCGTCTTATGTCCACCGGCGAGCGAACTGATGCCGACGGCGTGTACATCGTTTTCGACCGCTTGGCGCGCTGTTTCTTCCGGTGTTTGAAACAGCGGTCCGATATCAACGTCAAACCCTAAATCAGCAAACGCGGTGGCGATCACTTTCGCCCCACGGTCATGGCCATCCTGTCCCATTTTTGCGACCAACAGGCGCGGACGCCGCCCTTCTAGTTCCGCGAACTGCGCCACTTTCGCTTTCACCCGTTCAAGCTGCGCTTCATTTTTATACTCCGAGCTGTAAACGCCGCTGATCGAACGAATCGTAGCGCGATGACGCTTCGCCACTTTTTCAATGGCGTACGAAATTTCCCCGAGTGTTGCACGAACGCGCGCTGCTTGGACGGCGAGCTCAAGCAAATTTCCTTCGCCCGTTTCCGCCGCTTTCGTAATCGCAGCAAGTGCTGCTTCGACTTGCTCGTTATCGCGCGTCGCCTTTAGCTCGTTCAGTCGTTCGATTTGCCGCTCGCGCACAGCAGTGTTGTCAACTTCCAAAATGTCGATTGGCTCTTCTTTTTCCGGACGGTATTGATTGACACCAATAATCGTTTCTGCTCCTGAATCGATGCGCGCTTGACGCCGAGCTGCCGCTTCTTCGATACGCATTTTCGGAATGCCAGTTTCGATCGCTTTCGCCATTCCACCTAAGCTTTCGATTTCTTCAATATGCGCCCACGCCCGCTTCATCAATTCGTTTGTCAACGTCTCGACGTAATACGAGCCGGCCCACGGGTCGATCGTCCGACAAATGCCCGTCTCTTCCTGCAAGTACAGCTGCGTATTACGGGCGATGCGTGCCGAGAAGTCGGTCGGCAAGGCAATCGCTTCGTCAAGGGCGTTCGTATGAAGCGACTGCGTATGCCCCATCGCTGCCGCATGCGCTTCAATGAGCGTACGCACAACATTGTTGAACGGATCTTGCTCGGTCAAACTCCATCCCGATGTTTGCGAATGCGTCCTTAATGCGAGCGATTTCGGATTTTTCGGATTGAACGTTTTCATCATTTTCGCCCACATGAGACGCGCCGCCCGCATTTTCGCCACTTCCATAAAATAGTTCATGCCGATCGCCCAGAAAAACGACAGCCTTGGAGCGAATGAATCGATGTCAATCCCCGCTTTCAGACCGGTGCGCACATATTCGAGCCCATCGGCAAGCGTGTATGCCAGCTCCAAGTCGGCCGGCGCCCCAGCTTCCTGCATATGATAGCCAGAAATGCTGATGCTGTTGAATTTCGGCATGTATTTGGCCGTATAGGCGAAAATATCAGCAATGATGCGCATGGACATTTCCGGCGGATAAATGTACGTGTTACGCACCATGTATTCTTTCAAAATATCGTTTTGAATCGTTCCCGACAGCTTGTCTTGCGTCACTCCTTGTTCTTCAGCAGTGACGATGTAAAACGCCATGATCGGGAGCACCGCTCCGTTCATCGTCATCGACACCGACATTTGATCGAGCGGAATGCCGTCAAACAAAATTTTCATATCGAGCACCGAATCAATGGCGACCCCTGCTTTGCCGACATCGCCGACGACGCGTGGATGGTCGGAGTCATAGCCACGATGGGTGGCAAGGTCAAAAGCGACCGACAGCCCTTTTTGCCCCATCGCCAAATTGCGCCGATAAAATGCATTGCTTTCCTCAGCCGTCGAAAAGCCGGCGTATTGGCGGATCGTCCACGGCCGTGCGACATACATCGTCGGATACGGCCCGCGCAAATACGGCGGCAAGCCGGGCATATAATCAAGGAAATCGAGCCCATCGATGTCTTTCTTTGTATAAAGCGGCTTCACCGCAATGTGCTCATTCGTCTGGAACAACAGTTCATCGATCGACGCTTGCACGCGCCGCTCCACCGCGTCTCTCCACTGTTTCTCATCCACATCGGCCGCTGCCGTGGAGAGCGTCATATTTGTAAAGTCAACGTACTTCGCCATCAAACGCCACCCCTCTTTCCGTGAGAAACGCCACAATGACATCGTAAGCGTTCGAACCGAGATGAATCGACCCATCTACGCCAGCAGCAGCATACGTTTTTTCGAGCTCTTCCGGCGGTTTTCCAGCAAGATACAGCTTCGCATTCGGCTTTGCCTGCTTAAACGCCTCGGCCAACGCGGGAACGAACGATGGATAATCAGCGTCGGCGCCGCAGATGACGTAATGCGTCCCGTTCGTGTTCCGCACCCATTCGACCACTTCCTCAACCGATGCGAAGCCGTTGCTCCGCTCGGCCGTCACCCCGCCGGCTGCAAACAGCCCGGCAATGAAATCGGTACGCGCCTGATGGCGAACAAGCGGTCCGAGCGCAATCAAATGAACGGTGAGCTTCTCTCCGGTGCGTTCCGCATGCTTTTCCGCCGCCTGTCGCAACTGCTCAAACGGCTCGGCTAAACGCCATGGAGAAATAGGCGTAATGCGTACAGGTGCCTTTCCATCTGCGAGCGCTGCCACCATTTCCCGAGCGGTTGCTCGACAACGAGCCGCACGAATCATCGCTTCCATCCATTTTCCATTCGCAAGCGTAGCGCGAAGATCCGACACCCGCGTTTCCTCTACCGGGAGCACCTCATTCACTTCAGCTTGTTCCGGCTTTTGAATCGGCGTTTCCGCCAAGTTCGCATACACATTCGTGCCGACGATTTTTTCTTTCCGCTGTTTGACGCGCTCAAGCCGCTGCTCGGCCACTGTCGCTACTTCTGCCTGCACGAAGCCGTCTTGAAGCGCTTGTTTCATACCGCCTTTTTCTTCAACTTGTTGGAACAGCTTCCATGCTTCTTCAGCGAGTTTAGCCGTCAATGTCTCAACATAATACGAGCCGCCCGCCGGATCGATGACATGGGCGAGATGTGCCTCTTCAAGCAAAATAAGCTGCGTGTTGCGAGCGATGCGCCGTGAAAACTCATCAGCGAGTCCGATCGCTTCGTCAAACGGTGACACATGCACGCCATCAGCACCGCCAACAACGGCCGCAAACGCTTCTGCTCCCGCGCGAAGCATGTTCACATACGGGTCGTACACGGTTTTGGTAAAGCGCGATGTGCGCACATGCAGTTCGATCCACCTTGCTGATTCACCGCCGCCAAACGCTCCGATCACTTGCGCAAACAACCGCCGCGCTGCCCGCAACTTGGCAATTTCCATGAAAAAGTCAGCTCCGACCGACAACGACACTTGCATCCGCGTAGCGATGTCATCGATAGTCAGACCACGATCCAGCCCTGCACGGATGTACTCGACCGCCGTCGCCAACGAAAACGCGAGCTCCTGCACAGCGTTCGCTCCGCCGTTATGATACGGCTCTCCACGCACGAAAATCGTGCGAACGGAAGGCATTTGTTCCTTCGCCCACTTCACCGCTTCCGCCATTTCATCATACAACCCATCGAGCGACCTCGGCAGCGCCCCGTCTTCTGCCCACACTCCAAGCGGATCCATACCGATCGCGCCGCGCACGACTGAGAGTGATATTCCTTGTTCTTGCAAATACGCAGCCAGCAACGCTAAAAACGGAAGCGACTGCGCCCCCGCGTCCACACGGAGCGAATAGCGATCGAGCGGCACGCCAGCAAACATTGCAGCCACATCATCGACCGACTGAACAGCAAACGGCAGCCGTTCAAGGGAAAGATGGATTTCCGTCTGTCCCTTTTGCAAGTCGTGCTTGACCGCCTCGTTCCATTCAGAGGGGCTCATTGCCGAAATTTCCTGGCTCACCTTCCATGGCTTGCTTCGATATCCTTCCGGCCGCGTCCCGCGCACGTACTGGCCAAAGCCCGGGTACTGCTCAAGCGAGCCGAGCGCCTCTACATCTCGGCGTGTATAAAGCGGCTTGACCGCTATGTTTTCGTACGTCATCGAATGAAGCCGCTCGAGCGGCTTTCCTTTCAGCGATCTTTCCGCTTCCCGCTCCCACTCCTCAACCGTCGGAGCTGAAAACGCCGCTTCCTTCATCTTCGCGACATCACTCATTTCCCCATCCCCTTTCGCGTCTTTCTCCAAAAAAAGAAACCGCTTTCGTTTTTCGCCGCCTTTTACCCACCTGAAGCCGTCAACGTCCGGAGATGTCTCATACCAAACGAGCAGATGCACTTCCGTGGGAAAAAACGGGTTCTATGTTTATTGTAGTACATAGGCTGATTTTGGGCAATGAACAAAAAGACGAAGAGTGAGACAAGACTTTGTGGGAACTTTTTTGCTTCACTAAGAACGTATGTGAACCAAAAAAGGTTAGTGAACCATTTTTGAATTGATATAGTCAGCGATTTCATAACCTCATCCCTGTTGCCGAATGAGGAATCGCTTTTTTTATTTCTCAATTCGAGAAACTTGGTTGGTTCTGTTCCATTGGTATGGTCAAAAAGTTGAGTTTTACCAGTCTTCCATGTAAAAAAGGTGTCTCATTGCTTTCGAGACACCCTAGGAAACTGGTTACTTAACGGAAAATGAGGATAAGTTCATTTAGTTTTTCAATTTAAGAAACTACATGCCCTCATGTTTCTTTTCCCCAAGATTGCTGGAAGGCAAACGGCTGATTTTCACCTACCTTCTATTCCGGAAAACGTTTCGTCAATCGATCACAAAGTCCTTCAACAAATGGAAAAGATATCGTCCCGATTTGTAAATTCCACAAAACTCCAACGCCCTCTATTTTCTCACATAAATCAACTTCCACTACTTGATCCACCAGGTCATGGATGAGACACATTGAAACTTCCACGTTTAGAACCCTTATTCCTCTTCTTGAACGAGCGGCAGGCGGACAGATACGGTCGTTCCTTGGCCGAGGTCGCTGTCGAACTGAATCGCACCGCCATGAAGGGCGACAATTTGTTTGACGATGGCAAGCCCTAAGCCAGTGCCTCCTTCTTTGCGGGTGCGGGCGCGGTCGACGCGGAAAAAGCGCTGGCCGAGAAGCGGAAGCTGGTCTTTCGGGATGCCTTTGCCCGTATCTCGGATCACGAGTTCGCCTTCTGTGTCTGAAAAACGGGAAAGCCGCACCGTCACCGCGCCGCCTTCCGGGGTGTAGCGGATGGCGTTGTCGAGTAAATTGCGCACGACTTGTTCGAGCCGATCGGCATCGCCGTCAACGATAAGCTCATAGTCGAGGTCGCACGTGAGTGTCAGCCGTTTTTGGGTTATGATTGGGCGATACATGTCCATGACATCCTCGATCACTTGGGCGAACGCCACTGGAGCGCGCTCGAGCGGCACGCTTTGCCCTTCAAGTTGAGCCAAATCGAGCAAGTCGCGGACGAGCCGCTCCATCCGTTCCGTTTCACGGTGGATGAGGCGAAGGTGCGACTGTTCTTCTTCCTTCGTTCTCGCCAGGCCGGAGAGGAGCGCTTCACTGTAGCCTTTTATATAGCTTAACGGCGTGCGTAATTCGTGCGAGACGTTCGCTAAAAATTCACGCTTTCGCTCGTCTTCTTTGGCGATGGCGTCCGCCATTTGGTTAAACGCTTGAGCGAGACGGCCGATCTCATCGTCCGTGCGCACTGAAATGGCTGCGCCATAATCCCCTTTCGCCATACGTCCAGCCGCTTTTTCCATCGCTTGGAGCGGCTCGGTCATTTGGCGCACCATTCGCTTGCCAACGAACAACAACGCGGCAGCGAACAAGGCAGCAAACGGCCAAAACGCGGCGGCTGCCCGTTTGGTTGCTTCTTGAACGTCGGCGAGGGGCATATACAAATAAATCGCTCCCTCAAGTCGCTTCTCATCAAGAAGCGGGACGACAACCGCCATCACACGGCGGTCGAAGCGCTTTTCATACCCCGTTTTGATCACCGGCTTGCCGTGCAGCAGCGTTTCCCGATCGCGACCGCTGACTAACGCGTCATAATGGACCGGAAACGGCCAACAAGCGCTCAATTCGCGCGGATTGTCAATCAACAAGATCGTTGCCGTTGATTTTTCGTCATACCATTCGATTTGACGCCGATAGGCCTCGGTGACCGTCCCTCCTCGATAATCATGAGCTAGGCTTGTCCCTTCAGCAATCAACATTCGTTCGACTTCTTTCACGTACACCGTTCGGTAAAAGTAATTTAACAGCAAAAATGAAAACGCCAGCGTCACGAAGATCGCCGCTCCGATCGACAGCCATACTTTTTGCCCTAAACGAAGCCGTTTCATCACTCATCCCTCAAATTTGTAGCCGATGCCCCATACCGTTTGAATATAGCGGCCAGCGTCTTTCAGTTTCATGCGCAGCGTCTTCACGTGCGTATCGACCGTGCGGGCATTTCCTGTGTAATCATATCCCCACACGTTGACGAGCAAATCGTCGCGGCTGAACACTTGACCGTGGTGCTTGGCCAAAAACAGCAACAGTTCAAACTCTTTTAACGTCAACCTCACCGGCTCGCTCCCAACGGTCACCTTCCGCCCTTTTTCATCGATCGCAAGGTTGCCAAATTGTAGCTGTCCATCGCGCTCGCGACCGCGCCACGTCCGGCGCAGCACCGCCTCAAGGCGGGCAATGAGCTCACCCGGGCTGAACGGCTTGACGATATAATCATCGCCGCCGAGCTTGAATCCTTTCACTTTATCCCACTCTTCGCCGAGGGCGGTCAAAAACAAAATCGGCACATCCGACTGCTCGCGAATGCGGGCACAGACGGAAAAGCCGTCTTGGTTTGGCATCATCACATCAAGCAAAATCGCATCAACCGAACGACGCGCCAACACCGTCAACGCTTCGTCACCGTCTCCGGCTTCCAAACAGCAAAAGCCGGCGTTTTCCAAATACATGCTGACTAACAGCCGCATCTCCTCTTCGTCATCCACGATTAAAACGGTCCGTTCACTCACGTTCGTCCCTCCCGAATCAGCAGTTGCAGCGGTCCATCCCCTGTTTTCCAACGAGCGAGCGGCCGCAACGTCGCCTCGTCGACCACGACGATTTCATCGCTGTCATAACTCGCAATATACAAACGGCCTCCTGCCGCTTCCATGGCAAACGGGTTGGCGCCGACGGACATGGAAGCAAGCCGGTTTCCGTCCGGCGCAAATCGGTGCATGGTGTTGGAGCCGTGGCTTAATACAAACACACCGCGGTCTGTTTCAATAAAATCAATCGGCATGACCGGGGCGGCGATCATCTGCCGCAACCGGCCGTCTGGCAGCGAATAGACATGGATGTTCGTTTCCACACGACTTCCGCTGCCGTGCCCGCCAACCCAAAGCTCCCCTTGCTGCTCGCGCACGAGTCCGCCCAGCGCCATCTTCGGCACGGCGAACGAACGAATGAGGCGATGGTGGACTGCATCAATGACAAAGGTGCGGCCAGCTTGAAAATCGATGGCGTACAGCTCCGTTCCAGCGTCATTAATAAGAAGGGTGAGTGGAGAATGGCCGACGCGCAGGCGGGTGAGTTCCTTGCCATTCTCGCTCCATACACGAACCGCATGGTGTTGGTTGTCGCCAAAAAACCATGTGCTGCCATCCGGCGTAGCGGTGGCACTGATGATGCCGCTCCCCGTTTTCCACTCGTCAAGCTGCTTCCCGGTGGCAAGATTGTAGCGATAGACCCGATCCAAATCAGGGCCGTACAACAGAAGCGTCCGCCTGTCCGGGCTTAGCGCGCCGCCGCGGAACGGTTTGTTGATTTTCCAACGAGCGATGACTCTCCCGTTTTTCGCATTCAAAAAGGTGACCGTTTCCCCTTTCACATCAAGGCTGATAACGACAGAAAGCGAGTTGTCTATCGGTGGAAACGATGGTTTGGCACAACCACTGATGACCCATAAGCATATACAAAGCACCCACACGCTCGCTCGTTTCATCTATGGCTTCCCCTTCGTACATGGACTTCTGTTTCCATTATACATGACATTTGTGAAAGAAGTTTGAAATCGTACCATGCAAAAACCCCCATCGCCACCGATGGCGATGGGGGGGGGGACCGTTAATAAACCGGTGTATTGTCTTTGTTCATGTTTTCCAAAATCGCTTTGACACGGGCGAGGAAGCGGCCGCAAACGAGACCGTCTAGGACGCGGTGGTCAAGCGACAGGCACAAGTTGACCATGTCGCGGATGGCAATCATGCCGTCTTTCACGACCGGGCGTTTGACGATTGTTTCCACTTGCAAAATGGCAGCTTGCGGGTAGTTGATAATACCCATTGACTGCACTGAGCCAAACGCGCCAGTGTTGTTGACGGTGAACGTGCCGCCTTGCATATCTTCCGGACGGAGTTTGCCGGCGCGCGTTTTCGCTGCCAGTTCGGCGATTTCGCGGGCAATCCCCTTGATCGTTTTCTCATCGGCGTGCTTGATGACCGGAACGAACAACGCATCATCGGTCGCGACGGCAATCGAGATGTTGATGTCCTTGCGCTGGATGATTTTATCGCCGGCCCACACCGAATTCAGCTGCGGGAATTCTTTCAACGCTTGAGCGACCGCTTTGACGAAAAAGGCAAAGTACGTCAAGTTGAAGCCTTCACGCCGCTTGAATTCGTCTTTGATGGCATCGCGATAAGCGACAAGGTTCGTCACGTCGACTTCGACCATCGTCCATGCGTGCGGCGCTTCGTGCTTGCTTCGGAGCATGTTCGCGGCGATCGCTTTGCGCACCGGGGTGACCGGAATTTCGATATCGCCCGCTCCTACTTCGATCGTTGGCACCGCTGGCTTCGTCGACGTCGTCACCGGCGCGGTTTGTGCGGCAGCAGCCGGCTGAGATGGAGCGACGTCCGGAGCTGTCGTCTCGACCTTTGGTGCCGCCTGTTCTGCCGCTTCCGCTTTCGGAATTTGGCCGGACTCGATCAACTTAAGCAAATCTTTGCGCGTCACTCGCCCGCCAAGACCAGTGCCTTTGACTTGTTCAAGGTCAATTCCATGTTCTTGGGCCAAACGGAGCACAGCCGGGGAGTAACGGCCGTTGTTGGCCTTGCCAGCCTGTTTGGCCGCGGGAGCTTTGTTTTCATTTTCCGTTTTCGTTCCTGCTGTCTCTTCCGTCGGCTTCGCTTCCGGAGCTGGTGCAGCGCCTTCGACTTCGATTGTGCAAATCGGGGCGCCGACCGGCAACGTTTCTCCTTCTTTGGCGATCAACTCGCGGATGACGCCGGCAAATGACGACGGAATTTCCGCGCTCACTTTATCAGTCATCACTTCGGCAACCGGATCGTATTTGTTCACTTTGTCGCCCGGGGAAACGAGCCATTTACTGATTGTGCCTTCCGTAACACTTTCCCCGAGCTGAGGCATCGTCAATTGTTCGATGGCCACATCGATACCCTCCTATCTCTGTTGCAATGTCTTTGCCGTGACATCCCCCGCCACATCCGCTTTGGGCAGGGGGGGAACCTCTTCACGGGATGGGACTCCTCCATGGATTTCCTTCTGTTCCACAATGTCAGGCGGCACCGAACCAACATTCCCCACTTTGCGATTTCTTCGAAGCGGGAGACGTCTTTTATTCACGCATTAAAATGCCGCTAATTCGCGCATCGCTTTTTCCACTTTTTCCGGGTTGACCATAAAGAATTTTTCCATCGTCGGCGCATACGGCATCGCCGGAACATCTGGACCGGCAAGGCGCATAATCGGCGCATCGAGATCAAACAAGCAATGTTCAGCGATGATGGCGGCGACTTCACTCATGACGCTGCCTTCTTTATTGTCTTCCGTAATGAGCAGCACTTTCCCGGTTTTACTTGCTGCTTCGATAATCGCTTCTTTATCTAACGGGTAAACGGTGCGCAAATCCAACAGATGGACCGAAATGCCGTCTTGGGCGACGCGTTCAGCTGCCTGCAAGGCGAAGTGAACACAAAGCCCATATGTGATCACCGTGATGTCATCGCCTTCGCGTTTGACATCGGCTTTGCCGATCGGCAATACATAGTCGTCTTCCGGCACTTCCCCTTTAATGAGACGATAAGCGCGCTTATGCTCAAAAAAGATCACTGGATCTTCATCGCGAATTGCTGCTTTCAGCAACCCTTTCACATCGTATGGCGTTGACGGCATGACGATTTTCAGCCCTGGCTGGTTGGCGAACACCGCTTCTACCGACTGTGAATGGTACAAAGCGCCATGTACCCCACCGCCGTACGGGGCACGGATGACAATCGGGCAGTTCCAGTCATTGTTGGAACGATAACGGATGCGCGCCGCTTCAGAAATAATTTGGTTAACTGCAGGCATGATGAAATCCGCAAACTGAATTTCGGCAATCGGGCGCAAGCCATACATCGCCGCACCGATGCCGACACCGACAATCGCCGATTCGGCAAGCGGCGTGTCGATGACGCGCTCTTCGCCAAATTGCTCATACAATCCTTGCGTCGCTTTAAACACCCCGCCTTTTCGCCCGACGTCTTCCCCTAATACAAACACGCGCGAATCGCGTTCCATCTCTTCGCGAATAGCCATCGTGACCGCATCAATATATGAAATAACAGGCATCGTCTAATTCCCCCTTACTCCTCGGCATACACGTAGCGAAGCGCATGTTCCGGCTCGGCGTACGGTGCTTTTTCCGCATAGTCAGTCGCTTCGTTCACTTGTTTCATGACACGTGCTTGAATGTCTTCATCAAGCGCATCAGTTAAGACACCGACTTCTTTTAAGTAATTGGCAAACGAGACGATCGGATCTTTGGCGCGTGCTTCAGCCAATTCTTCCTCAGTCCGGTAGACGCGGTGATCGTCATCGGACGAGTGCGACGTCAATCGGTATGTCACCGCCTCAATGAGCGTCGGCCCTTCACCGCGGCGAGCGCGGTCAGCCGCTTCCTTGACGACGCGGTACACTTCAAGCGGGTCCGTGCCATCGACCGTATAGCCCGGCATGCCATAGCCAATGGCGCGGTCGGATACTTTTTCGCACGCCAATTGTTTCGAAATCGGCACGGAAATGGCGTACTTGTTGTTTTCGCACATAAAGATGACAGGGAGTTTATGAACGCCGGCAAAGTTTGCTCCTTCATGGAAGTCGCCTTGGTTCGACGATCCTTCCCCGAACGTGACGAAGGCGACAAAATCTTTCTTTTCCATTTTCGCCGCCAAAGCAAAACCAACTGCATGTGGCACTTGTGTCGTCACAGGCGAGGAACCGGTGACGATTCGGTTTTTCTTTTGCCCGAAATGGCCCGGCATTTGTCGGCCACCGGAGTTCGGGTCTTCCGCTTTAGCAAACGCGGCAAGCATCAATTCCGTCGGCGTCATACCGAACGTCAAGACAACGCCCATATCGCGATAATATGGCAAGATGTAGTCTTTCGTCCGGTCAAGAGCAAACGCCGCGCCGACTTGCGCTGCTTCTTGCCCTTGGCACGAGATGACAAACGGAATTTTCCCAGCGCGGTTTAACAGCCACATCCGCTCATCGAGCTTGCGGGCGAGAAGCATCGTTTCGTACATTTGCAACACAGTGTCATCGCTTAATCCGAGCGCTTGGTGACGGTTTTGCGCCATCGGAACAACCTCCCTTAATTAAAAATCCATTGCAGCTCATTATGTAAGCTGCCTGTTGCCAATCTTTCGTCCTCATGCGGCAAAATTAAAAGTGAATGGCTCGGCCATCGACGGCAAGCGCAGCTTCTGCCAATGCTTCGGAGAGTGTCGGGTGCGGATGGATCGCATGCGCCACTTCCCACGGAGCAGCATCAAGCACACGGGCGAGTCCCGCTTCGGAAATCAAGTCGGTCACATGTGGCCCAACCATATGAACGCCAAGCAAGTCGTCCGTATTCCGGTCGGCGATGAATTTGACGAATCCCTCTGCTTCCCCGAACACAAGCGCCTTGCCAATCGCTTTAAACGGAAACTTGCCGACTTTGACGTCATAGCCTTTCGCTTTCGCTTCTTGTTCCGTCAAACCAACTGCCGCGGCTTCCGGCCGAGTGTAAATGCAGCGTGGCACCATCGCGTAATCGATCGGCACCGGATTGTGCCCTGCCAAATGTTCGATAGCAACGATGCCTTCATGAGCGGCGACATGGGCGAGCTGCAAGCCACCGATAACATCGCCAATCGCGTAAATATGCGCCTCTTTCGTTTGACCAAACTCATTCGTTTGAATATAGCCATTTTCAATGACGATGTCGGTGTTTTCGAGACCGATTCCTTCAATGTTTGCTTGCCGTCCGACGGAAACAAGCATCTTGTCGGCCGTGAATGTTTTCCGTTCGCCGTTATGTTCCGCCTGGATGGTCACGCCGTTTCCTTTTTCCAATGTTTCCGGCAGCACTTTCGCCCCGGTGACAATCGTAACGCCACGGCGGCGGAGCAGTTTTTCCATTTCTTTTGACACATCTTCATCTTCCGTCGGCAAAATGCGGTCTGCATACTCTAACACCGTGACGTCAACCCCAAAGTCATTCAACATCGACGCCCATTCCATGCCGATCACCCCGCCGCCAACGATTAAAATGGACGACGGGAGCGTCTCCATTTGCAGCGCCTCGTCGGACGTTATGACAAGTTCGCCGTCCACCTCCAACCCCGGCAGCGTGCGCGGCCGCGAGCCGGTGGCGATAACGACGAATTTCGGGACGAGCATTTCGTTTTCGCTGCCGTCGTTCATTTCCACCGACACCGTTCCCGGCAGCGGCGAAAAGATCGATGGACCTAGCAGACGGCCCGTCCCAGCATACACATCGATCTTTCCTTTTTTCATTAAGTGCTGAACGCCTTTATGGAGTTGGTCAACAATGGCCGCTTTGCGCGCCTGCACTTTGGCAAAATCGAGGCGCACATCACCAGCGATGACGCCGAACGTCTCACCTTGTTTCGTTTGTGCGTACACTTCGGCGCTTCGGAGCAGCGCTTTCGATGGAATGCAACCGGCGTGCAGACACGTGCCACCGAGCTTTCCTTTTTCGACGACTGCCGTTTTCAAACCGAGCTGCGATGCGCGAATGGCCGCCACATAGCCGCCCGTGCCTCCGCCGAGAATGACAACATCGTATTCTTTTGCCATCTTGCCTTCCCCTTTCTGTCCGTTGCCGCATCAACGCCGGGCTAAAACCGGCGAAGCCGCTTCACCTAGATACGTTTTTTCCTCCTCCTCGCCACACAAGACGCGTAATGCGCCTTCAGCGAGCGCCTGCAGTTCATTTTCACCCGGGTGGACGATAACATCAGCGATCCATTGGACACGGCGGATAATTTGTTCGACGAACGATTTGCCGTATGCTAGTCCACCGGTCAAAACAATGGCGTCAACTTTGCCAGCTAGCACCGCGCTTGCCGCGCCGATTTCTTTTGCCACTT
This sequence comes from Geobacillus sp. FSL K6-3411, assembly GCF_037965715.1. Lineage (NCBI taxonomy): Bacteria > Bacillati > Bacillota > Bacilli > Caryophanales > Anoxybacillaceae > Geobacillus > Geobacillus sp. FSL K6-3411. The sequence goes on from NZ_CP150187.1 coordinate 2,448,377, forward strand.
GGTACGCCATCGCCTCATACACCAGTTTCGCCTGCTCGTCCCCGGCTTCAATCATTTTTTCGACTTTCACCGCATCGTTCGTGCCAAGATGGCCGACAAGACCGCCGCGGCCGACAAGCATGCTCATGATCTCATCGCGGTAATATTCACCTGAAAAACATAGAGCGACCAAATCACCAGCCGGCACCGTTCCAGCCCGTTCCGGACTGAACGGCCCTTCCCCGTCGAGACCGTTATTGACGTCGACAACCCGTCCCTGCTTATGAGCGCCTACCGTAATGCCGCCGCCCATATGGGCGACGATCAAGTTCAACTCATCATACCGCTTACCAAGCTGCCGGGCAACACGGCGCGCGACGGCCTTTTGGTTTAAAGCATGGAAAATGCTGCGCCGCTCAATGAGTGGAAAGCCGCTGACCCGGGCGATCGGCTCAAGCTCATCGACGACAACCGGGTCAACGATAAACGCCGGAATGTTTAACGCCGAGGCAATCTCATGCGCCAAAATGCCGCCAAGGTTGGACGCATGCTGTCCGGAGTAACCGCGGCGCAAATCTTCAAGCATAGCCTCATTGACACGGTACGTTCCGCCTTCAATCGGACGGAGAAGCCCTCCACGACCGCAGACGGCGCTTAATTTCGATAAGTTGATCCCTTCTTCATCTAAAGCGGCTAAAATCGTTTGCTTACGAAACTCATACTGATCGATGATGGTCTTATATTGCCGAAGCGTCTCCGCATCGTGGCGGATCGTTTTTTCCAATAGCGGCCGTTCATTTTCAAATACCCCTATTTTCGTTGAGGTCGAACCTGGATTGATTGTTAAAATACGGAACTTCTGCTCTTGCATCGTTGTTTGTCCCTCCGTTTGCCGCCAGCGGGGCGGAGAACCGCCCCTTGCCGCTGTTAACGGCTGCGGCGGCTTAAAATATGATGGCCGTTTTGTAAAAATTGGCTGCGCGACTTGCGCATCGTTTCGATCCGTTCTTCAGCCATCCGATCGGCCGCAACATAAGTCGGAATGTTATCACGCTTAGCGATCGCAAACACTTTTTCAATGTTATCGTAAATTTGTTCCACTTTTTTCATCGCCCGTTCGCGATTGTAGCCGTAAAGCTCATCAGCGACATTAATGACGCCGCCGGCGTTGATCACATAGTCCGGAGCATAAACGATGCCCATTTCATGGATGATATCGCCATGCCGCGCCTCGCGCAGTTGGTTGTTCGCCGATCCAGCAATCACTTTCGCTTTCAGTTGCGGAATCGTTTGATCATTGATGATACCGCCAAGTGCGCACGGAGCAAAAATGTCGCACTCCACACCATAAATGTCATTCGGGTCGACCGCTTTCGCACCAAATTCCTCAACGGCACGGGCCACCGCTTCTTTGTTAATGTCGGTAACGATAAGTTGAGCGCCTTCTTCATGCAAATGACGGCACAAGTGGTAGGCGACATTGCCAACCCCTTGGACGGCAACAACTTTTCCTTCGAGCGAATCACTGCCGAACGCTTCTTTTACCGCCGCCTTCATTCCACGATAAACACCGTAAGCCGTCATTGGCGATGGGTTGCCAGATGAACCGAACTCCGGTGAAATGCCAGTGACGTAATCTGTCTCTTGATAGATGATATCCATATCGGCAACCGTCGTACCGACGTCTTCAGCCGTGATATAGCGACCATTCAATCCTTGAATGAAACGGCCGAACGCACGGAACATCGCTTCATTTTTATCTTTACGTGGATCGCCGATGATGACCGTTTTGCCGCCGCCTAAGTTAAGACCGGCTGCCGCGTTTTTGTACGTCATGCCGCGGGCGAGGCGCAACGCATCTTCGAGCGCTTCCTCTTCCGAATTGTACATCCACATGCGCGTACCACCCAATGCCGGGCCAAGTGTCGTATCGTGAATAGCGATGATCGCTTTCAACCCCGATTCTTTATCTTGACAAAACAGCACTTGTTCGTAATCATACGTTTCCATATATTTAAACAATTCCATCTTTGATGGCCTCCTCCATTCATTTTGTTGCCGAACAGATCGCAAGAGCGAGCGAATATAATTTGCTTTCCGCCGAGTCGGCACGCGACGTCAAAACGATTGGCGCCTTCGCTCCAGCGATGACCGCTCCAACCTGTGCGTTTGCAAAATAGATCAGCGACTTATACAACATATTGCCGGATTCAATGTCAGGAACAAGCAAAATGTCAGCCTGTCCAGCCACATCGCTCTCAATCCGCTTATGCTTTGCTGCCGTCATGGACACAGCATTGTCTAATGCAAGCGGTCCATCAATCAAGCAATCGCTGATTTGTCCTCGCTTTTGCATCATAGCAAGCGCAGCGGCATCAAGCGTTGCCGGCATGGCCGGATTGACTGTTTCCACCGCCGCCAAGGCCGCCACTTTCGGCTTCTCAATGCCGATCGATCGTGCCACGCTGACAGCGTTATTCACAATTTGCACTTTTTGCTCCAAATCGGGCGCGATGTTCATGGCCGCATCCGTCACGATGATGGGCCGATCTGCCGCCGGTACGTCAAAGACAGCGACATGAGAAAGAACTCTCCCAGTGCGTAGCCCGTACTCTTTATTGAGCACCGCCTTCAGGAGCGTCGCTGTCGGCACGTGCCCTTTCATCAATGCGTCGGCCTCGTTCAAATGAACGGCGCGCACGGCAAGCTCCGCCGCTTGACCGATTGAATTCGCGTGGACAATCTCGACATCGGAAGAGCGCGTGCACCCCTTTTCTTTCAGCAAGCGGCCGATCCGCTCACGGTCACCGTACAACACGAACCGACCGAGGCGATGTTCAAGCGCCATCGCCACCGCTTCGATGACTTCTTCATCTTCCGCCGCTGCCACCGCCACCGTCTGGCCTTGGCATTGGCTTGCCTCTTCGATTAATGATCTCAACTTCATCGTCTGCACCAACCTTTTCTGCAAATCGTGCGGCACTTTTTTATATGCAAAAACCGTGCCAATTACAAAAGTGTGAAAGCGCTTAAAAATAACAATTGCATGAGAATGAAATTATGCAACTTTTTTCATTGTATGAAAATTACTGCATGCTTTTTTTGTCAAGTCCGTATTTTTCTAATTTATAGTACAAGTTGCGCACTGAAATGCCGAGTGCCCGGGCAGTCGCTGTTTTATTGCCATGATAACGTCGGAGCGCCCGCTCTAACAAACGCGCCTCGTACTCACCGACCATCTCATCAAGCGGCCGAAGCGGTTCTTCCGCTTCGACGCGGGACACTGTCGTCGGCGATGGTGTGGCAAGGGGCGGCAAATGCTCAACATCGATCATCACCTCGTGAAACTTCATGAAAATCATCGCCCGTCCGAGCACATTTTCAAGTTCGCGGACGTTCCCTGGCCAATCATAGGCCAAAAGCCGTGCCATCGCTTCGTTCGTCACCCCTTCGACGTTGCGGCCGTAATCTTGGTTCAGCTTTTGGATCAAGTGTCGGCAAAGAGCCGGAATGTCTTCTTTGCGGGCACGCAGCGGCGGGATATAAATGGGCATCCGATTGAGCCGGTAATATAAGTCTTCGCGAAATGTGCCGTCGGCAATCGCTTTTTCTAAATTGACATTCGTCGCGGCAATGACGCGAACATTGATCGGAATCGGCTTCGTTCCGCCAACGCGAACAATTTCTCTCTCTTGCAAGACGCGAAGTAGCTTCGCTTGCGTGCTCGCTGACAATTCACCAATTTCATCGAGAAAAATACTTCCGTTGTTTGCTTCTTCAAACAACCCGCGTTTTCCGCCGCGCCTCGCGCCGGAAAACGCCCCTTCTTCATAGCCAAATAGTTCGCTCTCTAATAATGTTTCCGGAATGGCTGCACAATTGACACGGATAAACTTGTTATACTTCCGATCGCTGGCATTATGAATGGCATGGGCAAACAGCTCTTTACCTGTCCCTGATTCGCCGCGCAGCAAAATCGTCACAGGCGTTTTCGCTGCCAGTTTCGCCTGCTCAATCGCCACTTTCATCTCGTCGGCTTCACCGATAATATCGGCAAACGAATATTTCGCCTCGAGCGTGCGAATAATTTGCCGCGCCCGGTTCAGTTCAGCCGTTAGCCGCTGGATTTCCGACACGTCATGAATGACGCCGACACTCCCTTTTAATACGCCATCAACAATGATCGGGGCAACATTGACGACAACGTCGCGGTTTTTAGGGCCGACTTTCATGCGCACTCCGCGCACTGGCCGGCGCGTTTTCAACACTTGCATATGCATGCTTTCTCCTTCGGCGATGTCGGCGGTCGCTGGCTTTCCGATCACTTCCTCTTTCGTCAAGCCGGTGAGACGAGTATACGCTGGGTTGATCAAAATGCCATTCCCGTTTTCATCAACGACTGAGATCGCTTCTTCCGACGAATGAATAATCGCTTCAAGCATCATGCGCATTTCTTTTAAGTCCGTGATTTCTTCGGCTAAAGCGACCAGTTCAGTAATATCTTTGAATACGGCAAGCGCTCCAAACAACTTCCCGCTCTCGTCGATAATCGGGATGCGGGTGGTAATCAATTTTTTTCCATTAGCCAACTCCACTTCTTGGTGAAACTCCGTCTGCCTCGTTTTCAGCACACGCGGTAAACCGCTTGATGGCAAGACCGATAAAATGTGCTCGCCAATGACTTTGTCTTTATCCACCTCAAGCAGCTCAGCAGCGCTTTCATTCATATCGGTAATGTAAGCATATTCATCAACGACTATCATGCCATCGTGGGACGAGTGAAAAATGAGTGCACGCCGAGTCGCCTCGCTTTTCAGTTCAGCAATCAGTGCTTCCTTTTCTTCGACGAGCTCGGCCATCATTCTCGCAACCGCACTTGGAACGATGTTCGCCCCTTTGGGCGCCAACTGGCGGATCTCTTCAAGGACGTCCGCCCTGCCGGTTGTTTCAATAATCAAGTCAAGTGGTTTATCCATCCACGGACGCCAGTCATTGGCGGCAACGATGCCCCACTTCCGCGCCAGCTGCAGCCCTGGGGCATTGTCATCGACATCAATCACCGCCATGACGGCAAATCCCGAGGCTTCATGAAGCAGTTTCAGCAATGACGTCCCCCGCGCATCGGCACCAATAATGATCACTTTTTTCATCACGGTTCACCACTCTTTATTTCATGCCAAATTTTGCAGGCATTTTTATCATACTTGTTTTTTCTTTCCTTGACAAACAGTCGATAACCGCTATGATAGTCGATGAAGCGACTTCTTTTTGGAAAGGAACACGATTGCGATGGAGCGAATGATTGCGCTGTTGATTTTAGTTGTCCCCGGCTTGGCGGCAGCGCTCGGCATTAAATGGATGCGCGATGCGCTATTTGGCGTGATACAGCCGCCGTTTGCCGCCTTATGGCTGCAATTTCTCGCCGGGCTTGCGCTGTTTGCTGCCGGTTTGGCATTTATCGGCGGTTTTTTGTTGCACCGTGACCGGAAACGAAACAAAGTGCAAGCTCGTTTTCAACGCAAACGAAAAACGCCTTAACGGTCATTCGTTAAGGCGTTTTTCCTTCCATTCTTTCGCACGGCGAGGATGGTCGGTAAAAATAGCATCAACCCCGTAGGCAAACATTGTTTTCATCGCTTCCGGCTTATTGATCGTAAACGGCCGAACAGCCAGCCCGCGACGTTGCGCATTCGCAACAAATGTAGCCGTCACTGTCCGATAGTACGGATGCAACCCGTCTGCTTTCATCACCTTGACATACGTCCACGGGTCGTAGAGCGGCTCCATATAAAGAAGCGCTGTTTCGATCTCCGGCGCAACCATTCGGCAAAAACGCATGCTGTTATGGTTGAACGATGAAAAAATTGTCCGTTTCTCAAGCCCATAGCGGCGAACAAGGGCGATCGTTTTTTGTTCGAGCATTTCATAGGGAATGCGGTTATTTTTCAACTCAATGTTAATGAAAAGCTTTGTCGGTTCGAGCCAAGCGAGCACTTCTTCCAAATGAGGAATTGGGCAATGTCCGTATCGGCCTCCCCATTTCGCCGCTGCGTTCAACTTGCGCAAATCGCGGTACGTCATGTCATGCACCCAGCCACTTCCGTCGGTCGTCCGATCGACTGTCTCGTCATGAATAACGACGATTTCACCGTCTTTGGTGAGCTGTACATCCAATTCAATGCCGTCAGCCCCTACTCTTTCCGCTTCGCGAAACGCCACCATCGTGTTTTCCGGGTGAGTTCCGGCCGCGCCACGATGGGCAAAAATCAGTGTCATTCGTCTTCTCCCTTTCGTGTATAATGACCGTTCGGCCAACAGGACTAGCCGACGCCGACGATCATTCGTTATACTAAAACTAATGTATGATGAAATGAGGTGAACATGATGCAACCGCTGAAAATTTCATTGGAAACGGCGCAAAAACTAGCTAAAGCGCTCGGAATCCCGATTGAACGGGTGATGCATATGCCCCCGCACATTTTAATGCAAAAACTGCTCGAGCTCGAGAAAAAGGAAAACGAACATGACCCATCCTAACCATTTGGCATCCCAATGCGAAAAACTCGAGTGCCATCACCGTTGTGTTTAAACTTTTCCACCCTTTTCCGATGAACAGCGTGATGGAACAGTTATGCTCTTTACATATTTGGGGAATATAAACCATGGGGTGATGATAGATGAAAAAACATCTTCTCATGGTTTATTTTTTGATATTGTCGTTTGTTTCAATTTTGTTCTATGCCTATCCGACGCACTCCTATGCAGGCGAACAGTGTCCCAATGCTTCGGAACTCGCGCCCGTTTCTTCGGCAGACAAACCGGAACTTCTTCACGCATTAAAAACGATAATCCCTTCGCTTTATCCGGGGAAAGAGTACAGTGAATGGGAAGTGGAAGAAGCGCTGATGCTCGCTGAATCAAAAACCCCTTATGTTCAAATGGCCGAATCGTTATGCGGCAAACCAATCGCCCAACATTCATGGGTCGTCAAACTCCGTTTCCCTAAATTGCTGCCTAGTGCAAGTTTGTCGGAAGGAGTCATATTTGTAGCCAAACATCAAGAAAAGGGCTGGATCGCTTGGTATAAATACAAATAAGAGAAGGCAAAACGAAACGCCTTTGGCACACTAGGCGAATCACCGGCCTTGAACCGCATTGTGCATCATCAACAGGAAAAGGTGTCCCATCCATGGGACACCTGACGTCATGCCATGATTTTCTCTCATCGTTACGACGCCTTATGTTCCAATCTTAGCTTGTCGGCTACCATCGCGATAAATTCGGAATTCGTCGGCTTCGCTTTCGAGACGCTGACAGTGTAGCCGAACAGCGAGGAAATCGATTCGAGGTTGCCTCGGCTCCATGCAACTTCAATCGCATGACGGATGGCTCGCTCGACGCGGCTGGCGGTCGTGTTGTATTTTTTAGCGATATCAGGATACAGCACTTTAGTGATCGAACCGAGCAATTCGATGTCGTGATACACCATGGCGATCGCCTCGCGCAAATACAAATACCCTTTAATATGGGCAGGGACGCCGATTTCATGGATGATGCTCGTAATGCTCGCATCCAAGTTTTTCGGCTTATTGTCGCGCGCTTGATACGCCGGGGCTACTTTTTTAGCAGCCGGTGCGGTTTTTCCGTAAATTTGTCGGATATGATGAACTAAATTTTCCATATCAAACGGTTTTAAAATAAAATAGGAAGCGCCGAGTTCGACCGCTTTTTTCGTCACATCTTCCTGACCAAACGCCGTCAACATGATAACGTTCGGCTGGTGCTCAAAGCTAGTACGAACTTTCTCAAGCACGGCCAACCCGTCCAAATGTGGCATAATGATATCCAAAATCAAAATGTCCGGCTGCTTCTCTTCAAGCATATGCAAGCAGTCTTGGCCGTTATATGCTGTACCAATCACTTCCATGTCCGACTGATTCGAAATATATTCATCAAGCAACGTCACCAATTCACGGTTATCGTCGGCAATGCACACTTTAATGCTCAAACCAATCGTCCTCCCCCATTTTTTCTTGCTATGTAATATTCCGTTAACGTACATTCGACAACAGTGGCAAAAAATCCTTTTATTTTTCATCAATTAGCAAAAAATAAAAATTATAACAAAAAGCGAGCCTATTAGACAACATTCGCTTCCAAAAAATGCTTATTTGTCGAAAAATCTTTACACGTTTCATTTTAACGGATGTTTCACCAAATATCTATGCCAAATCAGCAAAAATTTTGCCGCCTTTTTTGAAAAAAATTTTGCAACGACCAAAAAAGCGAGCCGACTCGGTCAGCTCGCTTTTCTTTGTTTGCCATATAAATCGATTCCTGCTTCCTGCAACATCCATTCGATATGGACACCATAGCCCGATGTCGGATCGTTGACAAAAACATGCGTCACTGCACCAACGAGCTTTCCATCTTGAATAATTGGACTGCCGCTCATCCCTTGGACGATACCGCCCGTTTTCTTCAACAGCCGCGGGTCGGTGACGCGAATGACAAGCCCTTTTGTCGCCGGGAATTTTTGCGGAATGGTGTTAACAATTTCCACATCAAATTGTTCGACTTTGTCATTCTCCACCACCGTCAACATTTTCGCCGGCCCTTCTTTCACCTGACTCGCCAATGCGACCGGAATCGGATTCGTAATCGGGCCATCTGGCAACGATTTTGTCAGTTTGCCAAAAATGCCAAACGGACTGTTATTCGTAATGGTACCAATGACTTCCCCGCCATCGGAGAAGCGAGCTAATTTTTCCCCTGGATTGCCGCTCGTCCCCTTTTCAATAGACGTAACGGTCGAGCTCATAATTTGTCCGTCTTGGACAACAATCGGTTTTTTCGTATCCATATCGGAAATGACATGGCCGAGTGCGCCATATTTTTTCGATTTCGGGTCATAAAATGTCATCGTCCCGATGCCAGCGGCAGAATCGCGGATGTATAAACCGATGCGGTACACGTCGTCATGCTTATCTTTCAGTGGAACGAGCTTCGTTGTCATGGAATGCTGGTCGCGCAGAATTTGCAGATGAAGCGGTTTTCCTGTTTTGCCAGCTTCCTCAATGAAAGGGGAGAGGTCACTCATGTTTTCAATTTTTTTACCATTAATGCCGGTAATGATATCGCCAACTTGAATACCAGCCGCTTCCCCCGGCGATTTTTTTCCGTTTTCGGTTTCCACGAGATGGTAACCAACGACAAGAACACCGACCGTATTGAGTTTCACACCGATCGATTGCCCGCCGGGAACGACTTTCAGCGTTGGCAACACGTTGACATCCACTTGCTTAACCGGCATCCCTGCAACTTGCAAAACCATTGTTTCCTGTCCGCTTTGTTTCGCTTTTACAGACAACGAACCGTTTTTTCGCTCAACTTCGAGCGTTTCGGGAGCGTTTCGGTCATTGGCGGTTGCTTGCACCGGAAGAGAGGCGGCTTCAAACTTGACCGCGTCTCCTTCAAACAGCACAAGCTGTTTCGGAATTTGCCAATATTCTTTCATTGGCTTGGAAAAACCGATGACCATCAATATCCCAAGGAGAAGCACTCCTATCATTTTTCGCGCCGTTTCTCTATTCAATGTCGCTCACTCTCCTCGCTCCCGCCTACACCATACAAAAACGGTTACAGTTTTAATTTTGCCTGAACAGGGGAAAATATAATCGCGGCACGAATAAAAAAAGCTGCCTAGGATGGATAGCATTACATCCCAGCAGCACATCAAACGCCTGCCGTCAAATCAGACGGTTTGGTGAGGGAAAGACTCAGCACAAATCAAGCAACCGCACACGGTCTGGAAGTAAATGTTATTGTTTCATTTTGGCCGCCAGTTCTAACAGTTCTTTGGCATGCTGTTTTGTCAACTCCGTCATTTCGACGCCGGAAATCATTCGCCCGATTTCTTTCACCTTCTCCTCCTCATCCAACTTTTTCACCACTGTTTTCGTCCGCGTTCCGTCCGTTTCTTTGGCGATGAATAAATGCGTGTCCGCCATGGCAGCCACTTGCGGCAGGTGAGAAATGCAAAGCACTTGTGAACCGCTGGCAATGCGGTAAATTTTTTCGGCGATCGCTTGGGCGACACGACCGCTGACGCCTGTATCCACCTCGTCGAAAATAATCGACGTCACCCCTTGATGTTTGGAAAAAATCGTTTTCAACGCTAACATAATCCGTGACAATTCACCGCCCGAAGCAACTTTAGCGAGCGGTTTCAACGGCTCGCCGACGTTCGTCGAAATGTAAAACTCAACGACGTCGATGCCATCTTCGTGAAACTTAACCGGCACGCCATCAACCAATGGAGCATCGAGTGGTCCTTCACGTTTCGCAAAGATGATGTCAAACTGCGTCTTCTCCATGTACAAATCTTTTAACTCTTGGTGAATGCGTTCAATCAGCTCCCGGGCGTAAGTGCGGCGAACGTTGGTCACGTTTTCCGCCTCCATCAGCAAATCGCTTGTCACTGCTGCAAGCTGCCGCTCAAGTTCATGCACATGCGTCTCACGGTTTTCAATCGTCTCGATTTCCTCAGCAATCGCCTCAGCATATTGCAAAATATCAGCGATCGTTGCGCCGTATTTTCGTTTTAACTGTTGGATTTCAGCGAGGCGGCTTTCGATGGCGTCAAGCCGCGCCGGGTCATACTCAAGCTCCTCGAGCTGGTCGCGCAGCTTGTACATCACTTCTTCAAGCAAGTAGTAGCTGTTGGCAACTGTTTCGTACGCCTCCTTCAGCGCAGCATCCATCGGGGCGACATCATCGAGGTGGCCCATCGCTTCCCCGATCGAATCAAGGCCGCGTCCTTCACCGGAGAGCGCTTCATAGCTTTTTTGGATGGCACTGTATATCTTTTGAAAGTTGACAATGCGCACTTTTTCTTCCATCAGCCGTTCGTCTTCTCCGAGCTCGAGTGAGGCCTGTTCGATTTCGCGCAGCTGAAATGTCAATAAATCAAGCCGATGCGCCATTTGCTGTTCATTTTCACTCAGTTTTTTTAATTTTTTCACCAACGCTTCATGCTGTTCATAGACAGCGCGGTAGCGTGCGAGCGCCTCCGCCATCTCCGCACCGCCGAATTCATCAAGAAGCGGTAAATGACGCGACGGATCCATCAGCTCTTGATGCTCATGCTGACCGTGAATATCGACAAGCGTCGCTCCAACTTCCCGCAATATGGCGGTCGTCACCAGCTTGCCGTTAATGCGGCAGACGCTTTTGCCGTTAGCCAAAATGTCGCGGCGCAAAACGACCATTCCTTCGCTCACATCGATGCCGACCTCAGCGCACTTTTGGCAACATGGGTGGCGGTCATCATCAAGCAAAAACAGCCCTTCGATTTCTGCCTTTTCCGCGCCGAAACGGACAAATTCGGCGGAACCGCGCCCGCCGATCAATAGATGAATCGCATCAATGATGATCGATTTACCAGCCCCTGTTTCGCCGGTTAACACTGTCAGTCCTTTGTCAAAGGACAAAGATAGCGATTCAATGATCGCGAAATTTTTAATCGACAGCTCGGCGAGCATCCCATCACCCCTTGAACGTTCGAATGGCGCGTATGTTGTCCATCTTCATTCTTGTTATCGAACATGCGTTCACGTTCATAATTGAGGACCGTTCCCGTTTTCCTTCTCCCTAGCACGGGGGGAACGTCGGGCCGGTCCTCGGTCAGAGCATTGACAGCAGCTGGTTGGACACTTTTTTTGCATCTTTCGGCGTCCGGCAAATAATGAGGCACGTATCGTCACCGCAAATCGTGCCGACGATTTCACCCCAATCCAAATTGTCGAGCAAGACACCGATGGCGTGAGCGTTGCCCGGCAACGTCCGCAGCACGAGCAAGTTGCCGGTTCCATCTAGCTTAATGAACACGTCGACAAGCGCCCGTTTCAGCTTCTGCAACGGATTGAAGCGCTGATCGGACGGAAGGCTGTATTTATAGCGGCCGTTAGCCATCGGCACTTTGACGAGCTGCATCTCTTTAATATCGCGCGATACGGTCGCTTGAGTAACGTTAAAGCCCGCTTCTTTCAGCCGGTCGACGAGCTCGTCTTGCGTTTCGATGTCGCTGTTCATAATAATTTCGCGAATTTTTATATGCCGTTGCCCTTTGTTCAAATCGAGCCACCTCCTTATGTTCAAAGATGCAGGTTTTCTGCCCGTTCCGCCCTGCAGGGGCCCACCTTTTTCACAGAAGACGCTTATTTAGCATCTGATTCTCGTTGTCCGGTCCGCAAGCGATCGTGCGCCTCGTTCACGATATGGGCGATCGGCGCCGAAAGACGATTTTCGCCTTTCTCTCCACCAGAATAGACGACATGAAGCAAAAACTCAATGTTGCCGTCGCCGCCGGTGATTGGCGAATAAGACAAATGGAGGATATCGAACCCTTCGGCACAGGCAAATTGAACGATCGACTCAAGCACTTCCCGATGAACATCCGGATCGCGGACGATCCCTTTTTTACCGACGTTTTCCTTGCCGGCTTCAAACTGCGGCTTGACGAGGGCGATCACATCACCGCCCGGCACAATAACCGTCTTAACGACAGGCAAAATGAGTCGAAGCGAAATGAATGATACGTCAATAACCGCTACTTCCGGCATCCCTTTTGTAAACAAATCTGGCGTCACGTAACGGAAGTTCGTTCGCTCCATGACAACGACGCGCTCGTCCTGACGAAGCTTCCACGCGAGCTGGTTATAGCCGACGTCAACGGCGTACGATAACTTCGCTCCGTGTTGTAAAGCACAATCAGTAAATCCGCCAGTCGACGCGCCGATATCAAGCACAATTTTATTTTCAACGCTGATCTGAAACTCACGCAACGCTTTTTCCAATTTTAAGCCGCCGCGGCTGACATATGGAAGCGGATTGCCTTTCACCTCAAGCGGGATGTCAGCCGGCACTTTTTCTCCGGGTTTCTCGAGCCGGACATCGTTTGAATAGACAAGCCCGGCCATGATGGCCCGCTTCGCCTTTTCCCGCGTTTCTACCAACCCGCGTTCAACAAGCAACACATCGAGCCGTTCTTTCTTTCCTTTCATCTTTCTCAAGCCCTTTTCTGTTTTCTTGGCATAATCGTTTTGATGCGATCAGCGACATGGGCTGCCGTCAGCCCGATTTCGTCCAGCAGCTCGCTGACACTTCCATGCTCGATAAAGCGATCAGGAATGCCCATCCGTTCAATGACCGCCTGGTGGTAGCCATGGTCATGGGCAAATTCAAGCACGGAACTGCCAAAACCGCCTTGCAAGACCGCCTCTTCAATCGTTAATATCGGCAGACGGCTCTCGAGCAATTCGTGAAGCATCGCTTCATCCATCGGCTTCAGAAAGCGGGCATTGACGACTTTCACCGACACGCCGTCTCTCGCCAACTGTTCAGCCGCCTCAAGCGCCATCGAAATCGTCGTCCCAAACGTTAAAATCACCGCATCGCTGCCGTCGCGCAGCACCTCCCATGTGCCGATCGGAATTTCTTTCAGTTCCTCATCAAGCGGAACGCCAAGTCCGTTACCGCGCGGAAAACGCATGGCGATCGGCCCGTCATCATAGCGGAGGGCAGTGTACACCATATGCTGGCCTTCGTTTTCATCCTTTGGCATCATCAAAACAAGGTTCGGCACATGGCGCAAAAAGGCGATGTCAAACACCCCTTGATGTGTTTCGCCGTCAGCACCGACAAGTCCGGCGCGGTCAATGGCGAAAAAGACGTTTAAATTTTGCCGGCATACGTCATGAACCACTTGATCATATGCCCGCTGCAAAAACGTCGAGTAAATGGCCAAAAACGGTTTCATCCCTTGCGTTGCCAGTCCGGCCGCAAGCGTCGTCGCATGCTGTTCGGCGATGCCAACATCAAACATCCGATCCGGAAATTCGCTCGCAAACCCTTCAAGCTTCGAACCAACCGGCATCGCCGGTGTAATGGCGACAATGCGCGGGTCAGTGCGGGCAATCCGGCGTACTGTTTCACTGACCAGCCCGCTCCATGACGGTCCCCCTTCTTTTGTCTTGACAAAGGTGCCAGTTTCGATTTTGTATGGCCCTGTGCCGTGCCACGTGCCGACTTTGTCATTTTCTGCCGGGCTGTAGCCTTTCCCTTTTTTCGTGATCACGTGCACAAGAACCGGGCCTTTCACCTTCTTCGCATAGCGCAAGTTTTCAAGCAAATCCTCAAAATCGTGGCCGTCAACCGGACCTAAATACGTAAACCCAAGCTCCTCAAAAAACACGCCGGAAACGAGCAAGTACTTTAAACTGTCCTTCAACCGCTCAGCGGTCGCCGCCAACTTGCCGCCGACCGCCGGAATGCGTTTGAGCAACAGTTCGAGCTCGTCCTTGACCCATTGGTATTTGCCGGCGGTGCGCAGTCGGCCAAGAATGTTGTGCAACGCTCCGACGTTCGGGGCGATGGACATTTCATTATCGTTTAAGATCACGATCATATCCGTTTTTTCATGACCGATATGGTTGAGCGCCTCAAGCGCCATCCCACCGGTCAACGCTCCATCGCCGATAATCGGCACAATGTATTCATCCGTCCCTTTCAAATCGCGGGCGATCGCCATTCCCATCGCTGCCGACAGCGATGTCGAGCTATGACCGGTTTCCCAGACATCATGCTCGCTTTCACTCCGCTTCGGAAACCCCGACAGCCCTTTATATTGCCGAAGCGTATCAAACTCGGCGGCGCGCCCGGTCAAAATTTTATGCACGTACGACTGATGGCCGACGTCCCAAATGAGCTTATCTTTCGGGCTGTCAAACTCCCGATGAAGGGCGATCGTCAGCTCGACGACCCCTAAATTTGGACCGATATGTCCGCCTGTTTTCGACAGCTTTTCAATTAAAAATCGCCGGATATCGGCGCTTAACTGTTTCAGCTGGGGAATCGACATGGTTTTTACCACGCGCGGATGTTCAATTTTCGTTAAGTCCAACAAGATCACTCGCTTTCATTTGGTCGTTCTCCGAGCCGGTTCTCCCATGATACAGGTAGTATTATTATACATGATTCGGCACGAAAAATCGACTTTTGCCGATGAAGCAAGGCCATGCCGTCCGTTCTGTGAGTATAGCACAAAAGAAATGCAGAAAGAATCGGGCGGGGAGTTGTGGCACCTACTTGTCGAACGGAGAACAAAAAACAGCCGCCTTCGGTTCCGAATCAAAACAAACGCGGAGCGAAGGCGGCTGTCTCATGATTAGTGGTCGCGGACAGCGACAAGTTCGCAAATATAGGCGAGCGTGGCACCATCAACATCAGCTTGCTGTAAATGACGCTTCGCCGCATCAATATGAAACGCCAGTTTTTCTTTTGCACCGGCAAGCGACAGCAGCGCCGGGTAGGTGGCCTTATGATTTTCACGGTCGCTGCCGACCCGTTTTCCAATTTTCTCTTCCGTTCCTTCAATGTCAAGAATATCGTCACGAATTTGAAAGGCGAGACCTAAATGAGCGGCAAATTCGTTAAGCTCGCGCATTTGCCGGGCATCGGCGCCACCGAGTAGCGCCCCGGCATGCACACTATATTGCAGCATTTTTCCGGTTTTGTGACGGTGGATGTATTCCAGTTCGGCGAGCGCCAGTGTTTTTCCTTCTCCTTCCATATCAGCGACTTGCCCGGCCACCATCCCTTCCGGGCCAGCCGCTTTCGCCAGCTCTGCGATCAACTGCAGTCGGACATCAACAGGCACACGTTCATCATGGATCTCGGCGATCAATTGAAACGCGTACGTCAACAGCCCATCTCCCGCCAAAATGGCCATCGCCTCACCAAACACTTTATGGTTTGTCGGCTTGCCGCGCCGTAAATCATCATTGTCCATGCTCGGCAAATCGTCATGGATAAGCGAATACGTATGGATCATTTCAATCGCGCAAGCCACCGGCAGGCCGAGCGACGGATTTTGGCCGAGCGCTTGAATCGTTGACAACAACAAGAGCGGGCGAATGCGCTTGCCGCCGGCTTCAAGCGAGTAAGCCATCGCTTTTTTCAGCGTCTCCGGACCATGAAGCTGAGCAATGTAGCGAGACAATGCCGCCTCAACAGCCTGTTTTTGCTCGTTTAAAAATTGTTCAATCTCAAGCGACGCCACCTGTCATGCCTCCTCTGGCGAAAAAGGAACGAGCTCGCCGTCTTCGCGCAACATATACTCGAGCTGTTTTTCAACGTGCTGCAATTTATCATGGCAAAGTTTCGACAGTTTCATGCCTTCTTGAAAAAAGGCAATGGCATCTTCAAGCGGCACGTTTCCCTCTTCCAATTTTTCAACGATCGATTCCAGCTGTTTCATTGCTTCTTCAAACGTCATTTCTTTTTCTTCGCTCATGTCGTTTTTTCCTCCACTCCCATCACTTGGCAATCGACTTGTCCGTCTTGAACCCGGATGGACAGGCGCTCACCGACCTGGAGTTGACCGATCCGTTTCACAAGCTCGTGCCGCTCATTGTACACCAAACTATAGCCGCGTTCCATGATGCGGAGCGGGCTGAGCGCTTCCAGCCGAGCGACATGGGAACGAAAGCGGAACGCATGGCGCTCCAAGGCGGTGCGCATCGCTTTTTCAAGCGCGACGGCGGTCGCTTTTTGCCGCTCTTTCATCCGCTCAAGCTCCGCCTCCGGGTGATGGCGCCACAGTCTCAGGTGCAATTCTCGCAGCCGCTGGCGTTTTTTATCCACCAGCCGTTCGCGTTGGCGGGCGAGTCGTTCGAGCAACGCGTCGAGCTGCTGCTCTTTTTGTTCATAAAGACGCTTCGGATAGCGGAATGCGTACGACGCCTGTAGTCGAGCGAGCCGCTCCTGGTTGGCCGCCAGCCGCTCTTTCATGGCACGGATGAGCCGCCATTTCCGCTCGGCGATCCGCTCAGCCAACTCCCCGATGTGCGGCACTGCCAGCTCAGCCGCCGCCGTCGGCGTTGGCGCCCGCAAATCCGCGACAAAATCGGCGATGGTAAAATCCGTCTCGTGGCCGACGGCGGAAATGACCGGCACGCGGGAAGCGAAAATGGCGCGGGCGACGATTTCTTCGTTAAACGCCCACAGCTCTTCAATCGAGCCGCCCCCGCGACCGACGATAAGCACGTCAACCTCGCTAAAATCATTCGCCCGCTCGATAGCGCGCACGATCGACGGCGCTGCCCCTTCCCCTTGCACGAGCGCTGGAAATAAAATGACTTTCGCGAGCGGATAGCGACGACGAATCGTCGTCATAATATCCCGCACCGCCGCCCCGGTCGGTGACGTGACGACGCCGACACAGCGCGGAAACGCTGGCAGCGGCTTTTTATGAGCCGACGAAAACAGCCCTTCCGCTTCAAGCCGCTGTTTCAGCTGTTCGTACGCTAAATATAGGCGGCCGATGCCTTCCGGCTGCATTTCTTTCACATATAGTTGATAGTTGCCGTTCGGTTCATAGACGGAAATTTCCCCACGTACGAGCACGTTCATTCCGTCTTCGGGGCGGAACGGCAAATGCTGATTGTAGCCGGCGAACATGACCGCAGCGATGCGCGCCTCGCTATCTTTTAATGTAAAGTACATATGGCCGCGCGAATGCTGTTTAAAGTTTGAAATCTCACCTTTTATCCATAAATCGCGCAAATGGGGATCAACGTCGAATTTGCGCTTGATGTATTTTGTCAGCGCTCCGACGGTCACGTATTTTACTTCCACAAAAAACGCCCTCACTTCGCAGCGAGCTGCCGTGCTGCTTCCATCGTATTGTGCAACAGCATCGTAATCGTCATCGGCCCGACCCCTCCCGGCACCGGCGTCACATAGCTGGCCACTTCTTTGACGGCGTCGAAATCGACATCACCGCACAATTTGCCGCTCTCCAGTCGGTTGACGCCGACGTCAATGACGACCGCTCCCGGCTTCACATGTTCCGGGCCGATAAGGCGTGCCTTGCCGACAGCAACGATTAAAATGTCAGCCTGGCGGGTGATGGCGGCCAAATCCGGTGTTTTCGAGTGAGCGTAGGTGACGGTCGCATGTTCACGCAAAAACAGCTGGCCGACCGGCTTGCCGACGATATTGCTGCGTCCGACGACGACAACATGCTTTCCGGCGATGTCGATGCCCGCCGATTTGACCATCACCAGTACGCCGTGCGGGGTGCACGGAAGAAACGCCGGCTGGCCGATCATCATTTTTCCAACATTAATCGGATGAAACCCGTCGACATCTTTTTCCGGAGCGATTGTTTCAATCACCGACCACTCGCGAATATGAGCAGGTAGCGGCAGCTGCACTAAAATGCCGTGCACTGTCGGATCAGCGTTCAGCTCTTGAATTTTGGCGAGCAACTCTTCTTCGCTGATCGTGGCCGGAAATGTGTAAAGGAGTGAACGAATGCCGACTTCGGCACACGCTTTTTGTTTTCCTTTCACATAGGAATGCGATGCGGGGTCGTCGCCAACAAGAATGACGGCCAGTCCCGGTTCGATGCCGTTTGCCTTTAACTTTGCTACTTCATCCGCCAATTCGGCGCGAATCGTTTTTGCCAATTCCGTTCCGCTAATGATTTGTGCTGTCATTGTGTCTCGCTTCCCCTCTCCTCATTCATTGGTCAATATGAGTCCGCCTACACCTAGGTAAATCGAAACTTCGTTTGCTGCTTGCGGTTGTTACTTTTGCAACGCCGCTTTCACTTTTGAAAGCACGCCGTTGACAAAGCTTCCGGATTTCCAATCGCCAAATTTTTTCGCTAGTTCAACCGCCTCATCGAGGCTGACACTCACTGGCACGTCATCGACATATTTCATTTCATACGTCGCCATTCGTAAAATAACCCGGTCAACATTGGCGACCCGCTCGAGCTTCCATTTTTCCAAATTCGAGCGCAACAGCTCGTCAATTTCCGCCCGGTGCTCAATAACACCGAATACGAGCTGGCGCAAAAACGGATCCACTTCGCCGCTTCCTGTCACATTGCCGATCGCCTCATCAGGAGGAATGTGACCAACATCGATTTGGAATAGCGCCTGTAACGCCTTTTCGCGTGCTTCATGCCGCTTCATTACCTTCCTCCTCCCTAAACACGAACATTTATATTGAAATCATATCATATTTTTCGGAAAAAGCCAGCCCTTTCCCACAAATCATTAGCGATACCGGTTTGCTACCGCTAGCCGTGCTAACGGCCCCGTTCATTACAATAACAAACTTTGGCGAAAAAAACAAAAGGCGGCTGCTTCGAAAGCAGCTGCCTTTTGTTGCGTTACCGTTGTTCGACCGCATCTTGCTCCGGCTTTCCGGTCTCAAACTGGATGCCGACAATGTGGACGTTTACTTCGCTCGTTTCCAAGCCAGTCATGTTCCAAAGCGCTTGGCGCACATTTTCTTGCACTTTTTTCGCCACGTTTGGAATCGATGCGCCGAATTGAACAAGACAGTACAGATCGATCACGACGCCGTCGTCGCGCAAGTCGACTTTCACACCTTTGCCATGATATTTTTTGCCGAACCGTTCCGCGACGCCGGCGGCGAAATTGCCGCGCATTTGCGCGATGCCGTCAACTTCGCTCGCCGCGATGCCGGCGATCACTTCAATGACCTCCGGTGCGATTTCCACTTTGCCAAGCCCAGCATACTCCTGACTGGGTTCAAACACATGTTCAGACATAAGGCACCTCCTATTCCGCCTTCATAATATCATATAACTCCAAAAACTTTGTATTAAACTCGCCGCTTTGAAATTTCTCATGCTCCATTAATTTTATGTGGAACGGAATCGTCGTATGAATGCCTTCGATGATAAACTCGCCAAGCGCTCGTCTCATGCGGGCGATCGCTTCCTCGCGCGTCGGTGCATGGACGATCAATTTAGCGATCATCGAGTCGTAATACGGCGGAATCGCATAACCTGGATAAGCAGCGGAATCGACGCGCACACCCGGCCCACCTGGCGGCAAGTACATGGCGATTTTCCCCGGCGACGGCATGAAGTTTTTCGCCGGATTTTCCGCGTTGATGCGGCATTCAATCGCCCAACCGTTAAAGACGACGTCCTCTTGGGTGAGGGACAGCTTTTCACCGGATGCGATGCGGATTTGCTCTTTCACTAAATCGACGCCAGTGATCAACTCGGTGACTGGATGCTCGACTTGAATGCGCGTATTCATCTCCATGAAATAAAACTCGTTGTTCCGGTGGTCGAAAATAAATTCAACCGTGCCGGCGCCGGTGTAATTGACCGCTTTTGCCGCCTTGACCGCCGCTTCGCCCATTTTTTGGCGAATCTCATCATCGAGCGCTGGCGATGGAGCTTCTTCAACAAGCTTTTGCAGCCGGCGCTGAATCGTGCAGTCGCGCTCGCCGAGATGGATCGTATTGCCGTACGAATCGGCCAGCACTTGAATCTCAACATGGCGAAAATCTTCAATATACTTTTCAATATACACGCCTGGATTGCCGAATGCAGTTGCCGCTTCTTGCTGAGTGATGTTAATCCCTTTGATGAGCTCCTCTTCGTTGCGGGCGACGCGAATCCCTTTTCCGCCGCCGCCGGCCGTCGCTTTAATGATGACCGGGTAGCCGATCTCTGCGGCGATGGCCCGCGCTTCATCAATGCTTTCAATCACTCCGCGCGATCCGGGCACGATCGGCACGCCGGCTTCACGCATCGTCTCGCGAGCGATATCTTTAATGCCCATTTTTGTAATCGCTTCCGGACTCGGACCGATAAACGTAACATTGCACTCACGGCACAGCTCGGCAAATGCCTCATTCTCCGCCAAAAATCCGTAACCCGGGTGAATGGCGTCACAACCGGTTAGCGTGGCGACGCTCATGATGTTCGTGAAATTTAAATAACTGTCTTTTGAAGCGGTCGGTCCGATGCAGTACGCCTCATCCGCGAGCTGCACATGCAGGGCGTCGCGATCAGCTTCCGAAAACACGGCGACCGTCTCAATGCCGAGCTCGCGGCAAGCGCGGATGATGCGGACAGCGATTTCCCCGCGGTTTGCCACTAACACTTTTTTGATCATTCTCCGTTCTCTCCCTTATTCAGGCTTGACCAAAAATAACGGCTGGCCGTATTCGACGAGCTGGCCGTTTTGCACGAGCACCTCGACAATTTCGCCGTCGACTTCCGCTTCAATTTCATTAAACAGCTTCATCGCTTCAATAATGCAAACAACCGTATCTTTTTTCACTTTATCGCCCGGCTTCACATAAGGCGGCTTATCTGGCGCCGGAGCAGCGTAAAACGTGCCGACCATCGGCGACGTAATTTGGTGGAAGTTGCCCTCTGGCGCTTGCTTGACTTCCGGAGCAGCTGGTTTTTCCGCTTCTGGAGCCGGCGCTTCCGGAGCGGCTGTTTGAACCGGAGGAGCTGTCGGAGCCGGTTCAACAACGACCGGAGCAGCAGGCGTCGCCTGTACGGCTACCGTCGGCTCGGCTGCAACAGCCGTCGCGGCTTTTTTCATATGTACTTTCGTTTCACCTTGTTCGTATACAAATTCGTCGATCGAAGATTGGTCAACCAACCGAATCAATTCACGGATTTCTTGAATTTTCATCGACCTCACACCTTTCTTCCATTGTCAAGAAGTCCATTCTTAGCAGAAGGTAATAAAACGCGCTCATAACGATTATACACACAACCATAGGACAAACAAAAGGTTTTTGTGCAAAAAAGAAGCTGCTCCTATATCGAGCAGCACGTTCATCCCGCCGGCTGGAACTCAACGGTCACATATTCGGCGTCCGGAATTTCCTTTTTCACCATATGGATCACTTCGTTGGCCGATTTGGCTGAGCTTTCTTTCGCTTTAATCGTCACGCGCACTTGGTCGTCATCAGCGCGCACGAACACATCTTCATAACCGCCTTTTGATTTAATAAGTGTCTCCAATGTCGCTTCTTTTTCAGACAGAGCTTGCAGCTGTTCAATTTTATCCAACGCCTCATTTTTCTCTTCCGCCGTCGCGTTCGCCGAAGCGACGATGGCGTTCAGCTCATCGCGCAGCCGGCTTCGTTCATCTTCAATTTTCATGCGCAGCGCCATAAACAAATCATCGTCTGTTTTGTCAGCTTTTGATGGATTGTCTTTCGCCCCCGTTTCTTCAATGGAGACACTTGGCTGTTCTTTTGTTTTATCTGCTTTACCATTGGTGGTAAACGCTGTGCTGTCCCCCATCTCTTTTGGCGCCGTCACGTAATAGACCGATAGCACAACCACTAAGCTTAACATCGTCAACAGCCACACGGTTTGTTTTTTCAACATGCCGATCTCCTCCCCTTACCCGGTCATTTTTTCGGCAAGACAGCGACGCGATAGCTTGGAACGTTTAACACTCGCGTCACAGCCTCGACAATCCATTTTTTAATTTGCAAGTTGTCCGCTCCTTTAGCGACGACAAGCACGCCACGAATGTCAGGCTTTTTCGTGGCGACAACAAGCGGCGTTTCTTCTTCGCCGTTGCGGATAATGATCACTTCTTCATTGGTTGACTCGTTTTCAATCGTCCGTTTTCCGCCTTCCTTGTCGCCTTCCTTCGTTGTTTGCTTCTGGGTCGATCGTTTTTTCTCAAATAATTTCAACTCTGTCGAATCAAGGTTGACAACTACGGTGACATCCTCCACTCCTTCAATGGCTTCGAGTGCGGCTTTTAATTCTTTTTCATACCTTTCCTCATAGGCGGCAATCACTTTCTCTTTCGTCTCTTTGCTTGACAAAAACGCCGGCTCGGATGGAGCATCTGATTGCTCAGCGGAAGGCGTTGCCGGAACATCTTCCCCACTTTTCGTAAAGTGGCTCACTACCATAAGCGCAACGCCGGCCAACAACAGGGCCACAACATAGGAAAACGGCATTTTTTTTCGGACTCCATCCCCGTCCCCTTCTTTCGGCGGCGAGGAGAAGAGCCGTTTTATAAACTGGAGCATCCCCCCTATTCCCTCCCCCTAATTTGTACGGCAATTTTATTTTTATCGACTTCCCACTTGCCGGCGAGAAAGGTGCGCACCTCTTCGGCCAGCGATGCATCGCCCTCAAGCGAAGCCGGTGGTTTCGTCGTATCGATGATGACCGGCTCCACCGTCCCGGCAGGTTGTTGTTTAGAAAGTACGACTTCGATCCTCTCGATGTCATCCGGCATGCGCCAACTTTCTTTGTCATCAGCGTAAATGTTGACATCAGCCTTCAATCCATACTTTTCCATCAACTCCTCATTTACGTCGTTTTCCAACTGGACAGCCATTTGTTCTAAAATATATGCGCGTTGTGAAGCTTGTATTTCTTTTTTCTTTTGCTCGATTTGATTTTTTATCGTTTCATCGCTCGTTTGGCCGTCGGAAAAACGGGCGATTGCCGAAGCGACTAGCTGTTCCGGATCAATCGAGGTGAGCTGGAGCACGGGCCTGAGCATCACGAGCAACAGCATGAGTCCGATGGCCATTTTGACATATTTTTGCATCGTTCCGGACGGCAGCAAAAAGTCGATGACGATGGCAAACAGCAAAAACAAAATGATGTTCGTAACCCATTCAATGACAAACTGCATACCGTTCCTCCTAGCGGACCATCATCGTAATGTTCCCTGCCATGACCATAACCGTAAGACTGAGGAAAAACATCAGCGATACGATGAGCAGCGCCGCTAACACATAGCCGATGCTTTTGCTGATGATGTTGAGGCATGAAAGCACCGGCCCGCCGCCGAGCGGCTGCAATAAGGCGGCTGATAGTTTGTAGACGATGACAATCGCGAAAATTTTCACCGCTGGAAAGAGAGCGATCATTAATAAAATCGCTACCCCAACTAACCCAACAGCGTTTTTCAGCAGCATGGAAGCAGCGACAACTGTATCGGCGGCATCAGTAAACAGTTTGCCGACGACTGGAATGAAGTTGCCGGTGACAAACTTCGCCGCCCTTAAAGCGACGCCATCCGCCACCGCCGTTGTTGCCCCACGCACTGACATCACCCCAAGAAAAACCGTTAAAATGATGCCGAGCAAACCGAGGGCGACTTTGTTCAACAAATCGGCAAGCTGGGTCGCCTTATACCGGTCGCTGAGCGTGCTGACAATAGCAAGTAGCGCCGCCAGCAACAAAAGGGGCAATGTGACATATTCAACGACCGTCCCTGTTGTGTTCATCAAAAACAAAATGATCGGGTGAAAAAACGCTGCCGATACAACCCCGCCAGAAGAAGCAAGCAGCGCGAGCAGCAGCGGGATGAGAGCGATGATGAAATGGCTCATCGTCTGCACTGCCCCAAGTGCATAGTCAGCAGCGAGGCGAAAGCTATTTAGAGCAATCAACAACAGCACCATATAGATGACCGCTTGGGCAATTTTGCTCACCTCCTGCTGAGCGAACGCGTTTTGCAACGATTGCAGCACCGTGCTGAATACAGCGAGCAAAATGAGCGTGCCGAGCAACTTCCCGTTTACTTGCAATTCGTAAAATAAGTAACGGGTGAGCGCTTTCAGCCATTCAGCAGGCGACCATTGCCGCTCACCGCTTAAAAAATCGGCAAGTGATCCTTTTTCGCTTTCCGGCAAAAAGCCGCCGTATTCGTTGACGATCGTTTCCCAATAGCGGCGAATATCGCTCACATCAAGCCGGGCGAGCTGCTCACTGATAGACGGCTCGTTGCTTTCAGCTTGTACAACTAGCGGACAAAAAAAGAGAAAAAGCAGTCCGGCCATAAGGAACGCTGTCCGTTTCAATTCGTTCCCTCCTTATCGTGCCGTCGGAATGAGGCTAACGACCGCTTCAATAATGGCGGTCAAAATCGGAACAGCAAGCGCCAAAATGACAATTTTGCCGCCGAGCTCAATTTTGGCGGCAATCGCCCCTTGACCAGCGTCCTTGGAAATTTGTGCGGCAAATTCGGCAATGTAGGCAATGCCGATAATCTTCAACATCGTTTCTAAGTACACCATTTGGATATGGGCGCCCTCCGCCATTTCCCGCAGCATCAGCAAAATTTCACTAATTTGGTCAACAAGCAGCAAGAAAATCGTGCAGCCAACAAAAACCGTTAATAAAAAGGCGAGGTTTGATTTTTGTTCCTTTAACAATGCAACTAAAAACGTCGCAATCAACCCGAGGCTGACAATTTGCAAAATATCAATGGCCAATCCCCCCTACCCGTGAAACAAAAAGACGTCTTTAATTTTTTGGAACAAATCGCTCACAATCGAGGCGACCATAAACAAAATATAAATAAAGCCGAGCAGCGTCACCCATTGGGCGTATTCTTTCCGTCCCATCTGATCGAGCACCGTATGCAAAAACGCGATGACGATGCCGACGCCGGCGATTTTTAAAATGATATCGACATCGATGCCCATTCATTCCTGCCTCCTGTCTACATGAGTAAAATAACGAGCAGCAGCCCGGCCAACACACCTAAACTTTTCGCCATTTTGGCATAGCGAGCTTGATTGTCGATCGCTTCCTCTTCCTCCCGCTCTAAATGGGCGAGCGCCAACGCGATTTGCTTTTGCTGCGTCAGCCGGTCATACTGGCCGAGCGTGGCACCAAATTGCTTCATCACTTCCAATTCCCCTTGTTTCAGCGCTGTTTTCCCCCATGAGGCTTGTAAACTTTTCTCCCATGCCTCCACCACGCTCGTCTCTTCGTTGCGCAACGTCTCGGCAAACCGAAAAAACAACTCGCATACTGGGGTAGCCGTTTGCCGAGCGATATGGGCAGACGCTTCAGCGAGCGGCGTATGCCCGTACATCACTTCAGCCTCAAGCGCCCTGAGCGCTGCTTTCAGTTGGCGGAGCTGGCGCGGTCTCTCATACAAAGCATGGGCGGCCGCGAATCCTAGCCATGTCGATGCGGCAATGATGAGCAATGCACCAAACCATTTCATCGGCTTACCACCGTCCGTTGTTCATACAACACCGTCCCACTGGCATCGAGAATGCGCCGGATCGCGCCAGGATGGGGGATGTTCGTCAGTTCAATAAACCGTTCAAATACCTTTTGCTCCATCACCGAACCTAGCGTCGGCCGCTGTTGAACGTCTTTGATGCTGCGA
Source organism: Geobacillus sp. FSL K6-3411 (assembly GCF_037965715.1). NCBI lineage: Bacteria > Bacillati > Bacillota > Bacilli > Caryophanales > Anoxybacillaceae > Geobacillus > Geobacillus sp. FSL K6-3411. The sequence goes on from NZ_CP150187.1 coordinate 2,474,392, forward strand.
CCATGCACGGTCGTCCATACAGAGACGCCGGCGTTCGCTGCCTCGAGCACCGCTTCACTATCTTCCTCACGCCCAATTTCATCGACGATAATGACATCCGGGCTCATCGAGCGGATCATCATCATCATTCCTTCCGCTTTCGGACAGGCATCCAACACATCGAGACGCGGGCCGAAAGAAAATTGCGGAATCCCTTTCACACAGCCGGCGATTTCCGAGCGCTCATCAACGATCGCCACCTTTTGCGCTGGGATGCGCTCTGTTCCGCTGCTGATAAGGCGCGCTACGTCGCGCAGCAACGTCGTTTTTCCAGTTTGCGGTGAACCGATGATCATCGTGTGGCACCAACGTCCATCATACACATACGGAATCAGTGGATCGGCGATGCCGACTTGTTCTTTGGCGATGCGGATATTAAAAGAGGCAACGTCACGAATGGCCTTCACCTTGCCGCCTTCTGTGATGACCTTGCCGGCGAGCCCGACGCGATGCCCCCCTTCGATCGTCATAAACCCGCGCTTTAGCTCTTCTTCGACAGCATAAATTGAATAACGGCTCAATTTGTTCAGTAACTGCACGCCATCCTCTTTCGTTACCTCATATGGCAATAAGCGGGCCGTTCCGTTGGCAATCACCTCAAGCGGCCGGGAGACGCGGATACGGATTTCTTCAATTCCGTCACGCCATGAAGGGAGCTGCTGCACCGCCATAGCGATCGTTTTCGGCAAAATTCCCCATACCGCTTCCATGGCCCTCCTCCTTTTCTCGTGGACTAGTTCATATGTATGGGCGGAATATGCCGTTTATTCCTTACTTGTAAATAGCAAACAAAATGAGTGCCACCCCAAGCGCGACAAGTCCAAGACGGGAAAACGAAAGCTCGTCCGCCAGTGAAAGCAGCCCGATCGTCATCGTCACGATCATCACAGTCGGGCCGACGACGGCGAGTCCAGCGTTGATGGCGAGCGCTTTTTTGACATCGTTGAACGCCAACATCAATAACGCTGCGCAGAGTTCAATGAACGCCGATAACATCCGCATACTGGCCATCGCCAACACGGACGGATCGAACGATCGCAGCCAATGTTTCATAGGCCCCTCCTGTTTCGAAAAATGGGATTGATTAGTACAAACGTATGCGGGAACAAGCCATTTCAGAAGAAGTTTTTGGCGGTGAAAACAGAGATGAACATCAAAGCGGCATGAAAACCAGCCAATCTGCTTTCATGCATAAAAAAACAGCACCAGTCCGGAATTTTCCGGACTGGTGCTGTCCCTTTTTGGCTGCTTATGCCCGCGAAACGTACGTACCGTCAGCCGTGTTAATGATGAGCGTGTCGCCTTCATTGACGAAAAACGGCACTTGAACGACAAGACCGGTTTCGAGCTTGGCCGGCTTCGAACCGCCGGAAGCCGTGTCACCTTTGATGCCCGGCTCTGTTTCAACGACTTTCAACTCGACGGTGTTCGGCAGCTCAACACCGATCGTTTCGCCTTGATACATCATGATAAATACTTCCATGTTTTCTTTTAAGAACTTCAGCTCATACTCAATTTGTTTCGCTGGCAGCTCGATTTGTTCGTATGTTTCCATATCCATAAAGACATGCAAGTCGCCGTTAGCGTATAAATATTGCATTTTGCGCGTATCAATTTGTGCCCGGTTTACTTTTTCGCCAGCGCGGAACGTCCGCTCTTGAATGGCGCCGGTACGCAAGTTGCGCAGCTTCGAACGGACGAACGCCGCCCCTTTGCCCGGCTTAACATGCTGGAACTCAAGGACGCGCCAAATCTCGCCGTCGACCTCAATCGTAAGCCCTGTGCGAAAATCGTTCACTGAAATCATTGACTGAAATTCCTCCTCACGCAATCCGTTATAAAATGATTAGTTCTTTCGGCGAATGAGTGAGCGCTTCGTTCCCGTCGCCAGTAATGACTGTGTCGTCTTCAATGCGCACCCCGCCAAGTCCCGGGATATAAATGCCCGGCTCGACGGTGACGACCATGCCCGGCTCGAGCACCACATCAGAACGGAACGAAAGCGTCGGCCCTTCGTGAATCTCAAGACCAATGCCATGGCCCGTCGAATGGCCGAAATAGTCGCCGTACCCTTTTTCGCGGATATAATCGCGCGTTAACGCATCAGCCTCTTTGCCGGTCATGCCTGCCTTAAGACCGTCCATACCGCGCCGCTGCGCCTCAAGGACGATATCATAAATCGTTTTCAGTTCGTCGTTGATTTCGCCGACGGCAACCGTCCTTGTGATATCGGAACAATATCCTTTGTAGTAAGCCCCGAAATCAAGCGTGACAAGCTCGCCGCGCTCAATCGTTTTCTCTGACGCCACCCCGTGCGGCAACGCCGAACGGTAACCGGACGCGACGATCGTCTCAAAGGAAGAAGAAGACGCTCCTTGCTTGCGCATAAAAAACTCGAGCTCATTCGCTACTTCGATTTCTTTGACGCCCGGACGGATGAACGACAAAATATGGGCAAATGCTGCATCGGCGATTTCCGCTGCTTCCTTTAATATCTTAATCTCTGCTTCCGACTTAATCAAGCGCAACTTTTCCACTACATGAGCCGTGGGCACAAGCTCGGCGCTGATCGCTTCCTCATACGCTTTATATGCCGCATACGTTACATGTTCCTGCTCGAAGCCAAGCTTTCCGATACCAAGCCGCTTTACTTGCTTCGCAATTTCCTCAATGATCGGCCCGCTATGTTGAACAATCTCAAAGCCTTCGACTTGTTTGGATGCTTGTTCGACATAGCGGAAATCTGTAATAAAAACCGCCCCTTCACGGCTGACAATCGCGACGCCGGCCGTGCCGGTGAACCCAGTGATGTAACGTCGATTGTAGCCGTTTGTCACTAAAAGCCCATCAATATGCTGCTCCTCAAGAAGCGCCCGAAGTTTTTCCAGCTTTTCCATCTTTCATTCTCCTCTTCCCGTGAATTTGCCCTCTCCCCCACGCGTCAGTAGACCATGAAATGGGGGCTTTTCAGTTACGATCATGCCAAAGGAGGCGCCATTCATCGGCTTGACACGACCGTTCGTCACCAGCTATAACGTGATGCCAAATCGCACGAAAACCTTCTTTATTTTACCATAAGAGGAGAAGTTTCCGCTATACATCGGTTTTACAGAAGGGGCATCATTTTTGTTAAGTTAAATGAAGGAGCTCTTCGTCAACTTCCTTCCTTCGCTGCCTCTTTCCCGGCGCTTTGAGATCCCCGATTCATTTCCTGTGTCTCAAAGGAAATCGAATATCCGACGAACACCCCGTATAAAATGTATAAACAAAGTGTCGTAATGACTGTATTCATGTTCAAATCAGCGACCGGTTGGACGTTTGGAAATAACGGATTGAATAAATAAAAGATCACAACCCACAACGCAGCACCGTATAAAATGCCTGGCCACATACCACGAATTTTTCGCAGCAACGCATAGTAAAGAAGCGCCGCGGCAATGGAAATGACACCGATCAACACGATTGCCACATAGTTGCCCACTTTTCCGTGTTTCCATTCACCGGCGACCCAAGGAGTCAAAATCATGTTTGGGCTGATTTCGCTAAAGTTGAAAAAGTGGGCTAAATAGCCGATTAGACTCCAAAACACCCCGCCGACAAATCCGATAATGATCGTTTTTTGCAGGAGTGTCATGGGCCGCTCTGTTTTCTCCTGCTCGAGCTTTCCTTGTTGTTCCGCCATCATGCTGCACCTCCTTGTCCGTTAGTATGACCTACAGCTTGTCGCACCATGAATCAAGCGAAAAAAATGATTGGCGTTGTGTAAATAATGGATTTTTTGGCAATCATAACAATAACATCAACCTAGAGGTTTCCGAACGTTTCCTGTAGAATAAAATAATAAACATAAAAATAGGTTGGTGTTTGCTTGATGAAACAAATGGATAAACCGTTATACGGCGGCCAAGCGGTCATCGAAGGAGTGATGTTTGCCGGCAAAACGCACTCTGTCACCGCTGTTCGCCGCAATGATGGAACGATTGAATACTTTTCCTTGCCGCGCCGCGCCAATCCGACGCTGGCCGCCTTTAAGAAAATTCCGTTCGTTCGCGGCATCATCGCCATTATCGAAGCGAGTGCGAACGGAGCCAAACATTTACAGTTTGCGAGTGAGCGGTATGAGGTGGCTCCAGGGGAGGAACAGGAGGCGGTTGAGGAAAGCAGCTCCAAACTGACGCTCATTCTCGGCGCTGCGGCCATCGGTGTACTGTCGTTTCTATTCGCCAAAACGATTTTTACACTTATCCCGGCGCTCGCCGCTGCTTCTTTCAAACCGCTTGTCCCCGGGAAGACAGGACAGATTTTGCTTGAAGGGGTTTTTAAACTTGCTCTGCTGCTTGGCTATATTTACTTTATTTCGTTAACGCCGCTTGTGAAGCGCGTCTTCCAATACCACGGTGCGGAACATAAAGTCATCAACGCCTATGAAGCGGGCTGGCCGCTAACCGTTGAGCATGTTCAGCGCGCCTCGCGCCTTCACTATCGGTGCGGCAGCAGCTTTATTTTATTTACGGTCATCGTCGGCTTATTCCTTTATTTGTTCGTGCCGACCGATCCGCTTTGGCTGCGGATTGTTAACCGACTTGCCTTAATTCCTGTTGTACTTGGCGTTTCGTTTGAAGTATTGCAGTTTACAAATAAATTGAGAGATGTTCCGCTGCTGCGTTGGCTCGGCTACCCTGGGCTATGGCTGCAGCGGCTGACGACAAAAGAACCAGACGATGCTCAAGTGGAAGTGGCCATCGCCTCGTTTCAGCAGCTTCTTCAGTTGGAAGCGGAAGCTGAAGCGAAAAAAGCGGCACAGTAATTGACTAAAGGGGGTGGATTCATTGCGGCGCAGGGCCATTCACCCACTCGTCGGTCTCATGATCTTGCTTGGAACGCTTGGTATTGTCTATACCCTTTTTGCCCATCCGACGGTGCTGTTCCGCCAGCTGTTGTTTGTTGCAATGTTTGTAGCCGCAATTTATCTCTTTTATCGTTTCGTGTATCAACGTCGATTCGATAAAGAACGGTTGTCGTATTTAAAAGCGGTGCGGCAGTCGAAAAAGCTCCATCCCCGTTCCGGGCGCAAGCAGCCAAAGCCGGCGAAACTGAAACGGCCGCTGAAAAAGCGGACAGCAACCCCGCATTTAACCGTGATCGATGGAAAAAAAGGCAAAAAAAAGAATCGAGCTTCGTTTTAGCTTGATTCTTTTTTTGTCTACCGCTGTCCGCGAGAGAAGGGTGATGCTCCTTGGCGCGTGATTATCCGATTTTCTTCATCGAGGGTGTCGCAATCACACCGTTCCTTACCTAGTATGCCCATTGCTGCAAAAATTGCCGCGTCCGCTCGCGCCCGTAATCGATAAGATTTCGCCGCACCTCCGGATCGACAGAAAACTCGGTCGAAATGACGTTTTTTACCGGTAAAAAGACGATATTTTTTTCATGGCGGCGGGAAATGTAGCGGGCGTCATGCGCCTCTTTCATCGCTTCAAACAGCGCCTCATACAAATGTAAAGCATTGGAGATTTTTTGTCTTGGTCGCTCGCCTGGCTTAGCGCTCAGCTGGATGCCAAGCACCGGTCGCTTTTTCGTCCGCTTTTCCTCATCAAAGAGAAAAAGCGGAAAGTTGCTCAACACCCCCCCATCGACGATGAGAGCCGTACCGTTTTTCCCTTGGAGGCGAACCGGCTCGAAAAAATAAGGAATGCTAACGCTCATCCGCACCGCTTTGGCGACGGAAAACGAGCTCGGGTCAATGCCATATTCGTTTAAATCGTCCGGCAGCACGACGATGCGACCGTTTGTGACATCAGAGGCGACGATATACAAACTGCCGGCCGGCACATCTTGAAACGTCCGCACCCCACGGGCGGCAAGCACCGACTCAAGCCACTGTTCAAGCACTTTTCCTTCATAAAGACCGAGATGCCAATAGAGACGCACCCACTTCCAGATGGAAAAGGGAAGCCATGACGCCGATTCATCCAAAAACTGCTTAAGTTCCAACTCCCCAAGCAAGTCCGCGATCTCGCGAGCACTGTAGCCTGCCGCTAGCAGCGCGGCCAACATCGCCCCCGCACTCGTCCCGGCAAGCCGTTTCCAGCGCAGCCCTTTTTCCTCAATGGCCTCATACGCTCCAATCAAGGCAAATCCTTTCACTCCACCCCCAGAAAAAACGATATCGATGTCCACTGCTGCCTCCCCCTTCTCACCGTTTTATACAATATGTAAGAAAAAGGAGAGGCGTTTAGTACGGAAAACAAAAAAGAGCAAGCAACGGGCTTACTCTCCTTGTTCATTGCGCTTTTGGATATTGCGAAGCGCTTCTATGCGGCGTTCGTCCTCTTGAAAATATTGCACTAAATCGCCAATTCGGTCGATGGCGTTCCAGCTCAAATGATGTTCAATCCCTTCCACGTCGTGGTAAATGTTTTCCTCGTTGACACCAATCAAACGAAGAAACTGCTCAAGCAGCTCATGACGATAAACGAGCCGCTGGCCAATTTTCTTCCCTTTCGGCGTCAAAACGAGACCACGGTATTTTTCATACACTAAATATTCATCCTTATCGAGCTTTTGCACCATTTTCGTCACCGAGGAGGGATGGACGGACAACGCCTCCGCGATATCAGAGACGCGGGCATAGCCCTTCTCTTCAATCAAAATATAAATTTGTTCAATATAATCTTCCATGCTCGGTGTCGGCAACGTTTGTCCCCTCCTGCCATGTTCACCTGCCATAGCATAACGAAGCCATTCCATCCATGACGATTCGTATCCCCTGGACTTCCTGACAGGCAAAAAAATAGCAATCAATACCATTATATCATACAGAGGGGATTACGTAAAATATTGCACATAAGCGCCCGGAAAAAACTGTTCAATATAGCGGCGCATTGTGTCTTCGAGCTCCTTCGCTTCCTCGTCACGATACACATACTTGCCGATCCCATATCTCCCCCATTTGTACTTCCGCTTCGTCTCATCAAGGTCAAGTCTCGTTTTCGGATATCGTTGCTCAATCACTCGTTTCGCCGGCTTGGTAAACCGGTGTTGAATAAGCTCAAACGTCAAATCCGACAAGTCCATCCCTTCCAATTGCCGAGCGAGCTCCTGAAACAATTCGAAATACCCTCGTTCCCAACCTTCATGCCGGTAAATCGGCGCGACGACAAAGCCAAGTTTATAGCCGGCGCCGGCCACTTTGCGCGCCGCTGCAAGCCGCCCGTCAAAGGAGGACGTTCCCGGCTCGAAATGGTTGATGACATAGCGGGAGTTGATGCTGAAGCGAAACCGCGTCTTACCGTTATGCCGGGCATCCAATAAATGGTCAACATGCTCATATTTCGTCACAAACCGGAGCCGGCCGTAGTCGGTCGCACCAATAAACTCGATCGCTTTTTTCAGCGAATGGGTCAAATGATCAATCCCGACAATGTCGGACGTGCACGCCGCCTCGAAACGGGTGATCTCGGGCGCGCGCTCGTTAATATATTTTTGTGCCTGCGCGAAAATGTCGTCCAAATTGACATACACGCGAATGTACGGCTTGCTTCCTAATGTCGTTTGCAAATAACAATAATGACAATGGCCCATGCATCCGGTCGCCAATGGAATCGCATACTCCGCGGACGGCTTCGAGGAATCGAATTTCAGCGTCCGCCGTACACCAACAACGAGCGTCGATTTCGCGTTTCGATACCGCGCCAGCTCCGTCTCTCCAGGAATGCCGCGCACTTGGTTGTGTGACGTCGTCTCCCGAATCTCAATTCCCATTTGCGTAAATTTCTCATACAGTTCTTTCCCGAGCGGATACGACAACGCCTCCGGCTCGAAATACACAAGTTTGGGCACAAACGGTTTCATTCATTTCCCTCCATGTTCTCCGTATTTGATGTTAGTATGATTCAAGGATGGAGGGAAATCGCGTGCTTCTTTTGCTTGGCATCATTTTTCATGGAAGGCTCATTACCCCCAATTTGATATGTTCATCTCCCAGCGAAACCAACGACCATGCCCATCGGTTTCAGCCACGATTTTCCGATATTCTCGGCCGTCAATCATGCCATCCAGATGCAATTTCCGATCCCACATGTTGTTATACACATGGAACAAATCCCGCTGACAGCCGATTTCGTGAATCTGTTCCATCAACATATGTTTTGCCTCCTCGGACATTTGGTTTGCGACATGCGTATGGAAAATGCAAACAACAGTATCCGACGGAACTTGTGCCACGATCTCAGCAAGAAGTTTGACCCCGTCCCCCTCGATCAGGCGCACCGGCATTTGTTCAAGTCGACGGGCCGCTTGTGCAAACAGTTGGCGCCGATCATGATGTTCAGGCCAAATGAGCGCCTCCATCCATCGTCGATCATCCTCTTTTTTCAAGTCAATCACATGCAAATCGATACCGATCCGTTCGGCAACCGGCGGGCTTTCCAGTAATAAAAAAGGCGACCTGTCTCCATGAATGTTTGAGGTAATAAGAACATCAGAATATACATTTCCATAGGAACCTTGCTGTCCATAATTGTACCGGTACTGATCCCACACCAGTTGCAAACCGGCGCTTGTGCCAATTTCAATGAGTGACAAAGGCTTTTTCACTTGTTCGTAAATCCAGCAAAAAACAGGATATAAATACGAACAGCGCCGGACTTCATTTGTTTGCACGAGCCGATAAGCCAATATGTCTTTCAGATCTTCCCAGTAACAAAGGCAAAAATCACGGAAATAAGGAAAAGCAGTTGCCGGCGGCCGTGGCTTCTTAACGATACTTCCGTAAAACTCTCGCAACTCATGTTCATACCCTTTCAACAGCAAATCATGTACTGCCCCAAACAACAAGTTGGGAACTGGCTGGCCGCTGCGAGCGTGCGAAGCAAGACAGAGAAGCTTCTCATCTGCAGCGATGTGAAAAGAGAGATGTTCATACAACGGACTAGATCCTCGGCATTCATGGACGGCAAAACGCCGAAACCGTTCGGCAATCCATGCGAAATTCAAGTTGATCCCCTCGTTTCTTCAACCTTTCACAAACTTCTTTGCGTCTCGATCGGAATCCAACGAACCAATTCGATCCTTTCGCTCACTATTTCGTTGCCACCGACTCGTTTTCCTCTCAAGCATTTATCCGACTTTGCGATACACCATGATAAGCGCGCAACCGCAAAAAAACTAAACGGACGAGAGAGAGTTACGCTGTCTCGCGAGCTGATTGATCGCTTCGTGCAGTGTTGAAGGAAAAACGGCAACCGATTCATAAACGAGTTGACCGCCTCGGGGAACGGCAAATCCATCGTGAGGACAAGCTGGATCATTTCATCATCGAGGTGCGGAGCCACTTCAAAAAAATCGAAGACGAACTGGCCGACCATCGCCGTATGTTTGAACGATTGTCGAATGATTGATGCAACACGAACATCGTCATCGAATACGTGAACGGCAAAGTTAGTCAACATGACACCAAATTTTATCCGCTCAAAAGCAGTTCGAACGTCAAACTACAAAGGAAAAGCGCATACGCTCTAGCCCCTGGCTTATCGGAAGTTGTCTTCTAACTTTCATAGAACTTTCGATGCTATCCTCCCTAGATTCGATACTATATAAATTGAAATAAAGGTTTTCTCCCGTTCCACGGCGAATAAATACAAAGAGAAAATAGGGGAACGGAGAGAAAATATGATGCCAAATCACAAAGACGAGATCGAAAAGTTGTCCACTGCCATGAAAGAAGCAAAAAGTAAACGAGCATATGAACGCTACCAAGCGATTTATCTTCATTTGCAGGGATATACCAAAGGAGAAATCGCAACGATTATTGGTCGATCCAAGAAAACTATTTATAACTATATTCATGCCTACGCCCAGCGCGGTCTTGATGGACTGGAGATGAAATACTCACCTGGCGCCCCACGTCGATTGACCCCTGAGCAGGAAAAAGAGCTGGCTTTGATCATTGAACATCAGCTCCCCGTAGATGTGGGATTCGAAGCAAAATATAATTGGACGCTTGCGATAATCGCTGAACTCATTCAACAAAAGTGGGGGCCAACATACACGCTTCGCGGAACAAGTGACATTCTGCATCGGTTAGGGCTAAGCTATACGAAACCGACCTATACACTAGCCAATGCCGATGAAGAGAAACAAAAAGAATTCGTCGAAATCACCTTCCCTGAAGTAAAAAAAAACTGGTAGATGGGAACATCGCCCATGTCCTCTTTCAAGATGAGTCGATGATTCGTGATTACCAAGCGATTCAAAAAACATGGTTTGTCAAAGGAAAACAACGAATCATTCCGACGTTTGGAAAACATCAAGGGCTGAAGCTGATTGGCACGTTGAACTACGAAACAGGGGAAGTGTTTTGCATCGAAGAAGAATGCTATGACGCGGAAACATTTCTTCGATTTCTTCAACTTGTGTTAGAACGCTATCCCACAGGCAAAATAGTGATGATTTTAGATAACGCTCGAATTCACCATGCCAAACTCATTCAGCCATTTTTAAAAGAACACGAAGATCGGTTAGAGCTCGTCTTTTTGCCACCATACAGTCCGCAATTGAACTTGATTGAAGGGCTATGGAAATGGCTGAAATCAGACGTGATTTACAACGTGTTCTATTCGAGTGTGCAAGAAATTAGAAAGAATGTCCAAGCCTTTATTCAGCGAATCAACCAGAAACCAGAACAAACGATCGATCGTTTGTGTGTTCAGTTGTAAATCTTTAATTCAACTTATATAGTATGGTTTAGGGAGGAAGGAAAATCGCTCTCTTCTTTCATTTGACATCATTTTTCGACCGCGTCTAGATCACCTGCACCTTAAAAATTATTCTAACTAAACAAAAAATTTTTTGTTTCTACCTTGTTAAGGCACGAAATGTAAGATACAATAACATTACATTTTGTTAAAAGAATTGGAGGGATTGTATGAAGTTATCGTTAAAAATCATTATCGCACTCGTACTTGGATCCATCGTCGGACTGGCCTTCAACCTTCTTTTCCCCCAATCATTTGATATAGTCAACACATATGTGTTTACGCCTCTCGGTAAACTCTTTTTAAATTTAATTAATATGATCGTCGTACCTATCGTCTTTTTTTCCATCGTATTAGGGACAGCCGGACTAGGAGATCCAAAAAAACTCGGACGAATCGGAATCAAAACCATTTCGTATTTCCTCATCACTACAGCCATCGCCATTGTTATCGGCATTTCATTAGCGTTAGTAACCAAACCTGGGAGCGTCGGCGACTTTAACATCAGCCAGGCTCAATTTGAACCAAAAGAGGCACCACCTGTGTCAGAAACTTTATTAAACATTATTCCAAAAAACCCTGTTCAAGCGTTTGCAGAAGGAAACATGCTGCAAATTATCGCTTTTTCCATCTTTGTCGGGTTTGCGCTTTCGATGTTGCGAGAAAAAACAGCTGGCTTGTTCAAACTCATGGAGCAAGGCAATGAAGTGATGATGTATTTAGTCACTGTCATTATGCGGTTTGCCCCGTATGGTGCATTCGGCTTAATCGCCTCCGCCGTCGGCAGCCAAGGAATGGACGCCATCCGCTCGATGGGAATGTACATGTTTGTCGTTCTTTTCAGTTTGATCCTTCATATGCTGTTCACATACGGCTCATCGCTCTACCTGTTTGCCAAGCGCAATCCGTTCTCCTTTTTCAAACAGTTCGCTCCGGCGATGGGAGTGGCGTTCAGCACATCGAGCAGTAACGCGACACTGCCGATTTCAATGAACGTGGCCCAAACAAAACTCGGTGTGCCTAAACACATTAGCAGTTTCGTGCAGCCATTAGGAGCAACCATCAATATGGATGGCACGGCCATTATGCAAGGGGTCGCCACTATATTTATCGCTCAAGCTTACGGTATTGACCTTACTATCTCGCAATTAGCAACGGTTGTATTAACGGCTGTATTGGCCAGCATTGGAACGGCGGGTGTGCCCGGTGTCGGATTAGTGATGCTGGCGATGGTGCTGAATTCCGTCAACCTCCCTGTCGAAGGGATCGCATTGATCATCGGCATCGACCGGCTTTTAGACATGGCCCGCACTGCTGTCAATACTACCGGTGATGCCGTTTGTGCCGTAATCGTTGCTGAAACAGAGAAGAAGTACGCAGAAGTTGGTACAAAAGCGTCCTAATTAGGACGCTTCAGACTGTTGACAAAATGGGTTTCAGACGAATGTCTGAAACCCATTTTGTTCCATAAATAGACTATGTTTTCAAAAAAAGTGGGTAGGATGGGAAGCCATGCAAAGGAAAAGAAAGGGCGGTGCTTCGCCTTCCATAGGTAATTCGCCAGTTTTTTTAAATTCATGGCAGCACAAACAAGCATCGCCTGCGCCTCATTTTTTTCCAATCCCCGGTAATGCGTCCAGCGCAGACCATGCTTCTCTTTCATATCGGCGAAATCCCGTTCAATCGTCTCTTTTCGGAGGGCATAGAGTTCCCGGTATTCCGGAACATACCGCAAATGCTCTGCTTCTTCATAGTAGTCCTGCCATACGTGGCGAGTGACTACTTTGGTGTAGCTCTTGCTTTGCGTGCACTGATGAAGATACGGACAGCTTCGGCACACCGCCGGGTCCGATTTGTATTCCCGGTACCCTTCCCGATTCGTAGTAGAGTAAGATAGAACTTGATCATTGGGGCATAGATAACAATCAAAATATTCGTCATACACAAAATCTGATTTCCGAAAGAATCCATCTTTTGTTTTCGGGCGAGTGTACGGCCAAATCGGCTTTACCCCTTGTTCGAGTAAATACTTGGCAATGGCAGGAGTTTTATATCCTGCGTCTACACACACGGCTTCCGGACATGATTGGATTTCCCGTTTCACTCGTTCGAACAGCACAAAAAACGCTTGACTGTCATGGACGTTGGCTGCCGTCACGTAGGTCTGTAGAATCCATCCGTTGCGATCACAAGCTGTATGATACGAATAGGCAAACACTCGCTCCCGTTCATTTTTCACCAACAGTCCGCTCTCCGGATCCGTTTTGCTTACTTTTACTTCCCGTTTTTTTTTTTCTCAGATGGCAACGGCGATTTTCCATGAGCGATCCGATCCCGTTCGATTTCTTTTTCGAGTTCCTGTTGGTAGGCTTTGGCTTCGACTTCTGCCATTTCCGTTGTAAACTTCTTTTTATTGGCGCTTGCTTTGACATGAGTGGAGTCTACGTACAAGACACTCGAATCTACCAATCCGTGTTCAAAGGCTTCTTTTAAAATCCGTGAAAAAATTTGATGGAATACATCCGTTCCAGCGAAACGACGCGCATAGTTTTTACTTGGCGTCGAGTGATGAGGAACGGGATCATGAAGACTAAGTCCTAAAAACCAACGGTAGGCGACGTTGGTTCGGATTTGTTCGACGGTTTCACGCATGGAGCGAATCCCAAATACATACTGAATCAAATACATTTTAAACAACATCACTGGATCAATGCTCGGACGTCCATGATCAGGAGAGTAGAGATCTTTCACCACATCATAGATAAAAGAAAAATCAATGGCCGCATCCAGCTTTCTTACCAAGTGATCCTCTGGAACCAGATCATCCAGTTTCACCGTGGTTTCGGTATAGCGCCCATCTTCTTGGTGTGGCCGAAGCATCGTTCCTTTCCTCCATTTCTCCCTCGTCTTACCTTCATAATAAAACAGCTTGTCGACTTTGTCGACAAGCTGAAGCGTCCTAATTAGGACGCTTTTTTTCTTCCTTCGTTCACACTGTGAATCCATAGGGAAAAGACGCGAAGCCATTTTAAAAAACAAGAACGAGCGAACCGGCGAGCATTGCATATTAACACAATGCAAACATTGAATACGTGAGTAGCAAAATCGGCCAGCATGACCACCGAAATCTACCAATTGAAAAAGCAGCTCGAACTTCAAAACGTAAGGGAAAAGCATATGCCCTATGACTAGCACATACACGCTAACTACTTGACTTATCCGCGCTTGCGGACGCGGAAATTGTCTTCTAACAGCACCCAGTTTTCCGGATACGGATACCCGAGCACCCAGTAGCTGATTCCACGCAACCTGTATTCTTTCACCAGCTCAAACTTCGCCAACGCGCTGCGAGCATCCTCAAACCATACTTCGTGACGGCGTCCTTGCTCATCCGTGTAGCGATAAAACGGCGAGGCGGCCACAGGGTCGTACTGAATGGATGCTCCGTAGCGAATGGCGCGCTCCACAGCTTTTTGCGGGCTGAACGTTTCTGCCTCTTGTCCTTGCACGTGCGGCAACACCCAATCACGGGCATAAATTTGAAACCCCATCATGATTTTCTCTCGCGGGATCGCCGTCACGGCATAATCAAGTACGCGCCGAATTTGATTCACCGGAGAAATCGCTTGCGGCGGTCCAAACCGATAGCCCCACTCATACGTCATGAGCACGACGAAATCGGCGATGCGCCCGTGAGCTGGATAATCGTGCGCTTCATACAGCAATCCTTTTTGTTCCGCGCTGACTTTGGGCGCGAGCGATGTCGATAGCAAATATCCTTCCGCGTGAAGCCGAGCTGCCGCCCGCCGCAAAAACGCATTGTACCGCTCACGGTCGGACGGGTAGACATTTTCAAAATTAACATTCAACGCCCGGTACCCTTTCGCTCGCATCACTTGAATGATATTGTCAAGCAACCGCGTTTGCAGTGCAACGTCAGCTAAAATCGTTTGCGCTAGCCGCGAGCCTGGGTCTTCGTACGTAAAATTCGTGATCGTCATCATCGGCACGATGCGCGCAGCAGAGGCGGCCTGAATGATCGCCACATCATTGATGGGATTCAGCCCACCATCAGCGCGCATCGTATAGGCAAACGGGGCGGCATATGTCAAATGGCGGCCAACTTCACGCACTTGTTCCGCCCCTTTCTCCCCCTGGTCGATCGTAAATGCATTCACGTCAATGATCGGTTTGGCTGGTGGAATGACAAGCCGCTGTCCGGGAACGATCATATTCGGATCGGCAATCGGATTAAACTCAATGATTTGCTGGACGCTGACCTGGTAGGCGGCGGCAATTTGCCCTAACGTTTCCCCCGCGCGCACCGTATGAATGCGAGCCGGGATCAACAATGCTGTGCCTGGATAAATGAGCGCCGGGTTGGCGATTCGGTTCGCCTGTACGATCGCTTCGACCGTCACTCCATACGAATGGGCGATCTGCCATAACGTTTCCCCTGCACGAACGGTATGATAGCGATACGGCACCGGAATGACAACCGCTTGCCCGGTAGCAAGCCGATTCGGATCGCTCAGCTCATTGGCAGCAATGAGCCGCTCGAACGGGACACCGTAGCGGCGGGCCAGCTGCCAAAGCGCTTCCCCGCGCTGGACGACATGAATAATCATCGCCACTCCCCCCTTCGTTTCTCCTCTCCTTTTATCACTATATTTTTCCTCCTCTTTTTTATGTAAAAAAAAGAGGATGTCCCAAAAGTGTTCGCATAGCGTTCGCTTTTGGGGCACTTTTTTGGGCAAAAAAAGAAGAAAACCGTTCCTTTTTTGGTATAATAGAGTCACCACAACCCTACCAAGAAAGGACGGTTTTCTTATGTACATTTATTATAACCGAGATCAACTCATTTTGCCAATGGATCTTGAAATTCTCATTCCCAAACATCATCTTTGCCGGATCGTGGATCTAGCCGTGGAAAAAATGGATCCAGCTCTGCTCGTTTCCCTCTATCCCGGCGGAGGCCGCCCAGCCTATCATCCGAAAATGATGTTGAAAGTCATCCTGTATGCCTACGCCAATCGGATCTATTCCTCTCGCCAAATCGCCAAGCAATTGAAAGAAAACATTTATTTTATGTGGCTATCCGGCCATCAAACACCGGATTTCCGCACCATCAACCGATTTCGGTCGGAACGGATGAAGGACATCATTTACGAAACGTTTTTCTCCATTGTCGATCTTCTGCGTCAAGAAGGGTTGGTCAAACTAGAGGATTACTTTCTGGATGGAACGAAAATCGAGGCCAGCGCCAACAAGTACACGTTCGTTTGGCGCAAATCAACGGAAAAGTACGATCAGAAGTTGGAGGAGAAATTCCGGAAAATCGTAGCCTCGATCGAACAGGTGGTAAAAGAGGATGAAGAGTCGGAACAAGAAGGAGATTTTCAAGAAAAGCTGGAAGCTTCACCGATCACGTCTGAAAAGATCGAAGCCGTGATCGAACAAGTGGAAGAACATCTAAAGAAAGAGCCGAAGAATCGCACGTTAAAGAAAGCAAAACAGCAATTGGAACAAGACATTCTCCCCCGTAAGAAAAAATATGAAGAATACAAAAAAGTGTTAGGCGAACGAAACAGTTTTTCGAAAACGGACCCCGATGCGACGTTTATGCGGATGAAAGACGACCATATGAAAAACGGCCAGCTCAAACCGGGATATAATGTGCAGATAGGGACAGAGAACCAATTCATCACTGGATTTAGCGTGCATCAACGGGCGGGGGATGCCGGATGCTTCATTCCACATTTGGAGCAATTGGCCGCCTATGGGCGTCCCATGCCTAAACGAGCGATTGCGGATTCCGCCTATGGGAGTGAGGAGAACTACACGTACTGCGAGAAAAAGCAGATCGTCGCGCTGATCAAGTACAACACATTGGACCGGGAACAAACGAAAGCGTGGGCGAAAGAGATCGGCCGAATCGAGAACATGACGTACGATGAGGAATTGGATGAGTGGATTTGCGCGAAAGGGGAACGGCTGGTGTTTGTGTATAAACGGAAGGAAACGACCGACAACGGGTACGTCATCGTCAAACGGACGTATCGTTGTACAGCATGTGCCGGATGCCCGTTTCAAGCAGCATGTGCCAAAGGCAAAGACACGAAAACCATCCGCGTTTCCTTGAAAAATCAACAACAACGGCAAGAAATCCGGAAACGGCTGTCCACGGAAGAAGGGGCGACGACATATCGAAGACGGCAAATCGAAAACGAGCCGGTGTTTGGGCAAATCAAGCATAATCAGCAATTTCATCGGTTTTCATTGAGAGGCCTCCCAAAAATTACCTTGGAGTGGGGTCTAGTTTGTGCTGCCCACAATTTGAGAAAGTGGGCCACAACGACCGACCCAACAAGGAAAAAATAGGATAAAATTCGGAAATAAGGAGAAATTCCTGCCTCAAAAAAGGAATAAATAACCAAATGGTAAGAAAAAGAAACAGAGGCTACTCTCAAAAGGTCGGTTTAGACGACCTTTTGAGACAGCCTCTTTGTTGCAAGTATATCAGGGTCAAGTCCAAATTATTGTGTAAATTCCCCTTTGATAGACAACATGGACCTGATGACTTGACGTATGGTAGGTAAGACCGGAAAGTCTCCCTGCCGGTCGCCTTCCCGGACAAATGATCATGTTGTCAAGGAACAGGCGTGTCAAGGAGCTTTCGCGGCATATCCTCACTTCGCTCCGGTATTCCACGTTCTCCTTGACACGGCGTAGAGGTTATCCCACTCTCTTGATCGCCGGAGCCTCCTGATTCACCGATCGGACTCCTTGCTCTTTCGTTTTCCGCCACTGCCAATATTCAGCCATATCCAAGTATTTGCGCCCTGACATCCATTTTTCATCGATTTCGATCAACACGGCACCAACGAGGCGATACACCGATTCCCGGTTCGGAAAGATGCGGATGACCCGTTCTCTGCGACGAATTTCTTCGTTCAGCCGTTCCACTCCGTTGGTCGTGCGCAGACGCCGACGATAACGGTCCGGATAGTCCAATACGGCGGTGGCGTCTTCGAATCCCTCTTCGAGGATTTGCATGGCTTTTGGGGCTTTTTCTTCCCATTTGGCCAGCACTTGTTCCAATAACAGCCGGGCCGTTTGCTTATTTGGAGCATGAAGAATCCCACGAATCTCCTCGAGCAAGGCATCCTGCATATACTTTGGTGCGGCATCGAGGATATTGCGAATAAAATGTGTCTGGCATCGTTGCCATGTAGCGCCTTGGAAATGCTTTTCAATGGCTTGCACCAGCCCACCGTGCTGATCCGAGATGATCAAGTCCACTCCCCGGAGTCCCCGGTCTTTCAGCCATCCGAAGAACTCGCTCCAGCTGGACTCCGATTCACTGTTTCCGATTTGCAGGCCAAGAATTTCTCGATATCCTTCCTCATTCACTCCTGTAGCGATCAACACGGCTCTGGAGCGTACTCGTCCATCCTCCCGGACTTTCGTATAAATAGCATCTACTAGCACAAACGGATACACGTGTTCATGAAGGGAACGATAATTCCAGTCTTGGATAATCGGATCCAGTCCCTTGCACAGTGAGGAGACCGTGGATTTGGAAAACGAAGTGCCGCATAATTCCTCCGTGATTTGAGTGATTTTTCGGGTAGACACCCCGTTTACCACCATTTCCATTAGTGCCAGTACCAGTGCTTGTTCGCTCCGTTGATACCGTTGGAACAGTTCCGTA
Organism: Geobacillus sp. FSL K6-3411; assembly: GCF_037965715.1. NCBI lineage: Bacteria > Bacillati > Bacillota > Bacilli > Caryophanales > Anoxybacillaceae > Geobacillus > Geobacillus sp. FSL K6-3411. Next base: position 2,492,902 of record NZ_CP150187.1, read on the forward strand.
GAGAACTCCCCATCTCTTGTCCGTGGAACGCGCAAGGTCAACCGTCCCACCCGGGTCGTCAGCTGGCGTGGATACGAACCGTTTCGATAGCCTTTTCGTTCTTCCGTTCGTTCATAACGGCGAGCTCCCAGCTGTTCTTCTACTTGTGCCTCGAGGATTTGATTGAGGACTTGTTCCAATAGCTTAGCTAATCCCTCATCTCTGGTGAATAACCCGTGCAAAAGTTCATCATTTAGGGTAATATGATATTGAGCCATGGTTGCATTCCTCCTTATGTTTGGTGTTTTTGGTCCACTGTTTATTCTACCAAAGGGGAAGCAACATGGCTCTTTTTCTATTTCCCTTTTTACACAATTATATGGACTTAACTGTATATCAGTTCTGAAAATGGCTAATTTGTTTAAATTTCTTTTGAATATATACGTAAATGTTTATTTCTATTTCAAGTCGAGAGTTTTCATTTTATCTAATTCATTTTTTCTTTTCTTATATAGATATTTTCGGCCACTTTGCCATTCAGCAATAAGAAAAAGCAAACCGAGCAATAAATAAAGGACATACGCAATAGCATTTTCCATTCGCTCGGATATTAACATCCATGTTAACACCACAATATAAGCAACTGGCAGAATTGCCCCCCAATATGCACGATTCCTCGTCGAAAGGAAGAATTGAACTGCTAAAACACCAGCAACAATAAACACTCCGTAAGCTCCAAGGTCCATTATCTCTCCCCCTTTTCCTGTTTATATTTTTCAATAATTAATTTAGCTACTTCTACGCTTATTTGATCATCAATGGATAGACGCTTGATAAACTTAATAAACTCCTCATTTTCTAATGAATCATTCACTTTTATTTTTTCGATTAAACGATCAAGCCTAAGTCTTACGGTTGGATACGATACTTCATACATCTTCGCCATTTCTTTTAAAGAACCTGAGCTCAAAACAAAATTTTTAATAAATTCCAAATCCTCGTTTTCCAAGGATAAAACCCAATTTGGGATATGATTTATATCCATATTCTCCCTCCTCTCTTTTATATTATCAATTTAACTTTAACATACTTATTAAATAAATTAAAGTGTTTTTTTATTTTTTTAAATATATTATTAATGTGTTTTTTAAATAAAAAAGATTCAAACTGTATTACATTCAAAAGGACTCTTTTTAAAACAAAACTTCTCATTTTTGTTCAATAATAAAAAAACAACCTCTTATGTTTCACAATACATAAGAGGTTGTTTTATCGGACTTTATGATCAATGATCCAACACTTTAAATTTACATACTCAACCGATTACAGCCCGCATTTTAGCTGAGCGCCGCAGCTCGTGCATGTATTGCAGCCACCGATTTCTTCGATCGTCCCTTCGCGGCAAATCGGGCAAATGTTGCCAATTTCCGAGCCGATCGTCACATCAGTGGAGCGCACATCTTGAATCGTATCGACAAGAACGACAGTGCGTTTCTTCGCTTGTTCTTCTGTCTCTTCCGGAATGAGCTCCAGCTGCTCTTCGACCGTATTTTCTTCCGCTTTCAGCGTCAACACTTGCGCATCACGGCTGCCGTCAACATAGACGGTACCGCCTTTCGCGCCGCAGCGCCACAGCCGCTCATACACTTTTTGTACTTGCTCGACCGTGTAACCTTTTGGCGCATTGACCGTTTTCGACAAGCTCGAGTCGACCCAGCGCTGAATGATGCATTGCACATCAGCATGCGCTTCCGGTGACAAGTCCATCGCCGTCACAAACCAATGCGGTAAATGGTTCGGGTCGGCTTCCGGATGCTTGTCTAAATATTCTTGGACGATATCGGCCTTCACTTCGATAAATTTGCCGAGGCGGCCGCTCCGGTAGTATGCGAACGAGAAGTACGGCTCAAGCCCGGTCGAGACGCCGACCATCGTTCCGGTCGATCCCGTTGGCGCCACCGTCAGCAAGTGCGAGTTGCGAATGCCGTATTGTAAAATATCTTGGCGAATGTCTTCTGGCATCCGTTTCATGTAGCCGGTGTTGATGAACGCTTCGCGCAGTTGACGCGTTTCTTCTTCCGTCTCGCCGACAAGGAACGGGAAGCTGCCTTTTTCTTTCGCCAGTTCGATCGACGCTCGGTAAGCGGTTGTGGCGATCGTTTGGAACAATTCATCCACGAGTTGATTTCCTTCTTCAGAACCGTACTCTTTTTCACAGTAAATGAGCAAGTCAGCCAATCCCATAACGCCAAGGCCGATGCGGCGCTCACCAAGCGCTTGTTTTTTATTTTCCTCAAGGAAATACGGCGTTGCGTCAATAACGTTGTCTTGCATTCGCACGCCAATCTCGACGGTGCGTTTCAGTTTTTCATAGTCGACGACTTTCCGCTCTTTATCGACCATGTTCGCCAAGTTGATGGCGGCAAGGTTGCAGACAGAATATGGTGCTAAAGGTTGTTCCCCACATGGGTTAGTTGCAACAACTTTTTGTCCGTACGCACGGGCGTTCGTCATATCATTCGCATTGTCGATGAAGAAAATGCCTGGCTCGGCGGAGTACGTCGCGCAAATGTTGATCAGCTTCCATAGCTCACGGGCGCGGATTTTCCGGTAGACGCGGACACGGTATCCCATTTTTTCCCATTCGCGCACATCGCCAACTTCATGCCATTTTTCGTTATAAATGCGCATTTCTTCTTCGGAATAGGTTTCTACATCCGGGAAGCGCAGTGCATATTCATCGTCGTTTTCGACCGCCTCCATGAACTCTTTTGTTAAGCAGACCGAAATATTCGCACCGGTTAAAAAGTCGGGGTTATGGACGGTATATGTACCGCCGGTGCGCAGTTTTTCTTCGGCGTCTTTAATGATTTCTTCGGTAAATCCACCGTAGTCAGGCTCGTTTTTGTACCGGACAATCGCTTCGTACATCACTCGTTCCCGATCGGTAAGCGGCGTAAATTTCAGCTTATCGCGCGCCGCTTTTTGAATGGCTTCATCTTCGGTATTTTCGAGCAGGTAGCGCAAGATGCGTGGGTTTTGCATTTTCGAGACGATAAATTCGATAATGTCCGGGTGCCAGTCGGCAAGCATGATCATTTGGGCGCCGCGCACATTGTTACTCGCTCGCTTCTACGAGCGGGCTAGGTCATTTCTGCCTAGCTCTCCGCCTTTCGGTCGGAGATCAGACTATATCATCAGGGAAGAGAATATCTCGTATTTACGGTTTAACCTAAGGATAAGCCTGATTCGGGGTTTTGATATTAGAAAAACAGTTCTCGTTATAACGATATTTTTTACTGCTAACTTACCAGCCTCTCCAGGTGCTCTAGTTTGGAATACTCCTTGCTCTTTATTCCATCTCATTAAGGTTCCCCTGGAAATCCCCAACATCATGGCGATTTTAACGTGACGATATCCCTCTTCATGTAGATACTTCGCTTTTTTCATTATCTCTTCCCTGTCTCGCGCCTCGTATCCCCGTTGCCGCGGGATACGATTTACTCCTTCCATAGCCCTCCCCCACGAAACCGTGTTCGTTATCCTGAGTGTACCGAGGGCTGTAGGAAGTTTCAATAGTCGTTGAACCTTCATCTCCGTTTCCAGAGATGCTCGGCTGCTGGTTGCCCATTGTTGCATCCAACTTGTTTTCCAACCGTCACGTCTGCTGTCACCAGCTCCGTTGTGGTCAAGTTGGCTTTAGGGTGTTCCAGCAATTCGCGAGATTTTACTCCCGCCGTTTTGCGCCCTAGTCAACGGGAGCCACCTTGCTCAACAAGGTGGGTCAGTTTGGCAATATCATCAAGCCAAGAAACCGATCCAGATGATTTACCGTTTACCCCGCGCGCGAGCGTATGGCGTGGCCGCAATGTCGAACCGTTCGTGCCAACCCCGCCGCCGCGGCTCATAATTTCCATTACCTGCTTTCGGTGTTCGGAAATGCCTTCCCGCGAATCTTTCACAAACGGCATCACATAGCAGTTAAAATACGTCACTTCCTTGCCCGAACCCGCTCCGTACAACACGCGCCCGGCCGGGACAAAGTTCATGCTCGAGAGTTCCTCATAAAATTTTTGGAACCACTCGTTGCGCTTTTCCTCTGTTTTCTCTACAGCAGCCAGCCCAGTTGCGTTCCGTTTCGCGATTTGTTCATAAAAAATTTCCAGCGGCTTGTCGATAATGTCAAGCGAGCGGAGCACAATGCCCGTTTCTGCCTCCTCGCCTTCAAGCACATGCCGGTATTCATCATCAATCAACACGCGCGCTTTTTTCGCGTCCCAGTCGATATCGACAATAAAGCCGAGGCCACGAGCTGGAAATTTCGGATCCTCCTTGATCGTCAATACGACAAAATCGCCCGGCGCCAACGTCAGCTTTTCCGTATCCTTAAACGAATACCGGTCAAGCATTACTAGACGGGACACGCCTTTATGAGTGATGTGCATGTCCGGCGTAATCGGATGCACTTGCGGAAACAAACGAATATCCTCGTTTAGCTTCTCAATATTAATTTTCATTTTTTCGGACGACGCCACCGTCATTCTCCTATCTCTCCTCTTTTATATAATCTCTCACGTTTTGGCAAAGTTGTCCTGTCTTCTCTACCTTACCATACAAAACAGAAAAAAACAATATATAGTATGATTTTTAAAGAAAATCATACTATATATTGTGATTTAGAACAAATGATTTCATTTTTGTCAAGCAGAAAAAAAGGCAAAAAACGGCGAAAAGCGGAGAAAACCAGATGGATGATGCCGTTTTTGCCGGAAAATGAACGATTTTCCACATTGCTGCTTAGCGCTTAAAGTTCCATTCATCGCTTTCGTACTTTGTCCGCGCCAGCTCCTCGACATACGCCAACTCTTCAGCCGTCAGCGTATATGGCTCCAACAAGATGTCCAAACCTTTTTCAAACCCTTTGTAAAACGCCTCTTTCGCTTCCTCAATCGTTACCGTTCGCTCCGTCAGCTCGTTGATCGCGACCGCCTTGTTTTTAAAATTGCGCTGCAGCCGCTCTTTCACCCGCTCATTCGGATATTTAAACAAGCTGAACAGCAAGTCTTCGTCCAAATCAAGCAAAATCGAGCCGTGCTGCAAGATGACGCCTTTTTGACGCGTTTGTGCACTACCGGCCACTTTTCGTCCTTCGACAACGAGTTCGTACCATGATGGTGCGTCAAAGCAAACGGCTGAACGCGGGCTGCGCAAATCCGCTTTTTCTTCTTCGGTTTTTGGCACGGCAAAATACGCGTCAAGCCCAAGGAAGCGAAATCCTTCCAAAATGCCTTGGGAAATGACACGGTACGCTTCCGTCACTGTCTGCGGCATGTCCGGGTGCGATTCTGACACGATCACGCTGTACGTTAATTCTTTGTCATGCAAGACACCGCGCCCCCCGGTCGGACGGCGGACAAAGCCAAGGCCGTGCCTTTTCACCGCCTCTAAATCAATTTCTTTCTCCACTTTTTGAAAATAGCCGATTGACAATGTCGGCGGATTCCAACCGTAAAAGCGGACCGTCGGCGGAATTTTCCCCGCGCTGTGCCAATCCAAGAGCGCCTCATCAAGCGCCATATTAAACGACGGCGAACAGTCGCCGGAATCGATAAAACGCCACACTTCTTTTGCCATCGTTTCACCTTCTCTACGATTTCGAGCATGCGATATAGGGCGTTACAGCGGCTTGTCCGCAAGGCGGATTAGGCCGCCTTCTCTGTCACCTTTACTAGTTTAGCAAACAACGCCGGCTAAGGGAAGAAAAATGACATTATGAAAACACTTTGCTTCTAGGAGACAACTCTATATAATAGGAATAGTGGACGAAGGGAAAGGAGGCCTAACGGGTGGAAGCATTGCTTATTATTCTTGGCGCAATCCTCGTATATTCCGTCATCACCTATTTGTGGCAACGGAGAATTGTCAAAGCATTGACGGAAGAAGAGTTCCGCGCCGGCTATCGAAAAGCGCAATTAATCGATGTCCGTGAACCCGATGAATTCGCGGGTGGACATATTTTAGGGGCGCGCAACATTCCGCTCACTCAGCTGCGTATGCGTATGAAAGAACTCCGCAAAGACCAGCCCATTTATTTATATTGCCAAAACGGGCTGCGCAGCGGGCGGGCCGCACAAATGCTTTACCGAAAAGGATACCGCAATTTGTACCATTTAAAAGGCGGATTTAAAAAATGGACGGGGAAAGTAAAGAAAAATTCCTAGCTATTGCAAAAAAAGAGGCGCTCTGCTAGAAAAAAGCAGAACGCCTCTTTACGCTTGCAGCGATTAAAGCGATGATTCAAATTCCGGCGGCAGAACGACCGCCTCTAATACCGACGCGGCTGCGCCAATGGCGCAACTTTTTTCTTTCAGCTCCGAGACAATCATGTACGGCTCATTTTCATTTTTAACGAGAATGCGCTCTTCCACTTCTTTGCGCGCTGCTCGGAGTATATAATCACCGGCGCTGGCGAGCGGACCGCCGATAATGACTGCCTCTGGGTTGTACGCATAAATCACCTGCAGCAGCCCGATACCGAGATAGCGGCCCGTTTCTTCCAAAATACGCGCCAGCTGGTCATCGCTTTCGGCCGCCAACGCCATCGCGGCGATGGAAAAGCGGTCGTCAAGCCACTCTACACGTCCCTCTTCCGCCAAACGGCGTTCAATATATTTTTGCGACGCGTACATTTCCCAGCAGCCGATGTTGCCGCAGTTGCAGCGAACACCGTTTAAGTCGATCGTATGATGGCCGATTTCACCCGCCAGCCCGTTCACCCCTCGATACAGCTGATGATGAAGGACGACGCCGGCGCCGATGCCAATGCCGGCGCTAATATAAACAAAATGGGCAAACTCCTTGCCGGCGCCGAACCATTTTTCTCCGAGCGCCGCCAGCTTTGCCTCATTTTCGACGATGACCGGATATTGCGGCCACTGTTTTTGCAAAGCCGAGGCAAGTGACACATCGCCCCAGCGCAAGTTCGGCGCGAAAATGACCGTCCCGCTTTCTGTGTGAACGATGCCAGGGACACCGATCCCGATCCCCATCACACCGTACGGCGTTGCTGGCGCTCGACGGATAGCCGCCTCAATCAGTTCGACCATCTCACTCACAATCGCCTCCTGCCCCTCCTCTGGGCGGAACGAACGCCGCTGCTCCCAAATGATTTCGGCATTTAAGTTCGTCAAAACAGCATATAAATAATTGACGCCAAGCTCAACGCCGATGAGCGAGCCGGCGTCGGCGTTAAAGCGAAGCATCAGCGGGCGTCGGCCGCCAGTCGAAACGCCGATTCCACTTTCGTGGACCAAATGCTCGTCAATGAGTTCATCGACGAGAGCGGAAACGGTCGCTTTGTTCAATCCGGTTATTTTCGCAATGTCGGCGCGTGAAATCGGATGTTGGTCGCGAATCAATTTCAACACAAGCTGTTTATTCATTTTTTTGACAAGAGTAATGTTTCCTGTCCGCACGTGACTAGTCATCCTTTTTTCGTTTAGTATGCCCCGCGAATGTGCGGATGCACTTCAGTCTCGTAAAACTGGCGAAGCCGCGCCATTTCTTCTTCACTGAACGATGGCACCGCCAACGCCGCCAAGTTTTCTTCGACTTGTTTCACCGTTTTAAATCCTGGAATGGCGCACGTCACTTCTTCATGGTCAATGACCCATCGGAGCGCCGCTTTCGCCATGCTGCCGCGCCCATCGGCAATCCAACGCAGCTTGTCGGCGAGCTCCACCCCTTTTTCAAACTCCAAGCCGCCGAACGTTTCCCCTACATTAAACTGTTCACCGTTGCGGTTGAAATGGCGGTGATCATCCTCAGCAAACGTCGTTTGCTTCGTGAACTTACCAGTCAGCAGTCCGCTGGCGAGCGGAAGGCGGACCAAAATGCCGACGCCGCGCCGTTTCGCTTCCGGAAGCAGACGCTCGAGCGGCTTTTGCCGCAAAATGTTGAAAATGACTTGCAGCGCGCTTGCCTGCGAATGCTCGATGACGTACAGCCCTTCTTCTATCGTTTCAACGCTGACGCCGTAATAGCGGATTTTTCCTTCCTGCTTTAACTTCTCTAACACTTCAAACACGGCGCCTTGCTTTAAAATGGAAAACGGCGGGCAATGAATTTGATACAAATCAATCGTCTCGCGGCCGAGCCGTTTTAAGCTTGCCTCACAATATGCGCGCACGGACGCTTCGGAATAGTTGTTTGGGTCATGGATATCGCCGGCGCGACAAAACTTCGTTGCTATGTAGATGCGGTCTTCCTTCCCTTTTGTCGCCTTCGCCAACAGCTCCTCGCTATGGCCGTTGCCGTACACATCAGCCGTATCAAAAAAGTTAACCCCCTGCTCAATGGCGTAAGCGAGGGCGCGCAACGATTCTTGATCGTCGACTTTCCCCCATGAGCCGCCGATCGCCCACGTACCGAAGCTGAGTTCGCTCACTCGAAGGTCGGTACTTCCTAACTGCCGGTATTGCATGTCTCACTCCCCCTTATTCATGGATCACCGCCATTAGTTTATATGATAAACTAACTAAACTTTTCTGTCAACGCTGCAATAGCGGCGCAGCCGGGCTAAACGAAACGGCCCGCCCATTTTTGGACGAGCCGCTTATCGGTATTAGTTTCTCGTTTTTTGATAGCGCAAAATCGGCTTGCGGGCCGCAGTCGTTTCATCGAGCCGTTTAACAACAGTCGTATGCGGCGCTTCTTGGACGATTTCCGGAGTTTCTTCCGCTTCCTTGGCAATTTGAATCATCGCATCGATAAACGCGTCAAGCGTTTCTTTCGATTCGGTCTCAGTCGGTTCGATCATCATGCACTCTTCAACGATGAGCGGGAAGTAAATCGTCGGCGGATGGAAGCCAAAATCCAGCAGCCGCTTTGCTATATCCAACGTTCTGACTCCAAGCTTCTTTTGCCGTTTGCCGGAGAGAACGAACTCGTGCTTGCAATGGCGGTTATACGGCAAATCGTAATAGTCGGCAAGTCGACGCATCATATAGTTGGCGTTTAAGACGGCGTATTCGCTCACCGCTTTTAAGCCGTCCGGCCCCATCGAGCGGATGTACGTGTACGCCCGGACATTGATCCCGAAGTTGCCGTAAAACGGCTTGACACGTCCGATCGATTGCGGGCGATCGTCATCGAGATAATAGCCGTTTTCTCCTTTGGCAATGACCGGCTTCGGCAAAAACGGGATGAGGTCAGCTTTCACCCCGACCGGACCAGAACCTGGGCCCCCGCCGCCGTGCGGGCCGGTAAACGTTTTATGCAAGTTCAAATGGACGACGTCAAAGCCCATATCACCTGGTCGCGCCTTACCAAGAATGGCGTTTAAGTTCGCGCCGTCATAATACAGCTTGCCGCCCGCCTCATGGACGATTTCTGCCATTTCGACGATCTGCTCTTCAAACAGCCCGAGTGTGTTCGGGTTTGTGAGCATAAGCGCCGCTGTATCCGGGCCGACAACGCGCTTTAAGTCCTCTAAGTCAACAAGTCCATCAGCAGTCGAGCGAACCGTAACTGTTTCAAAGCCGGCAACCGTTGCCGACGCCGGATTCGTGCCGTGCGCCGAGTCAGGAACGATCACTTTCGTCCGTCCGAAATCGCCGTTTGCTTCGTGATAGGCACGGATCATCATCAGCCCGGTCCACTCGCCGTGAGCGCCAGCCGCCGGTTGCAGCGTAACTGCATCCATTCCGGTAATTTCTTTTAAGTGCTCTTGCAAGTCGTACATGAGTTCAAGCGCCCCTTGCACCGTTTCCTCCGGCTGCAGCGGATGGATGTGAGCAAACCCGGCGAGACGGGCGACATTTTCATTGATTTTCGGATTGTATTTCATCGTGCACGACCCGAGCGGGTAAAATCCTGAATCGACGCCGTGGTTCCGCTTGGAGAGCGCGGTATAATGGCGCATTAAGTCCAATTCTGACACTTCCGGCAGCTCCGGCTCCTCAGTGCGAAGATAATCAGCCGGCACAAGCTCGCTTACATCAACAGCAGGAACGTCAAGTGTCGGTAAGCTGTAGGCAATTCGTCCTGGCTTGCTTCGTTCGAAAATGAGCGGTTGATCGTTATGCATGGCCATCCCCCAATTCGTTTACAAACCGATCGATTTCTTCCTTCGTCCGCAGTTCTGTGACAGCAACGAGCATATGGTTGGCAAGCTCCGGATAATCGAAGCCGAGATTATAGCCGCCGATGATCCCTTTTTGCCGCAGGCGGGCGTTGACATCATCGACCGGCTGGTTGAGCCGGATGACAAACTCGTTAAAAAACGGGCCGGCAAATGGCGATAATAAGCCGCGTTTTTGGAGCTCGCTTTTCGCATAATGCGCCTTTTGCATGTTCATCGTCGCCATCTCTTTCACCCCCCGCTTGCCGAGCGCCGAGAGCGCCACTGAAGCAGCCAAGGCGTTTAACGCTTGGTTTGAACAAATGTTCGATGTCGCTTTATCGCGACGTATATGCTGTTCACGTGCCTGCAACGTCAACACAAATCCACGGCGACCTTCCTCGTCGGTCGTCTGCCCGACAAGACGCCCCGGAATCTTCCGCATGAGCGGCGCTTTGACGGCAAAATAACCGCAGTGTGGACCTCCAAATTGCATCGGGATACCAAACGGCTGCATATCACCGACGACGATGTCGGCCCCAAACTCCCCAGGCGGGGTCAAAACACCAAGGGCGAGCGGATTGCTAGCAACAACAAATAAACTCTTCTTTTCATGGACGAGCGGCTCAATCGCTTTAAGCGGCTCAATCTGGCCGAAAAAGTTTGGATATTGGATTACAACGCACGCCACATCGTCTCCCATTTCGGCTGCAAGCACCTCAAGATCAGTGACACCGCCGTTATACGGAATTTCTTTCACCTCAAGCCGCTGTCCGTTCGCATACGTGCGCACGACTTCACGATATTGCGGATGGACGGCGTTAGAGATAAGCACTTTGCGGCGCTTCGTATGGGCCGCGCTCAGCAGCACTGCTTCTGCAAGCGCCGTGCCGCCGTCATACATCGACGAGTTGGCGACGTCCATGCCGGTCAGCTCACACACCATCGTTTGGAATTCGAAAATGGCCTGCAGCTCGCCTTGCGAAATTTCCGGCTGGTACGGCGTATACGCCGTGTAAAACTCGGAACGCATTAAAACATGGTCGACGACGGCCGGAATATAATGATCGTACACCCCGGCACCTAAAAAAGAAACATATTGTCTCGCATTAGCGTTTTTGTCCGCCAGCGCACTTAACTCTTTCCACAGTTCCGATTCCGATTTTGCCCGTTTCACATTCAGTTCACCGCGGAAGCGGACTTGTTCCGGAATGTCAGCGAACAGCTCATCGATCGAGGCAACACCGATCGTCTTCAACATCTCTTGTTTGTCTTCTTCCGTCATCGGCAAATAACGGTGGAGCACAGTTTTCCTTCCCCCTTACTTATGACTTGGCCCGCTTGTAAAACGGGGTCGGTACAATGGTTGCTTTCAATCGTTTGCCACGGATGTCCACTTCTACTTCTTGGCCAATCGCAGCCACTTCCGCTTTGACAAGAGCTAGACCGATGTTTTTTTTCAACGTCGGCGACTGCGTGCCGGTTGTGACGAAGCCAGCTTCTTCGCCGGCGGCAAACACGCGGTAACCGTGGCGCGGAATGCCTTTATCGATCATCTCGATGCCGACAAGCCGACGCGGCGGCCCAGCTTCTTTTTGCTGCTTCAGCACGGCTTGGCCGATAAATGGCGGCTCTTTTTCCGTTTTGACGGCAAAGCCGAGCCCGGCTTCAAGCGGCGAGATCGTTGCTGAGAGTTCTTGGCCGTAAAGCGGCAAACACGCTTCAAAGCGGAGCGTGTCACGCGCCCCTAACCCGCACGGGAGGACGCCGTCCTCAGCTCCAGCCGTTAAGATAGCCTCCCATAAAGTAATGGCATCTTCCGCTTGACAGTATAGTTCAAACCCGTCCTCACCGGTATAGCCGGTACGGGAAACGAGCGTCTTTACGCTGGCCACTTCCACACCATCTTGGAACGAAAACGGACGCAGCGCCGACAAATCCATATCGGTCAATTTTTGCAGCACGCGTTCGGCAGCTGGCCCTTGCAAAGCAAGCAACGCCGTTTCCGCCGACACATCCTCGAGTTCGACGTCACCATCTGCGTGCTCGCTTAGCCACGCAAAATCTTTTTCCGTATTTGCAGCGTTGACGACAAGCAAATAGTCGTCTTCCCCTTTTTGATAAATCAACAAGTCATCAACGGTGCCAGCGCTTTCATCACACATGAGCGTATATTGCACCCGTCCCGGCCGCAGCTTAGCGACATCGTTCGTCATCAGTTTTTGCAAAAAAGGGAGACTGCCACCGCCGCGGACGATGATTTCCCCCATATGGGAAACATCAAACAGCCCGGCGCGCGTTCTTACAGCATTGTGTTCTTCCTTGATGCTTGAAAATTGCACCGGCATTTCCCAGCCGCCAAATTCAACTGTCTTGGCGCCGTAACGGGCATATACCGGAAAAAGTGGCGTGCGCTTCAGCATCCGATTCCCTCCTTTTTAATCTGTGACGCAAAAAAAAGGACAGACTCCACCCTTTATATAAAAGGGGGCTCTGTCCTGGCACCTGAAAGTTTCCCGTCGACCATCGATCGACACAGCCATTAGCCGTTGACGCTGGCCGAGCGGTTTCCTCTTGGGTGGTCCGCCTATGGGCAGACGCTCTCCAGAGCTGCGTCAAGCAAGAGTCTTTTTGCCTGAGAGATTCGCGTTTCCGCTTGCTCCTTCGGCGCTACATTCCGTAGTCTCTCCCCTTGCCGTCATCCGCCGATTCATAAATTTTTCCAAAGCGGGCATACTAAAAACGCCCTTATCAATCATTCATAAGAATGTTCTAAATTTATACTACCATTAACCACATAAAAAGGGCAATAGAAAATAATCGAACTTTCATAAGAATTAAATACAAAATTGTTCTTATTTTGTTTAACATATAACCTATCATCCACACAAATATTCGTAACAAGGGAAGGGGATGGCCATGGACATCGAGATAAAAATGGACGAAACATGGAAGGAGGAGTTTCTTGAGCGCGTCGAAAAAGACGGTCCATGGGCGAGCTGGGAAATGTACGAGTTAGCGTTAGAGGCCGCCCATCATTTAAGCGTGCCGGAATTTAACGGCTTGCAGGCACCGAAACATTTGCCGCATTTAACGATTCTGCCGCACCAGCTTGAAGTGGCGCGCCGCGTCGTCGAAGAGATGAATGGCAAAGCGATTTTGGCCGATGAAGTGGGTCTTGGCAAAACGATTGAAGCGGGGCTCGTCCTCAAAGAATACATGATTCGCGGTCTTGTCAAAAAAGCGCTCATTCTCGTTCCCGCCTCCCTTGTTTCACAATGGGTGAAAGAGCTGAACGAAAAGTTTTTCATCCCGGCCGTCCAGCAAAAAAAGAGCTATGTATGGGAACAATGCGACATCGTCGTCTCATCGATCGATACAGCGAAAAAACCGCCGCACCGCGACATCATTTACGAGCAGCCGTATGATATGATCATCATCGATGAGGCGCACAAATTAAAAAACAACAAAACGAAAAACTACGAGTTTGTGCAAAATTTAAAAAAGAAGTTTTGTTTGCTGCTGACAGCAACGCCAATCCAAAACCGGATCGAAGAAATTTTCAACCTTGTCTCGCTCCTGAAACCTGGCCATTTAGGCAACGCCGAACAGTTTGCGAAAACGTATGGCAAAACGCGAGCGGTGCAAACAAACGATCATTTAAAAGCGCTCGTCAACAAAGTGATGATCCGCAACCGTCGTGCCGACACACCGATCGAATGGTCAAAACGCCACGTCGAGCCGGTGTTGATCGAGTTTACAGACGAAGAACGCGAACTGTATGAGGCAGTAAAGGCGCTCCGCCATGAATCGTTCGCCGGTTCGTTTTCGCTTATCACGCTCCTTCGCGAAGCGTGCAGCAGTCGTGAAGCGTTGTTTTTAACGATTAAAAACATGATCGATAAGTGTGAAGGGGCGGTTCCGGAAGCGCTTGAACATGTGCTTGAAAAAATCAACGCTGTCACAACGAACTCAAAGGCGGAAAAAGCGCTCGAGCTCATCCGCTCCATTAATGACAAAGTGATTATTTTCACCGAATATCGGGCGACACAGCTCTATTTGCAATGGTTTTTAAAGCAGCACGGCATTTCGTCCGTCCCGTTCCGCGGCGGCTTCCGGCGCGGCAAAAAAGACTGGATGCAAGAGCTGTTTAAAAACCATGCTCAAGTGTTTATCGCCACCGAAGCGGGCGGTGAAGGGATCAACTTGCAATTTTGCCGCTACGTCATCAACTACGACCTGCCGTGGAATCCGATGCGCCTCGAGCAACGGATCGGCCGCGTCCACCGGCTCGGCCAAACGGATGATGTCCACATTTACAATTTCGCCGTCAAACAGACGGTTGAAGAACATATTTTAACGCTTCTGTACGAAAAAATCCGCTTATTCGAGCGAGTCGTTGGTGAACTGGATGACATTTTGGCAAAAATGAACCTCGCCAACCTCGAGCATTATTTTGAAGACGCCCTCGTCCATTCGCGGAGCGAAGGGGAAATGAAAATTAAAATGGAAAATATTATGGCCATGATCGAGCTGGCGGAGCAACTCGGAAAAAAAGGGGGCGAACGGCATGCAGCAACATGAAATCCGTCGTTTTGTCGAGCGTTACTTTACGGCGAACGGCTGCACCTTTTTAGAAGCAAACGACAACTATATGACGATCCAGCTGACGGCAGAAATGGATAAAGAACTGATGAATCGGCCGTTCTATTGGCATTACATCGAACGGACGGGCGGCGTTCCGCAACCGATGCAGCTGACACTGATCACCCGTCCAAACGAGCAGACGAACAAGCTAAAAGGAGAACGGCTTCATTTCGGAGCGCCACGGCTGCACCAGCTGTTCCGCTCGGCCCAAAAACGCGGCAGCTTTATCCGGCTGTACGAAGAACCAGAGTCCCCGCTCAATGGAAATGCTGCCCTTCATCCGTGGCTTGGCATGAACGTTGTCATTTCGTATGAATGCGACCGAAAAAAAGATGATCTCGTTTCACTTGGTCTTCATCTAATCAGTGGAACAATCATCGAATCGTTTCATGAACGGCTGCGTGAGCGGCGGTTGACGCCGAAAATCCCGGATTATTGCTTCACCATTTCTCCGCTCATTAAGCCACGAAGCGGCATCAGCCGCCTTGAACAATATATTCGCGGCCGCATCGCCGCTGACGACCACACATGGGCCGACGAAGCACGCCAACGCTGGGCCGATGATTTGGCGCTGCTTGATGAGTTTTACAAAGATACAGAAGAAAAGCCAGAATGCTATTATATCGAAAAAGAAGCGCTTGAAAAGCAATATAAACCGCGCATCACCGTTTCTATCATTAACGGCGGCCTGTTCTATTTAATGCCCCGCTCCTCATGACACCCCTATAACCGGGCAATCTGGCGCCGTTTCAACCAAAAAACACCCGCCAGCCGACAAGGCCAGCGGGTGTCCGTCATGAGCGGCGCCGAAACAACAAGCGGAACGAAAGCGGCATCAGCCCGAACAGGCGGTAAGAGAGCGGAGGCTTCTCTTGTTTCCGCTCACTTCGCCGCCGTGTCCGTTCCTCTTTCGGCATATCCATGTATGCGACAAACTGCTGGGTGACAAATTTGACATAATCATTGACCGCCATCAAAGTCCCCCCTTTTCCTTTTAGTTTTTCCGTCTCTTTCCTTTTTTAATCGTTTTGCTCGCTCCACTCGGTGATATGGAGCGCTGGAAGCATGACCGTAAACACGACACTTCTTCTAAATCCGGATGACGAGCGGACAGACAAGGCGACACGGACGCTCGTTTCTCCTTCTTTTTCCCAACGGTAGACAGCCGTCCCGCGCGGGTACGTCCATTCCCCTTCGCGCACGGTCATCGTTGGATCCGACAGTGCGATTTGTTCTTTCACGTCAAACACGGCCATCTGCACGAGCTCATCGGCTTCGGCCGCCTGTCGATCGGCATGCGCCGCCTGTTGTTCCACTTCATACAAAAGCACGATGTGCGTGACGGAAAAAGCGAGCAGCAAAGCAACAACCGCTACAAGCGGAAAAACGACGCCGTCCTGACGTCCCATCTTCCCCTTCTGCTCCTTTCTCTTTGTTCCTCCGTCCTTTGCTCTCAAGCCGATACAGCTCGTCGCCCAAGCAAGCGAAAGGAGGTATAACGGCTGCTAAGAGCCGCTAGCCATTCAGTAAAAGATCCTCCCACTAAAACGCCCGCGCCACAAACGCTTCATAAACCATTCCATCGGTAGCTGTCACTTGCACAAACAGACCACGGATGCCCGTACTGTATGAAACAGCACGCACATGACGAAGTGCTGTTTCGTTGCCAGTGCCGTCCACTTGGCGGATGATGTTGGATTTTACTAACGAAAAGCTCACCTTGTCGCCATTCCATTTTTGCAAATAAAGCGTCGCCCCGTCCGTCGACCATCGTTCCGTTTCATGCAATTCGATTTGCAGTTGCTGCAAAAACAAACGCCACTCAAGGTGCGTAAACCCATCAACTGACACATCAGCACCAAGCGGGCGGACGGATAGCAGCGCCGGGATGATCGCAGCAACGGTCAACGCGGCCGCCAGCACCAACAGCGCTTCCAAAAGCGTAAATCCGGACCCTCCCCCTGCTACCGCTTGCCGTACCCGCACCGTTCCACCTCGCGGCCGACGTAGTCGTTCCAACGCACGCATACTTTCCACATCTGCCCTCCTTCGTTGCGCGCCTGCAAACGAAACACCGTTCGTCCATCTGCCACCGTCGTTTCGCCGACAAGCGGCTCTTCATACAAAGCGATCGTTAACAGCCGGTGCGCTTTTTCCTCGAGCACGAGATTGTTTCGCTCAAGTGTGATTTGCATATACAAGGGAAGGAGGACAACAGCCGCCGTCCATAACAATGCTAGGGCAAACAACGCCTCAACGAGCAAAAATCCGCCGCTACATTTTTTGTACATAAAACCGCCCTTTTCCGAGCAAAAACGTCACTTTATAACTGTTTTCGCTACTTTTTACCCAAACAGTCCCGCCTTGTTCAATATTGCCGTTATCAGTAAAGACGACCGGATTGCGCAGCGTGCCAATCTGAAACCGCCATGGCGCCGGGAGCGTGCGGACGACGATCTGCTGACCACTCTCCGCATCAACCACCCGATACTCACCGCGTCCTTCGGTGAAAAACACGGATACTTTCCCTCGCTTGGCGATGGCATGCTGCTGAGCGCCATACAAATCGGCTCGCAGCAGCGCCAGCATATACGCTTCCTCACGCTGCTGCATGATCCCACCAAGCTCTGGGACGGCCAGTGCCGCCAACAGAAGCACGATCGACAAAACGACTAGCATTTCAAGCAGCGTAAACCCACCGTTACGAGCCAATTTCGCTCACATCGCCATTCTCGTTAATTTTGATCGCATGACCGTTCGGGCATTTGTCCGATTTAATATAACGGCCATCAAGCAATTGTTGAACGGTTGGAATTTTGTTATGCTCCATCTCATATGCCTTCACTTGCGCCTGTACCATGCTCAAAAACGCCTCACATCCTTTGTCGTTAATCATGCCGTTATGCTTTGTGATGTTTGGAATCGCAACTAACAGCAACACTGAAATGACCATTAACACAATGAGCATTTCAATAAGTGTAAACCCTTTTTCGTTCATGGCAACTCCTCCTTCATATCGTCAGTCTCACCTCTCATCTTTAGCCGCCGCATATTCCTATGCAACTTTACAGCCCGTTCAACATCGAAAACATCGGCAGCAAAATAGCCAAATACATGCCGACGACAAGCACCCCGACTGCTGACAACAAGAGTGGCTGCACAAGCTTCAACGCTGTTTCAAGCTTCTTTTCGATCACTTGCAGCAAAAACTCACCGTAATGTTCGAGCTCTTTGCCAAGTTCGCCGTTCGACTGGCCGTGGCGGATGACAAGCGCCAGCTCCGGTTCATAATAGCGGACAACGCTGACGAGATGATCAAGCGGCATCCCTTTGACCAACCCATCACGAATTCGTTTACCTTCCATTTGTAGAAACGGCCAAGAGAAAGGCTCACTGAAAACCCCGAGGGCTTCGTAGACAGACAACCCCGCTTGCAGAAGACGGCCGAGCTGGCGGGCCATAACATACGTAACCAACAGTTTCACAACCGAAGCGCACCACGGAATGGACAAGGAGAGCTGAAGCTGGCGGGCAATCGGCCAGCGGCGGAAGAAAACAGCGTAAAACAGCCAGGAGAATATGGCGAAGGAAGCGATGACGACCAACGCCATCGGAGCGTGAGCGATGAGCGCAATAAGTAGAGAAGTTTGTTCATTTTCAGGTGAAAGCGCCGCGGCGGTTCGCTCAAATTGCGGAAGCAGCCATCGTTCCATCAATAGTAGCATGACGATGAGCAAAGCGAAAAGAAAAAGAGGGTAGCGCCCAAAGCGGCGCAGCTGTTCACCGAAACGCGCTTTTTGTGCGAGCGCCGCCCCCGCCTCCGCCATGCCGCGCGGCAAATCGCCATGCCTTTCGGCAAAAAAGAGCAGGCTGACAGCAAGACGGTCGACAGGCAGCTCCTCGATGGCGGCAAACAACGGCAAACCGGCCCGCAGCTGCTGCAAGCAACGTTCAAGCTCCAACCGGCGCTTCATTGGGGCTTGGATGGCTAAAAATTCGAGCGCTTGTCCGAGCGGATAGCCGCGCTCAAGCAGCCGGCCAAGTCGAGTAAAAAACAATGCTTGTTCAGCAAGCGGCCACGTTTTCTTCTTCATCGTTCTCCCCCTCCGACAAGTTCAAGCGCGCGAGTCGGCAAATACCCGAGTGCGATTCCTTTGCGGATGAGGCGTGCTAATGTCAGATGTGGGCGGAGCCGTTGCTCGCCTTCCCCCGACAGCGAACGGATGACATCAAAGAGCGCTGAGCCGTAAAGCAGCTCATGAACGGCAGCACGCCGTCTTCGTTGAAGCCGACGACAAGCCGGATGGCAATTGTCACCGCATAGCGGGCAGCGAAGCTCAACAAGACGCTGCGCCGAAACAGCAAGCAACGTCTCAGCCAAGTCGCCGGGAGACACCCCGAACTCATGGAGCCGATACACTGCGCCGACTGCATCAGCAGCATGCATGGTCGATACCACCAAGTGCCCTGTCAACGCTGATCGTACGGCGATCGCTGCCGTATCATGGTCGCGGATCTCGCCGACCATTAACACATCCGGGTCATGGCGCAAAGCGGCTTTCAAGCTGGCTGCATACGTGATACCTGCTTTTTCATTGATCTGCACTTGCAAAAACCGATCATTCCGCTTTTCAATCGGATCTTCCAACGTGATAATGTTACGTTGTCTTTCCGCTTGGCAAACGTCGAGAAGCGTATACAATGTCGTCGTCTTTCCCGACCCGGTTGGGCCGGTCAGCAACACGAGTCCTTGTGGCTGCTGCATAAAGGAAAACAATCGTGCGGTGGAGTGGGAAAATAAGGATAGTTCACGAAGCGGCAGCGAAAAGCGCTGCGGTAGAAGGCGGATGACGAGGCTTTCATCATAAAGCGTCGGCAGCGTGGATAAGCGCAAATACACCGTTTCCCCGGACTCATTCACTTCCATCGCGCCGCTTTGCGGACGACGGCGTTCGCCAATATCCATGCCAGCCAAAAATTTGAAATGGACGATGACGCGTTCAGCGGTTTCTTTCGAGATTGTACCAACATCGATGAGCATGCCGTCAAGGCGGAGGCGAATGATCGCATCATGTCGGCGCGGGACGAGATGAAGGTCAGAGGCGCGGCGTTGCACCGCTTCGGCGAGGAGACGGTTCGCTACTTGTTCGATATCATCCAGAACATATTCCCTCCTTTCGACAGATTGCTTTGTATTTCGACAGATGTTGCTCGTTTTCCTGCTGCTTGTCGAAAAAATTTTTCGTGAACATTTTTTGAATTTTGTCCGACTCGCCGCCAATAGTGACAAAAATCATTCCTTGCTTTGACCCATTTCATTATAATAACCGTATCAATGATTTATTTAGGAGGGAAACCCGATGGAACAAACGTTAAAAATTACAAATGTGCTATCTGACCCAACAAGGTTTCATATTTACGAATACATGGCTAAAATACACCGCGAAGTTTCGGTTCAAGAGATCGCCGAAAAATTCCACATCCATCCGAACGTTGCCCGTCTTCACTTAACAAAACTTGAAGATGTTCGCATGGTCGTATCGGATACGCAAAAAACGGGAAAAGGCGGACGTCCGAGTCGATTGTACCGATTGTCGGACGAAGTAGTCGGGCTGTACTTTCCGTTCCGTGATTACAAGCTTTTGGCCCACATCGCCATTCAAACGATGGCCAAACTCGGTCCGATCGGGCTTGAAGCATTGCGTGAAACGGGAAAACAATTTGGCTATGAACTCGTTGCCAACCGCCTGCCGCATAACAGATCAACAAGTGCGCTTACCTTGGAGGAAAAAATCCGCATCATGGAAGAAGCAGCTGAAGCGGCCGGATTTCTTCCGCAAATTCACTATGAAGAAGACGAACAAATGCTTTACCTCGACATTTTCAACTGTCCATTCAAAGAAATCGCCGTACAGCAACCGGATACCGTTTGCGGAATGCACCATGCTTTTTTAGAAGGAATGGTGGAAGCGCTGTTTGCCGATGCCAAACTGAATGAAACAGAAAATATGATGAACGGCAGCCGCCGTTGCGCCTACCGCATCGCCATCCGCCCGTAGCAGCGGTCCTTCTCCCCTTTTTTTCTTCATACGAGGGTGGCTGTTTGACGGCAGGCGCCCAATCTTTTTCTTACAGCCTGTCCGAAAGCGTTATTTACATTCCCAACTATTGTACATTATAATAAGTAAGGACAACTGGATTGCATAAAAGGAGGGATACATAATGGATCGCATGTTCCGCGTGCTTGCCTTTTGGACTGGCATTTTCGCCGTCATGTTTTACCTCGGCCATATGCATACAACCTCGCTCATCTTCTTTGGCCAAACGGTGTTTTTCTTGTTCCTTGGCTTTTTAAAGCTGACCGAAAGAATGTACATTTATATTTTCGGGGCATATTTAACGATTTTCTTTGCTGCGTTCACGTATTGGACAACATTTATGATGGTACCCGGCATGGGCGAATAAAAACAGGCAGATCCCTCTGCCTGTTTTTCTTTACGGCAAAAACTCCGGCGCCGCCCAAATATCCACGGCGGAAAGCCTTACTCCTTTTTGATGAATGAGCACATCAAAAAAGCGGCTGATGCCGTCATCGGTAATAAGCGTGCGGATCATTCGGTTTTGTCGACTCGCCGATGAAAACAACTCCGCGCTTTCGGAAACGACCCATTCGTTTAAGAGACCAGCCGCTAACAAAAACCGATCTTGGCGGACGAACGCCACTTCCTCCCACCCGGCCCGCCGGGCGTATAAACGAAGTGCATCCCATTGCACATGGGACGTCAAGTCCATCTCTCCCGGATGACAGAGCGGGTCTGAAATGAGCTGATGGCGGAAATAGCCGCGTAAACTCCCGTGCCGACGCGTTGGTGCCCCCAGCTGTTCATCCGTGTAACCGTAATCGATTGTTACCATCACTGCTTGACGGAACAGCGGGCTGATTTCGAGCCAAAACTGTTTCATCGCCAACGGCACTTCCAACCGCTGACCTTCGGAGAGAGCCAAACCGCGCTCATCCAAATAATGAATAATGTCCGGATTTCGAAGCGGTGCTTTTTCCTCAACGAGCCGACCGTTGCGGGCGGCGACAAAACATTCGTACAAAACACCCTGTTCCTTTGTGATGACATGGACTGGAAATGCATCAAAAAATTCGTTGCTAAACACAATGCCGGAAAACGGCCCGCACTCATCAAGCCAACGAGAAATAGCGTCATATTGTCTCACTCGTTCCGCAACCGGACGCAGCGTTTCCTGTTGGCGCCGGCGGTGAAACGGACTTTGGTCGATGATCGTATACGACAAATTTTTATATGTATGCGGGCTTTTTTTCTTCCATTCTTCCAATACGGCCAGCGCTAGACGCCCGTCTCCGCCCCCCCATTCGCAAACAGCCGGCGGCAGCCCTCCCTGTTCTACAAGTCGGATCAAAAACGAAGCAAGCGCTTTTCCAAACGCCGGCGCCAAAGAGCTGTTCGTGAAAAAATCGCCTTCCTTTCCTATTTTCTCCCGTTCACGCGTGTAATAGCCGAAGCGTTCATCATAAAGGGCCATTTGCATATAATCCGCATATGACACTCGTCCGTCCGGCGCTGCGGCAATTTCCTTGTACAGTCGCTCCATCATTCATTCCTTCCTCAAGGTTTCTTGTTTTTTACTATTGACATAGTAAAAACAATCGTATATCGTTATATTAGTAGCTCAACTATATCCCCTCCCATGATGGTGAATAGAACATCCCCCGAAAACCCTTCTTGGCACGACTAAGGAGGGTTTTTTCTGTTTTTACAGGCAGACGGTCGTCTGCCTGTTTTTCATGATGCGAACATCGGTTAACTCCATGCGTTGCTTTTCTTATGAAAACCCATGCAAAAACGGATTTGTGTCCATTTCTGCGCCAATCGTCGTCTCCGGCCCATGGCCAGAGAGGACAATCGTCTCCTCAGGCAGCGTGAGCAACTCGTCATGAATGCTGTTTAGCAGCTGTTGATGATTGCCGCCTGGCAAATCGGTACGCCCAATGCTGCCGGCAAACAGCGCATCACCGGAAAATACAATTTGCGCTGCTTCGCAATAATACGAGACACTGCCCGGTGAGTGGCCCGGCGTTTCGCGGACGTCAAACACAAACGGGCCAATCGTCAGCGTCGTCCGCCCTGCGATGCATGTCGGTTCGCAGCGGACAACGACCGGAGCCCCAAAATAAAGCGAGCTATTTAACGCTGGATCTTGTAGCCACTGTTTTTCGTTTTCATGCAAATAGACTGGAACATCCCAGCGGGCGAGCACATCCGGAATGCCGCCGATATGGTCAAAATGGGCGTGCGTCAATAAAATTGCCAACGGCGTCAGCTGTTTTTCCTCCATTCGGCGAACGAGCACTGCTCCTTCCGCTCCGGGGTCAACGATGACGCATGAGCCGTCTTCGGCTGACAAAAGGTAAGCATTCGCCTGAATCGGGCCGACAGGAATGCGCGTCCATTCCATAACCGTTTCCTCCTTTATTTGGCATGGCCAATGCATGTTTAGCTTTATTTTACTGTTTTTTCCCACAAGATGAAAGGAAAAAATAAAAAGGGAATGGACCTCGACAAATGGAAGAAAAAAGATTACAATGAAAAAGAATGGACTCGTTTGTACATACTGTTTCATGAGGAGGGAAAACGATGGGTACAGTGATTATTTTCGCGCTCATCTCGTTGCTTGCCCTTTATGGAATGCTTCGGACGTTGCGCGAGAAAAACGTGCTCGGGTTTTTGTTCGGACTTGGAACGGCGGCTGTATTCGGCTGGTTTACGATCATGACAATTTTGCATAACGGAATTCCGACCGGCACACATTAAAAAGGCAAGAGGCAAATCGAGCCTCTTGCGTTTTTTTACGCCATTTTGAGCGTTGCTAAGAACAGGCCAAGGGCCTCTTGGTAAATTTGCGCAAATTGTGAGAGCGGCAGCGGATTGACGCCCTCTCCGAGCTCGACCGTATAGCCACGCCGCTTCCACATCTGAATGAACCAATCGCGATAGCCAGCATGGCTGTCAATGTAGCGGATAGCCTTGTATCCGCTTGCTTCCGCCATCGCCTTGACGGTCGCTTCCGCTTCGAATGGTTCCAATCCTTCATATCCCCAGTAAATTTCTTTTCCTTGTGTATGAAACGCGACAACCATGGCAAAATCGCTTGTTTCCGCCAACGCTGCCATCGCCTTCGCCTCCGGCTCAGTGAGGGGGGCAAAGCCTGGAAAATCACGCGGTGCCGGTGCTTTTGGCGGTTTGCGAGCCTGTTCAATTTCCCAGCGAGCCGGAAATTGATTGTTTAAATCAACGCCGCGAATATTCGCTTTCCATTGTGAAAAATCGAGCGAACCGCCGTTGATGCGGACGACGTCGTTTCGGTATGTCTCCTCTTCGGGCGGGCCGTTAAGCACGAGGTTGACACCATCCGGGTTGACCATCGGCACGATCGAAAGGGTAACTTTATGGTAATATTCAAGCACCCGATGGCCAGCAAGCACGGCATCATCGACAAGCGCTCGTAAATAATCATCAATGAGCGCCATTAACACCGCCGTTGTAATCCACTCATTAGCATGGAATGATCCGTTCATATGGATGCGCACGGGCCCACGGCCAATTTGCAGCTCGACAAGCGGCAAGCCGAGCACACTATGACCGATCGTCCGTCGGCGCACAAATGGATAGCAGCGAATAATCGCTTCAATATCTTCGGCAAGAGCGGCAAAATCATAAGGCTGGGCGCGACGGACAACAGGGGAAATGATCCGCTTCGGCAACGGCACTGTTCCGTTGATGACCGCCATCGCCCCCGGCAGCCGCTGCAGCGCCTCGACCGGCAGCGACAGGCAGCTAGCGAGCGCTTCCCACGTATCCATCATGTCATATCCTGGAATAGCAACCGTCTGTCCCGGGCATAGCCTTCCCTTTTCAACGTGCAAATTGGCGTCCATGATTAACTCGGTCGGCACACCAAACCATCGCCCATACTTCTCAAACGTATCTCCTGGCCATGCTTGAATGTGCATGCGCCGTCTCTCCTTCCCATTCTTCTATCTCCAACATATGTCAATGGACGCCAAAAAATGAAAACAACGGCTTGCCGCCATATGGCAGCCAGCCGTTGTTGTTTTAGGCACCGGCAAGCGCTTTGGCCAGCCAGGCGCCGCCGATGACACCCGCATCATTGCCGAGCGTCGCCAAGGCGATCTCAGCTCCAGCAGCGACGCGTGGAAAAGCGAAACGACGGAAATGGGTGGTCACATGCTCAACGAGTATATCGCCTGCTTTCGAGACACCGCCGCCGATGACGATTTTCTCCGGATTGGTTACATTGGCGGCGTTCGCCAACGCCAAACCGAGGTAGTGCGTCACTTCGTCAACGATTTGTAGCGCGAGCGGATCACCTGCTTTGGCGGCATCAAACACAGCTTTGGCGGTGACCTCTCCGCCGCGCAGCACGCTTGGCTGCTCGTCAGCGGCCAGTTTTTCGTTAGTGATCCGCACGATTCCGGTCGCCGACGCAATCGTTTCAAGACAACCGGTTTTTCCGCAATTACATGGCGCGCCTCCATCGACGACCATCGTCATATGGCCGAGCTCCCCACCGGCACCGTTCGTCCCGCGCACGATGGTGCCATTGGAGATCACACCGCCGCCCACGCCGGTGCCGAGCGTGACAAACAGCAAATGGCGTGCACCGCCCCCAGCTCCTTTCCACATTTCACCGAGCGCAGCGATATTGGCGTCGTTATCCACAGCCACCGGCAACATTGTTGCCGCTTCCAATTGCTGTTTCAAAGGATAATTCGTCCATCCTAAGTTGATGGCCTCATACAGCGTCCCCGTTTCCTCTTGCACCGGCCCCGGGGCGCCGATGCCGATTGCGAGCAATTGCTCTTTCGTCGCATTAAGCTTGACGAGCGTCTCATCAAGCGACCGGGCAATATCAGCGACAATATGCTCCCCGCGATTCGAAATATTGGTTGGGATCTCCCATTTATGCACGATATCGCCGCTAGTTGTCACAAACGCCATTTTGATCGTTGTACCGCCAAGATCAATACCTACCAACCATTGTTGCATTTCGTCCTCATCCTTTTGTCATTCGTTTTTCTCGCTCGATTTGCGCTTCATGCCGCAAAATGAATAGTGCGGCCTGCAACTGTTTGGCATCGATCAGCTGGGACTCGTACAGTTCTTTCACTTCCTCTTCCATCAACTCTAAATCGGCAAGCCGGTCGCCGACATAAATAATCGTGCCAAACTGTTTGAGCAACTGTTGCACATCATATACTGTCTTCATCGTCTTCTAAGCTCCTTTTCTCTCTTTTTAATGTAGCGGCAAACCACCGTGACAGTCAAGGCAAAAAAATGCAGGCGCTGCTTCTATCAGCGCCTGCGCTAACGATCGGGGTCGCGCGGATGGAGAATAGCCGGCCGCCGGTTTTTCAACGGCATCGGCGAACGGATGAGCACATCACGCATCCCCCGGTAAGAAAACGGGATAAACGGCCATAAGTATGGAATGCCAAATGACGACATTCTGGCCAATGCAATGATCCAAACAGCAATGCCGAGCACATAGCCAAACAGGCCGAACAAGCCCGACAAAATGAGCAAAGCAATACGGACGAGCCGGTTTGCCAAACTCATTTCATAGCTCGGCGTTGCAAATGTGCCGATCGCAGCAACCGAAAAATATAAAATGACCTCATTGGAAAAGAGACCAACTTCTACCGCAATGCCGCCGATCATGAGCGCGGCGACAAGGCCAAGCGCAGTGGCCAGCGAAGACGGTGTATGAATGGCGGCCATCCGCAACATATCCATCCCCACTTCAATCATAAGAAGCTGGGCAAAAAGTGGAATATCACCTAAATTCGCCTTTCCTAAAAATTGCAACGCCCCCGGCAACAGCTCCGACTCTGTCATGAACAAGTACCAAAGCGGCAGCAAAAACACCGACGCCCAGACAGCTAAAAAACGGACAAGCCGCAAATACGCTCCGACGATCGGCTTGTTCCGATATTCTTCGGCATGCTGCAAATGATGCCAAAACGTCGCCGGAGTAATCATGACGCTTGGCGATCCGTCAACAATGACAAGCACATGCCCTTCATACAAATGGGCGGCCGCCGTATCGGGACGTTCCGTATAGCGGACAACGGGATATGGATTCCAATGCCGCCCAGAAACAAACTCCTCGACCGTTTTTTCCGCCATTACGAGTCCGTCCGTGTCAATGGCGGCGATCGATTCACGAACACGGCGAACCAGCTCCGGATCGGCAATTTCCTCGATGTAGCAAATACAAATATCGGTTTTTGAACGACGCGCCACCTGCACATATTCCATGCGCAGCGACGGGTCGCGGACGCGGCGGCGGATGAGGGCCGTATTAAAGACGATCGTTTCCACGAAGCCATCGCGCGCCCCGCGCACCACCCGCTCGGTATCCGGTTCTTCCGGTCCGCGCACCGGATAAGTGCGGGCATCAATCAAAATGATATGTTCAACCCCATCAACGACGAGTGCTGTCGGTCCTGCAAGCACCGCGGCGGCTGCTTCTTCGAGATCGTCTGTTTGCCCGATTTCAACGTAAGGAAGATGTGTCTTTAACAACTTCTCGAGCGGATGGTTTTTAAGTTCATGTTCTTCAAGACCAGATAAATATTCCATTAAATAGTGCAACATATCGTCTTTGACAAATCCATCGATCATAAACAACGCCATGGCCCGGCCGCCATACTCAACGTCAAGGCGAATGACATCAAAACTTTTATCGACCCCAAGCCGCTCCGATAAGTAAGCAGCATTGTCATGAAGGCGGCGGGAGGCTGGTTGTTTTGGCACTCGTTTTTCCATCATCATCCCCTGCAGCTCGTTCACTATATACTCCTCATCATAGACAATGAAAAGGAAATTCATACATAAATGTTCCTTGCGATGCATATATTGGTGACAACCTTGTCCAATCCAGGAGGATGTCATGAAAAGATGGGTGATCGTTGCCGCGCTGCTTGTCGTCATTATGGCCGTCGCGGCTCCTCTCTTCTCGTGGTGGGAGCGCCATCGCACCGTGGAAACGATCAAATTTTTCCCGCTCGACCGTGAAGCGGTATTCACCGAAGCGAAAACAACGCTTGTGCTCGGCGCCAAAAAAGAGCGCGAACGCTATACGTTGCGCTGGTCAACCACCTCGACGTTAAATCGCCGCGCTTATTTGCGACAAGATATCTCCTTGCTGTTTGCCGATGGCCGATTAATTGATGTGTTATCCAAATGGGAAACGGATGTGGATACGATCCGGATGGAGAAGACGGTGATGACGCATGACAGCCGTTTCTTCCAAGCGATTACGTTCCATCATGGCGAACTGCATAAAGGGGAAATCATTACGAGCAGCCAGACGATGTCAAGTACGTACTTATATGTCATCGACTCGCCGTACTATCCGCTCACATCGTTCCGGCGGCCGAAAACAGACGACGAGCGCGAATGGCAGCGCGTCTTAAACAAAGCGGCCAACGAGTTTCTCCGTCATAAAGCAGACGAGTTGCTAGATTATTTTTCCTTATCCAAAGACGACTATTACGCTCTTTATTTGCCAGAGTTGGTTGCCTATACGGAACAGCCGCTGCCCGGCTTATCGACAGCAAAAACGCAAACGATGATCGGCCGTCTATGGGAAGGGTTATACAAGTCGTATGTGCTCGGCATAAAAAAAGAGGATGGTTCCATCCTCTCGCCAATCGGCAGCACGATGCCGCTCATTTTGATTCAAAAAGATTATCGTAGAATCCTCATCTTGCTAGAGGCGAAAAACGGCGAAAAAGTGATGCTTATCCAAGTCCCTTAGCGAAAACCAAGCCATAAACCGGCGGCGGCCAACAACGCGGCAACAACCAACGCCTTCATCTGTCTTCCCCAAGCGACACGCTTCGGTAAATGGACAGCGCCCGCGGCCAAAAAGCCACCGACTAGTCCGCCGATATGGCCGGCGTTATCAATGCCAGGGACAAGCAGACCAAACAGTAAGTTCACAACAATTAAGCTGATTACGTTCATCCCCATTGTGCGAAAAAACAAGTGCCGATATACCGTACCGAAATAAAGAAGCGCCCCAAACAATCCAAAAATGGCGCCAGACGCCCCGGCAGAGATAGAAGGGGTAAACAAAAAACTTGCTAACGTCCCAAAAAAGCCGGCTGTTGCATAAATGAGCAAAAATCGAAGCGAACCATACAGCCGTTCAACCGTTATTCCTAAATAATATAAAGCGAACGTGTTGGTCAGCAAATGCAAAAACCCGATATGTAAAAACATCGGCGTTAAAAAGCGCCACCATTCCCCCATTTCAATGAGCGGGTTAAACTTAGCGCCATAACGGATTAAGACGCTCGGGTCCGTACTGCCGCCGCTCCATTCGAGAATGAGAAACATCACCACTTGCACAACGATCAACAGCCTTGTGAACAAGGGTTTGCCGTATTCAAAAATGCGTCGTTCTTCTTCCTGCTCACGGCGCCATTCCGTTAGCACTTCATATTTCAAACGCTCGGCGGTGGCAAACGGGTCGGCTCCCTCCGTGAGCGGCTCCGGTCGGATCGTGGCGCCGGTCATGTCCGCAAGGCGCGGCAACATCTCAGCTGTGTTGCTGCTATGAATGAGAAGCGTATGAAACGCGCCATCCGCTGGCTCGGAAAGTGGAAGCGGTTCATCTACAAGAAATTCCCAATCGTCGACCGGCGGATACGCCATCACATATACATTGACGACATGGCCTCCTTTGCCGATTTTTCGTCCATTCATTTGCCGGACAAATTGCCATGTATACTCGATATCGAGGCGCAGCGACCGGCTCCAATCAAAATCGGCGCGCACAAGACGGACAATCGTCGGACGCCGCCAGTGGCCCGATTCAAGCCATATTTCATCGCCGCGCTCAGACATCTGTGCGATGCGGTAGCCGCTATGGATTAAAAGACGAACAAGCTGCCAAAACAATACATCCATCGTTCCGATCACGTTCTCCTCTCCCTTTCTCCGACGAGGCCAAGCCCATTGAGCAGCAAGGCGGTCAATTCGCCGACCGTCCGACACACTGGGACGGACGAGCCGGTGGGAGCCGGTTGCCGCGGTCGAAAATACACAGCCTCCCAACCGGCGCCAAGCGCTCCCTCTACATCCAATTTCCACGAGTCGCCGACATATACCGGCTGCTTGGACGGTTGCTTGTTTCTAGCATAGTGAAAAATCGCCGCCTCCGGTTTTTTATACCCAACTTCTTCAGAAATAATCACGGCATCGCCGCGGAAAAAGTTATGAAGACCGCAGGAGGCCAGTTTCCCGCGCTGAATGGCACCGCTGCCGTTCGTAATAACCCCCAGAGGCACGTTGGCTGCGCGCAATTGGCAAAGCAAATCGGTTATGCCCGGCAAGGCGACAGCAAACCGGCTGACTACCCCGTCAAAATACGTGTGAAACCGGTCGGCCATCTCCTCGTCCGCTTCGATTTGGCAGGCGCGCGCCGCATCGAGAAAGCGGAGCCGACGGTAAGCACGACGCGTCAACGCTCCGGCTTCGTAGTCGGCCCAATATCGGTCGCACGCCTCTTTGAAAATGGGAAACCAAACGGAAAACGAAACGGGAGCAGCCGGAAAAAAGCGATGAAAACAATGGCGGATGGCGGCGCAAAACGTCTGCTCATAGTCAATGAGCGTCTCATCCACATCAAACCAAACGGCTTCCCACCGTTTCATCGCTGCCTCACGGGCGCAACATTTGCGAGACAAGAGCACCGCGTACCGCAGGAATGTTGAGCGCAAACCGGATGAGCTGTTTTCGCAGCGACGGAATGCGCAATGCCCAGTCGGCCATCCGGTAACGGTAACGGTAGGCAAGCCATCCGACAGCAACAACCAATAGTGAATACGCCCATTTGTTCATTGGTGCTCCCCCTTCATCATATGATACGTTCGTTATTCTTTTTCCCTTTTTCTCCTTAATTATGAAGCGCATTCATCAGCGCACGAACACGAACGCAGCGGCGAGCACCGCGCCAATGATCGACAACGCGTTGACTGCATCGTTGTCAAGCCAACGCCATCCTTTCACATGGATCGTCCTTTGCCCACAATGCCATTTCCGTTCTGTGGCTGCCCCACATACCAGGCAGCGGTAGGCGGACTGCCAAGCGGCACCAAGCCATGTGTCCAGCCAGCTGCCGAACCAGCCGAACAACGCAATCGTTAAAAATGGCGTAGTATGCAGGAAATGTGCACCGGCAGCAGCGATGAACAGCGCCCCAGCGAGGGAAGCAACCGTGCCAAGGAGCGTCACCGCTCCCGAAGTGCCAGCTTCCACCGGCTGAAAGCTCGGCCATGCCCGCGGCGGCCGTCGGCTCAAGGCGCCGATTTCCGATGCCCACGTGTCAGCGTTCGCTGCTGCGACGGCAACAACGAACAGCTCATTCCATACCGGATCAGGACGTAACAGCGCCAACAGCGCCAAAACAGCTGGCACTCCGCCGTTGGCAAGCACCTGGACAGCATCACGCCGCCCACCTTTGGCCAATTTTCCAGCCATCTTTGCTTTTTTCCTCTTCCCGGCGTTGCTAAAGAAGCTGGAGCTGGCAAAAAAGAGCCCTAACAACCATAATCCGCCCCAAGAAAAGCCGCATCCGACCAGCGTGCCGACGACAACGGTCGCCGCTGCCCCTGAGACAGACAGCGACCGCAATAGCCATCCGCCACCAGCTGCGATGACAGAGGCAGCCGCATACCACCATTCATCGCCCACAATGAATAACCCCTTGATCGGTAATCATAAACTCGACCGGCACATCGTGATCCTCGACAGGAATGTCTTCAACCACTTGAAACGAATAGGCGAGCGCCGCGGTCGTCGCCGTTATCCCCTGCAAATACCGGTCGTAATACCCGCCCCCATAGCCGATTCGGTAGCCGGTTTTCGTGAAACATACGCCCGGAACGATGATGAGATCAAACTCATCGCGGCCGAGCGCCGTTGTTTGTTCTTCGATCGGCTCGAGCAATCCGGCATACGCCTTCTCAAGTTGGGCGAACGATGCAATTTGCCGGAACGTCATCGTTTTTGTCATTGGATTGCATTTTGGCACACCGACCGTTTTTCCTTCTTGCCAAGCTCGTTCGATGATCGGCACAGTGTCCACTTCCGTCTCTTTTGCTATCGTGATGGCAACGACTTTGGCCTCTTGCCATTGCCGCCACCGGTATAAATAAGCGGCAATTTGCCGATCATATGCCTGTTTCTCGGCGGGTGAAAGCTGCCGAAGGCGATCAACCATCCGGCGGCGCAGTTCCCGTTTGCAATCCATCGTCTTCCCCCTTTTCAGCATAAAGATAAAAGCAGCAGGAATGATCTTCCTACTGCTTACTTCGTTTCACGGTGCAACGTGACTTTGCGATCCCGCGGGCAATATTTTTTCAGCTCCAGACGCTCTGGATTGTTGCGTTTATTTTTGGACGAAATGTAATTGCGTTCGCCGCATTCTGTGCATGCTAATGTAATGTTCACGCGCATCTTTTTCCCTCCAAACGTGCTTTATATAATCAGACCTTTCTATGATAGCATTTTTTTGTGGTGATTTCCACCTCTAAATTTTATCTTTTTCAATAAGACTGGCCACAAACAAAGATTGATATGATATAGTGAAAAAAGGAGGGATGGACAATGGTAGAATACGCAGTCATCGCTTTAGCGGTTTTATCGATTCTTTTGCTCATCATCTCGTTTTTTGCCAAAGACGAATTAAAACCGCTCGAAGAACAAATCGAGCAGTTGACCGTTTCGCTCGCCCAAGAAACGTACCAAATGAAAAAGCGACTGCAAGTCATTGAAGAAGAGCTGCTTATCCCCGAGCGCCGGCGTTCAGCTTCACCTCGCCGTGGGGGAGCATTATCGGCGACCGATCGACGCGTCTTGCTTTTACATAAACAAGGGTTTCCTCTCGATGAGATCGCGCAAGAAACCGGCTTGACTGTTCCTGAAGTCGAGCGGGCGATAAGGAGATTGCAGCGATGAGAAAGCGGACGATACGTTCTTTCGCCTTTGGCTTGCTTGTTTCGACGTCGATTATCGGCGCCGCATATTACACTTCCCCTCCGCCTGAGTCGACCGATGTGGACGTCAAGGCGTACCTTCAACAACATGAGCTCGTCGCTGTCACGAAGGACGAATACGACAAGCTCTTAAGCACCCAATCGAAGGCGTCGGTCGAACAGCCGCCGAAACAATCGGTGCAAACCGTTTATGTGTACCGCCTTGTGATTGAAAAAGGGGATACGCCGGAAGCGTTCGCCAAAGAGCTTGAGGCTGCCCACATCATCGACAGCGCTCGCTCGTTCAATGACTATTTGCAGAAGCGTGGGCTGGCGCATTTGATCCGCCCCGGCGCCTACAATGTGCGCAGCGATATGGATTATGCGGCGATCAGCCGCCTCATTACCAGCCCATAATTCAGC
The DNA here is from genome assembly GCF_037965715.1 of Geobacillus sp. FSL K6-3411. Lineage (NCBI taxonomy): Bacteria > Bacillati > Bacillota > Bacilli > Caryophanales > Anoxybacillaceae > Geobacillus > Geobacillus sp. FSL K6-3411. The sequence continues at coordinate 2,526,171 of NZ_CP150187.1, forward strand.
CAAAAGGAGGCGCCTGCCAGGACGCCTCCTTACATTTATACTGTCAGTCATTCAAGTCGTAATGCTTCCCTTTGACAAGGTAAATGAGATGTTCAGCAATATTGGTCGCATGATCCGCCGTCCGCTCCATATATCGAGCGACGAGGGCAAGCACGTTCATTTGCGCCAGCGCCTCTTTGTCCGTTTTCTCCATCTCAAGCAACGACTTCATCAGTTCTCCGTACTGTTCATCGACTTGATGGTCCATATCGGCAATTTGTGCAGCCAACGACACATCTTCCTGATCGTACGCAGCAATCACCGTCGATACCATGTCTGTGGCCAGGCGATGCATCAACACGAACGGGCGAATATCAATCACAAACGGCTGGCCGCCGATGCGGATGCATGCCTTAGCGATATTCACAGCAAAATCGGCGATTCGTTCGATATCGCTCGCGATTTTGATTGCGGCGACGATACGGCGCAAATCAGTCGCGACCGGCTGCTGTTTCGCAATGAGCCATAATGCGAAATCATTCACTTCCTCCTCGAACTTATCAATTGAACCGTCTCCGTCAATAACCGCCATCGCCAACTTTTTGTTTTGCGTTTGAAACGATTCAATCGCCTGTTGCAGTGCCACTTCTGTTAACCGTCCCATTTCGATCAGCTTGTTATGCAACGCCCGTAAATCATCAGCAAACGTTTCACGCATTTCTTTGCTTGCCTCCTTTGTTTTTACCCGAAACGGCCGGTAATGTAATCTTCCGTACGCCGGTCGGCAGGATTCGAAAACAGCTTGCTCGTCTCTGCGTACTCAATCACTTCCCCGTTCAAGAAAAATGCTGTTTTGTCTGAAATGCGCGCCGCCTGCTGCATATTATGGGTCACAATAATAATGCTGTATTGTTTTTTCAATTCTTGGATAAGTTCTTCGATTTTTAGCGTCGAAATCGGGTCGAGCGCCGAAGTCGGCTCATCCATTAAAATGACGTCCGGTTCGATTGCCAAACAGCGGGCGATGCACAGGCGTTGCTGCTGCCCTCCAGATAAACCGTAAGCATGATCGCGAAGCCGGTCTTTTACCTCATCCCAAAGCGCCGCCCCGCGCAAGCTTTTTTCGACAATTTCATCGAGCACTTTTTTATTGCGGATGCCGTGAATACGAGGACCGTAAGCAATATTGTCATAAATCGATTTCGGAAACGGGTTTGGCTTTTGAAACACCATGCCGATTTGTGTCCGCAGCTGTTCGACTGGATAGGACGGATCAAAAATATTGCGCCCGCGGTAGGCAAGATGGCCGGCGATGCGGACGTTCGGCACGAGCTCAACCATTCGGTTCAACGTTTTAATATAGGTCGATTTTCCGCATCCCGATGGCCCGATAATCGCTGTCACTTTATTTTCGTAAATCGTTAAATGAATATGTTTTAGCGCATGGTGCTCTCCATACCATAAATTCAAATCTTTCGTCTCGTACACGACTCCTTTCGCTTCGCCACTCTCGGCCGTCGGCATCGCCGCGGCTGATCCGACAGTCAGGGGAGCAACCTTTGTTTCTTTTGTTTTTGTTGCCATCATCTTATCGGTCTCCTTTCGCTCATTTCCCGTTCATGAAATTAAAATCGCTTTTGAAATTTGTTGCGAATCAACACTGCGACCGAATTCATCATAATGAGAAAGCCGAGCAAGACGACAATTCCTGCGGCTGCCACATGTTGAAATTCTTCCTGCGGCCGCCCTGTCCAGTTATAAATTTGCAGCGGCATAACGGTAAACGTGTCTAACACGCCGCTCGGCAGGTAGGCGATAAACGTCGGAATTCCGAGCACCACAAGCGGTGCGGTTTCCCCGACAGCACGGGAAAGCGCCAAAATAGCCCCCGTCAGCATCCCTGGCAGCGCCGCTGGCAGCACAACCCGGCAAATCGTTTGCCATTTCGTCGCTCCCATGGCATATGAAGCTTCCCGCAACTGCTGAGGAACCGCACGGATCGCCTCTTGGGCAGCGACGACGATCACTGGGAAAACGAGTAAACTCATGGTCAATCCGGCAGCGAGAACACTACGCCCAAGCCCGAGCTCACGGACGAAAATCGTCAATCCGAGCAAACCAAACACAATCGACGGTACACCGGTCAGATTGGAAATATTCGTTTGAATAAAAGCGGTAAATCGGTTTTTGAGCGCGTATTCTTCCAAGTAAATGGCGGTTCCGACTCCTAAAATAAACGAAACCGGTGCAACGATCATCATCAGCCAAAGAGAGCCGATCAGTCCGGACTTCATCCCAGCCTCTTCCGGCCGACGTGAAGGAAAGTTGTTTAAAAAATCACCATCCAGCCAGCCAATCGCCTGCATAACGACATGGGATAATAACAACATAAGAGCAATTAACCCCAAAACGGTTGCGAAAAAGAAAATGGCTTGCAAGATGGCGTTTTGCACCAGCCTTCCTTTCATCCTCTTCGAAACGAGCAGTTTATCCATTTTTTAATACTCCTCCCTAAACCGACGGGAAATGTATTGCGCTAATATATTCATCACCAATGTAAAAAGAAAGAGTGTCATCCCGACCGCGTAAATGCTGTAATAAATCGTTGTCCCGTAGCCGGCGTCGCCCGTTGTCACCTGGACGATATAAGCCGTCAATGTTTGAATCGACTTCGTGACATCAAACGTAAATTCCGGCGACGATCCGCCGGCTACCGCGACGATCATCGTTTCACCAACCGCCCGGGAAATGCCTAAAATCACTGAAGCGATCACTCCCGAAGCAGCGGCAGGAAGCACGACCTTAAGCGCCACTTCGAGCTTTGTCGCGCCAAGCGCAAGAGCGCCTTCGCGAATCGAATTCGGCACGGCACTCATCGCGTCCTCCGACAGCGAGGCAATCATCGGAATGATCATAATCCCCATCACAAGTCCCGGACTGAGCGCATTAAAAATCTCTAGGTCTGGAATGACGTTTTGCAATAACGGCGTTACGATCGTCAGGGCAAAAAAGCCGTAAACGATGGTCGGAATGCCCGCAAGCACTTCGAGTGCCGGTTTGATGATTCGCCGCGTCCGCTCCGATGCGTACTCGCTCAAGTAAATGGCCGAAGCGAGCCCAATCGGAACAGCAAAAAGCATAGCGATACCGGTTGTCAGCAACGTGCCGGTCACAAGCGGAGCCACCCCGAACGATCCGTGTTCCTCGTTCCACGGAAGCCACTCTTTGCTCGTGACAAACTCAACGATCGATACCCGGCGGAAAAATTCGATTGTCTCAAAAAGAAGGGTAAACAAAATACCAAGCGTCACGAGCACGGAGAGTGCCGCCAATGTAAAAAGGAGCTTGGGCGCGATCTTTTCCATCCTTTTCGGCCAATGTTGCCGCCTTTGATTTTCGACAATCATCTCCCGCACCGAGAACGGCTGTTCTTGATTTGTTGGAATCCCCATAAATCGAAAACTCCTTTCCGACATATTCCAACCGCAGTCACAAGTCTAGGCCGACAGACATCCGTTGTCGCCGGCCTAACGAAACTTATTTCAACCCTTGCAACGTTTCAAGTTGTTCCTTATACTTTTCCTCCGGTAGGCGGACATAACCGACTTCTTCGGCTAAATCCCCAGCTGTTTCCAACAAGAACTCCATGTAATCATACACTTGCGGTTTTTCTTTCAAAGATTTGACGTTCACATACGTAAATAGCGGACGCGAAAGCGGAGTATATTTTCCCGTCTCAATCGTCTCGTTCGTTGGCTCGATCGGACCGTTGCCGGCATCGATTGGCACAATCTTCAGCTTATCTTTATTTTCCAAGTAATACGCATAGCCGAAGTAACCAATCGCGTATCGATCCCCTTCGACTCCACGAACGAGGATATTATCGTCCTCAGAAAGTTGAGCGGTTTTGACCATTTCTTTTCCTTCAAGAATCACTTCATCAAAGTAGTCGTACGTTCCGGAATCATGACCAGGCGAGAAAAATTGAATTTCTTCATCCGGCCATCCCGAGCGGATATCCGACCATTTTTTCACCTTGCCGTCTTCCGTCCACATTTTTTTCAGCTCATCTACCGTCAAGTAGTCAACCCAGTCGTTTTCTTTATTGACAATGACAGAAAGCCCATCATAAGCGAGTTGAAACTCTTGAAATTCGATGTCGTTGGCAGCGGCTGCTTGTTTCTCTTCCTCTTTGATCGGACGGGAAGCGTTTGAAAAATCGCTTTCCCCTTTGCTGAATTTTTCAAATCCACCGCCCGTTCCCGACATGCCGACAGACACTTTCACATTCGGCTGTTCAGCCATATATTCTTCAGCGGCTGCCTCCGCAATCGGATAGACAGTCGAAGAGCCATCCATGATCACTTCGCCTGACAGTTCCGATGCAGACTCACCTTCGGCATCATTTCCCCCTGCTTTGTTCCCTCCGCCACAGGCGGCAACGAACACCATCATCCCGCTGAGCACACCGGACAACATGAGCCGTTTCCATTTGTTCATCGATTTTCCCCCTACACCATTCGTTTTCTCTTACATGTCCTATCATAAGTGAAGGCTATTAACGAGGTTTAAACGGAATGTTAAGATTATATAAACTCCAATCGTTCTCATCAGATCGGTTCCCCCTCTTTAAATACCTCCCCCATTCGCCCATGTTCTAATGCTCTTTCGCCGAGCAAGAAAATAAAAAAAGCCGATCCGACCGGAAAATATCCTGATCGAATCAGCTTCAATGGTCATTGTTCGTTTGTCTCTGCATCAGTAGCCGTCGTTTCCCCAGCCGTTCGTTTCGCCTTCAAGTCAAAATAAGCATCTAAAATGCGACGGCCGATCCGGTTGTTAATGCCATCGCTATCCCCCTGCGTCGCCCATGGGACAACGATAGCGAACGATACTTGCGGGTCGTTATACGGTGCATAGCCGACGAGTGTCAAATTGTATGTCGGATCATTGCGTCGGCTTTTAATCGGCCCATCATAAAACGCTTCGGCCGTCCCTGTTTTACCGGCTGGCTTGTACGAAGCATTGGCGAAATACGAATACGCCGTTCCGCCCGGCTCTTGCATGACACGGCGGAATCCTTCCTGCACACGTTGAATGTATTCAGTCTTCATATCAACGCGGTTTAAGACGACCGGCTCAAACTGTTGAATAGTCCGGCCAGGCGTTTTTCCGTCAATGGACGGATCGCGGATTTCTTTGACAAGGAGCGGCTTCATCCGGTAGCCGCCGTTGGCGATCGTTGAGACGTATTGTGCCAACTGCATTGGCGTATACATGTCATACTGACCGATCGACAAGTCAAGCAAAAACCCGCCGCGCGTACTTTGGCCTTGGAAACCGCCCAATTCGTTCGGCAAATCGATGCCGGTTTTCACGCCCAAGCCGAATTGGCTGAAATAATGGCGAATCGTCGTAAATGCATCTGGATTGATCTTAAGCGATTGATTCGGACGGTATGTACCGCCGCCAATAGCGATCGCTGTTTTAAACATATAAACGTTCGATGACTGCTTAAGAGCTGTCAGCTCATTAATGGTCCCCATCGTTTTCCAAGATTTTTTAACTGGAGTTCCCTTAATATGCAGCGGCTCATCCCGAATATACGTATTCGGATGGAGCACTCCCGTTTGGAAGCCGGTGAGCACCGTTGCCCCTTTCACCGCCGACCCCATCGCATAAGCTGATGTAATATTGCCGATGGCAAAGTCAACAAACTTGCCGTCTTGGAGCAGTTTGCCGGCCATCGCCAGCACTTCGCCTGTTTTCGGATTCATCATGACGACGAACGCCCGATCCAACAGTGGCGAACGCCCTTTCCGCTTCGTCGCCAAAATCTCTTCTTGGATAATTTGTTCCACTTTTTGCTGCAGCTCGGCATCGATCGTCAAAACGAGATCTTTGCCGCGCTCACCTGGGGACACTTGCTCAACCGAGACGATGTTGCCCGATTTGTCAACAATGTTTTTTACTTTCGCCTTTTTGCCGTGCAGCACTTCTTCATACTGCATCTCCAAGTAGCTTTTGCCGACGCGGTCGTTGCGACTGTAATCGCGGGCTAAAAAGTGGTCGAGCCGCTCGCGCGGGACGCCCTCATCTTCTTCTGTCACGCTTCCGAGCACAGAGCGAAACGTGTTGTCATAGATGTACTTCCGCTCCCAGTCAACGGTAGTGTTGACACCAGGCAGCTCGCTCAAATGCTCACTGACGACCGCATATTCGCGGTCAGTCACCCCTTTGCTTTTCACTATTTGCGGCGTCAGCGCATAACCGCTTTCCATCTCATGCTTAATGGCGATCACTTCAAGTTCTGCTTTGGAAATTTGCTCTAGATCTTGCTTCGTAATGCGATCGAGCGTCCACTCATACACTTTTTTGTCGATCTCTTTTTGCGTCAACCCTTGATCAGCGAGCGCTTTTCGTTCTCGTTCGCTCACTTTCTTTTTCGCCTCGTCTGGGTGAGTCAAAATCCAATAGTCTTTCATATCGCGCTCGGTCACTTTTTCTTCTGCATCTGGAATATCGATATATTGGGCGAGCTTTTTCGCCACTTCCAATATTTCTTCCGGTTGGGTCGTTTTTGAGCGCGTGTACGTAATCGCTTTTTGCGGCGTATTATCGACGATCACCTGGCCGAACCGATCGTAAATTTTGCCGCGTGGCACCGGCGTGCTGACAATCTGATCCTGCGTCCGTTCCACTTCGCGGCGGTAATCCTCCCCATACACAATTTGCACGACGCCCAAGCGTAAAATCAGCGCCGAAAACAATAAAAAGACAAAGAAAAACAAAATGTTTAAACGAATCGGTACTTGCGCCCGCTTTTTCCGTTTCATCCCCCGGTCCTCCTTTCCCTCTCCCTATTGTAAAAGAAAAAGGCAGGCATGGCTAGGGAAAAACATGGGCAACCCTTTTACCCCGACGGACCGCCCCGTTCGCCGGCCAGTTTCGTCCGAAGCAGAAGCGGCTCTTGTCGATCCCGCTCCGGGTGGCCATCCGTGAAGCGAATGCGACGGACAAACCAGTAAATCACCAAATGTCCAGCCCCACACACAAACATGAGAACGCGAATGCCGATCTTTTCCCCGAAGAGTGCCATTGCCGCTAAAAAGGCTAAAATCGATGCCACCCTCCCAACGTTCAAAAACAGCTCGCGGACGACAATGTACTCAACACGCGCTTCTGCTGATTTCCAACTTTTACCTATCACATCAAACGTTAACGATGAATACGGAACGAGCAAAAGCGGGTAAGCGATGGCGATCGTGGCAGCATAAATAATCAAGCGGGGGTAAGACGGCTGAAAGACAATAAGAAAAATAGCTGCATATAGCAACAGCCCGCCTAATAAAATGGCTTTCATCCGATATTCCCGTTTCATCAGCCGGGAAACCGCATAATAGGCGACAAACGATGTAAATGAATTGACGAGCCCATACTTGCCAAGCGCCCATTCGCTGTTCGAGGTGACATACACCAACACCGAAATGACGAACACAAACGAACCTTCACGCAATCCTTGAAAAAAGTGCGCATTCGTAATGAGCCGCCAGTTCCGGTTTTTATTGCGTTCCTTTAAAATGTGAACAAATAAATATTTTCCCGCCGCTGTGCGACGTTTGAGAAAGAAGCTGAGCAGTACAGCGATAATAAACAAGCCAAGTGACATCGAGAAAACGAGCGTATACCCTTTCAGACCGGCGAGCGATGAGATCATATAACCGGCGGCAATCGGTCCGATCATGCCGGCTGATGATGTCAGCACTCCGAAGAAACTGTTAAAAAAGTCGCGCGTCTCTGGTTCCGTAATTTCAAATGTCAACACGTTAAACGCCAGCCAATAAAAGCCATAGCCGATCCCCAACAGTGCGCCGAGAAAGAGCAAATATTGATGGGCGCGGGAACCAACAAGCAAAACGGTGACAAAAAAAACGGCTAAACACGACACCCCAAGCCGTAGGATGAGAATGCGGTCGATCTGTTTCGCCAGCCGGCCGGCGAATATAAACGTCAGCGGCTGCATGATGACGACCGCCAAATTATACAGCGCCAAGTCTCGAAAATCACCGGTCTGTTTCCATAGATAAATGTTGACAAACGTATTTGACAGCGATACAGCAAGCGAATAAAACCCACCGATAAAAAGAAGCAGCAGCAAATCACGGTCCACCCGTTCTTGGCCAGTCAATTTTTCAAATAATGACATCGCAAACTCCCCTTTTCATCTATCCGGTAGTGTGACCATTTCCGCTGCTGCTATGCACTTTTAAGTTAATGAAAAAAACGGGGCGACTCATTCGCCCCGCTTTTTTCATCGTGGATCTACTTATTTTGCTTTCGCTTCGCTGTATCGTTTTGCTACTTCGTCCCAGTTGACGACGTTCCAGAACGCCGCGATGTATTCCGGACGACGGTTTTGATATTTCAGGTAGTAAGCATGCTCCCAAACGTCCAAACCGAGGATCGGCGTTTTGCCTTCCATGATCGGCGAGTCTTGGTTTGGCGTGCTCGTAATTTCCAGCTCGCCGTTGTTGACGACAAGCCATGCCCAGCCGGAACCAAAACGGCCAGCGGCTGCTTTCGAAAACTCGTCTTTAAACGCCGCAAAGCTACCGAATTTTTTGTTGATGGCTTCAGCCAGTTCGCCTGTCGGCTCACCACCGCCGTTTGGAGACAAAATCGTCCAGAACAGCGAATGGTTCGCATGGCCGCCGCCGTTGTTGCGCACTGCAGTGCGAATGCTTTCAGGAAGGGCTTCCAAATTGCTGAGCAATTCTTCAAGCGATTTGTTTTGCAAATCAGCGTGTCCTTCAAGCGCTGCATTTAAGTTCGTCACGTACGTGTTATGATGCTTCGTGTGGTGAATGGTCATCGTTTCTTTGTCGATATGCGGCTCGAGCGCATCGTACGCATACGGCAATGCCGGCAGTTCAAATGGCATGCAAATCTCCTCCTTTTGTTATGTAATGCGGACGTAGTGCCGTCCATGTAAAATTAGCTTACCAAAATTACCACAATGTTTCAATGAATTTGCTTGTCTGCTGATGGCCGAAAGCACTCACAGTTGAATTCCCTTTTCTCAACATATACAATGGAAAATGGAGAAAAGGAAAGGTGTGGCCATGATGAACGTATTTGTCCAATTATGGAAAAGTCTGTATTCCCCAAAAGATATCGCTCGTTTTCGATTTCAAGGGATTGGAAAAACAATTGGCTATTTGTTTTTACTGACGCTTTTATCCGTTCTTCCGACTTTTTACTATGCTTCGACGTCACTAGCCGAGAGCATTCGCACAACGAGCGCTTTGCTGCGTAACGACCTCCCACCCTTTTCGATTGAAAACGGGGAGCTTCAGTCAGCAGCAACCGAACCGATCCATATTGACCAAGGCGGGTTTACAATCATTTTTGACAGCACGGGTGAAGTGACGAGAGAGGAAGTAGAGCGATTTCCAAACGCCATCGCTTTGTTGAAACATGAAGCTGTGCTCGTCGCCAGCCACCAAGCGCAGCATTACAGCTATGCGACTTTTCCCGACGTGACCATCACTGATGAAGATGTGCATACGTTTATCACCAGCTTGCAGTCACTTCTCCCCGTGCTTATTCCACTTTTCGGTCTTGTCTTATACGTGCTCGCCTGTTTGGGGAAATTCATCGGTGTGTGCGTATTCGCCTTGTTCGGTCTCCTTTTTGCCGGCATGTTAGACAAAAAGCTTCGCTACCGCCATACATGGATCATGGCAGCTTACGCCATTACGTTGTCGACCATCTTTTTTACTTTGATGGAAACTGTTCAAACGATCGTGCCTTACAGCACATTTATTCATTGGTTCGTTTCGCTCGCTGTCCTCTTTTTGGCCATTAAGGAAGTGCCGGCCGCGCGGGCGAACAGTTAGCCGCCAAGCCTATCCTTGGCGGCTTTTTTTATCCGGCCATTTCAAACTGTGCGATATCTTTCCCCCCACCATTTGACCGAGCCCAACGATCTTAATCCGATCTACGCATCGTCTCACGTTTCGCTTTTACATACAACATCGCGCTAACCTTCCCGACTGAGGAGATCCAAATACTGACAAATAAACTCATTAGCTCATCTTTCCGAATGATTGCCTCATGACTGTCCTCGTCTCCTCTTCCATTATGTCAATCCATCTCAACGCCGCCTGAACATTTTGTAACGTTTTACGGAATAGCTCTCATATTTTGAACGGACAAGCATACATTTCATAAAAAAAGCGTTGGGGGATACAATGAAAAAGTGGTTTCTGTTGCTTATCATCTTCCTTGTTGGCTATATTGCGTACAAAGATTTAACGGTCGGAACACTTCCAGTGTCATCGAAACCTCTGGCTGTTCAAGAGAGGACAAGCATCCCCGCCTATAAGATGGTCAAAATCAAAGCCGGCGACACGCTCTTATCGATTGCCGAACGCGAACAGCAAGGGCCGATCCCCGTTTCCATTGAGACATTGATTCGCGACTTTGAAAGGCTAAATCCTGAAGCAAAAGCAAATGCTCTTCAAATCGGGAAAACATACAAAATTCCGATATACGAAAAATAAACGTGGCGAATTTCTTGTCAATGCCCATCACTATTGATAAACTTAGTGCAGAAAAGCACTCGTTTTTAAAGGAGCGAATTTCCGTGAGTGAAATCATCCATCGTTCAAAAACAAGGCCAGTCCGCGTCGGGTCGCTGACGATCGGCGGCAACAATGAAGTCATTATCCAAAGCATGACAACGACAAAAACACACGATGTCGACGCGACTGTAGCCCAAATTCATCGGCTTGAGGAAGCGGGCTGCCAAATCGTCCGCGTTGCCTGTCCGGACGAACGGGCGGCTGACGCCATACCAGAAATTAAAAAGCGAATTAACATCCCGCTTGTCGCCGACATTCACTTTGACTATAAATTGGCGTTAAAAGCGATCGAAGGCGGCGTCGATAAAATTCGCATCAACCCGGGCAATATTGGGCGCCGAGAGAAAGTCGAGGCGGTCGTCAAAGCCGCAAAAGAACGCGGCGTGCCCATCCGTATCGGTGTCAACGCCGGGTCGCTTGAGAAACGCATTTTGGAAAAATACGGATATCCTACAGCCGAAGGCATGGTGGAAAGCGCCTTATACCATATCCGCATTTTAGAGGAGCTTGATTTTCACGATATTATTGTCTCGTTAAAAGCGTCCGATGTGCGTCTCGCCATTGAAGCATATGAAAAAGCGGCGCGCACGTTTGACTATCCGCTTCACGTCGGCATTACCGAGGCCGGAACACTCTTTTCCGGTACGATTAAAAGCGCGGTCGGGCTCGGTGCCATTTTAAGCAAAGGCATCGGCAATACGATCCGTATTTCCTTAAGTGCCGATCCGGTCGAAGAAGTGAAAGTAGCGCGTGAAATTTTAAAAACGTTCGGGCTTGCCTCCAATGCGGCGACCCTCATTTCCTGCCCGACGTGCGGACGGATTGAGATCGATTTAATCAGCATCGCCAATGAAATCGAGGACTATATCGCCAAAATTAAAGCACCGATCAAAGTCGCCGTGCTTGGTTGCGCCGTCAACGGACCGGGTGAAGCGCGCGAAGCCGATATCGGCATTGCCGGCGCCCGTGGCGAAGGCCTGTTGTTCCGCCACGGCAAAATTGTCCGCAAAGTGCCAGAAGAGCAGATGGTCGAAGAATTGAAGAAAGAAATCGACAAGCTGGCTGAGGAATATTTTGCGAAACAAAAGGAAAAAGAAGCGGCTCTAAAAGGGAATGCCGTGGAGTAATCGAAACACGGTCAAAAGAACAAAAAAGGGCGTCCTCGCTTGAGGACACCCTCGCTTTTTTTACGTATAAAACGGCATAATGAACAAGCGGACGAGAATGGCGATAACGCCGATCCCGATGGCCCACGCTCCAAGCGTCTCTGCGCCGCGCCGACGTGCGATAAAACCGACAATAATGCCGGCCGCTCCTAACAAAATCGGCCACATAAACAAAGCGATAATGGACAACGCTAAAGCGGTCCATCCAATCCCGGCGCCGCCTGCTCGCTCTTCGTTCCGCTCATCGCGTCGACGGATCGGCTCAGCGATCTCCGCCGCTGTTTCTTCCATGAAAGGACGTTCTGGTTCCTCTTTTCCGATCGATTGCACGTAACTTTCATTATACGTGCGCTCGCGGTTGTCTGCCATATGCTTCCCTCGCTTTCCTAAAGTAAGGAGCATTATTAGTATGAGAAACCGCCGTCATTTTATCAGTGTGAATATTTTCTAAAAGGGGGATAAGGCGATGAAGCGACAACGCCTCGGTATTGACATTGACGGTACCATAACATGTCCAAGCACATTCATCCCATACTTAAACGAATCATTTGGCAAACCGCTCACATTAGGCGACATTACACAGTACAATTTGGCACCGCTGTACGACGTAACGGAAGAGGAAATGGATCGCTGGATGGAGGAAAATGAAGCGGAGATTTATGAACGCGCCCCGCTTGCCCGTTATGCGCTTGAGGTGATCGATAGTTGGAAAGACAAATACGAGCTATTTTACATTAGCGCTCGCGGCCGCCATTTGTATGAGCTCACTGAACGTTGGTTTCAGCGGCATGGTGTCCATTACCATCATATTGAGTTGATCGGATCACATGATAAAATCGACGCCGTCCGTCGCTATCAGCTCGCGGCTTTTTTTGAAGACAAATACGACAACGCCTGCGCCATTGGCGAAGAATGCGGCATCCCGGTCATTTTGTTCGACACCCCGTACAATCAAGGTTCGCTTCCAGATAACGTCATACGCGTAAAAAACTGGCTTGAAGCAAAGCGCGAAATAGAACGGCGGTTACAGCCATAAAAAACCTCTCCCGCCTTATATCGGGAGAGGTTTTTGGCATTGCGGACACGTGCCGTAAATTTCAAATTTATGGTCAGCAATCTCATAGCCATCGAGCTCTGTGCCGATCCCGTCCATCGGGCACGCATCAATTTCCTTTGTTTTTCCACACTGGATGCAAATAAAATGGTGGTGATGATGGCGGGCATCACAGGCAAAGCGGAAATGCTTTTCTCCGGACAGCTCAGTCATTTCCAAAATGCCAAGCGTAGCGAAGAGTGACAAATTGCGATACACCGTGTCAAAGCTTAAGCCTGGATACGCCGGGCGAAGCGCTTCAAGCACTTCTTTTGCTGTCAAATATTTATCGCGCTCGGCAAACAGCTCGAGCATTTGCTTTCGTTTTTCAGTATATTTAAATCCGTTTTCTTTCATTAACTGCAACGCTTCGCCGATCTTCATCACTACCGTCCCCTTTTCCATTTTTTCCATCCCAATACGAGAAGCAAAATGGCGACTGCCAGCATGACGATCGTCCCGCCCGGTGCCCAATCGAGCTCATACGCTGCCAAAAGCCCGATGATGACCGACAGCTCCCCGAAGAAAATGGAAAATACGATCGCCTGTTTAAAACTTTTGGCGATGCGAATGCTCGCTGCCACCGGCAGCGTCATCAGTGAAGAAACGAGCAACACACCGACGATGCGCATTGATGACGCGATGACAAGGGCGACAAGCACAATAAACAAAAAATGAATGAACTTGGCGCGAACGCCGGAGACGCGGGCGTATTCTTCATCAAAGGAAAGGAGAAACAGCTCCTTATAAAACGCAAAAATGATGGCAGCGGCAATCACAGCCACCACGAACACTGCCCAAACATCATCGCTGCTCACGGCGCTGACGCTGCCAAACAAATAGGAAAACAAATCGGCGTTAAACCCGTTAGCGATTGAAATCAAAATGACACTTAGACCAATGCCTGCCGATAAAATAATTGGAATGGCAAGTTCTTCATAATGGCGATAAACAGAGCGCAACTTCTCAATGAGCAGCGAACCGGCAACGGAAAAGCCCATTCCGATGTAAAGTGGATTCCAGCCGGCGGCAGTTGAAACTGACTTTCCGATCAGCAGTCCGGCGGCAATGCCGGCAAGCGCCACATGGCTCAACGCATCAGCGATGAGCGACAACCGCCGAACAACGATAAACACCCCGAGCAACGGCGCGGCAAATCCGGTCAAAATGCCGGCCAAAAACGCATTGCGTAAAAATTCATATTGCCAAATGGCTTCCCACACATGTCATTCCTCCACAATCAACCGTTTCTGTTTCGCCCGCTTAATGCTCGTGGGAGAGAACGTGAAGCGGATGGCCGTAAAACCGTGAAATCGCCTCATCACCAAGCCGTTCGAACTCTTCCGCGTTTCCATGGAAATAAAGCCGCTTGTTTAAGCAGGCGATATGGGTTACCCGATCCGTGATCGTCCCAATATCGTGCGTCACAAGCACAAGCGTCAAACCGCGGCGGTTCAAATCGCCGAGCAGCTCATAAAACTCATGCACATGGCGAGCATCAACACCGACGGTCGGCTCGTCTAAAATCAACAAATCCGGCTTGCTCGCCAACGCGCGGGCGATAAACACCCGCTGCTGCTGGCCGCCGGACAGTTCCCCGATATTGCGCTTCGCCAAGCCGCGCAAACCGACCGCCTCCAACGCCGCTTCGACCGTGCGGCGGTCTTCCTTCGTCAACCGGCGAAACAAGCCGCGTTTCGCCGTCAATCCGCTCGCTACTACTTCCTCGACGGTCGCTGGAAAACCACGGTTAAAGCTGTTCGCTTTTTGCGACACAAATCCGATCCGATGCCATGCTCGAAATGACTCGATCGGCTCACCGAACAAGAAAATGCGGCCACGATCCGGCTTTAACAAGCCGAGCACGCATTTTAAGAGCGTCGATTTCCCCGAGCCGTTCGGTCCGACCAGCCCTAAAAACGCTCCTTTTGGCACCGCCAAATTAATGCGTTCAAGCACTTCCTCTTTTTCATAGCGAAACGACACATCCTCGATTTGCACGACAAGCCTGTTTTCCATGACCGTTCTCCCCTGCTAATTCAGAATCGTTACGATTTATGCCTGTGTGCAAGTATAACCGATCACGCTCATTTTGTAAACCTTAGTGAATTGCCGATTTAAAACGGGCTCCGCGCACTTCATGGGTCGCCATAATCGTAATAAACGCATTCGGATCAATTTCATTAATGATCGATTTCAACTTGGTCACTTCCAGACGCGTAATGACAGCATAAATGATTTCTTTTTGTTCGTCCGTGTAGCCGCCTTTGCCAATTAACTTCGTCGTCCCACGGCCGAGACGGTGTAAAATAGCACTTGAAATTTCTTCATAATAATCAGTAACAATAAAGGCCGCCCGTGTCTCATCAAGCCCTTCGACCACCGCATCGATCATTTTGGAAGCAATATAATATGTCATCACCGAATACATCGCTGGCTCAAGCCCGAGCACAAACGCTGCCCAACCGAAAATAAACACGTTGACAAACATGACGAACTCGCCGACGGAAAATGGAATTTTCTTTGTCAATAAAATGCCTAATATTTCTGTCCCATCAAGCGATCCTCCATGGCGGATGACAAGCCCGACGCCAAGCCCGAGCGCCAAGCCGCCAAAGACGGCCGCTAAAATCGGCTGATTCGTCAGCGGGGCAAAATGATGAAAATATCGCTCAGCGACACCGAGAATAACGACTCCTAAAATCGTTGACAACATAAACGTTTTACCAATTTGCTTATAGCCAAAATACATAAATGGTGCGTTTAAAATAATGACGAGCGTAGCAAAATTCAACAGTCCCCATTCATTAGGAATTAAATAGTCCAAAATAAGCGATACACCGATAATGCCGCCATCGATCATTTTATTTGGAACAAGCAGCCGCTCGATAGCGAACGCCGCCAAGCAGGCACCAATGATGATCATTAACACCCGATACAACACACGCTTCAATGGTTCTTTTTTATGTTGTTTTGGCGCCAAACTTCCACCCCTTCTCTTTTACTTTGCATTTTCATTATACTATACACCTCTCTTCCGCTCGCATCATATGATGGAACAGAAACAAGGAGGGAGCTGCCATGAACTTTTACCAACAGCTCGTGAAACAAAAATTAAAAACGATCACTCCGGAAGAACTCGTTGCGTACAGTCGAGATTACGGTTTGCCAATTACGGTCAATCAGGCGAAAAAAATTCTTCATCTTGCCCGAACGAATGACATTAACGTCTTCGACCCCGAGGAGCGGAAAAAATGGGTGCGCGAACTAGCCAAAATCACGTCGCCGGAGATCGCCAAGAAAGCGAACGAACTGTTTTTAAAATTTGTACAGAAAAAGTGAAATAAGGCTGGAATCTCTTTTTTATTGCGTATCAGCAACAATTTTTTCCAGTAACTGATCATCAAATGTCTGTGCCCGCAGCATAGCGATTTCATGTTTGTACGGCGGTTTTTTATTGTTTTTATCCTCTCCAACATACGGCGTTTCTAAAATTTTCGGAATGTCCGCAAGCTGCGGGTGATGGACGATGTAATTCAGTGCACGAAATCCGATATGACCGAAACCGATGTTTTCGTGGCGGTCTTTCCGGCTGCCGCGCGGGTTTTTGCTGTCATTAATATGCAGCACTTTCAGACGTTCAAGACCGATCACCCGGTCGAATTCGGAAAGAACGCCGTCAAAATCGTTAACAATGTCATAGCCGGCATCATGCGTATGACATGTGTCAAAGCAGACGGACAGCTTGTCGTTATAGGCAACACCATCGATAATATACGCTAGCTCTTCAAACGTGCGCCCGCATTCCGATCCTTTACCGGCCATCGTTTCAAGAGCGATTTCAACTGTCTGCTCGCGCGTCAACACTTCATTCAGTCCACGGATGATCTGCCGGAGCCCGGCTTCCGCTCCAGCGCCGACATGGGCGCCCGGGTGCAACACAAGTTGCTTCGCCCCGATCGCTTCCGTCCGTTCGATTTCGGCGCGCAAAAAATTAACACCAAGCGCAAACGTATCGGGATTTTTCGTGTTGCCGATATTGATAATATACGGAGCGTGGACGACAATGTCCTCAATACCGTGCGCCTTCATATGCTCGTGCCCGGCTTCAATATTCAGCTCTTCGATGGCTTTGCGCCTTGTGTTTTGCGGCGCTCCGGTGTAAATCATAAACGTGTTCGCTCCGTACGATACCGCCTCCTCACTGGCGGCGAGCAGCATTTTTTTGCCGCTCATCGAAACGTGTGAACCGATTTTTAACATGTCCTTCTCTCCCTTTTATCTCCATACACAACGAAGACTACGATTTTTTGAAGCGGCTCAGCCGCTTTTTCTTCTTCTCAAGCTCGGCACGCAGCTTTTTCTTATAGCCCGGTTTTACTTGTTTCGCTTTTTTCAGCTTCGCAACAAGCAGCGCGAGGTCATCTTCCTTCTCACTAGCTCGCTTGCTCCGCCGATTCCAAGGTGGAAGCTCCTTCCATTCACCGCGCACGAGGTCGCGATGAACAAATGAAATCCCCATTTTTTCCAATCGAGCAATCGCATCTTGGTCGGTCGGTTCGTAAATGGTCGCCGCAATGCCGCTATAACCGGCGCGTGCCGTCCTCCCAGCTCGATGAATGTAAAACTGCAAATCATCGGGCAACTCATAGTTGATGACATGGCTCACGCCTTCGATATCAATGCCGCGCGCCGCCAAATCAGTGGCAACGACGTATTGAAACTCCAAATCGCGAATTTGGTTCATCATCTTTTTCCGCTCGCGCGGCGTCAAATCACCGTGCAATACACCGACTTTCAGTCCTTGTTCGGCAAGCTGATCGGCGACTTCATCAGCCCTCTTTCTCGTATTCACGAACACAATGGCTAAATATGGATTGTAGCTGACAAGCACATCATAAAGCAGCTTGACCTTTTCACGGCCGCGTAGTGGAATGAGCACATGCTCAATGTTTTTATTCGCTGTCTGTTTCGGCTCGACCTGGATGAATGTCGGATTTTCCATATATTTTTTCAAAAATGGCTTCAGCTTTTCCGGAATCGTCGCCGAAAAAACAAGCATTTGCAGCTCTTTCGGCATCCGGGCCGCGATTTGGTCGACATCGGTGATGAACCCCATATCGAGCATTAAATCAGCTTCATCGACGACGAGGGTGCACGCCGTGTGTACATCAAGCGCCTGCTCGCGGATAAAATCGTTAATGCGCCCAGGCGTACCGATCACAATATGCGGCTGCACGTGGAGCTTTTCCAGCGCCTTTTGCTTATCCGTCCCACCGATGAAACAGCGAGCGACAATCATCCGGTCTTTCGGGCAAAATTTCGTGATCTTTAACGTTTCATGGTAAATTTGCGTCGCCAACTCGCGCGTCGGCGCTGTAATGACTGCCTGCACTTCAGCGCGCTCCGGGTCGATCTTTTCGATGATAGGCAATAAATAGGCGTGTGTTTTTCCCGTCCCGGTCTGCGACTGGCCGACCATGCTTTCCCCGCGCAATGCTTTCGGAATGATGCGCTCTTGAATTTCCGTCGGCTTATAAAAACGAAGCGCTTGAATCGCCTCGATCACAAACGGCTGAAATGGAAACCGGGTAAATTGCGTCTCTGCCATCAAGTACCACTCCCTTCTATATACGCCCTTTATACGCTCCATCATTATAGCGAATATTTGCGGCCCACCGCAACTAAAGACGATGGCAGCTGAAAAACCTTTCCCACTCTTCCCGCATATTTTATGAAGGAGGACGATTGTTCATCTGCACGATGGAAAGGAGGCAACTGCCATGAGATACAGTCGGCCACCGATGGTCCCTTCCCGGTTCGTCGGTATGCCGCCCGCCCCGTTCCCCCACATGCCGGCTGGCGTTCCCCGCCCTGGCGGCGCCGGTGGTCTACTGGCCCGTCTATTTTCGCGCGGACAGCCGCCGGTCGCCGCTTCATCCCCGTGGGGATTACCGTTGCTGCAAAACACCGCCGCCAATACCGCTACGGCAGCGAACACAAGCGGTGGATTCATCGGCATGTTAAATAACGTACAAAAAATGCTCAGCGTCGCGCAAAACGTCATGCCAATGGTGCAACAATATGGCCCGCTCATCCGCAACCTTCCAGCCATGATTCGCATTTTCCGTGAGTTGAAGACAGCCGATGAAGAAGACGGAGAAACGAAATCGACAGAAAGCGCACCGGCAAAAGAAACAAAACAAAAGCCGGCCGCGCGGGAGGCCAAAAAACGCCCTGTTCCGCAGGCCAATCATGAAGATTCACAAGAAAAACAAATACCGACCACACCGAGACCATCAACGCCAAAACTGTATATATAACCTCTCTCCCGCCCTCTTAGGGCGGTTATTCTTTGTCTTATCTTGTTCTCTCGGATATAATGAAAAAGGAAAACCGCCACGGATCGGCGGCAGGGAGGGAAAACAATGGAAGTGATTAAAATTACCCCTCGCGGGTATTGCTACGGAGTTGTCGATGCGATGGTCATCGCCCGCAATGCGGCATTAGACCCATCATTGCCGCGGCCGATTTACATCCTCGGCATGATCGTCCATAATAAACACGTCACGGACGCGTTTGCCGAAGAGGGTATCATTACGCTGGATGGAGAAAATCGGCTGGAAATTTTAGAAAAAATTGAGCGAGGTACAGTGATTTTCACCGCCCACGGCGTGTCTCCAGAAGTGAAAAAACGCGCGCTCGAAAAAGGGCTAGTGACGATCGATGCAACATGTCCGGACGTCACGAAAACGCATCGGCTCATCGAGCAAAAGCTCGCTGATGGTTACGATATTATCTACATCGGCAAAAAAGGACATCCGGAACCGGAAGGAGCGGTCGGCATCAATCCGGAGCGCATTCATCTCGTCGAAACGCCAGACGATGTTGAGCGGCTTTCTCTTAAAAACGAACGTCTCATGGTCACAAACCAAACGACGATGAGCCAATGGGATGTAGCTGATATTATGGCGAAAGTGAAAGAAAAATACCCGCATGTCGAAATGCATAAAGAAATTTGCCTCGCGACCCAGCTTCGTCAAGAAGCGGTTGCCGAGCAAGCGAAGGAAGCGGATGTGACGATCGTTGTCGGCGATCCGCGCAGCAACAACTCAAACCGCCTTGCTCAAGTATCGGAAGAAATTGCCGGCACGAAAGCATACCGTATCGCTGATGTAACGGAAATTGATATCAACTGGATTAAAAACGCGAAAAAGGTGGCTGTCACAGCCGGCGCTTCCACTCCGACGCCGATTACGAAAGAAGTAATCGACTTTTTAGAGCAATTCGACCCGAACGATCCGGCAACATGGGAGCGGGAACGGAAAGTGCCGCTGCAAAAAATCTTGCCGAAGGTAAAAACAAAGAAAGAAGAATAACAGCCGTTCGTCCATAAACAAAGGCTATCCTGAACATGCGGTTGAACCGCTTGCAGGACAGCCTTTTTTCATCTCCGCTCACACGAACTGAAACGGATCGGTATGGACGTTTGAAACGATGACCTCCGCCTCCCACTGCCGCTTCGTGAGTTCGGCGGTTAAATAACGGGCGACGCCTTGTTTCATTACTTTTTCGACGTTATGTCCGGGATCGACAAGATGGAGACCGAGCGCTTGGGCGTCATGGGCGGTATGATAATACACATCCCCGGTTACATACACATCAGCCCCAGCCGATGCGGCGGCAGCGACAAACTTGTTTCCGTCTCCGCCAAGCACGGCAACAGTTTGCACAAGGTCATCAAGCCGGCCGACAACACGCACGGCCGGAACGGAAAACGCCGTTTTCACTTGTTCGGCAAAGGCGCGTAACGTCACCGGCTGCGGCAACCGACCAATGCGACCGAGTCCGAAGCGACGCCCTTCGTTGTCAAGCGGATAAATGTCGTACGCCACCTCTTCATACGGATGGGCGGCGAGCATCGCCTCGATCACTTGGCGCTCAAGCGAGGTCGGAACGATCGTTTCAATGCGAACTTCCTCCACTTCCTCAAGCCGCCCTTGCTCGCCGATAAACGGCTGGGCCCCTTCTTCCGGCAAAAACGTTCCGATGCCGCGGCTGTTGAACGTGCAATGACTGTAACGGCCAATATGACCGGCACCGGCATCGCCTATGGCCGCCCGCACCGCCTCAGCGTGGCTCGTCGGCACATAGACGACAAGCTTTTTCAGCGCTTCCGTGTATGTTGGCACAAGCACGGTCGTTTCATGTAAACCAAGCGCTTCAGCGAGCCAGTCGTTCAATCCGCCAGCGGCGACATCTAAATTCGTATGAGCAGCGTACACGGCAATGTCGTGCTTGATGCATGCCGCGATCATCCGACCATGTCCGTCATCGGTCAACAGCTGCTTTAGTGGTCGATAGAGCGGCGGATGGTGAGCGATAATTAAATCGACTTGTTGATCAATAGCTTCAGCGATAACGTCTTCGAGCACATCAAGGGCAACCATCACTTTTTTGACCGGCTTGTTCAACGTTCCGATCTGCAGGCCGATCCGGTCCCCCTCCATGGCTAATGACTTCGGGGCGAGCTGCTCGAAAAGCTGAATGACCTCGTAGCCGTACGGAATGCGGCTCATGCCAACGCCTCCTCTACCAATTGGACTTTTTTCTCCAGTTCACGCTTTTTCTCCCGAGCCGATTCACTTTCTCCCTTCTCCGCTAAATCGGCAATAATCCGCTTCCAATGCTGGAGTTCACGCTGCCATTTTTCGCGGAATACCTCGCTATTTTCTTGGAGCAAAAACGGCCCTAAAATCAGTTCCGCCTCCAAATTGCGATACGGCCGCCGAGCGTCACCGCACTCAGCAACAAGCACTTCATAAATTTGCCCATCTTCTTTCAAAATGCGTTCGGCCACCAGCTCCCATCCGTGGTCAAGAAGCCAGCGGCGGACAAGCTCGGCGCCAATGTTCGGCTGCAAAATGAGCCGTTTGACACCGGCCAGCTTTTCTTCTCCATCCCCCAAAATCCGGGTAATCAAGGCGCCGCCCATGCCAGCGATCGTGATGCAATCAGCTTCCCCCGGAGCAATGACAGCCAGCCCGTCTCCTTTGCGCACGGAAATGAGATGGGAAAGCCCGGACTTTTCCACTTGCTGCTGCGCTGAACGGAGCGGCCCGTCCGCCACTTCGCCGGCGATAGCTTTGGTCGCATAGCCGTGCAAACAGGCATAGCAAGGCAAATAGGCGTGATCTGAACCGATATCAGCGAGCACTGCCCCTTTCGGGATAAAGGAAGCGACCGTTGCGAGACGTTTGGATAGGTGAAATTCGTTCATAATCCACCAAGGGCGCGACCAACCTTCTCTCAGCTGCCGTGCGAAGGCGGCCCGCATTTCCCTCCTTTTTTCAAATTTGCTTGCCTTTATTGTACTCCCACCTACACTCACGATGTGAAGCGGGAGCTTTGTAGTTGGAGATGATAAAACATCCCTTCGCCAAAGGCAAAGGGACGTCAATCATCATTATTTTAAGTCGGCCAACCATTTCGTCATCGCATCGATGTTGTCAGCCGGCACAAGCCCGCCCGGCATGCCACCGCGCCCGTTTTGAAGGACGTCTTTCAGTTGGTCCGCCGACAGACGTTCGCCGACTCCTTTTAATGCCGGACCCATGCCGCCTTCATAATTTTGTCCGTGACAGCTGGCGCATGTTTGCTTGTAAAAATCCTCCGGATTAAATTCGGCGGTCTGTTCTGTTTTTTCGCCGCCTTTTTTCTCTTCGGCCATCTCTTTCGCATCGCCTAGCCCTTTAAACGACAAGACGAACGTCAGCACAATCCCGAATGCCATAATGATGAAAAACGGGATGAGCGGATTGCGGTTCATCTTTTTTACCTCCCTTATGTATGATGAAGAACGATGCAAACAATTTTATTGTACTGTAAATAGTGGACAAGGAAAAGCCCTAAGTTTCCAAAACGGGAGCAACCGGCTTCATCGCCACCAAACGATCACCGCCATAAGTATCCCCCCGACAACGGCAGCAAGAGAAAAATAATGAAGACGAAACAGGCGGCCAATGGCGAGCCAAACACTGCAATTAGCCAACACTGTCGCCGTGAGCACGCCGTTTTGGCCGGGAAAGTAATGGCTGCTGCCAGCGATAGTCCCTAAAAGCAACAGCCAGGCGCTGCCAATCAACGGAAAATGAAGGAGCTGCCGCTCTTTCCTCCATCGCCAAACAAGCAACAAGCAAACCACCAAAAAAAGTGATACAAGGAGCGTTTGCAAAACGAATGACAATTCAGTAAAATAAATGGCAAGAGCAGCAGCTACCAACAACACACAAAGACCGGCGACAAGTGAACCGGTCCACTGACGGCCGCACGTGCGGCTATCGCCCTCCGTATAGAGGGCAAGCAAATAGTCGCAATATTGTTCTGGAAGAAGTCGTGAACGCTTCCAATATTCAATTTCTCGGATAATCGTTTCCCGTCGTCGCCGATTCATTCGTCAATCACCTTTCATCAGGTAAAGAAAATAGTTTACTTCCGAAGAAGTAAACTACGAAAAAAGCGATCATTCTAAAAAGTCTTTCAGCCGTTTGCTGCGGCTTGGATGGCGGAGCTTGCGTAACGCCTTGGCCTCGATTTGGCGAATGCGTTCACGTGTCACACCAAACACTTTCCCGACCTCTTCCAACGTCCGCGTCCGACCGTCGTCCAGCCCGAAGCGAAGGCGGAGCACGTTTTCTTCACGGTCTGTCAGCGTATCAAGGACATCTTCAAGCTGCTCTTTCAACAGCTCGTACGCAGCGTGTTCCGACGGCGATGTCGCTTCTTGGTCTTCGATGAAATCACCAAGGTGCGAGTCGTCTTCCTCGCCGATCGGCGTCTCGAGCGACACGGGTTCTTGAGCGATTTTTAAAATTTCCCGTACTTTCTCCGGCGTCAAGTCCATTTCCTCGGCGATTTCTTCCGGCGTTGGTTCGCGCCCGAGGTCTTGGAGCAACTGCCGTTGAACACGGATCAGTTTATTGATCGTCTCAACCATATGAACAGGGATGCGGATCGTCCGCGCCTGATCAGCGATCGCTCTTGTAATGGCTTGGCGAATCCACCATGTCGCATACGTGCTGAATTTATAGCCTTTGCGGTAGTCAAATTTTTCAACCGCTTTGATCAATCCCATGTTTCCTTCTTGGATCAAATCAAGAAAGAGCATACCACGGCCAACATACCGTTTGGCAATGCTGACGACGAGACGGAGGTTCGCTTCTGTCAGCCGGCGTTTCGCTTCTTCGTCGCCTTGCTCGATCCGTTTGGCCAGCTCGATCTCTTCTTCCGCTGACAAAAGCGGAACACGGCCGATTTCTTTTAAGTACATGCGCACCGGATCATTGATTTTCACACCAGGAGGAACGGACAAGTCGTTTAAGTCGAACTCTTCCTCCTTCACCAGTTCATCAATATCCGGATCGGTCTCAATGTCAGATTCGCTGATCACTTCAATGCCCTGATCAGCAAGGTATTCGTAATATTCATCCATCTGGTCGGAGTCCAAATCAAAGCCGGAGAGCCGCTCGGCAATTTCCTCGTACGTGAGGATGCCGCGTTTCTTGCCGAGCTCGGCGAGCTGCTCTTTCGCTTGCTCAAGCGTGTCGGCAGCAGCTTCCGCCTGCTTTGATTGGGCTGGTTTTTCCGCCATTTCATTACCTCCTTTAAAAACTCATACCACCATGTTATGAAGAAGATAACATTTTTTTCATTTCAATCATTTCTTTGGCGATGCGGGCGGCCGTCAAAAAGTCTTTTCTTCGCTCCGCTTCAATTTTTTCTTGCTCTTTTTCCTTTAGCATTAACCATTTCGGGTGATTCAACACATGTTTAATATAATCGGCGAGCTCTTGCTCGGAGACGTCATCCGTCACCAACAGAAGCGACAGCTCACTCGCTAACGACTGCAACTCATCAGGAAGCCGAATCATGAGCGCGCCGACGTCAGCTTCATGCCCTTCTTCATAAAAAGCATAAATATAAGCGGCTAACGCCCGATGCTCCTCGATGTTAAAACGTCCGCCGACCCGCTCTTGAACGAACAATGCCACATCGCGGCTTCGCATCATATGAGCAAGCAGCAGCCGCTCTGCATTGTGGAAAGCCGGTAGCAGCTTTTTTGTTAACGTCGGCCGTGAGGCCTTTTCGTTGGCTGACGTTTCCCGCGGCTTTGACGTTTCCTGCTTGTAGCGGGACAGCTGCTCATTGAGCGCGGAGAGCGACAAAGAAAACTCATCCGCGAGCTGACGTACATAATAATCTTTTTCGACAGGACTCGGCAATTTGCCGATTTCGCGGAGCACTTCCTCAATATAACGAAGCCGGTCGCCTTCGTGCTGCAAATTTTTCCCCCGTCGCAAATGGTTCATTTTAAACGCCATAAGCGGCTGAGCAGCAGCAATTTCGCCAACAAACCGGTCCTTGCCGTAAACGCGTATATATTCATCCGGATCAAGGCCGTTCGGAATGGATGCCACCTTGACGCGGCATCCGAGCGCGCTCAGTTGCTCTGCGGCGCGCCAAGCGGCTTCCATTCCGGCGTTGTCACCATCGTAGCAAATCGTGACCGTTTCCGCATGGCGGCGCAAAATGCGTGCCTGCTCCTCGGTCAGCGACGTGCCCATCGTTGCCACCGCATAATCAATGCCAGCCTGCACGGCGGAAATCACATCCGCAAACCCTTCAAACAACAACGCCTCTTGCCGCTTGCGTATCGGCACCCGCGCCTCATGAAAGTGATATAAAAGCATGCCTTTACGGAAAATCGGTGTTTCCGGGCTGTTAACATATTTCGGCTGCCCCTCACCGAGCAGACGGCCGGAAAACCCAACCGTCTCACCGCGGTGATCAAGGATCGGAAACATAATCCGATTTCGGAAGCGGTCGACGTACCGTCCGTCTTCTTTTTTCGTGACCAAGCCCGCCTTTTCCAGCATCGGAAGTGAAAAGGAATGGCTATCGAGCAACTTGGCCGCCGCATCGGGCGCATCCGGCGCATAACCGATTTCAAACCGGTCGATTGTTTCTTTTGTCCATCCGCGCGCCTGCAAGTAATCAAGCGCTGCTTGTCCTTCTTTTGTATAAACAAGCAAATGGTGGTAAAAACGTTTCAGCAAGGTGTGTGCTTCAATCATCACCTTAGCCTCGCCGGCTTTGCCATCATCATGCCCGCGAACATTCAGCTGATAGGCAGACAAGTCAATGCCTGCTTTAGCCGCAAGACGTTTCGCCGCTTCCACAAACGGAATGCCCTCTATATCCATTAAAAACGTAAAGGCATTCCCTCCCGCCCCACAGCCGAAGCAGTGGAAAATTTGTTTCTCCGGGGAAACGGAAAACGATGGCGTTTTTTCTCCGTGAAACGGGCACAAACCAAAATAGTTGCGACCTTGTTTTTTCAGTTGAACATATTCGCTAATGACGTCAACAATGTCGACGCTGCGGCGAATCGCTTCAATCGTTTCTTCAGGAATACGATATCCCATATGAACAACCCCCTGAACCTCCTTGATGGCTAAAGCCATGGGGGTCTTGTGTACTACAGAGCTTCTTCCATGGCTTCACATGGGTAACCGACTCTTATTCCACAAGACTTTCATAAGCAAATCCCTGCCCGATGCTTAACGGCCTATTCCCCGGTTCAAGAGTGCTTTTGGTTGTTTAACCCCCGTAGTACTTTCATCCCAGCAACTGAAGCCGCAGACTCATATAAATGTTCTCGTCACATATTTATTCTCGGCGGCAAGCCCATTTCCCTTTTGATTTCGACAAATTTTTTCAATATCTCCGTTTCGCCTTCCCCCTTGCCTTCAAAATCAAAGGCTGAGCAACCGGGCTGGCCGCTGTCCCCTTCGTCCTGCTAGCCCAGCAGAAATCAATGACAGCAACACTATCCGAAAACGCACTCGGTATATTATATTTCAGCACCGGAAAGAAAATTTCACTTTTTTCTTGGCACGTCGTTGCAGTGAACTGACCTGCTGTTACGGCAAGGGATGTCTTTACACCCCCTATTATTCTACACCGTTCTAAAAAATCCTTCTTTAATATTGTGGGCGTTCGACATTTTTTGTCGAAAAAACTTTTTTCACGGCACTTGACAAGCAGCTATAAATAGTTTACTCGTCTCATGACCGCTCTAAACCTATACGGGGCATTTTTCTCACAATTTTTTATTATAATATAAGCTGCAGCAATATGCCATAGAAAAACGCACGATTCCGATCAGGAAACCGTGCGGACAAAACGGAAACAATGACGTAGTATTAACGTTTTAACTTTTTCATAATAATGCTCGCTGTTTCTTCAACAGCTTTATTCGTTACGTCAATGACATCGCAACCGATTTTTTTCACCACTCTGTCAAAATAGGCCAGCTCCTCTTTAATGCGATCCATATTCGCATAGATGGCTTGATCGTTCAAGCCTAGGGATTTCAAGCGCTCGCGGCGAATCGATAGCAACTTGTCCGGGCTGATTTTCAAGCCAAAGCATTTGCTTGGACCGACTTGGAATAGCTGTTCGGGCGGTTCGACCTCCGGAACGATCGGTACGTTCGCCACCTTCAGCCGCTTATGTGCCAAATATTGCGACAGCGGCGTTTTTGATGTGCGCGATACGCCGATCAACACAATGTCGGCGCGCAAAATGCCTCGCGGATCGCGGCCATCATCGTATTTTACGGCAAATTCAATCGCTTCGATTTTTTTGAAATAATCTTCGTCAAGCACACGCACCTGACCCGGCTCATACCTTGGCTTCAGCTGGAACAAGTCGCTCATCTTTTCAATGAGCGGGCCGATGATATCGTAAGCGACAACCCCTTCGCGTGCCGCTTCAGTGAGCAAAAACTCCCGCATCTCCGGGACAACGAGTGTAAAGGCGATAATGGCTTGGTTCATTTTCGCCAATGCGACAACTTCAGCTAATGTTGTTTTGTCCTCTACGTACGGGACGCGTTTTACTTGAACCGGCGAGGCGTAAAACTGGCTGGCCGCCGCTTTCACGACAAGCTCGGCCGTTTCCCCACCCGAATCAGATACGACGTAAACGAGGCGCTGATTCATGTGTCTCCTCCTTTTGGACTCATACATCATCTTTCGCTAATGAAACAAATGCTTTCGTCATATTCGTTTTCGTAATGCGACCGACCACTTCATATCCTTTTTCCGTTTTGCGCACGACCGGCATGGCATCAATTTGCTTTTCGATCAGCTGCTCGGCTACGTCAATGAGCGAATCATCTTTATAACAAACGGCGATGTTCGGCATTCTAGTCATGATAATATTGACCGGAATCGCCGTCAACTCTTGTTTGCCGATGCTCGCACGCAGCAAATCTTTGCGCGACAAAACACCGACAAGCAGCGACTCATCATCGACGACAAACAGCGTACCCACATCTTCCAGGAACATCGTAACGATCGCATCATAGACGCTCATGTTTTCGTTGACGACGACCGGAATCGATTGATAATCTGCGACTTTCATTTTTTTAATTTTATCAGCCAACAGTTGCGTGCCCGTCTTTCCAGTATAAAAATAGCCGACGCGCGGCCGTGCTTCCAAATAGCCGGCCATCGTCAAAATGGCTAGATCGGGTCGAAGCGTCGCCCGGGTCAAGTTCAGCTTTTCAGCGATGCTCTCCCCCGTGATCGGCCCGTAGTCTTTTACAATTTGCAAAATTTGCTCCTGGCGTTTATTCAGTTCGATCGTCGCTCACCACCTTGCAAAAAAGGTCCCATACGCTATGACTCTCGTTCATATTATACTACACACCGCGTTTACAAGGAAAATTAGTTGTTGCGTCCATCGCCTGGGTCAAGCGTGCCTTTCAGCTCGCCGATTTGCTGCAAAAAGCGCTTTGCCTTCAGCGACAGGCCAGCATATTCATCATAGTAACTGGACAATACAGCCCTTAATTCTGCTTTGGTGCCTTCTTTTACCGAAATCGCTCCGAGGCGCGTGAGGTCAATATGGTAAAACAGGCGCAACAGCCGAATTGAGGCCGGCGAAAGCGGAAAGCGGTGCGGATCGGCCGCCTCGCAACGATGGCAAAGGAAGCCTGCTTCCTTGACCGAAAACGAGAAGCGCCCTTCCGTCGCCCCGCAGCGGGCGCAGCGGTCGAGCACAGGCGGGATGCCGAGCACCGAAAGCATTTTCATTTCATAAATAAAGGTCATAATCTCTAAATCGCGACCTTCGCTCATATATTGTAATGTTTGTAGCAGCAGCTCAAACAAGTACGGATTACGTTTTTGCTCCTCCGTGCTTTTATCGGTGAGCTCAACAATATACGCCGCATAAGCGGCGGCAAACAAATCTTCACGCAGCACTCGCATCGAGTCAATAAGCTCCCCTTGATGAAGAAGGCCGACGCCGCGGCTGCGGCGAATCAAGTAATGGCCGTAGGCGAGCGGCTGCGTAACAGCAGAAAGGCGGCTGCTTGGCTTTTTCGCTCCCCGTGCCATCGCAGCCACCTTTCCCCATTCTCGTGTAAACAATGTGACAATTTTATTTGTCTCGCCATAATCGATCGCCCGTATGACGATCGCTTCACACTTTTGAAACATTCGATCACCACCGCTTTAGCCAACAACAATACTAGGAGATCGGTTGGTCGATTTCTTCCTGTTCGGCGTTTTGCTCCTTGCCGTTAAACCGCTGTTCACGTTCGAGCTCTTTAAACAGAAGGTACGTATCAATATTGCCTGTTTGGCTAAACAACTTCCACGTAAACTCAAGCATGGAATGACACCTCTTTCCGCCTGCAGGCATTGCGTATTGGTGGTCTACCTATAGGTTGGCTCGGGCAAAGATGGTTTATGTCGCGTAAAATTTTCTAGCCTTCAATACTCGTCTTCTCGAAACCCGAAGTCACGCAGCTGCACAAGACGGTTGCGCCAATCTTTTTGCACCTTCACCCACAGCTCCAAAAACACTCTTGACCCGAGCAGCGCCTCAATGTCAGCGCGCGCCCGCTGCCCGATTTCCTTTAACATTCGGCCTTGTTTGCCGATGATGATCCCTTTTTGTGAATCACGCTCGACAACGATGACAGCGCCGACGTATACTGTGCCCGTCTCCTCGCGCCGCTCGATGCGTTCCACGACGACAGCGATCGAATGCGGAACTTCCTCGCGCGTTAAGTGAAGCGCTTTCTCACGAATGAGCTCGGCAATAATAAACTGTTCCGGATGGTCGGTAATCTGATCCGGTGGGTAATATTGCGGCCCTTCTGGCAACCGTTGTTTAATTTGCTCCAACAGACGCTCGACATTGTTCCCTTCAAGCGCCGAAATTGGCACGATCTCGGCAAAAGGGTACAAATCCTTGTACCGGTCAATGATCGGCAGCAGTTCATCCGGATGGACGCGGTCGATTTTATTGATCACTAAAAACACCGGAGTATTGACTTCGTTCAAACGCTCAATAATAAACGCTTCGCCACGCCCAAATCCTTCCTCCGCATTGACCATAAACAAAATCAAATCGACTTCGCGAAGCGCATTGAGCGCCACTTTCATCATAAAGTCGCCGAGCTTGTGTTTCGGTTTATGAACCCCTGGGGTGTCGATGAAAATGATTTGGGCTTCATCGTCCGTATAAACACCTTGAATTTTATTACGCGTCGTTTGTGGCTTGTCGCTCATAATGGCGATTTTTTGCCCAATGACGCGGTTTAAAAACGTTGATTTTCCTACGTTTGGTCTTCCGATAATAGCAACAAATCCTGATTTGTATCCCTGTTTATTCATGCATATCCTCCGCTGCAAAAGCTTCTGGCAGTAATTCGTTAACAGTGACTATTTTGATATCTCCGCTTAAGTTGGCCAAAATGACCTTCATATCGCCGGGACAAAGTTCGGCGATCACTTGGCGGCATGCGCCGCACGGCGGCACCGGACGAGGGGTGTCAGCGATGACCGCAAGCGCAGCAAACTCCGTCTCCCCTTCCGAATATGCCTTAAACAGCGCGGTTCGTTCCGCACAATTACACATGCTGTAGGCAGCATTCTCAATGTTGCAACCACGATACACGCTGCCGCCTTTCGTCAATAAAGCGGCGCCAACTTTAAACTTTGAGTACGGCACGTAGGCGAGTTCGCGCGCTTTTTTCGCTTCGACAATGAGCTGCTCGATTTTCACCAATAACTCTTCCCTTCCCGAAAGCAAACACTGCTTTCTTTTATTTTACAAAAAAACAGCGTAAATTTCATCATCTGAAACGAAAATGTAACAGAAAAATTAGAATTTTCTTTCTTGTTCACTTAGTGAAGATGCGGCCAAAACAACAACACTCCGATGATCACAGCGAGCCCGGCGGCCACAAGCACAGCGGCAGCAGCGATATCTTTCGCCGCTTTCGCCAGCGGATGAAACTCGCCCGTCACTAAGTCAACAGCACGCTCAATGGCCGTATTGACAAGCTCCAGCGTAATGACCGCGCCAACTGTCAGCACCAACACGATCCATTCCCACCGTGACAGTCCAACGATACCAGCGGCCGCAAAGGCAACAACGGCGGCCGCCAAGTGGAAACGCAAATGCGCCTCCTCCTTCACCGCCGCCTTCATTCCTGCCCAAGCCCAAGCGAAACGATCCCGTTCCCGTATGCCTCGCATGGCTATCTCGTCAACCCGAACCGTGTTAAGATTTCCTCTTGCTTGGCAAACATGACTCTCTCCTCCTCTTCCGTCTCGTGGTCATAGCCAAGCAAGTGCAAAAAGCCGTGCACGGCCAAAAATCCGAGCTCGCGCATGAACGAGTGCCCGTATTCTGCGGCCTGCTCCTTCGCCTTCGGGATGGAGATGATAATATCGCCGAGCACCGGTGGCACATCAGCACCGATGATGTCGATTTCTCCTTCCCCCTCCTCTTCAAGGGCAAACGATAGCACGTCCGTGGGAGCATCTTTGCCTCGGTAATCGCGGTTCATCACACGAATGCGTTCGTTATCCACGAACGAAACGCTTACTTCCGCCCCCTCCGGCACGTTCTCGACGGCCGCCGCTTCGCGAATCAGTTGCTCGAGCGTCTCGATTTGCTCGGCCGTCACTTCGTTCGTCTCATCGATAAAATCGATTTGAATCGTCATGCATGCTTCACCTTTTCCTTTCGTACTTCCGGATATTCGATGCGCGAATGGAAGACGCCGTTTAACGTCTCACAAAGCGAACGAGCGACGATTTCCAGCTCTTTCAACGTAATGTCGCATTCGTTCAGTTGGTTGTCTTGCAGACGGTCAGCGATAATCGCCCGCACGATCTTTTCAATTTTTTCTTGCGATGGATTGGATAACGAGCGAACGGCCGCCTCGACGCTGTCGGCAATATTGATGACCGCCGCTTCTTTTGTCTGCGGCTTCGGGCCAGGGTAACGAAACTCCGCTTCAGAAACAAATTCGGTTTGCTCGCGCGCCTTATGATAAAAATACTTGAGCAACGTTGTGCCGTGATGCTGTTCGGCAATGTCAACGATCTCCTTCGGCAGCCGGTGCTGGCGAAGCAAGGCGGCGCCATCAGCAACATGGGCGATAATTATATTTTTGCTCAATTGCGGCGATAAATGGTCATGCGGATTGCCACCCATTTGGTTTTCAATGAAATAGCGCGGCCGCTTCGTCTTACCGATGTCATGATAATAACAGGCAACGCGCGCCAGCAAGCCGTCAGCGCCGATCGCCTCGCACGCCGCTTCGGCCAAATTGGCGACCATGACGCTATGATGGTACGTTCCCGGCGCTTCGGTCAGCAACTTCCGCAGCAACGGGTGGTTCGGGTTGGACAATTCTATGAGCCGGAGCGGCGACAAAATGCCAAACGTCGCCTCAAACACCGGCAACAGTCCGATTGTCAAAATGGCAGAAACAATGCCTGAAGCAGCTGCCATCACAACAAAGAGGCTGATCTCCATCAACGAATAACGTCCATTTTTTAACAACAACAATGAAAGGAGCGAAACAATATTGACCGCAGCGACGAGCACGCCGGCCCGCCATATTTTTGCTTTCGCCAACTCCTTAGATAGAAAAAAAGTTCCAGCCATTCCTCCAGCGAGCAGATAGATAGCCAAGGACACAGACACCGCACCGGCTGCTCCAACTTCCTCATTGAACAGTAGGCTGCCGCATATGGCTCCGATGACCGCTGTCATGATCGCGAGCCGCTCGCCGAGCAGCACGCGGACAAGCATCGGCCCGAGCGCTGCTGGAACGAGGTAGCCGACTGAGACGGCACCACCGGACGATAGAAGACGGATAAGCACCATCACCGTCATCATAAACGTAAAAATCGCGGCATAAAGCGACAGCTTTTCATTCGTCGTTTCGGCGCGGAAATAGTAAACGAGCGGTGAGAGCAGAAGCAGCACGAACAAAAACAGCCCGACCGCCGGCCAAGGGGTGCGACCGCCGTTGAGCAGTCCGACAAGTTCAAGCTGATGATAAATATCGCTCGTAATAAACTGCCCCTCTTCCACGATCACTTGTCCTTGCAAAATTTTCACCGGTTTCACTTCGTCCATCGCCTGGCGTCGTTTCTCCTCGGTCGCCGTTCGATCGTAAACGACGTTCGGAATGACCGCCTGCCGGCAAAGCTTGGCAACCGCTTCACGAAGCGGGGGCGACAGCGCGGCATATTCGAGCTCTTTCGCTGCTTTCGCACGCGCCTGTTCAAGATCCGCTTGGGAAATGCGTTCTCTCATAGCCGCGTGCACGACTGTCAACGCAGCTTCTTTCGCCGTTTTGAGCTCATCGGGAGAAGCGCTTAGCAACCGTTGCCATTCGTCGGCAGACAAATAGGCGAGCCACTCCGGCGGCAACCGTTCTTCAAGCTTAGCCGCCAGTTCGCTAGGCGAGCTGTCCGAATCCGCCTCATTCTGTACGCTCTCGATGGCAGCAAACAGCGAGGAAAGAAGATCGACTCGGTTTTCGGCATATTCTTTTTTCAATGTGTACACGTCCGCTACTTTGGCAGCTGCTTCTTCTTTTAGTCTCGCCGTCGCTTCCTTATCCTCCACCGTCACCGGGGAGCGGATCGTTTCCTTCGCGACGTCAAACAAGCGCAACTCATATTGGCGCGGCTTCACTTGCCAATACAGGACAGTAAACAACAGCGCAGCCAAAAACAAAAACAGCCAAAAGCGGGTGAAGCGGACATCTTTTGTCCGCTCAAGAAAAAAACGAAGCCTTCCCACCGGTTTTCCCCTCGCTTTTCAAGAAAAGACCATGGCTTTCAGTCTTTTTTCTATAAACCAGCCTCATCATAAGCATCAATAATTTTTGCAACGAGCGGATGGCGAACAACATCGGACTGCTCCAAAAACACAAAGGCGATGCCGCTAATAGGCGACAAAATGCGCTTGGCAACGGAAAGTCCTGATTCAACCCCTTTCGGCAAATCGACTTGCGAAATGTCGCCAGTAATGACCATTTTCGATCCAAAACCGAGTCGGGTTAAAAACATCTTCATTTGCGCCGGTGTTGTATTTTGCGCTTCATCAAGAATGACGAACGCATCCTCCAGCGTTCGGCCGCGCATGTAAGCGAGCGGGGCAATTTCAATTGTGCCGCGCTCGATCAACCGCTGTGTATACTCCGCTCCTAATATATCGTCAAGAGCGTCATACAGCGGACGCAAATACGGATCTACCTTTTCTTTCAAGTCGCCGGGCAAAAAGCCGAGGCTCTCCCCCGCTTCGACGGCCGGACGGGTGAGGATAATGCGCTTGACGTTGCCGCTTTTCAGCGCTTTGACCGCCATGACAACAGCCAAGTACGTTTTCCCGGTACCAGCCGGCCCAATGCCGAACGTCAAATCGTGCTGTTCAATCGCCGTAACATAATAGCGCTGGCCTAATGTTTTGACACGAATCGGCTTCCCTTTGGCATTTTTCGCGATCTCCTCGTCATATAGCTGAACGAGGCCATCAATCGCCCCTTTTTTTACCATCTGAATGGCGTACATGATGTCGCGCTCACTGATCGCCACCCCTTTGCGAATGACGATCAACAAATGGCGCAGCAGCTCATCCACAAGTTGGACTTGCTGCGGCGTACCTGAGACGTTAACCGTTTCTCCGCGCGTCACAATCGACACGCCAAGCTCCTCTTCAATCCGCTTTAAATGGGCATCATGGACGCCAAAGAGCGCCGATGCTTCCTGCTGATTGCGCACGTGTTGGCTGATCGTAACAAACTGCTCTGACATTCTCAATCTCCTTGAACGATTGGTTGTGGTACGGCAATATTTTCAATGACTGTGTAATGCAATTCTACCCTTACTTTACCACTCTCTTTGCTCTGATGCAAAACTTTTTCGCCACGAATGGTTGCCTCCTCCGGCAGCTTGGCCTGCAATTCACGGCGGGCGATCTTTTTCGCTTCCACGAACGCTTCTTCCCACGTATAGCTTCGCTTCACCGCTTCCGCCTCGCGAACGATGACGCGCTCATAATAAAACGGCAAGTCCCATTTCCAAAAACGGAACGGCCGTTTTTCTCTCTCAATAACAGTATGAGTAAACGTCGGTTTCTTCCATCCCCAAACCGGAAGGGAAAAGCGGCCGATTCCGATATAATGGCGCTCAATCGATTTTCCAGTCAACACGTGAAATGTCGTCTCGAGCGGCAAGACAACAGTAGACTTGTACCATGTTTCGCCAAACACCTTCCCCGTGGACGGCACAAATTTCGTCCGCCCTTCGACGCCGATAATGCCAGAAACAAGCAGTTGGCCCTTTTGTACATAATCGTTGACAGACACAAGCGGTTGTCCTTCTTCAACAAATAAGTCAGCTACCACCGCCTCTTTTTTGGCGACTAAATGGCGTGGTGGAGCCGGCTGTTTCGGCTTAGGAATCTCTTTTTCGACAACGCGGAAGTGAAGCGATGTTCCCTCCCATTGAACACCGACCCACGTAATGTCATGAATGCGTTCGGTCAACTTTTTTTGCAGCGTTTCCGGGTCGTCAAGCAGAAACTGGAACGCACCGCGCTCGACTCCCATTCGTTTCAGTTCGCGTACAATTTGATGTTCTGTCTCGGGGGTCGCGCCTTCGATGTCAATGTTCCAAACGATGTTGGACAGCAAAAACATAATGACTATAAAAACGAACAGACCGAGCCAAAACCCGCTGTTTCGCCACGCGCGGCGCCAAAAAAACGGCAGCCCGGTTCTCCCGACAAACGAAAGCTTGCATTCGCTTTGCCGGGCGATATGGCGCAGCCGTTTCACATCGCTGAGCTTAATAAAAAACGTTGCGGTATCCCGGCTATGTTTTTTCACGTTCCACACGGTGATGCCGTTGCGTACACAGGCGTTGATCAGCCGTTCCGTCCCCTTTCCTTCCGCCTTGACTCGCACGCTGCCGGTAAACGTGTCAACCCATTCGTTTTTCATCGTTTTTCCTCCTCTATATAAACGACTTGGCTAATTTTCCCTTCGAGTAAAATTTCTTCCGGCAAAATCGTTTTAATGACAAATTGTTCGCCGCGGACAAGCAGCTGCCCGTTCCGCAGCAAAAGGCGGAGCTCTTTATCGCTGAACGCAAGCAGCCCACGGTGGTTTTCGATGTAAATATGTATTTGTCCAACCATCGTAATGCGGGGCAGGTCCATCATGATGTCGGCGGGAAGTTCAAGTTTTTCCGTCATCCACCGCTTCATCTGCTGGCGCCACTTTTTCATCATTAAAAAGAACCCCCTTTCATCTCATATGTATGAGACAAAAGGGGGTTCTAGCACCGCTTTTCAAAAACAACGAGCCCGCCTGTCGGCAAGGCCCATTGCATTTTATGAAAGCTGTTGTTGGACAAGTTTATTGACGAGCGAACCATCCGCTTTTCCTTTCACTTTCGGCATGATCGCACCCATCACTTTTCCCATATCCGCTTTCGAAGAAGCGCCGACTTCCTTGATCGTCTGCTCGATCAGTTCGCGCAACTCATCCTCCGTCAGCGGTTTTGGCATATACAACTGAACGATTTCAATTTCGTTTTTCGCTTTTTCGACAAGATCTGAACGGCCAGCGTTTTCAAATTCTTGGAGGGAGTCTTTACGCTGCTTCAGTTCGCGAGAAAGAACCGTCAGCTCTTCGTCTTCTGACAGCGAGCTTTTGCCGAGCTTGATCGCTTCATTTTGCAACGCCGCCTTCAGCATGCGGAGAACAGACAGCTTTTCTTTCTCCTTGTTTTTCATTGCTTGCTTCATATCGTCATTCAAACGATCGAGAAGACTCACCGATTATACACCCTCTTTAATGCATGCTCTTAGTGCTTGCGCTTTCTAGCCGCTTCAGATTTTTTCTTCCGTCTGACGCTTGGCTTTTCATAAAATTCGCGCTTTCTCACTTCTTGCAAAGTACCGGTTTTCGAAACGGCACGTTTAAAGCGACGAAGAGCGTCATCGATCGACTCATTTTTGCGAACGATCGTTTTGGACATCCTGCTTCCCTCCCTCCGAACAACAACCATTGCATATTGTACTTGTCAATTATAATACATGCCGACGGAAAAGGTCAATAAAAAAAGCATGGTCGCGCTCAGTCCGTTCTGTCCCACTTCCCTAAAAAACGGTCATTCCCCGCGGACAAGGCCCATACATATTAGGATGAAAGGGGAGAACGTCCATGGGGCCGCTTTTGATGCTGTTTGCCATTTACACTGCCGTTTTCCTGATTGGCATGTTCATGATGAAAGCTGGGTTTTACACCTTATCCGGCCATCGGTTGAAACGATGGCTCATGCGGTTTACTGCCACACCGTGGCAAGCGTTTCTCACCGGCTTGGCGACGACCGCGCTTGTGCAAAGCAGTTCGGCAGTGATGGTGATGACTGTCGGCCTCGTTGCCACTCGCTATTTATCATTCCGCCAATCGATCGGTATCATTTTAGGCAGCAATATCGGCTCAACAATC
Organism: Geobacillus sp. FSL K6-3411; assembly: GCF_037965715.1. Lineage (NCBI taxonomy): Bacteria > Bacillati > Bacillota > Bacilli > Caryophanales > Anoxybacillaceae > Geobacillus > Geobacillus sp. FSL K6-3411. Next base: position 2,563,968 of record NZ_CP150187.1, read on the forward strand.
ACGACTGAGCTAATAACGCTCGATATCGGCGATGGTGCCATTCCGCTCCTTCTTGGCGGCGCGCTGCTCGTCTTTATCGGACGCCACCGCCTCGTTTACAGCCTTGGGATGATTGCTGTCGGCCTCGCCGCTTTGTTGTTTGCCATGGACGGCTTCAGTAGCCTCGCTAAGCCGCTGGCTTCCTATCCGCTCGTTGATGCTTGGCTGCAACAGACAAACGGTTCAACGGCAATCGGCCTTCTCGTTGGCATCATTCTGACCGCTCTTGTTCATTCAAGCGCGGCGACGATCGGCATCGCTATGGGATTTTTAAACGAGCAATTGTTGACACTGCCAGCCGCCATCGCTATTTTGCTTGGTGCCAACATCGGCACGTGCATCACCGGATTGTTGGCGTCTATCGGCTCAAGCAAGGAAGCGCAATTAACCGCCTACACCCATTTATGGCTGAACGTCGTCGGCGTGGCCGCATTTCTTTTTTGGATCGAAGCGCTCGCCCGCCTCGCTGTGATGCTCAGTCCGGCGCCTGACGTGCAGCTCGCCCATGTAAGCGTCTTGTTTAACGTCATTTGTTCTGTCGCCGCCTTGCCGTTTGTCGGCGCCATTGAGACGGCTATTTTATTTTTGCACGCCCGCAGGCGGACTTAATAGTCAGCGCCGCCGGTTTGGCCGCTGACGATCGCCACCCCGGAGCTCGTCCCAATGCGCGTGGCCCCAGCTTCAATCATCGCTTCGGCTGTTTTTCGGTCGCGGACGCCTCCTGAGGCTTTGACACCTGCTTTATCGCCAACTGTCCGGCGCATCAGCGCCACGTCTTCGACCGTCGCTCCGCCGCCTGAGAATCCGGTCGACGTTTTTACGTAATCGGCGCCCGCTTTCACCGCCAATTGGCAGGCGCGCACTTTTTCCTCATCAGTCAACAAGGCCGTTTCGATGATCACTTTCACAAGCGCTTTCCCGGACGCCGCCTCAACAACCGCACGAATGTCGCGCTCAACGAGTTCATCGTTACCACTTTTTAACGTGCCGATGTTGATTACCATATCGACTTCGCGGGCGCCGTTTTCGATAGCGTTGTTCGTTTCAAACGCCTTTGTTTCCGGCGTCGTCGCCCCAAGCGGAAAGCCGATGACCGTGCAGACGCGGACATCAGTGTCGGAAAGCTCGCGTGCCGCTGTTTTCACCCACGCTGGGTTGACGCACACCGAGGCGAAGCCGTGTTGCTTTGCTTCGTCGCATAGTTGAATGATTTGCTCTTCCGTCGCTTCTGGCTTAAGCAACGTATGATCGATCATTTTAGCAATATTCACCGTCATGGAAAGTCGCTCCTTTCTCCCGCTCTTTCATTAAACAAAGGTCTGACGTCTACCATCATACCATGTCCTTGCAACAAAAACTAGCCACCATCTATATTGTCTCCTATTTCGGCTCTCAGCGAACTTTTTAACCCGATACCATTAAATGAAATGGACGGAAAACGAAAAACCCAGCCTTTAGGCTGGGTTTCAGCTTGTCGACAAAGTCGACAAGCTGTTTTATTATGAAGGTAAGACGAGGGAGAAATGGAGGAAAGGAACGATGCTTCGGCCACACCAAGAAGATGGGCGCTATACCGAAACCACGGTGAAACTGGATGATCTGGTTCCAGAGGATCACTTGGTAAGAAAGCTGGATGCGGCCATTGATTTTTCTTTTATCTATGATGTGGTGAAAGATCTCTACTCTCCTGATCATGGACGTCCGAGCATTGATCCAGTGATGTTGTTTAAAATGTATTTGATTCAGTATGTATTTGGGATTCGCTCCATGCGTGAAACCGTCGAACAAATCCGAACCAACGTCGCCTACCGTTGGTTTTTAGGACTTAGTCTTCATGATCCCGTTCCTCATCACTCGACGCCAAGTAAAAACTATGCGCGTCGTTTCGCTGGAACGGATGTATTCCATCAAATTTTTTCACGGATTTTAAAAGAAGCCTTTGAACACGGATTGGTAGATTCGAGTGTCTTGTACGTAGACTCCACTCATGTCAAAGCAAGCGCCAATAAAAAGAAGTTTACAACGGAAATGGCAGAAGTCGAAGCCAAAGCCTACCAACAGGAACTCGAAAAAGAAATCGAACGGGATCGGATCGCTCATGGAAAATCGCCGTTGCCATCTGAGAAAAAAAAAAACGGGAAGTAAAAGTAAGCAAAACGGATCCGGAGAGCGGACTGTTGGTGAAAAATGAACGGGAGCGAGTGTTTGCCTATTCGTATCATACAGCTTGTGATCGCAACGGATGGATTCTACAGACCTACGTGACGGCAGCCAACGTCCATGACAGTCAAGCGTTTTTTGTGCTGTTCGAACGAGTGAAACGGGAAATCCAATCATGTCCGGAAGCCGTGTGTGTAGACGCAGGATATAAAACTCCTGCCATTGCCAAGTATTTACTCGAACAAGGGGTAAAGCCGATTTGGCCGTACACTCGCCCGAAAACAAAAGATGGATTCTTTCGGAAATCAGATTTTGTGTATGACGAATATTTTGATTGTTATCTATGCCCCAATGATCAAGTTCTATCTTACTCTACTACGAATCGGGAAGGGTACCGGGAATACAAATCGGACCCGGCGGTGTGCCGAAGCTGTCCGTATCTTCATCAGTGCACGCAAAGCAAGAGCTACACCAAAGTAGTCACTCGCCACGTATGGCAGGACTACTATGAAGAAGCAGAGCATTTGCGGTATGTTCCGGAATACCGGGAACTCTATGCCCTCCGAAAAGAGACGATTGAACGGGATTTCGCCGATATGAAAGAGAAGCATGGTCTGCGCTGGACGCATTACCGGGGATTGGAAAAAAATGAGGCGCAGGCGATGCTTGTTTGTGCTGCCATGAATTTAAAAAAACTGGCGAATTACCTATGGAAGGCGAAGCACCGCCCTTTCTTTTCCTTTGCATGGCTTCCCATCCTACCCACTTTTTTTGAAAACATAGTCTATTTATGGAACAAAATGGGTTTCAGACATTCGTCTGAAACCCATTTTGTCAACAGTCTGAAACCCAGCCTTTAGGCTGGGTTTTTGAGTCGGTCACACTTCTCCTGAACCGATCATTTTGCTTATGAGCTTAATTTCACCGAACGGACAGCCTCATCCGACACAACGCGGACAAACTCGCCTTCGTTATACGGATAGCCGGCCTTCGTAATTTTCACTTTAACAAGTTCGCCGACCATCTCTTCTGTCGCCGGGAAGCGCACTTTCAAATAGTTATCGGTATAACCAATATACATTCCCGGCTCTTCCTTATCGTGCTCTTCCGGAATAACCTCGAGCACTTGCCCTTCGAACCGGGAGGCGTATTCTTTCGCCAGCTGGTCGGAAAGGGCAATTAAGCGGCGGACGCGGTCATGTTTCGTCTCTTCATCGATTTGGTCCGGCATGCGAGCTGCCGGTGTGCCGGTTCGTTTCGAATATGGAAAGACGTGCAGCTCAGAGAACCGCTGTTCGCGGATAAAGTTGTACGTCTCCATAAATTCTTCTTCCGTTTCACCTGGGAAGCCGACGATGACATCGGACGTCACTGCGAGTTCTGGAAACACTTCACGCAATCGGGCGAGCCGCTCAGCAAAAAATTCGACCGTATATTTGCGGCGCATCCGCTTGAGCACCGTGTTTGATCCCGATTGAAGCGGGATGTGCAAATGGCGGACGATTTTATCCGACCGTCGCAAGACATCGATGACCTCATCGGTCAGCTGGCTTGCTTCGATCGATGAGATGCGGATCCGTTTGAGCCCTGGCACTTGCTCGTCCAAATCACGCAAAAGCGCAGCAAAATTGTAGTCTTTGAGATCAGTGCCATAGCCACCTGTATGAATGCCGGTCAAAACGATTTCTTTATAGCCGGCGGCAACGAGCTGACGCGCTTGACGGATAATTTCTTGCGGATCACGCGAACGCATCAAGCCGCGCGCCCACGGAATGATGCAAAACGTGCAAAAGTTGTTGCACCCTTCTTGGATTTTGAGCGACGCCCGCGTCCGGTCAGTAAATGCCGGCACATCCATTTCTTCGAACACGCGTGTTTTCATAATGTTATGGACAGCGTTGATCGGCTGCCGTTCACGCTGAAACTGCTCGACATAGTCTAAAATTTTATGCCGGTCTTGCGTACCGATGACAATATCAACACCAGGAATCGCCATCACTTCCGCTGGCGATGTTTGCGCATAGCATCCGGTCACGCAGACGACAGCGTCCGGATTGCGGCGCACCGCACGGCGGATAACTTGGCGGCTTTTTTTATCGCCGGTGTTCGTCACCGTACACGTGTTGATCACATATACATCAGCATGGCTTTCAAACTCTTTCCGTTCATAGCCGGCCTTTTTAAACAGCTGCCAAATCGCTTCCGTTTCATAATGATTGACTTTGCAGCCCAATGTATGGAAAGCCACTGTTGGCATATTCTTCACCTCACTCTGCACCACCGCTGATCGCCAGCGAGGGCTAGATGTTTTATGATAAACTCCAAATCGGCTACGTTACTCTCGCTCTCTCTTAGAGCCTGATTCACAAAGCTCCCATTCGTACGAAGCGGCGGCAAGCAAGTAGAGCGGCGCCGTTTCCGTCCGCAAAATACGCGGGCCGAGGCTGCACGGTAAAAAGCCGCTTTGCTTGAGCTGTTCCGCCTCCTCACGGCTGAACCCGCCTTCCGGCCCAAAGACGGCTAAAAGCGAGCTGCCGGGCTGAAGGTCGGCAAGGAGCGCCGGAAGTGAGGCATGCCGCCCTCCGCGCGCTTCTTCTTCATAGGCAAACAGCCGGCTATCAACCGTTTCCCCGAAAGCGATCAGTTCCTTAAGCGAAAGCGGCGCCCGCACGATGGGCAACAACGTTCGTTCGGCCTGCTCGGCCGCCTCTTTCGCAATTTTTTTCCACCGCTCCACTTTTTTCTCTGCTTTTTTGGCATCCCATTTAACGACCGAACGAGCGGCCACAAATGGAAGAAAGCCGGCAGCGCCGAGCTCCGTTCCTTTTTGGATGACGAGCTCCCATTTTTCTCCTTTTGGCAGCCCTTGGGCGATATAAATGCGCACCGGCAATTCGCGCCCTTCTTCCTTCCATTGTACAATACGGGCACATACTTGCTCATTGGCAATTTGTTCAATTTGGCACACGGCCGTGCGTCCATCCGGAAATACGCAGGCAATGGCGTCTCCCGGCTTCATGCGCATAACGCGGGAAATATGATGGGCGTCATCGCCGCTGATAACGACGTTTTCGCCTTGGCGCTCCCGGTCGGAAACGAAATAACGCTGCACCAAACATCCCTTCTTTGCTTACGGTTTGATGGCGACAAACGCCACCCAGTCTTCCATCACATTGACTTCTTCAATGAAAAATCCAGCAGCAAGCAGTCCGTCCTTGACATCTTGCTTCTTCGCCTGAATGATGCCAGACGTGATAAAGCGGCCGCCCGGTTTCAATAGCCGGTAGGCGTCAGCCGTAAAGCGCAAAATGATTTCAGCTAAAATATTGGCGACGATCACATCGGCTTGCTCATCGATATGGTCAAGCAAATTGTTTTGCGCGACCGTGACAACGTGTTGCACTTTATTGAGCTTGACGTTCAGCCGCGCGCTGTCGATTGCCACTGGGTCTAAGTCGAGCGCCCGCACCGAATGGGCGCCAAGCATGGCAGCAGCAATGCTTAAAATGCCGGAGCCGGTGCCAACATCAATGACATTGTCTCCAGGATGCACATATTTTTCGAGCGCCTGCAGGCACATGACCGTTGTCGGGTGGGTGCCGGTGCCAAACGCCATACCCGGATCCATTTCGATGATCAGCTCATCGTTGGAAGCCGGCTCATACGTTTCCCATGTCGGCACGATTGTAAACTTTTCCGATACTTTTACCGGGTGGTAATGCTTTTTCCACGCCGTTGCCCATTCTTCCTCATTCACTTCGCTCAACGTAATTTTATTTTTGCCAAGATCAATATCGTATAGCCATAAATTGTTAATTGCCTGCTTGATTTGTTCTACCGTTTCACCCAGAAAACTATTGACCGGCAAATACGCCTTAATGACGACGCCTTCTTCCGGATAATCGTCCGGATTGAGCTCGACGATTTCGCCATACCAGTCGTCGCGGTCTTTGACAAGATCGTACGGATCTTCGATAACAACACCACCGGCGCCTGCCTCATGCAAAATGTTTGAAATCGCCTCGACCGCCTCGTGCGTTGTATGGATGCTGATTTCTGACCATTTCATCGCGCTCACGTTTCTCCTTTAAATGCCTTTTTTACTTTTTCAAAAAAACGGCCGTGCGACCCGTCGTGCATCGTTTCCCCACCGAGTCGGTCGAACTCGCGCAATAGCTGTTTTTGTTTTTCTGTCAGCTTCGTCGGCGTCACAACGCGGACGATGACGTGCTGGTCGCCTTGGCCGTAGCCGCGCACGTTCGGCACTCCTTTTCCTTTTAAGCGGAAGCGCGTGCCCGTTTGTGTGCCAGCCGGAATTTTCAGCTTTACATCACCGTGGAGCGTCGGCACTTCAATTTCATCACCAAGCGCCGCCTGAGCGAACGAAAGCGGCACTTCACAATAAATATCATCACCGTCGCGTTTGAAAAACTCATGCGGTTGGACGCGGAAAATGATGTACAAATCCCCTGGCGGCCCGCCGTTGACGCCCGGTTCCCCTTTGCCGGCGACACGCAGCTGCTGGCCATCGTCAACACCAGCCGGAATTTTGACATGAATTTTTTTCCGCTTTTTGACGTGCCCGGTGCCGCCGCACGTCGGACATTTTTCCGGAATGTGACGGCCCGTGCCGCCGCAAACCGGACATGTCCGGCGGTTGACAATGCGGCCAAACGGCGTCGCCTGTTCGCTTGTCACCTGTCCGCTACCATGGCAATGCGGGCACGATTGCGGGCTTGTACCTGGCTTCGCTCCGCTGCCGTGGCACGTATCGCACGTTTCTTCATGCGGAACTTCAATTTCCGTTTCTTTTCCAAACGCTGCTTCCTCAAATGTGAGCGTCATCATATATTCCAAGTCGGCTCCTTTTCGCGGCCCGCTTGCCCGCCGGCGTGAACCGCCGCCGAAAAACGTCTCAAAGATATCTTCAAAGCCGCCAAAACCGCTGAATCCACCAAAATCAAACCCGCCACCTTGGAATCCACCGCCGAACGCCTCGTTCGGGTCGGCGTGGCCAAACCGGTCGTAGCGAGCCCGTTTTTCATCGTCACTTAATACTTCATACGCTTCTTTAATCTCCTTAAACTTCTCTGCGGCGTCCGGCGCTTTGTTAATGTCTGGATGATACTGCTTCGAAAGCTTTCGATACGCTTTTTTAATCTCGTCTTTCGTCGCGTTTTTACTGACGCCAAGAACTTCATAGTAATCACGCTTCGCCATCGTTGGTCATCCACTCCCGATTCACTCACATAAAGATAATTTTATCATTTCCCTTTATTTTATGGCAATATGTGAATGCTAGAAAAAAAGTCAAAGCCAAGGCAGGCCTGACTTTGACTTTTTTCATTATTTGTCGTCATTGACTTCTTCAAATTCCGCATCGACCACATTGTCTTTCTTATCGGCCGCGCCGGATTGCGCCTGTTGCGCTTGTTGCGCCGCTTGTTCATACAGCTTGATCGATAGCTGCTGCACCGCTTCTTGCAGTGCATCTTTTTTCTTGCGGATGTCATCAAGATCGTTTTTCTCAAGCGCTGCTTTCAATGCATCTTTCGCTTCTTGCGCTTTTTTGATTTCATCAGCGCTCACTTTTCCTTCGAGCTCTTTGACCGTTTTTTCCGTTGTAAAGATGAGCTGATCGGCTTCATTGCGCAAATCGGCCGCTTCTTTCCGCTTCCGGTCGGCTTCGGCGTTTTCTTCCGCCTCTTTGATCATGCGCTGAATTTCCTCTTCCGACAGGCCGGATGACGATTTGATCGTAATGGATTGCTCTTTGTTCGTTCCTAAATCTTTCGCACGCACATGAACGATACCGTTGGCGTCAATATCGAACGTGACTTCAATTTGCGGCACACCACGCGGCGCCGGCGGGATGTCAGTTAACTGGAAGCGGCCAAGCGTTTTGTTGTCAGCCGCCATCGGACGCTCCCCTTGCAAAACGTGGATGTCGACCGTTGTTTGATTGTCGGCCGCCGTTGTGAACACTTGCGATTTGCTCGTCGGAATCGTCGTATTCCGCTCGATCAATTTCGTAAACACGCCGCCCATCGTTTCAATACCGAGCGACAGCGGGGTAACGTCAAGCAAGACAATATCTTTTACTTCACCGGCGATGACGCCGCCTTGGATCGCCGCTCCGATGGCCACGACTTCATCCGGGTTAACGCCTTTGTGCGGCTCTTTGCCAAGCTCACGCTTAATCGCTTCTTGCACGGCCGGAATGCGAGTCGAACCACCGACTAAAATCACCTTGTCAATATCCGCAGACGTCAAACCGGCATCTTGCAACGCTTGACGGACTGGCCCCATCGTGCGCTCAACGAGGTGCGCGGACAGCTCTTCAAATTTTGCCCGAGTGAGCGTCGTCTCAAGGTGGAGCGGACCGTTTTCGTTCGCGCTGATGAACGGCAGCGAAATTTGCGTCTGCGTCACACCAGACAGTTCTTTTTTCGCTTTTTCGGCCGCATCTTTTAAGCGTTGGAGCGCCATTTTGTCTTTGGACAAGTCGATGCCGTTCTCTTGCTTAAACTGGCTGACTAAATAGTCGATAATGACTTGGTCAAAATCATCGCCACCTAAATGGTTGTCCCCAGCAGTCGCTTTTACTTCAAACACACCGTCGCCAAGCTCCAAAATCGAGACGTCAAACGTTCCGCCCCCCAAGTCATAGACGAGAATCGTTTGGTCCTCGCCTTTGTCGAGGCCGTAAGCAAGCGCCGCAGCCGTCGGTTCGTTAATGATGCGCTCAACTTCCAAACCGGCGATGCGTCCAGCGTCTTTCGTCGCTTGGCGCTGCGCATCGTTGAAATACGCCGGCACGGTGATGACAGCGCGCGTCACCGGCTCACCCAAATAATCTTCAGCGTACGATTTTAAATATTGCAAAATGATCGCCGAAATTTCTTGCGGCGTATATTGCTTTCCTTCAATCTCGACTTTGTAATCCGTGCCCATGTGGCGTTTGATCGAGATGATCGTATTCGGATTCGTGATCGCTTGCCGTTTGGCAACCTCGCCGACTAAACGTTCACCGTTTTTAAACGCCACAACCGACGGGGTTGTGCGGCTCCCTTCTGGGTTTGGAATGACTTTCGCTTCGCCGCCTTCCAACACAGCGACGCAAGAGTTTGTCGTTCCTAAGTCAATGCCGATAATTTTGCTCATCGCTCATCGCCCTCCGTTTCCATTATTGGCTCACTTTTACCATAGCGGGACGGAGAATGCGGTCTTTTAACTTATAGCCTTTTTGCAGCTCCTCCACGACCGTATTCGGCTCATAGCCGCCTTCATCCGTCTGCATAACTGCTTGGTGTAAATGGGGATCAAACGGTTTGCCAACCGCTTCAATCACCTCGACACCTTCTTTTCTTAACGCGTCAAGGAGCGAACGGTACACCATTTCTACCCCTTGCAAAATCGATTTTGCTTGTTCGTTTTCCGTCTCTATTTTCAACGCACGCTCAAAGTTGTCGAGCACAGGAAGCAAATCGCTCGCCAAACTTTGGGCGCGGTATTTTTCAGCCGCTTCCATCTCTTGACGTGCCCGGCGGCGGAAGTTTTCAAAATCAGCGTACAGGCGAAGATAGCGCTTTTCCATCTCAGCTAACTTCTCTTCCAATTCAGCAACTTGCGCCTTGGCTTTGGCCAGTTCTTCCGCCTCAACCGACGTTTGCTCGGCAGGATCAGCTGTCGTAGAAGCTGCCTCCGGATTCTCGCCGGCTTGTGCATCTGCATGCTCCGAAGCGGCGCCAATCGCTTCGTCTTCCGGTTGCGAATCTGCCCCTTCTTTCGAAACCGGCTGTTCCGTTTCCAGCTCATTGTATGTAGCTTGTTTGTCTCCTTGTTCCATTGCCTTCACCTCCCTATCAGGGTTTGCGATTTATGTATCAATGGCCACAAGGAAAGGATGGACGCGCATCCATCCGTTAACCAATATGGCCATCCTTACTGATTTTGATACCATTTCGTCAATGCAGCCGACAAATCGGTAGCAACGCGGTTTAACACGGTAATGACGCGTGAATATTCCATGCGCGTCGGACCGAGAATAGCGATCGTCCCGAACGGTTCATCGCCAATCGAATACGTAGCCGTAATCAAACTGCAGTTTTCCATACCGCTCAGCTCGTTTTCCCGCCCGATCGACACTCGCACCCCTTTTTGACTTTGCTTGCGGAGCAAACGGTAAATGTCCTTTTCTTGCTCGATAATGTTCAAAAGCGGGCGCACCTTTTGGATGTCGCTAAACTCTGGCTGGTTAAACATATTCGTTTTTCCAGCAAAAAACATTTTTTCCTCTTCAGGAATATCGAGCGTGTCGATCAGTGTATTGAGTATACTGTCGTAGTTGCGAATATGCCGGCGCAGCACGTCGGCTACTTCCGTCTCGATTTTTTCTTTTAAATCGATAAGCGGAACGCCATTCAAACGCTCGTTTAAAATATTGACCATCTTTTCGAGATCGCCGGCATTGACGGTTGTCGGGACTGTGATGACCCGGTTTTCGACGTGACCGGTATCCGTCACCACAATGGCAACAGCCGTCTGTTCAGTGAGCGGAATGATCTGCATCCGTTTCAGCTTGCTTTCCTTAAACGCCGGACCGAGGGCAATCGACGTATAATTCGTCAAATCGGATAAAATTTGCGCCGACTTTTGCACCAATTTCTCGAGCTCGTAGATACGTTCAGCGAACACGGAGCGGATTTTTTGGATATCCGTCCTCGTCAACCGCTGCGGCGGCAATAAGTGGTCAACGTAGTAGCGGTACCCTTTTTCCGATGGCACACGGCCCGAGGAAATGTGCGTTTTTTCAATATAGCCCAGCTCTTCCAAATCCGCCATTTCGTTGCGAATCGTCGCTGAACTGAACGAGATTTGGTGCTTTTTCGATAACGTCCGCGAACCGACAGGCTGCCCGGAACGAATGAAGTCGTCGATAATCACCTGCAAAATCAACAGTTGGCGGTCCGTTAACACGTTTCTCACCTCTGTTAGCACTCAAACAATTCGAGTGCTAAATCTACTATTAGGGTAGCAAATCGCCCGGTAAATGTCAATCTTTACATTTCTCCGAGGAAGGCAGCAAACACTTCATTGCCAAGCAGCTTGCCGCGTTTTGTCAAGCGGACATGAGTCGCCGTCTCCTCGAGGCGCCCGTTTTCGATTTCACGGCGGATTGCCTCGCCAAACATGTCGCTCATCTCACGGCCAAACTTTTGCCGAAAGCGTGCTTTCGATACGCCTTCTGTCTTGCGCAACCCTAAAAACATCTCCTCCTCCATCTGTTCACGGAAGGTCAGACGGTGCACGTCGCGATGCGGCCATTCGCCGCGTTCCACTTTCTCGATGTAGTGGCGGATCGGACCGATATTGGCACGCCGCACTCCATCGATATAGCTGTGCGCCCCGGCACCGATGCCGTAATACTCTTCGTTGTTCCAGTAGACCAAATTATGCTGGCTTTCAAACCCTGGGAACGCGTAGTTGCTAATTTCATATTGCTGATAGCCATGAGCTACGGTTCGTTCCATCGCCGCTTCATACATCACCGCTTCCGCTTCTTCGCCTGGAAGGCGAAGCCGACCGTTCCGCCATTCGTTGTAAAAAATCGTCTTTGGCTCGATAATAAGTGAGTAGGCGGAAAGATGTGGTACATGAAGCGAAAACGCTGTTTCCAAATCGGCGAGAAACTGCTCGAGTGTCTGTCCCGGCAAGCCATACATAAGATCGAGACTGATATTTTCAAAACCGGCTTCCCTTGCCATCGCCACCGCCCGCTCGGCATCACCGCGCCGATGCGTACGGCCGATCGCTTGAAGGAGCTCATCATCAAACGCCTGCACCCCGATGCTCAACCGATTCACTCCAGCATCGCGCAAAATGGCGAGTTTTTCTTTCGTCAGCCCATCCGGATTAGCCTCGACCGTAAATTCGGCCGTTTGCGGGTGAAACTGAAAATGTTTATGAATGCTCTCTAGCAGACGGCCAAGCTGCACCGGCTCCAGCACCGTCGGCGTGCCTCCTCCGATAAACAGCGTCTTAAGCTGACTGCCGAACTCGGCCGCTGTCCATTCCATTTCCTTGTCCATCGCCTGCAAGTAGTCGTCAATCGGCTGGCCTGCCGCAAACACTTTGTTAAAGTCGCAATAGTGACAAATATGAGCGCAAAATGGGATGTGAAAATATGCCGATGTTGCCATGGCTCTCCTCCTTTCGGCTGCCGGCGCAACGGTGCATGGCACCTTCATCTTTTTGCCGACATCGCATCGTAAGAAAGAAACAAGGCCATCCCCGAAGGAGACAGCCCTGCTCATTATTTTTTCTGGTCGTCGATTTTCAAGACAGCCATAAACGCTTCCTGCGGCACTTCGACCGAACCGATTTGTTTCATCCGTTTCTTTCCTTCTTTTTGTTTCTCAAGCAGTTTCCGTTTCCGCGACACGTCGCCGCCGTAACATTTGGCGAGCACGTTTTTACGCAGCGCCTTGATCGTCGAACGGGCGATGATCTTATTGCCGATCGCCGCCTGCACAGGCACTTCAAACTGTTGGCGTGGAATTAAATCTTTCAGCTTCTCGACGATCACTTTGCCGCGCTCATAAGCCGAATCGCGGTGAACAATAAACGATAAAGCGTCAATTTTTTCGCCATTCAACAAAATATCCATTTTGACAAGATTGGACGGCCGGTAACCGATCAATTCATAGTCAAACGACGCATACCCTTTCGTGTTCGACTTTAACGCATCGAAAAAGTCATACACGATTTCCGACAGCGGAATATCGTAAATCAACATGACCCGCTTTTCATCTAAATATTGCATGTCAACGAACGTGCCACGCTTTCCTTGGCACAGCTCCATCACCGGTCCGACGTAGTCGTTCGGCACCATAATCGTCGCTTTTACATACGGCTCTTCGATGCGGTCGATTTTTTGCGGATCCGGCATGTTCGTCGGGTTGTCGACATCGACTTCCGTTCCGTCCGTTAAATATACTTTGTAGACAACGCTCGGCGCCGTTGTAATTAAATCGATATGAAATTCACGTTCAATCCGCTCTTGGATAATCTCCATATGAAGCAAGCCGAGAAACCCGCAACGAAAGCCAAACCCGAGCGCCTGCGACGTTTCCGGTTCAAAGTGAAGCGCCGCATCGTTGAGCTGCAGCTTTTCTAACGCTTCGCGCAAGTCGTTGTAGCGCGCCGTGTCGATCGGGTACATGCCGCAAAACACCATCGGATTGAGCTTCCGGTAGCCAGGGAGTGGCTCAGCAGCCGGCCGTTCGGCATCGGTAATCGTATCGCCGACGCGCGTATCTTGTACGTTTTTGATCGACGCAGTTAAATAGCCGACATCACCGACCATCAGTTCGTCGACAACTTTTGGTTTTGGTGTAAACACGCCGACTTCGGTCACTTCAAACTCTTTGCCGGTCGACATCATTTTAATGCGCTGGCCCGGCTTAACCGTTCCATCGACGATACGGACGTAGGCGACAACGCCGCGGTACGGGTCATAAAGTGAATCAAAAATGAGCGCCTTCAACGGCGCGTCCGGATCGCCTGACGGAGCAGGAATTTTTTCCACGATTTGTTCTAAAATGTCCTCGACGCCGATGCCGACTTTCGCGGAGGCGAGCACCGCTTCAGAGGCATCGAGGCCAATGACGTCTTCGATTTCTTGGCGGACACGCTCCGGCTCGGCGCTTGGCAAATCGATTTTATTAATGACTGGTAAAATTTCTAAATTGTTGTCAATGGCCAAATACACGTTTGCGAGCGTCTGCGCTTCAATGCCTTGCGCCGCATCGACGACTAAGATCGCTCCTTCGCAAGCAGCCAAGCTGCGCGACACTTCATACGTAAAATCGACGTGGCCCGGCGTATCGATCAAATGGAAAATATACTCTTCCCCGTTTTTCGCTTTATATGTCAACTGGACCGCATTCAATTTGATCGTGATGCCGCGCTCGCGCTCGAGCTCCATCATATCGAGCGTCTGCTCGCGCAACTCGCGCTCCGACAGCGCACCTGTTTTTTCTAAAATGCGGTCCGCAAGCGTCGATTTTCCGTGGTCAATGTGAGCGATAATCGAAAAGTTGCGAATCCGTTCCTGCCGTTTCAACCGTTCTTCCCGGTTCATTGTCTCTCACTCCTGCTTCTTCGCAAAACTACACTAGCTTTGATTATAGCAACAGTGCGAAGAAGATTCAATGACCAAGACAAAAACAAAAAAACCGCCAGACTTGGCGGGACGGATATCTTTTTCAGCTGTCTGGAAACCGGGAAACCGGCTAATCAAACGCACGGCCGATGAGCGAAAGCAACGTTTCCATGAACGCTGTGGCTGCATCAGCCAACTGCCGGCCGAGTTCAGAGAAGAGGTTAAACGTTTTTAGTTCCTGAATCGTTTCCTTCTTTTCCTGCAAATCGCTCGCTGCCACTGTCTGCCCGAACACCGCCGCCTCAAGCTCTCCGTTTCCGTTTTTCTCGATCTGGATGACGGAAGGAAACGACGGATCGGCATAGCCGCGCATCCGTTCCATGCCGTGATGCGCCTGTTGCATGCCAAACAGCACACCGAAAAAAAGAAGAAACAGCGCTATGCTAAACCGAATGAACCATTTGACCATACAAGACGCCCCTTTACTTTTCCTCTGCCGGAACCGGTGCTTCGACTTTTTCCGCCTGCCAATAATATTCGCTGAACACATCAGCAAAAGCAGCTGCCGAACGGAACAGTTCAGCAAACGTATTGTCGACACCGCCAAATTCAACTAAAATCGCGTTCTCGGACAAATCTTGATTAAACTTTCCGTCCGTTCCCGCCCCTTGCTTCTTAATGACTCCACGGCTTAATCCCGGATATTTTTTTTGCAGCAAATGGTGAAGCTCTGTCGCCAGCTGCAAGTTTTTCTCATATTCCGCGTTCTCACCGCCAACAATAAACGCCACACGCGCATAATCAACGCCATTGATCGTCGTCGTTGTATGTTGTCGTCGGTGTGCATCGCGATGAATATCGATGAAATATTGTAAATCACGGTTTTGCTTCATCGCCGCGACGACCGTTTGCCGCGACATATTGTACGCTTGGCCGTATTTCATCCCTTTTTTCAACAGTTCCGCTTCAATATCGGTTTTGTTAACTTGCGCGCCAATCCCCCGCTTCTCTAATTCTTCCATTAATTTTTCTCCGACTTTTGTAACGTTTACGTTGCGATGAAATGCTAAATCCGGATCGGTCACGCCTTTTAAGGCCGGCAAATACGACTCACGCGTATGTGTATGATAAATATAGACGACTTTTCTCCCTCCGGTCGTCTGCGCCGGCGGCGGAAGCGGCTTTTTATCTTGGTTTTGCTCCGCTTGCTGCAGCTCCTCAACCGAGGCTTGCCGCTCGGCGAGCATCACCTCAAGCGGAGGTGCCGATTCGTATGGAATGTTCGTATAATCTGTTCCTTCGCCGGCGATCAAAATTTTGCTGTCATACAAGGCAAAGCCCGGCAGCTCGCTACCGAGCAGACTGCGAGGATCATCGGGGTTGATGCTTGTCGCTAAGCGGAACAATAGCGACGAGTAATTCGTCTGTTGTCGCTCTTTCGGCAACAGCTGAGTAAAATAACGGTTTTCAAGCCCGAACAAACGAATGAACGTTTCTTCCGGAAAATGGGCCGCCATATCGTTAAGCGATGATGAAGATGGGCGGTATTCCGGACGCAGCGACGTAAGCGCTCCGACGAGCATAAACATCATCATGCATCCAAGTATGACGAGCATAAACAATTTT
Source organism: Geobacillus sp. FSL K6-3411 (assembly GCF_037965715.1). Lineage (NCBI taxonomy): Bacteria > Bacillati > Bacillota > Bacilli > Caryophanales > Anoxybacillaceae > Geobacillus > Geobacillus sp. FSL K6-3411. Next base: position 2,579,959 of record NZ_CP150187.1, read on the forward strand.
TTTAAACTGGCTCCTGGAACAGTGATCACGACGTTTGGGGAGCGCCTTCGTTTCATATTCTCACCCTTTCCCGGCTTGTCCTCTCACTTTAACGTATGGCCAAGCCGGAAAAGATAGAACCGTTTTTTGCCTAATGGGTGTAAGAGCCTGTATTGCTTTGATCAACTTGCCGGTGCAGCGCCGCGTTTAAGCCACTGGCCAATAAATTCGCCATATCGCCGATGAACGAATCGACCTCCTTTGGCGTCACCATTAAGTTATGACCAAGCGGAGCGAGCACTTCGTAAATGAGACGCCGCTTTTCTTCATCATCAAGCGTGCCGACCATGCCAAGAAACGCCGACCTCTCTTGCTGCGACGGCATATCTTGTTCCGTCAACTTCTTTTTGCGTCCAAACGTCCAGCCAGCCGGAGCGAGAGCGCTTGACGGCCGCTGACCTTCGCGCATCTCACGACCGAAATGTTTTAAAATGAAGTCAATCGTATCGCTTGTAATCGAGACGGCATCAACAACCGTCGGAACGCCGATCGAAATGACCGGGATGCCAAGCGTCTCATAGCTCAGTTCTTTCCGCTTGTTGCCGACTCCGGAACCAGGGTGAATGCCGGTGTCAGAAATTTGAATCGTCGCGTTGACACGTTCGATCGAGCGAGCCGCCAACGCGTCGATGACAATGACAAAGTCCGGCTTCGTTTTCTGAACGACGCCATGGATAATATCGCTCGTTTCAATACCGGTTGTCCCCATCACTCCCGGCGCAATGGCGCTGACCGGTCGAAATCCTTCTTCAACGCTTTCCGGCTGCAATTGAAACAAATGGCGAGTGACGAGCACGTTTTCAACCGTCAACGGCCCGAGCGCGTCAGGGGTGACGTTTTGGTTGCCGAGCCCAACGATAAGGCAGCTCGCTCCATCTGGAATGCGAAGCTGCTTGAAAAAAGCGCTCAGTTGCTCGGAAAAAATGCGCTGCACTTTTTGTTGCAATTCTGTGTTTTGTTCACGGATGCCTTGCGCTTCGATCGTCAAATAATGGCCTGGCTTTTTCCCAATTGACGCCGATCCTTGCTCCGTCACGTGTACATGCGACAACTTGACGCCATCGATCTCTTGATCGTGAATGATGACTCCCTCAATCGGCGACGCGCTTTCTCTTTTTTGCTGCAAGCGCTCCTCGACCGCGATCTCATGAGCTTCGATCGCCAAGTCGGTGCGCACCGAGTACATGCGTAAATCGAGCGGCTGTTCCATATCGTTCCTCCTCGTTCATGCCGTTTTCTTTTATTGTCGCCGCAATAGGACTCGATCATTCATGTTTCGTAAAGGATTTTCGCTTGAATCCTCTTGCATAATCAAAACACGTTTGATAGAATAACATTTGTTCTTCCTGTTGTTCACAGCGAGAATAGGAACGGTAATGGAGGTGAACGGACGTGGCTAACATTAAATCGGCGATCAAACGCGCGAAAACGAGCGAAAAACGTCGGGCTCACAACGCCTCGATGAAATCGGCTATGCGCACGGCGATCAAAAAATTTGAAGCGCTCGTTGAATTGAAAGACGTGGAAAAAGCGCAAGAAGCGTTCATTATCGCTTCGAAAAAATTAGACAAAGCCGCAAGCAAAGGCCTTATCCATAAAAATGCCGCTAGCCGGCAAAAATCGCGCTTAGCGAAAAAATTAAACAGCATCCAAGCTTCCTAATGAAAAACGACCTGGCGCCAGGTCGTTTTTTTGCTTCCTTAATGAAATGAATGAAGCCTCGCTAGTTAGTCCATGTCATCCAAGAGAAAACAAGCTTTGCTTATTGAGCGCACAGTGAAGGGCGCTGGCTTTTTTTATTGCCGACCGCCCCACCGCATAAGCAACAGCTCCACCGCCAAACGGCGATCCATCGCTCCGCTTTTCACTTCGTAATCCGCAGCGGCAAGTTCGTCAATCGCCTTGGCCAGCTCCTGCTCAGAAAAACGAGCTGCTTGACCAAGGGCGAGCTTGACGCGAAACGGGTGTACTTTCAGCGCTGAGGCGATTTGTGTCTGTCCATAGCCCGCTTGAGCGAGCCACTTCACTTGCGCCAACAGACGAAAATGGCCGGCGAGCAACGCCAAAATTTTGATCGGTTCTTCATTGTTTTCCAGCAAATCATAAAATGTCTGCAACGCCGCGGGAATGTTGCGCTTCGCTACTTGCTCGACAAGAGCGAACACATTTTCTTCCGGTGTGCGGGCGACAAGCTGCTCGACTGCCTCTGCCTCCACCGTTCCACCCGGCCCGGCAAACAAGGCTAGCTTATTGATTTCGTTCGCCAATGCGGCCAGCTGCGTTCCAGCTCGCCGCAAGAGTGCATCAATCGCTTCGTCGCTAATTTGCGCTCCTTGGCTCTCGATCCGTCGCCGCACCCAAGCGCGCAACTCCCCTTCAGCGAGCGAGGCGGCGACAACGACTTCGCTATGTTCTTTGGCGAGTTTTGTGATTTTTTTTCGCTCATCGAGCTTGTCATACGGTGCGAAAAAGACGACGATCGAAAACGGTGCCGGCGCTTTGAAGTACGCCTCAAGCTTCGCCAAATCGTGCTCGATCTCCTTGTCTTTTTCGGCTGTAAAAAAATACGGATGTTTAATAAGAATGACGCGCCGTTCCCCGAAAAACGGCACCGTTTCCGCCTCTTCAAGCGCCGCTTGTACCGGCGTTTCCTCGCAGTCGTACACCGCTAAGTTCCATTCGTGTTCTTCCTCCCCAAGCGCCGCCTTCACTAATCGCTCGTACGTTTCCTGTAATAAAAATGACTCGCTGCCATATAATAAATAAAGGGGAGAAAACCGCTGTTTTTCGATGTTTCCCCATACGCGTTCCAGCATGTTCCCTTCTCCATTCTCTAGCAAGATTCCCTGCTAGAAAGATACACCGTTTTTCGCCATTTTACAAGGGAACCGGCTGTCGAGAAAACCGGTTCCCCTTTATATAAACGCCGACCAATAAGTCCTAGGACCTTACTGGCCAGCGGGTTATTTTTATGTTTTCCCGGCCGTTTGAAAGTATTTGTGTCAACTGTTGTCAAGGAAGGAAAATGGACAAGCGGCGGTAGATTTTTTTATTGTTTTCGTCTATACTAAAAATGATTGCACGAGGAGGGGGAAAACGATGAACGTATTTGAAAAGGAAGTGCAAAGCAAACGGAATGACGCCGTCGATTCCGCCGTCGGTTTTATCGTATCGTTCGGCTTTTTCGCGACGATGTTCATCATCGCGACGCTGATCGAATTTTTCGGCCGGTAAAGGATTGCTTACATAAGCAATCCTTTCAGACTGTTGACAAAATGGGTTTCAGACGAATGTCTGAAACCCATTTTGTTCCATAAATAGACTATGTTTTCAAAAAAAGTGGGTAGGATGGGAAGCCATGCAAAGGAAAAGAAAGGGCGGTGCTTCGCCTTCCATAGGTAATTCGCCAGTTTTTTTAAATTCATGGCAGCACAAACAAGCATCGCCTGCGCCTCATTTTTTTCCAATCCCCGGTAATGCGTCCAGCGCAGACCATGCTTCTCTTTCATATCGGCGAAATCCCGTTCAATCGTCTCTTTTCGGAGGGCATAGAGTTCCCGGTATTCCGGAACATACCGCAAATGCTCTGCTTCTTCATAGTAGTCCTGCCATACGTGGCGAGTGACTACTTTGGTGTAGCTCTTGCTTTGCGTGCACTGATGAAGATACGGACAGCTTCGGCACACCGCCGGGTCCGATTTGTATTCCCGGTACCCTTCCCGATTCGTAGTAGAGTAAGATAGAACTTGATCATTGGGGCATAGATAACAATCAAAATATTCGTCATACACAAAATCTGATTTCCGAAAGAATCCATCTTTTGTTTTCGGGCGAGTGTACGGCCAAATCGGCTTTACCCCTTGTTCGAGTAAATACTTGGCAATGGCAGGAGTTTTATATCCTGCGTCTACACACACGGCTTCCGGACATGATTGGATTTCCCGTTTCACTCGTTCGAACAGCACAAAAAACGCTTGACTGTCATGGACGTTGGCTGCCGTCACGTAGGTCTGTAGAATCCATCCGTTGCGATCACAAGCTGTATGATACGAATAGGCAAACACTCGCTCCCGTTCATTTTTCACCAACAGTCCGCTCTCCGGATCCGTTTTGCTTACTTTTACTTCCCGTTTTTTTTTTTCTCAGATGGCAACGGCGATTTTCCATGAGCGATCCGATCCCGTTCGATTTCTTTTTCGAGTTCCTGTTGGTAGGCTTTGGCTTCGACTTCTGCCATTTCCGTTGTAAACTTCTTTTTATTGGCGCTTGCTTTGACATGAGTGGAGTCTACGTACAAGACACTCGAATCTACCAATCCGTGTTCAAAGGCTTCTTTTAAAATCCGTGAAAAAATTTGATGGAATACATCCGTTCCAGCGAAACGACGCGCATAGTTTTTACTTGGCGTCGAGTGATGAGGAACGGGATCATGAAGACTAAGTCCTAAAAACCAACGGTAGGCGACGTTGGTTCGGATTTGTTCGACGGTTTCACGCATGGAGCGAATCCCAAATACATACTGAATCAAATACATTTTAAACAACATCACTGGATCAATGCTCGGACGTCCATGATCAGGAGAGTAGAGATCTTTCACCACATCATAGATAAAAGAAAAATCAATGGCCGCATCCAGCTTTCTTACCAAGTGATCCTCTGGAACCAGATCATCCAGTTTCACCGTGGTTTCGGTATAGCGCCCATCTTCTTGGTGTGGCCGAAGCATCGTTCCTTTCCTCCATTTCTCCCTCGTCTTACCTTCATAATAAAACAGCTTGTCGACTTTGTCGACAAGCTGAAAGGATTGCTTACATAAGCAATCCTTTTTTCTTTTTGTATGATATGCTATGGTTTGATCGACCGAAAGGTTCCACTTTTTTTACGCACTATATACTATGGTTTCATCACTTGAAAGGTTCCGCTTGTTCTATCGTAAAGATAACGAATGGCGCCATTTTCATCTGTCCGCCAAATGACCGCCCCCTGTTGCTTCAGACGTGCCAGCACATCCGGAGACGGATGGCCGTAACGGTTGGAGCGGCCGACAGAAATAATGGCCACCCGCGGTTTCACCGCCTGCAAAAACATCTCTGTTGTCGATGTTTTACTGCCATGGTGGGCAACTTTTAGCACATCGGCGCGCAAATGCGGATATATGCCAATGAGCGCCTGTTCCGCTTCCTTCTCAATGTCCCCGGCAAACAGCCACGTCAAGCCGCCAAGACGGGTGAACAAAACGAGCGAGCCGTTATTGTCGTCCTGATTGCCCACTTCCGGGTGAATCACGGCAAATGTCATGCCGTCTTCCTCCCACCGTTTCCCTTGCGACGCAGCGGCAACCGGTACGGAAAACGGGCGCGCCATCGCCTGAATGGCCGGCAACGCTTTTGGGCTTGTGATGATTTCTTTGACGCGCACCGCTTTTAGCACCTCAGGAGCCGCCCCGATATGGTCAGCGTCATCATGCGTGAGAATGAGCTTGTCGATCGTCCTTACCCCTTGCGCTTTTAAAAACGGGACAACGACATCGCGGCCCACCGAAAACGGCCGTTTTCGCTCGCGCCATCGTTCTCCCTTTATTTTCGGCGTTCCGCCGGTGTCGATAAGGTAAATGGCTTTCCGGTGAGGGAGCTCAATGTAGAGGCAGTCGCCTTGGCCCACATCTAACACCGTCACCTCCCCTTTCGGATCAACGTACGGACTGACAAGCTGAAGCACCATCGCCATGGCCACCGCCGCCAACCCACGAAACAGCTGTCCACGTTCCCAAAGCAACAACGCAACGACGACCGCTGCGACATAAACAGCTAAGCACCATGGCTCGGGACGCCCGAGCACAATCGTCAATGGGTGATCAACGGAGAAAAAACGGACAACGTTGTTTGTGAGTTCAATGAGGCAGCTAAACAACCAAACGAGCGGAGGGAAAGGAAGGGCAGCAACAACAAACGCCAACGGCAAGATGACAAATGAGTACAAAGGGACAAACAAGACATTGAGCCCGACACTCCAAATGGAAAATTCATAAAAATGATAAAGCAAAATCGGCAACGCGGCGAGCTGAGCGGCAAGCGCTGTTTCGAACAGCCGCCCGATCATCGAACGGGCGGCGAGCGCCGGAAAATGAACAAGGAGAACAAACGTCACCGCAAACGACAGCTGAAAGCCAACATCCCACAACATGTATGGATCAAAGGCGAAAAGCGCGAGCGCAGTCCAACTTAATGCGTCAAGCGGATGGATCGTCCCTTTTTTCCATCCGACAGCAAGCACAATCATTCCCGTCATACAAGCGCGCAACACCGGCGGTGAGGCGCCCGCAAGCACCGCGTAAACAGGCAGCGCGGCCATTAAAGTTAGCACAGCCGCCTCGCGCGTCATCAAACGGATGGCTATGGCAAATACTGCGCTGACAAGCAAGGTGACATGGCCGCCAGAAATCGCCAACAGATGGATGAGCCCAAGCTGTTGATAGCCATCAAGCACCGAATCATCGAGCTGACGGCGTTCCCCATAAATCAGGGCAGCGGCAATGCCGGCTGCTTCCGGCGGAAGATGATCTTCTATGCGGCGAACGCCCGCTTCGCGAAGTGAAACAAGCTGCTCGATCATGGTCGGGCGGTCGCGTGCGCAGGCAGAAAGATCGATCTCCTCGGGGAAAAACAGCCAGTGGATGCGATGGAGACGTAAATAACGGCGGTAGTCAAACGCGTACGGATTGCTTGATGGCATCGGACGCTCAAGCGTCCCTGCAACGCGGCAAACGGTTCCGGGCACAAGGTGCGTTTGCAGCGCCTCTTTTTCCGCCGGCGTCCGAATCATATAACGAAGCTGCACCCGTTCCCGTCCCACTTTGACTGGAGCCTGCAGCCGGTCGCCATCAATCGTTGGCTGAGCGGAAAAGCGAATGAAAAACGTGTGGCGGCCGCCAGAAAGAGTCGTTTTGTTATGGTGGTCAACGATGAGAACATAGGCGAAAAAGAAGGTGGCTGCAGCTAAAGCCGGCACCAATAGATGCTTCCGGCGGAAGAAAAGGATAAGGAGATAGCCGACAAGGAGGAAAAATGCAGGTTTGGACAAAGAGGCAGCCGCAGCGGCCAAGAGCGCCGCCACGGCGATGTAAACGGCTTGCCCTTTCATGTTTCCCCTCCGCCGGAAAGTTGGGCAAACACATCCATCTTCAACGGCACTTGCACGAGGCGGACGCCGGCTTGGGCAAACAGTTCAAGGGCATACGGATGGTTTTTGTAATCTTGCGCATAATACACAGCGCGAATGCCGCTTTGAATAATCGCCTTACAGCAATGCAAGCAAGGAAAATGGGTGACATACATCTCGGCGCCTTCCGTCGGGACGCCAAACTTGGCGCATTGCAAAATCGCGTTCATTTCCGCGTGGATCGTTCGCACACAATGGCCATCAATGACGTAGCACCCTTCATCAATGCAATGGGCGCCACCGGCGATCGAGCCGTTATATCCACCGGCGATAATGCGTTTGTCGCGCACGATCGTCGCCCCGACCGCAAGCCTTGTACACGTGCTGCGCAGCGCCAACAAATGGCTTTGCGCCATAAAATATTGGTCCCATGTCATTCGTTCCATATCATGTCCCTCCGCTTGTCTCGATAATTTTAGTCTATCGGTCACCTAAAGCGCCGTCAATGCTGAAAAAAGTTGGTTATCATCGTTCCTCCCTCTGACTTTACGGCACAAGCAAATACGGCTTTAATTTTTCCAGCGTTTTTTCCCCGATGCCGTTGACCCGCAGTAAGTCTTCAACTCGTTGAAACGGCCCATGCTCTTCACGGTAGGCGATGATTGCTTTTGCCTTCGCCGGCCCAATGCCGGGGACTTGCATGAGTTCCTCTGCTGTCGCCGTATTGACCGCCACTTGCAGACCGCTCTCCGTTCCGGCTTCCGGCGCTGCCTCGACTGCTTCTGGTGCTGGCGCCGCTTCACCTTTCGCTGGCACGTAAATCATCATTTCATCGCGCACTTTAGCCGCTAAGTTGACTCTTGCCGCGTCCGCCTCTTCCGTCAATCCGCCCGCTCTGGCGATCACATCACGGACGCGGGCATCAGCCGGCATCTCGTACACCCCTGGTTTGACGACCGCTCCTTTGACATCAATGACAACGATTTTCGACGCCTCCATCCCTGCTTCCTCCGGTCTGGTGGTGTCCGTTTCAACTGCAGCCGGCAAGGCGACGGACTCCCCTTCGGCAGACGGGCGGCTGAACACCCATAGTCCTGCCACTCCAACAAACAGCACAAGCAATCCAGTTTTCCATCTTGCCTTAACTGCTTCCCACATCGCACTCGTCCTTTCTAAACGGAGTCATAAAATGAAGAAGATATTCATACATATCGAAAAGAGGGAGGAGGGGACTGCATATGAACATCGGCGTTATCGGCACGGGGAATATGGGAACGATTTTAATCGAAGCGCTTTTAGACTCCGGCGCTGTCCAAGCTGAACAGCTTATCATTACAAACCGTACGCTCGCAAAAGCGTTCAATATACAAAAAACATATCCCGGCATTACGGTCGCCGCCGATCCGTCTGAGACGGTCAAGCAGGCAGGCATCATCTTTTTATGCGTCAAACCGCTTGACATCTATCCGTTATTGCAGCAGCTGGCCCCCTATTGGACAAACGAGCATTGCCTCGTCTCAATTACAAGCCCGATTAACGTTAAGCAACTTGAAGCGGCCGTCCCTTGTCAAGTCGTGCGCGCCATTCCGAGCATCACGAACCGAGCGCTTTCCGGCAGCATCCTCGTTACCTTTGGATCGCGATGTTCAACAACTTGCCGGCAAACGATCAATGATCTACTTGGGCGCATCGCTACGCCAGTGTACATCGACGATACGATCACCCGCGTCGCTTCCGACATCGCAAGCTGCGGTCCAGCGTTTTTCAGCTATTTGCTGCAACGCTTCATCAATGCAGCGGCAGCGAAAACAGCCATCACGAAAGAACAAGCGATGTTGTTAGCGACCAATATGATCATCGGCCTCGGGGAATTGCTGAAACAAGATTTCTACACACTCCAAACGCTGCAGGAAAAAGTATGCGTCAAAGGTGGCATTACCGGTGAGGGCATTGCGGTCCTTGAACAGGAAATGGATGGAATTTTCGAAGAGTTGTTGACAAAAACACATCAGAAGTTTGACGAAGAGGTTGAGAAGATAAAGCAACAGTTTTTATAATTTATTATTCGCCAACTAGCCACAAAAATCCTGCTTCGTTCGACAAAAATAGACCCCAGCTTGTTCGGCTGGGGTTTTTGCGTTGCTTTGATCTTTTTCACTCTTCACTCTCATCGCTTCCGCGCCACAAAAAACAACCGCTCCGCCGTCTCGGTCGGGGGCGCATCCGTAAAATCGGCGGTCACCTCAAGCACTTCAAAGCCGGCCGCAGCAAGCCATTGCTCATAGACGGCGCGCTCGAACGTGCGCTGTTCGTGCCATTCGTCGAAGCGCTCGTAAAGATCGCCGCGACGGACAAAAAACGTCAGTTCATGACTGACGCTATGCGGCCATTCGAGTGGATGGCATATCCATATGTAGCTGATGTCCTCTCCGTGATCCGCAAACACGGCGTCACGGAACAAAACGTCCATTTTATAGACGGAATGGACATCAAACAAAAGCAGCCCATCGGCACCGAGCGCCCGGTAAACGGCGGAAAACGTCCGCTTCACATCGTCTTCGTCTGTCAAATAGTTCAGAGCATCACAAAAAATGAAGGCGCCGTCAAGATCGGAAAACCCGTCGAGTTCCGCCATGTTTTGTTCAAAAAACGGCACATGGATACCAGCTGCCTCCGCTTTCTCTTGAGCGATGACAAGCATATGCTCGGACACATCGACGCCGGATACTTGCCATCCGGCCTTCGCGAGGCGGATGGCAAGCTCTCCTGTCCCGCAGCCGATGTCGATCACCTGTCTACCGGGCCGTTGGGCATATCGGTCAAAGGCTCGTTCCACAAACGACTGCCACTGATCATACGGTGCCTCAGCCATAAGCGCGTCATACCAATCGGCAAAATGGGTATATGTCATGGCTGCAACACGGCCGCGACGTCTTCCGTCGGGGCGTCCCCCCAAAGCCGCTCGAGGTTGTAATACTCGCGCTCGTCTTTGGCAAACACGTGAGCGACGATGTCGCCCAAATCGACAAGCACCCATTTCGCTTCTTGGAATCCTTCGATCCGTTTGACCGTCAGGCCGTTTTCTTCCGCTTGATCTTGGATTTCGCGGGCGATTGCCTGCACTTGTTTGTCTGAGTTGCCATGACAAATGACAAAATAATCGGCGACAAGTGAAATGCCTTTCATGTTTAAGACGACGATATTTTCCGCTTTTTTATCATCCGCCGCGCGGACGACAAGCTGTAATGCTTCTTGTTCAGTCACCGACTTCATTCCCCCTTCACTTCGCGCACGAGTGAATTGTACGCATGAATCGTATCCGGATAAATGAGTTGCCCCTTCTCTAACAAAAAGGCGATCGTGTTTTTCACCGCCTGCAACAGCGCCCGGTTGAGATCTTCTTCCGCTAGGCGCCGTACGTCATCAACGCCGGGAAACCGCCGCCCTGGCTCAATATAATCGGCCAAATAAATGATTTTCTCAAGCAGCGTCATGCCAGCGCGGCCAGACGTATGATAACGAATGGCATCGAGCACTTCCGGGTCGTCAAGGCCGACTTCCGTTTGCACGAGATAGGCGCCAACGGGCGCATGCCACAATTCGCTATTGTACACGAGCAAATCGTTGGGCATATTTTGCGCTAAAATGAGTTGTTTCATTTCTTCAACTGGACGAAATTTCGCATAGTCATGAAAAATCGCCGCCAATTCTGCTTTTTTTACGTCAGCCCCATACCGTTCAGCGAGCTTAACAGCCGTCTCGACAACGCCAAGCGTATGCTCGTAGCGATGTTCCGTCAGCTGCTCTTTCACAATCCGCAACGCTTGTTCTCGCTCCATATAACCCCTTCTCCTCAATATAAAGTCTGACACCTTCCGGCACTAAATAGCGGATCGTTTGCCCGTTTTGTACTCGCTCGCGGATGAGCGATGACGATATGGCAAACTGCGGCACTTCCACCTCGATGACCGGATATGGCGTTTCCATCGAAAAGCCTGGACGTTTGACGCCAACAAACGTCACAAGCTCGATGAGCTCATCGATGCGGTGCCAGTTTGGCAAATATTCGACCATATCGGCACCGATGATAAAGTAAAATTCATCATCCGGATGCATCGCCGTAAGCTGTCGAATCGTATCGTACGTGTATGAAGGCCCTTCCCGTTCGAGTTCGATCGTCTCAATATGAAAACGTGGATGGCCGGCCACCGCCAACTCCAGCATGCGCAGCCGATCCTCGCTTCTTGTCACCTGCTCATTCTGCTTATGGGGAGGAATGCGGTTTGGCAGAAACCAAATTTGTGACAATTGAAGGGCATCAAGCACTTCATTAGCCATAATTAAATGGCCGTAATGCGGCGGATCAAACGTGCCGCCAAAAATCCCGATTTTTCCCATCTTCCTTCCCCCTGCCGTCTGCCTTGGCCGCACGGTTTCTTAGTCAGGCAGAACGATTTGTTTATGTTCTTTCGACTCTTTATACAAGACGATCGTATTACCGATCACTTGTACGAGCTCCGCTCCTGTTCCTTCAGCAAGCTGTTCGGCGACAACATCGCGATCTTCTTCACAGTTTTGCAAGACGCTCACCTTCAGCAGTTCGCGTGCCTCAAGCGCCGCAGCGATTTGCTCAGTCATCGCCTCCGTCACGCCACCTTTGCCAACTTGAAAAATCGGCTTTAAATGGTGGGCTTGCGCCCGTAAAAATCGTTTTTGTTTTCCCGTTAACATATGTTACCTCCTCAACTGATTGATGACAAGCTGTTTCATCCGATTGACATCCGGCCATTGGCCAGTCCATTTTTCAAAAGCGAGCGCCCCTTGGTACACGAGCATACCGACGCCGTTTTGCACGCGGGCGCCGCGCGCTTTCGCTTCCTTCAGCCATTTCGTTTCCAATGGATTGTAAATAATATCCGATACAACCGTTCCCGGCCGCATCTGTTGAAGGGAAAGCGGTTGTTCATCAACATGCGGATGCATGCCGACCGAAGTCGTATTGATAATAATATCATATTCAGCCAGCCGTCTCTCGGCCTCAGCAAGCGGGAAAAAAGTGGAGCGGCGCTCGTCCCCTTCACCGATAAGCCGCGCCGCTTTTTCCGCCGTTCGGTTAGCGATATCAATGCGCTCGGCTGCGGTCGACAGCAGCGAAAAATAAATACCGCGCGCCCCTCCGCCGGCACCGATGAGCAAAATCCGCTTGCCATCAAGATGGATATCCATTTCCTCTTCGAGCGCCTTAACGTATCCAGGTCCGTCCGTATTATAGCCGATAAGCCGGCCGCTGTCATTGACAATCGTGTTGACCGCCCCAATGCGGCGCGCATGCTCGTCCACTTCGTCCAAAAACGGAATGACTGCCATTTTATGCGGAATTGTCACATTCACCCCGGCGATACCGAGCGCCCGCACCCCGGCGATGGCTTCACCGACTTGCTCCGGGTTGACGGAAAACAAGTGATAGCGCGCCGAAATGCCGAAATAGGCAAACGCGTCATTATGCATGAGCGGTGACAGCGAGTGCTCAACCGGAAAACCGAGCAGCCCGTATACGTTTTCCATTTTTCTCCCCTCCCGTACTCGTTAAATCAACGACTGGCGAATAAACACATCGACTCCTTTAGGAGCATGGACGACGAGTTGGGCGCCCGGATCGTTGCACGTCACCCAGCCGAGCCCGGAAAAAACAATATCCATTTTTCGTTCCTTAACCGACAACGGGCGCGACACAAGCGGTGGAAACTCATCCGCATAGCGTTTGCTTGGCGGAGCGAGCAAGCTGCCAAGCTGGTTGGCATAAAGCGAGTCGGCTTTTTCAAGCTTTGTCCGATGAATCGTTAAGTCGTTGGCAACGTAACAGACGAACGAGCGGCGTCCACCTTTGACGTAATCAAGGCGGGCCAAGCCGCCGAAAAAGAGCGTTTGCCCTTCATTGAGCTGGTACACGCGCGGATGGATTTCCCGCTTCGGTGTAATGATTTTCAAATCACGTGCATCAACGAAATGCGCCATTTGGTGATGGTTGATAATGCCCGGTGTATCATACAGCGATGCCCCACCCTCAAGTGGAATTTCGATCATATCAAGCGTCGTTCCCGGGAAATACGAGGTTGTAATGACGTTCCCTTTGCCGGTCGCCTCTTTAATGATTCGATTAATGAACGTCGACTTGCCAACGTTAGTGCAGCCGACAACATAGACGTCCCTGCCCTCGCGGTAGCGATCGATCGTCTCCATGACACCCGTCATGCCTATCCCTTTCGCTGCACTGACAAGGCGAACGTCAATCGGGCGCAGCCCGAGCTCCTCAGCCATGCGGCGCATCCATTGCAACAGCTTCGGATATTTCACCGACCTTGGCAACAAATCGGCCTTATTGCCGACAAGCAAAATCGGATTGTTCACCGCAAACCGCGGCAAACCAGGAATCCAGCTGCCGTTGAAGTCAAAAATATCGACGATGTAAACGACAAGCGCCTTGGATTCCCCAATGCGGTGCAGCATATGCAAAAAATCGTTATCATCAAGCGGCACATCTTGGACTTCGTTGTAGTGTTTCAAACGAAAGCAACGCTGGCAAATGATTTCTTCCGTCTCTTTCTCAAGCACGCTTTTCGGCGCATACCCCGCCTTTTTCGGGTCTTCAAACTGGATGGCCGCCCCGCAGCCGATGCAACGCAGTTGTGGCTCCACAATCATTCCTCCCAGTAAATCATCCCTTTTTTCCGCATAGCATTTAAAATTTTCCGCTCTATTTTCCGATTAAGTCGTGTCCATATCCCGTCCGTCTGTGCGACCGGGACCACTAAAATCGTATTTAACCCAAGGCGGTTGCCGCCGAGCACATCGGTCAACAACTGATCGCCGATGACAACGACTTCCTCTTTTTTCAGCCCCATCATCTCCAACGCCTGCAAAAACGCGCGCGTCAGCGGTTTACGCGCTTCGAAAATGAACGGGATGTCGAGCGGTTCAGCAAACGACTGCACGCGTCGTTTATTATTATTCGATACGATGACGACCTTAATGCCCGCTCGCTTCATCGTCTCAAACCAAGCGGCTAGTTCTGGAGTCGCGCTTGGTCGATCCCATTCGACGAGCGTATTATCCAAGTCGGTGATGATCCCTTTTACCCCTTTTTTCTTCAGCTCGTCTGGCGTAATGTCGATCACCCGCTTGGCAAATTGGCTTGGCAAAAAGTAATGAAGCACATCGTCCACCTGCCTTTCGCTCTGCTTTTCCCATCATAGCGGATTTTCCCTCTCGTTTCAAAACAAAGTTTGCCAACCATCCGCGAAGTTGGCAAGGCAAAAAAGTTTTCGACAAATTTTGCACCTGCTGAATTGTGGATAACTGTTGCCCACATTATACACACAATAGCGATAAGGTCCTACTCACGTTATAAACATCTTTTCCACATGTTATCCACTGCCTTCTGTGGATAATAGAACGGTTGTTCTCGTTTGTAAATCGTGATACAGTGAAAGTAACCTACCATTATATGTATGGACTGCCTAACATATTCCTTCAAAAAGGAGGGAGAGCGCCGATGAAGCATTTGTCCGATGAACTGTTGATCGAATCATACTTCAAGGCGAAAGAACTCAATTTAAGTCCGGAATTCATCGAACTAATCGAAAAGGAAATCCAGCGCCGGTCATTGACTCATAAAATTAAATTGTCATCATAAACGAAGGGCCCTTGGGCTTTTTTTTGTTTGTCCAAACAGCCCGCGCCTAGCACCAATAGCCAAGGCGCTCGCCGACTTTAATCGGCATCGGCGGATGGATGCGCGGGTCGGGCGCAAAACTTCCTTGTTCAAACAACAGCACAACTGTCGAGCCGAACGAAAAATACGCCATTTCCTCCCCTTTCACCAACCGTTCTTCCTTATGGGTCAGCTCGATGCTGTTAACAAACATGGCGCCGATTTTGACAATTGCCATGCGCTTGCCGCCGGCCGTGACCTCTGTGATGAGACGATAATTTTTTTCGAGCGGCCGCCGCCCGTATTTTAAGCCGAGACGGTTGACCGGATATGACTTGCGGCCGAGCGACCACTGTTTTTCGATCACGCCAGATATTGGGCTATGAATGCGATGATAATGGCTTGGGCTCAAATACAGAATAAAAAAGAACCCGTTCACATACGGTTGCGCAGCTTCGGCACTGCCAAGCATCTCCGCAATCGAATACGGTTTCCCTTTGACAATTATTTCGCTGTTTTCTTGAATCGTCCCCATTTCTTCAATGATCGCATCAACCGGACTGACGATGGCATGTTCATCAGCATCAACCGGTCTTGTTCCGGCTTTGAGTCGGCGGACGAACAGTTGCTGCAATGTTTTATAATTTTTTAAGCTTTTTTCCATTTCTTCTTGGTTAATATGATAAATTTTCGCATACGATGGTATCAACAGTGCACTGAGACGCGATCGAGCAAACGAAGCGAGCAGCTTCGAGGAAAGCGAGTGATTAGTGAGCTCAATAAACAAACGATACAGCCATTTTCGCAAGTATGTCCCCTCCAGTTATACAGCATCTCTAGTTGTTACTACCTTTCATATTACCGTCAAAATGAGTATAATGGTAGTAGAATTTTCTTTTTGTGTTTTCTGTTGACAAAGGAGTGAGGAAAGTTGTTCTTATCGGATTATTTAGATTATACGTTAAAAAAGTTAAAAGCAAACATGGCTAATATTTTGACGATGACGAACTTATCACTTGGTGGATTTTCTATCTTAACTTCGCTAAACGGGCAGCTTCACATGAGCGTGCTTCTCATTTTTTTAGCGGCATTTGTCGACCGCTTTGACGGCGCTGTCGCCCGCAAGCTGAACATCGAATCTGAGCTCGGCAAACAGCTCGACTCGATGAGCGACATTGTTTCCTTTGGCGTCGCTCCTGCCTTGCTAATGTACAAAGCCTTGTTCTATGAATTCGGTGCCCCGGGAGCGGTGTTCACCATTTTGTACATCGCTTGCGGCGCTTTCCGCCTCGCCCGCTTTAACATCACAGAGAACAACGGCTATTTCGCCGGGCTTCCGATTACAGCGGCCGGAGTACTGATGACGTTAGGCTATTTGGCCATTCCGTACTTTCCACCGCATTCGTTTATGTTTCTAGCACTAATCTTATCGTTCTTAATGGTCGGGACATTTAAACTAAAAAAAATGTAACCATCGCCGAAGCCGCCCAATCCATTGGCATATGGATTGGGCTTTTTTTACGCCCAAAGTCACACTTTTTTCCCTTTTCAACCTTCTCTATTCAGTATATGATAAATATGGTTTCTTCATAAAACAAAAGAAACATAGATCTTTTGTACTGAAAGAGCGGGGGGATCAATTTGGATAAAACATCAGTCGTCGGTGTCATCCTTGGCGTGATCGCGGTCGGACTCGGGATGTACTTTAAAGGCGTAGCGCTATCTGTGTTAATCAATCCGGCCGCCCTTTTAATTATTTTTGTCGGGACGGTCGCTGCAGTTACGATCGCTTTTCCAACACGAGAAATTAAAAAAGTGCCGAAGCTGTTGAAAATCATTTTTACCGAACCGGCCATTCCAACGGTCGAACAGCTCATTCCGATGTTCGTCGACTGGGCGAACATCGCCCGCCGCGAAGGACTGCTGGCGCTTGAGGCGAAGTTGGACGACATCGATGACCCATTTTTACGCAATGGGCTCAGCATGGCGATCGACGGACAGACGCAAGAGTTCATTCGCGACGTAATGACGGAAGAAATTGCGGCTATGGAAGAGCGACATGAAGCGAATGCCGCCATTTTTACGCACGCCGGCACATATGCGCCGACGCTCGGGGTGCTTGGTGCTGTCATTGGCTTGATTGCTGCGCTTGGAAATATGGAAAATATTGCTGAGCTCGGACAAGCAATCAGCGCGGCATTTGTAGCGACACTGCTCGGGATTTTTAGCGGCTACGTGCTTTGGCATCCGTTCGCCAACAAATTGCGGCGGAAATCAAAAGAAGAAGCGAAAGTGCGCTACATCATGATCGAAGGAGTGCTGTCCATTTTGGAAGGACAAGCTCCGCGCATGATCGAGCAAAAACTCGCTTCGTATTTGTCGGAAAGCGAGCGGCGTCAAGTGCTAACACAAGGGGAAACGGTCAATGGGTAAGAAGAAAAAAAACAGGCGCAGCGAGCATATGAATGACTCATGGCTGATTCCATACGCGGATTTACTGACACTGCTACTTGCTTTGTTCATCGTCTTGTTTTCGAGCAGCCAGATTGACCAAAAAAAATTTCAAAAAATCGCGAGCTCCTTCAGCAGCGCCTTTACCGGCGGAAACGGCGTCCTTGATTTTCCAAACCCGGTGGAACCAATCACTCCACCGGCGGCCCAAGATGAGCAAGGGCAGGAACGGGAAAAGCAGCCCTCTCCGGCTATGAGCCAGAAAGAAAAAGAAGGGCTGGCACAGGTGAAAGAAAAGATCGACGTCTACATTCAAGAAAACAAGCTCGGTGGAAAACTGCAAACGTCGTTGACTGAGGAAGGGCTCGCCATTACGATTTTAGACGATATTTTATTCGACTCCGGCAGTGCGGAAGTGCGTATGAAAGACCGCCGCTTGGCATCGGAAGTAGCCGCCTTGCTTGTTATGAACCCGCCGCGGAACGTGATCATCAGCGGCCATACGGACAACGTGCCGATCCATAACGCCCAGTTTGCTTCGAACTGGGAACTGAGCGTCATGCGCGCCGTCAACTTTATGAAAGTGCTGCTTGAAAACAAACAGCTTGATCCGCGCTACTTCAGCGCGAAAGGGTACGGCGAATACAAGCCGATCGCTTCAAATGAAACAGCTGCCGGACGGATGAAAAACCGGCGCGTGGAAATTTTGATTTTGCCGCGCACTGAGTTCAATCATTCACAAATGCCTTCCGAGTAAAAGACCGCCACCCATCAAGGCGGTCTTTTCGCTTTCCATCAGCTGTAGCTGATCCGCTGCCGCAGGTTCCCATGCGCCTTTCCCAAAATGTATAAGACGGCAACCAAAAACGGTTGCCTTTGCATTCCTCATTGATAGAACAAGCCGGTTTTTCACCGGCTTGTTTATAGTTTAATCGTCCATTTAATAACTCCTGCTTTGACGAGCGTCTCCACTAAAATCACAATGACTGGCCCAATAAACGCCCCTAGCAAGCCAAGTATCTGAAAGCCGAGGTAGACACTGACGAGCGCCGCCAGTGGTGAAATGCCCAAATTCGTGGAAAACACTTTCGGTTCGATGATCCGACGCACAACGGTAATGATGACAAACAGCACAATCAGTCCAATACCGAGCCCAGTGCTGCCGTTGATGATGCTAATAATCCCCCATGGAACGAGCACCGAACCAGTTCCTAAAATCGGCAAAATATCGACAACGACGATGATGAATGCCATTAAAGCAGCATAATCAACGCCCAATATTAACAGGCCGGCCAGCGCAAGGAAAAACGTAACTAAACTGAATAAAAACTGAGCTTTAATAAAGCCAACTCCCGCCTTGCTCAACTGACTGACGACCATTGAAAGCCGTTGATGAGTACGCTCTGACAAATAACGTCTGATTCCTTGTTTCAACTGTGGCAAATCGAGACAAATAAGAAAAAGGGCGACTAAATAGACTAAAAAGTGAATAAAAAATGCCGGAATGGCGGCAATATAATGAACAAGCGACTGTGTCAGATTCGTCGCAAACGACAGCAGCATTTGTTGCACCGTATTGACGCTGCGCTCCAACGAATCAATGATTTCTTGAGGAATCGAACTCGAATACGACTGCCATGTTTGGATGAGTTCGTCAAGCACTTTCGTCGCCTCGCTAAATACGTAAGGAAGCTTCTGCGAAAGTGCCATCACCTGTTGAACGAGAATGACGATTAAAAAGTAAAGTGAAAACCCGACGATCACTAAAAATAGCGTAAAAATGGCCGTCACAGCATGTACGCGTTTCAGCCGATAATTCTCTTGCAAGCGGCGAATGGACGGCTCTAACAGAAGGGCAGTGGCAAGCGCCAATAGAAGCGGTACGCTATATGGCAACAGCCATAATACAAAAGCGAGCAAAAGTACGATGATGATCCAACGTCTCACGTTCGTCCCTCATTTAATCAAAAATTTAGTGAAATGCCATTTCATTATAAATATAGCGGACAGTCTTCAAGACGGCAACTATTTTTTCCTTATCACCGTTTTTTGAAAAGAAACAAAAAAAGCGGCTCCCCATTCAGCCGCTTTTTCAGTTAGGCGCTTTGCCGCAACTCTTCCAAATATTGTTTTCCTTGCTCTTCGTCATATTGCCCTTCCCATTTCGACATAATGACAGCTGCTAGCGCGTTGCCGACAACGTTCACAGCTGTGCGCGCCATATCTAAAATGCGGTCAATACCAGCGATAAACGCCAGCCCTTCAACTGGAATGCCGACCGTGCCAAGCGTCGCCAGCAAGACGACGAATGAAACACCCGGAACGCCGGCAATGCCTTTTGAGGTGACCATCAAAACAAGCACGAGCGAAATTTGCTGTGAAATCGGCATGTCGATGCCATACAACTGGGCGATAAAAACAGCTGCCAACGCCTGGTACAGCGTCGAGCCGTCTAAATTAAACGAATAACCAGTTGGTACGACAAATGACGTAATGGCTTTCGAGCATCCGAATCTCTCCATTTTTTCTATGATTTTTGGCAGCACCGTTTCGGAGCTCGACGTGCTATACGCCAATACGAGTTCATTTTTCAAAATTTTAATAATATGAAAAATATTTATGCCCATCAATTTTGCCACGCCACCGAGCACAACAAGCACAAAAAATGCCATAACTCCATAAACGAGCACGACGAGTTTGCTGAGCGGAAGAAGTGAAGCGACCCCAAACTTCGATACCGTCACACCGATGAGCGCAAAAACACCGAACGGCGCGAACTTCATCACTTGGTTTGTCACGTAAAACATCGCTTCCGCGGTGCCCTGGAAAAAGTGAAGCACCGGCTTTCCTTTTTCGCCGATCGCTGCCACGCCCAACCCGAACATGACCGAGAAGAAAATGATCGGCAGTATATTGCCGTTCGACAGTTCCTCAAACAAGTTTTTCGGCACAATGTTAACAAACGTTTCCACCATCGAGTGGTGCTGCACTTCGTTTGCCGTATCAATGTATGATTGAATATCTGTTTTCTCGAGCGACTTCATATTGACACCAGCGCCTGGCTGGAACACATTCGCTGCCAAGAGGCCGACGACAATTGCAATCGTCGTGATGATCTCAAAATAAATAATCGTTTTTCCGCCCAATTTCCCGAGCTTTTTCACATCACCGACATTGGCGACGCCTACAATTAAACTCGAGACGACAATCGGAATGACGATCATCTTAATTAAACGGAGAAAAATATCTCCGACCGGCTGCAAATACGTCGCTACTTTAGGATTTCCGTAAAAAATAGCTCCGACGACAATCCCGAGAATAAGGCCGATAAAAATTTGCCAAGCTAGTCCGATTTTCCGCAACGTTTTTCGCCTCCTTTAGACAAAATTAGACAAAAACAGACAAAATTATTTTACTTTTAAAAACAAAACTTGTCAATGTTTTTGGATGAAACCGCTTTGCTACGCAATATTAGAGATAGATTTTATTTTTTCAGAATAATTTTTTAATTTCTCTATTAAAAACAAACAAAAAAAGGTGTCTTAAAAGAGAGTAAGACACCCTTTTTCACCACTATTATATAATATATGAACACCGAGTACTTCTGCAAGACTATATCTGGTATCAATATGAAAGCTAGGCACCTTTTAGGACGGCCCTCTCTCCTTCTTTATGGCCGCCGTTTTTCTTTTTCTTGCCGGTAAAACTCGTGAAACATTTTCATTAATGCCCGTTTTTCGATGCGCGAGACATAACTTCTTGAAATACCGAGCTCTTTGGCGATTTCACGCTGTGTTTTCTCACGTTGCCGGCCAAGGCCAAACCGGTTGACGATCAC
The DNA here is from genome assembly GCF_037965715.1 of Geobacillus sp. FSL K6-3411. NCBI lineage: Bacteria > Bacillati > Bacillota > Bacilli > Caryophanales > Anoxybacillaceae > Geobacillus > Geobacillus sp. FSL K6-3411. The sequence goes on from NZ_CP150187.1 coordinate 2,601,156, forward strand.
TTCTTTTTCCCGCTCGTCAAGCACACTGATGTATTTTTTTACTTGTTCAAGCTCCATGTTCAGCTGGATTTCATCGACGATGTCTTGCCCTTCCGATTTTAAAATATCAAGCAGGCTAATTTCATTCCCTTCTTTGTCTTGACCGATCGGTTCATGGAGGGAAACGTCTTTGCGCGTTTTTTTCAACGAACGCAAGTGCATAAGTATCTCGTTTTCAATACAGCGGGCCGCATATGTCGCCAGTTTCGTCCCTTTATTTGGTGAATAGCTCTCAATCGCTTTGATCAGCCCGATCGTGCCAATGGAAATTAAATCTTCTACTTCCTCTCCAGTATTTTCAAACTTTTTGACAATATGGGCGACAAGGCGTAAATTATGTTCGATGAGCCGGTTGCGAGCCTGTTCATCACCTTTTGCCATCAACTCCAAATATTTTTCCTCTTCTTTGGGGCTTAACGGCTGGGGAAACGCATTGTTTTTAATGTACGAGACGAGAAACGTCAGCTCTTTCAACAAAAACGCAAACGCCGAAAAAATGCCGGACATGCTCTCACCCCCGCCTGCTGTCATCGGCGGAAACCGCCCTACCGTATGTATATGCAGAGGTGCGGTTGTCCGTGTCTAGACAAAAAAATTCAGCCGACCCTGAAAGAAGCCGGCTGTGAACAAATGTATCACCTATGTCAATGAACAAAATGCAACTCGTTCTGTTGGTTTCCCCTCCATTACAGACGAAGCTCACTCTCATTACACTTCTGCTTCAACGCTTACTTCAGCAGCGACAACAAACGCAATGGACGCTGTAATGACAAGTGACATGATGATGGCGAACATCCCTGTTCCCTCCTTGGCTTCCTACTTTATTTTTATTTTACCAAAGAAGACGAGGAACGCTTCCGCCACATTTTGAACAATTGGTGAAACTCTATCGTCAGCAACAACACGCGGAGCACCGGTTACACCCCTTCAGCGTGAGTCAAGTCGAATTGCCCTTCTGTTCCATCCACATGATAAGCCACGCCGGTACCATTAACATGAATCTTCTCCCCTTTCATCCTCATTTTTTAAAACACCCGTTGATGGACAGAACATTTACGGTCAAGCAATTCCTCCTCAGCCGCACGCGCGAACCGCTCCTCTTCAATGCTCCGCTTCCGCGGCTTTCTCCTCTCGATCGTGATCGTGATAAAAAACAAATGAATCGTCATGTCCGCTCACCTCCTTTCTATGCAAAAAACCGCAGAAGGAAGACGCTTCTGCGGCTAAGAATACAAAAAGCCGCAGAAAACGAGACTACTCCCCTTCTGCGGCCCGATTGCTGTTTGTTGTTAACGGTGCACGTTCATTCCCGATCGGCGGAAGGTCGAATAGCCTTTTGATTGAAAGAATACATCGATTTTGTCCCCATCATCATCATCATTGTCATTGCCTTCGACCTCCCTTCGGAAATAACGTGGTAGAGGTAATTATACCCAAAATTCGTTCTATTGTAAACAATTCTTTTACAAAATAAGCAAAAAGCCCTCTGTCATCTCTCAATAAAAAACCTGCCTTTCAGTAAAAAAGGCAGGTTTACGGTTCGAACGAGTTCTCTTCTTCAAGTTGACAGACATAACGGGCAGCGCGGCGCGAGCAGTATAATGCCGCGGCCAAGCAGCCGGCAACGGCCACCAAGGCAAACGGTTTTTTCGCTGTCTCAAGTGCTCCTGGGATGATCGTGCCCAAATAGAAAAACGCACCGAGCGCGAACAAAACAAGGCTGTACGTCCTGAAGTCACCCGCCTTCGTGCGCAGCACGTTCCGTTGTTGTTCATTCACTGCCAATTCCTCCTCTCGCCCTCACTTTACCATAAAGGGCGAAAAAGGAGGAGCGGCAATTTCAACCAAGCGCTTGCGCCAAATCGTCAATCAAATCATTGACGTCTTCAAGGCCGACCGATAGACGGATGAGCCCATCAGTAATGCCGAGCTGTTCACGCCGCTCTTTCGGGATCGACGCATGTGTCATTTTCCCTGGCAATGAAATTAAGCTTTCGACTGCCCCTAAACTTTCAGCTAGCGTAAAGTAGCGGACACGCGACAGCACCGTTTCAGCGCGCTCAAGGCTGCCGACATCGAACGAAATCATGCCGCCGAACCCACGCATTTGTGCTTTCGCCAGCTCATGGTTCGGATGCTCCGGAAGCCCAGGATAATACACGCGGGTAACCGCCTGATGCTCCGCCAAAAAGGCGGCAATTGCCCGCGCATTTTGTTCATGCTCTTCCATCCGCACGCCAAGCGTTTTCATCCCGCGCATAAGCAGCCACGAATCTTGCGGTCCAAGGATGCCGCCCGTCGAATTTTGCACGTAATGAAGCCGCTCGGCGAGCTCGGCGGTGCGGACAACAGCCAGTCCGGCGACGACGTCACTATGACCGCCTAAATATTTCGTCGCGCTATGGATGACGATATCAGCGCCAAGCTCAAGCGGCGTTTGTAAGTACGGTGTCGAAAACGTGTTATCGACGATCAATAGCAGCCCGTGCGCACGGGCAATGGCGGCGGCGGCCTTCAAATCCGTGATTTTCAACAACGGATTCGTCGGTGTCTCAATGTAAATGGCTTTCGTATTTGGACGAATGTGCGCCTCTATGTTGGCGATGTCGCTCGTATCGACGAACGTCGATTCCAATCCGAATCGGTTTAACACGTTCGCCATCACTCGATACGTGCCGCCGTAAACGTCATCGGTGAGCACAATATGATCCCCGCTGTCAAACAGCATCATGACGGCCGTAATCGCCGCCATTCCGGAAGCGAACGCGAACCCGGCCTCGCCGCCTTCGAGGTCAGCAATCAGTTTTTCGAGCGCTGCACGCGTCGGGTTGCCGGTACGCGAGTATTCAAATCCTTTATGCTTTCCAACTTCTTCTTGCTTGTACGTACTCACTTGATAAATCGGCACCGACACCGCCCCTGTATGCGGGTCACCCGGAATGCCGCCATGAATGAGCAACGTTTTTCGTCTCATGAGGATCCTCCACCTTCGTAAATGTTTTTGCTTAAATACCGCTCGCTCCCGTCAGGGAAAATGACGACGATGTTTGTCCCCGGCTTCGCCTTCTCAGCCTCAAGCAAGGCGGCATGAAAGGCGGCGCCGGATGAGCTGCCGACCAAAAGCCCTTCTTGCCGCGCCAGTTCGCTCACGCGGCGGAATGCGTCATCATCGCGAATCGTATAGATGGCGTCAAAATAATCCGGATCCATAAACGGCGGCAAAAACTCCATGCCAATTCCCTCCGTCCGATGTGGACCGGGCTCACCGCCGCCTAAAATCGAGCCTTCTGGTTCGACAATGACCGTTTTAATGGCCGGATTTTTTTCTTTTAAAAACGTCGCCGTCCCCATAAACGTACCGCCGGAACCGGCTCCGGCGACAAAAATATCGATTTGCCCGTCCAGATCATCCCACAACTCCGGTCCAAGTGTCTTGTAATACGTGTTGGGATTGGCCGGATTTTGAAACTGCTGCGGGCAATACGCTCCCGGGATCGTGCGGGCAAGCTCTTCAGCTTTGCGGATCGCCCCTTCCATCCCCTCTTCAGTCGGCGTATGGACGATTTGGGCTCCGAGCGCTTTCATCAGTTGCTGCTTTTCGATGCTGAATTTTTCCGGCACGCAAAAAATGACATTCACATTTTTGCCGATCGCCGCTAACGCCAAACCAATACCAGTATTGCCGGCGGTCGGTTCGATAATCGTGCCGCCTTCTTTCAGCTTTCCCGATTCCAACGCTTCACGCAAAAGCTCCTGTCCGAGCCGGTCTTTAATGCTTCCTCCTGGATTAAAGTACTCGAGTTTTGCAAATAGACGAACCCCTTCGGGCAAAGGAAAACGCGTAATTTCGATGACTGGTGTATGACCGATCAGCTCATGGATGCTTTTTGCTACCTGCATATGAGTCACTCCGTTTCTTCACGTCCATTTGGCAGCGAGACAGCGGCGCCTTTACGCTTTTCACTGTTTAGCCTTGCTTTGGACCACCGTCAACATCGACAACACAAGCTCAGCCGAATGTTTCGCCGCCGTCTCCAAAAACTGCTCAAACGACACATTCGACTCTTCACCGGCAATATCAGACAACGCCCGGATGATGACAAACGGCGTTCCGAACTGCACGCACACTTGGGCGATTGCCGCCGCTTCCATTTCGACGGCGCACAACTCCGGAAACTGTCCACGCACAAATTCAACACGTTTCGGGTCGTTCATAAATGAATCGCCGGTTGCGATCAAACCGATGGCCGCTTGGAGGCCATCAAGCTGCGCCGCGGCCTGCTTCGCTGCCTCGACAAGCGCCTCATCGGCCCGATAACGCGCCGGCAAGCCGGGCACTTGCCCGTACGCATAGCCAAACGCCGTCACATCAACATCATGATGAACGACTTCATCAGAAATCACAAGGTCGCCAACACGCAGCGATGGCAAAAAACCGCCGGCTGAGCCAGTGTTGATCACAAAATCAGGACGGAATCGGTCAAGCAAAAGTGTCGTTCCCATCGCAGCGTTCACCTTGCCGATGCCAGACTTCAACAACACCGCTTCGACACCGTCAAGGCGTCCAGTGGAAAATTCGCATCCGGCGATCACTACCTCTTCGCGCTCTTCCATGCGCGACCGCAAAATGGCTACTTCTTCTTCCATTGCTCCAATAATAGCTGCTTTCATCGTTCTCCCTCTTTCTATGTCGTTTGTTTCACCGCCTCCATCACCCAGACAAACGCGTTTTGCTGTGCAAAGGAGACGGAAAAGCCGTGGTTGGCAAATAGCGAAGCCAATACATCAAGCGTCGTATAATATTCGCGTTCCAAATCATCAGCTAAATCATGGAAGCCGCGTGCCCGAGCGGCTTCCACCGTCTGGCGGAACGCCTCTTTGTCGCGAAACGCCGTATCGGCAAACACTATTTTACCACCGGAGTGAAGCAGTTGACTATATTTGGCGATCGCCTCGTCTTTTTCAGCATCGGTCAAATGGTGGAACGCATACGTACTGGCGATCGTGTCGATCGGTTCTGGCGGCAGCGGAAACTGCAAAAAGTCGCCATCCATAATGACTGCGCGTTCTCCGAGCTTTTCCGCCGCCTTTTTCCGCATCGGCGCTGATGGCTCAATTCCATATACCGTTTTTCCGCGCTCGAGCAACTTTTTCGTCAAATTGCCGGTGCCAATACCAAATTCGAGCACGACTTGGCCCGCTTTATCAGCAACCGTGCTTAAAATGCGATCATAGCCGGCAAACACGTCACGGTATTGTTCATCATAGCCTTCGACCGATTGGTCATACGACTCTGCCCATTGCTCAAACAAATCAAGAAATTCCCTACCCATGTAGTCACACCTCGTAAAGTTTATAATTCCTATAAATATAGTATGTTTTTGGTGATTACCTGTTCCCAATGTAGCATATGTTTTTCTTTTGTTCAATGATCATGTTTGCCACTACATGTATTGTTCCCCCTTATGAACTGGTGGATGAGGGCAGGAAAATTTGCTACACTGGCTTTGAAAGGAGGCAAAACGATGTTCAACATTTCTCTTGATTTAATCGAAGACAAAGTGGAATTTTTTGAAGCGGATGATTTACAGACACTTGAGAAAAAAATTAACGAGCAAATCGAACATAATAAAGCATTGTTGCTTTCCGTTCACCATGTGTCGCACCAAATGCATGTCATGGAAAACGGGAAACGGTTTTACAGTGCGGTTGTCCACTTCAAAGCAAAAAAATAACAGGTGCCCATGCTGCTTCGGGCACCTGCTTGACACCACATCTAAATGCATCTCTAACGTTTCCATTCCGACACTGGCCGGGTCCATACTTTCCAAAGGCGTTACGGCCTTTTCTTCAGTTTTTGCACTTTTGTCGGCTTCCAGCCTTCATTCGTCACCCATTCAATATACACTTTGTAATGAGCGGTTTGATCCTTCTTGGAAATTGTAGCGACCGCTTTGTTCGGTCCGTTGTTGCCGATGAACCAAACAATCATCTCTTCGGGAGCAATGCCGGTCGCATAACTAACTGCATCAAGCATTTCTTTCCAGTCGACTGAGTCTTTCTTAAACACCGTTTCGTGCGGCTCTGATTGTGTCGTACCGACTGGTTGCCATGCCGGGTTGACAATTTCTTTTTCAATGTTCGACCCCGGCGGCCCCGGTGTTTCCGTCACTTCGGCTTCATCTTCATCTTGATCTTTCTCCTCGGTGGAAGCCTCATCGTCCTCTTGCTGAGGTTCCTCCGTTTCGGTCGGCGCTGCTGTTTCCACTTCCACTCGTTTCGCGTTGTTTGCTGATTGAGCTGTTTTTGCCCCAGCTTCAGTCTCCTCACGGCTTGGCGAGCTGCTAAACAGCAAATTCCAAGCAACAACGACAATGAGCAGCACGACAATGGCAATCGCCCCGTTCAGCCAGCGGTTGATTTTCCGCCGCTTAGCGCGGGCGGCAAAGCGCGTCCCTGTTTGTGGCATAGTCTCCTCCCCCTTTTTTATGCGGTTTTCCTGCTGAAAAACGGGTTCTCTATACGAGTTCGTTATCCCTGCTCGTTTTTGTCATAAGCGTAAAGCGTTTCGACGGCAGCAGCAAACACGTCGTTCGTCACGGTGCGCCCATTCGGGCGGTCGAGCTCGACGACGACAAGAGCATATTTCGGACGATCAACTGGGAAATAGCCGGCAAACCATTTATTAATTAATTCACCCTCGTCATCCGTTTTTCCTGTCTCCGCCGTTCCCGATTTGCCGGCGACAGCATACGGCAATGAGCGGAAGCGGCGCCCGGTTCCTTCTTCCTTAGTGACGACACCGCGCAACAGCTGCTGGAGCTGTTGTACCGTTTTTGGCGCGAGCGGCTCCTGATTTGTCGCCGGTTCGGGTGAAAATGAAAACAACGTTGTACCGTTTTTATAGAGTACTTGATCGACGGCTCGCACTTTAAGCGCTTCACCACCGCGGGCGATCGTCGCCATCATATTGGCAACGCCAAGCGGCGAGACGCGTACATCTTTTTGCCCGATCGCCGTTTGCGCTACAGCGAGCGGCACCTGCTTGTCATGCCGATCGTGCCAGATCGTTCCTTTCCGCTCTTCCGGGAACTGGCGAAATTGCTCTTCACGGTAAACCGTCCCCTCCCAGCCAGCCATCGGATACAGCCCAAGCTTTTCGGCATACGTCTCAAATGCGTCTGAATCATGCTGAATTAACTTTTTGCCGAGGGTGGCGAAGGCGTTATTGCAGCTGACAGCAAAACTGTCAGTCAAGTCGAGCATGCCGTAATCGTGCTCCTTATCGCGGGTTATGCCGTCAATTTTTTTGCTGCAGTCAAACATCGTCTTGAACGAAGCAAGCCCTTCGTCGAGTGCCGCCGCGGCGATCACTGTCTTAAAGATGGAGCCGGGAATGTGCGGCAGCACCATTTGATTTTCCGCTCCGCGGTTTTTGTACGGATCGCGCGGATCCATATTCGGGCGGCTGACTAGAGCGAGCACGCTGTTTGTATCGATATCTAGCAAGACGAGACCACCTTTTTTCAGTCCGTATCGATCCACGATCCGCTCCATCTCTTGCTGTATATCACGATCAAGTGTGGTTTGGACGGTCACCGGATAAAACGGGTTACCTGGTTCGCTATATTTCACATCGAGCCCAAACAGCGGCCTTCCTTCAGCATCGACGTGATAAAGCAGCTTCGTCTCATCATCGGCGAGCAAAAATTCGTCAAACGCCTTCTCGAGCCCTTGAATACCGGCCTCGGCCCGCGGTGGGATCGGTCGTTTTGGATAACGTTGACGCAACAGCTCGCGATCCGGACGAGTGAAGCCAAGCACATGCGGAGCGTACACCGTCTCGAGTGCATATTGTTTATTGACGGCCAAGACACCTGGGATGCGCAAATCGTTAATTTGTTTCATCTGCCTTTCGCTTAACGCGAGTGGCTCACCGTCTTGCTCGAAGACGAACGGCCCGTTTGCCCGCTCGAGCTGACGGCGAATCTCTTCCTCAGGGACATCTATGATGCGCGCAACTTGTTCAATTGGCCATGTCACCGTGTTTAAAAACGGAAATAACACAAGCGATGGCACGTACCGTTTTGTAAGCGGCTTTCCATTTCGATCGACGAACGACCCACGGCCATCATCGATCATCAATTCTTGTGTGCGCTGGGCAACGCTCTCGGCAATTAAATTATGATTGGAAAACGATTCCGTGTCAATGAGCTGAAGCTGGGCCAATCGCCCGATAAGCAGCAGCAAACCGAATTGAATGAGCGCCAGCATGGCGAGCGTCCGTTTTTTCCACATAAAGAAAACACCTCATCATCAGTTTTGACGAGGTGTTTTCGTTTGAAACGTACCAAAGGCAGTGATTTTCCCGCTTTGTTTACACCGCTGTCCGTTTGGCTTGAGCCGCCGCTCATTTCATAAGACAGCACGGTGCGCTTATTTCACTGCAACAATTTTCACGAGCATTTCCCCGCCTGGCGTTTGTACAGTCACTTCGTCGCCGACGCGGTGGCCGATCAGCGATTTGGCAATCGGTGAGTCGTTGGAAATTTTCCCTTCAAACGGATCGGCTTCGGCGCTACCGACAATTGTATACGTCTCTTCCTCACCGTCCGGAAGCTCAATGAACGTCACCGATTTGCCGAGTGAGACGACGTCTGGGTTTTCTTTGTCTTCTTCAATGATGACCGCGTTGCGAATCATCGTTTCGAGCATTTGAATGCGTGATTCGACAAACGCCTGCTCATCTTTTGCTGCATCGTATTCCGAGTTTTCCGATAAATCACCAAACCCCCGTGCAATTTTAATGCGTTCGACAACTTCTTTTCGTTTCACGGTTTTTAAATACTCAAGTTCTTGCTCCAGTTTCTCTTTTCCCTCTTTCGTCATCGGATACTGCTTCTCATTAGCCATTGATCTCACTCCTCTATGTTCTTCATTATGTAAAACGTACGAACAGAAAAACAACTGTTCGTACGCTTACTTGTTATATAATATATTGTTTTGTCTCTGTTATGTTATTATAAAACCGATTTTTGTTCAAGGACTGTGCGAATTTTTGCCACCATTAAATCGATAGCGACGACGTTTTGCCCGCCTTCCGGGATGATGACGTCTGCATAGCGCTTCGTCGGTTCGACAAACTGGTTGTGCATCGGCCGGACAACGGATAAATATTGGTCAATGACCGAGTCAAACGTGCGGCCGCGCTCTTTAATGTCACGGATGAGGCGGCGGATGATGCGAAGGTCCGGGTCGGTGTCGACATACACCTTGATGTCCATCAAATTGCGAAGCCGCTCATCCTCTAAAACAAGGATTCCTTCTAAAATAATGACATCTCTCGGCTCAACGTGGATGACTTGATTCGAACGAGTATGCAGCGTATAGTCATACACTGGCTTGTCGATCGGTTCATAGCGAAGCAGTTTATGCACGTGTTCGATCAATAAGTCGTTGTCAAACGCCAGCGGGTGGTCGTAATTTGTCTTCAGCCGCTCCTCAAACGGAAGATGGCTTTGGTCTTTATAATAAAAGTCTTGCTCCAAGACAAGAATCGAGCGGTCGCCAAAATGGTCGTAAATCGCGCGGGCGACGCTCGTTTTCCCTGAACCGGAGCCGCCGGCAACGCCGATGACAACGGGTTTCTTCGCCATCTTAATTCTCCTTTCTCATCATGTTGTATGGGAAGAGAGGGCGCTTGACTGGAACCTTGACGATTTGCAGCGGATGGCGCGCTGCATCAAGCTCGTTGCCGTCTTCATCCCAAATTTTTTCAATGACTTGGGTAAAGTTTTCAATTTCCGGACCAAAAAATTCGACTTCGTCGCCCGGTTTAAAATGGTTGCGCTGTTGGATGGTGGCGATACCCGTCTCCCGGTCGTAATCAAGCACCAAGCCGGCAAACTCATGCGTCGTTTTTCGGCTGTGCGTGCCATACATATGGTTTGTATAGTCAGGAAAGCCTTCAAAAAACGAAGAAGCCGTTTCACGGTTGGCACATTTGTCGAGCTCACGTACCCACTCTTCACGAATCGTGAAATGGTCGGGGTCAGCACAGTAAGCGTCGATCACTTTCCGATATACGCTGACGACCGTCGCCACGTAATGGATCGATTTCATCCGTCCTTCAATTTTCAAGCTGTCGACGCCAAGTTCAATCATCGCCGGAATGGCGCGGATCAAGTTTAAATCTTTCGCGCTCATGGCAAACGGCGCGTCATTTTCAGAAAACAGAGGGATTTCGCGGCCATCATCAGACAGCTGGTACAAATCGTAATCCCAGCGGCATGACTGACAGCACCCGCCACGGTTCGAGTCACGAGCGGTCATATGGTTGCTCAATACACAACGGCCCGAGTAGGCGGAACACATCGCTCCATGGATGAATGCCTCGATTTCAATATCGACTTTCTCCTTAATTTGCCGAATTTCTTCAGCACTCACTTCGCGGGCAAGCACAACTCGCTCGAGCCCTTCCTCTTTCCAAAATTGGACCGCTTTCCAGTTGGCAAGCGACTGCTGTGTGCTCAAATGCACTTCGAGCTTCGGCGCCACTCGGCGCGCTGTTTCGATGATGAGTGGATCGGCGACGATAATGCCGTGAACGCCAGCATCTTCTAGTGCCCGCAAATAGTCGTCAAGGCCGGGAATGTTTTCGTTATGCGCGTAAATGTTGGCCGTTACGTACACTTTTGCCCCGTACTGATTGGCAAATTCCACTCCTTCGCGAATTTCCTCAATCGTAAAGTTGTCAGCGTTGGCCCGCAAACTGTATTCCTGACCGCCGATAAAGACGGCGTCCGCACCGTAATGAACGGCGATTTTCAGCTTTTCCAAGTTGCCGGCCGGCGCGAGCAACTCCGGCTTTTTTACGATGACGCGCTTGCCGTCAACGATCTCGGAAATGCGTTCATTTTTCAGCAACATGTCGTTTCCCTCCTTTTTCAATAAATCGTTTCTTTGAAGAAAAATCCGGTATCAATTCGGCGGTGCGGCGGCTGGAGCGCTTCAACGGCAGCGAGCAAATCGTCTTTCTCCTTCTCGTAGCGCTCACGGTCATCGGCGCATAAATCGATGGCATGGCGATACAGCTTCGTCACTTCGGTAATGTAGCCCGGTTCATGCAAAATACCGTCGATTTTAAAGCTGTCAATGCCAGCATTCACCATGTCGCCCAGTTCGTCAATAATGCAAAGATCGTTCGGGCTCATAATGTGTGTGCCGTTTTCGTCTTCAAAAATCGGGTATTTATGGTCGCGTTCTTTGTCGTACAGGAACATCCCTTTTTCATACTTTTTCCGTTCAATTTCCATCACTTTTCCTTGATATTCAAAATAGTTGCCGATCAGTGAACGCTTCGACTGATACATGCACGTCATGCCATGCACTTGCACTTCGATTTCCACTTCGGCATGGGCCTTGATTTCTAAAATGGCGTCCATGTTCAGCTCGCGCGCCAAGACGGCGCGTTTCGCTCCTTTTCGTCCCCAGTAGTTGCACGTATACCAGTTTGTCGCTGTCGTTTCCGTGCTCCAATGGAGCTTCATATGAGGGGCGGTTTCTCGTACTGTCAGTAAAACCGCTGGGTCGCCGAAGACGATGGCATCAGCGCCTACGTCGGCGACAAAGGCGACGTAATCAGCGAGTTCGTCCACTTTATCATTATGAAAAATGGCGTTCATCGCCACGTAAACATTCATGCCGTGCCGGCGGGCCGCTTCAACAGCCGCGGCGACATCGGTGCGGGAAAACTCGCCAGCGAGCCGCAAGCCATAGCGCTGTTCGCCGACAATGACAGCGTCCGCTCCCGCTTTCGCGAGTTCGTCAATATGGGAAACGCTCGTCGGTGTGACGAGCAATTCCGGTTTTTTCATTCTCGTTCACCTCGTTTTTTCGATATAGCGAGCCCGTCCCCGACCGGAATGATGATCGTGTCATAATCGCTCCGGGCCATCAGCCATTCGTTGTAGCGACGGATTTTTTTCGCAATGTTCCAAAGCCGCTTATTGTCCGCGGGCGTTTCGGCGGCGACGAGCCCTTTAAACAGCACGTTGTCGCTGATGATGAGGCCGCCTTCAGCAAGAAGCGGCTCATAGAGCGTAAAAAAGCGTTCATACTGCCCTTTGGCGGCGTCAATAAACATGGCATCAAACGGGGCGGCAGCGGCCACATCGGCCTCAACCGCGAGCGCATCACCAAAGACGGCTTCGATTTGATGTTCGGTATTCGTCTTCCCGATATAAAAACGGGCGCGGTCGTATCGCTCCCGGTCTTTTTCAATCGTCACAATGTGCGCCTCCGGCAACGCTTTCGCCATTCGGATCGCCGAATAGCCGATCGCTGTGCCAATTTCCAAAATACGGCGTGGTCTGACGGTTTTCAACACAAACAGCAGCACTTCCATGCTCACCGGATCCATAATCGGCACGCGGTGTTCATGCGCGTACTGTTCCATTTCCGCGATATCCGGATCCGGTGCCGGGCGCAGCTGCTGCAAATAGTGAACGACGTCTTTTGCGAGCAAGACGATTCCTCCCCGGCATCAACAAAGTGAAAAGCGCCTGCCTAGAGCCGATCGACAGCCCCAAGGTTTGCGCTTCATCATCATGAAAAATAAGAGCCGCAAGCGGACTCTTATCATTAGCCTGTTCAACTTTATCTATACTACCACAAAACAGCGAAAAAGCGAAGCCATTTAGCCCGATTGGCCAGCAACTTCCGTTTTACTCTATTGTTTCCCAATATGCTTCGCTTTTTCTCGGTTATGCTCATCCAATGTTTTGGTGAAAATGACGTCTCCAGCTGGTGTCGCCAAAAAGTATAAATAGTCGGTCGTCGCCGGCTCGAGCGCCGCTTCGATCGACATCGTGCCAGCATTGGCAATCGGCCCTGGCGTCAGCCCTTTATGAATGTACGTATTGTACGGTGAGTCGACTTTCAAGTCTTTGTAAAAGACACGCTCCTTATGTTTGCCAAGCGCGTATAAGACAGTGGGGTCAGTTTGCAGCGGCATGCCGATGCGCAGCCGGTTGTAAAATACGCTAGCAATTTTCTCGCGGTCGGCTTTTTCCGTTGCCTCTTCTTCAATTAATGACGCCATCGTCAACAGCTGATGCGGCGACATCTGCCTTTCCTTCATCGCATCCTTGTATGTGTCGAGCACGACCGCTGTTTTGGCGACCATTGCCTCAATGATTTCCGGAAGCGGCGGCTTTTTGTCCGCAAACACATAAGTGGCTGGGAACAAGTAACCTTCAAGCGGATAGCGAATGTTTTTATGAAAAATATCGTTCGTTAATAAATCAGGATATGTCTTCATCAGCTGTTCAATGTACGCACGGTCATTCATCTGCTTCATAATCTCTTCTTGCTTGTACCCTGTTTTTGCGGCGATGAGATCGGCGATTTGCACAAGCTGCGATCCTTCGGGGATCGTCAACTTCAATCCGATTTTCAACGACTTCCCGGTTTTTAACAGCTCAATGATGCGCGTCATCGGCAGCGCCCGCGTCAACTCATACTCACCGGCTTGAAAGCCGGACTCGTTTTTCCAGCGAACGTAGTAGCGGAAGACCGTCGCGCTTTTAATCAGTCGCTTTTGTTCAAGTTGTTCGGCAATATCCGCCACCGATGAACCGATTGGAATGGAGACATGCACCGGAGTGCGGTCATCTGGGTCGACTGGCTCGAACGCTGAACGGATATATAGAAAACTGCTGGTGCCAGCGATGACAAGCGCGACCAGCAGGACGGCGCAAACAATCAAAACCATTTTCCTTACCAGCCGTGCCTTAGACATCTGAAAATCGCCCTGTTTCATCTTCAACCTCCTTTCATCGGTCATATTATACTACAAAATTCTCCATTTTTCGCGTTTTAGCGATTAAAAAGCGTGACATGGATGAGTTCTGATCCCCATCGACCGTTGAAACTCATCGCTCACCGTTCAAAAAATTCATCGAACAGAAATGCTCTGTGAGCAAAGTTTGCTCTCCACCTACGTATGAAAATGGTAACCCGAGGTACACTCATTTTCACAGAAAGATCCATGAGCCAAGTTTCCTCTCTCCCTAGGCATGAAAATGTCCGCTCAAGATGTGTGCATGTTCACAGAAAAAGCGGCCGCCCCTAGGCAACCGCTTTGTTCGTCACTCTTCACCTTCTTCTTGTTCAGCGCAAAATGTATTCCACACTTCTTCGATCATATCCCATTCTTCTTCCGTCTCAATCGGAAGCAGCTCGCCTTCCTCATTTTCGTCGCCGGGGATAAACGCTGAAACGTGCACTTCCGTCTCACCGTCTTCGTCTTCAGCCTCGGCGCTGACCGGATAGTAAAACACGTACGATTTACCGAAATCGTCTGATTCAAACGTAAACAAAATTTCGCACAGCTGCTCGTTGCCTTGTTCATCGACAACGGTAATATGACGGTCTCCATGTTCCATTGATATTCTCCTCCTACTCACCGTTTACTGTCCAAATACGATTGCAAAATGACGGCCGCTGCCATTTTGTCGATCACTTTCCGCCGCTTTTTCCGGCTCACATCGGCAGCGATCAGCATGCGCTCGGCAGCCATCGTCGACAGCCGCTCATCCCAAAGCACGACCGGCAAAGAAAACTCCTCACGCAGCTTGGCAGCAAACCGCTCGCTCGCCTCGGCGCGCGGCCCGAGCGTGCCGTTCATGTTTTTCGGCCATCCGACAACGATCGTATCGACACCATATTCGTCGATGATGGCGCGCAGCCGTTCGAAACCATAGTGGCCGCGCTCCTCATCGATGGCGATCGTCTCCAAGCCTTGCGCCGTCCAACCGAATTCGTCGCTGACGGCGACGCCGAGCGTTTTCGTTCCGAGATCTAGTCCTAACGTTCGCATCGGTTAACCCTTTCGTTGTCCCTGTAAATAGAATTTCACCAATTCTTCGATTAATTCGTCGCGCTCAATTTTGCGGATGAGCGTGCGCGCATCTTTATGGCGCGGGATGTAAGCCGGGTCACCGGACAACAAGTAGCCGACAATTTGGTTGATCGGATTGTAGCCTTTTTCTTGCAAGGCGTCGTACACCGTCAGCAACACCTCACGAACGTTCGTTTCGGCCGGCTCCTCCGGGAAATGAAACTGCATCGTTTGGTCAAACGAGCTCACCGTTTCCACCTCGCTCTTCATTTGGGCCATCCCGTTATCTTACATCCATTGTACACGATTCGCGCCCATTTAGGAAATGGATTTGACCCATGTTTCGACATAATCGAGCGCTTCGCCGACTTTGTTCGCGTCCTTCCCACCGGCCTGCGCCATATCAGGACGTCCGCCGCCTCCGCCGCCGCAACGTGAAGCCACTTCTTTGACGAGTTTGCCGGCGTGGTATCCTTTTTTCACTAAGTCATCAGTCACCGCAGCAATCAATTGGACTTTACCACCTTGCACGGCCGCTAACACGATGACCGCCGTCCCTAGTTTTTGCTTCAAGTCATCAGCCATCGCCCGCAATTGGTTCATGTCGTTCGCCTGCACTTTTGCGGCTAATACCGGCACACCGCCCACCTCTTTCACTTGACGGGTGAGGTGTTCCGCCTCCATATGGGCGAGACGGGCAGCAAGCGACTCATTTTCGCGCTGCAGTTGGCGCAGTTCGGCAAACAGCCCATCAAGGCGGGCATTCAGCTCTCTCGGGCTCGTTTTCAGCTTTTGCGCCGCTTCTTGCAACAGAGCAAGTTGTTCGCTCATAAAGCGGTATGCCGCTTCCCCAGTCACCGCTTCAATCCGGCGCGTGCCGGCACCGATGCCGGACTCGGAGACGATTTTAAACAACCCAATGGCCGCTGTATTCGGCACATGGCAGCCGCCGCACAACTCTAAGCTGTAGTCGCCAACTTTAACAACGCGGACGATATCGCCGTATTTTTCACCAAACAGCGCCATGGCCCCCATCGCTTTTGCTTCCTCGAGCGGTTTGTAAAAAATGTCGACCGGAATACTTTTCCAAATTTGTTCATTGACGATCGCCTCAATGCGCTCGAGCTCATCAGGCTTCACTTGCCCGAAATGAGTAAAGTCAAAGCGAAGCCGATCCGGAGCAACGAGTGATCCGGCCTGGTTGACATGGCGGCCAAGAACGTCTTTTAACGCTTGATGAAGCAAGTGGGTCGCCGTATGGTTTTTCACGATTTGCGACCGCTTCACTTCATCGACGCGCGCCGTATAGCGATCGCCTTTTTTCACCGCACCGCGTTCGACGACAATCGAATGGAGGTGCTGACCGTTCGGTGCTTTTTGCACATCTTTGACGACCGCTGTTCCCGTTTCGCCTTCAAACACACCTTGGTCAGCGATTTGTCCGCCGCTTTCGGCGTAAAACGGCGTCACATCAACGATGATTTGTGCTTCCTCGCCAGTCCCGACTTCCTCTACGAGCTGTCCGTCTTTAACGATGGCAATGACCGTCGAAGAAACGACGAGCTCATCGTAGCCGACAAAACGGCTTTCGTCTTTAATGTCGCCGAGCACCCCGCCTTGTACTTGCATCGAATCGACATCTTGGCGAGCGGCACGGGCCCGTTCGCGCTGGCGCTCCATCTCGCGCTCAAAACCGGCGTGATCGACCGACATGCCCGCTTCAGCAGCATATTCTTCCGTCAGCTCGAGCGGGAAGCCGTACGTATCGTACAAGCGGAACGCCTCTTCTCCTGGAATGACAGTGCTTCCTTGTTTTTTCGCCTTTTCCATCACTTCTGCCAAAATGGCGAGCCCTTCATGAAGCGTTTCGTGGAACCGCTCTTCTTCCGTCCGAATGACGCGGGCGATGAAATCGGCTTTTTCTTTCACTTCCGGATAATAGTCTTGCATAATTTCACCGACAACCGGAACAAGCTCATACATAAATGGACGGTCAATGCCGATTTGTTTCGCATAGCGCACAGCGCGGCGAAGCAGGCGGCGCAATACATAGCCTCGTCCTTCGTTCGACGGCAGCGCCCCGTCGCCGACCGCAAACGTCACGGCACGAATATGGTCAGCAATGACCTTAAAAGCAACGTCTTTATTCGGATCTTTGCCGTATTGCTCACCCGCGATCTGCTCAGTTGCGCGGATGATCGGCATGAACAAATCAGTTTCAAAGTTCGTCGGTACATCTTGCAAAATCGAGCACATCCGTTCTAAGCCCATGCCGGTATCGATGTTTTTCTTCGGCAGCGGCGTGTACGTGCCGTCCGGGTTATGGTTGAACTGTGAAAAGACGAGATTCCATACTTCTAAGTAGCGGTCATTTTCCCCGCCTGGATACAGTTCTGGATCGTTTGGATCGTTGCCGAACGCTTCACCGCGGTCATAAAAAATTTCCGTGTTCGGACCGCTCGGGCCTTCACCGATATCCCAGAAGTTTCCTTCTAGGCGAATAATCCGCTCTTCAGGAAGACCGATCTCGTTGCGCCAAATGTTATACGCCTCTTCGTCTTCCGGATGAACAGTGACTGACAACCGCTCTGGATCAAAACCAATCCACTTCTCACTTGTTAAAAACTCCCATGCCCAATGAATCGCTTCACGCTTGAAATAATCACCGATCGAAAAGTTGCCGAGCATTTCAAAAAACGTATGGTGGCGAGCCGTTTTCCCGACATTTTCGATGTCGTTTGTGCGGATCGATTTTTGCGCATTGCAAATGCGCGGGTTGTCCGGGATGATACGGCCGTCAAAATATTTTTTCAGCGTCGCGACACCGCTGTTGATCCATAATAACGACGGGTCATCGACAGGAATGAGCGAAGCGCTCGGCTCGACCGCATGGCCTTTTTCTTGGAAAAACTGCAAAAACATACGCCGCACTTCGGCAGACGTTAACTTTTTCATAACAATCCTCCCCTTTGGTCTTTTATATAAAAAAACTCTCATCCCCTTCAGGGACGAGAGTTGTGCTCGCGGTACCACCCTGTTTATGGGCAAAAAGCGCCCATCACCTCTTTGGCCGTAACGCAGCCTTGCGTCAGGTTTTGCCTGCGCTCCGGATTAGCCTTCTGTTGCCCTTCATCTGGAATTTCTTTCAGCCACGGAAATTCCTCTCTGTGCGCCAACGCGCGTTAAGATGGACTGCAACATACTCGATCCGTCATCGCGTTATGTATTCGCTTTTTTCATTGAAAAATTATAGACAAGCCGCGCCCATTTGTCAATGCGGAGCATAATGCTCTTTCCAATGCACGAGGGCTACTTTCAGCACCGCCGCAGTCGGAACGGCGAGAATGAGGCCAGGCACACCGGCAAGTTCGCCCCCGGCAAACAACGCGAACATAATGACCAGCGGATGCATATGAACGCTTTTGCCGACGATCAGCGGCGACAAGACGTTGCCTTCTAAAAACTGCAAGGCAAAAATCAAGGCAAGCACGATAATGACCATTTTGAGCGAAATGGTCGCCGCCAAAATCGCTGCCGGAATAGCGCCGATCAGTGGGCCGAAATACGGGATGATGTTCGTCAATCCAATCACAAACCCGAGCAAGAGAGGATAGTCCATGCCGGCGAGCCAAAGGCCGAGCGATGCCGCCAAACCGATGGCCGCACAGACGAAGAGCTGACCGCGAATATAGCCGCCGAGCGACTCATCAACATCTTTTAAAAACGCTATCCCCGGTCCGCGCCACCGCTTCGGGGTCATATACCAAACCGCTTTTTTCAACACATCAATATCTTTTAGCATATAAAATACGATAAACGGGATAAGAAGAAACATCGCCGCAGAACCGATAAATGATTTGACCGCATTAATCGCCATCGTCACTGCTCGGGCAACTACCTGCTCAAGCTGCACAAACATCGCTTCAATGCGCGTATGCACTTCCATCGGCCACGTTGACGTTTCATCGTGGATGTGGCGCGCCCACTGCCGATATGTATTCATCAATGATGGCAACCGTTCATCCAGTTCACGCAGCTGGGCGATCAGCACCGGTATGCCGCGGTAAAGACCGTAGCCGACCGAACCGAAAAACAACAAATAAATGAGCAAAATGGCCAGCGCCCGTGGCACCCCCTTGCTGTGGATATACTCAACAAGCGGGTGCAACAAATATGTAATAAACGCCGCCAACAAAAACGGCGTCAGTACGGTAGTGACAAATTCGACGACCGGCCACCAAATCTCTTTCATCCGGACGATTAAATAGACGATCACAGTCACGAGCAGCCATTTCCCGATGCGAAAGAATGACAGCCATTGTTGCTCCCCCATCGCCACACCTCCTACCGTTTAGTGTAGGAGATGGAGGGAGAAATATGCCTTCACGGTTCCTTCCACTATTTAACAACCAAGAAAAGCCGCCGTCCCCCTTCAACCGGGAGACGACGGAGCCGTCAGCGGATTGCCTGCATCAAGCGGCGACGCATTTTCCGCATCGTGCGGCCGTTCATCAAATTGTTGCGCTGGGCAAGCTGATAAGCAGCGACTCCTACCCCGATTGCCAACAGTGAAGTCATCGTCCGGTTCATGCTCGTCCCTCCTAAAATTGGATCGTGCGTTCATGGTCGTCAAACAAATCATCGAGGGAGCTTAACGTTCCATCCTCTTCCACTTGATGGGCGTGAATCATTCCTTTAGAAACGGACAGCTCAATAAAACAGTCCCAGCAGTAATATTGGTTGACGCCGATCTTCCCTAAATTTTTCCGTTTGCAATTCGGGCAAATGAGCATCGACAGCCACTCTCCTTACCTCATTGTTTCGACGGTGACGACGCCTTCTTTGGCGGTGAACGGAGCTGCCTCCATTCGTTTTTTTCCTTCGGTCAAGTCGGAAAAAAATCCCTCACTAATCTCGTATCCGTCAATTTTGCCCAATTGCCCGTCAAAATATACATCATCCAGCAAGCCGATCGTTGTTCCGTCTGCGGCGACAACCATGCTGCCGGCGATGCCGCGTTCACCGTAAAGAGAGTGGCCACTGTCAAGAGAGGGGAACGGCTGGAAACTGCCAGCATCACGGATGATGACCCGGTCGTTTTGAAACGACTGCACAGCCGAAAGGGGCAAGTAGCGGCGGCGGTTAAATAGACCGCTCCGTTCCGCGATAAACCCTTTGACTGTGCCGTGGCTGGTAAACCAAATGTCAGCGATCGTCCCGACCGCTTTCCCTGTCGTTTGTTCATAAATGGGAAGCCCTTTGACGTCGGAAAACGTCCGCATCATTCTCCCACCTTTCCAGCCACTTTTAGCTTGACCCATCGTCCATAAAGTCATACGGCGTAACGTTTTCCATCCCGATGTTCGCATCCTCAAGCGGCAGTTCCCCTTCGACAAACAGCGCAGTCGAAGCCGCCAACTTTTCTGCAAGCGCCGTCTGGCGCGCTCCGTCGCCCCGCTGGGCAACACCAAACCGGAATGCTTCTTCCTCCCCGCATAAAATCAGAAATTGTTTGCTTCTTGTCACCGCCGTATACAACAAATTCCGCTTCAACATCCGGTAATAACTTTTGACAACAGGCAAAATGACAATCGGAAACTCGCTCCCTTGCGCCTTATGGACGGAGCAGCAATATGCATGGGTAATTTGCGCTAAATCTTGCCTTGTATACGTCACTTCAATGCCGTCAAATGAGACGACGAGCAAATCTTGCTTTTCTGTATTTTCTTTGGCATAAAAAATGGCCACGACTTCACCGATATCGCCGTTAAACACGTTGTCTTCCGGTTGATTGACGAGCTGGAGCACTTTATCGCCGACGCGATACACTACGTCGCCAACGGAAAGTTCTCGCTTCCCATCCGTTGGTGGATTAAACAGCTCCTGCAGCACTTTGTTTAGCTGATCGATACCGGCTGGGCCGCGGTACATCGGAGCGAGCACTTGAATGTCTTTGACGGAAAACCCTTTGTTACGCGCATTTTCGGCGATTTGACGCACGACACTAGCCACTTGTCCGGCGCGGCAGCGGATGAACGAACGATCCGCCTTCGGGGCAGTCAAGTCGGCCGGCACGTTCCCACGCTTCATCTCATGGGCGAGCTCGATAATCGATGACCCTTCCGCCTGGCGGTACACCTCGGTCAGCCGCACGGACGGGATAACACCCGACTCGAGCAAATCTTTCAACACTTGCCCTGGCCCGACGGATGGAAGCTGGTCTTCATCGCCAACGAAGATGACTTGCATCCCATTAGGCACCGCTTTTAACAGGTGATTAGCCAACCACGTATCGACCATCGACACCTCATCGACGACAAGCAGCTTACCGGCAATCGGCTCATTTTCATCGTGGCTGAACCCTTCCGCTCCATTCCAGCCGAGCAGCCGGTGAATCGTCGCCGCCGGCAGCCCGGTCGCCTCACTCATCCGCTTTGCAGCCCGTCCAGTCGGAGCAGCGAGCAGCACAGGAAACGGTTCACCGTTTTTGTAATCGTCGGGGGAAAGTGATATGCCATTTAGAACCGCAAACAGCTCAACAATTCCTTTAATGACCGTTGTTTTTCCTGTTCCTGGACCTCCCGTCAAAATAAAGAGCGGCGAAGACAGCGCCCGTTGAATCGCTTCTTTTTGCTGCGGAGCATATTGCATCCCGAGTCGTTCTTCAAGCGCCCCGAGCGCCAGCAAAAACTCCGACTCCGGAAATGAGGCCGATGGTGGCGTTTGCCCGAGCAACCGCCGAATGTTAGAAGCGATCCCTTTTTCGGCGAAGTAAAGCGAAGGAAGATAATAGCGGCCTTGTTCCGCGATCATCTTTCCTTCTTCGCTTAACATAAGGAGCGTCTGTTCGATAGCTTGTCCATCAACCGCCCCGTTCGACCTTCCGCCAAGCAGCTCCCCAATGCGGCTGACGAGCTCTTCTTTCTTCATGTAGACGTGTCCTTCTTGCAAGCATGCCTGCTCAAGGACAAACAGACAAGCGGCGCGCAGCCGGGCTGGATGACTGCCGGAAATGCCGAGCTGCCGCCCGAGCTCATCGGCGCGACCAAAACCGATCCCTTCAATATCTTCGACGAGCTTGTACGGGTTTTCATGAATGATGTCCATTGTCTCTTCGCCGTATACTTGGTAAATTTTCATTGCCAGCTGTGGACCAAAACCGAGCTGAGCGAGGGCGATCATCGTCTGCTCGAGCCCTTCGTGGGCGCAGAGCGTTTCGTACAATTGCTTCGCTTTTTGTTTCGTCAGCTTGGGCACACGTTCGAGTGCCCCTGGATCACGCAAAATGGCGGCGATCGCGTTTTCACCAAGCGCATCGACAATCGCTGTCGCTGTTTTTTTGCCGATCCCCTTAAACAAGCCGCTCGACAAATAATCGATGACTCCTTCTTTTGTGTTCGGAAGCTGTTTGCGGAACTGCTCGGCCGCATACTGGCGGCCAAAGCGCGGATGTTGGCGGAATTGCCCGTAAAAGATGTACACGTCCCCTTCATTTAAACGTGGAAAATAGCCGGTGACGACCACTTCTTCCTCCGCAGCCGCTTCATTCGTTTCTTCGACGCGGATACGGACAACGGTATACAACGTCTCCTCGTTATGAAAAATGACGGCCAAACACACCCCTTTAATAAACGTGCGGCCGTCCAGCGCAAGCGATTGCTGCTCTTGCAACAGTCATCCCCTGCCTTTTACGGCGCAAGCCGCTTTTCCATCAGTTTCTTTCCGTACCCAGCGAGCACGTGATCCGGGTTGGCATCTAAAGCGGCGGCAAATAAATCACGGGCAGCGGCCAGATCATCTTTGTACGCATAAATGACGCCTAAATTGTAGTACGCATCCGCATGGCGCGGATTCCGTTCCAACGTTTTTTCGAAATACCGTTTCGCCTCATCGACATAATCGAGAGCAGCGAGACAAAGACCAAGTTGAAAGAGCGCTTCGGCATCTTCTTCATTCAGTTCAGCGGCCCGCTGCAAATACGGCAGCGCCAAGCGCGGCATCTCAAGCCGACATAATGACATTCCAAGCATAAAATGCGTATCCGCATCATTCAGCCCGAGCGCCAGCGCCCGTTCAAACATATCTTTCGCCTGAGCAAACTGCTCGCGCCTGTAGTGGACCGTACCGATGCCATAATAGGCTGCCGCTGCTCGCTCATCAAGCATAAGCGCCTGTCGGAAGCATTCGAGCGCCTTCTCTTCCTCGCCGGCAGCGGCAAGAACGGTACCGATGTTAATATAACCAGCCGGGTCATCCGGATGTTCATTCACTGCTTCAGAAAAGCAGCGAAGCGCTTCTTCGTACTCTCCTGCGCGCATATGCGCTAACCCCTGTTCATTGAGATTGGCCACGCTCATCCCTCCTACTTCTAGTTTAGCACATATGTTCGTTCTTTTCGAGCAATTGCAAAAAACACCTCAACCCGACTCCGGGTTGAGGTTTTTCTTCCGCTCGTGCAATCAGCCGACATACCAAAGCTTTTCACCGTTGCGGAACACTTCGTCAATCGTGCCGCCACCGAGACATTCATCTCCGTTGTAAAAGACAACAGCCTGCCCCGGCGTCACCGCCCGCGCCGGTGCATCAAAGACGACTTCCACCTTGCCGTCCGCAAGCGGATGAACCATGACACCGATATCCGGCTGGCGGTAGCGGAATTTCGCCGTGCAGCGGAACGGTGCTTCCGGTTTGCGATCGGACACCCAATTGACGTCCACCGCTTTTAACGAAGTGGAATACAAATATTCGTTTTCAAACCCTTGGGCCACGTAAAGCACGTTTTCGCGCACATCTTTGCCGACGACAAACCACGGTTCGCCGCTGCCGCCGATGCCAAGTCCGTGACGCTGGCCGATCGTGTAATACATCACTCCATCATGCCGCCCTTTCACCTCGCCATCGAGCGTTTTCATCACCCCTGGCTGAGCCGGCAAGTAGTGGCTTAAAAACTCTTTGAAATCGCGCTCACCGATAAAGCAAATGCCGGTGCTGTCTTTTTTCCCAGCGGTGGCAAGCCCCGCTTCTTTTGCGATCCGACGGACATCGGCTTTCTGCAAATGACCGATCGGGAACATCACTTTCGACAGCTGAGCTTGGCCAAGTTGGTTCAAAAAGTACGTTTGGTCTTTGTTCGGATCGGCCCCGCGCAACATTTTGTATTCGCCGTCGCGAAACTCGACGCGGGCATAGTGGCCGGTCGCGACATAATCGGCGCCGATCGACATAGCATGCTCCAAAAACGCCTTGAACTTAATTTCTTTATTGCACATCACGTCCGGATTCGGCGTCCGTCCAGCTTTATATTCATTCAAAAAATACGTAAACACTTTGTCCCAATATTGCTTTTCAAAGTTGACTGCATAGTATGGGATGCCGATTTGGTTGCAGACGCGCACGACATCTTCGTAGTCTTCCGTCGCTGTGCAGACGCCGTTTTCGTCGGTGTCATCCCAGTTTTTCATAAAAATGCCGATCACATCATATCCTTGCTCTTTTAACAATAGCGCAGCGACAGATGAGTCAACTCCGCCGGACATGCCAACAACAACGCGCGTTTCATGCGGTGCTTTGTTCATGCTGCTTCACCCCTCACTGGTTCGTGAGCCGTTTGACGATCTTTACCGTTTCTTCTGCGGCCCGTTCAATTTGCTCATTCGTATTCCCCAGTCCGAAGCTGAAACGAACGGACGAGCGGATGCGCTCCGACTGTTTTCCGCACATGGCAACAAGCACATGCGATGGGTCGATCGAACCGGCCGTACATGCCGAACCACTTGAAGCGGCGATGCCGGCTAAATCCAAATTCACAAGCAGCGATTCAACGTTCGTTCCCGGAAAAGCAACGTTTAAAATATGCGGCAGACCGTCTTGACTTCCGTTAACTACATAGTCAATGCCCGCTGAGCGAAAAATATCAAGCATTGCCTCGCGCCAAGCCGTGTATTGTTTATGCTTTTCCTCCCTCGTCCGCTCGGCGATTTCCGCTGCCCGCGCCAAACCGATGATACCGGGGACGTTTTCCGTGCCAGCGCGCCGTTTCCGCTCTTGTTCACCGCCAAAAAGCAGCGGAGTAATGCGGACCGTCTCCCGAGCATACAATGCCCCGCTTCCTTTCGGACCGTTAATTTTATGGCTTGAAAGTGACAACAAATCGACCCCATATTCATTCACATCAATGGAGAGCAGCCCATACGCTTGGACGGCGTCGGTGTGAAAATAGGCCGGGTGATCACGAAGCAACGCGCCGATTTCACGGATCGGCTGGATCGTACCAACTTCATTGTTGGCAAACATGACCGACACTAAAATCGTCTCATCGCGCAGCGCAGCTTTTACATCATCGACCGACACAAGCCCTTGTTCATCAACCGGCAAATACGTCACGTCAAACCCTTGTTTTTCCAAATATTCACAAGCACGCAATACAGCGTGATGCTCGATAGCAGTCGTAATAATATGATTGCCGCGCCCCCGGTTGGCCATCGCCGTCCCGATGAGCGCAAAGTTATCCGCTTCCGTACCGCCACTTGTAAACACAATTTCTGTCTCTTTCGCCCCGAGGCTGCGAGCGATGGTTGCCCTTGCTTCGTCAATCGCACGGCGGCTTTGTCGACCAAAATAATGGATGCTTGACGGGTTGCCGAACTGTTCGGTCATCCAATGGACCATACCGGCTGCCACATCTGGATGCACGGGAGCCGTGGCGGCATGGTCCAAATAAATCCGTTCCAACGCTCATTCTCCTTTCTATCGCTTAAATATAAAACATATATGCTCCTTCATCTCCGTCGTTATACTTCGCCAAATCTTCCAATGTCGTGCTATCAAGCACTTCCTCGACCGCATCACGGATGCGGATCCACAACTCACGCTTTGCCGGCTCCTCCTCTTCAAGTTCCTCGACCGGAGTAATCGGTCCTTCAAGCACACGAAGAATATCGCCGGCCGTAATTTTGGCCGGATGCTCGGCAAGCACGTAACCGCCATACGCCCCACGAATGCTTTTGACAAGCCCAGCGTTGCGCAGCGGCGTGACAAGTTGTTCCAAATAATGTTCGGATAAATTGTTCGCCCTGGCGATCGAACGAAGCGAAATCGGACGATCCCCATATTTTTTGGCTAATTCGATCATAATCGTCAACCCGTACCGGCCCTTCGTCGAGATTTTCATCATATCCCCCCTAACGACTTAACCCTTCCACGTGAGCGCTTGTCACTCCAAGCAGACGGCTGGTTATTTTTCCAGTATTGCGGCAACACCAAGCCGGCACTCGAGCCGATCATCACGCAAAAAAGAAGCGTGCCAAACAACATCGGCCCACCAAGCAGCCAACCGATAAGCAACACGAGCGCTTCCATTCCCATGTACGCTCCCTTCCACCTAGTCAGCACGGTCAAGGCGAGCATGGAACTGTCGCGTGGATCAGCACCAACGCCAGCAGAAATATATAACCTCATGCCATAGCTAATCACTATGATGCCCGACATTACCATTGCATATTGCTCAAGCGGCCATTCAGGTGTTTTGAGATATGGAATTATCATCCATCCATCGATCAAAATTCCAACCGTCACTATATTCAAAAAAGCGCCAAGACGCGATGGTCGCTTTACGAGCAATGAGGAAGCCGCAAGCACTATCAGCCCGGCAATGATCGACCACGCGCCGATCGTCAAACCAAATTGTCGTTGCCACCCAATATGAAGCATATCCCACGGTACGCAGCAGATATCGGCTGTAATTGTCAACACGATGCCAAATGACATGGCGAGCAAACCGAAAAAGGCAATGTCCCAACGCAGCCATGGGATATCGTTATGAGCCATTATGGATGCGCCTCCCCTGTTGAGCCAATCGCCTGTGTTATTATATCATAAATGCTTCTTCCATTCACGGCTCAACATTGTCCTCTTGTTTCAACTGCTGAAGCCGTCGGTACACTTTGGCATAATATTTCTCCTCGCCATGCTCTTTCGGTTCATAATAGCGAGTTCCTTCAATAGAAACGGGTAAATAGGCTTGAGCTACCCAGCCGTTTGGATAATCGTGCGGATATAAATAGCCTTGGCCATGCCCAAGTATGGACGCTCCTTTATAATGAGCATCTTTTAAATGATCCGGAATCTCGCCGAGCTTGCCGGCTCGCACGTCAGCCAACGCCGCATCAAGCGCCTTGTAGGCGCTGTTTGATTTCGGGCTCAAACAAAGTTCAATCGTCACAACAGCGAGCGGAATGCGCGCCTCCGGCAGCCCGATCCGCTCCGCTGCCTCCACGGCTGCCTGCACTTTCACCCCCATCATCGGGTTGGCGAGCCCGATATCTTCGTAGGCAATGACGAGCAACCGCCGGCAGACGGCGGCCAAATCCCCTCCTTCAAGCAGGCGCGCCAAATAATGAAGCGCAGCATCGGCATCGCTGCCGCGCACACTTTTTTGAAACGCGGAAAGCAGCGAATAGTATGTATCGCCGTATTTGTCATGAGTAAACCCTCGATTGGCGGTACACGACGCTATGATGTTCTCATCAATATACAAACACCCGTCGCGTTCATCAGCAGCGGCGACCGCCGCCTCAAGAAGAGAGAGTGCTGCGCGTGCATCCCCACCGGCCGCCTCGGCAATGCGCCATAACAGTTCCTCAGCGATGATCACCGGCGTCTCTCCGACCCCGCGTTCCGAGTCAGCAAGCGCTCGTTTCAAAATCACGAGTATATCAGCCGGCTTAAGCCGCTTTAATTGCTGAATTTGCCCACAGCGGCTGCGGATCGCTGGATTGACCTCATGAAACGGATTTTCCGTCGTCGCCCCGATCAACGTCACGAGCCCTGATTCAAGATGTGGAAGCAGCACATCTTGCTGCGCCTTATTCAAGCGGTGAATCTCGTCGATAAACAAAAGGACATTGCCTGACCAACGAGCCGCTTCGGCCGCCTCTTCGATCTCCTTCTTTCCGGCTGACGTCGCATTGATGGCGATCAGCTCCCGCTCGGCAGTGCGGGCGATGGCGTAAGCGAGCGACGTCTTCCCTGTCCCCGGCTCCCCGTAAAGCAATAGCGAGGGCACATACCCTTTCTTAATCATTTTATAAAGCGGCGTCTCTGGTCCGATGATATGTTCCTGCCCAACGATGTCATCAATCGTCCGCGGCCGCATCCGTACTGCCAACGGTTCCGTCGTTTTTCGCATGCTGACCCCTCCTTCGTTTCATTGTACAGCGGCCGCTTCGTCAAATACAACCTTACTGCCCATGTCATAAAACGCCCGCTCCTTTTAGTGCTATGTAGTAGACTGGTTGATTGAGACTGTGCAGCTTCGTTATGTTGAAGCAGCTCGCGCCTTACATCTTTGTTCAAGCACCGTTGGAGCAACGCTGGATAAGCAGGAGGGAAAATGGCAAAAATGAAGGGAGCGAAGTTTAAATTAGAAAAACAACGGAAAAACTATTATCATATCAACATTATCTTTGCGGGGTGGACAGCATGAAAACAAGACAAGATGCATGGTCACACGAAGAAGACGTACTGCTCGCTGAGACGGTACTGCAATACATACGCGAAGGAAAGACCCAACTCGCCGCTTTTGAAGAGGTCGGAAGACAGTTGCACCGGACAGCGGCAGCATGCGGCTTCCGCTGGAACGCCGAAGTGCGGAAACGGTATCTCGACGCCATTGAACAGGCAAAAAAGCAACGAAAAGAGCGAAAACGAGCGTTAGAGATGGTGAAAAAATGGCAAAAAGAAGCGAACGCTATCACATTGAGTGTTCCTGATAAGAACACGTCTGCCGAAGGGTCATCCCCGTTTCTCCCGGCTGCTCCGCTGACGCTCGACCAATGCATTTCCTTTTTGCAAACGCTACGGCGCGATGCGGAACAGTTGGAGACCGTCCGCCAGGAAAATGAGCGGCTGAAACGCGAACGAGCCGAATGGCAAGCGCGCAACGAGCAGCTGGCACAAAAGCTATCGCGCCTCGAGGCACGACAGATGACCGTTCAAGAAGATTACGAGGCGCTCATCAAAATTATGACTCGCGCCCGCCAGCTTGCTTCTGAAGAAGGTGAACGCTTTTCTCTCGCACATCTACTTCTTGCGGAAACGGGCGAACAAAACGAACCAATGGCTCATTCATAATAAAACAAGAGGATGTCCCAAAAGTGTTCGCATAGCGTTCGCTTTTGGGACACTTTTTTGGATAAAAAAGAAGAAAACCGTTCCTCTTTTGGTATAATAGAGTCACCACAACCCTACCAAAGAAAGGACGGTTTTCTTATGTACATTTATTATAACCGAGATCAACTCATTTTGCCAATGGATCTTGAAATTTTCATTCCCAAACATCATCTTTGCCGGATTGTGGATCTGGCAGTGGAAAAAATGGATCCGGCTCTGTTCGTTTCCCTCTATCTTGGCGGAGGGCGTCCAGCCTATCATCCGAAAATGATGTTGAAAGTCATCCTGTATGCCTACGCCAATCGGATCTACTCCTCTCGCCAAATCGCCAAGCAGTTGAAAGAAAACATTTACTTTATGTGGCTATCCGGCCATCAAACACCGGATTTTCGCACGATCAACCGATTTCGGTCGGAACGGATGAAGGACATCATTTACGAAACGTTTTTCTCCATTGTCGATCTTCTGCGTCAAGAAGGGCTGGTCAAGTTAGAGGATTATTTTCTGGATGGAACGAAAATCGAAGCCAATGCCAACCGATATACATTCGTTTGGCGCAAATCAACGGAAAAGTACGATCAGAAACTGGAGGAGAAATTCCGGAAAATCGTTGCCTCGATCGAACAGGTGACGAAAGAAGATGAAGAGGCGGAACAAGAGGGGGATTTTCAAGAAAAGCTGGAAGCTTCACCGATCACGTCCGAAAGGATCGAAGCCGTCATCGAACAAGTGGAAGAGCGCCTAAAGAAAGAGCCGAAGAATCGTACGTTAAAGAAAGCCAAACGGCAATTGGAACAAGATCTTCTCCCCCGTAAGAAAAAATATGAAGAATACAAAGAAAGATTAGGCGAACGGAACAGTTTTTCGAAAACGGATCCGGATGCCACGTTTATGCGGATGAAGGACGACCATATGAAAAACGGCCAGCTCAAACCGGGGTACAATGTGCAGATTGGGACAGAGAACCAATTCATCACTGGATTTAGCGTGCATCAACGGGCAGGGGATGCCGGATGTTTCATTCCGCATTTGGAGCAATTGGCCGCCTATGGGCGTCCAATGCCTAAACAAGCCATTGCGGATTCCGCCTATGGGAGTGAGGAGAACTACACGTACTGTGAGAAAAAGGAGATAGTCGCCCTGATCAAGTACAACACGTTGGATCGGGAACAAACGAAAGCGTGGGCGAAGGAGATCGGCCGAATCGAGAACATGACGTATGATGAGGAGCTGGATGAGTGGATTTGCGTCAAAGGGGAACGGTTGGTGTTTGTGTATGAACGGAAGGAAACGACCGACAACGGGTACGTTACCGTCAAACGGACGTATCGTTGTACGGCTTGTGCCGGATGCCCGTTTCAGGCGACATGCGCCAAAGGCAAAGACACGAAAACCATCCGCGTTTCCTTGAGAAATCAACAACAACGGCAAGAGATCCGTAAACGGCTGTCCACGGAAGAAGGGGCGGCGACGTACCGAAAACGACAAATCGAAAACGAGCCGGTGTTTGGGCAAATCAAGCACAACCAGCAATTTCAGCGCTTTTTGTTAAGAGGGCTCCCAAAAATTACCTTGGAATGGGGGCTTATTTGTGCTGCTCACAATTTGAGAAAGTGGGCGGCCACAACCGATCCAACAAAGAAAAAACAGGATAAAATTCAGAAATAAGGAGAAATTCTCGTTTCAAAAAAGGAATAAATAACCAAATAGTAAAGAAAAGAAACAGAGGCTGTCCCCAAAAGGTCGGTTTAACGACCTTTTGAGTCAGCCTCTTGTTTATGACCAATTACGTTTTCATTCGCCAACACGAGCAATCGGGATGTCTTTCAACAGTTCGTTAATTACATACGACGCCATAATGAGCCCGGCAACTGACGGGACGAAAGCGTTCGATGATGGCGGCATTTTCGCTTTGCGAATCGGCGAGGCATCATTACCGACGACTTGGCGGACGTCTTCGCGAATTTTCACCGGTTTCTCGTCGGAAAAGACGACCGGAATGCCGCGGCGGATGCCTTCTTTACGAAGTTTCGCACGGATCACTTTGGCGATCGGATCGGTGTGCGTTTTCGAAATATCAGCAATGCGAAAACGCGTCGGATCCATTTTGTTCGCCGCTCCCATGCTTGAGATGATCGGGATGCCGCGCTCAAGGCATTGCTTCATTAAATGCACTTTATACATAATCGTATCGGACGCATCGATGACAAAATCCAAGTTATAAGCAAAAAACTGCTCGTACGTCTCTTCCGTATAAAACATTTGCAAAGCGATCACTTCGCACGCCGGGTTAATGTCAGCAATGCGCTCTTTCATCAATTCAACTTTCGAACGGCCGATGGTCGACAATAAAGCATGAATTTGCCGATTAATGTTCGTAATATCGACGTTGTCTCGGTCAACAAGTACAAGCCGGCCAACACCGGAACGGGCGAGCGCCTCGACAGCGAACGACCCGACGCCGCCGACGCCAAGCACAGCGACGGTGGCATTTTTTAATTTCTCAAGCCCTTCAGGACCAATCGCCAGTTCATTGCGAGAAAATTGATGCAGCATCGTTCTCCTCTCCATTTATTCAGAAATTAATCGTTATGCCGCTTTCTATCCTACATGAAGTCAGCCGATGTGGCAACGGCATTTTGTTGCCAAAACAAAATCCCCTATGCGCTTCGCATAGGGGGAATGGTTCTTTCATTCTCCTATGTATACCAGTCCCAATCGTGCCGTCGATGCCTTCGTTTTGAACCCGCTCCCACATAGGTGGGTGCCCTGTTCCAAGGTTTGCGCTTCCCCCCTGCAACGAAGGGGCATGCACGCCGCTTGGAAACCCCGGGCTCCCGGATCATCGACTGTTCGGTCAAAACGATGGGTGACCCGACGAACACATCAGGACGGTTGATTGGTTGTTCTCATTTTATCACATTTTTCAGCGTTTGTGAACCATCTGCTGCTGATGTTTCTCTTTCAGACGCCGTTATTGCTGGTCAGGAAGCACCACAGCCAAATGCAACTCTTTCAGTTGTTTTTCACTGACCGGTCCCGGCGCTTCAGTAAGCAGGCAGCTGGCGCTCGCAGTTTTCGGGAAGGCGATCGTATCGCGCAAGTTTGTGCGCCCAGCTAAGAGCATCACAAGTCGATCGAGGCCGAGGGCGATACCGCCATGCGGCGGAGTGCCATATTCAAACGCCTCAAGCAGGAAGCCAAACTGGCGGCGCGCCTCTTCCTGGTCAAATCCTAGAGCGCGGAACATTTTTTCTTGTACATCGCGCTCAAAAATACGGAGCGAACCGCCGCCAAGCTCATAGCCGTTTAACACTAAATCATACGCCTGTGCCCGAACAGCGCCTGGGTTTGTCTCAAGCAGCGGGATATCGTCACGCACCGGCATCGTAAACGGATGGTGGGCGGCGTAATAGCGGCCTTCTTCTTCGTCGTACTCTAAAAGCGGCCAATCTGTTACCCATAAAAAAGCGAGCTTTGTTTCATCGATCAAGCCAAGCTCTTTGCCGAGCTTTAACCGCAACGCACCAAGAGCCGCCGCGACAATCGCCTTCTCGTCAGCAACAAACAACAGCAAATCCCCATCTTCGGCAGCAAGCAGCTGGCGCAGCGCTGTTTGCTCATCATCGACGAAAAACTTGGCGATCGGCCCTTTCAGCTCCCCTCCTTCAACTTTTAACCAAGCTAGCCCTTTCGCTCCGTAGCGGCCGGCAAACTCCGCTAACGCGTCAATGTCTTTACGCGAATAACGGCTCGCCGCTCCTTTTACGTTGATTGCCTTCACTTGACCACCTTGCTCAACGGCGCGGGCGAACACTTGAAACGCGGAGCCGCGGACCGCTTCCGACACATCGACAAGCTCAAGGCCAAAACGTACATCCGGCTTATCGGAACCGTAACGGCTCATCGCTTCGTCATACGTGATGCGTGGAAACGGGCGCGGAATGTCAATCCCTTTAGTTGCTTTGACGACCGCCGCCATCATCCGTTCGGTTAAATCGATGATGTCTTCTTGGTCGACAAACGACATTTCAATGTCAATTTGCGTAAACTCTGGCTGGCGGTCAGCGCGCAAATCTTCATCGCGGAAGCAACGAGTGATTTGGTAATAGCGTTCAAAACCGCCGACCATCAAAAGCTGCTTAAAAATTTGCGGCGACTGCGGCAAGGCGTAAAATTCCCCTGGATGAACGCGGCTTGGCACTAAATAATCGCGCGCCCCTTCCGGTGTGCTTTTCGTCAACATTGGCGTCTCCACTTCTAAAAAGCGTTCGCCGTCTAAAAAGTTGCGCACCGCCTTCGCCACTTTATGACGAAGCTCAAGTGTTTGAAACATGGTCGGGCGGCGCAAATCCAAGTACCGGTATTTCAAACGCACATCTTCCGCCGCATCTGTGTCATCAGCAATCGCAAACGGCGGCGTTTTCGCTTCATTGATAATGTCGATGCGCTCCGCATGAACTTCGATGCGGCCGGTCGCAATGTTCGGATTGACCGTCTCCGGTGTGCGGGCGACGACCGTCCCTTCAACACTTAGCACATATTCGCTCCGTACGCGCTCCGCTGTCGCCAGCGCCTCGACCGAGACGTCTGGGCTGGCGACAACTTGGACAATGCCTGTCCGGTCACGTAAATCGATGAAAATCAACCCACCCAAATCACGGCGCTTTTGCACCCAGCCTTTGAGCACAACACGCTCGCCGACGGCCGTTTCCGGCACTTCACCACAATAATACGTTCGTTCCACTTTTTACTCCTCCCGTTTTGTTCGTTCTATTAAAAAGGACGCCAACTCTCCAAGCGGCACATCAGTTTGCTCGCCGCTCGCCATGTGTTTCACAGCTGCTGTCTGTTTTTCCAGCTCCTCGTCGCCGATGATGGCAACGAATGATGCGCCAAGACGGTCAGCTGCCTTCAGCTGTGCCTTCATTTTTCGACCTAAATAGTCTTGCTCCACACGCAGGCCGGCACGGCGCAATTCGTAAACGAGGCGGACAGTTTCATCTTTTGCCCGCTCACCGACAGCGACAACATAGCAATCGATTCCTCGATGGATCGGCAGTTCAATCCCTTCCGCTTCAAGCGCCGCCAGCAGCCGTTCAATGCTTAACGCAAAGCCGATGCCAGGCGTTTCCGGGCCGCCAATTTCTTGCACAAGCCCGTTATAGCGTCCGCCGCCGCAAAGAGTCGCCGCTGCGCCGAATCCTTCAGCCTCGCTCATAATTTCAAACGTCGTATGGTTGTAATAATCGAGGCCGCGCACGAGCCGCGAGTCAATGACAAACGGGATGTCAAGCATCGTTAAATATTGCTTCACCTTCTCAAAATACGCGCTCGATTCGTCATTCAAATAGTCTAAAATCGACGGTGCTGACGCCATCAGTTCATGATCGCGGTCCTTTTTACAATCGAGAATGCGGAGCGGATTCGTCTCAAGCCGCGCCTGACAGTCCGGGCACAGTTCATGAATGCGGTCAGAAAAATGGCGGACAAGCGCTTCGCGATGCGCCCGGCGGCTGTCTACATCGCCTAAACTGTTGATTACGAGCCGGATGTGTTTTAAACCAAGCGCCTTATAAATATGCATCGCTAACGCCATCACCTCGGCGTCAATCGCCGGATCACTGCTGCCAATTGCCTCAACACCAAACTGGACGAATTGGCGGAACCGTCCGGCTTCCGGCCGCTCATAACGGAACATTGGTCCCGCATAATACAACTTGACCGGCTGATTCGGGCTGCCGTACAGCTTATGCTCGACGAACGCCCGCACGACCGGTGCGGTTCCTTCCGGACGGAGCGTCAACGCACGCCCCCCTTTGTCTTCAAACGTATACATCTCTTTTTGGACGATATCGGTCGTATCACCAACGCCACGTAAAAACAGCTCCGTATGTTCAAAAATCGGCGTCCGTATTTCTTCATAGCCGTACCGTCTACACAGGTCGCGGGCCACTTGTTCGACATATTGCCATTTTTCCGTTTCACCCGGTAATAAATCTTGTGTCCCTCTTGGAATTTGAAAAGCCATACTCTTCCTCCTTTGCCCAAAATAAAAACGCCCTTATCCCCATCATCGATAGGGACGAGAGCGTCATTCCCGCGGTGCCACCCTAATTGAAGCATACAGCTTCCTCTTGTCGCCGCTAACGCGTGGCGCGCGTTCCCCCTTACTGGCGCAAAGCGCGTTCAAAGGGAAACCTATGGAGTGTCTTTCGTTAAGCCATCATGGAGAAACGCTCGCAGCCTCAGGCGTTTCCTCTCTGGCCATGTGGGCCTTAACTACTTTTCTCCGTCATCGGTTATCACGTATAGAAAATGTAATTTTATATTACGGAGAAAGCCGAACGTTGTCAAGTTGTCTTTGCTGTGAAACAGCTCTTTGCCTGCGTCTGATTGATATCATGCATGAATGGGCATTTGTAAAAAGAGAGCCGTTTTCGGCTCTCTTTTTAGTGGCGAATTAAGTAATCAAACGCACTCAATGCGGCAGTAGCGCCTGAACCCATGGAAATAATGATTTGCTTATAAGCGCTGTCCGTGCAATCGCCCGCGGCAAAGACGCCTTCAACATTTGTCGCGCCGCGTTTATCGACGATGATTTCGCCGATGCGATTCCGTTCAACCGTTCCTTCCAGCCACTCTGTATTCGGCACAAGTCCGATTTGAACGAATACACCTTGCAACTCGATATGGTGCTCTTCCCCTGTTTCGCGATCGATATACGTAAGGCCATTCACTTTGTCTGTACCGGTAATTTCTTTCGTTTGCGCATTTTTAATGACCGTCACGTTCGGCAAGCTATACAATCGCTCCTGCAAAACAGCATCCGCTTTTAATTCAGGAGCGAACTCGAGCACAGTCACATGTTTAGCGATGCCAGCGAGGTCAATCGCCGCTTCTACGCCGGAGTTACCGCCGCCAATGACCGCCACGTGCTTGCCTTCAAACAGCGGGCCGTCGCAATGCGGGCAGTAGGCAACCCCTTTGTTTTTGAACTCTTCCTCACCCGGCACACCGAGATTGCGCCAACGTGCGCCAGTGGAAATAACCACCGTTTTGCTTTTCAGGACAGCACCGTTTTCCAGCTCGACTTCAATAAGATCTTTCTTCTCGAGCCGTTTGGCACGCTGGATCATGATGTCGACATCGTACTGTTTGACATGCTCCTCAATGCTGACTGCCAGCTTCGGCCCTTCGGTATATTTGACGCTGATGAAGTTCTCAATACCGAGCGTATCTAAAATTTGTCCGCCGAAGCGCTCAGCGACAATACCGGTGCGGATGCCTTTGCGCGCCGCATAAATGGCAGCTGTCGCACCCGCTGGTCCGCCGCCGATGACAAGCACATCAAACGGGTCTTTATCGGCAAATGAAGCAGCGTCCGGCTCGCTTCCTAATTTTGCGAGAATGTCTTCAAGCGACATGCGGCCGCTAGCGAACATCTCGCCGTTTAAAAAGACGGTCGGCACCGCCATAATGCCTTTTTGTTCAACTTCTTCCTTAAACGCCGCACCATCAATCATCGTATGCGAAATGTCAGGGTTGAGCACGCTCATGATGTTGAGCGCTTGAACGACATCCGGGCAGTTATGGCACGTTAAGCTCACGTACGTTTCAAAATGATGTTTGCCCCGAATTTGTTGAATGCGGCGCACCACATCCTCGCTGACTTTTGGCGGCCGCCCGCTCACTTGAAGCAGGGCAAGCACCAAAGACGTAAACTCATGGCCTAACGGAACGCCAGCAAAGGTGACGCCGGTGTTTTCGCCGACCCGGCTGACGCTGAAGCTTGGCGTTCGTTCAAGCGTTGCTTTTTCCACTTTGATTTTCGGCGACATCGCCGTTAATTCATCGATTAAAGCAAGCATATCGCGGGAAACGTTGTCGTCTCCCGCGCTTACTGTCAAGACAATGTCATTTTCAAGCAATTGCAAGTACTGGGCGAGTTGTGCCTTGATGTCAGCATCAAGCATTGTCAAATGCCTCCTTAAATTTTGCCAACAAGGTCAAGACTCGGTTTCAGCGTTTCAGCACCTTCTTGCCATTTCGCCGGGCACACTTCACCTGGATGGTTGCGCACATATTGAGCAGCTTTGATTTTATCAATCAATGCGCTAGCTTTGCGGCCAATGCCGTCAGCGTTGATTTCCACCGCTTGGATGACGCCGTCCGGATCGATAATGAACGTGCCGCGTTGAGCCAAACCTTGTTCTTCGTCAAGCACATCAAACATGCGCGACAATTGGTGCGAAGGATCGCCGATCATGACATATTCAATTTTGCTGATCGTCGGCGATGTGTCATGCCATGCTTTATGAGTAAAGTGCGTATCGGTCGAAACCGAGTACACTTCCACACCAAGTTCTTTGAACGTAGCATAATGGTCTTGCAAATCTTCGAGCTCCGTCGGGCATACGAACGTAAAGTCAGCCGGATAGAAGCAAACGATGCTCCATTTTCCGAGGAAGTTTTGTTCCGTAACTTCAACGAAATCTCCATTATGATACGCTTGTGCTTTGAAAGGTTCTACTTTTTTCCCTACGAGAGACATTCTTCATCTACCTCCTGCAATGGCTAGTCTTTAAATTAAAATGATTTTAATACGATATTTATTATCATATAGAAGTGTGTATTTTGTCAATAGATATAACTTAAAATTTTTCCATGGCGCCTAACCAGCTTCGGGTGGAGCACGGTGTGTCCATGTGATGCACAATGGAGTGGGGCTCTCTTTATTTATCGAAGATCCCATCCTGGAGACGGGTCAGCTGGTTTTGGCTTTCGCATGTCCACCCTTTTCTCACAAGCAGATCCATCTGACGAGCCAATTTGACACCATAGAACCTATGCCTAAACACTCGCACGCGAGACGCCGTTCCTCCACCCGAAGCGTTAGCACTGGCCATGTTCACGGGCGAAACCACTGTTTTTTCATCGTCTGCACATCTTTTAGTGTTACGCCGAACTCAGACGCCAGCTCAAAGGCACTATATTCGGCTTTCAGCCGCAGCCATTCGTGGAAATCGGCGGAAAGCACATCGTTCGATCGGTGCGCCTGCTTGCTTCTGCCCGTTTGCCGCATCGCCTTTCCTCCTTTCTATGCCGCCGGTTCGTTTTCATCTTTCCCATTTTTCGCTGAAAATAAAAAAACCGGGAAACATCATTCGTTTCCCGGTTTGTCACCGCTGTCGATAATCAAGGTGACTGGTCCATCGTTTGTGAGCGAAACGTCCATCATTGCGCCGAACACTCCTGTTTCGACATGGATGCCTTTTCCGCGCAAGAAGGTGTTGAATGCCTCATAAAGCGGCAAGGCGCGATCCGGTTTCGCTGCTGCCATAAAGTTCGGCCGCCGTCCTTTCCGACAGTCGCCGTAAAGGGTAAACTGCGACACCGACAGCACCGCCCCGCCGACTTCAAGCAACGAACGGTTCATTTTTCCATTTTCATCTTCAAAGATGCGCAAATGAGCAATTTTCTCCGCTAAATAGGCGGCGTCGGCCTCCGTATCCTCGTGCGTGACGCCAAGAAGCACGACAAGCCCCGCATCGATCGCTCCAACGACCTCGCCGTTGACGGTGACGCTCGCCTGCTTCGCCCGCTGGATGACCGCTTTCATTGTGTCCCTCCTTTCGACACCCCTAGTTGTTCATCAGCCGCTGAACTGAATAAATGTCAGGAATTTGTTTAATTCGTTCCACTACTTTTTGCAAATGGCTGATGTTATGAATGGCGATGGTCATATGAATCGTCGCGATTTTATGCCGATGATCCGAGCGGCCGGAGACGGCGGAAATGTCGGTGCGCGTCTCGTTTACAGCCTGCAGCACTTCATTCAGCAAGCCGCGGCGATCAAAGCCGATAATTTCGATGTCGACGTTATACTCACGCTCACCATTTGTGCCGCTTTCCCATTCAACAGGAATCAACCGGTCAGCCGCCTCTTCCACCTGCACGTTCGGGCAGTCGGCGCGGTGAACGGAAATGCCGCGGCCGCGGGTGATAAAGCCGATAATTTCATCGCCCGGCACCGGGTTACAGCAGCGCGACAAGCGGATGAGCAAGTTGTCGATTCCTTGGACACGAATGCCACAGTCACGTTTTTTGCCAGCCGGCAGCTTCGCTTCCGAGACCGCTTCAGCCAGTTTGCGCTGCTGTTCTTCAAGATCGCGCTGCTTTCGCCATTTTTCCGTCAACCGATGGGCGATTTGCGCCGCCGTAATTCCATGGTAGCCAACCGCTGCGTACATATCGTCTTCGTTCGAAAAATTGAATTTCTCCGCGACGCGCTTTATGTTGTCAGCCGTCATCACTTCTTTCGGCTCGAAACCGAGGCCGCGCACTTCTTTTTCAACCATCTCTTTGCCTTTATCAATGTTTTCTTCCCGTCGCTGTTTTTTGAAAAACTGACGAATTTTGTTGCGCGCCTGCGATGTTTTGGCGAGCTTCAGCCAATCTTGGCTCGGTCCATACGAATGCTTCGACGTTAAAATTTCGACGATGTCGCCCGTTTGCAGCTTATAATCAAGCGGCACCATTTTTCCGTTGACTTTCGCACCGATCGTTTTATTGCCGATTTCTGAATGGATGCGGTAGGCGAAATCAATCGGCACCGAACCGGCCGGCAGCTCGATGACATCACCTTTTGGCGTGAAGACGAACACCATGTCGGAAAACAAATCCATCTTCAGCGACTCCATAAACTCTTCGGCATTGCTGGCGTCGTTTTGCCACTCTAAAATTTCCCTGAACCAAGACAACTTTTCTTCAAACGAGTTCGGCTTCACCGTTTTTCCTTCCTTGTACGCCCAATGGGCAGCGATCCCGAACTCGGCGATTTGGTGCATTTCGAACGTGCGGATTTGCACCTCGAGCGGCTCACCTTTTGGCCCGATGACCGTTGTATGGAGCGACTGATACATGTTTGGCTTCGGCATGGCGATATAGTCTTTGAACCGCCCCGGCATCGGCTTCCAGCACGTATGGATGATGCCGAGCACGGCATAGCAGTCTTTAATACTGTTGACGATAATGCGGACGGCAAGCAAATCATAAATTTCATTAAACTGTTTATTTTGCATAACCATTTTTCGGTAAATGCTGTAAATATGTTTCGGCCGCCCGGAAATTTCACACGGAATATGCACTTCATTGAGCCGTTCACGCACTTCCTGAATGACTTCTTCCAAATATTGCTCGCGTTCAGCCCGCTTCTTCTTCATTAAGTTGACGATGCGGTAATATTGTTGCGGATTTAAATAACGAAGTGCGGTATCCTCAAGCTCCCATTTAATTTTCGAAATGCCAAGACGGTGGGCGAGCGGGGCGAAAATTTCGAGCGTTTCGTTAGCGATGCGCCGCTGCTTTTCCGCTGGCAAATGTTTTAACGTCCGCATGTTATGCAAACGATCGGCCAGTTTAATTAAAATGACGCGAATATCTTGCGCCATGGCCAAAAACATTTTTCGGTGGTTTTCCGCCTGCTGTTCCTCTTGTGATTTATATTTAATTTTGCCGAGCTTCGTCACGCCATCGACGAGCATCGCCACATCCGCACCGAATTCACGCTCGAGGTCCTCTTTTGTCGCCTCGGTATCTTCCACGACATCATGCAAAAACCCAGCAGCGATCGTCGTCGCATCCATTTTCAAGTCAGCCAAAATACCGGCAACTTGAATGGGATGGATGATATATGGTTCGCCCGACTTCCGGAATTGATCGCGGTGGGCGTGTTTCGCAAATTCATACGCCTTTTTTAAAAAGGCGACATCTTGTTCCGACAAATAACAGCCCGCCTGTTCAAACACTTGCTCCGCTGTCAGCACTTGTTCATTGGCCATATGGTTGGATCACCTTTGATTTTATAAAATGAAATTCACACGCTAAGGTGTTAACTTAACATCAATCACGTTAATAAGAAAGAGCACTCGTGCGAGTGCCCCTTTTTTCTCTATTGTAGCGGAAGAAGCGAACAATGTCGACTATTTTAAAACTGCATGAGCGTTAAAATATCGTATCCTTCCAATTTTTTGCGCCCACCAAGCTCTGTGAGCTCAATTAAAAATGCCAAACCGGCCACTACTCCACCTAATTGTTCGACTAAATCGATCGTCGCCCGCATCGTGCCGCCTGTCGCTAACAAATCGTCGGTAATCAAGACGCGCTGCCCCGGCTTGATGGCGTCTTTGTGCATCGTCAGCACATCTGTTCCATACTCTAATCCGTATTCAACACGAACGACTTCACGCGGCAATTTTCCTTCTTTGCGTACCGGTGCAAAACCAACACCGAGTGCATAGGCAACCGGGCATCCGATGATAAACCCGCGCGCCTCCGGACCAACAACGATATCAATTTGCTTTTCGCGTGCGTATTCGACAATTTGGTCGGTGGCGTATTTGTACGCTTCCCCGTTGTCCATCAGCGTCGTAATGTCTTTAAATAAAATTCCCGGTTTCGGAAAATCAGGCACGATTGTAATATACTGTTTTAAATCCATTATACGTTTGCCTCCTCGTACGTTTGCGAACGTGTCATTTCTGCTAAACAGCGTTTCAACTGCTCATAAGTGGAATATAATAACTGCTGTTCCACCTCAAGCTCGTCCCGCCGGCGGCGATATGTCGGTGATTCATGCAAATCACGCTTCTCTGGCGCATGGACAAGTGAGATGACGCCGTCTTGTTCGCGAATAAACTCAAGCTCTAAAAATACTTTCGCCATAAAATGAACCGTCTCTTCCGTCCAGCCACGGGCGCGCGCCAGCTGTCCGCCCCGCTCGGCGAGCGGAAACGAACGGTATTTATGCAAAAAGGCATAAAACCATTTAAAATGGTCGCGCGTCGGAAACGTGCGAAAAAACTGCGCTTCCGGCTGCGCAAACACCGCGTAAATGCGCTCCGGCTGCCCGTTGCCAAGCAAGACAGCGAGTCGGCGGAGCTTTGGCGGCAAGTCAAGCAGCACGACATAGCGGCCGTCAATCGCCAAGGCGCCCGCCTCTTCATCACTTGCTACATAATGAAGTTCGTCGCGAAACGCCGTCAAATTTAATTGATTTTCGGTTTCGCGGCGAAACAGGACAAGCAGCCGTTTCTCTTTCGGCATTCGCTCAATAAGCGGGTGGACATCGCGGCAGCCGCGGACATCAAACACTTGGCAGCTGCTTACCGCTACATCACATAACGACAACTGCGGCTTCGCTAACCCGTTCCATTCATTTACCGAAAGCTCTCCGACGGCCGAGACGCACGCCCCAGGGGCGATCTCCTCGCAAAGCGGCCCGAGACCGAAGCCAATGGCATCAATCGCTGCACCATTTTGGGAAAAGACCGCTTTCATATGGGCGCCGTTCGCTCCGACGCGGCGCATCGTTTCAACCGCCACCTCTTCAATAAGAAGAAGCGGCCGCGGATTGCTGACACCAAACGGGGCAAGCCGCTCAAAGCTGCGCGCGGCCGACAACGTCAGCTCATCAACAGAGCAGGCAGCATCAATAAACGTCGGCGGTGTAAAATCATCATCTGACAACGTCCTAGCGGCGATGGCATTCAACCGCTCCCGCAGTTCTTCGACATCATCAAGCGCTAAGGTCATTCCCGCCGCCATCGGATGGCCACCAAAATGAGGCAAAATGTCACGACATTGCGATAAACTTGCAAAGAGGTCAAAGCCGTGAATGCTGCGAGCCGACCCTTTGGCGATTCCTTTTTCCCGATCCATCGAAAGCACAACCGCTGGACGATAAAACTGCTCAACAAGTTTCGAGGCAACGATGCCAACAACCCCCGGATTCCATCCTTCACCCGCGACAACAAGAACGCGATGCTCTTCAGGCGGAAACTGACGCCGTACCATCTCTGCCGCTTCTTCAGCCATTTGCGCCACAAGCTGCTGGCGTTCACGGTTTAGTTCATCCATTTCTTGGGCCAACCGTGCGGCTTCGCCCTCATCGTCTGTCATTAACAGCGCCACGGCCGGATCGGCGCCGCCGAGGCGGCCGGCCGCATTCAGCCGCGGCGCGATAGCAAAACCGACCGTCTGTTCATTTACTGTCATCGCATCAATACGGCATTGCCGCCAAAGGGCGCGCAACCCAACGCGGTTCGTTTCGCGCAGCGCCTCGAGCCCTTGTGCGGCGAGCAGACGGTTTTCCCCAACGAGCGGCACTAAGTCGGCAATCGTCCCGATCGCTACCAAATCAAGCAAATGGCGCGGCACCCGTCCAAGCAACGCATGAGCAACTTTAAATGCGACGCCGACGCCGGCCAAATCGCGAAACGGGTATGTACTTCCCGGCTTTTTCGGATGAATGATCGCGTACGCCTCCGGTAACACCGGACCCGGTTCATGGTGGTCGGTCACAATGACATCAAGCCCCCACTCATTAGCGGCAGCGATTTCATCGACCGCTGCAATTCCATTGTCGACCGTCACAATAACGGACACGCCCCGCTCTTTCGCGGCACGAAATGCCGCCAGATTCGGACCGTATCCTTCCGTAAAGCGATTGGGAATGTAGAATTCGACCGACGCTCCCGCCTCTTTAAGGGCGCTCACCATCACCGACGTACTGCAGACGCCATCGGCATCATAGTCGCCATAGACAAGCACAAGTTCGCCGGTGTTGATCGCCCGCTCTAAGCGCCGAACCGCCCGTTCCATCCCATCAAGTAGAAACGGATCATGAAACGGCTGTCCAAGGGGATCAAGAAACGCGGCCGCTTCCGCTGCCGTCCGCACGCCACGGCGGACAAGAAGCTTTGCTAACAACGGCGCGATGTCGGCTTCCTCGGCCAGCCGCCTCACCGTCTGTTCGTCGGGGCAATCTACTTCCCAACGCGTTTTCGCTTTTAACATGTCCCCCACCTCAACTCTCCTTATTATACAAAAAGGAGAAAAGGGCAGGCAACGACATTACGTGTTTTTTTGCGGATCATACGGATTGATATGCACCATCACGTTGCGGACGCGCGGAAGTGTCAGCAACTTTTCCTTTACTTTTTTCCCAATCCGGTGTCCTTCTTCGACTGTCAGCCGTGGATCAACGGCGATCTTCAAATCGACAATAACGTAATGACCATGCTCGCGCGCATATAGCTCGTTAATTTGCCGCACGTCAGGAACCGACAGCACCGCCTCCCGCAAATAGCCCGTTTCCTCCTCATGGAGCACGTGGTCGATTGCCGTATGGATCGACTTCCGACCAAGCTCCCACGCCATTTTTAAAACAAGAATGGCGACGAATAGCCCAGCGAGCGGGTCGGCATACACGAGCCAGCCGATTTCCCACTTTCCGCCGAGAATGGCAGCACCAACACCAACGAGCGCAGCAAGTGAAGAGAAGACGTCAGAGCGATGTTCATAGGCGTTGACAACTAAGGCATCGCTATTGAGCTGTTTCCCTAGCCGGTATTTATAGCGAAACATCGCCTCTTTGACAACGATCGATAACAACAGAACATAAATGGCCGCCATCCCCGGTGGCGACAGTGGGGCGAAAAACGACATGAGCGCTGATCGTCCGATCTCGAGCCCAACAAGAAACAAAAGGACCGCCACAATAATGGCAGCGATCAATTCCGCTTTTCCGTGCCCGTACGGATGGTCTTCATCCGGCGGGCGCGCCGCGGCTCGCAGTCCGATCCAAACGGCGAACGATCCAGCAACATCGGATGCCGAAT
Organism: Geobacillus sp. FSL K6-3411; assembly: GCF_037965715.1. Taxonomy (NCBI): domain Bacteria; kingdom Bacillati; phylum Bacillota; class Bacilli; order Caryophanales; family Anoxybacillaceae; genus Geobacillus; species Geobacillus sp. FSL K6-3411. The sequence goes on from NZ_CP150187.1 coordinate 2,645,949, forward strand.
GAGCGGCATCGGCGATCAGTGCCTGACTTTGGCTCCACACCCCAACGATTGCCTTGATGGCGGCAAGCGCTATGTTGCCGACAATACCAATGATCGCCGCTGTTTTCGCCTGCCTGAATCGCTGTTCGTTTTCCATGGCCATCTTCCCCCACTTCACGTCTAGCAGCATCCCAGCCGTTTATGTTTCATCTGGCCATTAGTGTATCCATTTTCCGTTCCAAGCATCGTCGTCAAAAGAAAAAGCACCGGAAAAAGCGCAAGCACTTTTTCCGGTGCGGACATTACAGGTGCGGCTCGGTTTCCGGCGTGATTTTTTTCGTCCCTTTGCCTTTTTTGAGCGCATTTCCTTTCCAAACGAGCCACAGCTGTGCAGCGATGAACAGCGAGGAATAGACGCCGCACAACAGGCCGGCGAGCAAGGCAAGGTTGAAGTTGCGGATCGCCTCGCTGCCAAACAGAAGTAAGGCAATCACCGTAAACAAAACGGTCAATACGGTGTTGATTGAGCGTGTGAACGTTTGCTGCAACGCTCGGTTGACGATGTGCCTTAAATCGTCGACCGTTTTCACTTTCCGTTTTTTCATGAGATCGCGAATGCGGTCAAACGTGACAATCGTATCATTGATCGAGTAACCAATGATCGTCAACACGGCGGCGATGAACGTCAAATCAACCTCAAGCCGCGTCAAGCTGAACACAGTAATGATGAAAAACGCATCGTGCAATAAGGCGATGATAGCAGCTAACGCCATCCGCCATTCAAAGCGGATCGTCACATAAAGAATGATCCCAATCGACGAAATGAGCACGGCAATGAGCGCGTTTCGCGCTAACTGCTTGCCGACAACGGGCGACACGGTGCTGATGTTGGGTTCATGCCCGTACGTCGTTTTCAGCTCACTTTTGATTTTCGCAATTTCCTGCTTGTCAAGCACTCCGATCAAGCGGACGACGCCTGTTTTCCCGTCCGTGCCAGATAAAACGACATCCTCCGGCTTGTGACCAAGCTGTTCAAAATAGTCGCTTAGCTCCTTGGCTTCAATCGGTTGACTGCTCGTCACCTCAATGCGCGTCCCGCTCGTGAAATCAATGCCGAGATTGAGCCCCATGGCAAAAAGTGAAATGACACCGGCAATCGTCAAGGCGATGGAGAACAGGAAAAACTTTTTGCTATGTTTGATAAAATCCCAACGGTCAAACTTCGTCGGCACTTCTGTCTCATCTGTCGTTTCGGCAATGTTTAAGATTTCCGATTTTTTCACGCCGAAATAACCCGGTTTCTTATCAAGCCAGCGGCTTGAGACGAGCAGCCCGAGCAAAAGGCGCGTGCCGTAGACAGCAGTGACAAAGCTGGCGACAATGCTGATAATGAGCATCGTCGCGAACCCTTTGACCGAGCTTGTTCCGTAAATGAACAGGACGACGCCGGCGATGATCGTCGTAATGTTGGCGTCAAAAATCGTTGCAAACGAACCTCGGTTGCCGGCGCGAAACGCCGACAGCATCGATTTGCCAAGCTTTAACTCTTCCTTGATTCGCTCATACGTAATAATGTTGGCGTCGACCGCCATCCCGACCCCTAAAATAAGGGCGGCAATGCCTGGCAACGTCAAGACGCCGTTCATCCAATCAAACAATAACAGAATCAAATAAATGTACACCGACAGTGTAATGACGGCAATCACGCCTGGCAATCGGTAAAACCAAATCATAAACAAGAAGATGGCAGCAACACCGATGATGCCAGCCAACATCGTTGTTTGCAGGGCGTTTTTCCCGAATTGGGCGCCAACAGACGTCGAGTAAATTTCATGCAATTCGACTGGAAGCGCGCCGGCGTTTAACAGATCAGCCAGCTGCTGTGCTTCTTTCACCGTAAAGTTGCCGACAATCGACACGTCTGTCTGATTGAAAACTTGGTTGACCGAAGCAGCGGAAATAAATTTCGGATCCGCTTTGCCCGCTTCTTTTTGGTACGAGTCAACCCCTTCTTCAAAATCAAGCCAAATGACCAAAATATTGTTCGGCGGCCCCATGTTGTACACTTTTTCCGTCACTTGGCGAAACTTATCGGCATCTTTCAATTTAATAGCGACACTCGGCTGGCCGTTCTCATCAAACGACAGCTTCGCTCCGCCTTGGACAAGATCGCTCCCGTCCATGAGCACGTTGTCATTGACGTCACGGAACGTCAACTTTGCCTGGGTGGCCAAAATTTCGCGTGCCTCGTTTTGATCCTTCACCCCGGCGAGCTGGACGCGAATACGGTTTTCGCCTTCGATGTCGACGCGCGGCTCGCTGACGCCGAGGACGTTAATCCGCTTGTTTAAGGCGCTGACCGTGCTTTGGAGCGTTTCCTGGTCAATTTTATCGCCTTTTTTCGCCGGCTTCACCTCATACAACACTTCAAAACCGCCTTGCAAATCAAGGCCGAGCTTGATATTATGTAAAATTCCTTGAATCGTCGGTCCGATCACTCCAGCCAATAGGAGCACGAGCAAAAAAAACGTGACGATGCGACTTCGTTTTACCATTCGTTGTAAAATCCTCCTTCGATTCATCTTGACGCCCGGCGGCTTCTACAGCACCATCGTTGAACACATCGGTTTCGACTTCCATTATGCGCCAGTCGGCCATTGGTGTCAATTTTTCGCTATAACAACTCTTTGAGAACGTTTTCTAAATCATCGCCGCCAGTTTCCCGCTGCTGTTCATACGAACGCATCGTCAAAAATGCCATGTATTCCCCCGGCGAAAGCGACAAAATGTCGCTGACAAGCTCATATAGTTTTTTTTCCGCCAGCGCGTTTTTCCACTTTCGAGCACACAAACATTCCCATAGCCCGTCGATCGTTACTTGTGTGTACCCGAGCAAACGAAACTCGTCATATTTGCATTCGAGCGCCGGCATGAGCTGTTCGCGCAGCCGTTTTTCCCCTTCCATCTCTCACCCTCCCGCGCCATGCCAGCTATGATCCTTGTCATGCTTGGCCATGTATCTAGCATATATTGTATAAAAGATTAAGGCATTTGAGAAGGCAGGGAAAGAAGATGTCTAAATTTTTGCAAGGGACGATCATTTTAATCGCCGCCGGTTTTATTACGAAAATTCTCGGTTTCATCAACCGTATCGTCGTCGCCCGGATGATCGGGGATGAAGGGGTCGGGCTGTACATGATGGCCGTACCGACGCTATCGTTAGCCATTACGGCGACCCAAATCGGGCTTCCTGTCGCCATTTCCAAACTCGTCGCTGAGGCGGAAGCGGCCGGCGACCGGCAGCGGGTGAAAAAAATTCTTGTCGTGTCGCTTACAACGACGGGAGTGCTGAGCACCGTATTTTTGCCAACGCTCATTGCTATTGCACCATGGCTTTCACAGACGATGTTCACCGACCCGCGCACATACTACCCGCTAATGGCCATCGCCCCGGTCGTGCCGATCGTGGCGATTTCCTCGGTGTTGCGCGGCTATTTTCAAGGGCGCCAACAAATGAAGCCGCACGCCTACTCGCTTTTGATTGAACAAATCGTCCGTATCAGCTTGATCGCTCTATGCACAAGGCCGCTCTTGCCGTATGGCGTTGAGTACGCCGCCGCCGGCGCCATGGCATCATCTGTCCTTGGTGAACTAGCCGCCTTATTGTATTTGTTGTTCTTATTTAAGTTTAAAAAGTCAATCCGTCTGCGGGCGAAATTTTTTCGCTACGTGCAAGCCGGTAAAGAGACGTTCATCCGTCTCATGCGGATCGCCTTGCCAACGACCGGCGGCCGCTTGATCGGCTCACTTTCTTGGTTTTTCGAACCGATCGTCGTCGCCAACAGCTTAGCTCTTGCCGGTGTAGCCTCCTCCGTCGCCACGAAGCAGTATGGCCAGCTCGTCGGTTACGCGCTGCCGTTGCTCACCTTGCCGTCATTCATTACATACGCGCTCTCGACAGCGCTTGTACCGGCCATTAGTGAGGCAATGGCGCAAAACAAGTTGGTTTTAGTTGAATACCGGATCGCCCAGGCAATGCGCCTATCGCTTGTCACTGGCGGTCTTTCCGCCGTCGTGCTATACATTTTTGCCGAACCGCTCATGTGGTGGATGTACGGCACAAGTGAAGCGGCCATCTTTATTCAAGTGATGGCTCCGTTCTTCTTATTTTATTATTTCCAAGGCCCGCTCCAAGCCGTATTGCAAGGACTCGACTTGGCGAACGCAGCCATGACGAACAGCTTGATCGGGGCAGTCGTCAAGCTCGCTTGTATCTTCACCCTCGCCTCACGTCCTAGTTTAGGCATTATGGGGGCGGCGCTTGCAACATCCATCGGCACGGTGCTTGTGACGTTTCTCCATTTCGCCACTGTCGTCAAAGCCGTCTCCTTTTCGATCCATGCGCGCGAGTATGCGAAAGCAACGATTGCCATCACTGTCACCGGTGTGGCCGGCTATGTGCTTTTCCACTATCCACCTATAGCCACACCTTCGTCATTATGGACACTGTTCGCCATGGTGGCGACGATCGTTTTATATATCACTGTCCTTCTGTTCTTTCGGCTCATCAAGCGCGAAGAGCTCGTCTATCTCCCGGGGCTTCATTGGCTAGCTGGGAAAAACGGACGAAAATAGACTTCTAAACATGTCCGGCAACGAATATATATGGTGGTAAAACGGTTGTGATCAGGGAGGGAACACGGTGTCACGACTTGGCAGCGCACTCGTATACGGGGTCTCCACCATTTTCGTTTTGGCAGCGCTCGTTAGCTTCATTTTTTCGTTGTTGCTTAAATGGACGGACATCCAGGAATCGTCGCTTACATGGATAATTTTTGCCGTCTCGGTCATTTCGATGTTCATCGGCGGCATCGTTGCTGGCGGAAAAAGTCAAGAAAAGGGATGGCTTGCCGGCGGACTGACCGGCTTCTTATTTACCGCGATCATCTTTTTGTTTCAATTTCTTGGCATCGAAAAGCCATTTACAGCCCAACAATGGCTGTATCATCTTCTCTTTTTTGTCTCTGCTGCCCTTGGCGGCATCGTCGGTGTCAACCTGTCACCGGCTCGCCGCGAGCGGACATAAGCGAGTGTCTCAATGTGAAAGCGGCTGTTTCCAAACGAAACAGCCGCTTTTTTGTCGTCAGTATTCATCTTTTCGATGACAGCTCCATTTCTAACGCTGTCAGCCGTTGCTTTCCATTTAGGTTATGCGTTGCTTTCCGACAACTTCACGCACCGCAGAACGGTCGTATGTAAGCCGCGTGCCGTCACCGGCGCGGATGATGATTTTATCTTCATCGACCGAGTCGATGATGCCATGCAAACCGCCAATCGTGACGATTTTATCGCCTTTTTTCAAATTCGCCTGCATTTGTTGGACGGCGCGCTGCCGCTTTTGCTGTGGGCGAATAAGCAAAAAGTAGAAAATGACGAAAAACAGCACGATCGGCAATAAATTCGCAATCGTCGCGTTCATTCAATCCCCCTCCTTTCTAATGACTAAAAGTTTTTCGCGTTTGGCTTGTTAAAGCCGTAACGCTCAAAAAATTCCTCACGGAAATCGGCGAGTCGATCTTCACGAATCGCTTGTCTCACCTGCTCCATTAATTTTATCAAAAAATAGACGTTATGGTAAGACGTGAGCCGGATACCAAATGTTTCATCACATTTAATGAGATGGCGAATATAGGCGCGCGTGTAGTTTCGACACGTATAGCAATCGCAGTTCGGATCAAGCGGTGTGAAGTCACGGGCGTACTGGGCGTTTTTAATGACAACCCGCCCCTCACTCGTCATAACCGTTCCGTTGCGGCCGATGCGCGTCGGCAAGACGCAGTCAAACATGTCGATGCCGCGGATCGCACCGTCAATGAGTGAATCGGGTGAACCGACGCCCATTAAATAGCGGGGCTTGTCCGTCGGCAAAAGTGGCGTTGTAAACTCAAGCACCCGATTCATCACATCTTTCGGCTCGCCGACCGACAACCCACCGACGGCATAGCCAGGAAAATCGAGCGACACTAAATCGCGCGCGCTTTGCCGGCGTAAGTCCTCATATTCACCGCCTTGGACGATGCCAAACAGCCCTTGTTCATTCGAGCGTCGATGGGCTTTCAGGCAGCGCTCCGCCCAGCGGCTCGTCCGCTCGACCGACCGTTTCATATAGTCATACGTCGCCGGATACGGCGGACATTCGTCAAACGCCATGATGATGTCAGCACCGAGCGCATTTTGGATTTCAGTCGCTTTTTCCGGCGATAAAAACAGCTTGTCGCCGTTTAAATGGTTGCGGAAATAGACACCTTCTTCCTCAATCCGGCGAAATTCGCTCAAGCTAAACACTTGGAATCCACCGGAATCCGTCAAAATGCCGCGATCCCAGTTCATAAAAGCGTGGAGGCCGCCCGCCTCAGCGACAATGTCATGGCCTGGGCGCAGCCAAAGATGGTACGTATTGCTTAAAATGACGCCTGCCCCCATTTCCTTCAACTCTTCTGGCGATAGCGTTTTGACCGTCGCAAGCGTCCCGACTGGCATAAACATCGGTGTTTCAAACGAGCCGTGCGGCGTGTGGAGAATGCCAAGGCGCGCTCCTGTCTGCCGACACGTTTTGATCAGTTCAAAGCGAATCGGTGTCGTCAACGTGCTGTTCTCCTTTCTTAAATGATGAGCATCGCATCGCCGAAGCTGAAAAAGCGGTACTGCTCTTTGACCGCCACTTCATACGCGTGCAAAATATGCTCGCGTCCGGCGAATGCACTCACTAACATAATGAGTGTCGATTTCGGCAAATGGAAGTTCGTCACGAGCCCATCAATGGCTTTAAACTCATAGCCTGGATAAATGAAAATGTCCGTCCAACCGCTCTCAGCGGCAAACCGGCCATCATGCCGATTGGCGATCGTCTCAAGTGTCCTCGTCGATGTCGTACCGACGGCGATAATGCGGCCGCCGTTCGCACGCACGCGGTTCAATATCGCCGCCGTTTCCTCACTCATTTGATAAAACTCAGCGTGCATATTGTGTTTTTCGACGTCATCCACTTGCACCGGCCGGAATGTACCGAGCCCAACATGAAGCGTAATAAAGGCGATATGTATCCCTTTTTCCCGAATGGCGTCAAGCAGCTCCTCAGTGAAATGAAGGCCGGCTGTTGGCGCTGCCGCTGAGCCGATTTCACGAGCGTACACCGTCTGATACCTCTCCGGATTATCGAGCTTTTCTTTAATATACGGCGGGAGCGGCATTTCGCCAAGTTCAGCCAATACTTGATAAAACAGCCCTTCGTACGAAAATTCAAGCACCCGGCCGCCATGCTCAAGCGTATCAAGACAAACGGCTTGAAGTTTCCCGCCGCCAAAGACGAGCTTCGTTCCCGGTCTGACCCGTTTGCCTGGCTTGACGAGCGTCTCCCAACGGTCGCCGTCTAACTGTTTTAACAAGAGCACCTCGACCATCCCGCCCGTTTCCGCTTTTTCCCCGTACAGACGCGCCGGCATGACACGGGTGTCGTTTAAGACGAGACAATCGCCAGGGTGTAAATACGAAATAATGTTGCGAAATGTTTCATGACGGATGGCCCCTGTTTGTTTATCGAGCACCATCAGCCGCGACGCCGCCCGATCCGGGAGCGGCGTTTGTGCAATGAGTTCCTCAGGCAAATGGAAATCAAACAAGTCAACTTTCATAAAGTTCTCCTTTCTTTAGCGAAATCGCCCGAGCACGTAAAAAATCAATGATAATACGACGCTTAGCAATATCGATGTGACGATCGGAAAATAAAAGGTCATGTTTCCTTTGCGGATGACGATATCCCCCGGCAAGCGGCCGAGTTTGACAAACTGCATAACAAACCCAACGATGATAAGCACAACGCCGATTATCATAATCAACTTAGGCAAGCTGTTCACCGCTTCGGAACCTCCATTCCTAAATGGGCATACGCCGCCGGCGTGGCGACACGCCCGCGCGGCGTTCGCTGCAATAAGCCGATTTGCAGCAAATACGGCTCATATACTTCCTCGATCGTTTGCGCTTCTTCTCCGATCACGGCTGCCATCGTTTCGAGTCCAACCGGACCGCCGGCAAACTTTTCAATGATCGCTAAAAGCAGCTTATGGTCAATGTGATCAAGCCCGAGTCGATCGACTTGCAGCCGCTCAAGTGCCTCGACGGCGAGCGGCAGCGTAATTTCCCCGTCCCCACGCACTTGAGCAAAGTCGCGAACACGGCGGAGCAGACGGTTGGCAATACGCGGCGTGCCACGCGCCCGGCGTGCCAGTTCAAGCGCCGCCTCATTGTTGATGATAATATGCAAAATAGCAGCCGCCCGCTCAATAATTTGCGCTAGTTGGTCCACTTGATAATATTCAAGCCGGCTGATGACACCAAATCGGTCGCGCAGCGGTGCGGACAGCGCTCCGGCCCTTGTTGTCGCTCCAACAAGCGTAAACGGCGGCAAATCTAGACGAAGCGAGCGCGCTTCAGGCCCTTTGCCGACCGTAATGTCCAAACAGTAATCTTCCATCGCGGGATAGAGAACTTCCTCAACCGTCCGCGGCAACCGATGAATTTCGTCAATAAACAACACATCCCCGGGCTCAAGCGATGTCAACAGCGCCGCTAAGTCACCGGGCCTCTCAAGTGCGGGCCCGGATGTCGCCCGCATCTTGACGCCCATTTCGTTCGCAATGATGGCGGCGAGCGTCGTTTTCCCGAGCCCCGGCGGGCCGTACAACAAGACGTGGTCAAGTGTTTCTTCACGCAGCTTGGCCGCTTCAATAAACACTTGCAAGTTTTCTTTTACCTTATCTTGCCCGATATATTCATGCAAATATTGCGGGCGCAAGGTTGGTTCGAACGCCGCCTCGCCGCCTAAAGCTGATCCAGATACAAGCCGTTCGTCCACCGTCGTCCCTCCCTTTTGGCTCGTTGCCAACAGCCATTTATTTCAGTAACATGGCCAACGCCCGCTTCACGTACTGTTCCGTCGACATCGTTTCTTCGCGGAGCGCCGGAATAATTTTTTCAATTTCTCGTTCCGCATAGCCAAGCGCCTTGAGCGCAGCAATCGCCTCAGCAAGCTCCCCAGACAGAGAAGCGGCCGGTCGTGGAGCCGTTGGCATTGAAAACATCGTAAGCTTTCCTTTTAAGTCTAAAATCATTTGCCGTGCCGTTTTTTTTCCAACACCCGGGAACTTACATAAAAATGCTTCATTTTCTTCCTCAATCGCCCGTGCCAGCTCATCCGGACGCCCCGCTGCCAAAATAGCGAGCCCCCCTTTTGGTCCAATGCCGGACACTTGGAGCAGCTTGGCGAACAAGTTCCGCTCTTCACGCGTTAGAAATCCGTATAAAGCGTGCACATCTTCACGCACGTATTCGTATGTATATACCGTTACCGCTGCCTCACGACTCTCCTCAAAGGCAAACGGGTTGGGAGTAAAAATTTCGTAGCCGATGCCGTTATGGTCGATCACAATATATTCGGGACAGATGTAATCGACATATCCGCGGATAAACTCGATCAATGCCTACTCCTCTCCTTTTCTCGTCCTTTCATTGTATCATACGATTTCATTATAGCAAAAAACAAATCCCGTGATGCGCTTCACACCACGGGATTCCGTTTTAATGCACGACCGCAAAATGGCGATACATTTCGATCACTTGTTCATATTGTTCTTTCGAGAGGACGCGGATGCCTTGTTTTAATTTCGCCTGCTGATGGCTTTCTAGTTTTTGTACATCGATTTGAAAAAACGACTGGATAATTTTCCCCGACTGATTCGGTTTACCGTTAAAAATAGATAATGTACCATCATCGGTGAGCCCGAAATAGCCGTTTGTTTTTAACAACGGGGAAATGTCGTTAATCGTTTTGCGAAAGACGATCGTCTGTCCATCGAGATCAATCAGCTGCCAGTCGCGGTACTTTTTCCATATTTCTGTTAACGAAACAACCGTTTCCGTTCTTTTCTCCTCGCTCATCTCTCCGTCTAAGTATTGCTGCTGCAATACAATCGTCATGTTCACCGGCGTTGGTGCGGCGAACGCCGAATGAGTCGGCAACACGACTGCAGCAACCAACAACATGATGGAAAGAATTCGCATTGTCCGTTCCTCTCTTCCAAAATGATAGTTTTCTTACATCATTAGTTTCGCCGCCAGTCGCCATTTTATTACTGTTTCGTTAGCTTTTTTTGTAAAAACAAGCTGCTGCCGAGCCAAAGTCAGCAAACAGGTGACGATGCTGTCATTGATAGATGCGCGCCAACGATTTGACACTTTGACGTTTGTTCGATGGAGCAACATTTCTATCTGTTGTTTCCCCCGTTATGATGTTTCGCCACCTCGATCTATAAAAAATCGCCAGCGTGCCGCCGACGATTGTTATTGTTCCTCAATCACTGATTCATCCAAGTTATGGTATACTTCTTGCACATCGTCATCATCTTCAAGCGTATCAATTAACTTCAACATCTTTTTCAATTCATCGCCTGATAACGTTGTATATGTTTGCGGAATCATCGTAATTTCCGCGCTCGCAAACGTTAATCCTTGCTGTTCAAGCTGTTCTTTTACCGTCTCAAACGACTCGGGCGTTGTATAAATTTCGAACGATTCGTCCGTCGTTTCCATCTCCTCCGCCCCTGCCTCAATCGCCAAAAGCAGCAACTCATCTTCCTCCATGTTGTGCTGCTCACGATCGATGACGAGCAATCCTTTGCGCTCAAACAAGTAAGAGACGCAACCTGTTTCCCCCAAGTTGCCGCCGTTTTTCGAAAATGCTGAACGCACGTTGGCAGCGGTCCGGTTTTTATTATCGGTCAAGCAGACAACCATGACAGCGACGCCGCCCGGTCCGTATCCTTCATAACGGATTTCCTCATAATTGGTATGTTCTTGGTTCCCCGTTGCCTTTTTAATCGCCCGTTCAATGTTTTCACCCGGCATATTAGCCGCCTTTGCCTTCTCAATGACAAGACGCAGGCTCGGGTTGGCCGCCGGGTCACCACCGCCGGTTTTTGCGGCAACATAAATTTCTTTCGCCAGTTTCATAAATAGTTTGCCGCGCTTAGCATCTTGAGCATTTTTCCGCCGTTGGATATTTTTCCACTTCGAATGTCCAGCCATCAAACTTTCTCCTCTCATCACAACGGAATGTTCCGATATTACTATAGCAAAAACCGCAGAAAATGTCAGCTGCGCCTAGCTGAAAGCGGAAAACGAGTAAAGGGGATGCCAATGGCACCCCCTTGCCGAACTACCGATTGTTTTCCGGCCGTTCTTGAATCGTACCGTCGATAAAAATAGTACGCAAATCGCGGCGAATTTCTTCCATGCTGATCGGCGCACCGCGACGAATTGTGTTGTCAATCGTGCGGATGCGGTTGTACATGCTCGGATTGGACGTGACACGTACCCGTTTGCCGTTGGCGTACGGAGCCACTGCTTTGGCAACACGCTCTTCCAGCCGACCTGGATGGCGGGTATCAGTCGCAATGGCGATGAGCGCTTGATCGCCGTAAACGACCGTACGAGCATCATCTACTCCACTTACCGCTGCAGCGCGGCGGGAAAGCTCTTCAACCAAAGCACCGTCATAGCTACGGTAGTACGATGGATGCGGAGCAACATTCAGCGAATGTAAATGCCCGTGGTAGTTGTAATCGCCGTTGCCAAAATCGACTCCGCGCGGAAGAGCTGGGACGTCCGCATCCAACCGGGGCGCCGCCGACCGACCAAGGCGGTCACCGTCCGTCAAAAAGTCAGTCACCGGTCCGCGGCGTGCCCACATATAGTTGTTATCGTAGTTGAGCGCATTCGTTCCGTAACGACCGTAGCGGAAATCATCGTTCCGTTCTGTTGAGTAATAGCCGATCGGTCTCTCCGCATTGTTATAGCGCTGGGCTCCTTCGTCATTGGTCCCATAATTGGTGCATGAAGCGAGCAAGCCGGCTACCGACAATACACCGATCCATTTGACCGCGTACCTCAATGGAAAACCCCCCCTTGGTTTCCTTCGCCCAAGGCTGGCGCAAAGCCAGCCTTACATTTAGCTTGCGGAAAAAGCAGGGGGGTTATCGCTGTTAGTTCAAACCAACAAGACGACGGTTAAAACTTTGGTGGCGCAATGGCCAGCTGCCGTTTATGGTGCGAACGTTCATGCAGCCGTTCAATAATTTTCCGGTCTTGCTCTGGAATGTCTTCACCTTTTAAATATTTATCAATCATATCATACGTCGTGCCCATTTCGCTTTCATCCGTCTGTCCTTCCCATAATCCGGCGCTCGGCGCTTTCGTGATAATTTCTTCCGGAACACCAAGCAGACGAGCCATTTCACGCACTTCGCCTTTTGTGAAATGAATGAGCGGCACTAAATCAACCCCGCCATCGCCATATTTCGTAAAGTAGCCGGTGTGCCACTCCGCCGCATTGTCCGTACCGACAACGAGGTAGCCATAGTTGTTGGCGACAGCGTACAACGTCGTCATGCGCAGACGCGCCCTCGTGTTCGCATCGCCAAGCCGCGCCTTTTCTTCATTCCACTCACCGATGGCTTTCAACTCGGCTTCCACCGCGCCGAACAACGATTTATGCACCTCGGTCAAATCAATGACAAGATATTGAATGCCGCAGCTTTCCACCACTTTGAGGGCATCTTCCATATCTTTTGCATGACTTTTGCACGGCATGATGAGGCCAAGCGAGTTATCTGGAAACGCCCGCTTGATCAAATGGGCGACAACGGCAGAGTCGATGCCACCGCTAATGCCGACTACTGCCCCGTTTAAGCCAGCCGACGCCACTTGTTCCCGCAGCCATTGGACAAGCTTGTCAATTTTTTCTTGCATCCGCCTTCGACTCCTTTTTCCAAAGATTTTACTCTTTATTTTAGCATAGCGAAAAGACGACGGACAAACCATTCCCGCTTCTTCCGATCCAATACGAGCGGGCGGCGTCGCGCGGCCGCCTGTCGCCACTCACGAAATACATCAGCAGGGAACAAAAGCGCATGCAAAAACCAACTTTTTTCCAGCCAACGACCAAGCGGAACAAAACGGGCGAGCGCCGAATACGACCAGCCGATATGCGGCAAAATACGGTTTGCGTATTGCCAATAATCAAGACCGGGCGAGGCGAGGGCGGCCGCATCGTAGTCGATCATATATACATCTCCACCGGCAGTGCGCAAAAAATTATGGGGCGCTACATCCCCATGAATGATGACGACAGGCTCCGCCGCTAACTCTTGGGCGTAATCGCCGCACGTTGCCAAGCAGTAATGCGCCCAGCGAAGCGTAAATAAAATATCCTCTTTTTCCATCGCTGTCTCAATGAACGGCAAATGTCGACAAAACTCATCGTAACAGCGCCGCCATTTTTCATACAGCTGCACAGACGGCAGCCGCATGGCTGCCCGTTTGTCACATACGATCCTTGCCGTTGCCACATGGTAGCTATGTAACGCTTGAAGCCCATCTTTGATGTCGCACTCGTTGACAAATACAAATGGGCGCGCACTAGCTACATATTCTGTCAGCAGCCAATGTCGCCCTCCGGCAGTGATGACACCTCCATGGCCGATCGGGACAACGGCTGGAGCGGCGAAAAAGCCGGAGCGGCGGAGAGCGGCAAGAAGCCAAGCTTGCCGTTCAGCCGCCACTAACGAATGGTACGCTTTCGCGACAAATGATCCGTGCGAAGTGGCGATGGCAATGACATTTGGTTTCAGCGCCACAGCCTGCCGAATAACAATCCGGTACTGGCGGCTAAGAAGAAAAAAGAGACGGCCAACGGCGTCTCTTTCTGTCAGGTTACTGTTCTTCCCCATGCTCGCTCTCCTCATCCGGCGGTCCGGCAAACAGGCGCGAACCGGCGGCGGGTGGGCTTACCGGGTAAACGGCACCGGGCCACGGGATCGCCTGCGCAGCTTGTTGCGGCGCGTACCCGTATGGAGCCGGCTGGGCGTACACTCCCGGAGGGGCATATCCCCCGTAGTACGGAGTCGGTGGATACACAGGCACATACCCAAAAGGCGGATATCCGGCTAGCGGCGCGTACACTCCAGATGGTGCATATCCCGGTGCGGCAGGACCGGACGCAGCGAAAGCGGCACCAGCTGGCGGTGCAAGCGGAGCAGCAGCCCCGTGTTTCCCCGGTTCAGAAAACTGCGGAGACTCTAAAGAATCATTGCTCCCTTCGCTAATGCCCGGAAATGGAGCCGGGTTATTTTCCGGGCCGCCCCCTAACGAACCCGGCGGCGGAGAATAAGATGGCATGGCTGGCGGCGGAGACATGTAAAACCCCGCTCCTGGCAAAATAGGCGTCACTGGCACACATCCTTGGTCAACACCGAAAACTGGTGCCGTCATCGGTGCAATTGGAACATGCGGAATGTTCGGCAACGGTGGCGGGGTTTCCTCGCTTTCGTCTGCTATTTCTGTTTGTTCCCCTTTCAGTTCAGTTGGGCTTTCATCCATCTCCTCTTTCATCATGCCAGGCAAAATGTTGCTCGGCTTCGGTGGAATCGGTGGCAGATTCGGCAACGATTTGGCAAACGAAACGTGAGGGGTCGGAACGACCGGCGGAATCGTATGTGTAAGCGGCGGTGTATAGGCTGTCGGTGCTTTCGGCGCCTCGTTCGCCGGTACGTTCGGTGTTTCATTCACCGGCACGTTCGGCGCTTCGTTCACTGGTACGTTCGGTGTCTCGTTCACCGGCACATTCGGGGCTTCGTTCACTGACACATTCGCCTTCTTGTTCTCCATTCCCTTCGATGTCCCGCTTATCGGCGCCTTTGCTGTTCCTTTCCCCTCTGCCTTTGGCGCTTCGACCGCCGGCGCCTTCGGTTTTTCTTTCACTTCCGCTTTCGGCGCTTTGGCCGCTGGTGCTTTCGGTTTTTCTTTCGCCTCCGCTTTCGGTGCTTCGACCGCTGGCGCTTTCGGTTTTTCTTTCACCTCCGCTTTCGGTGCTTCGACCGCTGGCGCTTTCGGTTTTTCTTTCGCCTCCGCTTTCGGTGCTTCGACCGCTGGTGCTTTCGGTTTTTCTTTCACTTCCGCTTTCGGCGCTTTGGCCGCTGGCGCCTTCGGTTTTTCTTTTTCCACTGCTTTCGGCGCCTCGTTCACTGGTATTTCATTTTCCAAGACGGAGCCGCTAGCTGTGTCCATCTCCGCATCAATATTGAATGAAACGAACGGTTTCGTCTCCGCGTACGGATGTTCTCCCACTTTCGGCTTTTTTGACGGTGCATACGTTTTTGTTTCTTTTTTTATTGGCACTCCTGCTGTCGGCACTTTAATTTTCATGCCAGGCATAATCATATTCGGATCGCTCAAATGCCCATTTATCTTTTTCAATTGTTCAAAATCAACCCCATATTTTTGGGCAATTTTCCAAAGGGTATCGCCCTTTTGAACAATATGGATTTTCACGCGGTTCCCCTCCTAAACCGAGACTGTTTGCGCTCTATCCAACCGATGCTTGTTTCTTGTTATCATCTTTCAACACAATGTATGACGATGGTTGTTGATTTATGATAAAAAAATCCCTGGCCGGACGGAAGCGATCCCGTCTTCGCCAGGGAGGAGAACTAGGCAAGGGCAAGCATGCGCTCGAGTGCTAGCTTTGCTTCGAACGCTACTTCCCTTGGAACGGTAATGCGGTTGACGACTGTTCCTTCACTGAGCGATTCCAACGCCCAAACGAAATGCGGCAAATCGATCCGGTTCATCGTCAAACACGGGCACATATACGGATTAAGAGAAATGATTTCTTTGTCCGGATGCTCATGCATAAGGCGATTCACCAAATTCATTTCTGTTCCGATCGCCCATCGGCTACCGGGTGAGGCGTTGCGAATCGTTTCGATAATGTATTTTGTTGAACCGGCGTAATCGGCTTGCTGGACGACGTCCCAGCTGCATTCCGGATGGACGATTACCTTTGTTTCCGGTTTCGTCTGCCGAATATGCTCGATTTGCCGGACATTGAAGTTTTCATGCACCGAGCAATGGCCCTTCCAAAGAATGACTTTCACCTTGTCAAGGTCACCGTTGCCTTGCAATGTTTCCTCATATGGATCCCAGACGGCCATCTCGTCAAGGCCAACGCCGAGTGCATAGGCCGTATTTCGGCCTAAATGCTGGTCCGGTAAAAAGAAGATCCGTTCTTTTTGTGAAAACGCCCACGCTACCATCTTTTGCGCGTTGGACGACGTAACCGTCGCCCCTCCATTTCGGCCGACAAACGCTTTAATCGCCGCTGTGGAATTGACGTATACAAGCGGCAGAATCGTCTCGCCAAATCGATCCGTCAATGCCGCCCATGCCCGCTCAACTTGAAAAATATCGGCCATATCGGCCATCGAACAGCCAGCGCGCAAGTCCGGCAAAATAACTGCCTGCTCCTCACTCGTTAAAATGTCCGCGGTTTCCGCCATGAAATGGACGCCGCAAAACACAATATATTCCGCTTCGTTGTTTTTCGCCGCCAGTTGGGCGAGCTGAAGCGAGTCGCCGGTGGCATCAGCGAACTGAATGACCTCATCTTTTTGGTAATGATGTCCAGGGATAAAAAGACGCCGCCCGAGCTGCTCCTTCACCGCGCGGGCGCGCGCTTCGAGCTCATCTCTGTCCATCGTTTTATACTGTTCCGGCATATTATCGAGCTGTTTGAACTGTTCGAGTACGTTCATCATTCTCTCCTCCGTCATTGTAAATAAAAACTAATGTCCAACGCTGCAGCTGAATGCGTTAAAAACCCAAGTGAAATGTAGTCGACTCCGGTCGCACCGTATGCTGCTACATTGGCGAGCGTAATACCGCCGGACGCCTCCGTGATGATCGGTTTCGGCACGAGCCGGACGAACGACCGCACTTCATCCGGCGTCCGATTGTCAAACATAATAATGTCAGCCCCGGCTTCGACCGCCTCGAGCACCTGAGCTTCCGTTTCCGTTTCGACTTCGATTTTCACCATATGGCCGAGCCGCTCTCTCACCGCTTTGACAGCGGCGGCAATCGACCCACAAAAGGCGATATGATTGTCTTTAATCATCACACCATCGTACAAGCCAAAGCGGTGATTGTAGCCGCCACCGCAAGTAACCGCATATTTTTCCAACATGCGCAAACCCGGTGTCGTTTTTCGCGTATCGCAAAGGCGAGTATGGCTGTCACCAAGCAGGTCAACCGCCTGCCGCGTCATAGTCGCAATGCCGCTCAAACGCTGAAGCAAATTCAAAATGACGCGCTCACCAGACAACAGTGGACGGACAGGCCCAGAAACGGCGGCGATCGTTTCACCAGCTGCAATCCGTTCGCCGTCCCGTTTCATGATCGATACCTCGATATGCGGATCAAGCAGTTGATAGCCAGTGGCAATAAGGTCGACGCCAGCCACAACCCCGTCCTCTTTCGCCGTAAACACCCCCGTCGCACGTTCGTTAGCCGGAAAAATCGTGTCGCTTGTCACATCCCCATCGCCGATATCTTCAAGAAAAAACTGCCTCAACAACTGTTCGAGTTTTAACCGATTCATCGCCTCATCCTCCTTTTGATCTTATTCCCGCTTTACCGTCCAACTGGTGCATGCTCCCACTCTTCTTTCGTCCGCACGAGGCGTCGGCCTTTCCAGTCCGGATGATCATACGGAAAATCACTTCGGTAGTGGCCGCCACGGCTTTCCGTGCGGCGAAGCGCAGACGAGGCGACAAGCCAACCGGTAAGGAGCATATACCCTGTTTCAATCTCCTCTGCCGACAAGCATTCAAGATCGCCATCCAACCAATCTGGCAAGGAAAATTGTTCGAACCAGCGAACCGCCTCACAAAGCCGCCCTTTTTCACGGACGATACCGACAAATGTGGACAATCGCTCACGGATGCACGACCGTTCCGGAAGCGGAGGCACCAAAAGACGACGCGAGTGGCCAAACGATCGGGCAGCGCGGTATACTGACGTCGGCCACTCCTCCCGGCGATTGATAGAGTGGGCCACACGGGCTCCAAAGACGATCGCTTCAAGCAACGAATTGCTTGCCAACCGGTTGGCACCGTGCACACCGGTGCACGCCACTTCCCCAACGGCATACAAGCCCGGCACGGTCGTCTGCCCCCATTCATTGACCATAATGCCGCCCATTAAAAAGTGGGCGCCTGGCACAACCGGGAGGCGGCCGGCCTCAAGATCAACGCCATGCGCCTCGCATAACGCCGCAATCGTCGGAAAACGGCGGTGGAAATGAGGAACGGCGGAAATATTTAAGTAGACGCGGCCGCCTCGCTCCGTTTCCGCGGCGATCGCGCGGGCGACAACATCACGCGGTGCCAAATCACGAAGTGGGTGAACGCCATTCATTAAGCGCCGCCCGTCTTCCGTCTCAAGCACCGCTCCTTCTCCGCGCACCGCTTCCGATACTAATCCGACCGCTTTTCCTCCGACAGCCAGCATCGTCGGATGAAATTGGATAAATTCCATGTCGGCGACTGCCGCGCCGGCGCGATACGCCATGGCAATGCCATCACCAGTCACGGTCGGCGCGTTGGAAGTGAACGTATACAGCCCGGCGCAGCCGCCGGTCGCTAGGACGACTGCCGCCGCCCGCCAAACGGAGACAGCACCGTCTTTTCGCTTCGTTTTCACCCCGACACAGCGGCCGTCTTCCATCAAAAGTTCGATGACTTGTTCACCTTCCACCACTGATACGCGCCCTTTCACCTGCTGAAGCAAAAATGTAACGATCTCCTTGCCCGTTTGGTCGCCGCCAGCGTGTAAAATGCGGCGGTGGCTATGCCCGCCTTCAAGGCCGAAGCAAAGCTGTCCATGTTCATCTGCATCGAACGCCATCCCAGCGTCCATCCATTCTTGCAGCCGCTTCGGCCCTTCACGAACGAGCAACTCAACCATTCGCACATCGTTATGATGGCAGCCGGCCGTAAGCGTGTCGTGGAAATGAACGCGCCAATCATCGTCGGGGGCTAACGCTGCCGCCACCCCACCTTGCGCCCGCCAAGAGTTGCAGTCCGTTTTCCCTTTTTTTGTGAAAACAATCACATTTTCTTGCACCTGTAAATAATAAGCCACTGTTAAAGCGGCCAATCCGCTACCAACAATAATGATGCCGTTTTCCCCCACAACCGCTCACCTCTCTTTTCACCTGTCTTGACATCTATATTTACACATATTTAAACTAATGACAAGAGGTTGATTGAAAAAAGTGAAAGAAAAGGCGGGAGAATATGATTTATTTGGACTACGCAGCGACGACACCAATGTGCAAAGAAGCCATCGAGGCTTATGCTGAGGCAGCGGCCGTTTATTTTGGCAATGAAAGTAGCCTGCACGACGTCGGCACGAAAGCGAAGCAATTGCTGACGCTATGCCGGCGTGAGCTTGCCGCTATGATCAACGGGGAAGCAGAAGGGATTTATTTCACAAGCGGCGGCACGGAGGCAAATGTGCTCGCCATTCGGTCGCTCATTGCCGCCCACCGCCACAAAGGGAATCATTTAATCACTACCGAAGTCGAACACGCCTCACTTTATCATTTGTTTCAACAGCTTGAAACGGAAGGATATGCGGTGACGTATTTGCCCGTCGATCGATTCGGTCGCATCCGTCTCGCTGATTTGGAACGGGCCATCACACCGCAGACGATCCTCGCTTCCATCCAGCATGCCAACTCGGAAATCGGCACCATCCAGCCGCTTGCTGACATCGGTCGCCTGTTGCGAGCGCGCGGCATCCTTTTTCATAGCGACTGCGTGCAAACTTTTGCTAAAATACAGCTAGACGTTAAGGCGATGGCGATTGACAGCGTATCGATTTCCGCTCATAAAGTGTACGGTCCAAAAGGCGTCGGAGCCGTCTACATCGACCCGCACCTTCATTGGAAACCCGTTTTTCCAGGGACGACACACGAATCCGGCTTCCGACCCGGAACAGTCAATGTGCCGGGGATCGTTGCCTTCCTCACTGCCGCTAAGCAGCTTTACGAACGGATGGAAGGTGAACAGACACGATTTGAACAGCTGCGCCGCCGGCTGCTTGACGCCATAGCAGCCAAACAGCTGCCGATTGCCGTTGAAGGCCATCCTAGCTGTCGACTTGCCCATATTGTCGGGTTGTCTGTTACCGGTTTTGAAGGGCAGCTCGTCATGCTGGAATGCAACCGTGCCGGTATTGCCATTTCAACTGGCAGCGCCTGCCAAGTCGGATTGCAGGCGCCGTCGCGCACCATGCTTGCCGTCGGCAAAACCCCAGAGGAGGCAAAGCAGTTCGTCCGTGTATCACTTGGTACGTCCACGCGGGAAATAGAGATCGATCAATTGATCTCCACATTAGAACAGTTTATCCGAACGCGAAAGGAGGTATGGACAAGGTGAAAGAAGAAAAGAAAATTTTAGGAGAAGCGCGGCGCCAGCTCATTTTGCAATGGCTGAAAGAAAGCGAGACACCGCTCACCGGGGCAGAATTGGCAGCAAAAACGAACGTCAGCCGCCAAGTAATCGTCCAAGATATTTCGCTGTTAAAGGCACGCAACGAACCTATTATCGCGACAAGCCAAGGATATTTGTATTTAAAGCCGGCCGAACCGACGCAAACGTATACGCGAACCATCGCCTGCTCCCATACACCGGAACAGACAAAAGAAGAACTGTATTTGCTTGTCGACTGTGGTGTAACGGTAAAAGATGTCAAAATTGAACATCCGGTCTATGGCGATTTAATTGCATCGGTCATGGTCAGCAACCGCTTCGAAGTCGACCAGTTTATCGCCAAAATTGAAGCGACAAAATCAGCATATTTATTGCAGCTGACCGATGGGACGCATTTGCATACGCTCGAAGCTGACTCACCAGAAAAGCTCGACGCCGCCTGCCGTGCCTTAAAACAAGCGGGATTTTTAATCGAGGCCTAACCCCTCTTCATTTGCACGCTCCTGTCCCGCCACCAAAACGGGCGTTCCACAGCAGCTAAACAGAACGTGCAGCATTTTTCACCTAAGCAAAGCGGGCAATAGGAGATAAGAGAGCGATGAAAAAAAGAAGTGTAGCAGCGGTGGAAGGCAAAAGAGGCTGATTCAAAAGGTATCGTTCTTTACGAGGGAGATAACATCTCGTCTCTCATAAAATGACCTAGTACACATATGCCATGATAGGAAAGGGTGTCCTCCTAGTTTTGGGACACCCTGGTGTTTTAGACAAAGTAATATGGATAGCTGCCTAACAGTTGCACCGTACAGCCGAGCGCTTCGATTTCGGCGATCGCTCCCGGGATGAGGACATCATCCATCGGTGCGTCAATATCAATGATAAAAAAGTAGTTGCCAAGCCCTGTTTTCGCTGGGCGCGACTCGATTTTCGTCAAGTTCAGCCGCCGCCAAGCAAACGCCGACAGCACTTGGTGGAGCGCACCAGGCTGATCTTGCGGCAACATGACAACAATGGTCGTTTTGTCGCCGGCATAAAGCGGCGAATCAGGCGAAAGCGGCTGCCTGCTTCGGCTGACGACGATAAAGCGCGTATGGTTGTAATCATAATCATGAATATTTTCCTGCACAATCGTCAAGCCGTATTCGCTCGCTGCGAGCCGATTGGCAATCGCCGCCACTGGCAAGTGCGGATGTTCGCTGACAAATTTGGCAGCGGCGCTCGTTGACGTCGTGGGCACTTGCTTTGCGCCTTTGAGCACCGTATGTAAAAATTTGCGGCACTGAGCAATGGCATGCGAATGTGAATACACTTCTTTAATCTCCCGCCAATGCGGTGCATAGTACGGATGCACCATGAAATGCTGCTCAATCGGAACAACGATTTCACCGATGATCGGCAACGGCTGTTCATGGATTAAATAATCGAGCGTTAAATTGACCGACCCTTCCAACGCATTCTCAAGCGGCACAACCGCTGCCTCAATTTCCCCAGCAGCGACAGCATCGATGCAGTCGGGAATCGTGGCGTACGGCTGTCGCGGCTCTGATGGAAATAGCGCCGCAACGGCCGCTTCAGTAAACGTCGCCTTCGGTCCTAAATAGCCGATTCTCATCTCGTTTGCCTCTCCCTTGCTTTAATACACTCCCGAGCCGACAATTTCAACTTTTTCGACAAATTCAAGCCCCCTAAGTTTTGCCAACAGTTCATCAATGTCTTCATGCATATCGTTTGTGCTGACGGAAAGCGTCACGTTCGCCCGTCCTTGCAGTGGGATCGTCTGGTGGATCGTCAGCACATTGCAGCCTGCCGCTGCTACGACGCTAAGCAGCTGTGACAACGTGCCCGAGCGGTCTTCCAAATGAAAAAACAACGTGACGATATTTTCTTTCGTCACCGCCTGAAACGGAAAAATGGCATCGCGGTATTTATAAAAGACGCCGCGGCTAATGTTGGCGAGCTGAGCCGCCTCGGCAACCGAGGCGGCTTTTTTCCGCTCAAGCAGCTGTTTCGCCAGCACGACTTTTTTCATCGCTTCCGGCAAGATGTCTTCGCGCACTAAATAAAATTTTTTCTCCACCGCACCTTCCTCCGCTTTTATCGTTCATCCCAGTCATCGACAAACTCAAATTCGTAATCGAGCAGCCGGACGGTGTCGCCGTCTTTCGCTCCGCGCTCGCGCAACGCGTCGTCGACTCCCATGGCACGCAGTTGGCGGGCGAAGCGGCGCACCGATTCTTCACGCGAGAAGTCGGTCATTTTAAACAGTTTCTCAATTTTTTCACCCGACAAAATGAACGCCCCATCGCTGCCGCGGGTAATGGTAAACGGCAGCTCCTCTTTTTCGTATTTGTACACGACGCGCTGCACTGCCGGCTCTTCCAGTTCATGGAGCGGAAACTCCGGCGTTGTTTCGAGCAAATCAGCAATGGCAAACAGCAACTCGCGCACCCCTTGCCTTGTCGCTGCTGAAATCGGAAAGACGGGCACTGCCTCGCCGACTTTCTCTTTAAAGCGGCGCAAATTTTCTTCGGCGTTTGGCATGTCCATTTTATTAGCTGCGACAATTTGCGGCCGTTCAGTCAAGCGCAAATTGTATTGCTTCAACTCCTCGTTGATGACGACATAGTCGTCATACGGATCACGCCCTTCCACCGCGGCCATATCGATGACATGGACGATCACGCGAGTCCGTTCAATATGCCGCAAAAACTGATGTCCTAAGCCGACCCCCTCATGGGCGCCTTCGATGAGCCCCGGCAAGTCAGCCATGACAAAGCTGCGGCCGTCTTCCGTTTCGACGACGCCCAAATTCGGCACGAGTGTCGTAAAGTGGTACTCAGCAATTTTCGGTCTTGCTGCTGAAACGACGGACAATAACGTCGATTTGCCGACACTTGGGAACCCGACAAGGCCAACATCAGCGAGCAGTTTTAATTCCAAAATGACGTTCCGCTCCTCGCCTGGCTCGCCGTTTTCCGCGATCTCTGGCGCCGGATTAGCCGCGGTCGCAAACCGGGTGTTTCCTCGCCCGCCTCGCCCTCCTTTGGCGACGACAAACCGCTGTCCTTGTTCGGTCAAATCGGCGAGCACTTCGTTTGTATCGGCATCGATGACAACCGTCCCCGGCGGCACTTTGACAAGCAAGTCTTCAGCATTTTTGCCGTGCTGATTTTTCGACATGCCGTTTTCGCCGCGCGGCGCTTTAAAATGGCGTTGGTAGCGGAAATCCATTAACGTCCGCAGCCCTTCGTCGACGACGAACACAACGTCGCCGCCTTTACCGCCGTCTCCGCCAGCCGGCCCGCCTTTTGGGACATATTTTTCACGGCGAAACGCGACCATACCGTTGCCGCCGTCCCCACCTTTGACGTAAATTTTCACTTGATCGACAAACATAGCTGTTCCTCCGATTCGCTTCCATCATGGCGAAATTAGTGTAACTAATACTTATTATTGTATACAGAGCCAATTCAATGCTGTCAATATGTGCTCAAGAATAAGTCATTTCAGAGCGGATCAGCAGCTCAAGCTCCACGGTCAACTCTTCCGCACCGACAGCAAACGATACAAGCCGAAGCGGCGGCGCCGGCTCGCATCGTTCCAACCAAGCACGAACCGCTTCCTCGTCCTGCCATGCGCCACGATAATCAAAAAACAACAAGGCCCGCCCGTAAGACAGCTCGATCGACAAGCACACATGGTTTTCCGTCCGTCTATCGGCCTGCATCTCAAGCAAGCGAAGAAACTCGCGACACCATTCGGTCAACCGTTTGTCATACAATGACAAATCCGCTTCGCCGCCCGTGATTTCATACTCAAGACTAACCGGGCGCGGCTCCCAATTGTAAGTCATGACAAGTTCGGCGAATCGCTCGGCCTTCAAGTTCGTCAGCCGGGTTTCCTGCTGCATCTCACCGATAATGCCATTAATGACTTCCTGCACCCGTTCGATTTTATTGAGCGCCAAATGACCTTTAATGAGCTGAATTTTATTCAGCCAGTCATGGCGGGCATGGCGCATCACTTCAACGACCGTCCATCGCTTTTCCATTCACTGCTCCCCTATTCATGCGGCGCAGTTTCCCACACCGTCTTTTCTTCAGCCTCTTCTTCATCAAGAGGCCATTCACTTTTACTATAACATTTTCTGACATTAAACGGGAACGATTTTTCAAGGACAAAAAGAAAAACCCTAACCGGAATGGTTAGAGTTTTTCTCCGAAACAAATTACGCTTCTTGGCTAACCGGGTAGACGCTGACACGTTTCCGGTCGCGGCCGAGCCGCTCGAAACGAACGATGCCGTCGATTTTCGCGTACAGCGTGTCATCGCCGCCGCGGCCAACGTTCAAGCCCGGATGAACTTTCGTTCCGCGTTGGCGGTACAAAATCGAGCCGCCAGTGACGAATTGACCGTCAGCGCGTTTCGCACCAAGACGTTTTGCGATCGAATCACGGCCGTTTTTTGTCGAACCGACCCCTTTTTTCGAAGCGAAAAATTGCAAGTCGAGTCTCAGCATAGCAGTCACCTCCTGCTAGATAGATGTCACGCGGATAAACTTCCCGTAATCGCGTTCGATCGTCTTTAACGAGACGACCATCGCTTCCAACAATAATTGCACTTTCTCTGCCGTCGCTGCTTCTTCCAACTTCGGAAGCTCACAGCGAAGATAGCCTCCGTCTTGGCCAAGCGAAACGTGCGGGCGAACGCCGGTGAGCGCCTCGATGGCATTGATGGTGCCAAACGAGACGGCCGAAGCGCCGGCACATACGATATCTTGCCCGCGCTTGGCAAACTCGGCGTGCCCATCCATCGTAAACGCGCGAATGCGGCCGTCCGCTTCCCGTTCAATCGTGACGCGGATCATCGCTTACGCGTTGATTTTTTCGATGACGACTTTCGTATATGGCTGACGGTGGCCTTGTTTGCGGCGATAGTTCTTTTTCGCTTTATATTTGAAGACGATAATTTTCTTTTGTCGGCCGTGCTTTTGCACTTTCGCCGTAACCGTCGCACCTTCGACTGTCGGATTTCCGATTTTCACCGTTTCCCCGCCGACGAACAGCACTTTGTCAAACGTCACCGTATCGCCTTCATTAGCATCCAATTTTTCAATGTAAATTTCTTGGCCTTCTTGTACTTTCAATTGTTTACCGCCAGTTTCGATAATTGCGTACATGCCTCGCACCTCCTTTATGAACTCAGACTCGCCAGCGTCAAGGCGGTTCCAACCGGAACACTTCACAACCCGCGCTGAGCGGTTGTAGTACGGGTGCGTCTTTTTGCGACAGCCGCCCTCTTTTGTCCCTGCTATTAAGGGACAAAAAGTCTACAACGTTAACTATAGTAACATACAAACGACCGGCCGTCAACCGCAATCTTCTCCCCAGAGGGGAATGAAACGGTTCAAACGGCCAGCCGTCATCAATAAATGAGAGCGCCAAGCGGCGCATCAGTCCGCTTTTCAGCAAAAAATGCGTGCAACAGTTCGTTTTCATCAAGCGCCGTCCGTTCGCGTCCATTGCGGACGACGACGATCGCATGTTTTTGGCCGCGATAAAAGCGTTGCAGCACAGCAGAGATGCGCTCGTCCGCTGGGGCGGTGATCGTCTGCAGCCTTGCGTAATCCCCCTTTTTCCCGTAATACCGCTCAAGCAAAAAGCGCATAACAATATATGGATGTTGTTTTTTCTCTTGCCAAAGCGCATACGCCAAAAAGACTGCAATCGTCCATAAATCAAGCTGACGTGGCATGAATACAAGCAAAAGGATGATACTGGCCGCCAGCACAGCCGCTGATATCGCAACCATCTTCCGGTGCGCCTCGCTGAACGGACGGTGATACGACAACAGCAAAAACAGCAGTTTACCGCCGTCAAGCGGCCAGATCGGCAGCAAATTTAAACTAAAAACAGCCACGTTATAACGGAAAAACAATTCCCAACTCCCGTCATCCATCCAGCCCGCCTTCCACAAAAAAAACGCAGCCGTTGTCAACCAAAGATGCTGTGCCGGTCCGGCGAGCGTGACAATCCATTCTTCGCGGAATGGACGGTTTCCATGCTCTTCTACTTCTGCCACTCCGCCGAACGGCAGCAACAAAATCCTCTTTATCCGCCAAGAAAAAAACGCCGCTGCCACCGCATGGCCAAGTTCATGGACAAGAACGATAAAAAACAGCAAACAAAGCTGCTTAAAATGGGCAGTCAATACCGCCATGCCGCCGATCAGCCATAATAACGGATGAACGTGCAACTTTCCAAGCAGCCCTAGATACTTATTCAAAGGAGATCACCTGGATCGGATCGATAAATTGCTCCCCTTGCTTAATGGCAAAATAAAACAACCCTTTCTGTTTTTCTTTATCACTCGCCTGGGCGGTACCGACTTCTTTTCCCATCTCGATAAAATCGTACAGCTTCACCGAAATGGTGCCTAAATGGCCATACCACGTCTCACTGCCATCCGCATGCTGAATGATGACCGTTTTTCCGAGCTTCTCCTTCGTGCCGGCAAACGTGACGATCCCTTCTTTCATCGCTTCGACTTTCGCCTCACTCTCTGTTTCGATCATCACCCCTTGACCATTTTCGTCAAAGCTTTCAAGCACTCGACCGGAAACTGGCACCGCGTATGAGGACGCTATTTCCGTTTTTGTCCCTTTTTTTGGCGCAAAAAAGGCGAGCGGCTCGCCGAACATGTTTTCATACCAAGCCGAAACAGCCGCAAACTGAAATTCTGTTTCCATCGTCCGCACGACAAACTGCCGTGCCGGTTCAAGCGAAGCGGATGGATGCCTGAACAAAATGGCGGTCACTAACACGAGACAGGCGGCGATGAGCGTTTTAAAAAGAAACCACTCTTTGCGGAACAGCGGATGGGACTCTGATTCAAACGAATAGCGGTCATACGTGACGACCGGCAGCCCGTACCGTTCCTCGTCCGCTATCCCCCACACCGGCTCCTTTCGCTTTTTTGATTGATATTGGCGCTCTTTTCGCCGCTTTTCAATTCGCTTTTTCATCTCTCGAATGCGTCGGTCCATATGTCCCCCCTCCACCTTTCTAACAACGTTTGTACTAATTTATGAGACAACCTCATTGAATATGAACAAGCGTTTTTCACCGAGCCCATCTCTATGGCCAAGGCTCCTCGCTTCCAAAGACGGACGTGTTTACATCCTAACTATTTTCTAAGAAGCCTTGTTTGCATCAGGTTCCCCATCCACCTTACTAAAATACTTGCAGCATTATAAAAAAGAGGGCGTCTCTAAAGCAACGAGACACCCTTTCTACCACCATATACACATATCAAACGAATCCGTCAGTCTATATCTGATGTTTTGTTGAGGGCAAACGGCCTTTTGGGTTTTCCTTTTACCCCCATATTCTCTCATGCTGAGCCGCTGTATGCCGGAGCCTTCCTCGAACGATGAGCAAAACAAAAAGGGCAATTTCCCCTCGGAATTGCCCCATTCCTCTATTTCAAACTAAAGATTTTCCGAATCTTAGAGAACAGTCCTTTCTCTTCTTCCTCAAGTGGCGGCAACGGCACTGACTCGCCAAGAATACGGCGCGCGATGTTGCGGTAAGCGATTGACGCTTTGCTGTTCGGGTCAAGGACGATCGGCTCGCCGCGGTTAGACGCTTTGATCACGTTTTCATCGTCGACGATAATGCCGAGCAGCTCAATCGATAAGTGCATGACAATTTCATCAACATCCAACATATCTCCGTTTTTCACCATATTGCTGCGAATGCGATTGATGATGAGGCGTGGCGGCTTGACGTGCTCTTCCGCTTCAAGCAGGCCGATGATGCGATCCGCATCGCGAACGGCCGATACTTCCGGTGTCGTGACGACGATCGCCTCATCCGCACCGGCGACGGCATTGCGGTAGCCTTGCTCAATGCCGGCTGGACAGTCGATGAGCACATAATCGTATTCTTGCTTCAGCTGCTCGATCATCTCTTTCATCTGTTCCGGATTGACCGCCGACTTATCGCTCGTTTGCGCCGCCGGCAGCAAATACAAATGGTTATCGAACCGCTTATCTTTGACAAGCGCTTTTTGTACCGTACAGCGTCCTTCAACGACATCCACTAAATCATAAATAATTCGGTTTTCAAGCCCCAACACGACATCAAGGTTGCGCAGCCCGATGTCCGTATCGACGAGGCACACCCGCTTCCCCAAAATGGCGAGGGCCGTCCCAAGGTTCGCGGTCGTCGTCGTTTTGCCGACACCGCCCTTCCCGGAAGTAATGACGATCGCTTCTCCCACGGTTACATTCTCCTTTCTAAGCGCGTCAAATTCGGCCGCAAATGCATGAGCAGCTGCAGGCGGTCAACAACAATTTGATTATGTTCATTAATATAAGCACATTCCATTTCATTTCTTTCGTCCGTTTTGTAATCGGGAGCACGATTCATGACATCGCCGATGCGCAGCTGCATCGGCTTCATCACTGACGCGGCAATGATCGCCTCTTTATTCCCAGCGTATCCAGCATGGGCGATGCCGCGCAAGGCGCCGAGGATGAAAATGTTGCCTCCGGCAATCACCGTTCCACCGGGGTTCACATCACCGAGCAGCAGCAAATCCCCCTCGACGTGAAGCACTTGCCCGGAACGAACAATGCGCGAGACAGTGACGATTTCCGTTTTCTGTACCCATTCGATCGCTTCTGCTTTCGATATCACATTGCTCTCGATCGAATCGACGACCAAGTTTTTCGAACGGCGGATGAGCGCTCGCAACTCCTCCTCTTGGGCGGGCGTTAAGTAGCGATTTCCAACTTTCAGATGAACGGAGACGAGCGGGCTGTTGGCCGCGACGCTGGAGCGTTTGACGAGACGCTCCTCAATTTCTTTCATTAAATCATCGTACGAGCAGCGGTCATCAAGATACAGCGTCAGCCCATCTTTCGTCCCTTTAATCGTCACGTACTGCTGCTTTTGTTTTGCCACAACGTTCACCCCAACGAATAATTCTACAGAACGGGCCGTTTTTCCTCTTTTATTCTTCCTGCTCCAATCGGCGAATTTTGGTCAGCCACCGTCCGAGCGGGTACGAGAAGATGAGCAAAAATGCGATGTTTAACAGCAGCGTCGGCCATAACCGGCGATCCCAAAAAACAGAAAACGACCAATCTGTCCGCCCGATCAACAGCTGAATGCCGTACACATAACTGTCAAGCAGGGCAATAGCCAACACCGATAACAAAAACGCAACCGCCCAGCTCTGGTGAAACCATTTTGTTGCTTTGCCCGCTATATAGGCGATGAGCGTATAGGCAAAGGCGTTAACACCGAGCAGTTCCGTATAGATGCAATCATATAGGAACCCGAAAATGAAGCCGTAGCCCATCGCCCGCGTCCCGCCAAGGTAAACAGCCATTAGCACTAAAAAAACGAGAAAAAAACGGGGCACAAAAAAATAGCGAATATATAAGTCACCCTTCGGCCATACATCAACAAAAATGCTTTCGCTGACAAAACATAACACCGCAAGGAAAGGGAGCTGCCACTTTTTCACTTTGCCTCCTCCTCTTCTTGCAGTGTCTTATCGATTTTTCGTTTCACAATCATTACATCGTCAATATCATACAAGTTGGCAAACGGTTTGACATAGACGATTTGCGTCAGTCCGTACTGATCTGGTTTGACCTCGGTCACTTCGCCGATCGGCAATCCTTTCGGAAACACACCACCGAGGCCGGAAGTCAACACTTTTTGCTTTTTTTTCACTTCGGCATCAATCGGAATTTCGCCGAGCACTAGTTCACGCCGCTTTTCATCGTACCCTTCGATTAACCCAAATACATTTTCATTCCCTTGGACGTAGGCGGAAATGCGGTTGTTTTGATCAAGCGCGCTTAACAGTTGCACCGTGGACGTAAATTGGGAAGCGTGCTGCACCTTGCCGACAAGCCCGGCCGGGGTAATGACCGCCATATCTTTTTTGACCCCATGCTGAATTCCTTTGTTGACAATGATCGTCTCCCGCCAACGCTCCGGGTTTCTCCCGATCACTGTTGCCTGAATCGGAATAAAGTCGCGCAAGCTCTCCTTTTTATCAAGCAGCTCGCGCAGCCGCTCATTTTCCTGGCGCAGCGCCTCGACCTCTGTCTGCAGTGCCGTATATTCCTCAAGCCTTGCTTTCAATACCTCGTTTTCCTCATATGTATGGCGGAGGTCGTTCACATTTTCAAAGAAGCCCGCGACAAACTGTGCGGGCTTCTCAAACAGAAGCTGAATACCCCCAGCAGTGTCTTTAATAAACTGCTCTGGCCATGTCAGTTCCTCACGGTTGCGCAACGAAAAACCGATCAACATGACAAGAATGACAATGCTGACAAGCAAAAAAATGAGGCGCTTATTTCCAAAAAACTGTGACATGCGTCAGCACCTTCTTACTGTCAGCGATGGTCTCTCGCCTTGTTTTTGAACAAGTCAATATGGTCAAGCGCTTTGCCGGTGCCTATCGCCACGCAATCCAATGGATTCTCAGCCACGATGACCGGCATGTCCGTTTCCTTGCTGATGACCTTGTCCAAATTGCGCAACAAAGCCCCACCGCCCGTCAATACAATGCCGCGATCCATAATGTCGGCAGCCAGCTCCGGCGGCGTTTTTTCAAGCGTATTTTTCACCGAATCGACGATCGCATAAACGGTATCATGCAACGCCTCTGCTACTTCTTCCGCGCTAATTTCAATCGTTTTCGGCAACCCAGTCAATAAGTCGCGGCCGCGAATTTCCATTTTGCCGATTCCTTCTACATCTCCAGCTGAACCGATTTCCATTTTGATCGCTTCCGCCGTCCGCTCGCCGATCATCAAATTGTACATTTTGCGGATATATTGGATGATCGCCTCATCCATTTCATCACCGGCAACGCGAATCGACTGGCTTGTCACGATGCCGCCGAGCGAAATAACCGCCACTTCGGTCGTGCCGCCGCCAATATCAACAACCATGCTGCCGGTCGGCTCCCATACCGGCAAGTTGGCACCGATTGCCGCCGCAAACGGTTCTTCAATCGTATACGCATCGCGCGCTCCAGCCTGGCGTGTCGCATCAACGACCGCCCGCTCTTCGACCGCTGTGATGCCATACGGTACACATACCATCACATACGGCTTGCTCGCAAATATCCCTTTCGTTTTGATGGCCTTGCGGATGTAGTACTTCATCATGGTCGCTGTCGTCTCATAATCAGCGATGACGCCGTCCTTCATCGGCCGCAGCGCCACAATGTTGCCCGGCGTGCGCCCGATCATGTTTTTCGCTTCATTGCCAACGGCGACAATTTGCTTTGTATCGCGCTGAATAGCAACGACTGACGGCTCTCTGAGCACGATGCCCTTTCCTTTTACGTAAACAAGTGTATTCGCTGTCCCTAAGTCGATTCCAAGATCTTTTGTTCCAAACCCAAGCATATTGTCGATCTTCCTTTCCGAAACGAAATGCGTATCATCTTTATATTGGCAAAATTGGTCGGATGTCAGTCATTTATAAGTTGTACAGCACCGCCCAAGCAGATTCAGAAAAACTCATAATTGATATTATACCTGATTCGACAAAAAATGAGAACCGTTAGACGTATCCTTTTTCTTTCAAACTGATGAATTTTTGGTCGCCGATAATGAGATGATCCAAGAGTTCGATGCCGATAATGCGTCCGCATTCAGCGAGCCGTTTTGTGACATCGATGTCTTCACGGCTTGGGGTCGGATCGCCAGAGGGGTGATTATGCACGCAAATGACCGAGGCGGCGGATCGTTTGATCGCCTCTTTAAACACTTCGCGTGGATGGACAATTGAGGCGTTTAAACTTCCGATGAATACCGTTTTGCGGTGGATGACTTGGTTTTTCGTATTCAAATAAATGGCAACAAAATGTTCTTGCGATAAAAAGCGCATATCTTCCATCACGTATTTGGCTCCGTCCTCCGGACAACGGATGACATAGCGGTCATTGTAGCCGGACTGGTGAATGCGCCGGCCAAGCTCAAGCGCGGCTAAAATTTGCACCGCTTTCGTCGGGCCAATTCCTTTAATGCTGGTCATTTCTTCAACCGTCGCGTCTTTCAGCAGCCTCAGCCCTTCAAAATGCTGGAGAACACGCTGGGCGAGCTGCACGACTGACTCGTCTTTCGTCCCGGTGCGCAGCAAAATCGCCAATAACTCATGATCGGATAAGCTTTCCGGCCCGGATGCCAGCAACCGTTCACGCGGCCGGCTGTCTTTCGGCACGTCACGAATCATCCACGTCATCGTATCTCCCCTTTTTTTGTGATCATCGTCTCCCCTTCAATTGAGGAGCAAACACCGCTTAGGGACGCTTTTTGGGCCTGCCCAAAGAGCGGCCAGCCGCCCACGTTTTGCACGCCTACGCTCCCGACGACGGCCACCCGAATCGGCGCAGTTCTCTTACCGTCCGCGACAGCGGCAGGCCAACGACATTGAAATAATCGCCTTCAATCCGTTTGACAAACAGGGCGGCCTGTCCTTGAATACCGTACGCCCCTGCCTTGTCCATCGGCTCCCCGGTCGCAATGTAGGCGGCGATCTCTTCTTCGCTTAACTCCCAAAACGTCACCGCCGTTTTTTCAGCGAACGACACCACTTCTCCATTCGGCGTTGCAATGGCGACACCAGTCCACACATCATGCGTCCGCCCAGACAAAAGGCGCAATATATCAAATGCTTCTTCGGCGGTATGCGGCTTCCCTAAAAAGCGATCACCGTACACAACCATCGTGTCAGCCCCGAGAATGTAAGCATCGGGTATCGACGGCATGACCGCCTCGACTTTCCGGCGGGCAAGCATTTGAACAGCTTCTTCAGGAGGTGTTCCAGGAGCGATCGTTTCATCGGCTTGGCTTTCTTGCACATCGAACGGCCAACCGGTCATCTCGAGGAGCTGTTTGCGGCGCGGGGAGCGGGAAGCAAGTACTAACCGTGGGGGCATGAACCATTCTCCTTTCCTTCGCTTCGGTTCGGAAGATTCATTTGTATCGTAGCAAATTTTTCACCGGAAGACAATTTTCCACAGTCAAGAAGCAAAAAAGAAAAAACGGAGCCTGTTTTTAGCTCCGCAACGGCACGAGTTCCATATACGTGCTTAGCGCCTCAAGCAGCTGTTGTTGGGCTTTGCTAAGCAGCGCTTCGTCTTGATTTTCTTTGTAGGCGGCAAGCGCCAAATACGCCTGCTTTAGCGCTTCGACATAGTTTTGAACCGTTTTGTCGTTTGATACTTTGCTTTTTTCCAACGAACCGTACGCCTTGCTCAACGCTTGCCATTCCTCTTTGCTTGCATCCTTGCCGGCAAGCAAAGCGGCAGAGAGCGCTGCCATATTTCCGTACAATTTCTCTCCTTTTTGTACGATATCCGACCGCGCCTTCGTTTCGGCAGCAAACGCCAGCTCCTTCACGTACGTGCTTGGCACAGCCTCACGATATTTGTTGTTGACCGCCCGCAACCCTTCCTTATCCGTGCCGACCGCAATATAGAGCGCCGCCGGCTTCTGGCCGGCAATGACGACCGGCACGCCCGCTTCTTGAATCGATTTGGCTGCTCGTGCGGCTGCCTTAGAGTCGGAATAAACCCCGGCTTGAATCACTGCGATCGAAAATGGCGCAGGTATCGTACTTTCCTCACGTTCTCCATCCGTCGCTGTTCCAGCTTCGGCGAGTTCCGTCATCGCTTCAGCTGCCGGCGACGGCTCTGCTTTTTCCTTCGGAATCAGGCGAAGCATCGTCATACCAAACGCCATGCCAACGAAAGCGGCAATCGCCGCCGCTAGAAACAGTGACTTGGCATGCGGAGGCAATCGCCACGCCCACCGCTTTTGGCCGGCTTTCTTCTTTTTTTGAATCGCTTCTGAAATCGAGATGGTTTGTTCGTCCACCTCTTCCAGGGCGGCCGCTTCTTCCTCTTTGACCGTTTCAAACGCCTGCTTTTCCGCCTTTTGTTCACCGATTTGCCGACCGTTTCTTTGATTTTCATCCGTTTGTCGACCGTCCGCTTGAGACGAACACGCTTGATGACGATCGGCCGGTTTTCCATCATTGGCGGGAGTTGCAGAAGGGCGCTCTTCAGATCGGTGCTCCCTAGGCTCGTCCGGCTGATTCCCTTCCGATGGGCGCCTGATCGTAAACGGCTGCGGATGTCCGTTAATGTTCACCGTAATGCCCGAGCGCTGCTTGTCCATTTTGTCACCACCCTTCTTCGTGCTTCGATTTCTTTCGCCCATCTTACCATAAATGAAAAAAAAAAGAACAAGACATTTGTCGTCTTGTTCCCGCTTCTTTTCTTCATTTTCCGACATTACCGGTCACGAATCGCTTCGCTTGTTAACGCCTCGACAGGAATCGGCTGTTCGCGTCCCCGGTAATCGCAAAGCTGCTTCGTCTCCTCTTTCAAACAAACGGCATAGTCGATCCCGTCGCCTTCCTGTTTCGTCACGAGCACGTACGACGGATTCGTCTCTATGGATAGTACGTTCCCGGTAAACGGATCTTGGATCGGGTGAAGCAAGCCGTGTTTCACCAGTTCACTATAGGACAATACCGCCGATGAACGAGCCGGCAAAAACTCGACGCTTTCTGCGCCGACATACAGCCGCGCCACCTCATACAAGCCATACGCATCGGAAACAAACGCCCGCTCGCGCGCCTTTTCAATCACAGCGACAATACCGACAATCGCCA
The DNA here is from genome assembly GCF_037965715.1 of Geobacillus sp. FSL K6-3411. Lineage (NCBI taxonomy): Bacteria > Bacillati > Bacillota > Bacilli > Caryophanales > Anoxybacillaceae > Geobacillus > Geobacillus sp. FSL K6-3411. The sequence goes on from NZ_CP150187.1 coordinate 2,681,092, forward strand.
ACACAACAAGGAGCTCGATGAGCGTCATTCCACGCTTTACCCGCCCCAATATGGTCGCCCCTCCGACTAGCTACGGACTCACCGATGGCGCGATTTCTGTCAGCGGGTTATCCTTGTCGCCTGGCGGCGGAACATCCCGTGCCGGCAGGAGCTGTTTCCATTTTTCAAGCTTCGGTGCATAAAAGGCGCGAACTGTTAGCGAATACGTCAACGGATGGATATCCGTTGACGTTGAGGTCAACTCTGGCGGCCCGGTAAACGTGAGCGACTCAATGGCCATAATGCGCTCAGCCCGCTCTAACGTTTCTAAAAATCGTTCAAGCTGGTAATACGATGGCGACTGAACCGTCAGCTGCGCACTCACCGTCTCAATACTAGTTGGTGGAGCACCCGTTTCATCTCTGCTTACCTGCTCCTTTTCGGAAAAGCGAATATTTACCAATAAGCTGTCCGAGACGTACTCCGCCTTTTGAAACTCAAGCAACAGTTGGTCGATGAGCGGGCGGGTCGGCACTTTTTTTTGCAGCGCGGCGAGGCTTTCCAACGCCTCTCCTTCCTTTGGCGAAACGTTTTGCTCCATGGCAGCGAGCACTTTTTTCTCGCTTTGCACCATGGCGGCGAGCCGGTCAATTTCCTGGTAGCGCGGCGCTAACAAGAGAAAATAAAACGCGGTGCCGACAGCGGCAACAAGCAGCAATACAATGGAAACTGCTAGCCATTTGTTTACGCGACCGGTCATGGCGATGTCTCCTTTTTTTCGGCTTGGCCGATTTTTAGCTCATATTGCGCCATATAGCGCGGCACGATCATTTCCGTCTCAACTTCACCGCTTTGGCTGCTGGCAGAAACCTCTGTCAGCTTCACCTCTTTGACTATGTCCACCGCCTCTAACCGGGCTAAATAATAGGCCGCTTCTTCGGCGGTATCAAACTGAACCGTCATCGTCACCGTCTGCCGGTCGGCATAGGAAAATTTCATGATAAAGCCGCGCTCAGGCAACTCTTTTGTCAACGCGCGCAACAGTGGCACTGTTTTAAACGGATAGCGGTTCGCCCACTCCACCGCCTTGGACAGCTCTTGCCTCCCTTGCTGTTGCTCGGCATCCTTCTGTTTGGCGGCCGTCGCGGCCTGCAGGGCGCGCACTTGCTTCAATTCCGCTTCAAGCGCCGCTTGACGGCTGTTGGCACGTTCCATCAGCCAGTATCCCCCGGCGGCGCCGATGAGGAGAAGAAGGATGACCAAGACCGTCAACACGACGCCGAACGTATGGCGCGGCTCTTTCCGCGGCAATAAGTTGATGTCAACGATCATCGTCAGTCATTCCCTCTTTCAACGCCAGCCCCCAGGCGAGATGATACCGGTCCGGCAGCGGATCGAGTGAATAGGAAAGCCGCTCGGGCGGTACGTCAAGCCGCTCCGCCAAGGCAGCGAAGGCATCGGCAAGCTGCGGGTGATCACCGATGAGGAACAGGCGCGTAATTTGCTGTTTTCCTTGTTGGAGAGAAAATGAATAAAAGTTCATCATCCGCTCGATTTCCTTATACACATCCACAAACGGGTCAACGATCGGCACGGTTCGCTCCTCGAGCATCTCAAGCGGCAAATGGCGCATAAACAGCGGCAAATGGCGGTGAAAGGCACTTACATTCACCGCCGAGCGATCAAGCTGCACGAGCAAAATATGATCATCTGCCGCTGCTTGTCCGGCGGCATAAAACGGACGGTAAGCGCAAAGCGGCGACACGTCGGCCGCCACCGGCCGCAAATCAGCATCCTCAAGGAGCGCCGCATATTCCGCCACCGCTTCCTCCGGTGCAGCAAACAATAGCACGTTTAGCGCCTCTTCCGTCCGTTCGACCACCGCGTAGTCGAACACCGGATCGGCAAACGGAAGCGGGATCGATTCACCAAGTTCCATAAACAAATATCCGCGAATGTCATCGTCCGGCAAATGAGGAGGAAGCGACACGGTGCGGATCATGACAAACGGATCGGGGACGACAAAGCGGACGCGCCGCCCGCCAAGCTTCCATTCGTCGACGCATTCCTCTAAAATCATCGCCAATGTTTCCGCATCAACGATTTTTCCGTCGCGAATGAGGCCAGGCGGTAGTTCGCGCTCACCCCACCGCTTCGCCTCCGGCGGATTCCCCGGCTTCGCTTCCACACAACGGACGACATGGTCTTTAATGACAATATTCGCTTGTTTTGCCTTTCGCCGCCATAACGCCATGGTTGTCTGCTTCCTTTCTACCGTCCTACATCATAAGCGAAAGATACGCACGCACCATCGCCTCGCCAAAGAAAAACGCTGTCAGCGTCCCGAGCGCAATAGCCGGCGCAAACGGCATCGGCACGCCGCGTCGCACATGGCCGAGCGCCATGCCGACCAACCCGATCACTGTACCATACAATGCCGCCAAGAAAAACGCGAGCAACACCATTTTCCAGCCAAGCACAAATCCAAGCACGGCAAACAGTTTTACATCGCCGCCGCCCATCCCGCCTTTTGATAGCACGGCAATCAGCAGTAACAACAAAAACCCCACCGCCGCACCAATGAGCATGTCCATCCACGGCAAAAACGGAATGAAGAGCCGTTCTATCAAAAACAAGGCGGCAAATACCACAAGCACCCGGTCCGGGATGAGCATATAGCGAAGGTCAGAAACAACGATAATGGCAAAAAGCGCAATCAACGTCCAAACGATAATAAGCCGTCCACCCCAACCGACCCACGTTGGTGCAGCGGTAAACAAGATAGCCGTCGCGAGCTCCATCGCCGGGTAAAGGGGGGAAATGCGCCCCCCGCACCCTTTGCACCGCCCGCGCTGCACAACATACGACACAACCGGAACCAACTCCCTCGCCGACAACGTCCGCCCGCACGCCGGACAATGCGACCGCGGCCGGACGATCGACTTCCCGACCGGCACCCGCAGCCCGACGACGTTAAAAAAGGAGGCGAGGAGAAGGGAAATAATAAATAAATAGCTTAAGACCATGGTCCTCATAAGGAGTTATTTTCAGGATTTTGAGATGAATTGTTTCTAACTTGTTTACGATCTAATTTATTTTCATTGACAGCTTCTCCATTATCATTCTGAACGCCCCGTTTATCATTAATCAATTTAACGCTGTAAGACAATTTATTATTATCATTGCTAATCATGACATACGAGTCAGTTTTATTATAAGTTCCTCCATCTGGATCTTTTACTTTTTCTAGATATCCATTGCTCTCTAGTTTCTTCAGTTCAATTTTTACGGGCTTACTGCCATCAGGTATAAGACTTTTATCCGCCGTCACTGCAATTTTCGCTGCATTGATCATTTGCTGCGCATTGGCGACATGCGCATCCTTTTTCGAATTGTCAATCAATCCCCCAATCGATGGAACCGCAATCGCCGAGATAATCCCTAAAATGACGACGACGGCGAGCAGTTCGATGAGTGTCAAACCACGCTCGTTTTTGATGATTCGCTTCAACATCATTCCCTCTCCCTTTCTGTTAAATTAGAATGTTGCCCCTACTATTCTATAACGAGGAAATAAAAATAAGAATATATTCTTATTGACTATTGTTGGACACGACCGAAAATATCATACATCGGTATGATGATGGAGGTGACGATAGTCCCGACAACACCAGCAAGCAGCACGATCATGATCGGTTCGATGAGCGATTTGAGGCGATCGGTGCCGGCGTCGACTTCCGCTTCGTAAAAGTCGGCGACTTTGCCGAGCATGGCGTCAAGTGCCCCCGTCCGTTCGCCGATGGCGATCATTTGCGCCACAAGCGGCGGAAACGCCCAATGGCGACGGAGTGGCTCGGCGAGCGACTGGCCGCGCTCAAGGGCGGTGCGTGCTTCATCAAGGACGGAAGCGATCACTTCATTTTCAACGACGCGCCCGACGATGGCCAGCGCCTCTAAAATCGGCACCGAGCTCGAGACGAGCGAGCTAAGCGTTCGCGTCATACGGGCGAGCGCCGCCTTTTGCACAAGTTTGCCAAAAATCGGCAGCCGCATCGCTGCGTAATCGAAATAATACTTCACCTCCTTTCGCTGCCGGAGAGCGATGAACAATACGTATACGCCCATGATCAGCAGCACCATCGCCCACCAGTAATGTTGCATCACGTTGCTTGTTTTGAGCACAAACTTCGTAATCGCCGGCAGCTCGGCGTGAAAATCGGCAAACATCTCCACAAACGCCGGCACGACAGCCACAAGCAAAAAGATGACGACCGCCGTGGCGATGATGGCAATAGCGATCGGATAAGCGAGCGCCGAGACGATTTTTTGCCGCGTCCGGTGCATTTTTTCAAAATGATCAGCAAGACGGTCGAGCGTCTCGTCAAGCGTTCCGCTCGCCTCTCCAGCGCGCACCATGTTGACAAACAGCGACGGAAACAGGCGTGGATGGCGCGCCGCGGCCGTCGAGAGCGGATTCCCGCCGCGCAATGACTGTTCGATGTCCGAAAGCGCCCGAGCAAGCGACTTGCTCTCGGTCTGCTCGGCTAAAATATGAACCGAGTCAACAATCGTCACCCCTGCGCGCACGAGCGTCGCAAACTGGCGCAAAAAAATGACAAAGTGCTGCGGCTTCACAGCGCGGCCGAACGAAATTTCTTTGTTCCATATCGATGGCGGCACTTCAGTAAGCACCATCGGGCGAATCCCTTTTTCCCGCAGTTTGATGGCTGCCTCGCGCCGCGAGACGGCGGTGATCATCCCCGCCTTTTTTCGCCCGCTCCGATCGCGCCCCTCGTACTTAAATTGTGCCATGTTCGCCACGCTCCCCTACCAAATACGCCTCGGCTGCACGTGGATCGATGCGCCCGTCGGCCACAAGCTCTTTGATGCTCATTTCCATCGTCTGCATGCCAACGTTTTTGCTTGTTTGCATCACGTTAACGATTTGATGTTCTTTTTCATTACGAATTAAGTTGGCGACCGCGGAATTATTGATTAAAATTTCGAACGCTGCCACTCGTCCGTTCCCCCGGCTATTCGGAAACAGACGTTGGGCGATGACTGCGACAAGAACGGAAGCGAGCTGCAAGCGAATTTGCGTCTGCTGGGCCGACGGAAAAACGTCAATCATCCGCTCGATCGCCGCCGGCGCGCTTGCCGTATGCAGCGTGCCTAATACGAAATGCCCCGTTTCCGCGGCGGTGATCGCCGTTTGAATCGTCTCCAAATCGCGCATTTCCCCGACTAAAATGACATCCGGATCTTGGCGAAGTGCAGCGCGCAAACCAGCGGCAAAGCTGCCGGTGTCAAACCCGATTTCACGCTGGTCGATGATCGATTTTCCATGTTTATGTAAATATTCGATCGGATCTTCGAGCGTAATGATATGTTTGGACATCGTTTTGTTCATATAGTCGATCATGGCTGCCAATGTCGTCGATTTACCACTGCCGGTCGGCCCGGTGACAAGCACGAGCCCATGCGGCCTTTCGGCGATGCGTTTTAAGACGGCCGGCATGCCAAGCTCCTCAAGTGTCGGGATGCGCATCGGAATGAGGCGCACAGCTAAAGAAACACACGACCGCTGTTTAAACACATTTAAACGGAAGCGGGAAACTCCGGTTATGCCGTACGAAAAGTCGAGCTCCCCTGTTTCTTGAAACTGCTGCCAAAGCGGCGGTGGAATGATGGCTTTTGCCATTTGTTCGGTCTCTTCCGGACGAAGCCGCTCATGGCCGTATGCTTTCAGTTCCCCGTCTACACGAAAAATCGGCGGTGCGCCGACAGTTAAATGCACATCGGACGCACGGCATTCAAAGGCGGCACGTAATAACGCCTCAAGTTTTTCTTTCATGGATCTCACCTATCAATGCAAAATGGCTACTTTCAGCACTTCTTCGAGTGTCGTTATCCCTTGCTTCACTTTCAATAGCCCGTCATCAAGCAAAAAAATCATTTTGCTTTGAATAGCGAGCTCGCGCAATTTCGAAAACGGTTCATTATTTAAAATGACGCGCCGCATCTCATCGGTCACGACGAGCAGCTCATGAATCGCCAGCCGGCCGCGGTAACCAGTCATATTGCACATCGGACAGCCGCGACCGCGGGCGAGTGTTTGCACCTCGATTCCACGGCGGGCGAAAATTTCTTTCTCCCGCTTTGTCGGTTCATACGTTTCTTGACAGTCGCGACAGACGCGGCGCACGAGCCGCTGTGACACGACACCAACGAGTGATGTCGCCACTAAAAACGGTTCAATCCCCATGTCGATCAAGCGGGTGATCGTGCTTAACGCATCGTTCGTATGAAGCGTACTTAACACTAAATGCCCAGTGAGCGAGGCGCGAATCGCCACTTCGGCCGTCTCGCGGTCGCGAATTTCCCCGACCATGATGATGTTCGGGTCTTGACGTAAAATCGAGCGAAGCCCTTGAGCGAACGTCAAGCCGACGTTCGGGTTCACTTGAATTTGGTTAACCCCTTCAATTTGGTATTCGACCGGATCCTCAATCGTAATGATGTTCACTTCTTCTCGGTTTAAATGGTTTAAGGCGGCATATAACGTCGACGATTTTCCTGAACCGGTCGGCCCAGTGATCAGCACGATGCCGTTTGGCCGTTCAATTAAGCGGATGAAACGCTCCAAATTCACCGAATTAAAGCCGAGTTTATGAATGTCATTCAAGGCTGCCCCTAGATCGAGGACACGCATAACGATCTTCTCGCCGTACACCGTTGGCAGTGTGGAAACACGCAAATCGACGGGGTGGAAATCGATATCCATTTTCATCCGGCCGTCTTGCGGAATGCGATGTTCCGTGATATCCATATTGGCTAAAATTTTAATCCTCGCTGTTAACATGCTTTGCATATGTTTCGGCAACGCCCGCTCGGTGCGGAGGAGACCATCGATCCGGTAGCGAATGAGCACTTTCGTCTCCTGCGGATCGATATGAATATCGCTTGCCCGCTGCTCAACGGCAAGCTGCAAAATTTGATTCACCAACCGAACAATCGGGGAATCATCGTCATCGGCCTGTTCGTCTTCGCGCACCTCCAGCGGCGATGCCTGCACAAAATCAGCAAACACCTCATCAATGTCGTAATATTTATTAATGGCTCTTAAAATATCGTCTTTCGAGGCGATCGCCGTCTCGATTTGAAACCCGGTTGAAAGACGCAGATCGTCAATGACGAAAAAGTCCATCGGATCAGCCATAGCGACGAGCAGCCGCTCGCCTTCGACTTTGAGCGGCATCACCATATGGCGGCGGGCGAATTCTTTCGGCACAAGGCTTGTTGCTTTCGGATCGATCGGATAGCGGTATAAGCTGACATGGGGAATGCCAAGCTGGAACTCAAGCACTTCAATCAGCTGCTGCTCGGTAATGTAGCCGCGCTGCAACAAGGCATCGCCAAGCTTTTGTCCGGGCACCCTCTCACGTAGCGCTTCGGCGAGCTGCTCTTTCGTAATTAATCCCGCTTCGACAAGCAAATCGCCAAGCCGTTTCCGTTCTTGCTTTTTGCTCATTTTTCTCCCCCTCCGCTCGCTTCCGTCTCCCCTTTACCGCTGGCAGTAGGCGCATTTTCACGGCTGTCCGCTTCATCGCCTTCTTTTGGCACCGGTTTGTCCCTTGTATTCTCTTCGCTATTTTCTGTTGCTGTCGGGTTCGGTGATTCCATCGATTCACCGTTTTCGCTTTCCGTTGATTCGCCGCTTTCGCCTTCCTCATCACTGCTTGGCTCGACGCTGCTTTTCGGGATCTCGAGACCGCGCACTTCAATCGTGTATGTCGGTGGATAAAAATCTTCACTGACCGTTTCCTTGCGGACGAGACGCGGCCCGTCGCGCACCTCGCGCGTCACCTCGACAAACAGCCCCAAGCGGCCCATTTGTTTCGTTTGCTTATCCCCCGGCGCCAAGCGCGCATCATATTGAACAACTGTGCGCGGTTCGATGTTCACCGCTTCACCGGTGCGAATGATATATTGATAGACAAATGGCAAGCCGGAGATCTCAGCGTGTACGCTTTGCCCGTCATACCGAAGCCAAAGCGTGTAATCAGTTGTGTTTGGATTGAGCCATTCCAAATCGCGGCCATTGCTGATGGCCGCTTCAAAACCGGGCGTTACTCCGTCGGGCAGCGTGCGGCTCGTGTAGCGCTCGGCAATAGCAAAATTCGTTTTTAGCACCGCTTGATAAACCGCCGAAGCGATCAAATCGGCCGCTCCATCACTGAAATCCGCCTTTTCCTTTTTAAGCCAATCATCAAGCGAAAACAGCTGCCCCGCTTTGATCGTCGCACGCCGCTCCGTCGACAGCCAGAGGGCAGCCGCCGCATCAGACAACGGTACAGCTGCTTCACTGACAACCGGCTCGTTCCCGTCCGGAAACGATATGTAGCCTGCTAAGTCAATGGGGGAAGACGGCGACTGCAGCTGAGCCGCCCGTTTCTCTAAGTCCTCCCCAAGCCGCTTGACATCCAGCGCCTCGAGCGGCGCTAGCGGAACGACAGCTTCCACTGCTTTGAGACACTTTTCCAAATCCATGATGACAAAAAGCGGGGTGTGCTTCCCATCAATGAGCCGCTTCATACTTTCTTCGAGACGGAACGTAAAAACATCCGCCGACAGGTCGATCTGTTTTTCTTGATATCGCAACGGAATGGATGCGGTCGCCTTCCATTGGTTCACTCGGCTAGTCACCGCCTCATGGGCTTCGGGCACTGTCATATTCGCCAATGAAACCGGTCCGACTGCCGTTCCCGCACTTAAGCGGCCGTCATCCGGAATTAACGCATTATAGGCAAAGGTGCCGAAATGCGAAAAAGTAATAAAATAGATCGTACAAACGGCCATCACAGCGAACAATTTCCACGGGGTCGCTTTTTCCACTGCCGACCCTCCTCCTGTTATGCTTCCATATTCATTGAGATATTGACGATGACACCCGGACCTGCTTCTTGCAACTTGTGCACACCCTCTTTGTGAAGCGTTGTTCTGACAACGAATAATAGGCGTGCATCTGCATCATAACTTGTCGACCCGTCGTTCTATTACATAATGTTCCATTCACAAACGAGCCAATATGTAATAATCGCAATCGGAAAGCAGCGCGCTCAAGTGTCGATAAAGACAGCGAGCGTAGACGGCAGCATTAAAACAGCGGTAATTAAGACACCATTGCAAGATACCCAGCGGCACGCCTTCTGTGCGCACCGTTTTCCGGTTCAGCCGTCTGTCTTCTTCCTATTGCTCTTCAGGTTATTCGCTCCCTCTCTTCCTGCCGGTTCGCCTATCTTCCTCGAGCTCGCAGTATCCGACCCCAGCTTGTCGGTTCTGCTTTGTTTGTCGCTCTCCTTGTTGCTCAAACAGTGCGTTTTCCTCATCCGTTTCCCCTATTTGCTCAGTAACGCTACCCACTTCCGACAGCGAAACTTGTGTTATGTCCGGCGGCGCATCTTTCACAGACGTCCACTCAAGCAACGCTTCCTGCTCGGAAATGAGCTCGCTTTCATCGCCATAGTCGTTATCTGCTTCAAAAAAAGTCAACAGGGAAGCGGCGTCACTCCGATCGATTGCCTGCAACAAATCGCAGTCATCGTGATCATTCGCTAGGGAGCCAGCGGCTGCTTCCGCCTGCAACGCCGCTGCTTCGATATCTGGCGTCATAGCGACCGGCAGCTCATCGAGCCAGTCATGCGAGGGGCGTGCCGGCTCATCAGCTGCAATGACCGACTCAAAAGCGGAATCGGAAGGTTGCTCCTCATCGTCCACCTGCATCGGAAGCAAGGCAGGCGAAAAGGCGGAGCGCTCTTCTTCACGCTCAACCGCCCTGCGATCTTCCCCCAAGGCAATGGACTCCAAAGAGAAAGGCACACGTTGTTCCGCATGGCTTGCCAATTCCGACAGCAGCGCGGCAGAACGTTCCGTACGCTCTTTTTCCCGTTCGAAGTCCTCAGCATGTTTGACCGCTGCCCCTAGCTCACCTAAAGCTGTCCCTAGGTCATCTAACCTTAACATCGATTCATCTGAAGACAGCCTCGGCTCATCGACAGCGGTCGTCGGTTCGTTCAACGCTGAAGCCGAATCTTTCAGCGCTGGTTCAAGCCCGTCTGAAGCGGGTTCGTCCGCTTCCAAACCGTCATGAAGGCGCACCGCTGCATTTGGCAAAGCAACCTCAGGAGCGACATGTCCGTGTTCCTGCCTGAACGCTGTTTGCTGGCGTCCGTCGTTCAAGTCATTTGCCTCACGCTGATCCGCTTCTTTGTCGTTATGGTCTATCGGCTTCATCAAGCGCACCGTTTTTTCTATCCGAGCATCATTCGTCTCGTCATCTTCTTCCTTTTCCGTTACCGACCGATAGAGGACCGTGCCAAACCGGCGGTCGAATAAATACGAAACCGCAGCCAGCAAGAGCCCGAGCAACAGCACGATTTGCCAAAGCGGCACGACCGATTCGGCCAGTCGAGCTAATACCGCGATGAGAAACGCAACTGCGACAACTACTGCACCCCCGGCTCGACTGAACCCAAGCGGCAACAACCAAATCGCCAAAAGAGCCAGTATGAATGCCGCAAGATAAATAACCGCCTCTTTCCACATGCCCATCCGTTCCTTCCCGGCGCAACGATTACAAATGTATGACTTATCACCCTATTACCCTAAAAATCTACATAGTAATTTTAACTTATTGTATAATAAAATTACATATTTTGAAAGAAGGTTGTGACGAATGTATTGGTACAATTTTCGTACATTTTATCAAAAAGAGGGATTCACCCTCATCGAAACACTGCTCGCCATCACCCTATTATCAGGCGTGGTGATCGGCTTGTTCTACTTTTTTACGAACGCGATGACATATACGTCCTACAACCAAGGGCGCACGGTCGCGATCAATATCGCCCGCGGCGTCGCTGTATATATGGGAAAATTGAACTTCTCTGCGCTCGAACAACATGTCCGCCAATCGACCAACGAACAAACGCCATTTGTAAAACTGACGGGGGTCGATTGTGAACATGCGGCCATTTTCCCTGAGCCGGACGTATGCCGAGCCCAATTCTCCCCGATGATCAATAATGTCATTTACGATAACGGGCGGGTCGCTGTTTTTCTCATTCCGTATGAACGAACACTCTGGGAACAACTCACCTCATCCCCTCCTGAGGAGTTCCCACGTTCACTGCGCGAACGGATCAGCGAAGAAGCGGAAAAAGTGCGGCAGTCTGAACTTGGCTTGGAACAGTATGCGTTGAAAATGTATGTGATCGTCCGCTGGGGCGATCGGTCCGAAGAGGCGGAGTGGGTGGAAGGAGTAATCACTGATGAGACGATCCGCTAAAGCCCAAGCTGGGATGACGCTTGTTGAGCTGCTTGCTGCCGTCTCCATTTCGCTGCTCATCATCGGCGCCATTTATACCGTCTTTCTGACCGGCATTCGCGCCTATCAACGGATCGGCATCGAGAACGAACTGCGCAGTGAGGCGGACTATGCCGTCGCCATGATGATGAACAAGCTGTACGAACTCGCTCCCGATGGCGTTGATCTAAGCGTAAGCAATGAACAGACGTTAACCTTCATTGAGGACCGACAACAATGGATTGACACCTTGTCTGGATTTGTTGCTGAACAAAAAAAGGACGGTGCCGCACTGACGATTTCGATTGAAGACGGGGCGCTTGCGATCAATGGGGAAGCCATTTCCTCATCACGCCTGTCGCTGGCCGCCGATTCCACACTTTCGCTCCGTTGCCTGCGCGAAGAAAAAAAGGGGGAAGCGCATATTTGCCGCAGCGGTGTGGTCACGATGAAGCTCACCGTGCAAGACCGCAAACACGCCGATCCGGATAGCTGGCTGTATGTACAACCGTTTACATTAAAAACGGAGTTCGGCTTTTAAGGGGGGGAAGCTCGATGAACCGCCTGCGTCTAAACGAGGCCGGCTACAGTTTAGTGACAACGATGCTTGTCATCACCATCTTCTTTTTGCTCGGCTTAACGATTTTAGCGGTTGCCGCTCAACAGGCGCGATTTACTGACGTGCGCGTCGAAGATATCGAATCGTTTCACGAAGCCGCCAACGCCATCGACGAAACGGTCGCCTCCTTAAAAGCGACCATCGCCAAGCCGGATTTTGTCCTTTCTACGCCGGTGCGCTTTGACGATGATTTAAGCCGTTGGCTGTCCGCATTTGAACAGCGATATGGAGTCACTATCCACGATGCGACTGAGGAAGAAGGGATCGACCGGCAAAAGCTGTTTACCCGCGTTTTCTATATTTCGAAGCCGCATGGGAGCAAAACGGTCACGCGGCGCGTCATTATCTCCAACACGCCAAGTTTTTTAAAATACGCCCTCGGCTCGGCGGAGGACTTGGCTGTCAACGGCGGCGCATATATCGACGGACATGTGTATGCGGGCAACGATGCCTATGTCACGAACGCCGCCAACTATATCGACCATTCACAACGCCGGACCGAACCGACTTCTTTTCCTTCCCTTTCGGCCGACAATGCCTGGCTTGTTCAAGGAGAGATGTTCTCTTGCAAAAGCGGAGCTGACTGCTATCAAAGGGCGTCAGGAACGTTTCTTCGACAGTCAATTCACTTTTCCTTTGGTTTAGAGGGAGCGACCGTACAAAAAGAAACAGACGATTTTATTGACGTTGATTTTAACTGGACGGTGAAAGATAAGCTGCTTAATGCGGCAGGTATCGAAACGTTTAGCGATGAATACGAACAATGGATTGATAAGGGCATTCCAGACATGCTTTCGATGCTCGAAGACCGCCTAACGTTGGTGGATGACATTGAGCCACTGCTCGACGGTTCGTGGCATCAGTCTGTCCTGCTTTATCATCCAGAAGTTTCCTCGTTTTTTGTTGATCATGGGGAAATTGACCTAAAGAAACATTGGCTCATCGTCAACGGCGATTTGTTTTTAGGCAATACGGCACAGACGCCGACAAAAGTGCGCGGCAATTTGATCGTGCTCGGTGATTTAACGATTCAAGGAAATGTCGCGTTTGACGCCTCTGTATATGTCACCGGGCGCACGCTCATTTATGACGCTGACATTAGCGATTGGGACGGAAAAGAGCTTGTCCTGTTATCCGACGGTCCGCTTGAGCTGGCGCGCATTAATGAGTTTCATAATTCGTTTCCGCGGCAGCCGAACTTAAAAGGCTATTTTTACACGAGCAGCAATGCCACAGTCTATGCGGTTGGCTCGTACATTCATATTCAAGGCGGCTTGTTCGCACGCGGCGATGCATCCAAACACGCACCGGATGCTGACATATCCGGCCTTGTCGTCAACGCTTATCGCGGCCGGGCGGAAAACGGATTGTCGTTCATTCCAGCTCCGGATGACGACATCGGCCAGTCGCGTCTCGTCATCCGTCACGACCCGCAAGTGCTGATCGACCGCGGGGAAGGTCTTCCGTTTGTCAAACGGTTGTCCCTCGTTGTAGACCGGTTGAAAGTAGAATAAAGAAAAAGGCGGCTAGGTCGATCTGGCCGCCCTTTTTTACGGAAAAACCTCCACTAATTTGTCGATATCATTTGATCTCGTCAACAAGCTTAGTTGTGTTGATGTCGATTACCATCGGTTTCGCCCGTCGTTATCACCGTGATCTTCCGGTTCGCGAACAATCACCGTCACGCTCGCCCGAATCGGCTGATGATCGCTCGTTTTCGCATTAGCAGTCGCCGTCACCGTCGCATAACCGACATCGTTGGCAACCAAAACCCACTCGCCGTTTTCACGGACAACCTCGACATACTCCGGTGCGGACGATTCAACGGAGCGAAGCGTTTGATCGGTCGCATTGTCTGGAATGAAGCGAAGCTGCGGCATTACTTCAAGCCGTTCGCCAACTTCCATGTACAGCACCCGGGGAAACTCCATCCGTTCGAGCGGCACGTATGCATCTTTCACTATGACCGTCGCAGTTTTGGTCACTGCCGGCTGCAACTGCCCGTATACATCACGGTACGTTAGTTCGGCCGTAAACGTATATGTCCCTTTTTGCTTAAAGGAGACGGAAACCGGAATCGTAATCGGCGCCGGCGCTGGCTTCCCGACTTCATACGGAATCGAAAACGAAATATACGCGTTTTGTTTGTCTTCATCTAGCCATACTTGGCCGTTTTCTGTAATGGTCACATTGCCTCCAAAGGAAGCAAGCGGAATACGAACCGTTCCCGTTAAAGTCGGATCGGTGGGCATTTGTGAAAACCGTTGAAACAGCTCAGTCAAGTTTTGCGGTGTTCCTTGCCGCACTTCCCCTCCTGCTGTCGTCGACAGTGCTCGCAAATAGTCCATATCGACCTCGTGATTGTTGCCAAAACCGATCGAATACAGCGTGATGTTGTTCATGACAAGCGTTTTTGCCACATTGACGGCATCACCGTAAGCCTTCCCTTCACCCCAGGCATAAGTGAACGAATAGCCGTTATCGTTGGAAAACAGCCACCCATTCACATAATCGATATGATTGTTGTAAAATAGCCGGTCATAACCGTCCTTATCGGTAAAGCTGATGCTCGTCATTTTTCCGTCGCTGTACAATCCATATATGAGCGGTAGGGAAGCGGTGATTTTTTCACCATCATCTTTAAAACCTTTCTTAATTTCCTTATGTGTAATCGAACTCGTTGTGTTTAGCACAGTCGGCATTCCATCAGTCAAAAAGATAATGTACTTTTTCCGCTCTGGATCGTTAAAATACGACTGAGCCAACGACAAGGCAGCCGAGTAGTTCGTCCCGCCGTTGGCCGTCAAACGGTTTCCTTCATCAAGTATGGCGTCTAATTGACTGATAACATTTGATTTCGATCCGAACGGAACAACACTTGTTGCCTTCACGTCATCAGAAAACGGAATCAGAGCAAACCGATCATTTGGATGATAATTGGTTTTGAAATAATTCACCGCTGCCTGCAAAGCGGATTTGGCGCTTTGCAGCTTCATCGTCGTCATGGAGCCTGACACGTCCATCACAAACACGACATCGATCGGCGGGCGAACAGGCGCCGGAACCCCACCTTGCGGGATGAGCGTCACATCGAGTCGTCCTTGGGCATCGCCGTCTGGCGGCTTGGCGTATTCTGGCTGTGAAAATGAGAGGGAAAAATCCAATTTCGCCGTGCTCGTCTCCGTTTGCCTCGTATATTCATAAGGCGGCTGCGGAAATGAAAAATACACCTCTTCTTGTCCGTTTCCTAACACCCGGTAAGCATCGACAACGATTTCATAAGTGGCCGTTGTTCCCGGAGCCGATGGCCATTTGCCGCGCATATCGAGCGAAAATGTATACTTTTTCTCGCCGTTCCGATCCGGCTCTACTTCCACCGCTTCCGTCCGGTAGCTGACAGCAGTGCCGTTTTGTCCTTTCAGCTGAATGCGAACCTCAAAAAAGCGAATGCTGTTGCCTTTTCCATCACCTTCTCCCGGAGCGGTCGCCCATCCTTCAATTTTCTCCTCGGAAACGGAAGTGATCGCTCCCTTTTTTGGGTCGGCATAAACGACATCTGCGGTGTTCGGCCATATACTTGCCATCAGCCAGAACAACATCCCCCATAACAGCCATCTTCGTCGCCGCATGCGCCTCCCCTCCCGTGCCAAAAGAACTATTTTTCTTTCATTATATCAATTCTTTTCATCAATTGGCATCGGTTTTTAAAAGTTTCCGCACTTCCGATAGAAAATAAAGCGATCCGGTGACAAGCAGCAGCTCATCATCCCCTATTTGTTTTTTCTTCTCACGGATCCAGCCGGTCCAATCGTCCGTGACCGCTTTCTGTGGATGAGAAGAAAGGGCGGCAAGTGCATCAGCCGCTGCGGCGCGTGGGAAATCAAACGTCGTAAACGTAATTGTCTCAGCCAGCTCGTCAAGCAGACGGATCATTCGTTCAAGCGGCTTGTCGGCCAACGCAGCAAACAACACATGCACCCGCTTGTCCGAGTAATGGGTGCGCACCGTGTCAACAAGAGCGCGAATACCGGCTTCGTTATGGGCGCCGTCGATAATGACAAGCGGATCATCGCTCACCCGCTCAAACCGGCCCGGCCAAGCAGCCATAGCGAGTCCGTCGTGAATGTGCTCCGGTTCAATCAAAAACGAATAGTTCAGCCGAAGCAATTCAGCCGCCATGACGGCCGTCGCCGCGTTTTCAATTTGGTGGGCTCCCGGCATGTGAATGCGTAAGTCACGATACTCAGCAAACGGCGTTGTGATGGAAAATTGCTCCCCTTCAGCGGTCGTTTGCTGGTGGGAAACGGAAAAATCAACGCCAAGCCAGTATGTTTTCGCTTTCCGCTCCGCCGCCGTCTTAGCGATGACCTCCCGTGCTTCCGGCTCATTCACCGCTGTCACAAGCGGAACCCCCGATTTGATGATTCCTGCTTTTTCGGCCGCAATTTGCGCGAGCGTATCGCCTAAAATGTTCATATGGTCGTAGCTGACGTTCGTAATGACGGAAACGAGCGGATAAATCACATTCGTCGAGTCCAATCGTCCGCCAAGCCCGACTTCAATAAGTACAATATCTTGAATCCGTTTTTTGCCGAAGTAATAGAGCATCATAGCGGTGATCACTTCAAATTCGGTCGGTCCACCAAGTTCTGTTCGTTCGAGTTCGTCCGAGAGCGGTTGAATGACTTGCACAAGCTCAACGATTTCTTCATCGCGAATCGGTTCGCCGTTGATGCTGATCCGTTCGTTAAATTGCTCAACGTACGGTGAGGTGAACGTACCGACCGAATAACCGGCCGCCTGCAAAATCGAACGCAAATACGCCACTGTCGACCCTTTGCCGTTCGTTCCGCCGATATGGACAGCACGGACGCGGCGTTCCGGATGGCCGAGCTTTTCCATCATCCATTCCATCCGGGCCAACCCCGGCTTCATGCCAAGACGTAGCCGCTCATGAATCCAAGTGACGGCTTCTTCATATGTCCGGATCATGCTGATGACTCCTCCCTCGAGAAGATGGATATAAGAAATTAGCGATTGACTAGGTGTTTCGCTAGCGAAAAAGACGAACCCGCATGATAGCGGATTCGTCTTCATCATAATCAACAAAAGAATTGTTTGTCTACCGTTTCAACTCGGCAAGACGCGCTTTCACTGCTTCGCGTTTTTCGATGTAATCTTGCCGCTTGCGCCGCTCTTCCTCGACGACATGAGCCGGCGCTTTTGCCAAAAAGCCTTCGTTCGCCAGTTTCTTTTCGACACGCTCGACTTCTTTGTTCCATTTGTCGAGCTCTTTCTCAAGCCGCTTGATTTCTTCTTCGATATTGATGAGTCCTTCAAGCGGCAAAATGAGCTCTGCCCCTGTGACGACAGCAGTCATCGCTTTTTCTGGCGCCGGAACATCCGTGTCAATGATCAATTCGCTCGGATTGCAGAACCGTTCGAGATAAGCGCGGTTTTTCATAAGCGCTGCGCGCACTTGTTCGTCTTTTGTCTTAATGTAGAGCGCAATCGGTTTGCTCGGCGGCGTATTGACTTCGGCACGAACGTTTCGGACCGCGCGGATAATGTCAACGAGCATCCGCATTTCTTCCGCCGCTTCTTCGTTTGACAGCTCCGGACGCACTTGCGGCCACGAGGCAACGGTAATCGATTCGCCGTCATGCGGCAAGTTTTGCCAAATTTCCTCGGTAATGAACGGCATGAATGGATGCAACAAGCGCATCGTATTGTCAAGCACATACGCTAAAACTGAACGCGTCGTCTTTTTCGCTGTCTCATCATCGCCGTAAAGCGGCAGCTTCGCCATTTCAATGTACCAGTCGCACAAATCGTCCCAAATAAAGTTGTACAACGTGCGACCGACTTCACCAAACTCGTATTTGTCGGCGAGCTTCGTCACCGTGTCGATCGTTTCATTTAAGCGCGTTAAAATCCAATGGTCGGCGACCGTTTTTTCGCCGCTCAAATCGAGCTCCTCATATGTCATGCCGCCCATGTTCATTAAGGCGAAACGTGAAGCGTTCCAAATTTTGTTAGCAAAATTCCACGTCGCCTCAACTTTTTCCGTGCTAAAGCGCAAATCTTGTCCTGGCGAGCTACCGGTCGCTAGGAAGTAGCGGAGCGCATCGGCGCCGTATTGGTCAATGACATCCATCGGGTCGACACCGTTGCCGAGCGACTTGCTCATTTTTCTTCCTTGAGCGTCGCGGACGAGGCCGTGGATCAACACATCTTTAAACGGTCTCTTCCCAGTGAACTCAAGCCCTTGGAAAATCATGCGCGACACCCAGAAGAAAATGATGTCATAGCCGGTGACAAGCACATCGGTCGGGTAATAGCGCTTGTAGTCCGGCGCTTCCGTATCCGGCCACCCCATTGTGGAGAACGGCCAGAGTGCCGAGCTGAACCATGTATCAAGCACATCCGGGTCTTGCTCCCAATTTTCAATGTCTGCCGGCGGCTCGTGGTCGACGTAAATTTCACCCGTTTCTTTATGGTACCACGCCGGAATGCGGTGCCCCCACCAAAGCTGACGCGAAATGCACCAGTCGCGAATGTTCTCAAGCCAGTGCAAGTACGTTTTTTCAAACCGCTCCGGCACAAATTGCACTTTTCCTTCTGTTTGCTGCATCTTGATGGCAGCTTCCGCGAGCGGCTTCATTTTTACGAACCATTGTGTCGACAAATACGGTTCAACAACGGCGCCGCTCCGTTCACTGTGCCCGACCGAGTGGACGTGTTCCTCAATTTTAAAGAGGACGCCTTGCTCTTGTAAATCACGGACGATTTGCTTCCGGCATTCAAACCGGTCAAGCCCTTGATATTGCAATGCGTTTTCGTTCATTGTACCGTCTTCGTTCATGACGAGAATGCGCGGCAAGTTGTGGCGGTTGCCAACTTCAAAGTCGTTCGGATCGTGTGCCGGTGTAATTTTCACCGCGCCGGAACCGAATTCCATATCGACATACTCATCAGCGATGATCGGAATTTCCCGGCCAACGATTGGCAATTTCACCATCTTGCCGATCAAGTGTTTATACCGCTCGTCATCCGGATGAACCGCGACGGCCGTGTCACCGAGCATCGTTTCTGGACGGGTTGTCGCTACTTCAATGTAGCCCGAGCCGTCAGCGAGCGGATAGCGCAAATGATAAAGCGCACCTTTCACTTCCTTGTAAATGACCTCGATGTCGGACAAGGCGGTTTTGGTCGCCGGATCCCAGTTGATAATGTATTCACCGCGGTAAATGAGCCCTTTCCGGTAAAGCGAGACGAACACTTCGCGTACGGCTTTTGACAGCCCTTCATCAAGCGTAAACCGCTCGCGCGTGTAATCGAGGCCGAGCCCTAATTTTGCCCATTGGCTGCGGATATGGCCGGCATATTCTTCTTTCCATTTCCACGTTTCTTCCAAAAATTTTTCCCGTCCTAAATCGTAGCGGGACAGTCCTTGTTGGCGCAATTTTTCTTCCACTTTCGCCTGGGTGGCGATGCCGGCATGGTCCATACCCGGAAGCCATAGGACATCATACCCTTGCATCCGCTTCATGCGCGTAATGATGTCTTGCAGCGTCGTATCCCACGCATGGCCCAAATGCAGTTTGCCTGTGACGTTCGGCGGTGGGATAACGATCGTAAACGGTTGTTTGTCCGGATCGCCGGTCGTTTCAAAAAACTTGCCTTTCAGCCACCAGTCATAGCGCCCCGCTTCAACAGCGCGGTGATCGTATTTTGGCGGCATCGACACTTCATGCTGTGCCACTTTTATTCCCTCCTTCATGTGATAAACAATGGCTGTGTTGCCTACAGGATCAACCGTCCGATAGGCAAGCAAAAAAGCCCCTTTCATCCAAAAAGGACGAAAGGAGCTGCTTTCGCGGTACCACCTTTTTTCTTAAGCCTAGAAGAACGGTGAAAAGGTGCCATTTTCCGAGCATCGGGCAATATTCCATCAGGAGCGGCCGCAAGGTTTCTCGACTTGCGTCTTTCAACGACATTCTCCTTTCAATCACCCGTCTCCTAGAGGCTTAAGCACTTCATTAGCATAACGGCATCAAGCCGGCTTCCCCTACTCAGCGGTTTCGCCTTTCAACGAAGCAGCTCAAGGGCGACCTTCCAACAGTCGACATCCTAGGAAATCTCGCAGCTTATGATTTCCCTCTCTGCAGGAGCGAACTGTTGTACTCCTCCCCGTCTTCGCTTTTTTCATCATTATTCGATTATTATACTACCATTGTCCATCATCTTTGCCAAGTTTTTATTTATTTATTCCAATTGCCTTAGGTGACAAATAATGGACCTTTTCATATTGTATAGTAAACCGGAGAAGGAGGGAAGTGCCGATGCGGCGATTTAACCCATATTCATGGCCGCCGTGGCTGAGGCAAGTGCGCGCCGTCTGCGCCCAAGTGATCATTCCGCTCACTATTTTTCAAGCCATTCGCACCATTTTTTTGCCAACGACGTTCGATGTCATTTTATTAGCCATCTTTGTTTTGATTGCTGTGGCGCTCCATTTGGAATGGATTTAACCGCTGTCGTCCCCTTGTTCTGGCTCTTCATGCTTGATCGCCTCTTCTTGCTGCCGCGCAGCGTCGCGTTGGACAAGATGCATCACAATCGCTTCCATGTTTTTGAAGGCAAAATAGCAGCGTTGCAAGGCGGCAACATATTTCCGCTCGTTCCGTTCCTTTCTCGGCGCAGCTTCATATTGTTCAAGGCAGCGGACAAACCCGCGCGGTTCGGCTAAATGGCTGTATAAAAATGCCCGTTCCCCGGCGGATAATGGGAGTTCCTTTTCGTATTCATCCATCCCCCTCATCCACTCCTGTCCAAGCGGCGGAAGCGTTTGGACATGAACGCGAAGTGCAGCGATCAAATCATATACTGGCGAATTCCAGTGCGCTCGCTCCCAGCTGATCCAATACGGTGCTACGTAATGAGAAAGACGCGCTTTTCCGTGCACCCAAGCAACTCGCCATTGTTTCGTTTCTTGGAGTGCCTCCTCCCAAGCGGTCAGCTGGTCCTCAGCAAACAAATAAGCGCGCATCACCTCATGAAAATACGTACAGCACTGCAGCTGAAACGGTGACATGTACCAGGCAGTTTCATACTGCTCGATCCGCTCTTCCCAAACCGTCCGCTCCCGCTGCCATTCCTCTTTTTTTTGTTTTCGATAAGCGGCGACCTCTTCCTCGCTCACTTCGACGGTGCGAACGGTAGCGCGATGGAGACGAGACAGTCCGTGAAAAAAGGCACGCACTGTTTCCTCCCTTGCTCTCGCTTCTCCATCCTGCCATGCGTGTAAATAATAAAGGCGGCCCCCCTCCGCCGCAAACAGCGACCGATGCCTCGTCCAATAAACCGGAGGGCAATGGCGGCCATAATAGTGAAGCGACTGCCAAATGGCGGCCGCCTCCTGCTCGCCGTCGAGCATTTTTAAGGCAAAAATACCGCGATCAGTGTACACTTTCGCCGCTTTGCCCCGCTGTTCGATGCGCTGTGGTTGAAGCCCATACTGATGAAGTACGGCGCGGTACGTTTCAGACCGTATGGCCATTGTTACGCCCCCTCACCGGCAAAAGAAACGGAAAGCGTTCCTTTCACGAGAAAGGACGGCTTCCCGCCAAGGCCGGAATATATAACAGCTGCCCTTCATGCACGTCCTCCGCGCTTTCCAAATCGTTGGCGCGCAAAAGTTGGGAGATCGTCACATCATACCGTTCAGCAATCTTGTCCAACGAATCTCCTTGTTGGACGATGCAAATTTTGACGGTTGTAAACTCTTCCGCTCCACTTTTGGCAAACAGCTTCGTTAAGTAAAGGGCGTTTTCACTTTTCACTTCCGTTTGTTGTTCTTCCTCGTCCTCTTCATCCATCGCTTTTTTGGCTGCGCCAATCGATACTTTCGCCTCCGTTGGCGGCGACAGATTATCAAGTTCCTCTTCTGCTTCCGCACTGACAGCTTTCGTTTCCGTCTCAATTGGCAAAAATGGCTCTTTTACGTCCTCTTTTTGATCAGACGGCGTTTCTTCATGGCGCACAGCCGCCAGTTCAAGCTCGGAAGACGGCGTTTCACTGACTGCAGCAATAGGCTGTTCGTTCACCTCATTAGCGGGGCGATCTTCCGATGCGAATGCTTCATCGTCGGTTGCCTCTTTGCGGGCGATTGACTCAAATGGGGTAAACAGCGGCTCCTCATCTTCGTCATCATCCGGTAAGTCATCGACGAGCGGCGCCTCACTAATCCCGCTGATCGAAATGTCTGCAGTCACAAGCAGCCTTCCGTTGTCACCTAAATCATAGTCGAATGATTCGACTGTCACGTATACATCGTCAAGTTCGCGAATACGGTTTTTCGGAATCGTAATATCAATTGGAAAACGGTGCAACAGTTCGCTAATGCCGTCTTCACGCACCGAAATGTGTTGAATGAATCGATAGCTTGCCGATTCAAACGTATCATCATCCACGTCCCTCTGCGGCGATTCGTCCGCTTGACGGAATTCTCCGCTTAACTCGAGCGCGCCGCGAATCGTAATATATTGGTCGTACTCGTCGACGGAAATGACCGGATCAAGAGAGATGGACAAAAACTCGGCGACTTCCTGTCCGCTTTTAAACCAGACTGATTCTTCCAATGAAAAACGCAAATACGATTGCTCCAACCGGGCTTCCTCCTTCCGTCCCCTCGACAAATAGTTTCTATGACATTATCCATTGTATGAACGGAAAAGAGGCGGTATGATAAAAAAATCGGGCTGCCCATACAGCAGCCCGATGGATTTAGCCGCGCAGACGAGCAAATACCCGCTCGGCAGCGGCGATCGTATATTCAATGTCTTCATCGCTATGAGCAGTCGACAAAAACAGCCCTTCAAATTGTGACGGCGGCAAGAAAATGCCTTCGTTCGCCATCTCCCGGTAATAGGCGGCAAACAGTTCCAAATCCGACGTTTTTGCCGTCTCGTAATTGATGACCGGCTCGTTCGTAAAGAAAAAGCCAATCATCGATCCAGCGCGGTTGATGGTATGCGGAATCTCATATTTTTCGGCAGCTTGATGCAGCCCTTCTTCAAGGCGCGCTGCCTTCCGACGAAACTCTTTATACGTTTCCGGTGTCAGTTGGCGAAGCGTTTCATAACCGGCTGTCATGGCAAGCGGGTTGCCGGACAACGTACCGGCCTGATACACCGGCCCGCTCGGTGCAACTTGCTCCATAATTTCTGCTTTACCGCCATACGCTCCAACCGGCAGGCCGCCGCCGATCACTTTGCCGAGGCACGTCAAATCCGGTTCAACGCCGTAATACCCTTGTGCACAATGGTAATCGACACGGAATCCGGTCATCACCTCGTCAAAAATCAATAGAGCGCCGTATTGTTTTGTCACGTCGCGCAGCCCTTCCAAAAAGCCAGGGACTGGCGGAACAACGCCCATATTGCCGGCTACCGGCTCGACAATCACCGCCGCAATGTCTTCACCAAACCGCTCAAATGCATAGCGCACGCTGTCCAAATCATTGTACGGAACGGTGATGGTATGCTGAGCGACTGATTGCGGTACGCCTGGACTATCCGGTAAGCCGAGCGTCGCCACACCGGAGCCAGCTTTAATAAGCAACGAATCACCATGACCATGGTAGCTGCCTTCAAACTTGATGATTTTGTTGCGCTTCGTGTAGCCACGCGCCAAACGGAGGGCGCTCATCGTTGCTTCCGTTCCGGAGTTGACCATTCGTACGATCTCGACGGAAGGCACCCGCTCGATCACGAGTTTGGCCAACTCGTTCTCAAGCAACGTCGGAGCGCCGAAGCTCGTCCCTTGTTCGGCTACCCGTTTTAACGCTTCAACAACTTGTGGATCGGCATGCCCTAAAATGAGCGGTCCCCATGACAACACATAATCGATATATTCGTTGCCGTCAATATCGTAAATTTTCGCACCTTGGCCGCGCGCCATAAAAATCGGCGTCATCCCGACCGATTTGAAGGCGCGAACCGGGCTGTTTACCCCACCTGGCATTAATGTCACTGCTTCTTCATAAGCCGCTTTCGACCGTTCATAACTTCGCACGATTCCGCCCCCTCTCTATTCAGCCAGCCAGCGAGCAACATCTTTCGCAAAATATGTGATGATTAAATCAGCGCCGGCTCGCTTCATTCCTGTCAGCATTTCCATCACAACTGATTTTTCGTCAATCCAACCGTTTTGCGCTGCCGCTTTCACCATCGAATACTCACCGCTCACGTTATAGGCAACAAGCGGAAGCGGAAACCGGTTTTTGATGTCGCGAATAATGTCCATATAGGCAAGCGCCGGTTTGACCATTAAGAAATCAGCGCCTTCTTTTATATCGGATTCTGCCTCGCGAAACGCCTCAAGACGATTGGCCGGATCCATTTGGTACGTTTTCCGGTCGCCAAATTGCGGTGCGCTGTCCGCTGCATCGCGGAACGGGCCGTAAAATGCCGAGGCGTACTTAATTGCATAGGACATGATCGGCACGTTCTCAAACCCCGCTTCATCAAGCCCATGGCGAATGGCGGCGACAAACCCGTCCATCATGTTCGACGGTGCGATGATGTCGGCACCAGCTTGCGCTTGGCTCACTGCCGTTTTGACGAGCAACTCGAGCGACGGGTCGTTGAGTACTTGCTCATTTTCGACGACGCCGCAATGACCATGGCTCGTATATTCGCATAAACATGTATCGGCAATGACGACCATCTCCGAACGTTCAGCCTTGATTTGCCGGATTGCTCGCTGGACGATCCCAGTTTCGCAATACGCCTGCGAACCGACTTCATCTTTTTCGTCCGGCACACCAAACACCATGACCGCCCGGATGCCAAGCTTCGCGATTTCATCGATTTCTTCCGTTAGACGATCAAGCGATAAATGGTATACCCCAGGCATCGATGGCACTTCGCGGCGAATGCCGCTTCCTTCGACGACAAACAGCGGATAAATAAGATCATCAACGCGAAGATGCGTCTCGCGTACCATCGCCCGAATGGCGGCTGTTTGCCGCAGGCGACGATGGCGGTCAAATGACAATGACATTTATCGTCCCTCCGTGGAAAAATATTGTTCCATCGCTTTCATTATACCATCAGCCGTGTAATCAGCTGGACAAATATGTACTGCTATGCCTTCCTGCTCGGCTGCCTTTTTTGTCACCGGTCCGATGCAGGCGACGGTGACTCCGGAGAGAAGCTCGTTCGCTTCTCCGCCAAGAAGACGGGCAAGGCTGCGGACTGCTGATGGGCTCATCAAAGTGAGTACATCCAACTTCCGTTCGCGCAGCAGTGTCAACAACTGCTCTTCTCCGCTCGTATCCGGCATGGTGCGATACACAATAAACTCATCAACTGTTGCCCCAGCCTCTCTTAACGCCTCAGGCAGCGTCGGGCTCGCCAAGTCCCCCTTGACAAACAGCACCCGTTCGCCCTGTTTCAAGCGCGGTGCAAGCATGGCAGCGAGCCGTTCAGCGGTGAAATCATCCGGCACGAGCACCGGTGAAACACCGTACTCAGCGAGGGCAGCTGCCGTCTTCCGTCCGACGACAGCGATATTCGGCAACGGCCGCGACAACGAAACGTGCGGAAAAAAGAAGCGAATGGCGTTCGCGCTCGTCAAGACGAGCCATCGGTATTCCTCAAGCCGTTCGGCGAGCGCGGCAATCGCTTCCGGTGTCGCCGCTGGCCGGATAGCTATGAGTGGGATTTCGATCGGCACCGCACCAGCGTCGCGCAGCTTGGCGGAAAACGATGCCGCCTGCTCCTTGTCACGGGTTACAAGCACTGTCTTGCCAGCCAGCGCACGATTGGTCATTAGTTGCCCAGCTCCTTTTTTACGCGCTCGATCAGCTCTTTGGCCCCTTGCTCACTCAGGAGGGCAGCTGCCTGTCGGCCGACCTCTTCCGGATCAGCGCCAATGACGATTTCTTTGTATTTCTCTTTGCCGTCTGGGGAGGCAACAAGCGCAGTAAGATGCACCATTCCCTCCTTCACTTCCGCATAGCCGGCAATCGGCACTTGGCATCCACCTTCCATCTGCTGCAAAAAGGCGCGCTCCGCCCGAACTGCTCGTTCCGTCTGTTCATCATTCAGACGGCTCAGCCACTCGCGCAACTCCACATCATCTTCACGGCATTCGACAGCAAGCGCTCCTTGGCCAACCGCCGGGACGCACACATCCGGCGACAAATATTCGCTGATCACGTCATCGCTCCAGCCCATACGCGCCAAGCCGGCAGCCGCCAGCACGATGGCGTCATAATCTTCGTTTTTCAGCTTCGCCAGCCTTGTGTCAATGTTGCCGCGGATCCATTTGATCGTCACATCCGGCCGATAGGCGAGCAACTGTGCCGAGCGGCGCAGACTGCTCGTACCGATGACCGCCCCGCTTGGCAAATCGGAAAGCGACAGATTCCCCTTGCTGACGAGCACATCACGCACATCCTCACGCCGCGGAACCGAGCCGATCACCAATCCGCTCGGCAGTACTGCCGGCATGTCTTTCATACTGTGGACGGCCATATCGATGCCGCCGGTCAGCATTTCATGCTCAATTTCTTTCACAAACAGCCCTTTGCCTCCTACTTTGGAGAGCGTGACATCGAGCACGCGATCTCCTTTCGTGACGATTTCTTTTACCTCAAACGTAAACGGCGCCCCGAGCCGCTTCAATTCGTTAATGACCCAGTTCGTCTGAGTCAAAGCAAGCTTGCTGCGCCGCGAGCCAACGACGATGTTTCGCATTTCGCTCCTCCTCAATTACGCATACCAAAAATGGAATTCTGACAAACTGCCAAACAAGAAAAAGTTGATAAGCAAAAATAAAAATGAACCGATATTCCATAGCGCGATCGTCTTCCCTTGCACCTGTCGGACGATCCGTTTGTAAAAATAGACGCCATAAACGAGAAGAACGACAAATGATCCAAGCACTTTCGCGTCATACCAATGGAAATAATCGATTTGAATATACGCCCAAATCATACCGAGAATAAGCCCTAATAACAACATAGGCAAACCGAGCAAATTTAAAACATACGACGAAAAATCGAGCTTCGACAAATCAGCCATCCGCCAAAGACGAGCGTTCCACTTTTTCTTTTTCAACAGACTGTATTGCAACATGTAAAGCACCGAGAAAAGAAATGACAGTGTAAACGCTGCATATGCCCCGAAGGAAAGGGTAATATGGATGACCAGCAGTTCGGAGACAAGCCGTTTGGCGACAGCCGGCGATTGCGAGGACGGCACGAACGTATGAATGGCCAAAATAAAAAAAGCGAGTACGTTCGTAAAAAAGACGATAAAATCAACACGCAACAGCCGGTTGATGACAAGCGACAGCGTGATAAGCAGCCAGGCGTAAAAATAAAGCCCTTCCGACATCGTTAAAATCGGAAAGCGCTTTGTTTCCATGATGCGGAAGGCGAATGTCAATGTTTGCAACAGCCAAACGACAGAAAGCAACCAGAAGGCGGTTTCATTCGCCTTCCGGTTTTGCTGCAAAAAATCGATAAAATAGAAAAGAATCGAAGCAATGTAGAGCAAAATAGACAGTTCATACAACGCCACCATCTATCCCACCTTACAGCTGCCATGATGGGCGGGCGGCGCGAACCGCTTCCGCTTGCTGTTCATCCCTCAACTGCACTTCTGCTCGCTGCGCGCTCCGTTGCTCTGCTTTGACTGCATCTTCGATATTAAAAATTTTCATAAACAGCTGAAGCGCTTCGTCAGCGTTCGGACCAGCGGCAAGTTCCTTCACCTGCAAAATCGGGTCGCGGAGCAGCTGGTTAATAATGCTTTTCGTATGTTTGTTCAACACTTTCCGATCGCGCTCCGACAAATGCGGCAACTTTCGCTCCAAGCTTTTCATCGTTTCCGCCTGAATGGCGAGCGCTTTTTCCCGCAGCGCCGCGATGACTGGCACAACGCCGAGCGTCTGCAACCATTGGCCAAACGCCACTAGCTCCCCTTCAATCATCTCCTCAATGAGGGCGGCAGCTTTTTGCCGTTCCGCCAAATTCGCTGCGACGACGTCTTGCAAGTCATCAATGTCGTACAAAAAGACCGTCTCTAGTTCAGCGAGCGCCGGGTCTAAATCGCGCGGCACGGCAATATCGACCATAAACAACGGGCGGCCTTTACGCATTTTCTCAAGCGGAGCCATCTCCTCTTTCGTTAACATGTAGCCTTTCGCTCCCGTCGAGCTGATGACGATATCCGCTTCAAGCAGTGCACATGACAATTCGCCAAGCGACTTCGCCTCACCGTCAAACTGCGCCGCGAGCTGCTTCGCTTTTTCAAGCGTCCGGTTGACGACGGTCACTTTACCGACACCGTTGCCGTACAAGTTTTGCGCCGCCAACGTCCCCATTTTGCCGGCACCGATAATCAAAACATGCTTGCCGTTGAGATGGCCGAAAATTTTCTTCGCCAACTCGACAGCTGCATAACTGACCGACACGGCATGCGCACCGATCCCGGTTTCCGAATGGGCGCGTTTGGCAAACGTCACTGCCTGTTTAAACAGGTGGTTCAAAATCGTGCCGCTCGTTCCAATCTCTTGAGCGAGCAAATAGCTCCCTTTCACTTGTCCTAAAATTTGCGTTTCTCCAAGCACCATGGAGTCAAGGCCGGCTGCTACGCGGAACAAATGCCCCGCGGCCGCTTCCCCTTCGAGCACGCGCAAATACGGGGCGATCGCCTCCGCTTCGATGTCAAACCATTCGGCTAAAAATGCTTTTATATAGTAACGGCCGGTATGCAGTTGATCGACGACCGCGTAAATTTCCGTCCGATTGCATGTGGAAACGATGACGTTTTCGAGGATGCTTTTTTGCTTGGCGAGCTGTTTCATCGCCTCGCCGAGCTCTGCCTCACCAAACGCCAACTTTTCACGAATTTCTACAGGGGCAGTTTTATAATTGACGCCAACTACGATGATCTGCACGGTGCAATCCCCCCTTCTTAGCCCAATCCCTTCCACTATTATACCATAAACGTCTATCATTCCGATTTGAAAAAATTGTGAACATCCCTCACGAGCTATGTTAAACTGTATACAGTGAACATTCTATCATAAACATGTCTAAATGGGAAACGGGGGGCACGATCGTGAAAAACAGAGCTGCTTTCTCCGGCATATTGTTCATCGGCCTCGGATTATATTTTCTTGCCGGACAGTTAGCCATTCCATTGCTCCGCTTCCTTCAAGGATGGCCGGCTTTGCTCGCCATTTGCGGCGCCGCCTTGCTTGGGCAGGCGTATTCGGCGCGCGAGTACCATTATGTTTTCCCGGGCTTTCTTTTGCTCGGCTTCGGTGTTGAGCTTTTGCTTGCCAGTGCCTTTCCGTCTTGGCCCCATGGCACAAACATCTTTTTTTTCATCATTGCACTCTCTTTTTTCGCCAGCAGTCGCAAGCAAAAAAGCGGAGCCGGCTTCGGCGCATTTTTTTTGCTTCTTGCTATTGTGCTGTCGTTTTCCGACCGCGGCCAGCCGCTGTTCCATCTCGTCCAAACCGGCCTTTCTTCCATCTGGAAGTTTTGGCCGCTCGGACTCATCGCCATCGGCATTTACGTATTATGGGCCAAACGGAGGTAGTTGGAGGTGAACAAAAGGTGTCTCGAAGGATCGAGACACCTTTTTCATCACCAAATATGAGAACACTTTTTTATCACTCGGTCAAAAACGGCAAGAGCGCCGCCCACGCTTCCTCTTTTCCTTGCCCGGTCTCGGAGGAAAACAAAATGAGGGAGTCACCGGCTGCCAGACGCAACGTTTCGCGTGCGATTTTCGCATGCTTTTGCTGCTTGCCACGCGGGACTTTATCCGCTTTCGTCGCAATGACGATCACAGGAATCTCGTAATGTTTGAAAAACTCATACATCATGACATCGTCTTTGGTTGGCGGGTGGCGCAAATCGACAAGCAACAGCGCCGCTTTGAGCGTCTCGCGCGTCGTGAAATACGTCTCCATCATTTTTCCCCATTTTTGCCGCTCCTGCTTCGACACGCGGGCAAAACCATAGCCAGGCACGTCTACAAAGTAAAACGAATCGTTAATCAAATAAAAGTTCAACGTCTGCGTTTTCCCTGGCTTTGATGAGGTGCGCGCCAAGTTCTTCCGATTGATCATTTTGTTGATAAATGACGATTTGCCGACGTTTGAGCGACCAGCAAGCGCCACTTCCGGCCGCCCACTATCCGGATATTGCTCGGGTTTGACAGCACTGATGACGAGCTCTGCTTTTGTGATGTTCATCGTTCCCACCCCACCAACGCATGTGGCAGCACCTCATCGAGATGGGAGACGAGCACAAAGCGCAAGTCGCGCTTTACTGTATCCGGAATGTCGGCCAAATCTTTTTCATTATCTTTCGGTAAAATGACCGTTTTCAGTCCGGCGCGGTGGGCGCTTAGCGTTTTCTCTTTTAAGCCGCCGATCGGGAGCACACGGCCACGCAGCGTAATTTCCCCGGTCATACCGACAAACCGGCTGACCGGCTTACCTGTTAAAGCGGAAATGAGCGCAGTCGCGATCGTAATACCAGCAGACGGTCCGTCTTTTGGCACCGCTCCTTCTGGAACGTGAATATGGATATCGTACGTTTCATGAAATTTCGGGTCAATGCCGAGCTCCTCGGCGCGTGAACGCACATAGCTGAACGCTGCTTGTGCCGACTCTTTCATTACATCTCCGAGTTTTCCGGTCAAGACAAGTTTGCCGTTGCCTTTCGCAAGCGACACTTCGATGGCGAGCGTATCACCGCCAAACGCGGTATACGCAAGACCGGTGGCTACCCCAATTTGATCTTCTGCCTCCGCCTGACCATAGCGGTATTTTCGTTTCCCTAAAAATTCTTCGATATTATTTTGTGTAACCACAACCCGCTTTTTCTCCCCAGAGACGATGAGGCGAGCCGCTTTCCGGCAAATGGCGGCAAGTTGCCGTTCAAGCTCCCGAACGCCGGCTTCGCGCGTATAATGACGGATGATATCCAACATCGCATCATCCCGAACCTGGAGCGCTGCCTTTTTCAGTCCATGCTCCGCCAGCTGCTTCGGCAGCAAATGCCGTTTGGCGATATGCAGCTTTTCGACCTCTGTATAGCCTGGAATGTGAATGATTTCCATCCGGTCCAACAACGGCTGCGGAATCGTCGCCAAATTGTTAGCGGTAGCGATAAACATTACTTTCGATAAATCGTACGGCTCTTCGATATAATGATCGCTGAACGTATGGTTTTGTTCCGGATCGAGCACCTCAAGCATAGCCGCGGATGGGTCGCCACGGAAATCGCTTGACATTTTGTCGATCTCATCAAGCAAAAAGACCGGATTGATCGTGCCTGCTTTTTTCATGCCTTGAATGATGCGACCCGGCATCGCTCCAACGTACGTGCGACGATGGCCGCGAATTTCCGATTCGTCGCGCACGCCGCCAAGCGACATGCGAACGAAACGACGGCCGAGTGCTTTGGCAATCGAGCGGGCAAGCGATGTTTTTCCGACCCCCGGCGGTCCGGCAAGGCAAAGAATCGGTCCTTTTAACGATTGGGTCAACTGCTGCACGGACAAAAATTCAAGCACCCGCTCTTTCACCTTATCAAGCCCGTAATGCTCCTCGTTTAAAATCGTTTCCGCGCGTTTAATATCGTGGATGTCTTTCGTTTCTTTTGACCATGGCAAAGCAATGAGCCAGTCTAAGTAGTTGCGGATGACCGCACTTTCCGCTGATGTTGCCGGAATTTTTTCATAGCGGTCGAGCTCCTTGAGGGCCGTCTCTTTCACATGTTCTGGCATGCCGGCTGCCTCGATTTTCTCTTTGAGCGCCTCGACTTCACCCGTTTTTCCTTCCTTTTCACCGAGCTCTTTTTGAATGGCTTTCATTTGCTCGCGCAAATAATACTCTTTTTGCGTCCGCTCCATTGACTGTTTGACGCGAGCGCTAATTTTTTTCTCGAGCTGGAGCACTTCTTTCTCGTTGTGCAAAATTTGAATAATTTTATTCAGCCGTTCTTTCACATCGATCGTTTCTAAAATACGCTGTTTTTCTTCGAGCTTAAGCGGCAAATGCGAAGCGATAATATCGGCCATCCGCCCCGGCTCATCAATGTCGACAATCGAGGCATAAATGTCCGCCGACAGCCGCTTGGATAAATTTATGTATTGCTCAAAATATTCGAGCATCGTCCGCTTGAGCGCCTCATCTTCCAAGTCTTTCGATGCCCGATCAGCGAATTTTTCCACCTTGACGGAAAAATACGGCTCCTCGCTGACGACTTCGGTGATGAGCGCCCGGGCAATGCCTTCGACAAGCACACGGAACGTGCCGTTCGGCAATTTCAACAACTGCTTAACGCGCGCAATCGTCCCCATTTTATATAAGTCGTCCATGTCCGGTTCGTCGATGGCGACATCTTTTTGCGATGTCAGCAAAATGATATGGTCCTCGACCATCGCCTGTTCGAGTGCTTTCACCGATTTCTCGCGCCCGACGTCCAAATGGAGTACCATCGTCGGAAACACAAGCAACCCCCGCAGCGGCAAAAGCGGAACGATCGTCTCCTTTTTCTTTCCGTTCACGCCGAACACCTCCATATCTCGCTTCTATTCGTTTATTGTATAGTACGACAGCCAGATTTGTAAAATTTGATGAATACCAAAGAGAACAGCATCTTATTTGCAGACAAAGAAAAATCGACTCCGGCGATCATCCGCTTGCGCCGAAGCCGTACACTGACAACTGGTAAAACCGTTGATCTGTCTCATAGTCGGCCGCACAATGCAGCGAGCCGTACACGAAACGGTATATTCCACAGCGGCAAAAACGGGCGGCTGCGCTCCTCTTTGCCATCGCTCCCCCTTTGTTACACGAGCTTTTTCCCTGAACGATCGGCGGCAGCAGCCGGCAAAAATGCAGTGCCTCGACGGAGTGTTTCTTCACCGAACACGTGGATGAGCGCTTCTTCAAGGCGGCGGACAGCGATAATTTGAATACCGCTCACTTCCCGCAACAGCGATTGCATGTTTTCAATCGGAATAATGACTTTTTTCGCTCCGGCTTGCTTGGCCGCTTTAATTTTAGCAAACACGCCACCGACCGGTTTGACGTAGCCGTGGATGCTAATTTCTCCAGTCATTGCGACGGTATGATCGACCGGCAGCTGATAAATGGCCGAATAAATCCCAACCGCGATCGCCACCCCGGCTGAAGGACCGTCGACTGGCACACCGCCTGGAAAATTGACGTGAATATCGTAACGGTCCGCCGGTACCCCCATCGCACGAAGCACGGTAATCACGTTTTCCGCCGAGCCGCGCGCCATACTTTTGCGGCGCACCGATTTTTCCGGACTACCAATGCTTTCTTCCTCGACAATGCCGGTCACATTGATTGATCCTTTTCCTTTCGCTGGCAAGGCAGTCACTTCAATTTCGAGAAGCGCGCCGGTGTTCGGTCCGTATACCGCCAGCCCATTGACAACACCGACTGCCGGAGCGGATCCAATTTTCTTTTCATAGCGCGGAGCCATTTGGCTTGAGTGAATGACCCATTCAATATCTTTATCCAAAATTTTCTCCCGGTTTTCCGTAATGGCAAGCCCGGCCGCAATTTGCATCATGTTCACCGCTTCCCGACCGTTGCGCGCATAAGCGGCAAGGAGACGAATGCCGCTTTCGGAAACATTCAAGCGGATTTTTTCCGCTGCTTTTTTGGCGATCAAGGCGATTTCGTCTTGATCCAATTCGCGGAAAAACACTTCTAAACAACGGGAACGAATGGCCGGAGGAATCTCGTTTGGCGTTCGTGTCGTTGCACCGACAAGGCGAAAATCGGCCGGCAGCCCGTTTTGGAAAATGTCATGGATATGGCTTGGAATTTGTGGGTTTTCTTTGCTGTAATAGGCGCTTTCAAAAAACACTTTCCGATCCTCAAGCACTTTGAGCAGCTTGTTCATTTGGATGGGATGGAGTTCGCCAATTTCATCAATAAACAAAACGCCGCCATGAGCGTTCGTCACCGCCCCTTGTTTCGGCTGGGGGATACCGGCTTGTCCCATCGCCCCGGCCCCTTGGTAAATCGGGTCATGCACCGAGCCAATGAGCGGATCGGCGATGCCGCGCTCGTCAAAGCGCGCCGTCGTCGCATCGAGCTCAACAAATACAGCATTTTTCTTAAACGGGGAGAGCGGATTTTTCTTCGCTTCTTCAAGTACCAACCGGGCTGCGGCTGTTTTGCCGACGCCAGGTGGTCCATAAATGATGACATGTTGCGGGTTCGGCCCGCACAGTGCTGCTTTCAATGCCTTGATGCCGTCTTCCTGACCTACGATATCGTCAAAACTTTTCGGGCGTACTTTTTCGGCAAGCGGCTCAGTGAGTGAAATAGAGCGCAGCTTGCGGAGCTGCTCCATCTCTTTGCGCGATTCTTTATCAATCGATACTTTTTGCACACGCTGTCCTTTTAACAAATTCCAAAAATAAAGGCCGATGACGACCCCAAAAAACAACTGAATTACAAGCACGATATTCGTCCAATTCATGCCCCGATATCCTCCTGCCTTCAAGTAGTATGTAGTATAATAGTATCTCCGCGAATTGGCGGGAATAAACAAAAAAAGCGCCGACTGGCGCCTAGGGCATGCAACAAAAAAGAAACCGCCGTAAAAGGCGGTTTCCCTCATTAAGCGGACGTTTTCCGTTCGTGCTCGACCACCGTGCCGTCATGGCGAATGAGTTTCGGTGGTTTTTTGCCGCACACGGTATCGACAGTAATGATACATTTTTGCACATCTTCGCGCGACGGAAGCTCAAACATGACATCGAGCATAATGCCTTCGATGATCGAACGGAGACCGCGCGCTCCCGTTTTCCGTTCAATTGCTTTTTTCGCGATTTCACGGAGTGCGGCTTCTTCAAACTCAAGCTCAACGCCGTCAAGCTCGAGCATTTTTTTGTATTGCTTCACAATGGCGTTTTTCGGCTTCGTCAAAATATCAATCAACGCTTGTTCATCGAGCGGTTCAAGCGTAGTAATGACCGGCAGGCGGCCGATGAACTCCGGAATGAGACCAAACTTGAGCAAGTCTTCCGGCAACACTTTCGACAGCAAGTTTTTCTCATCAACGTCAGCTTGGTTCATTTCAGCACCAAACCCGATCACTTTTTTGCCGAGGCGGCGCTTGATGATCGGCTCAATTCCGTCAAACGCCCCGCCGCAAATAAACAAAATGTTCGTCGTATCAATTTGAATAAACTCTTGATGCGGATGTTTGCGGCCACCCTGCGGCGGAACGCTGGCGATCGTGCCTTCCAAAATTTTCAACAGGGCCTGCTGCACCCCTTCACCCGAAACATCGCGGGTAATGGAAGGGTTTTCCGACTTGCGGGCAATTTTATCGATTTCGTCGATGTAAATAATGCCTTTTTCTGCCCGTTCGACGTCGTAGTCAGCCGCTTGAATAAGCT
The DNA here is from genome assembly GCF_037965715.1 of Geobacillus sp. FSL K6-3411. Classification (NCBI taxonomy): domain Bacteria; kingdom Bacillati; phylum Bacillota; class Bacilli; order Caryophanales; family Anoxybacillaceae; genus Geobacillus; species Geobacillus sp. FSL K6-3411. Next base: position 2,716,553 of record NZ_CP150187.1, read on the forward strand.
TCAGCAAAATGTTTTCGACGTCCTCGCCAACATAGCCCGCTTCCGTGAGCGATGTCGCATCAGCAATGGCAAACGGTACGTTTAAAATGCGTGCCAATGTTTGCGCCAAGAGCGTTTTCCCGCTTCCAGTCGGCCCGATCATCAAAATGTTGCTTTTCGACAGCTCTACATCGTCAATTTTGCTGCCGGAGTTAATCCGTTTATAATGATTATAAACGGCAACGGCAAGCGATTTTTTCGCCTCGTCCTGGCCGATGACGTATTCATCTAGAATTTCACGGATTTCCACCGGCTTTGGCACATCTTTAAACTCGAACTCTTCCTCATTGCCAAGCTCTTCTTCGACGATCTCCGTGCATAGCTCGATGCACTCATCGCAAATGTACACACCCGGCCCAGCGACCAACTTGCGCACTTGGTCTTGTGTTTTGCCACAAAACGAACATTTCAACTGCCCTTTTTCATCGTTAAATTTAAACATGTTATTCACCCCTTGTTAACGGAATCACGCCTGCGTTATGTATCGTGTGTCGCCATCCTTCGTTGCAAAAACGTATGTATTCGCTATTTTACCATAAGTGTTCCCGAAAAAGCGAATGAAAAAACTAAAATGTGTTAGAAAAGTTTGAAAACTCATCCTCCAATCGCCATTGATGAGATAAAGAACAAGGCACGAACGTTTCGCGCCTTGTTCCTTCCCTACTTCAGTATTATGCCGCAACCGTGCTGTGCTCTACAAGAAAATCGACCGTTTTTCGCCATTTTAAATCTTCTTTGACGCCGTCGAGGTTGCCGATCAGCTCTTTTAACTTGTCAACGCTCAAGTTGTAGGATGCGGCCATTTTTTCAAGCTCTTCATTCACTTCTTCGTCAGTCACGTCGATATTTTCTGCTTTGGCGATCGCTTCAAGCGTCAGTGCTGCGCGCACCCGCTTTTCAGCATCTTCTTTCATTTGTTCACGCAACGCTGCTTCGTCCTGGCCGGAGAATTGATAGTACAACTGCAAGTTCATTCCTTGCATTTGCAGACGTTGGTCAAATTCGCGAAGCATCCGGTCAGTCTCATTTTGCACCATGACAGCCGGAATATCGATTTCCGCGTTGGCCGCTGCTTTCTCAACAACTGCGTTGCGAACGGCCGCTTCTGCCTCGTTCTTCTTCGCTTCTTCTAAACGAGTGCGGATTTTCGACTTCAGTTCGTCAAGCGTTTCGACTTCTTCATCGACATCTTTTGCGAATTCATCGTCAAGCGCCGGCAGTTGTTTCGCTTTCACTTCGTGTACTTTCACTTTGAACGTCGCCGGTTTGCCCGCCAGTTGTTCAGCATGATACTCTTCCGGGAAGGTGACTTGAATTTCTTTTTCTTCTCCCGCTTTCATGCCGACAAGCTGATCTTCAAACCCAGGAATGAACGTTCCGGAGCCGATTTCGAGCGAATAGTTTTCTGCTTTGCCACCTTCAAACGGTTCACCGTCGACAAATCCTTCAAAGTCGATGACGGCCGTATCACCGTTTTCCACTGTCCCCTCTTCTTTGACGACCAGTTCAGCATAGTTTTCTTGCAGGCGCTTCAGCTCATTTTCGACATCTTCATCCGTTACCGTCGTATCGATTTTTTCAACCTCAAGTCCTTTGTATTGACCGAGTTTTACTTCCGGTTTAACAGTGACTTTCGCTTTAAAAATTAAGCTTTTGCCTTTTTCCATTTGCTCAATGTCGATTTCCGGCATCGATACCGGCTCAATGCCTGCTTCTTCGACCGCTTTCGCATACGCTTCCGGCAGCAAAATGTCGAGCGCATCTTGATAGAGCGCTTCAACGCCAAAGCGTTTTTCAAACAAGACGCGCGGTACTTTCCCTTTACGGAAGCCCGGAAGCGAGACGTTTTTCACCACTTTTTTGAATGCGGCGTCCAAGCCTTTGTTCACTTGTTCAGCGTCGACCTCAACGGTCAATACGCCTTCGTTGCCTTCAAGCTTTTCCCATTTGACTGACATACTGTTCCCTCCACCTAAAATCATTGCTAGGATCATGGCGCAATCTGCTTGTCCATTATCCTTTTATTATGTCCATATTATGTAGCCAAGTATGCGAAAACAGATACATAGCACAGCCATTATATTATAACATACAAAAGCTATGTTTCAATACAGAACCATCCATCAGAGGTAGGAAAGTTTCTCTATTTCGTTCAACTTTTTGCAAAGCTTCGCCATCTCCTCCACCGCTACACCGTAGCGGGCAGCCAACATACTCATATCAGCGTCCATACCTTGAAGCCGGCTTGCCATCCAATGAAGGGCAGCAAGCCATACGTCGGCATCGGCCGGCTCTGGCGGGAACGGATACAAGATGTACGCATAGCGAAGCCATATTTCCGCCGCCGTTTCATACAAGCTCGGGCTCTCCACCGTAAGTCGCTGCTCAAGCAGGCGCAACAGCGTTGAAGCGAATTCCGTTTCCGCCTGTTCGTTTAATGCAGATGGGACGACATCGATACGCTGGCCAAACTTCTCAACCGTCACTGTCTCATCAATCTGTTTCACCGTCAGAAGCCGAAGCAACATCGTTTTTGCTATCGGGCTTTTTTTCGGTTCACTTAAATATTGACTCAACAGTGACAGTACTGGAGCGATATCTTCTTTTTCCAGCTGTTTAATGAGCTGCATTTGCTCGGCGATATCCTCCGATTCAAGCAACCGTTTCACCCGCTTCCATTCCGCGGGCGGCAATGGGCGGACGTTCATTTTTTCACTGAATCGGAGCAGCTGGCGAAGCTGTTCACGCAATGAAACTGGCAGTGTCTGGCGACGCAAAGCGGAGCGGATGAACGTTTCCGCCTCCCGATATCGGTTCGTCTGTAACAGCAGGGCAACATACATTTGCAACAGTTCGCCATTGTTCGGTTGTTCATCAAGCAATGCGGCCAGGCGCCATTCCGCCTCATCGTAATCTCCCAGCTCGTAGCAGCAAACCGCAAGCCCGAGCCGGATCGGAAAGCTGCCGTCACCAAGCTGTTCGGCGGCACGCAAAAAACGGAGTGCTTCCTTGTACTGCTTCGCCTCGAGTGCTGTGAACGCCGCTTCGATCAGCCGTTCTTTCGTTTGTGGAAACATAATGATTTTTCCTTTTTTTCCGTTCCCCATCTTTGCCTGCTCCTATTTGCATTTACCACAAGTGTAGCAAGTTTTCCCTGGCGAAACAAGCCGCAGCAACATCATGACAGCCCACTCATCCCTCTACTGTTTGGTCAAAAACGGGGACTGACTGAAAGGGACGACTGTCTTCAAAAGAGGGAAGCTATAGCCTAAAAAACTGACAAAAACCATTACTCCTTCCATCCATCATTTTTCTCTCTCAATGAGCGAAACGCCTTTTTTGCTCCGTCACCAGCTCTAAAAGAACGATTCAGCGCATGTATACAGTGATGAAAAAGGGTGTCCCTTTTCTTTTAGGACACCCTCAGTTCGCCTTACATTGCCGTTCCGAACGCCAAGCGCTTACGGCCGCGGACAATGTTTTTGCTCGTAGGCAGCAATATGCGATTCGTATACAAACGTTAAATCAATTTCGTCCCAGCCTTTTAAGAGCAACTTCTTCCGGTACGGGTCGATGTCAAACGGGCGTGAAAACCCTTCGTCATCAAACACCCGCTGTTCTTCAAGCGAAACGGTCAGCTCGTAGTCAGCACGCTCGCTCTGTTGTAATAAATAGCGGACATCTTCCTGATCAAGCCGAATGGGCAGCAGTCCGTTTTTTAAGCAGTTATTGTAAAAGATATCGGCAAATGAAGGAGCAATGATCGCACGAAATCCATAATCCTGAAGCGCCCACGGGGCATGTTCGCGCGATGAACCACAGCCAAAATTGTCACCGGCGACCAAAATCGTTGCCCCTTCATTTTCCGGACGGTTGAGCTCAAACTCCGGATTCGGCGTACCATCGCTTAAATAGCGCCAGTCGTAAAACAGAAATTGGCCAAATCCGGTACGCTCGATCCGTTTTAAAAACTGTTTCGGAATGATTTGGTCGGTATCGATGTTCACCCGGTCGATGCCAGCAGTTTTTCCGCGGTGAATCGTAAACGGCTTCATCGTCTCTCCCCTTCCATCAGATGTATCAGTCACCGTTCCAAAAGCGGATGGCCCTAAGGTGGGATGCTGCGGATTCAAGAAGCATCCCTTACCGGACCGGTTCAGCTTCGAGCTGACGCACATCGACAAAGCGGCCGTAAATGGCAGCGGCAGCAGCCATCGCCGGGCTGACAAGATGGGTGCGCGCTCCTTTTCCTTGACGCCCTTCAAAGTTGCGGTTCGACGTCGACGCACAATGCTCGCCTTCCGGAATGATGTCCGGGTTCATGCCCAAACAGGCGCTGCAGCCAGCATCGCGCCATTCAAAGCCGGCATCAAGGAAAATTTGCGCGAGTCCTTCTTCTTCAGCCTGTTTTTTTACTTGCTGCGACCCGGGTACAACAAGCGCTCTGACACCAGGAGCTACTTTTTGGCCCTTGACGATTTTCGCCGCTTCGCGCAAATCGCTGATGCGTGAGTTCGTACAGGAACCGATAAATACATGCTGCACCGGAATTTCGGTAATCGACATGCCCGGCTTCAGCCCCATATACTCAAGCGCCCGGCGCACCGCGTTTCGCTCTGTTTCGCTTTCAAACTGTTCCGGGTCGGGCACCGTTCCATCAACCGATGTGCTCATCGATGGGTTCGTGCCCCACGTTACCATCGGGGCAATGGTTGAGGCGTCAATTTCGATCGTTTTGTCATACTCGGCCCCTTCGTCGCTGGCAAGCGCACGCCACCGTTCAACCGCTTGGTCAAACTCCTCTCCTTTTGGTGCATATTTGCGTCCTCGCAAATAGGCAAATGTCGTTTCATCCGGACTGATGAGGCCGGCGCGCGCCCCGGCTTCGATCGACATGTTGCAAATCGTCATCCGCTCTTCCATCGACATCCGACGGATCGCCTCACCGGTAAACTCGATAATATAACCGGTGCCGACGCCGACGCCGTAGCGGCCAATGATAGCCAAAATGACGTCTTTCGCCGTCACTCCTTTGCCGAGCTGGCCGTTGATGCGGATTTGCAACGTTTTCGGTTTATGCTGCCAAAGCGTTTGTGTCGCCAATACGTGCTCGACTTCACTTGTTCCGATGCCAAACGCCAAGGCGCCAAACGCTCCGTGCGTCGATGTATGACTGTCGCCGCAGACGATCGTTTTTCCTGGCTGAGTCAAGCCAAGTTCCGGACCAATCACATGAACGATTCCTTGTTCTTCGCTGTGCAAGTCAGCAAGCGGGATGCCAAACTCGCGGCAGTTGCGCTCAAGCGCAGCGATTTGGTTGCGTGCCACTTCATCAGTAATGACAAACCGGTTGACAGTCGGCACGTTATGGTCCATCGTCGCAAACGTCAAATCCGGACGCCGAACTTTGCGCCCGTTTTGGCGCAGCCCTTCAAATGCCTGCGGCGATGTCACTTCATGCACTAAATGCAAATCGATATACAGCAAATCCGGCTTTCCTTCTTCTCGATAAACGACATGGTTTTCCCATATTTTCTCGATGATCGTTTTTGGTTTCATTGCCTTCACCTCGCTCGTCTCATGCATAAACGGTCATGATTTGCGCGATCGCTGTATAGTCCAGTACAGCTGTTTTGATTTCCTCGATCATTTCATCTGTCGATACGACACGACCGTTGCTTTGCGCTAGATCAGCCGTTCGCAAGCCCGCAGTGAGCGCCTGCTGCACCGCATGCTCGATCGCTTCCGCCTCGGCGGTGAGCCCAAACGACAGGCGAAGCATCATGGCAGCCGACAAAATAGCAGCAATCGGATTCGCCTTTCGCATGCCAGCGATATCGGGCGCCGAACCGTGCACCGGCTCATACAAGCTCGGTCCGGAAGCCGACAAGCTAGCTGATGGCAACATCCCGAGCGAGCCGGACAACATCGATGCTTCATCGCTTAAAATGTCGCCAAACATATTTTCAGTGACGATCACGTCAAACTGCTTAGGCGCGCGGATCAGTTGCATCGCTGCATTGTCGACCAGCATATGTTCAAGCTCTACATCCGGGAATTGTTTAGCCACCTCTTCGGCCACTTCCCGCCATAAACGGCTTGAGGAGAGCACGTTCGCCTTATCGACCGATGTCACTTTTTTCTTCCGCCCACGTGCCAGCGTAAACGCCATGCGCACAATCCGTTCAATCTCTTCCTTTTTATATAAGAGTGTGTCAACGGCTTTTTCTTCCCCATTTTCAACAACGCGGCCGCTCGGTTGGCCGAAGTAAATGCCGCCGGTCAATTCACGAACGATGATAAAATCTACCCCTTGCACGAGATCGGATTTTAACGGCGAAGCGGAATCCAAACTGTCATAGCAGACGACCGGCCGCAAGTTCGCGTACAGCCCAAGCTGTTGACGGATAGCAAGCAACCCTTTTTCCGGGCGCAAGTGCGGAGGATTTTGGTCCCACTTCGGACCGCCGACCGCCCCAAGCAAGACAGCATCGCTTTGTTGGCAAAGGCGAAGCGTTTCTTCTGGAAGCGGCGTCCCTACTTCATCGATCGCCGCTCCGCCAATCAACCCGTATTCGAATGTAAACTCGTGGCCAAACCGGATTCCGACCGCTTTTAATACTTCCACCGCTCCAGACGTCACTTCTTTGCCGATACCATCTCCCGGCAAGACGGCAATCCGATAGTTTCCCATGCTCGATCCCCCCGTTTTATGGTGTTGTCACTTTTTCGTTTTCAGCACGCATCGCTTCGATCATAAACATGCGGTTCATCGCGTTAATGTACGCTTTAGCTGAAGCTTCCAACACATCTTGCGCCGTTCCGCGGCCGCTCGTTTCCACATCGTTGACGCGCACTTTGACAAACACTTGTGCTAGCGCATCACGGCCGCCTCCGACCGATTCAATCCGGTAATCTAACAGCGTCACCGCCGTTTGGAAACAGCGCTCCAATGTGTTGTACAACGCCTCGACGCTGCCAGCTCCAGTCGCTGCTTCTTGAATGGTGTTTCCTTTCCCATCTTTCAGTACAACAACTGCTGTCGGGATTTGATTTGTCCCGTATTGCACTTGAATCGATGACAATTGGTAGAAGTCTTTGAAATGGTCGAACTTCTCTTCGAAAATTAAAGCGATCAAATCGTCGTCCGTAACATCTTTCTTTTTGTCTGCCAACTCTTTAAAGCGGACGAACAGCTGGTTGATCTCTTCCTCTGATAGCGTATAGCCGAGCTCTTCGACCCGGTTGCGGAGCGCATGGCGCCCGGAATGTTTGCCAAGTACCATCGAATTCGACGACACACCGACGAGCTCTGGCGAGATGATTTCATACGTCGTTTTTTCTTTTAAAACGCCGTCTTGATGGATGCCTGATTCGTGAGCAAAAGCATTTTTGCCGACAACTGCTTTGTTCGGCGGAACGACCATGCCGGTCAGCTTGCTGACTAGATTGCTCGTGCGCTTAATTTCTTGCAAATTGAGACGCGTTTCCACTTGGTAATAGTCTTTGCGAATGTGAAGGGCGACGGCAATCTCCTCAAGCGCCGCGTTGCCGGCCCGCTCACCGATGCCGTTGATCGTGCATTCAACTTGCGTCGCCCCATGTTCGATGGCCGACAGTGAGTTGATGACCGCCATGCCTAAGTCGTCATGACAATGGGCGGACAAAGAAATGTTTTCAATATTCGGAACATTATTTCGTAAATAGAGGAAGATCTCCCCATACTCTTTTGGTGTAATATAGCCGACCGTATCCGGGATATTGATCACTGAAGCGCCGGCCTTGATCACTTCGGTCACGATTTTGGCTAAAAACGGAAGCTCGCTCCGACATGCATCTTCTGCCGACCATTGAACGATCGGGAAGAAGCGTTTGGCATATTTCACCGCTTCCACCGCCGCTTCAATCACTTGCTCCGGAGTCATCCGCAACTTGTGCACCATATGGATCGGCGAAGTGGCGATGAACAGATGCAACCGCGGTTCAGCGCCGCCTTTTAATGCCTCCCACGCTGCGTCAATATCACTTCGGACCGAGCGCGACAGCCCGGTGACCGAACATGTTCTCACCGTCTCAGCGATTTGTTTGACTGCTTCAAAATCGCCTTTGGACGAGGCGGGGAAGCCCGCCTCGATAATGTCGACTTGCAGACGCTCGAGCTGGCGGGCGATCTCCAATTTTTCTTGCAAGTTCAAGTTGACACCAGCCGATTGTTCCCCGTCGCGCAAGGTCGTATCAAAAAACTTAATTTTTCGCACCTGGCACCACCACCTCTTTTTGTTTTGCCTTCACAAACGGCATCATGCTCCGCAATTCGCGTCCGACGACCTCGATCAAATGCTCATTTTCGCGCTGGTTGATGGCGTTGAATTCTGGACGATTCGCCTGATTTTCTAAAATCCAGCCTTTTGCAAATTTGCCGGTTTGAATGTCATGCAAGATGTTTTTCATTTCTGCTTTTACTGCTTCGTTAATGACACGCGGTCCGGATGTAAAGTCACCCCATTGTGCCGTATCAGAAATCGAGTAGCGCATCCACGACAGTCCGCCCTCATAAAGGAGATCGACGATGAGCTTCATCTCATGCAAACATTCGAAATACGCGACTTCCGGCTGATATCCAGCTTCAACAAGCGTTTCAAATCCGGCTTTAATGAGTGCCGTCAATCCGCCGCAAAGTACCGCCTGTTCGCCGAATAAGTCAGTTTCTGTTTCTTCTTTGAACGTTGTCTCAAGCACTCCAGCCCGAGCGGCACCGATCGCTTTGGCATAGGCGAGCGCCGTTTCCTTGGCATGGCCGGTCACATCTTGGTAGACGGCGATGAGTGCTGGTACGCCCGCCCCTTCGACGTATGTGCGACGCACGAGGTGGCCTGGGCCTTTTGGTGCGACTAAAAAGACGTCAACGTGCTCCGGCGGGACGATTTGGCTGAAATGAATATTAAAGCCATGGGCGAAGACAAGCGCGTTGCCCGGTTTCAGTTCTGGTTCAATTTCTTCCTTGTAAACAGCAGGCTGCTTTTCATCTGGCAGCAGCACCATCACGATATCAGCTTTTTTCGACGCTTCACGCACCGAATATACATCAAAGCCGTCTTGTTCCGCTTGTTCCCATGATCTGCCTTTCCGCAATCCGATAATGACGTGAACACCGCTGTCACGCAAATTTTGCGCATGGGCATGGCCTTGCGAACCATAGCCGATGATAGCAACTGTTTTTCCTTGCAAGTATTGTTCGTTTGCATCTCCGTTATAGTAAACTTTTGCCATGATTACCCTCTCCTTTTATTAGTGTAATAATTGTTAAATGATGAATGCTGTTTTCTGATTGGATCCCGCTTTTTGCGCCCCGCGGGTAAACGCAGTCGTTCCGGTGCGTGCGACTTCTTTGATGCCGTACGGACGGAGCAGTTCGATTAACGCCTCGACTTTTTCCGGCTCGCCGGTCACTTGAATGACGAGGCTGTCTTTGCTCACATCCACGATCGAGGCACGGAACGGTTCGATGAGCGTATAAATTTCTTGGCGGGTCGCCGGGGCGGCCGCTACTTTTACGAGTGCCAGCTCTCGTGCGACGATGGCTTGGTCAGTAATGTCACTTACTTTTAGCACATCGATTTGCTTGTTTAGCTGCTTAATAATTTGCTCAGCGATCCGTTCATCATCAACATTGACGACGAACGTCATCCGCGATACCCCATCGATTTCCGTATGGCCGACGGTGATGCTTTCAATGTTGTAATGCCGCTTCGTAAACAGCCCGGTGATGCGATTTAATACGCCTGGACGGTTGTTGACGGTCATTGTGATAATTCTTCGCATGCTTTCACCCCCACCATTTCATGAAGCCCTTTTCCGGGCGCGACCATCGGATAGACGTTTTCGTCGGCGCAGACATGGAAGTCAAGCAGCACCGGACCGTCGATGGCAAATGCTTGTTTTAATACTTCGGCGGCTTCCGCTTCCGTCTTCGCCCGTAGCCCCGGCATGCCGTAAGCTTCGGCTAATTTCACGAAATCCGGCTGGTTCGGAATGAGTGAATGGGAGTACCGTTTGTCATAAAACAGTTCCTGCCATTGCCGCACCATGCCGAGCGCCTGGTTGTTGACGATGACGACTTTGATCGGCAGCTGCAGCTCTTGAATGACCGACAGCTCTTGGCATGTCATTTGGAAGCCACCGTCGCCGACGATCGAAACGACCGTGGCACTCCGGTCAGCAAGCTGGGCACCGATGGCCGCTGGAAGCCCGAAGCCCATTGTGCCGAGTCCCCCGGATGTGACCCAGCGGTTCGGCCGATTAAACTTGTAATATTGCGCCGCCCACATTTGATGTTGGCCGACATCGGTCGTGACGATCGCTTCGCCGCCCGTTACCTCATAAATCATCTCAATGAGCTTTTGCGGTTTGATCGCCCCGGCTTCCGGCTCGTAATGAAGCGGGAAGCGCCGCTTCCATTCATTAAGCTGCGCGAGCCATGCCGCGTTGTCAGCCGGTTTGCCTTGCTGTTCAATCAGCTCTTGCAAGGCCGCCTTCGCATCGCTGACGATCGGGATTTTCGTTGGTACGTTTTTGCCGATTTCCGCTGGATCGATGTCAATATGAGCGACCGTCGCCTTTGGTGCAAAATATTTTAAATTGCCGGTGACCCGGTCATCGAAGCGGGCGCCGATGTTAATAAGCAAGTCGCACTCATACAGCGCCATATTCGCCGCATACGTGCCGTGCATGCCGGCCATGCCAAGGAAAAGCGGATGATCAGCTGGGAAACCACCGAGGCCAAGGAGCGTATGGGCGACCGGAATGTTTTGTTGTTCTGCATATTGCTGCAATTCATCGGCTGCGTTGGCGTGCAAGACGCCGGCACCGGCTAAAATGACCGGCCGCTTCGACTGGCTGACCGCCTCGACGAGCCGGCGGATTTGCCAATGGTTTGGCTGCGTCGTCGGTTGATAACCTGGCAGATGGACATCTTGGTTGTAGTCAAATTCCCCTTCGGCGATCGTCACATCTTTTGGAATGTCAATCAACACCGGCCCTGGCCGCCCGGTCGTCGCAATATGAAACGCTTCTTTGATGATTTTCGGAAGTTCGCTGATGTCACGCACTTGGTAGTTATGTTTTGTGATCGGCATCGTAATCCCGACAACGTCTGCTTCCTGAAACGCATCCGAACCGATGACGTTCGTCGCCACTTGCCCGGTAAAGACAACGAGCGGCAGCGAATCCATCATCGCATCCGTCAGCCCTGTGACGATGTTTGTCGCTCCCGGGCCAGAAGTGGCGATGACAACCCCAGGTTTTCCGGAAATGCGCGCGTACCCTTCCGCCGCATGGATGGCGCCTTGCTCATGGCGCGTCAACACGTGAAACACACCGGCTTTGTACAGCTCGTCGTAAAGCGGCAACACCGCACCGCCCGGATAGCCGAAAATGACTTCGACATTTTCCGCCTTGAGCGCTTCAATCAACATCAGCGACCCGCTCATTCTCGCCTTCGTCTTCGCTTGTTCCTCCACCTTCATCTTTGCCATCGTCGATCCTCCCCGTTGTTTGTCATCCATAATAAAAAACCTTTTCCCCCTCCATGGCCGGCCTTACCCAGCCAAAGGGGCGAAAAGGTTTCCTTTCCGCGGTACCACCCTTCTTCACGGCCATTACGGCCGCCTCAGGAGCAGCTAGCCAAAGCCAGCCGCTCATTTTCGTAACGAGTGAAGCGCGCGTCTCCACCCGTCCAACCCTACTAGCCGTTTGGCGTTCAGGCTGGCGCTCAGAGGTGAGTTCATCAAGCGGCAACATCACCGGTTCCCAGCTCCCCCGGCTCTCTGTGGATGTTGGCCCCGCTGATTACTTGTCCTCATCAACGCTTTTTCCCTATGCAGTTGTCATTGTCTCTCAACCGACATTGGCTTTGGTCGGATATACTTTGACTCCTTCCGCGATCACGCGGCGCCGGAATTCTTCAAGAAGCCGCTTCGTATGCGAACCAGGTGTTCCATCGCCGATCGTCCGGCCGTCCACTTTAATGACGGAAATGACTTCAGCCGCCGTCCCGGTTAAAAACACCTCATCAGCGACATATACATCATGGCGGGTAAATGGCTCTTCTTTGACCGTATAGCCAAGCTCCTCAGCAATTTCGATAATCGCTTGGCGCGTAATGCCTTCAAGCGCTCCGACATATCCCGGCGGGGTGTAAACGACGCCGTTTTTGACGATGAAGATGTTGTCCCCGGAACCTTCCGCTACATACCCTTGATCGTTTAAAATAAGAGCTTCACTAACATTGGCCAAATGCGCCTCGATCTTCACAAGAACATTGTTCAAATAGTTGAGCGACTTGACTTTTGGGCTCAACACGTCAGAGCGGTTGCGACGTGTTGCCACTGTCACGACTTCGATACCCGTTTCATATAAATGTTTCGGGAAGAGCGCCAGCGGCTCAACGATAATCACGACTTGCGGTGATTTGCATTTATACGGGTCAAGCCCCAAATCGCCAACCCCGCGCGAAACGACAAGGCGGATGTACGCATCTTGATATCCATTGCGACGGACGGTTTCGAGCACGTGGTTGATCATTTCATCTTTCGTGTATGGAATGTTCAGCATAATGGACTTAGCTGAGTTATACAGACGATCTATATGTTCTTCTAGGCGGAATACGTTGCCGCTATAGACGCGAATACCTTCAAACACGCCGTCCCCATACAAAAATCCATGATCATAAACTGATATTTTTGCGTTTTCTTTTGTTACAAATTCTCCGTTTAAAAAAATCCATTGTTCTCCCATTTCGGTTCCCCTCTTCCTTGATCAGTCAATGGTTGCTTTGAACGGCTTGATGATGAATTTAAGTCGTTCCTCTTATTTGAAAATTATAATAATCCTAAACCTTCTTGGCGTCAATAATGTTTTTTGAAAATTTTGATTGGTCAAAATAATTGTATACGCTTACAATGTGATAGAATCAAGGGTTTGCTGATTTTAAAAAAATTTTTTCTTCTCGCAACAAATCGGGGGAGTTGGAGAGGAGGAAGGGGCACGAATGCATAAAAAAAGCGGACATTTGTCCGCCTAGAAGGAAAACGTTTGTGCCAAGCCGGGGATTGGATGACCCGTGACATCATAAAATTGAACAAAGGCCTGGTCTTTGTCAATCGTCAGCACCGCATATGTTTTTTCTTTTCTTCCCCGCGGCAAGGCGATGCTGCCGGGATTGATGAACAACACCCCATTGATTTGCTCAGCACCAGCAAGGTGGGAGTGGCCGAAGCAAACGACGTTGGCTTCTGTTTCTTTCGCCCGGTAGTATAAACGTAAAAGCGACGTTTTCACGCCGTATAAATGGCCGTGGGTGACAAAGAAGCGGACGCCATCCGCCTCCTCGATCCGCTCATCGGGAAACGCGGCTTTCCAATCACAATTGCCGCGCACGACTACAAACGGAGCAAGCTCATCCGCTTCCGCCGGCAGCTCGGAATCACCGCAATGAATGAACAAATCCGCTTCATGGCGATGACGCGACACAATTTGAGCGAGTTCGGCAGTCAGCCCGTGGCTGTCACTGACAATGACGACGTTCATTCCGTCCGCCCCTTTTCGCCCATGATCTCGTCCCATTGCTCATTTAACTTCTCCAGCGCCTTCGCTCGATGGCTGATGGCATTTTTCTCTTCTGGCGTGAGCTCAGCCATCGTTTTCCCACGCTCCGGAAGATAAAAGACAGGGTCGTATCCAAAACCACCCTCCCCGCGCGGCGCTTCGGCGATATAGCCGTCACACGTTCCCTCGACGATGGCAGTCGACTGCCCGGGAATGGCGACAGCCAACGCACAATGAAAGCGGGCGGTCCGTTTCTCCATCGGCACTCCGTCAAGCTCATGAAGCAGTTTGGCGATGTTGCGTGCATCATTTTTGTCTTCACCGGCGTAGCGGGCTGAATGAACACCCGGTCGGCCCCCGAGCGCATCGACGGCAAGTCCGGAATCATCAGCGATGACTGGCCGCTGCAAACGTTGGCATACCGCTTCAGCTTTTAATTTAGCATTTTCGACAAAGGTGCTTCCTGTTTCTTCGACATCGGGGACATCCGGAAAATCGAGCAGCGATTTCACTTCGATGCCTCGCTTGGCAAACATGGCGGCAAACTCGCGCACCTTGCCTGCGTTTTTCGTGGCAATGACAATTTCCTTCACTCTGATTTCCCCTCCTGTTCTACTTTCTCTCCGATGAGGGCTGCCTGCTCCCCCAATACACGGCGCTGAATGGTGATGAGCTGTTCAATACCTAGTTGGGCCGTCTCGAGTAATTCCTCCAGCTCAGCGCGCGAAAAAGACGCTTCTTCCCCGGTGCCTTGAATTTCGACAAACCGGCCGGCTCCGGTCATGACGACGTTCATGTCGACTTTCGCCCGTGCGTCCTCGCTGTAATTTAAATCGAGAATAACCCCGTGTTCAGGATCGATGCCGACTGACGTGGCAGCGAGAAAATCGCGAACCGGGAGCGACTCAAGCTTCCCTTCTGCAACCAGTTTGGAGAGCGCCAACACGAGCGCCACATACGCACCAGTGATCGACGCCGTTCGTGTTCCACCGTCCGCCTGAATGACGTCACAGTCAATCCAGACGGTCCGCTCGCCGAGCTGTTCCAACTCAACGACCGAACGGAGCGCCCGGCCGATCAGACGCTGAATTTCCATCGTGCGTCCCGACACTTTCCCTTTGCTTGCTTCCCTCGCATTCCGTTGTTCTGTCGCTCTTGGCAACATCCCATATTCGGCCGTAATCCATCCTTTCCCGCCACCGCGCATAAACGGCGGTACTTTGTCTTCAACCGTCGCCGTGCAAATCACTCTCGTGTCGCCGATTTCAATCAGCACCGAACCTTCAGCATGCTTGATATAATGCGGTTGTATATGTACAGGGCGCAGCTCGCGGTTATTTCGTCCGTCCGTTCTCATCGACAGTCCTCCTTTTTCCTCCTTGGATGGCTTCCGCTTGACAGCCAAGTGTCAGCCTGCTCCTTCAAGCGAATCCCAAGTGGTCCCAAACATCGTTCCTGCTTTTATCGCACTCCCTAGCAGAAGCTTCCACCGCTTTGATAAAAAATAAAGGGGCGGAATACGTTTCCACCCCTTTGTTATACCACAAACAGTCTCTTCGTTTCCAGCTTGCCCAACGTCAACTGGTTAAAATGCTCCAGTATTGACGTTTTGCGGCCGAGTAACCGGCTTTGTGAGTGGTTTCCCATCCTCGGTGACGAGATCGGCTTTGCCGTTGACGGTGATTGCCACGCTGTCAACTCCGTTTTGCTCGGTGAGCGATAGCACAAGCGAATTTAACACGACATCAGAAATGACATTTTTCTTGTTACTGCCATAAATGCCTTCGTTAAAGTTAAGTGTCACTTTGCCGTCTTCATATTTCGGGGCATCGACAAGTTTTGCATCCGGCTGGAAGGCGCCAACAAGCCCGCTGCCGTGGTCCGGCCCTTGAATGAGCTCATTGACCGCTGCAGCGATATTGTCCTTCTCTTTATTGGGGACGCGTCTTGTCACCGGTACGTAATACGTATGATCTCCCTGCTGTGCGACGAAATAAACCGTAACCGGGTGTGTATTCGTAATGTCCGGTACACCACTCGCCTCGATATTGATGCCGTCCGCACGGCTGACTCCATCTTGGATCGGTGTTTTATTGACCGGCATCACCTCTTGGTCATAGCCGTTAATCCGAATTTTGACACGCTTAATATTGTCAAATTGGGTCAATGTCCACGTAATGGCTTGCAAAATCCGCTTTTCATCTTCTGGTTTGTATTGCTTAAATTCCGGCGAAAAATCGGCGATTAGCGTCCCATCTTTTTCTAATTTTGTTCCAAGCACAGTCGTTCCCGCTGGAATGACGGCGCGGAAGCCTGTTGGCAAAATTTCGGACACAGGGCCGTCCTCAATCAAATATTCGAGCACTTGTTTCGCAACCGCCTGCGTTTTCGGCAACTCTACTGTTTGTGGCACGACAAAGCCATTTTTGTCAATTAAGTATAATTCCCTCTTCACCGTCTCAGTAGCCTTTGCTTTCTCTTTCTCTTCTTTCTTGTCTCCCGTTGCCTCTTGAAGCGCCTGGCCGTCTTTAACGTAGTTCGTTTCTTGCGGCGGATCGATCTCCTTCACCGCTTCATCATTGCCAAACAAACCGCAACCGCCAAGCAGCAAAAGAGAAGCAAGCACTGGTGCTGTCCATCTATGAGCCGTCCGTTTGCCCATTGACGTTCCCTCCTACTCGTAGTTTGTACTACTATGTATACGAGCTGGTTGCCAAAATAGAATAAAAAAATCCTTTAGCGTCCACACGCTAAAGGATTTTTTTGGTCACAAGCGAATCGCCTCGACTGTGCCGATCGATTTGCCAAACCATTTTCGTGAAATCTTTTCAAACAATTCTTTTGATCCGGTTGTGAAAAACAAATGTTCCGGTTCACATCCGCCAGTGTAAAGAAGGTGGCTATGATGCAAAATCGCGCTCACTTCACGGGCTGTTTCATCCCCGGAGCAAATCAGTTTCACCTTTTTGCCCATATACTCACGAATGAGCGGGGCAAGCAACGGGTAATGCGTACAGCCTAAAATGAGCACATCAATGGGTCGCGGACGCAGCGGAGCAAGCGATTCGGCGACAATCGCCAACGCCTTCTCCCCTTCAAAATCGCCGCTTTCGACAAGCGGAACGAACTTCGGACAGGCCAAACTTTCGACATGAACGTGCGGGTTGATCGATTGAAGTGCTTTTTCATACGCTTTGCTTCTGACTGTCCCGACAGTGCCGATCACGCCGATGTGCCCGTTTTTCGTCGCCTTTAGGGCAGCGCGGGCGCCAGGATGAACGACACCAAGAACAGGGATGTCAAGCTTCGCACGCACCTCGTCAAGCACGACAGCTGTCGCCGTGTTGCAAGCGATAACGAGCATTTTCAGCGGGTATTGTTGCAAATAATGAATCATTTGCCACGTAAACTGGCGGATTTCTTCGATCGGACGTGGCCCGTATGGGCAACGGGCGGTGTCGCCGAGGTAAATGATTCGCTCTTTCGGTAACTGACGAATAATTTCCTTGGCAACTGTTAAGCCGCCAACTCCTGAATCAATAACACCAATTGCTCTTTCCAAGTGATCGCCTCATTCTTTGTTCATTTCTTGATGTAACTTGCGTAAACAGCGTTCCAAAAAGACGATTTCCTCGTCCGAAAAGTTCTCCAATACTCTTGCCAAATCACGTTGGCGTTTTTCAATGACTTCCTCGATGATGCGCTCGCCTTTTTCCAACAGATGGATGCGGACGACACGGCGGTCGTGTTCATCCCGGACTCTGCTGACAAGGCCGTTCCGTTCCATACGGTCAATCAAATCGGTCGTCGTGCTGCACGCCAAATACATTTTGTTCGATAATTCGCCGACCGTCAAGTCCCCTTCTTCAAGTAACCATTGCAAAGCGACAAACTGCGGGGGGGTAATCGGATAATTGGTTAAAATTTCACGGCCGCGCTGCTTTAAGTTAGCGGCGATATAGCGAAGCAATTTTTCTAATTCGGCAACCGTTTTTTCGTTCATCGCAGACGGCATACAATCTCCCCTTGATCATTTTCGCGGCCTAGCCATGAATCACCGGCTTGTGCCAATACGATATTCTATTTTTCATTTTACAACACCCCGGGACATAATCAATACAAAAATGCGGCTTCCACTACAGACGAAGGCTGGACGGGCAACAAAGCCTCGTCCGGCCACAAAAGGAGATAACAAACAGCCATTCGAAAAGGGAACATCGGCATCGTTTTATAGTTCAAGTTCGCCCATTCGAAGCAATTCGATGACAGCCTGTGAGCGCCCCTTGACTCCAAGCTTTTGCATCGCATTCGAAATATGGTTGCGAACGGTTTTCTCGCTGATAAACAGCTCTTTAGCGATTTCTTTCGTCGTCTTATCTTGGACGAGCAATTCAAAAACTTCTTTCTCTCTCTTTGTCAACAGCGGCTTCGATTGAAACGATTTATCCTTCAACGGTTGTAACCCTCCTTGCTCTCAATGGGCCCGAACTGCCGGATGGGTATTTACTCACCATATAGTATGTGAGAGCAAGGGCGGCGGTGACGAAAATTTGCTTATCTAATAGAAAAATGGGTCTTTTTTCTTCACTTTTTCCATGCGCTAGGACAAACGATCAGCAGGCTGCATCCGCCCGACAGGCGGTATCCATCCGGCACCTAGGACAAGAAATCCCCTTCATGGCTGACCATGAAGGGGATGGATATCGTCCTCATTATACTTCGTCGCTGCCGAAGAAATCGCGGAACATTTGAATCGTCGTATCACGGTTTAAAGCGGCGATCGATGTTGTCAGCGGAATGCCTTTCGGGCATGATTGCACACAGTTTTGTGAGTTGCCGCAGTTCGCCAAGCCGCCGTCGCCCATAATAGTCCGCAGCCGTTCCGCTTTATGCATCGCTCCGGTCGGATGGGCGTTGAACAGCCGCACTTGCGACAGCGGCGCCGGGCCGATAAAGTTCGACTTGCTGTTGACATTCGGACACGCCTCAAGGCACACGCCGCACGTCATGCATTTTGACAACTCGTATGCCCACTGCCGTTTCCGCTCCGGCATGCGCGGGCCAGGACCTAAGTCATACGTCCCGTCGATCGGGATCCACGCTTTTACTCTCTTTAAGGCGTCAAACATCCGGCTACGGTCGATCGCCAAGTCACGGATGACTGGGAACGTGCGCATCGGCTCGAGGCGGATCGGCTGCTCAAGCTGGTCGATCAAGGCCGCACACGCTTGGCGCGGCTTGCCGTTAATCACCATCGAACATGCTCCGCACACTTCTTCCAAACAGTTCATTTCCCAAACGACTGGTGTTGTTTTTTCCCCTTTGGCGTTAACCGGATTGCGGCGAATTTCCATGAGCGCCGAAATGACGTTCATGTTCGGACGGTACGGGATGACAAACTCTTCTTCATATGGTGCAGAGTCCGGACGATCTTGGCGCGTAATGATGAATCGAACCGTTTTGTTCTCGCTCATCTTACTTCACTTCCTCTTTCTTTTTGCTGTAGTCGCGTTTGCGCGGCTTAATCAACGAAACATCGACGTCTTCGTAATGGAACGACGGACCGTCTGGCGTATAGCGAGCCATCGTCGTTTTCAGCCACTCTTTGTCATTGCGCTCCGGAAACTCCGGTTTGTAGTGCGCTCCGCGGCTTTCATTGCGATTGTACGCGCCAAGTGTAATGACACGGGCGAGTTGCAGCATGTTGTACAGCTGACGGATAAATGTTGCCCCTTGGTTGCTCCATTTTGCCGTGTCAGTGACGCTAATGTTTTTATACCGCTCCATCAGCTCTTGAATTTTTTCGTCCGTCTTCAGCAGCCGGTCGTTGTAGCGGACGATCGTCACGTTCGCTGTCATCCATTCGCCGAGTTCTTTATGCAGCACATAAGCGTTTTCCGTGCCGTCCATCGACAGGATGTTTTCCCATTTTTCTTGTTCTTGTTTGACATAGCTGTCAAAGAGCGTCGACGGCAACGCATCGGCCGATTTTTCAAGGCCGCGGATGTAACGAACAGCATTCGGGCCGGCGACCATTCCGCCATAAATAGCTGAGAGCAGCGAGTTCGCACCAAGGCGGTTCGCGCCGTGAATAGAATAATCGCACTCACCTGCGGCAAACAACCCTTTAATGTTCGTCATTTGATCATAATCGACCCATAAACCGCCCATCGAATAGTGAACGGCCGGGAACACTTTCATCGGCACTTTGCGCGGATCTTCGCCCATGAATTTCTCATAAATTTCAATAATACCGCCAAGCTTAACATCCAGCTCTTTCGGATCTTTATGGGAAAGATCCAAATACACCATGTTTTCGCCGTTAATGCCAAGCTTCAAGTCGACGCACACATGGAAAATTTCCCGAGCGGCGATGTCGCGTGGCACTAAGTTTCCGTAAGCCGGATACTTTTCTTCGAGGAAGTACCACGGTTTTCCGTCTTTGTACGTCCAGACGCGTCCGCCCTCTCCGCGCGCCGATTCGCTCATCAACCGAAGCTTGTCATCGCCCGGAATCGCGGTCGGATGAATTTGGATAAACTCACCGTTTGCGTAATAGACACCTTGTTGGTAAGCGATCGATGCGGCCGAACCAGTATTGATGACCGAGTTCGTCGATTTTCCAAAGATGATCCCCGGACCACCGGTCGCCAAAATGACCGCATCAGCCGGAAACGCTTTAATTTCCATGGACCGCAAGTCTTGTGCGACGATGCCGCGGCAAATTTGTTCATCATCTAAAACAACACCCAAAAATTCCCAATGCTCATATTTCGTGACAAGGCCTGCTACTTCATGGCGACGCACTTGCTCATCAAGCGCATACAAAATTTGCTGACCAGTCGTTGCTCCAGCGTAAGCAGTGCGGTGATGCTGCGTTCCCCCGAAACGACGGAAATCGAGCAATCCTTCCGGCGTGCGGTTGAACATGACACCCATCCGATCGAGCATGTAAATGATGCCCGGCGCCGCCTCACACATCGCTTTGACCGGAGGCTGGTTCGCCAAAAAGTCGCCGCCGTAGACGGTATCGTCAAAATGTTCCCACGGCGAGTCACCCTCACCTTTCGTATTGACCGCTCCGTTAATGCCTCCTTGGGCACAGACGGAGTGAGAACGCTTTACTGGAACGAGTGAAAACAACTCGACAGGCACTCCTGCTTCGGCGATTTTAATCGTGGCCATCAAGCCGGCCAATCCGCCGCCAACAACGATGATTTTTCCTTTTTTCATGGCTACTCACTCCCTAGAAAATTGCTGCTTTTGCTTCAATATCCACGGTTTGCTCCGCCGATTCGCCCCATCGACCAAGCGGTCGTTCGACGAACGGCTGCAACGCGATCCGTTATCAGCCAACGCAGCGGTTCATCATCAAAACGTCTCGAATGAAAGGATTGTCCTACGCAAATGCTAAAATGGCGCGAATACCGATAATCGAAATTGCGAAAAAGATAATCATCGTAATGTACGTAAACACTTGTTGTGAACGAGGAGACACGATTAACCCCCAGCTGACAAAGAACGACCATAAACCGTTAGCGAAGTGAAACACGGTTGATAAAATTCCGACAATATAAAACCAAAGCATGATCGGATTATCGACGATATTCGCCATCATATCATAGTTCACTTCGGCACCAAAGGCAGCTTGCACCCTTGTTTCATACACATGCCAGACGACAAAAATCAACGTAATAATCCCTGTGATCCGCTGAAGCATAAACATCCAGTTACGGAAATAGCCGTACTGACGGGTGTTGAATTTGGCTGTAAACGCAATATAAATACCGTATACAGCGTGGAACACCAATGGAAGAAGAATAACAAAAATTTCTAAGAAAATACGGAACGGCAAATTCTCCATAAATGCAGCCGCTCGGTTAAACGCTTCCGGCCCACGCGTCGCAAAATGGTTGACGATCAAGTGCTGCACTAAAAAAATGCCAACGGGAATAACCCCAAGCAGCGAATGGAGCCGGCGGTAATAAAACTCGCGATTCCCTGCCATATGTAAGCCCCCTTTTGACTAGTAATAAAATGCGTGCCCCCTCGCTAAAGAATGGAAACAGAAACGCCTTCCATTTCCATATTCGCTTTGTCACATTCATTGTACTCCCACATCGTACAAGCGTCAAGAAAACATCGTCACAAAATGTTCAAACATTCTCATATTTATCCTTTCTTTAAGAAAGGGCGTGCACGCCGCCATCAGTTCAGCTATAATGAGGAAATGGATAGAAAGAGGGGAAGATGATGAAACAGCCATCATTAGACGAACAGTATCAAGCATTTGAATCCATCGCGCTTTCCGCATTTGGCACCGAGCTGCTCCGCCATTCACTTCTTCCCGAGCTGTTCGGCAAAGATAGCGCAGGGCTTTTGTATTGGGCCGGCAAGCAGCTGGCGCGCCGCTATCCACTTGCTACCCTAGAAGACATCGCCGCTTTTTTTGAACGGGCCGGCTGGGGAACGATATCGATTGGCGAAGAGCGGAAAGATGAACTGCATATCGAGCTGTCCGGTCCGATTATCTCTGCCCGCCTTTCCTTATACGACGACTGCACATTTCAGCTGGAAGCCGGATTTCTCGCCCAGCAAATTGAGCAGCAAAAACGGTTCGTCACCGAAGCAGTCGAAATGCCATCAAAGCAGGCCGGCAAGGCGCGCATTTTAGTAAAATGGGATCGAAAGCAATCGATTGATTGATTGCCTCACGTTTTCGACAACAAACACAAAAGGCTTCTCCGACAAGGAGAATCAAGTGAACAAAGGGCGTCCCAACCCTCTGGGACGCCCTTTGCGCCATTATTCGTGCAGTTTTTCATAAATTTTCTCCGCCACCGACCGCGGGATGTTTGCCCGCTGCAGCTCTTCCACCGTCGCCTCTTTCATTTTTTTCACGGAGCCAAAATAGTTTAATAACGCCTTTTTTCGCTTTGCCCCGACACCAGGGATGTCATCAAGAATGGAATGGAGCATCGTTTTTTGCCGCGTCTGACGGTGGAACGTCACCGCAAACCGGTGCACTTCATCTTGAATGCGTTGCAGCAAATAAAACTCTTGGCTTTGCCTGTCAAGCGGCACAACGGCTGGCGGGTCACCAGCAATAAGCTCCGATGTGCGATGTTTTTCGTCTTTCGCCAGCCCGGCGAGCGGTACATCGAGGCCGAGTTCGTTTTCAAGTACATCGCGCACTGCGGACAAATGGCCTTTTCCGCCATCGATAATGATCAAATCAGGAAGCGGCAGTCTTTCTTTCAGCACGCGTGTATAGCGTCGGCGCACGACTTCGCGCATCGACTCATAGTCGTTCGGCCCCTCGACCGTTTTCACCTTATATTTCCGGTACTCTTTTTTCGCCGGCTTGCCGTCAAGGAAGACAACGAGCGCTGAGACCGGATCGGCTCCGTATATGTTCGAGTTATCAAACGCCTCAATGCGGCGCGGCGTCGGAATGCCGAGCAGCTCCCCGAGCCGTTCGATCGCTTTAATCGTCCTTTCTTCATCGCGTTCAATAAAATAAAACTTTTCTTTCAAGGCGATGGCAGCATTTTTGTTCGCCAGCTCGATCAGTTCTTTTTTCTTCCCTTTTTTCGGCTGAACGACATGGACGCCAAGCAGCTCGCGGACGAGCTCACCGTCGATGTCGGTCGGCAAGACAACTTCTTTTGGCTTTAAATGGTGTGCCTTCGTATAAAACTGACCTAAAAATGTGAGCATTTCCTCATCCGGGTCTTGGTAAAGAGGGAAAATGGACACATCGCGCTCAATCAGCTTCCCTTGGCGAAGGAAAAACACTTGTACGCACATCCAACCTTTGTCATATGCATAGCCGAACACATCGCGATCGATGAAATCGTTGAACACGATTTTTTGTTTTTCCATCGTCATCTCAATCGCCGCGATTTGGTCACGGTATTCTTTCGCCCGCTCAAACTCGAGCGCTTCGGCCGCCTGATGCATTTTTTCCGTCAGCTCCCGCTTTACCTCTTGATAGCCACCGTTTAAAAAACGAACGACTTGCTCGACCATGGCTTTGTTTTGCTCATCCGACACCGGGTAAACGCACGGAGCAAGACACTGTCCCATATGGTAATATAAGCAAACACGCGAAGGCAGCGTCGAGCATTTGCGGAGCGGATATAAACGGTCGAGCAACTTTTTCGTTTCGCGGGCCGCCTGCACGTTCGGGTACGGACCGAAATATTTGCCGCCGTCTTTTTTCACTTTGCGGGTAATAAGCAATCGCGGATGCTTTTCTGCGGTAATTTTAATAAATGGATAACTTTCATCGCCTTTCAGCATGACGTTGTATTTCGGGTCATGCTTTTTAATCAAGTTCATTTCCAAAATGAGCGCCTCGGCATTTGATGAGGTAACAATATATTCAAAATCGGCAATTTCCTCGACAAGTCGCTGCGTCTTGCCTTCGTGCGTCCCGGTAAAATACGAGCGGACGCGCGCTTTCAGCGACTTCGCCTTGCCGACGTAAATGACCGTTCCGTGTTTGTCTTTCATTAAATAGCAGCCCGGCTGCTCTGGCAGCACGGACAGCTTTTCTTTCAGCCGGTCGTTCATGGTCATCACTCCATCCTATTCCTCGACCCATTCGCCCAGCGTAATCGTCCCATACACCGGATCGTCGAGCGAACTTGAACGATACGTTTTCCCTCTCCGCACATAGCTGGATAGGTCGGCCCTCTGGACGCGAAACCTGCCCACAACATGGTTTGCTATATCAATTGTAGCATGGCGACCGTTCTCTTTGTCTTACAAATAATAGAAGAAAAAATGGAATACATATTTATACGGAAACAGCACGCCAAATCGTCGAATATAATCGTATCTTCCCATATACATACCACAAACGGCTGTGTCATGCACGTCATAAGCGGCACACCGATCGCTCATGTTCGTGCGCCTACGCCATCGCCCGCGTCCGGGCCAACCCTTCGACAAACGGCGCCCTCGAATCGTAGCCAAACGCTCATTTCGCCTTCGTAATATTCGCCCACGTCACTTTCCCTTCGCCTTTTCGTTCCAGCATCCGCACAATTTTCATGTCCGGGAAATGCTGTCGCAGCTCGATGAGCAGTGCATGACGGACTCTCGATTCTCCAGCTGCAGTGACGTTTCTCATAATCAATATGCTTAAGCCAATACAGCACGCCTGGCAGCGCGGCCAAATGAAAGACGATATCGGGGGAAACTTTTCGTCTGTTCCCCATCAAGCAAGTCCAAGCGAACTCGCGGCACCCAGCCACTGGTAAGCACTTGAAACTGCCGCTCTTTCCTTTCAACAGAATAGTATGGATGGAAACTATCAATTTCCATTATTCTTGCAAACATGCGGCCAAATGGCTGCCGATAAATTCCGTTCCTCCGGTCACCGCCGCTTTCGTTGATTTCATCTCGTTATTCATTTCTATCATCCATTAGCATCGTACCATAAGCCACTAGAGAAAGTCGCGAAGAATCCGTAAAAAACAAAAAGATGGAGGAATTCTCGACTTGAGAATCCCTCCATTCTGAAAAATGCTCACACTTTAATAAACGTCGGAAAAAACTCATTCCCTACCACTTCACCTTGGATCGCAGAACTGGTGCGACGAGACGTCAGCGGCAACAGCGGGAAGAGCAGTTCTGCTACCCGATACGCTTCCTCTAAATGTGGGTAGCCAGATAAAATGAAATACCGGATTCCCAACTGCTCGTACTCACGCAGTCGAGCAGCCACTGTTTCCGGATCGCCGACGAGAGCCGTGCCCGCACCCCCGCGCACCAATCCTACCCCAGCCCATAGATTTGGACTGATCTCCAACGAATCCCGCTTTCCGCCGTGCAGCTGCCGCATCCGTTGCTGTCCCACCGAATCGTAGCGAGCAAATACCCGTTGCGCCTCTTCAATCGTCCGGTCATCGACATATCGAATCAATCGCTCTGCCGCTTCCCATGCTTCTTTTTCCGTCTCACGAACGATGATATGGAGACGAACGCCAAATTCGATTTTTCTGCCTTCTTGACGAGCAAGCTCCCTTACCCGTTCGATTTTGTCTTTCACCTGTTCAGGAGGCTCGCCCCAGGTCAAATACACATCCGCATGGCGCGCCGCAACCCGTTGGCCGGCATCCGACGATCCGCCAAAAAAGATGGGCGGATACGGCTTTTGCACCGCTGGAAATAGCAGTTTGGCTCCCTTGACCGACACATGTTTTCCACTCAACGTCACTTCTTCTCCTGCAAGCAATCGGCGCCAAACCGTCAAAAATTCATCGGTTGCCTCATACCGCTCATCATGGGATAAAAATAACCCATCACCTGCGAGCTCAACAGGATCTCCCCCCGCCACAACGTTAATGAGCAGCCGCCCATCCGAAATGCGGTCCAATGTAGACGCCATGCGGGCAGCCAACGTCGGCGTCATCAATCCGGGACGGACAGCGACAAGAAAGCGCAAACGGTTGGTTTCAGCCGCCAATGCCGAAGCGAGCAGCCAAGGATCTTCGCACGATTTGCCGGTTGGAATGAGCACGCCCGTATATCCTAAGCGGTCGGCTGCTTGGGCGACTTGTTTGAAATAACTGTACTCAGGAGAGCGACCGCCTTTAGTCGTTCCTAAATATCGCCCATCACCATGAGAAGGAATGAACCACAGCAACTCCATCATTGGTTTCCCCCTTATTTAAATAACCGTTTTTTCGTTTATCTAAGAAACGGAATGAATGACTTCTTCCATCCGCGATAGTAAGTCATCAGAAAGAACAAGGCGTCCTTCGCTATCGTGCCCCAACGTCCAATCTAAAATAAAGACCCCATGCAGAATTTCCCGCGCACCTAAAATCGAGAAAATCGGCTTGAGTGCGTATTCGATCGCCAACAGATGCGCAATCGTTCCCCCAGTCACAATCGGTACAATGAGCTTCCCGGCAAATGCTTTTTCCGGCAGCAAATCCAAATACGCTTTTAAAATGCCCGTGTAACTTCCTTTATAGACCGGACTAAGCACAATGACCGCTTTGGACTGGTGGATCCATTGATGCGTTTGGGCAATCGGGTCACTCGATGAGCGAGCATAGAGCAAGTCCTCAGCAGGCAAATCGCGCAAGCGAATGAAATGCACCGTGTGACCGAGCTGTTGCAATTGCCCCTTCACCCATTCGGCCACCTGATTCGTTTTCGACGTGTGTGACGGGCTGCCAGAAACAATCGTTACCACTGCCATTCCGTTTTCCTCCCATCGTTTTTTATTGCTCGGCAATGACCGCATCCCGCACCTTGATTGTTTTCGGAATAAGCCCGAGTTCATAAAATCGATCAGCGATACGCTGTTGGGCATCGATCACCTCCTTTGTCAGCGGAAACACCCCGTATCCTCTCCGACTTAATGTTTTTTTCCAAATGTCTTCACCGATTTTTGTTTCTTTGGCCAGTAGACGGGCCGCTTCATCCGGGGAGGATTGAATCTCTTGATGGACTTTTCCTAACTCCTTGATAACCACATCCGCCACTTTCCGATATTGCTTGACATACTCTTTCCGTCCAACAATCAATCCGTATTGCTTCGGCAACCCATTTGCATCAATCAAAACACGCGCTCCGCCATTCACTTCCGCATCAGCCAAAAACGGATCCCAGATGGCCCAAGCATCAACATCACCACGCTCAAACGCCGTACGCGCCTCAGCCGGTTGCAAATATACCTGGGAAATATCATCCAACGTGAGCCCGGCTGTTTCCAATGCAGTCAACAGCGTATAATGGGCGCTAGATCCTTTTCCAAAGGCCACTCTTTTCCCTTTCAAGTCCGCCACTGTACGAATCGGTGATGTTTTCGGCACAATAATCGCCCGCGCCACTTCTGGTTCATATGCAATATAAACCAATTTTGAACCTGGATTTGCCTGCGCCAACACAGCGGGTGCTCCTCCGACATAGCCGATGTCGATTTGCCCAGCATTTAATGCCTCGAGCAACGGAGGGCCAGATTGGAATTCAAACCATTTCACTTGCACCCCATGCTTTTGCAGTTGTTTTTCCAAGTACCCCTTCTCTTTCAAAAAGAGAGAAAATGATGATTTTTGAAAGCCGACGTGCAATTCTTTCGGCCAAGAATCCGTCGATGCCGACTGTTTAGGAGAAGACAAGGAAGCAGAACGTTCTTGGCCGCAAGCTACCAACAACAGGAATGCACTCAACACCGAAAACAAAAGGAGCCTTCTTTTCACTGTCTATAGCGCCCTCCTTTTCTCACTCATCGAAGACGCGGCGATGACTTTCTCATCAGATTCTGTGCTTAAAATGCGGCGCAAAATTGTATCGACCAAATCAGCAAACGCCGCATCGCCGCGCTGACGCGGTCGCGGCAAGCGCACAGGCAAATCAAGCGCGCATTCCCCGTCCTCAATGAGCACGACGCGGTCCGCCAACATCACTGCTTCATCAACATCATGCGTGACCAACAAAGCCGTAAAGCGTTGTTCTCTCCATAATCGTTCGATCAGCCGCTGCATTTCAATTCTCGTCAACGCGTCAAGCGCACCGAGCGGTTCATCAAGCAATAACAACTGTGGACGGCTGATCAATGCGCGGGCGAGCGCCACCCGTTGACGCTGGCCGCCGGATAACACCGATGGCCAATCCTTCGCGCGGTCTGCCAAACCGACTTGTTCGAGCACTGTGATCGCTTGTTCTTTCCAGTCACCTTTCAACCCGAGGCCGACATTGTCGATGACGCGCCGCCATGGCAACAGACGAGCATCTTGAAACATGACGCGAGCTGCTGTATTCAACCCATGAAGCAACTGTCCATCCAGCTGAATCATGCCGGAAGTCGGCGTCTCCAATCCGGCAGCCAAGCGCAATAGTGTGCTTTTTCCGCAGCCGCTGCGACCAATAATGGCGATAAACTCCCCCGGTTTGACCGTTAAATCAATGCGGCGCAACACTTGTTGATCGCCAAACTGTTTGGCCACTTGCACAAATACGAGCTCTGCTCCTCGTCCTGTTTCCATCTCTCGCTCTCCTTTCCCACTCCGTTTGTGTCAGTTACCGATTTTGATAGTTGACATTCCAGCGAAGCCAGCGTTTTTCCAAAAAGCGGGCAATGCTGTCTGCGAGCTTGCCAAACAGCGCGTAAAGCAAAATACTGAACACAACGACATCCGTTTGCATAAATTCACGTGCATTCATGGCCAAATACCCGATGCCGCGGTCAGCAGCGATCGTCTCCGCTACGATTAACGTCAACCACATAATGCCCAGCGCATAGCGCAGACCGACCAAAATCGACGATAACGCGCCCGGCAGCCAAATACGCCAAAACAACTGCCACGGGCGAAGCCCATAGACACGACCCATTTCCAACAATCCCGCATCCACATTGCGAATGCCATGTAATGTATTGACATAAATTGGAAAAAGCACCCCGATGGCAACGAGAAACACTTTCGCTTCTTCCCCAATGCCAAACCATAAAATGACGAGCGGAATCATCGCCAAATGCGGAATATTTCGAATCATCTGGATTGAAGTATCCAACAATCGTTCGGCCGGCCGAACGACCCCGTTGAGCAAGCCAAGAACAAAGCCGAGTGACCCGCCGATAGCAAATCCAATCAATGCACGCCCAAAACTGATCGATAAATGTTGCCATAACTCTCCTTTTTCTAAGAGATCCCAAGCAGCCGCCACCACGTCAGTCGGAGCCGGCAGCACTCTTGAAGATAGCCATCCCGCCTCCACTGCCCCCTGCCATGCAACGAGCAAGACGATCGGCAGTCCCCATGGTACCACCTTTTCATGAATCCATTTCACCTTCTTGGACTCTTTCATTCTTCCATCACTCCCTTTCCTCTTCTCATCCAGCCCCCATCCTACGAAACCTTAAAAGGCTAGTGAAAAACAGCCATTTCCCCCAATAAAGTGCTCTCGTGTAAAGATGAGTCATCATTTTTAATAAGGGCTGATCAGCATTGTCTACTAAAATCACCTACTTTTAGGTGGAAAAACCGTCATAAAGTGATGTTCAAGGAAAGCGAAAGTCACGGTTTCTTTATGTTGATAAGCTGCATTCCCCGCTCATTCATTAACCCTTTTAGGCGCACGAAGATGCTTTCGTTCAACGGCTGTCATGCCAAACTGCGTCCTTTACCATCAGCTTTTTGGGCAACAGGCCGAGTGTATGAAACTCGTCGGCGATGATTTGCTGTTGGGAAATCACTTCATTCGTGATCGGTTCAATCCCATAAACGTGGCGTCTCGAGGCCGTTTCCAGCGCCTGTTCATCAATGCCGAGTTCGGGCGCTAAAAATTCAGCCACACCTTTCGGATCATTGTTTGCCCACTGCTCTACTTTTTTCAATTCTTCGAGCAAGACTTGAATCAACTCTGGCTCGCGTTTGGCGAATGAACGTGAAGCGAAGAAAAATTCACGGTTCGCTACCAATCCTTGGCCGTCAGCGAGCACTCGAGCCTTTCCTCCCTTTTCAGCGGCGGCGTAAAACGGGTCCCAAATGGCCCACGCATCAACGCTCCCCTGCTCAAATGCAGCGCGAGCATCGGCTGGTGGCAAATAGACCGGCTGAATGTCAGAAAGTGTCAATCCCGCTTTTTTGAGCACCTGCACAAGCAAATAATGGACATTCGATCCTTTGTTTAACGCCACCTTTTTCCCTTTCAAATCCGCCACTGTCTGAATGGACGAGTCCTTTTTGACTAAAATGGCCTCGGACACAGGATTGGGAGGTGACGTCGCTACATACAAGAGCGGTGTACCAGCCGCTTGAGCAAATACTGGCGGCGCTTCACCGGTATGGCCAAAATCGAGGCTTCCGGCATTCATCGCTTCCAACAGTTGAGGACCTCCCGGAAATAACGCCCATTGTACGGTGTAGCCTAATTTTTTCAGCCGTTTTTCCAAGTCACCACGCGCTTTTAACATGTTGAGTGTCCCGTATTTTTGATAGCCGATGCGGATGACTTTGCTAGATGGCGGAGAGGATGACGATGATTTGGCGTTCGCAGACTCGTTATGTATTGCATCCAGATGCCATCGCCAGCCATAAAGCGACCGCTAACATTCCACCCAATGTTTTCCAGAACACTTTGTTTTTCATGATCGCTTTTCCCTCCTTTGTTCATTTCTTGCAATGCTTTCACACACGTACGTGATCGTCATTCTTGATCTCCCTCTTAATTAGAACTAAATAGATAGAAAAAGTATGAATAACAGGCGTAAAACAAACTTAACCACTAGGAATTGTTGGTTATAAATATAAAGAATTATCTGCCATCTGTCAACCATTTTTCAGCAAAAAATAAAAATCCAGAGGAAGAGGCCTCTGGATTTTTCCTATGCCATCACTACACATGTTTGCCGACAAGCTGAGCAAGTGCTTCTTTCGGTTGGTAGCCGACGGCTTTATCAACGAGTTCGCCGTTTTTAAACACGAGCAGCGTCGGAATGCTCATCACCCCGAACTTTGCTGCTGTTTCTTGGTTTTCATCAACGTTGACTTTGACAATTTTCACTTTGTCGCCCATTTCTTGATCAAGCTCCTCAAGCACCGGGGCGATCATACGGCATGGACCGCACCATGGCGCCCAAAAGTCGACAAGAGTGACGCCGTCTTTCGTTTCCGCGGCGAACGTTTGGTCTGTCGCATTGATAATGGCCATGCGAATTCCCTCCCATATTCTAGAATGCTGTAAGCACAGTATACCATGGAAATTTAAAACGACGCGAATATTTTGCCTCGTTTCTAATATTCGCTTCGCGGTTCAATTTATCCAAGAAAAAACGGGCAGCGCATACCACGCTACCCGTTTGAATCGATTACGAATGCACTTTCAGCTTTTTAAACTCTTCCGTGAGGAGAGGAACGACTTCAAACAAATCGCCGACAATGCCGTAATCAGCGACTTTAAAGATATTGGCTTCCGGGTCTTTGTTAATGGCGACGATCACTTTTGAGTTCGACATGCCTGCCAAATGCTGAATAGCACCTGAGATACCGCAGGCGATGTAAAGATCTGGTGTTACGACTTTCCCGGTTTGCCCGATTTGCAGCGAGTAGTCACAATAGCCGGCATCGCACGCTCCACGTGACGCACCGACTGCGCCGCCCAACACTTCCGCCAGCTCTTGGAGCGGCTTGAAGCCTTCCGCGCTTTTCACACCGCGGCCGCCAGCGACAATCACTTTCGCTTCCGTCAGGTCGACCCCTTCAGCGGTTTTGCGGACGACTTCTTTGACGATCGCGCGCAAATCTTTAATTTCGACCGCCAATGATTCAACGCTGCCGGAGCGCGATTCGTCACGCTCAAGCGATGCGATGTTGTTCGGACGCACCGTCACAAACATGATGCCGTCGGTGACGATTTTCTTTTCAAACGCTTTACCGGAGTAGATCGGGCGCGTGAACACAATGTTGCCGCCTACTTCTTCGACTGCCACCACGTCGGAAACAAGACCGGCGTCAAGTTTAACGGCCAGCTTCGGCGACAGGTCTTTGCCAAGCGCTGTATGACCAAAGACAATGGCTTCTGGCTGTTCTTTATCGATCACCGCTTTTAACGCTTGCGAATAGCCGTCGGACGTATAAAATTTCAAGTTCGGATGCTCAACGACAACGACGCGATCCGCCCCGCGGAAAATCAGCTCATTTGCATGCGCTTGCACTTGATCGCCGACAAGTGCCGCTACGACTTCCCCGCCTTCAGCGATCGTTTTGGCTGCTGCGATCGCTTCAAACGAAACGTTCCGCAGCGATCCGTCGCGAACTTCTGCTAATGTTAATACTTTGCGTGCCATGTTTCAGTCCCCCTACCCTTTTGTTCATGTTTTCCGTCCGTTAGAGAGCGCTAACAACCATACCGTCTGCCGCTTTAAACGACTTTCGCTTCGGAACGGAGCAGCCCGACAAGCTCTTTGACTTGATCGGCAATCTCACCTTGCAAAATTTTGCCCGCTTCCCGCTTCGGCGGCAAGAACACTTCGATCGTTTTCGTTTTCGCCTCGACATCGTCCTCGTCAAGATCCAAGTCATCGAGCTCGAGCTCGTCAAGCGGTTTCTTTTTCGCTTTCATAATGCCTGGTAACGACGGATAGCGCGGCTCATTCAGCCCTTGTTGAGCGGTAACAAGGAGCGGCAGCGACGTTTCGATCACTTCCTCATCCCCCTCGACGTCACGCACAACGGTCACTTTACCGCCATCGGCAATGTCAAGCTTCGTAATCGTCGTCACGTATGGAATGCCAAGCAATTCAGCCACGCGCGGTCCGACTTGCCCCGAGCCGCCGTCAATCGCCACATTACCAGCTAAAATCAAATCCGGGTTTTTATCTTTCAAATATTCAGCGAGCACTTTCGCCGTTGTATATTGATCTTGCTCTTCGACGTCATCCTCAATATTGATGAGCACCGCTTTGTCGCAGCCCATGGCGAGCGCTGTGCGCAACTCTTTTTCCGCTTCCTCGCTGCCGACGGTGACGACCGTCACTTCACCGCCATGTTTGTCGCGCACTTGGATCGCCTCTTCAATGGCGTATTCATCGTACGGGTTGATGATGAATTCAGCACCTTCCTCATTGATTTTGCCGTTATTGATGGTAATTTTCTCCTCGGTGTCGAACGTGCGTTTCATCAAAACAAAAATGTTCATGTCATTCCCCTCCTCAGTTTGATCCAACATTATTTCAGTTGCCAAGATTCCGACATTTATAGCGATTATTTCCCTTGAAAGACGGGGGGACGTTTTTCTAAAAACGCCTGCACACCTTCTCTCCCATCCTCGGAAACAAACACACGGCCAAACCATTCCGCTTCGTCGCGCACCGCCTCAGCGAACGATTTTTCTTTCGCCGCATTGAGAAGCTCAATCGTGGCGCGAACGGAAAGCGGGCTTTTTGCAGCGATTTTGTGCGCTAACTGTTTCGCTTCATCAAGAAGCCGCTCTTCAGGCACCGCCTTGTTGGCCAGCCCCCACTGCACAGCCTCTAAGCCGGTGATCGGCTCGCCTGTCCACATCATTTCCGCCGCCTTGCCGAACCCAACGTAGCGCACGAGCCGCTGCGTGCCGGCAAACCCTGGAATGATGCCAAGCTGCAGCTCTGGCAGGCCAAGCTTCGCATTTTCTGTCACCAAACGAATATGGCAGCTCATCGCCAACTCAAGTCCTCCACCCAACGCGGCGCCATGAATAGCAGCAATCACCGGCTTGGAAAACCGCTCAATCCGCTCTACAACCAGCTGGCCGTTGCGCGACAAAGCGGACGCTTCCTCGGCAGAAGCGACGGACGTAAACTCTTTAATATCCGCGCCAGCCGAGAAAAACCGGCCTTCACCATGCAACAGCACGACACGCACGTCCGAGTCGGCCTCGAGCTCATCCAAGATATTTGAAAGCTCTTTCAAAACAGCAGATGAAAGAGCATTCGCCGGCGGCCGCGAAAACGTCACGACAGCGACGAATTCCTCTTTTGTCAAGCGAAAATGCTCCATGATGCCTCTCCCCTTTCTGCCTTCCATCAACGCCCAGCAGCGCACCCTTTGGCAAGCAATTCGTACACTGGCTCGGCGAGCGCAGCCAAGTCGTATTTTTGCTCATTCATGACCCATGTCGTCACCGTCTCGTCGATCGTGCCGAAGATCATTTGCCGGGTGAGCCGGACGTCTAGATCATTTCGGAATTCTCCTTTTTCCATTCCCTCGATGATGATGCTGTCGATGAGCCGCAAATATCCTTTCAGCACCTCATTGATGCGTTGGCGCAGCTCTTTGTTCGACTGGCGCAGCTCAAGCTGCGTCACGACCGCCATATGCGGATCATCAGCCAGGGCGGAAAAATGAGTTCTCACCAATACATACAATTTCTCTAGCGGACTCGAAATTCCTTCTATTTCTTGCTCGATTTTCTCGATAAACGACCCCATTTTTTCTTGGAAAAGCGAGATTAAAATATCTTCTTTGTTTTTGAAATAAAGGTAGATCGTGCCGTCGGCGACACCAGCCTGCTTCGCGATTTTCGACACTTGCGCCTGATGATAGCCATGTTCGGCGATGACGACGACGGCTGCATCAATAATTTGCTTAAACTTCGGTTTCTCCCTACGCAATCGTCATTCTCCTTTTCTCAACATCACCTGTCACCAACTGAATGAATAATCATTCACAATCCTATTTTACGGACTGTTCTGTCGATTTGTCAAGCTCTTTTTTTCTTCCTCCACCAGAACGCGCCGTAAAATTTTTCCGACCGCAGTTTTCGGCAGCTCGCTTCGGAACTCATATAGGCGCGGCACTTTATACGCGGCTAGGCGCTCGCGCATAAATGCATCTAGCTCTTGTTCGCTGCACTCCTCTCCTGGTTTCAAAACGATGAACGCTTTTACCGTCTCACCGCGATATGGATCAGGAACGCCAATAACGGCCGCTTCCTGCACTTTCGGGTGTTCATACAGCACTTCCTCGACTTCGCGCGGATAAATGTTGTAGCCACCGGCGATAATAACATCTTTTTTCCGGTCGACAATATAAAAATAACCGCGCTCATCCATGTAGCCGATATCGCCAGTGTACAGCCAACCATCACGCAGCACTTGCTCGGTCTCTTCCGGCCGATTCCAATAGCCTTTCATCACTTGCGGACCGCGCACAACAAGTTCCCCTATCTCCCCCGGCTTTACCTCCTCACCGGTTTCCAATGAAACGATTTTCGCTTCGGTATCCGGCCAAGGCACACCAATGCTTCCTTTGACCCGCTCGCCATCCCAAAGAAAATTACTGTGAGTGACGGGTGATGCTTCTGTCAGACCATATCCTTCAATCAATTTTCCGCCAGTCACCCGCTCAAACTGCTCCTGCACTTCGACAGGCAACGGCGCAGAACCGCTAATACATACATTAATGGAGGATAAATCATATTTCGATAAATCCGGGTCGTTCAGCAGCGCAATATACATCGTCGGTGCACCTGGAAACATCGTTGGCCGCGTGCGCTCAATCGTTTTCAATGTTTGTTTTACGTCGAATCGAGGCAGCAGCACCATTTTGCTTGCTTGCATGATAGCCAAATTCATCACCGTCGTCATCCCATATACGTGGAAAAACGGCAAGATACCAAGCACTGTTTCTTTTCCTTTTTCACATTTATACACCCAATGGGCGCACATCAATGTATTTGCGATCAAATTGTGATGCGTCAGCATGGCCGCTTTCGGATGACCTGTCGTGCCACCTGTATATTGAAGCAAGGCGATATCTTCCATCGGATCAATCGCGACCTGAAGAGGCGCTGTCTCAAGACGACTGACGATGGAACGGAACAAGTGAACCGACTCTCCCTCATCCACCCGCACTGACGGCATCTTTTGCTTCCACCGAACGAGCGGATATAACCATTTTTTGATCGTCGGCAAATAATCTTGCATTCTTGTCACAATCCAATGTTTGACCGCCGTTTTTCCTTTCATAGCTATCGCTTTCGGATAAAGCAAATCCATCGTCACCAACACGGATGCGCCGCTATCATTCAGCTGATACTCCAGTTCATATTCGGTGTAGAGCGGATTTGTCTGCACGACGATGCCGCCGGCCAGGAGCGTCCCGTAATAGCTGATCACTGCCTGAGGGCAGTTCGGCAGCATCACCGCTACCCGATCGCCTTCCTTGACACCTAGCCCCCGCAAATAGTGGGCAAACGTCATTGCCTGCTCATACAGCTCGCGAAACGTCACCGTCTTCCCTAAAAAATCGATCGCTATTCGGTCCCCAAACTGTTCCGCTGTCTCTCGCAAATAATCAGGAAGCGTTTTCATCGGATAATCCAAGGTGTGTGGGATTTCCGGTGGGTAATGAGCGAGCCATCGTTTTTCCATCACAATCCCCCCTTACTCCTATTTTATTTTATTATTTTTAATTTTTCATCAAAAAAAAAGAACGCCAGAACTACGTCTGGCGTCACCAAAACCAATACATCAACCCCATCAAAAGAAAACACGCACAGATGGCAAACAAAATTTTTGCCAGCACATCCATCGATCGGTTGCGAACCGCCATATAAACAATGCCGGCGACCAGCAGCAGACCGACTATGATTAACAGCCCTTTCACTACTGCGTCCATCGCTTTTGTTCCCCTTTACTGAATGCCTTCACCGATCACAAACGACAAGCCAACGGAAATCACCATCGAAATAAAGCCGACTGCTCGGTTGTCATTGGCAATTTCTTCATCAATATCAAACTTTGGCGTCAAAAACTCATAGATAAAGTACGCCGCCAATAAAAGTAAAAATCCATATAAGCCCCAGCCAATCATCGATAACAGCGACTCATGGCGGTCAAGCGCATAGCGGAAAATGTTGGAAATCCCAAAAATCTTTCCGCCTGTCGCCATCGCGACCGCCACATTGCCGTTGCGGATTTCCTCCCAATTTTTATATTTCGTCACTAGCTCAAACAAGGCTAAAAACACGACGATGCACAATACTGCGACGCTAAAATTGGCTGCCGTCCTCACCATGTCGTGCTCCCAAAACGGCATCATCGCTCTCTCCCCTATCATTTCAGTTCGACGACCGTCACCCCGGTACCGCCCTCATTCGCCGCACCGAACCGGAAGCTTTTTACCGCCCGGTGCTGTTTTAAAAACTGCTGGACTCCTTGGCGAAGCGCGCCTGTTCCTTTACCGTGGATGATCGAGACGCGCGGATAGCCGGCAAGCACGGCGTCATCAATATATTTTTCCAGTCGGACAAGGGCGTCTTCGTAGCGCTCACCGCGCAAATCAAGCTCTAGGCTGACGTGGGCGTCCTTGCCTTTTACAGTCGCAATCGGCGTCACTTCTTTGGCCGGTGCGCTGCCAATATACTCCAAGTCGCGCTCATGAATTTTCATTTTTAAAATGCCAAGCTGCACTTGCCATTCATCCTCTGACACTTTTTCGAGCAAATACCCCTTTTGGTTTAAGCTTGTCACTTTCACTTCATCACCCGATTGGAACGCATGGCGTGCAGTCGCTTTTTTTGTTTTTTTCCGTTTTTCAACTACGGGCACAGCGGCAGCAAGTCGCTGTTTCGCGGCAATGAGCTCATGCTCCTTCACTTCTGCCTGCTTTTCTTTTTGCAGACGACGCAACTCGTTGATAATCCGCTCAGCCTCGCGCTCGGCAGCGCGGATGATGTCGGTTGCCTTTTGCGCCGCTTCCGCGAGCTGCTCTGCTTTTTTGTCTTCCAGCTCTTCAAGTTTTTGTTCCCACTCAGCCCGCAATCGTTCCGCTTCTTCACGTGCCGAGTGCGCCCTTGCCTCATCTTCCTCTGCTTGCTTTTTGCTTCGTTCCAGTGAAGCGATCATGTTTTCCACGCTATGGCTTTCTGCGCTTACTTGCACTTTCGCCCGCTCGATAATCCGCTCATCGAGCCCAAGACGGCGCGAGATGTCAAAGGCGTTGCTGCGGCCGGGAATGCCGATCAACAATTTATACGTCGGACGAAGCGTTTCGGTGTCAAATTCGACGCTGGCATTTACCACTCCGGGACGATTGTAACCGTACGCTTTCAACTCCGGATAATGCGTCGTCGCTACCGTCCGCGCCCCGCGTCCGTGTACTTCATCCAAAATAGCGATAGCCAGCGCGGCTCCCTCTTGTGGATCGGTACCGGCCCCCAGCTCATCAAAGAGCACGAGGCTTTCCTCATCAACATGACGCAAAATATCAACAATATTCACCATATGGGAAGAGAACGTACTCAAACTTTGTTCGATTGACTGCTCGTCACCGATATCGGCGAAAACAGAGCGGAACACTGCTGCCTCCGACCCGTCCGCCGCCGGGATAAACAGCCCGGCTTGCGCCATGATGGTCAACAGGCCGACTGTTTTTAACGTCACCGTTTTCCCACCGGTGTTCGGCCCGGTAATAACGATCGTCGTGTAATCGCCGCCCAACACAATATCATTCGGCACCGCTTTATCTTGGTCAATAAGCGGATGGCGCGCTTGCAAAAAGCGGAGGTAGCCGCGGTTGTTGACCGCTGGCTTTGCCGCTTGCTGCCGGCGCGCGTATTTCGCCTTGGCAAATAAGAAATCAAAATGGGCAAGCGCCTCCACAGCTCGTTTGAGCGGTTCATCGTGTTCAGCCACTTTGGCTGAGAGTTCGCGCAAAATGCGTTCGATTTCTTGCTTTTCTTTCGCCCGCGCCTCGCGCAGTGCATTATTCAGCTCAACGACCACCTGCGGCTCGATAAACAGAGTCGCTCCGGAGGCTGACTGGTCATGGACGATGCCGCCGTAAGCGCTGCGGTATTCTTGCTTGACCGGGATGACATACCGATCGTTGCGGATCGTAATGATCGCGTCCGACAGCCGCTTTTGCGCTGATGGCGAGCGGATAATGCTTTCAAGCTTCTCGCGGATGCGCGCTTCAGCCGCCCGGATTTGCCCGCGCAGCGAACGAAGACGGTCGCTGGCTGTGTCCAACACCTCGCCGTGATCATCGATCGAGCGGCGGATGTCCTCTTCAAGCGCCGGCACCTCGGCAAGCTCATCCGCATAGTCGGCCAGCCGCGCGAGCCCGCCGTGCTCATCGTGAAGCGACATGATCAACTGCTTCATTTGGCGGCTTGCGGCAGCCGTCGCCGCGACTTCCAACAGCTCAATCGGACTGAGCACACCGCCGATGGCCGCCCGTTTCAAATGCGAACGGATGTCGACCACCCCGTCCAGCGGAACGTAGCCGCGCAGCCGCAACACCGCAGCCGCCTCATCTGTTTCCTCAAGCCAAACCGCCACTTCATCCAAATCAGACGATGGAACGAGAGCGGCGATTTTCTCTAAACCGAGCGCGGATGACGCATGCTCGGCCAACTGTTCTTTCACTTTATCGAACTCTAGGATACGAAGCATTTTTTGCTGCACGTATTCAAACCCCCATGCCTCATCATGTTTGCTTTCGTTTGTCGCGCAAAAACTGTTGTAACTTCTCAAGCGGCCATGTATTGATCACCGTCTCTTTTTTGATCCATCCTTTCCTTGCCGTCGTCACACCAATGACCATATCATCAAGCATGTCCAAATGGTGGGCGTCCGTATGAATGGCAATATAAGCACCTGCTTCTTGCGCTTTTTTCACGTAAACAGCCGACAAATCGAGGCGGTTCGGATTCGCGTTGAGCTCGAGCACCGTGTTCGTCTCGACCGCCAACTCGATTAATCGTTCAACGTCGACGTCATAGCCGTCACGCTGGCCGATGAGCCGGCCGGTCGGATGGGCGATGACATCCACATACGGGTGGCGAAGCGCCGCTTCGAGCCGCTTCATAATTACCTCGCGCGGCTGTTTGAACGCAGAATGAATGGCGGCAATGACAAAATCAAGCTCCTTGAGCACGTCATCATCGTAATCGAGCGTCCCGTCAGGCAAAATATCCATCTCGATGCCAGCTAAGATCGTAAAATCAGAATAGCGTGCATTCAACCGCTCAATCTCCTCGCGTTGACGCCGCAATCGATCTGGCGTCAAGCCGTTGGCGACTTTCAAATATTGAGAATGATCCGTAATGGCCATATACTGGTAGCCGCGGCGACGGCACGCCTCAGCGAGCTCCTCGAGCGAACACGCCCCGTCGCTCCATGCCGAGTGCATATGCAAATCGCCTCGGATATCGTCAAGATGGACAAGCGGATAATCCGAAGAATATCGCTCAACTTCCGTGCCGTCTTCGCGCAGTTCAGGCGGAATGTACGGCAACCCGAAGTAAGCATAAAACGCCGGTTCATCCGAGAACGTTTTTACATCCCCTGTTGTTTGGTCTTCAACGCCGTATTCGCTAATTTTCTCCCCACGTTCTTTGGCAAGCTGGCGCATGCGGACATTATGTTCTTTCGATCCAGTGAAATGATGAAGCGCTGTCGCAAACTCAGCCGCACTGACGAGCCGGAAGTCGGCGGCGATTTCATCCTCATACTTGAAAAGAAGCGACACTTTCGTTTCCCCGGCAGCGATGACTTCACGGATGCGCGAAAGACGAAGGAGTGCCTCGCGCACCTCGGCCGGGCGATCGGTAGCGATGACATAATCCAAATCTTTCACCGTTTCTTTCAAACGCCGCAAACTGCCTGCTCGCGCGAAGCGGATGATGCCATCGATCTCTTGCAGTTGACGTTCAATGTCCTCGGCGAGCGGCAATACCCGAGCGAGCGGCAGCCGCTCAGGACGTTTTCCCGCCTCTTCGAGAGCCATAAGCAGCTTCTCTTCCGTTTTCACCCCAAATCCAGGAAGCTCCCGCACCTTTCCGGAAAGACATGCTTCCTTCAATCCATTCATATCCACAATGCCAAGCTCCTGATGCAGCTTCGCGATT
The DNA here is from genome assembly GCF_037965715.1 of Geobacillus sp. FSL K6-3411. Lineage (NCBI taxonomy): Bacteria > Bacillati > Bacillota > Bacilli > Caryophanales > Anoxybacillaceae > Geobacillus > Geobacillus sp. FSL K6-3411. Next base: position 2,757,557 of record NZ_CP150187.1, read on the forward strand.
TTTTTGCCGCCAAGCCCCGGGAGCTTAAGCAAAGCAAGCAATGTCTCCGGAATGTCGCGCCTTAATTCCTCTAGCACCGACGATGAACCGGTTTGGACAAACTCGGTGATAATCGCCGCCGTGCTTTTGCCGATGCCCGGGATGGCAGTGAACTCTTCGATTTCCGACAAACTCCGTTCATCTGTTTCCAGCGCGGCCGCCGCCTTGCGAAACGCTGTCACTTTAAACGGATTTTCTCCTTTGATCTCCATATATAAGGCGATCGTCTCTAACAGGCGGATGACATCTTTTTTGTTCACGTTCATGCCGTCCCCTCCCTTTTCCGAAACACCGCGGGCCGCGCTCCGTTAGATGCGGCCATGAATCCACCAGTTGCTAAGCATCTCCGACAAGATTGGTGTATGTTTCACGATGACCGTCGCCATGAGCGACTGCTGCAACTGCTCTTGCACGCTATCGATCGGCACGAGCGCGCTCACATACAAAAGCAAAAACACAAACAAATACACTTCAGCGAATCCGAGCGCTGCCCCCGCTACACGGTTGACGCTGCGCAACAGCGGCAGTTGGGCGACAAAGTCGAGCATCGAACCGACGATTTGAAGCACAATTTTCACGGCAAAAAATAAGAGTGCAAACGAAATCGCCCGATAATACGCATCATCTAAATGCGTGCTTTGAAACAACAACTTCACTGTCTCCGGATCGCCAAACGTCGGATACGGAATCCAAAGGCGCAATGTCGGCACAAATCGATCATAATACTTATAAGCGACAAAAAAGGCGATGAGAAACCCTGCCATATGGATAAATTGAAGAATAAAACCGCGCTTTAGTCCGATCATCGCGCCTAACAGCAGGACAAATAAAAGCACGACATCAATCATCGTCTTCCCCACCCTTTTCCCGTCTCAACTTGGCTGCAAGCCGATCGTATTCTTCCTTCAGCTTTAAGTATTCATTGGCGATATTGACTGCCGTCAACACAGCCAACTTCGGCACATCAAGCACCGGGTTCCTTTCGCTGAACTCGTGCATTTTATCATCAACGAACGCCGCCACGAGCCGGATATGAGCCGGGCTTTCCGTGCCGACGATCGTGTAATCTTGACCGTAGATGCGGACGCTTACCCGCGTTTTTGGCTCGTCTGTCAACCTGCTTCCCCCATTTCGCAAAATCCTACTGTTTATCATATCATGAATGCTGGTATAATGGAAAGATGCGGCCCAAAGAGACAATAAAGGAGCGATCAAACGTTGTCAAACTATGTGATTCACGCCGACCAAAAATTGCTTGCTACGTTGCGCGCCTACTATAAAGACGCCTTATCCGACCGGCTTCCGGCCGGGGCGCTGTTTGCTGCAAAGCGCCCGGATGTCACGATCACTGCCTACCGCTCAGGCAAAGTGCTGTTTCAAGGGAAAGCGGCAGAACAAGAGGCGGCAAAATGGATGGAGAATCACACAGCGCCTGAAAACAAACAAAAGGATCAGAACCGAGCAAAAACAACCGCCCTGTCGGAACAAGAACTCGGGAGTCTTTCCGCCATCGGCTCCGATGAAGTCGGAACCGGCGACTATTTCGGCCCAATCGTCGTTGCCGCCGCTTACGTTGACCGGGGTCATCTCGATCGAATCGCGGCGCTTGGCGTCAAAGATTCAAAGCAATTGAATGACGAAACGATCACGCGAATCGCACCGACCATCATGGAAACCGTGCCTTACGCCGTCACCGTGCTCACCAACGCCGAATACAACCGCTGGCAGCAAAGCGGCATGCCGCAGACGAAAATGAAAGCGTTGCTCCATAACCGGACGCTCGCGAAACTCATTGACGACATCGCGCCCATCGAACCAGAAGCGATCATCATCGATCAGTTTTTGGAACGCAATTCATATTTCCGCTACCTCGAAGATGAAACGCGCATCGTCCGCGAGCGGGTGCACTGCCTGCCAAAAGCAGAAGGGGTGCACGTCGCCGTCGCCGCCGCCTCGATCATCGCCCGCTATATGTTTTTAGCGGAGATGGACAAACTATCCCGCACCGTCGGCCTTCCGCTCCCGAAAGGCGCGGGCGCTATTGTCGATGAAGCCGCCGCCCAGCTTATCCGCCAACAAGGGGTTGGGGCGCTTGAGACGTGTGCCAAGCTTCATTTCGCGAATACAAAAAAAGCGCTCGACATCGCCAAACACTCGTAATGGTTCGCCCCTTCCCTTCCTCCGATTGCCAAGGGCAAAAGCGAAACCATCATCTTATGCCCCCACTCGTCTCGCTACATGTCAAGGTGGGGGCTTCTGTGTAAGAGACATTCCTTTCTCTTTCCATGAAATGAATGGTCAAATTAGCGTTTCTGTTCTCATGAAGAAACAAATCGATGAAAATAACGTTTACTGATGACGATGGTTGTTAAGAAAAGAAAACAAGCCCGTAAACAAGAAAATAGCTCCTACTGTTTTATAAGCATTGATATATTCTTTTAACATCTGCCAATACTCTTACGAACCTACAGAACCGCCTGCAGACCGAACCTATGATGAGACGGAATCACTCCCTCATTCAGGGCTGTTTAGAATGAACCACAACCCAATGATAGAAATAGCAAGCGAAACAACCTTCATTCTGTTTGTAGCTTTGAAAAAACTCATTTTTTCTCTCCCTCCCCAAGTCAACACTATCCCTTTCTGTTTATCAGCTATGAGGAAAATGGATAGAACCGCACACGAAACGTCTCAAACATCACCAAGATCATGGAGCATAAAATCAAAAAGATCCGTCTCCACTAATAGGTTATGGCACATTCATGAATGTCCGGAAAAAATAGTATGGAAGATGGGACGGCGCAACCGAAAAGTGAACTTTTCAAGGTGCATTTATGTAGATAGTAGCGAAAGCAACAATCATATTCAATATATTACCAAACATATATCCTCTATCTCTTCCCTTATGTCAATCCAAAAGAGTATGTATATCCGCCAACTAGAGGCAGTCATTCAGCACATTGATGTTGGTTGAATGTGCCGACTTGTTTTTATTTCCTGACTCTAAAAAGGAACGCCGCCCTCAAGCAACATGAGGGCGACGCAAGCTAGCTTAACTCATTCTCTCTTGTTCAAGTCCATCTGCTCCACCCGCAGGCTGCCGGAATGGCCACCAATTCGCGCGTCCGAACGTGCGAACCATGACTGGGACAAACAACGGCAGCACAACGAGCGCATAAAGCAGCAGCCCGGTTAAGACAATGGTTGCGATTTGCAAAAGCGACAAAACGCCGGACGGGTACATAGCGGCAAATGTTCCACCTAAAATGACAGCCGCTGAGATGATGACCGTACCCATATGCCCCATCGCCGAAAGCATCGCTTCTCTCACTGGACGGTCACGATATTCATTGAACCGGTCCATGAGGAAAATGCTGTAGTCGATGCCGAGCGCCATAAGCAGGACGAAAGCGAAAAACGACACCGCCCAGTTCAAGCCGGCATAGCCGAGGCCGTTGACGAAAATAAGTTCCGTGACGGCCATGGACGTGAAATAGGTCAACACGAGCGACAGCATCAAATAAAGCGGCATGATGAGCGAACGGAGCAGCACCGCCAACACAATAGCGATACCAATGATCATCAGCACCGCGGTACGCTGATAGTCGGCGTTCGAAATCGCCTGCAAATCGGCATACGTGCTCGTGACGCCACCAATCGCAATCGTCACGCCTTCCCATTTCGTTCCTTTCACCGCCCGTTCAGCGGCGGCGCGAATATCATCAATGCGGCCAAGCGCGGAGATGGAATACGGATTTTCGTCTAAAATGACGTCAAATGTGACGATGCGTCCATCTTTTGACATGTACGCGTCTTTCGCCTGCGCAAAGTCTTTGCTTTCGAGCGCTTCTTTCGGCATGTGCCAACCGGCCATTTCCTTCACCGGCGCTGATGACAAATCAGCCAAATACGTTTCCGCCGTTCCAAGACCGTCGGCCACTTGGCGCAAACCGGACGCGCTTTGGTCCAAGCCGTTGACAAGCTGGCCGAGCTGGCCGCCAAGTGCGGAGAAATGTTCGAGCAATTGTCGCTGGCCGCCGTTGACTTGCTCAAGACCGGCTGAGAATTGCGGCAGTTTATCAACCGCTTGTTTTTGGCCGTCGGCTGCTTTCTTTAAACCATCCTCAAGTTCACCAAGCCCGGCGATCACGTTGTCTAAACCGCCGTTGACGGCTGCCTGACCGTTGTTGAGTTGGGCAAACGACTCATTCGCTTTCACCAATCCAGCGCGCGCTTGATCAAGTGCCCCATTCAACTGCGTGAGGCCGGCCGCCATTTGCTTCACTTGATCAGATAAAGCAGCGACTGTCATTTTCGCCCGTTGATATGTCTCGTCTTGACGGAGCTCTGCATGCGACTGCTCGACTTGCTCGAGCATCATTTGTACGGCTGCGAGCTGATCGGCGACCGCCTTTAATCCCGTTTCAACTTGCTGGTATTGGCTGCTGATCGTCGACAGACCTTGTTCGGCCTGTTTGTAACCGCTAAGCAGCTGATTTGCGCCGGCTTGCAGCTTTTTCGCATTGTCGCGGAGCGTAGACACCCCTTTTTTCAGCTCGCCGGCCCCCATCGCTCCTTGGCGCACACCTTGTTCGATTTGGGTAAGGCCGTTTTGCAGCTCAACGATGCCGTTTTTTAACTGCTCCGTTCCCTCGACAAGTTCGCCAATGCCGGATGAAGCCTGCTTAAGCTGCGGCGCGGAAGCGGAGAGCTTATTGCTCGCTGTTTCGAGCCCAGCGCCGATTTTTTCGATACCGTCTTTGCCGGCGCCAAGACCGTCTTTCAGCTGTTTGGCCTGTTCGGTGACAAGCAACTGTTCAATCGGCTCTCCAGTCGGGCGTGTTGCCGAGCGGACGCTTGCCACACCGTTGACTTTCTCAACTTCGCGGCTGATCGTTTCGATTAACGCCAACCCTTCTTTAGAATCGAGTGTTTGCTTGCCTTTTAGCACGATTTGCGTCGGCATTGCGTCTCCTGGATTGAAGTGGTCAGCGATGATACGAAACGCTTTTACCGAGCGATAATGATCGCCAATTTCTTCCATTGAATCAAACGACAGCTTGCCTTCGTACGTCGCCAGCACCGGCACGGTCACCGCTGCGACGATAATGAGCGCCAACAGCGGGCGGGCGAACGCAAATCGGCCAGCCGCCAGCCAAAGCCGGCTTTGCCCGTGCTCAAGCTTTCCTCGAACCGGCCAAAACAATTTTTCGCCAAGCACGGCCATAAAAAACGGCACGAGCGTCACGAGCGCCACAAGCAACACCGCTACTCCAACGGCGACAGCTGCTGCCGATTGGTATAACTTAAACGTTGACAAGCCGATTGACGCAAAACCGATCATCACCGCCAATCCGCTCGCCAACACCGTTTTCCCGGCTGTTCGGTACGTCACAACAATCGCTTCCGTCCGATCGCCGAGTTTCGCTAACTCTTCTTTAAACCGGCTCAGCAGCAAAATGCAATAGTCGGTTCCAATCCCAAACAAAACGGCGACTAAAAAGATTTGCGTAAACGTCGATAGCGGAAAATCGACTTTGTCAACCAAAAAGGCGACGACCGACTGTGAAACGGCGTATGTCGCCCCGACCGCCACCAATGGAATCAGCGGCGCTACTGGTGAACGGAACACGGCGAGCAGAACAATTAAAATGAAGACGATCGTAATCCCTTCCGTTTTCTTCACGCCTTCAAGCGAGCTTGTCACCACATCTTCATCGATCATCCACCCGCCGGTGAAATAATGCTCAACCTTGACGCCATCCAACGCTTCATATAACGCATCGGTCAACTGTTTCGCCGTCCGCCCGTCCGGATCGATACTGACCGAAACGAGCATCGTCGTTTTGTCTTTAGAGATCAACTCTTTTTCTAACTCCGGGTTGGCAAACGGGGAAATGATATTCGTGATATGAAGGTCGCTTTTCTTCTTTTCGAGCGCGTTCACTGCTCGCTCAATTTCTTTTTTGTCTTCCGCCGTCAATCCGTCTTTCTGATAAAAGACGAGCACGGTAGAGAGCTCATTTTCTTTGTTTTCTTGCTTATTTGCTTCTTTGATCAATTCTGCTGCCACCGACGACGAATAGCCGTCCGGCACGCTCAGCTGCCCTTTTTCACGGACGAGCTCGCCCATGTTCGGCGCGGTCATCACGAGTACCGCCGCCACGGCAATCCACGTCAAAAGCACCAACCATCTTCCTCTGATGATCGCTCTCATTTCGCCTCTTCCACCTCCTGCAATACGCGGGCCAATTTCTCATACGTACGGATGAACGCTTCAATTTCTTCTTCTGGAAAACGAGCGATCACCTCTTCCACAAGTCGGTAGACGTTGCGATCCGTCTCGGCCACCCATTCCTCTCCTTGTGGCGTCAACGATAAGGCCACAACGCGCCGGTCGTTCTGATCACGGTCGCGGCGCAGCCAGCCTTTGTCGACGAGACGGTTCGTCATCGCTGTCACCGCGCTTTTATTGACACCAAACACCGTCGAGAGCTCCGTCGATGTGCACGTCCCCCGCCGGCGAATGTAGCGAAGCAAATAATATTGGTCATGCGTCATTTCCTCGTCAAGCCCGACTTTCACGAGCGCCGCTCCACGTTTTATCACGAGAAATGACACAGACAAATAGCGGTCGATCCAATCATCCACGTTCCGCTTCTTCACGATTTCACCTCCATTGGTTCACGAATTGAACTATTAGTCCGCTATACTCCTCACACGGCATTCATTGTCCATTTAGTTCAACTATTGAACTATTAATCAATTTATCAAGCGAAAAAGAAAAAGTCAATGAGGAAGACAGGCAAAACCTTACTGGTTGATAGACTGTTTTCATGCCTTGAAATTAAGAACGGTTGCAAATGGAGCCGCGGTCATCTTCATCCGTTTTCGTCCTCTTCCCGAAAACACACTGCTCAATGAGCAGATAGGAAAAAGAAAATACTGGTTTATTTGCAAAACGATTACATAGAATTCACATTCTCTTCATCTCGAGCTTGTACGATAAACATGACAAAATGAATTTGAAAAAAGGAGAGGAGAACGATGTTCAAATCGAAACGCTGCGCTGCTCTACTTATCGCTACGCTAAGTGTCGGACTCACGCTCAACCATGGCGGACAAGCAGTATCGGCTGCACCGTCCAAGCCCGCAAAGCCACCTGTCGTGAAAAATGTCATCATGCTCGTCGGCGACGGTATGGGAATAGCCCAGCGCAATGCCATTCGCCTAGCGACGAAAGGGATAGACGGGGAACTAGAAATGGACAGCATGCCATACAGCGGGCTCATTCATACAAACTCCGCCGACCCCAAATCATTCATCACCGACTCCGCTGCGGCTGCCAGCGCGATAGCGACAGGTGTGAAAACGTATAACGGCGCCATCTCCGTTGACTTACAAGGAAAACCGGTGAAAACGATTTTGGAACAAGCGAAAAAAGCCGGGAAAGCGACCGGGCTTGTCACGACTGCCCAAGTAACCGATGCTACCCCAGCGGCATTCGCTGCTCACACCGCCAATCGCTCCGCACAAAGCGACATCGCCAAGCAATACATCGAAAAAACCAAAGTTGACGTCATTTTGGGCGGCGGGGAAGACTACTGGTATCCAGCTGGACATCCTGGCTATTACCCAGATACGGCTGAAGATGCAGAAGAAGGAAGCAAAGGCACGCAAGGAAACTTAGTTGAACGCGCCAAGAAGCTCGGTTACACCTATGTCCGCACCGCCGATGAGCTGAAACGGGCAAAGGGGCGCAAACTGCTTGGATTATTCGCCAATGAAGAAATGTTCCAAAAACGTTCCGAAGGAGAAGGTAAGTACAACCCCGTCGTATCGCTGCCTGATATGACAAAAAAAGCGATTGATGTGTTGTCGAAAAACAAAAAAGGCTTTTTCCTTGTCGTCGAAGAGGAAGCGATTGATGAAATGAGCCATGACAATAACGGTTCGCTCATGATCAAAGCGGGGCAACAGTTTGATCAAGCAGTCGCCGTGGCGAAACGGTACGCCAAGCACCATCCAGACACACTCGTTCTTGTGCTCGCCGACCACGAATCCGGCGGCCTGACGATTGAAACGCCGGGCGACGCAGATGAATCAGAAGACAGTAACACGCTCTCTGACGAAAACGGCCCGTTTGTCGTCGCCCATTCTAAACAAACATTCACCTTAAACTGGACGACAACAGGCCACACTGCTGCCGGTGTGCCACTGACCGCCATGGGTCCGGGAGCGAAACGGTTTGCTGGCGTGTATGAAAATACGCACATTCATGACATTCTTGAGACGTTATTGTTTGGAAAAAGAGAAAGATAACCGATGCGTTATTTCCATCGTTCCCCTTCATCCGCTCTCTCTTCCCCGCCAATGTGTCGTTGACGGGGAGAGAGTTTTTGTCGATTTCTCCAGTCTTCGATCGGATGTCATGTCATTATGAACGTCCAAATTGATAGCCTAGCCATGCCAACCATATTCCAAATGAGTAGGTGACAGCCAAATAAGCCAGCGATTTTCCCCATTGTTTTTGCTGCATCATTTGCACACTCTCCCACTTTAAGGTGGAAAAAGTCGTGAACGCTCCCATAAACCCCGTGCCGATGAGCAGTTTTTCTGCATTGGCGGCACCGCTTCCTGCAAGCCAACCCAGCAAAAACGAGCCAAGCAAATTGACAAAGAGCGTCCCGAACGGAACATGTGGCATGCAGCGAGCGAACCACCGACTGACGGCATAGCGAGCCACAGCACCGAAAAAGCCGCCAAGCATCACCAACCATGGCGCTATCATGATTCCACTCCTTCCTTTCGTCCCCCATCACTCCGTTGGGCTGCAGCGTACCCAGCCCATGAGGCGAACAGACCGCCAAACAAACTAGCCGCAATATAAACAGCCGCCGCTCCCCATGCCCCTTGCTCCATCAATTCGACACACTCAACGCTAAGCGTAGAAAACGTTGTATACGAGCCGACAAAACCGGTCGTCATCGCCGTTTTCCACCACGTCGGCCACGTGGGGCGACAGGTGAAAACAACCGTCAGCCAGCTAAGCAAAAATGCGCCTGTCCAGTTCATTAACAGTGTCCCGAGCGGAAAACCGCCGACGGCGGCAGCGGGAACAGCCAATCCGAGCGCATAGCGGACAAGTGCGCCGATCATGCCAGCGATGCCGACAGCGACATACACCATAAGACATCCCTCCTCTGCAAAACAAGCAAACTCCTGCCACTCACAAACGCAGCAGGAGTCATCAGCAGGAAGCCGGTGGTTATGGCGAACCCCATCGCCTAGTATGTTGATATGTCTTTTATTTTACAATGATGGCCTGTTCGTGTGAAGACAAGTGCGTTTGGATGCTAGTGGGCACGGCGGAACCCGTACTGTTCAAATTGCTTCAACGCTTGTTCACTCGTCAAATAGGCATAAAACTGGCGCGCTTCTTGCAGATGTTTGCTCGTCTTGACCACACCGAGCGGATAGACGATCGGTTCGTGCATCTCATCAGGCACCGCAGCGGCGATGTGCACGTTGCCCGAGACAAGCGCGTCCGTCCGATATACAAAGCCGGCGTCGACGTTGCCCGTTTCGACATACGTCAATACTTGGCGAACGTCTTTGGCAAGAACAAGGCGCGGCTCGACGTTTTCCCAAAGCCCGGCGCGCTCAAGTGTTTGTTTCGCGTATATGCCGGCCGGCACCGACTCAGGGATGCCAATGGCCACCCGTTTCGCGCGAGTGATGTCATCGAGCGACTGAATCGCTCCTTCTTCCTGTTTTGGCACAATGAGCACGAGTTCGTTGGCAACCACCGTTTTTTCATGCGTGGAATCGATCAGCCCTTCCTTTTTCAGTTCTTCAAACGGCAGGACGGCGGCAGAGAAAAACAAGTCGACCGGCGCTCCTTGAGCGATTTGTTTTTGCAAGGCGCCGGATGACCCAAAATTATAGTGAATGCGGATATTCGGATGTTCATGCTCGAAGGCGGTTTTCACTTCCTTTAGCGCGTCTTGCAAACTGGCAGCCGCTGAGACGGTGAGCTCAACCGGTTGTTTTCCACCTTCTGATCGACCTGCGTCACACCCGTGCAACCCGACAAGTAAAACCATCGCAATGATCACAGCTCGAACGCTTCGCATCGTTCTCCCCCTTTTTTCGCGATGGGCGCGAATAGAAAAACAGGGAGCTGCCTACGCTCCCTGCCTAACACAGCCGCGGCATTACCCGCGCAACACCGCGCCAAACTGCTCCTCGACCGCTGCCAAAACCCGTTCATGGACGGCAGTAACTTCTTCATCAGTGAGCGTCCGTTCCGGATCGTAGTAGCGGAGCGAGAAGGCGAGCGATTTTTTCCCGGCCGGCAGACGGTCGCCTTTATAGACGTCAAAGAGGGCCACGTCTTTTAATAGCGGGTTCCCCGCTTCGGCGATCGCCTGCTTGAGAGCACCTGCTTCGACATTGTCGTCGACGACTAAAGCGATGTCGCGCACGACTGACGGGAAGCGCGGAATCGACTCGTAACGGATCGTTTCGCCTTCTGTATTCAGTAGCTCAGCGAAGGCGAGTTCAAAGACATACGTTTCTTTCAAATCGTACTCTTTTTGTACAGCCGGATGGAGCTGGCCGACAAAGCCGATCTCTTTGCCGTCAAGCACAATCTCCGCCGTCCGCCCCGGATGCAAATCAGCACGCTTCGCCGGACGGTAGCTGATGCGATCAGACAGCCCAAGCAGGGCGAACAAGCCGTCAAGCACGCCTTTTGCAACATAGAAATCAGCTGCTTTTTTCTCTCCTTGCCAAAGGTGGGCATGCCATAAACCGGTGATGACGCCGGCGAGCCGTTCTTTTTCCGCCGGTTGGACGTTTTCCCCCTTGGACAAATAGACAGAGCCGATTTCATATAGCGCGACGTTCTCAACTTGGCGGGCACGGTTGTAGCTCGCCGCTTCGAGCAAATGCGGCACCAAGCTTTGCCGGAGAACGCTCCGCTCCTCACTCATCGGCAACGCCAAGCGGACTGGTTCGGTTGTCTCCAAAGCAAACCGCGTCGCTTTGTCCGGACTAGTAAGCGAATACGTGATCGCCTGGAACAAGCCCGCGCCTTCGAAATAGCGGCGGACACGGCGGCGTTTCGCTTGGTACGGTGTCAACTCGCCCGGTTTTGCTTCGGCCACCGGCAAAGTCGCTGGCAAATGGTCGTAGCCATACAAACGGGCGACTTCCTCGATAATATCTTCTTCGATCGTAATATCGCGGCGGCGCGATGGAACATGGATTGTAAACGTTCCATTATCTTCCGTAAACGAGAATTGCAAGTTTGAAAGAATGCCAGCTACTTCCTCTTTCGTCATCGCTGTGCCGAGGACGCCGTTGATGCGTTCCAGCGCCACCGTTACAACAACCGGCTCTTCTTTCCATGTATTAGCTTCCACGATACCGCTGACGACCTCGCCGCCGGCGTATTCTGCCATCAAAGCAGCAGCGCGCTCGAGCGCTTCTTTCGTCCGCGCCGGATCAATCCCTTTTTCAAACCGGGTGCTCGCTTCGCTGCGCAACCCGTGGTCTTTCACCGCCTGGCGGATGACCGGGCTCGTAAAATACGCGGCTTCGATGAACACTGTTTTCGTGTCATCCTGCACTTCCGAGTTCGCTCCGCCCATCACACCGGCTAAGGCGACCGGCTCACGGCCGTTTGTGATGACGAGATGATCTTCAGTCAGCTTCCGCTCGACATCGTCAAGCGTCACGATCATTTCTCCCGCCTTGGCACGACGAACGACGATCTCCTTCGAACCGAGACGGTCGTAGTCAAACGCGTGAAGCGGCTGGCCGTACTCAAGCAAAATGTAGTTGGTGATATCGACAACATTGTTGTGTGGACGAATGCCGGCCGCCATCAAGCGCGCTTGCATCCAAAGCGGCGACGGGCCGATTTGGACGTTTTTCACGATCCGTCCGGCGTACAGCGGATTGTCTTCCGGCGCCTCGACACGGACAGAAATGTAGTCATGGACGCTTTCTTCATTTTCGTTCACCGCCGTTTCCGGCAACTTCACATCGCGGCCGAGAATCGCAGCGACTTCGTAGGCAACGCCAAGCATGCTTAAGCAATCGGCGCGATTCGGCGTCAAGGCGAGTTCGAGCACTTCATCGTGCAAGCCGAGCCATTCAAGCGCATCAGCGCCGACCGGCGCGTCGCTTGGGAAGACGAAAATGCCTTCGGCGTATTCTTTCGGCACGACTTTTGTTTCAACACCGAGTTCTTGGAGCGAGCAAATCATGCCGTTCGACTCTTCGCCGCGCAGCTTCGCCCGTTTGATTTTAAAATTGCCCGGCAGTCTCGCCCCAACTTTCGCTACAGCAACTTTTTGCCCCTTGGCGACGTTCGGGGCGCCGCAAATGATTTGCACCGGCTCTCCTTCGCCAAGATCAACAAGACATTTCCGCAGTTTATCGGCGTTTGGGTGTGGCTCGCATTCGAGCACATGGCCGATGACGACTCCTTTCATTCCCCGCTCAAGCGCTTCAACCCGCTCGACTTCAATGCCACTTTTTGTAATGCGATCAGCGAGTTGTTCCGCCGTCACGCCCGTCAAATCGACGTATTCGCCTAGCCAACGATAAGAAACGAGCATTCCCAACTCCTCCTTTTTCTTTTAGACACGCAAAAATTGTTGCAAGAAACGAAGATCGTTCTGATAGAAATGGCGGATGTCATCAATGCCGTATTTCAACATCGCGATCCGCTCCGGCCCCATGCCGAACGCAAATCCGGTATACGTTTTCGAATCAAAGCCGGCCATCTCAAGCACGTTCGGGTGCACCATGCCAGCGCCTAAAATTTCAATCCAGCCCGTACCTTTGCAAACGCTGCAGCCGTGCCCTTCGCAGCGGAAGCAGGACACATCGACCTCGACTGAAGGCTCGGTAAACGGGAAAAAGCTCGGACGAAAACGGATGTCGCGCCCTTCACCGAACAGCTTGCGGGCAAATTCGCGCAGCGTCCCTTTTAAATCGCTCATCCGGATGTTGCGGTCAACAACCAATCCTTCAATTTGCGTAAACTGATGTGAATGGGTCGCATCATCGGTATCGCGGCGATACACTTTCCCCGGGCAAATGATTTTTACCGGACCGCGCCCGCGATGTTTTTCCATCGTCCGTGCCTGCATCGGCGACGTGTGGGTGCGAAGCAGAATTTCTTCCGTAATATAAAACGAATCTTGCATATCGCGGGCCGGGTGTCCTTTCGGCAAATTGAGCGCCTCAAAATTGTAATAATCGGTCTCGACTTCCGGACCTTCGGCGACCGTATAGCCCATGCCGATAAACAAATCTTCAATTTCCTCGATGACGCGCGTCAGCGGATGAGGATTCCCCAGTTTCACCGGACGGCCCGGAAGCGTCACATCGATCGCTTCAGCCGCCAACTTCCGCTCGACTTCTTCTTCTTCCAGTTTCGTTTGTTTTGCTTCGAGCGCCTTTTGGATCGCCTCTCTTACCTCATTGGCAAGCGCACCAATTTTCGGACGCTCTTCTGGCGGCAATGCTCCCATGCCGCGCAGCACTTCGGTAATCGGCCCTTTTTTGCCTAAATAGGCGACACGCACATCGTTGAGCGCTTTTAAATCGCCAGCTTGTTCAATTTTTTCAAGCGCTTCTCGTTCAAGCTCATGCAACCGTTCTTTCACGCCAATCCCTCCTCTAACAAAATAAAAAAACCCGTCCCTCATAAGGGACGAGTTGTTGCTCGCGGTACCACCCTTGTTAACAGCGCAAACGAAGACGCACTGTTCCCTTCATTGCTATAACGGCCCGAAGCCGGATCACCTTTACATCCTGCCTGAGAGGATGGTCCCGGTGTCAACTCGGGAGGTGAACTTCACTTGCGTCGGCCATAAAAACGCTCCCAGTCTATGGCGTTTTCTCCCTGGATGGCGAGCAGCAAGCTACTCTTCTCCGTCATCGTTGTTATCGATATGGGAAATGTCGCTATTCATTATACGCAAACCAAGAGACAAAGGCAAGGTAAGTCAGAAATTTTTTACTGCGCCGTCTGCAAGGAGTAAAGTAAAATTCCAGCTGCAACGGCAACGTTGAGTGACTCGGCTTGGCCGTAAATCGGAATGTAGACATTTTCCGTTGTCATCTTGAGCAGCTCGCGCCGGACGCCGCTTCCTTCATTGCCAACTAAAAGCGCAAATGAGGATGATTGCGGGATGGCACGGTAGTCGACCGCATTCTCCAAGGCGGTGCCGTACACTGGAACACCTTGCTCTTTCAAGCGCGTGATCCATTCTGCCACATCGCCTTTGACAACCGGAAGATGAAACAACGACCCTTGGGTTGCGCGGATCACTTTCGGATTGTACAAGTCAGCACATCCTTCTCCTAAAATGACAGCATCAATGCCGGCTGCGTCGGCAGTGCGAATCATTGTGCCAAGATTGCCTGGGTCTTGCACGGCATCAATGAGCAACGCCGTTTTCACACCTGTAAGCTCATGCGGCCGCTGACGACAGATGGCAGCGATCCCTTGCGGCGTTTCCGTGCTGCTGATCGCCTTCATCACCGTCTCGGTCACGATCACTACCGGAACATCGCTGACGTCCCAGCCGGGCGGGATCGTCGTCCGTTCATCCACAATCAACTCGACAAGCGGCGCTTGGCTTTTGACTGCCTCTTCAACGAGATGAAATCCTTCTAGCAAAAAGCACCCGGTTTCCTCGCGTCCTTTTTTCGTCAATAACTTTTTCCAATGCTTTACACGTGCATTTTTCGGCGATTCGATCCGCTTCACCGCTTCGCCCCCCAATGTTTGGCGATAAACTCGTCGCGCCCGGAAGCGGCACGATCTTGCTTGTAATGCTCCGGATTTTTCTTATGGTAGTTTTGATGGTGCTCTTCCGCCGGGTAAAACGTTGTAGCTGGCAAAATTTTTGTCACAATCGGCTTTGAGAAACGCCCACTTTCTTCTAACGCCCGCTTTGACTGCTCAGCGAGCCGGCGCTGTGTTTCGTTATGGTAAAAAATCGCCGTCCGGTATTGCGGTCCACGGTCATGAAACTGACCGCCGTCATCGGTCGGGTCAATTTGGCACCAATACAGCTCTAAAAGCCGCTCATATGGGAACACGTCCGGGTCAAACGTGATTTGCACCGCTTCATAATGGCCGGTCGTCCCTGTTTTCACTTGCTCATACGTCGGATTTTCAACATGCCCACCCGTATAGCCAGAGACGATGCCGTAAATGCCGTCCAGCTCTTCAAACGGCGTCACCATGCACCAAAAGCAACCTCCAGCGAATGTCGCTTTTTCCATTGTGTCGTCACCTCATACGTCAAGTTTCTTCATTTTGATATTTGCTCCCCATTATACCATAGACGTGAACCACCGATGTATAAATCTGCTGCCATTGGCAAACGATAACGTTGTACAACAACGGCAAACGAGGTGATGACAATGAATTTAAATCTTCGCCATGCGATTATGCACAATGTCGCAAACAATTCGAAAGACCAGCTCGAAAATACGATTGAAGACGCGATTCAACGTGGTGAGGAAAAGTATTTGCCCGGCCTTGGCGTCCTCTTTGAAGCCATTTGGACAAACGCCAATGAGCAGCAAAAAGACATGATGCTCTCCACGCTCGAGCAAGCAGTCAAACAGTAAGCAGTCGCTGGCGCTGCGGTCCACCCTTCCCGCCTAGAAGGCTGATGAAACACAATGACTATGGGAAAAGGGAAACGTATTTCAACTTGAGAACGCCTACTATGAAGCTACATGCTCTGTTTCATCGCACGCCTTCTAAACAGCGCCACCCCCCAACACCTCGCCTCAACGAAAAAAGCCCGCCCGACTAGGGCGGCTTTTCCATTTTGATATAATAGGTAATCATAACAAATTGGAAGGGGAAAAACACTGCTGGTAAACAAAGCATATCCATTTAGAATCTATCCAAACAAAACATTTGGTTGTTCTCGATTCGTCCTTAACTTCTTTTTGAACAAGCAAAAAGAAAAAATAGCTATTAGTCTGAGGGATCCCTCAGTGTTCGCAGGAATCTCCCACTTCAAACAAACTGTAAGGCGGTTAAGCGGTGAGTAGTTCAACTCTCTTTCGGCCAATCATATCCCTCTGCTTACTAAAATAACTGCCCTGAGGCACGGCTCAACTAGTGAGACCGTTTTACTGCCGTCAATGCAAAAGCGGGTTGGAATACATCCGCCGGCAAAGCGAAAAACGGTCACAACATGTTGACCAATCAAGAAATTGGATAACAAGCGCCGCATACAAACCAGCACAATAAGTAGCGCTGTTTCTACCAAGAAGAAGGTGTCCCAAAACGTTCGGGACACCTGTTTCCTTCTGTATATACGCAAATCCTTTTCGTTAAAAGAGGCTGCCTTTTCAGGCAACCTCCTTACGCTCGTTATTCAAATGTAATTTGGTTCACTTTATCAGCATCAAGCCGTTTAATGACTTCAACTAATAGCTTGACCGTGTTTTCATAGTCATCGCGATGCAAAATGGAAGCATGCGAATGGATGTAGCGGGTTGGAATGGCAATCGTCAGTGACGGGACACCGCTGCCGGTTAAATGAATCGCCCCCGCGTCCGTGCCGCCGCCTGGCATGGCGTCAAAGTGATACGGAATGTTCAGCTCTTCCGCCACTTCGATGACAAATTCGCGCAAACCGCGATGCGACACCATCGTTGCATCGTATAGGACAATGTGCGGGCCGGCGCCGAGCTTGCCCATCGCTTCTTTTTCCGAGACACCTGGCGTATCGCCTGCCACGCCGACGTCAACGGCAAAAGCGATGTCCGGTTGAATGAATTGGGCAGCCGTGCGCGCCCCGCGCAAACCGACTTCTTCCTGTACCGTGCCGACACCATACACCGTGTTCGGGTGGTCAACGCCTTTCAGCTGCTTGAGCACATCAATGGCGATCGCACAGCCGATCCGGTTGTCCCACGCTTTGGCTAACAGCATTTTTTCATTGTTCAACACGGTAAACTCAAAATACGGTACGATCATATCGCCTGGGCGGACGCCCCACTCCATCGCTTCGTCACGGCTCTTCGCACCGATGTCAATGAACATATCTTTAATATCAACCGGTTTTTTGCGCGCCTCCGGCGGCAAAATGTGCGGCGGCTTCGAACCGATCACACCGGTGATGTCGCCCTTTTTCGTTACGATGGTCACTCGTTGGGCGAGCATCACTTGGCTCCACCAGCCGCCGAGCGTTTGGAAGCGGATGAATCCTTTATCATCGATTTGCGTGACCATAAAGCCGACTTCGTCCAAATGGCCGGCAATCATGACTTTCGGTCCGCCAGCTTTTCCTTCTTTTTTGGCGATCAAGCTGCCGAGACCGTCGGTCGTTACTTCGTCCGCATATGGGGCTATGTATGTTTTCATCACTTCGCGCGCTTCCCGTTCATTGCCCGGGACACCTTTTGCATCCGTCAACGCTTTCAGCATTGTTAACGTTTCGTCCAATTTTGCCATCTTGACACCCCTTTCCGTTTTTGTCCACTTTTTCATTATACCTGAAAAAGCTGGCGGTTGGCAAAATTCAATCATTTGCTCTCCAAAAAAGCTTAATACCGTTCGTTTTGCCGTTGATGGTTCACTTCATTTTTTCGACGGTACGCGGCGGTGATTTCATCTGGCGAAAAACCGAGCGCCGCGCCAAGGCACAAATATTCGGTAAACAGCTCGTGATAATCCGCACTCGCTTTCGTCATCCCGAACCGGTCAGCGGCGCGAAACACGGCGAGAAACTGTTCAACTAGCGGCCGTTGTGCCGAAGGAGACGTTTCACTTTCATAGAACAACCCGCATTCGAGTCCGAGCGACAAAAGGAAGTGCAACCCATCGACGTACTCTTCAAGCACTTTCTCTGCCGGTGAAGACGGCTTAACGCTCCAAAACTTAAAACAGCGTGTCTCGTTCGCCAGCTCACCAAGTTCAACAAGAAAAGCAAGATGCTTGCGCGCAAACAAATCTTCAGCCTCTAGGCCGTGCTGCGTTTCAATGCGTGTGTCTAACTCGCGTTGCATGTCGTAAAGCAAAGGCCAGTTCATTCTCTTCTCCCCTTTCTACCTCATCCACAGCCAATAAACAACGAACTCCGCCGCTGCCAACAGCGGCAAGCCGTATCGAAACACGCGATGGCGCGTTTTATGGCGAAACGTATACATGCCCGCCATAGCTCCGAAAGCTCCACCCAACCACGCCAGCAGCCAAAGCGTCCGCTCAGCGATGCGAAAACGATGGCGTCTCGCCTTATATTTATCAAGCCCCATGGCAAAAAAAGCGAGAAGATTGACGGCTATTGCATATTGTATCATAAGGCCCCTCCCTCACTCCATTTCCTATGTAAATAAAAACGGCCATCCCCGTTCAGGATGGCCATTCGTATTACTTATTCAAGTTCGCTTTTGCCAAGTCAGCGAGTTGAGCGAACGCTGCTTGGTCGTTTACCGCCAAGTCAGCAAGCATTTTCCGGTTTACTTCTACACCGGCCAGTTTCAAGCCGTGCATGAGGCGGCTGTAGGACAAGCCGTTTTGGCGAGCTGCCGCGTTGATACGCGCGATCCATAATTTACGGAAATCGCGCTTCCGTTGACGACGGTCGCGATACGCGTACATGAGAGATTTCATAACTTGTTGGTTAGCAACTCTATATAACGCGTGTTTCGCGCCGAAATACCCTTTCGCAAGCTTTAATACTTTTTTGCGACGTCTGCGCGTCACTGGTCCACCTTTTACGCGTGGCATAATTTTTCCCTCCTACTGATCGGTCATTATTTCAAGTTGTCAAGCATTTGACGAATGCGTTTGAAATCGCCAGGCGAAACGAGCGCCGCTTTGCGAAGATGACGTTTTTGCTTTTTCGTTTTGTTAGCAAACAAGTGGCTCGTATACGCATGACCGCGTTTTAATTTGCCGCTCGCCGTTTTTTTGAACCGTTTGGCCGAGCCGCGGTGAGTTTTCATTTTTGGCATCGTAGTTCCTCCTTACTTGTTGTCATTTTTCGGTGCCAGCACTAAAAACATGTTGCGCCCTTCCAATTTCGGCGCCGTTTCGACGACCGCGATATCAGCGCATGCTTCCGAGAAGCGGTCAAGGACGCGCTGCCCGATTTCTTTATGGGTGATCGCCCGCCCTTTAAAGCGGATCGTCGCCTTCACTTTATCGCCTTTTTCTAAAAACTTGCGCGCATTGCGTAGTTTCGTATTAAAGTCGTGTTCCTCAATCGTCGGGCTGAGGCGCACCTCTTTAATGTTGATCACCTTTTGCTTTTTGCGCGCTTCTTTTTCTTTCTTTTGCTGCTCAAAGCGGAATTTGCCGTAGTCCATGATACGGCAAACAGGCGGTTTGGCGTTCGGGGCGACAAGCACAAGGTCCAAGTTGCGTCTTGCCGCGATCTCGAGCGCTTCCTGCTTCGACTTAATGCCGAGCTGATCGCCGTTTTGATCGATTAAGCGCACTTCGCGGGCACGAATTTGTTCGTTGATAATAAAATCTTTGCTAATAATGAGCCACCTCCAAGGTTTTTTCCGACTGTCTTGTTTGTCGGCAGAATCCCGCTCCTAACAAAAAAGCGCGGATGCACAAGGCACCCGCGCACGATGTTCGAATAAACCATTGACGAACCGTAACAACCTGCCAACAGCCACTTAAGCGTCGGTCAGGTGAGAAGCGGGTGCTTCTGCTTTCGTTACAAACAAGCAATCATTTCACTTTATACACTATACCACCTTGGTGATGGCATGTCAAGGATCCATTCTTGATAAACACAACGTCCTTTATTATAGCGGATCATTGTTTCGTTGACAAGAGAAAACTTTTGATTTGTGACAAAAAGTTTTGTTGCCCTTCGTGTTCCCGTTTCTGAGGCAGCGCAGCTGTTCACCTGAAAAAAGCAGCCCGGCAGGCGGGCATGCCGCCTACGGGCCGCTGTTGGCTCATCGTTTTTTCACTCGTTTTTGCCGCACATCTTCTTCTAGCATCGCGATAAACTTGTCAAGCGCCACAGTCTCGCTTTCTTTTTCACCGTAGCGGCGGACGTTGACCGCTCGCTCGGCCGCTTCTTTGTCGCCGACAACGAGCATATAAGGAATTTTTTGCATTTGCGCTTCGCGGATTTTATAGCCGATTTTTTCATCCCGTTCGTCGACTTCGACGCGGAAGCCGTTTACTTGCAGCGCTTGTTTCACTTCATACGCATAATCGAGATGGGCTTCCGACGATACCGGGATGACTTCCACTTGCACCGGGGCGAGCCACGTTGGAAATGCCCCTTTGTATTCTTCGATCAAGAAGGCGACAAACCGTTCCATCGTGGAAACAACGCCGCGGTGGATGACGACCGGGCGGTGCGGTTTTCCATCTTCGCCGATATATGTTAAGTCAAACCGCTCCGGCAAGAGGAAGTCAAGCTGTACAGTCGACAGCGTCTCATCTTTGCCGAGTGCCGTGCGCACTTGCACATCGAGCTTCGGTCCGTAAAACGCTGCTTCCCCTTCCGCTTCGTAGTAATCGAGGCCAAGTTCATCCATCGCCTCGCGCAGCATGCGTTGCGCCTTTTCCCACATCTCGTCGTCGTCGTAATATTTTTCTTTATCTTGTGGGTCGCGGTACGACAGGCGGAACGAATATTCGTCCAGCCCAAAGTCTTTGTATACTTCCAAAATCAAATTAACGACGCGCTTAAACTCGTCTTTAATTTGATCCGGGCGCACGAAAATATGGGCGTCGTTGAGCGTCATGCCGCGGACACGCTGCAGTCCAGTAAGCGCCCCGGACATTTCGTAGCGATGCATCGTGCCGAGCTCGGCGATGCGGATCGGCAGCTCACGGTAGCTATGAAGCTTGCTTTTATAAATCATCATATGGTGCGGGCAGTTCATCGGCCGCAGCACGAGCTCTTCGTTATCCATTTCCATCGGTGGGAACATGTTTTCTTTATAATGGTCCCAGTGTCCTGAGGTTTTATACAGCTCCACACTACCGAGCACCGGCGTATATACATGATCATAACCAAGGGCGATTTCTTTATCGACAATGTACCGTTCAATCAAGCGACGGATCGTCGCCCCTTTCGGCAACCAAAGCGGCAGTCCTTGTCCGACTTTTTGTGATGTCGTAAATAGCTCAAGCTCTTTGCCCAATTTGCGATGATCGCGCTCTTTCGCCTCTTCGAGCAACTGCAAATAATGGTCCAGATCTTCTTTTTTGAAAAACGCCGTACCGTAAATACGCTGCAGCATTTTGTTGTTGCTGTCACCGCGCCAGTAGGCCCCCGAGATGCTGAGCAGCTTGAACTCTTTGATTTTCCCGGTCGACGGCACGTGCACACCCCGACAAAGATCGAAAAACTCGCCTTGCTCGTAAATGGAAATCGTCTCGCCTTCCGGAATATCGTTGATGAGCTCCAGTTTCAAGTGATCACCAATTTTTTCATACAGGCGAATCGCCTCGTCGCGGCTCACTTCTTTGCGAACAACGTCAAGATTTTCCTTTACGATTTTGCGCATTTCCGCCTCAATTTTCGGCAAATCATCCGGCGTCAGCTTATGTTCCATATCAATATCATAGTAGAAGCCGTTTTCAATGACCGGGCCGACGCCAAGCTTGACGTTGTCATACAGCCGCTTGATCGCTTGCGCCATTAAATGGGCGGTGCTATGACGCAAAATATCAAGTGCCTCAGGCATGTCCTGGGTAATAATGACAAGCTCGCCGTCTTCTTGAAGCGGCGTGCGTAAATCAACAAACCGGCCGTTCAGTTTCCCGGCAATCGCTTTTTTCTTCAATCCCGGACTGATCGAGGCAGCGATGTCCTCAGTTGACGTTCCGCTCGGAAACTCCTTTTTCGCCCCGTCCGGGAACGTAATGCGAATAACGTCTGGCATGAAGTTCACTCCTTTACCTTAATGTCAAAATAAAAAAACTCCTCCCTCATAAAGGGACGAGTTTTTGTCGTGGTTCCACCCTTCTTCCCATGGCAAAAACAAAGCCATGGCTCAACACATATAACGGCCGTCGACCGGCGGCAACTACTAGACGTCGCGTTCGCTACCGCAGCTCTGAGGGGGTAAGCACATTTTTCGTGTTAGGAAGGTTCCAGCCAACGCCTTCCCTCTCTGGAAACCGTAAAAATGCGCCCATGTCCTCATCATCGCTTGTTTTCGTTCACTTTTATGACGTCATTATAGCGAAAACAACAGGAAAAATCAAGATTCTTCTCGATTTCCAGCGTTAGCGGTAAACAGATGGGCAAAATCAGCGCGACGCCGAAGGCGAAGCCGCTCTTGGAACACGTTTTGCATCGTCTGCACCATGCCATCATCCGGATGATCCGTGTACAGCTCGATTTCAGCCGGAGCAAGCGAAATAAGCGGCGCCAGAACGGAAGAATCGATATACATCGGCTGGCTGAAGACGAGATGGCGATCAATCATTTGTTTTACTTCAGCCATCGACAATTCCCGTCGGCTGCTGTCATAAAACAAAAAGTGTGGCGGGTCATGTACTAAGTAGAGGCGCGGCCATTGCGGCGTCCGGGTGGCAAGGCAGTCACGCAGCATTTGCACAAAGTTTTGGTATTCCTGTTCTAGTTTGTATTCATCAATCGCCAGCTCGACGTAATGCTGGAGGCGCTCCATATACGACTTTAAGCGGAATGTAACGAATGAAGAAAACGAAAACGATAATCCGTCACGCAAAAAGGAAGCGAATGCGCTGCGCAGAAGCACTGCACGCGAAGCGGCAAACTCCCCGCCTTTCCGGTAGTCGCGCCGCTCACCTTCTAAAAACGAATGGGCGAGCGCTAAAATTTGCTGTTGCTCCTCCACATCACGGAAATAAAAGACGTCGGAGATGATCGATAAGAGCAACCTGTCTTCCACAACCCTCCTCACAAACGCCGTCATGGCTGGTATGATATGCTCCTCAAGCACGTGCTTCTCCTCGCCATGTATGTAAACCGCCACGGTTTTGCGTCCATCGTAAGCGGCGTGAAACAGCGGACAGGCATCCTGTTTCCGTTTGTTCAGCAGCCAAAACAGTTTCTCCGCCTCGCTTGCCTCGTCAAAATGGATTTCGATCACCCGCTGTCCCCCCTTAATTCGAGATCAATGCTTGGTTTATATATATGGGGACAACCAGCTGTTTAGACTAAAAAAAGAGCCAAGCTTAACGGCGTTTCACCTGAAGGGCGGCAAGACAAAAAAAAATCGGCGTCCTACTTTTGGAAGCCGATCGTAAGAGAACGTTGCTGCGGGATCCTAGTACGCCTATTAACCGTTTTGCTCGCGACGGTTTGGCCCGGTCAGCTCAATCGGGTATGCCAAATAGCGAATCCGTTCCATAATGCGCGCCGCCTTCACTTTCTCTTCCTCGCCGCGCTGCGAATACGTTAAATGATGGGCAAGCTGCTGCATATCAAAGTTGGATGTAAAAAAGGTCGGCAAGTTTTCAAACATCCGGTATTGCAAAATCGGACCGAGCACGTCATCGCGCACCCAGCTTGACATCGACTCAGCACCAAGATCATCAAGCATCAAAATCGGCACTTTTTTCACGTAATCCAGCTTTTCGTTCATCGTCTGATCTTGGAGCGAATGTTTCAGTTCACGAAACAGCTCCGGTACATAGACAATGAGCGATGGGATGTTTCGTTTGGCAAGCTCGTTGGCGATCGCGCCAAGCAAATACGTTTTGCCGACACCAAACGATCCGTGCAAATATAACCCTTTCATTTTTTTTCCTGGCTGGTATTCTGTCACAAACTTCTCGGCGAACTTGATCGCTTTAATCCGCCCATTATCGCTAAGATCAATATCAGACAGCGAGGCGTGCAAAATTTCACGCGGTACGAACATGCTTTGAATCAGCGATTCTTGCTGTCTTCGCTCGTCATCCTGCACCTTTTTCGGGCAGCGGTCATACTCGGTGTCAATCCGTCCACCGGTGACCACCAAATTCGGACGGTATCCCGGCAGCATGTTCGGGCATTGCTCGAGCCCTGGGCATTGGCGGCAGTGCTGGCTTTGCTCAATAAATTCATACAGCTTCATCAAACTGCGGTCAACCATGTCGTTTGACAACTGCCGCTCGTGTGCCCGCAAAAACGGCTGCACGTCCGGATGTGTCAAAATATAGGTCCTCATTTGTTCATAACGCTGCTTAAACCCTTGGTTGCCAAGCAACCGCTGCAACAAGTGGTTTACTCGTTCCATTGCTTTTACACCTACGATCCATCACGATATTTTTTCAGCCGTTCTTCAAGCTCTTTGCGCGCCTGTTCCACATCAAAATCGTCATCGTCCGGTTGACTGTAATCCATCTTCAGCCAGTCAGGAACAATTTCTGTGCGCACGACTTTTCGCACTGGCCGTACCCCTTTTTCTTTTTCATTCGCCCACTGTTGGTATGTCTTTGCTTCCTCTTTGGCTAACTCCATGGCCTCTTTGACCGTCCGCACTTTTTTGCGCGCCCAATGACTGGCGATTTTTTCGACATATTTTTTTGATAGTTTCATATTCGTCCGCAGCATAACGTAATAAATCAACACGTTGACAACACCAGGAAGAAGCTGCTGCTGAAACATAACGTCTTCAATCAACTGCAAATCCCCTAGCGACGGTTCAGCACCACCTGAAATTTCTTTCAACAGCTGACGTGGAGAAATCGTTTCGAGCTGCTTCATCAGCTGCTCTTCCTTCGTGCGTGGTTCAACATTCTCCATCGTCCGATGGGCGAGCGGCTGCACCCGCTCGACAAGCCGTGGTGCGGCACCGCCATGCTCAAGCTCATACCATTCACGCGCCGCTTGACGCAACGCATCAATATCGATATGGTAAGCGGGATCGATGACACCAAGAACGATTTTTTGCATTTCAAGCGGCGGAATGCCGTATAAAAATGCCAACTTTTTAATTGCTTCTTTCACTTTTGCCGTCACTGCTCGACGCGGCACCAATTGTTTCGACAGTCCAGCAAAAAACAGTTCAAAATCAAACACGTCGTCATCGAGCGTATACGATGCCCCGTCCCGCCCAATATGCACCTTTCCGTCCGGCGGCTCGAGTTCATGTCCGGCTTCTTCGCTAAAACCGGCGACGATTTGTTCAGCTTGGACGGCTGAAAAGACGTCAGAAAACGAACGTGTCACTCGGGTAAACTTCGTCTCGTCAATCGAGGGGCGGGCAAAAAACTCGTTCAGTTGGGCAAACAAATGGCGACCGACTTGCCGATACAAAAAGACACCGAGCATTTCGTCGCGGAAAAACTGATCGGGCGCCAGCGGCGGACGCAATTCATAAAGAAACTGTTTCGGCTCTTCCGTTTCCCAAACACGGACGTATGTATTCAACAGTCCGATTCCTTCAAGTTTGAGCCGTTCACTATAAATGTCCGGCAGCCCGCATTGCATAAGCGCCATCAGCCGATGGTGAGTCGCTTCCCGGCCGCCGAGCAGCTCAAGTTCCCCCCAAAGCGTCATATAAAGCGCGAGCGCGCGATAGCCAATGAGCGGCTGATAGAGCATCGTCAACACTTTTCGATCCACATCATGCAATACTCCACGGCTTTGTACCATGTACCGGTCGACGGCAATCAGTTCTTTCCAATGATGTTCCATCGTCCCAACCTTCCATTTCGTCGTATTCGTTTCAACCCGCCTCTCTCCTTTCCTGCCCGAAAAAACGTTGAAAAAAGGGCTTGCTGCCTAACGCGAAAGCCCTTTTACCGCTGTCCTTTTTTAATCAACTCTTTTAGTTCTTCAATAAATACATTAATATCTTTAAACTGGCGATAGACGGAAGCAAAACGGACATAAGCCACTTCATCGATGCGCGACAGCCGTTCCATGACCATTTCACCGATCGTTTCGCTTTTCACTTCCGATACGCCTTGATTACGCAACTCTCGTTCGATTTCTTGCGTCACTTTTTCCAGTTCTTCCAACGCCACCGGCCGTTTTTCACACGCTTTAATCAAGCCACGCAAAATTTTTTCCCGGCTGAATTCTTCGCGCGTCCCTTCTTTTTTCACGACAATGAGCGGCGGCTCCTCGATCCGCTCAAACGTCGTAAACCGATAATGGCACCGTTCACACTCCCGCCGACGACGGATCGAACGGCCTTCCTCGGCTGGACGCGAATCAAGCACGCGCGTGCCTTGATGATGGCATGACGGACACCGCATAACATTCACTCCGTTTGTCTTCTTATTTTCTATCATACCGGAATGGAGAAAAGCAGACAAGCCATAGTTAGCCGTTTAACCCGGAGCCGATATACGGCAGACGGGCATCAAGCTTCCGGTACAATTCGAGGATCACTGCCCGGCTGGAGCCAAAATCAAACGGCAACACCTTCGTCTCCGTCGTCACTGAAAAGTCGACCGCTGTTTCAAACGGACGAACCGAAACGACGGTAGCAACAATAAACAACTTTTTGCCCCGCCGTGTCTGAGCACAAAGCTCGCCTCGCTCCTCGGAAACGGAAAGCAGCTCGGCGTTAGGTAACGACGAAAGCAGCTCTTTGACTGCTTCGATGACAGCACGGTTGGTCGCCTTGTAATAATGGCTGCGCAGCTCGGAATCTTCATGGGTTTCCCGCGTTTCACAATGGTTCGTCAACGCATACTTCAACTTCTTCCACACGCTCATAGCCACGTCTCCCTAGTCGTTCTTTTTCTTCCATCATACCATGATTTTCACCGC
Organism: Geobacillus sp. FSL K6-3411; assembly: GCF_037965715.1. NCBI lineage: Bacteria > Bacillati > Bacillota > Bacilli > Caryophanales > Anoxybacillaceae > Geobacillus > Geobacillus sp. FSL K6-3411. The sequence goes on from NZ_CP150187.1 coordinate 2,784,343, forward strand.
TGTTGTACCGTCGAAGAATAAAAAAAGGAGCGTTCCGCTTACGCTCCTTTCGGTTCCGTCGTTATGGAATTACAGCGCGTGCGCCTTTTTCACTTCGATTGGACGCATGCCGCGCGGAAGTTCAATCGTTTCTCGCGTTTGTGCGCCGAGCTGTTCTGCGATGTAGTCAGCGGCAATCGTCGGGTCTAAATGGCCGCATGTATACACATCAATACTCGCATAGCCATGTTCAGGGAACGTGTGAATTGTTAAATGAGATTCCGAAATAATGACAACTCCGCTTACGCCTTGTGGAGCGAATTTATGGAACGCGACTTCACGAATTTCCGCCCCCGATTTTAGTGCGGCGTCAACAAATGTTTTTTCAATAAAATCGATATCATTCAGTTTGTCAAAGTCGCATCCCCAGAGTTCCGAGATAACGTGACGACCCATCGTATCCATGCAAAGAATCCCCCTTTTAACCAATTTTCTCAAATAAAAAACAGATTGTCGTTTGCAAAATGGCATGTATAACTACCACGGGGGAAAGTTAGTCCTAAGAGGTCCTAACCCTTTAAGTAGTCACATTACCTTTGCCGTTAAGAAGTTCACGAGACATAGTATACTTTGTTTAGGGGTTTTTTGCAACAGCCTTTTTTAATTTTTTTACATGAGAAAAACAAGAAACGCCCAAGCCGCTCAACATCGGCTTGGGCGCTTTTTGGAAACGGATTGGATAAGCCTTGCGGCGAATGTTCAAGCAACCAGTCAGCGAACGCCCTCCTACGTACCATCACACTGAGAAGCGGGGATACCTTGACTCAAGGTGATAAAATAACGCCGGCGGATGGCCGGCGAAGTGGTTACGCATTGACGTGAAGATGTTCGTTCATCTTAGCAGCGACAAGATGCGCTAAGTCGACGACGCGGCACGAATAGCCCCATTCGTTGTCATACCAAGCGAGCACTTTCACTTTCCGTCCATCGATCACCATCGTCGACAAACCATCAATGATCGCTGAATGCGGATTCGTGTTGAAGTCGATCGACACAAGCGGTTCCATCGTGAATTCTAAAATTCCTTTCAGCGGTCCGTTAGCCGCGCGAAGCAACGCCTCGTTCACTTCATCAATCGTTACATCCCGTTTGACATCGACGACCAAATCGACAAGCGAGACGTTTGGCGTCGGGACGCGCAGCGCCATGCCGTGAAGTTTTCCTTTCAAATGCGGTAACACTAAGCCAAGCGCTTTCGCCGCCCCAGTCGTCGTCGGAATGATCGATTGTGCGCATGAGCGGGCGCGGCGCAAATCTTTATGCGGATTGTCAATATTTTTTTGGTCGTTCGTATAGGCGTGAACGGTCGTCATCAGCCCGTTTTCAATTCCGAACGCCTCATCAAGCACTTTCACGACAGGAGCGAGACAGTTCGTCGTGCACGAAGCGTTCGAAATGATGAAATGACGTTCGATATCAAGCATCTGTTCGTTGACGCCAACGACGATTGTGACATCCTCATTTTTGCCCGGAGCGGTTAAAATGACACGCTTCGCCCCAGCGTCTAAGTGGAGGCTCGCTTTCTCACGAGAATTAAATTTTCCAGTTGCTTCAATGACGATATCGATATCAAGCTCTTTCCACGGCAGTTGCTGCGGATCGCGCGAGTTCAATAGCTTCACTTTTTTTCCGTTGACAAGCAGGCCGTCTTCTAAGGCGGTGACGTCCCCGTCAAATTTGCCGTGGTTCGAGTCGTATTTCACTAAATGGGCTAACGTTTCGGGCGGATAGCTGGCATTGACCGCCACAATATCGAGATCAGGAGAATTGATGGCTCTCCGGAAAACCATCCGTCCAATTCGTCCGAATCCGTTAATCGCCACTTTCGCCTTCATTCACCTTGTTCTCCTCTCATATATGTTATACTATTTATCGCAATCTGTATAAATAGTATATCATATTTTTCAAGAATGTGGAGAGCAAAATGACAAAAAACAAACAAAAAAGACGCCTATTTTTCCAAGGCGTCCCATTGTTGTAAAATCGACAATAACTGTCGACGCGTCTGTTCCACCGTTCCGTTATTGTCGATAACTGCATCAGCACGTTTTACTTTTTCTTCGAGCGGCCACTGAGCGCGGATGCGGGCGATCGCTTCCTCCTCGGTGAAGCCGTTTCGCGCCATGAGGCGACGAAGCTGAACGTCATCATCAACGTAAACGACGAGCACTTTATCAACCCAATCGGTCAGTCCGCTTTCAAATAAGAGAGGAATATCCAAGACGACCGTTTTTGCTCCGGAACGAATGAGCTCCTCTTTTTCCGCAAGCATTTTCCGGCGCACAGCCGGATGGACGATGGCGTTCAGCTTTTTCCGCTCTTGTTCGTTGTTAAAGACGATCGCTCCGAGTTTTGCCCGGTCGATCTCGCCGTTCATCTGCAAAATGTCCGGACCGAAGGTAGCGACGATTTGTCGATACGCCTCTTCTCCTGGTTCAACGACAGCTCGCGCCGCCTCATCCGCGTCAATGACCGGAAGGCCGAGTTCGCGCATCATGGCACTGACCGTACTTTTCCCGCTCGCGATTCCCCCAGTCAACCCGATGGTTACTGCCATTTGATTTCTCTCCTTTTTCGTTTGTCGCCTACCGCTGACAGTGCGGGCAATAGTGCGTGCCGCGGCCGGCGACGACCGTTTTTTCAATCGGGGTTCCGCACCGTTTGCACGGCTCCCCTTTGCGGCCATATACGAACAAGCTATGTTGGAACGTACCCGTTTCCCCTTGCGTGTTGACGTACGTTCGCACCGTGCTTCCCCCCTTCATGATGGCCTCACCGATGGTGGCGACCATCTGTTCATGCAGCCGCTTGATTTCTTCGTCTGTCAGTGAAGCGGCCTGCCGCTCGGGAAGAATGCCAGCGCGAAACAGTGATTCATCGACGTAAATGTTGCCAAATCCAGCGACGACGGTTTGGTCAAGCAGCAACGCTTTCACAGTCCGTTTCGTTTTCGCGGCCCGCTCCGCCAATACGGCTGGAGAAAACGCCGGGGAAAGCGGCTCCGGCCCCAATTGATCAAGCGGCGGCTGGCGGTCTCCCTCCTCCTTGGCATACACATGCATCGTTCCGAACTTGCGCACATCGCGATAACGGAGTTCACTATCGTCAGTGAAGCGGAACACGACGTGCGTGTGCGGGTCAAGCGGTTCGTGTGCATCAGCAACGGTGTAACGCCCTTCCATGCGCAAATGGGAAACAAGCATATCTTGGTCAAACAAAAACTTCAAAAATTTCCCTCGCCGATCGATGCCGCGCACCGTCTGTCCAACAAGCCTTGCGGCAAATGCCTCCGGATCTTGTGGATGACGAATGATGTTCGGCCAAAAAATTTGCACATCCCCGACCGTTTTGCCAACAATAAGCGGCAGCAACGTGCGGCGGATCGTTTCCACTTCCGGCAATTCTGGCATCACGTTCCCTCCTTTCTTTGCTCGTTTGCCTGTACAATCACAAAATGCAGGCTGGCCGGGCAGAGAGCCTTTTTCTTCCCTGTCGTTCACCGGCGTCCCGACTCAAGCCAAGACGACTTCTCTTTGTTGATGTCGACTTGCCCCGCAACCGGGCAAAAGCTTTTTCCCATTCGCATCAGCCCGGCTGGGAGAAGTTCTTTTTCTATGATTGGCCGGCCCGTTTCCGCCCCCGTACCCCTTATTTGGCATCATACCATGTTGGGCCGTAATGGTAGTCGACTTTCAGCGGCACGCGGAGCGTAACGGCCTGCTCCATCACTTCCGGAACAAGCTCACATAATCGCTCAATTTCCTCTTTTGGCGCTTCCAAAATGAGCTCGTCATGCACTTGCAGCAAAAGACGAGCCTGAAGCTGCTCTTCTTTCAGCCGTGCCGCTAAATCAATCATCGCTTTTTTAATAATGTCAGCGGCGCTTCCTTGAATTGGCGTGTTCATGGCCGTCCGCTCTGCAAAACTGCGGACGTTGAAATTGCGGCTTGTAATATCAGGCAAATAGCGGCGCCGATGCAACAGCGTTGTCACATATCCTTTCTGTTTCGCTTCTTGCACAATGTTTTCCATATACTGCTTTACGCCCGGAAAGCTGGCGAAGTAACGTTCGATAAATTCGGCAGCTTCTTTGCGCGTAATGTTCAAGTTTTGCGCCAATCCGTAATCGCTAATTCCGTAAACGATACCGAAGTTAACGGCCTTTGCCTGGCGGCGCATGTTGGCCGTGACTTCCTCTTCGCTCACATGGAAAATGTCCATCGCCGTTTTTGTGTGAATATCCAAATCGCGTTGGAACGCTTCAATTAGATTGTCGTCATCGGCGATATGGGCGAGGACGCGCAATTCAATTTGTGAGTAATCGGCGGCGAAAATGAGCCAGTCCGGCTCTGACGGGACGAACGCTTGGCGGATTTTCCGCCCCTCTTCGAGCCGAATCGGAATGTTTTGCAAGTTCGGCTCGGCCGAGCTGAGCCGCCCAGTTTGCGTCAGCGCTTGGTTGAACATCGTATGCACTTTGCCGGTATCAGGGCGCACAACTTTCAACAATCCTTCAATATACGTTGATTGCAGTTTGCCAAGCTGGCGGTAATGCAAAATGTTTTCGACGATTTCATGATGCGGCGCAAGCTTCTCAAGCACATCAGCCGAAGTCGAATAGCCTGTTTTCGTCTTCTTCAGCACCGGTAGCTGCAGCTTTTCAAATAAAATGACTCCGAGCTGTTTTGGTGAGTTAATGTTGAACTCTTGGCCGGCTAGCTCGTAAATGCGCTGCTCGATGGCACGCAGTTGTTCGGCGAGCTCCGAACCCATCTGTTCAAGCCGCTTTGTATCCACGTTCACCCCAGTGAATTCCATTTCAGCCAAAATCGCCGCCAGCGGCTGCTCAAGCTTCGTTAATAATTGATCTTGTTCGTTGTTCCGCAAATCGTCCATAAACGGCTGCTCAAGCGCCCAAATGGCTGCCGCTTTGCGAACGAGATGCTCAGCAAGCGTCTGTTCGTCCGGCAGCGACCGCTTGGCGCCTTTGCCATAGACCGCTTCATCCGACCGCACCGCTTCATATTGTTTCATTTTCGCCACCGCAGCGATATCGCCGGCATCTTGAGCCGGATTGAGCAAATAGGCAGCGAGCAATAAATCAAAGGCGACGCCGCGAAGCTCAATTCCTTTCCACTTTAAGGCAACGACTGCCCGCTTGGCGTCAAACATGCTTTTTTTCTTCGTTTCATCGGCAAGCCATGCTAAAAATTGCGAATCAGCCAGCGCGGTCTCCGGGCGCATAAAAAATCGCCCATGCTCGTTCACTAGTGCGATTCCGACAATCGGGGCATCGTGGTAGTTTTCTTCCATCACCTCAACGACAAGCGCTGCCTTGTCGGCAAGCATCTCTTCGGTAATGACGTCAACGATGGCAAACTCCATCTCCTCAAGCGGTTTCTCCCCTTCGGCTGCCGGCGCGGCCATTTTTTCCAAGAACGACTGAAACCCGAGTTCTTTAAATAACGCGATGACTTTTTCGCGGTCTTGTCCTTCGTAGACGATGTCATCTAACGACAGCTCAACCGGGGCGTCGCGGCAAATGGACGCCAGCTGTTTGCTCAAGAGAGCTAAATCCCGGTGTTGGCGCAAGTTTTCTTTCAGTTTTTCCCCTTTCACCTCATCGATCGATGCGAGCACATTTTCCACCGTACCAAATTGCTTCAGCAGCTTGACCGCCGTTTTTTCCCCGATGCCGGGCACGCCCGGGATGTTGTCGGATTTATCGCCCATCAATCCTTTTAAATCCACTATTTGCTCCGGAGTCAGGCCGTATTTTTCGTGAACGGTCTCTGGCGTATACGGCTCAATGTCGGTAATCCCTTTTTTCGTAATATCGACCGTCACATGACGGGAGGCGAGCTGGGTTAAATCGCGGTCGCCGGAAATGATTTTCACTTCAAACCCTTCTTGCTCAGCGCGGGCAGCGAGCGTCCCGATAATATCGTCCGCTTCGTAATGATCAAGTTCATAAGCGGGAATGCGGTACGCTTTTAATAACTCGCGCAACAGCGGAAACTGCTCGGACAGTTCCGGGGGAGTTTGTTGCCGTCCGCCTTTATACTCTTGAAACGTTTCATGCCGGAACGTCGTTTTTCCGGCGTCAAACGCTACAAGTAAATGGGTCGGTTGTTCTTCCGCCAAAATTTTGTTCAACATCATCGTAAACCCGTAAACCGCATTCGTATGAATGCCTTTGTCGTTATGCAAAAGTGGCAAGGCAAAAAAGGCGCGGTATGCCACGCTGTTGCCATCAATTAAGACGAGTTTTTTCTTCAATCTCATCCCTCCTCGAACGCTCCTTGTTCTATTGTACCATGCAAACCGCTTCTCATAAAAAAGAAGCCGGCTACCGCTCCGGCTTTGGAAAATGGATCGTAAACACTGTGCCGCGCCCCACTTCGCTTGCTACTGTAATATAGCCGTGATGAGCCTCCACCAAATGTTTGACGATCGAAAGGCCTAGGCCTGTTCCGCCGGAATCACGACTGCGCGCTTTGTCAATGCGATAAAAGCGCTCAAAAATACGAGGAATTTCCTTCTCCTCGATACCAATACCGGTATCTTTCACATGAATGAGCACTTCCTTCTCTTTTTCTTCCGCTTCGACGGCGACTTGTCCATGTTCTGGCGTATAAGCGAGAGCGTTGGCAAGCAAGTTAATCAAAATCTGCTTCAACCGATTTCGATCGCCGCGGATGACAAGCCCGGGCAACGCCTCAACGCGCAAGTCAATTTGCTTTTCCTCCGCCTTTTGACGAAACACGGCTGCCGCCTCGGCAATCACTTCGGCCACGTCCACGTCTTCGAGCTGCAATTGAAATCCGTGCTGCTCAATTTTTGACAAATCAAGCAATTCTTCAACGAGTGTTTGCAGCCGCTCGCTTTCCTTTAAAATGATCGTCAAAAAATGCTCTAACGCCTCTTCGTCTTTCATCGCTCCGTCAAGCAGCGTCTCGGCAAACCCTTTAATGGAGGTGACCGGCGTTTTCAGCTCGTGTGAAACGTTGGCGACAAAGTCTTTGCGAATTTGCTCCAGACGCTTCAATTCCGTAATGTCATGGAACACTACGACGATCCCTTTCCACTCGGCATTCGTTCCGATAATCGGAGCGCCGTATACATCAAAATGCTTCCGCTCAATGCCAATCGTCAACCGCATGTGCCGGCGCATCGCCGTTTCGGTGATAAAAATATCGTCGATCAATTTGATGATGTCACGGTGCGGCAACACATCGGCATATGGACGGTACAAGCAATCGGACGAATCAAGATGAAAATACGTTTGGAACGCGCGGTTGATCAAATGGATATGCCCGCGATGGTCGATAAACAACAAGCCGCTGCCGACATTTTCGATAAGCGTATGGAGCCGGTCGGTTTGGATTTCCCGCGCCCGGCTCATTTCCTGCAAGTTGCGGGCAAGCCGGTTGATCGAACGGACAAGCATGCCGGCTTCTTTATACTCGCCATCGGGAACCCTGGCAGCATAATTGCCTTTTTCGAGCTCAAACGCCACTTTTGTGGCCGCCTCAATCGGCCTCATATATTGGTTGGCGATTTTCCAGCCCAAAGCGACAATAACGATGAGCGCCATGCCGAGGCTGCTCACGAGCACTCCCCAAATTTGCTGACTCACTTTTTTCAGCGAACTCGTCGGCGTGCTTAAAATGACATACCCGCCTCGCTCGCTGCCGTGCCCGTACGGGGCAATATAGTAGTACACATCGTTCGCTTTTTCGATCACCGAAAAGCGAGGGAACTGCTTTTTACGCAAAATGGTGCGGATAATGCGCTCGTGGTCTTCGTCGCTGATCGCCGCGATGCGCCCGCTGTCAAACTGCAACCGCTGGTGTCGATCAAGCACAGTGATGCGCGACGACAGCTCATCCCCCATTTCCTTCAAATCGAGGCGAATTCGCTCAAGTGGTTCGTTTTCAAGCAAAATGGCGAGCGCTTTTGCCTCCTTTTCCATCCGTTTGTTCATCGTCTCAGCATAAAAGTCTTTCAGCAATTGACCGAGCAAAAGGCCAAGGGCGATCAAGACGGTGACAATAAGTGTTACGAGCCAAAACAGCAACCGGTTGCGGAAGCTATTCATACCCGCCTCGGTTCCTCCAATTTATAGCCGAGACCGCGCACCGTTTTAATGTATACTGGCTTTTTCGTATCTTCCTCAATTTTCTCGCGCAAATGGCTGATATGGACATCGACAATGCGTGTATCGCCGGCAAAATCGTAGTTCCATACCGCGCTGAGGAGTTGATCGCGCGTCAACACCCGCCCTTTATGCCGCGCTAAGTGAAGGAGCAACTCAAATTCTTTCGGCGTCAGCTCAAGCGGCTTGTCGCCGACTGTCGCTTCGTAACGCTCTGGGAAAATCTCCAGCTCGCCGATGACAAGTCGTTCGCTCGGTTCAGCGGCCGGTTGAGCAAGATCCGTGCGGCGCAAAATCGCCTTCACACGCGCAACGACTTCGCGAGGGCTGAACGGTTTCGTCATGTAATCATCTGCGCCAAGCTCAAGGCCGAGCACCTTGTCAAATTCATCGTCCCGTGCCGTCAACATTAAAATCGGCGTCATGATTTGCTGCTGGCGAAGCCGTTTGCATACTTCGACACCGTCAAGCTTTGGCAGCATCAAGTCCAAAATGATCAGCGCCGGCTGCTCAAACGCCACTTTCTCCAGCGCCTCTTCGCCGTCATAGGCGGCTACGACTTGAAAACCGGCTTTCTCCAAATTGTAAGACAAAAGAGTCACAATCGGCTGCTCGTCATCGACAACTAAAATTTTTTTGCCCATGCCACGCCTCCATCTCGTCCAATGTTTCTCATTTTTATCATACCATAACTCACGCTTTTACTCGGCAAAAAATGAAAGAGGCTGTTCTTCCAACGGTCGGTTCACCCGTGAAGAACAGCCCCTGGCATTTGGTTTGCCTCTTTGACAGAAGATAAATATCGTTTGCTACCAAGAATGATACGGCCTAGAAAAACAGTCCTAGCGACGCCTTTTTTATCAAAAATTTTCTAGCACACGGCCATCGAAGCGCGGAAGTGCGTGCGGCGGACAGACGGACAACGTGCCATCAAGCACCGTCTCCGCACCGCGCGTCGCTGTCACGTTCAATGTGACACAATGCCCCGCCTCATCCACCTCTGCCACTTCAAGCAAAAATTCGAGCGTTTCATAATGATACACCGGACGGAGAAAACGAAGATCCTGCCGCGTAATGTAGCTTCCCGGACCCGGCAAATATTTGGAGACTGCTGACGTAATCATCCCCGTCAACATGACGGTCGGAACGATCGGCTTCCCGAGCGGTGTTTGTGAGGCGTAGTCATGCTGAATGTAAAGCGGATTCGCATCATCGGTCAGCCCGAGATAAAGAAGCAAATCTTTATCTTCAATGGCCGCCTGGAAGACAAGCTTTTCTCCAGGTTGGATTTCCCTGATTGTTCTCCCCAACTTCCGTTTTTTTAACACGTTCCCACCCCCTTGATTTGGAAAACGCTTTCAAAATGAAGGTGCAAAAATTCGGGACAACGCCCGAATTTTTGCCTTGCGGTTATTCTAATACGCGCATGACGTTTTTGACCGACTCAACCGATTTGGCGAGTGCCGCTTTTTCATCCTCGGTCAGCTCGAGCTCAATCACTTTCTCGATGCCGTTGCCACCTAGGATCGTTGGCACCCCCAAATAAATGCCTTCATAGCCGTATTCGCCTTCAAGGTAGGCGATCGCCGGCAAAATGCGGCGTTGATCTTTGACAATCGCCTCGACCATTTCGGCAAGCGAGGCAGCCGGCGCATAGTAGGCGCTGCCATTGCCAAGCAGGTTGACGATTTCGCCGCCGCCTTTGCGCGTCCGCTCAACGATGGCGTCAAGACGGTCTTTTGGAATAAGTTTTTCAAGCGGAATGCCGCCGGCGTACGAGTAGCGGACGAGCGGCACCATGTCATCGCCATGGCCGCCCAACACAAACCCGGTGACGTCTTTCACCGAAATGTTCAGCTCCTGGGCGACGAACGTACGGAAGCGTGCCGTATCGAGGACGCCCGATTGACCGATGACGCGGTTTTTCGGGAATCCGGATTCCTTAAAGACCGTATACGTCATCGCATCGACTGGGTTCGTCAAGACGATGATGTAGCAGTTTGGCGAGTATTTGACGACTTCTTTCGTCACTTGTTTCATGATTTTTTGGTTTGTCGTCACTAAGTCGTCGCGGCTCATTCCCGGCTTGCGGGCGATGCCCGCCGTAATGACGACGATGTCAGAATCAGCCGTGTCGGCGTAATCCGACGTACCGACGATGTTCGCGTCAAAGCCGAGTACCGGGCTTGACTCGAGCATATCGAGCGCTTTCCCTTTCGTCGGGTTCTCAAGCTGCGGAATGTCGACAAGCACGATGTCGCCAAGCTCTTTTTGCGCCAAAAGGAACGCCGTCGTCGCTCCCGTAAATCCGGCGCCAATGACCGAAATTTTTTTCCGTTTCATCGCCATCGTTTGCCATCCCCTTCGTTAAAGGTTAGTCCATATTGCGGATGAGCGCATCAGCAAATTCCGAACATTTCACTTCGGTTGCCCCTTCCATCAGACGGGCGAAATCGTACGTGACCACTTTGGACGCGATCGTTTTTTCCATTGCTTGAATGATCAATTGAGCTGCTTCGTTCCAGCCGAGATGCTCAAACATCATGACGCCGGACAAAATAACCGACGACGGATTGACTTTGTCCAAACCAGCATATTTCGGCGCCGTGCCGTGCGTCGCTTCGAAAATGGCGTGACCGGTTTCATAGTTGATGTTCGCTCCTGGTGCGATGCCGATACCGCCGACTTGGGCTGCGAGTGCATCGGAAATGTAATCGCCATTTAAGTTCATCGTCGCGATGACATCAAATTCGCGCGGACGCGTCAAAATTTGCTGCAGGAAGATGTCGGCGATGGCGTCTTTAATGATGATTTTACCGGTCGCTTCCGCGTCAGCAAGCGCTTTGTTCGCCGCTTCTTTTCCTTCTGCTTCAACGATCCGGTCATATTGTGCCCACGTGAACACTTTGTCGCCGAACTCTTGTTCAGCCAGCTCATAACCCCAGTTTTTAAACGCCCCTTCAGTGAACTTCATAATGTTCCCTTTATGGACGAGCGTAACCGACTTGCGGCCGTGTTCGATCGCATAGTTGATTGCCGCGCGCACGAGCCGTTTCGTTCCTTCTTCAGAAATCGGTTTGATGCCGATACCGGACGTTTCCGGGAAGCGGATTTTGCGCACGCCCATTTCGTTTTGCAAAAAGTCAATCACTTTTTTCACTTCTGGGGTCCCTTTTGCATACTCAATACCGGCGTAAATGTCTTCCGTATTTTCGCGGAAAATGACCATGTCGGTATCTTCCGGACGTTTTACCGGCGACGGAACACCTTGGAAGTAACGAACCGGACGCAGGCAGACGAACAAGTCCAGCTCTTGGCGGAGCGCAACGTTCAACGAACGGATGCCACCGCCAACCGGCGTCGTCAACGGCCCTTTAATAGCGATTATGTATTCGCGGATCGTCTCAAGCGTTTCATCTGGAAGCCAGTTGCCCGTCAGCTTGTACGCTTTTTCACCAGCAAGCACTTCCTTCCAGACGATTTTCTTCTCGCCTTTGTACGCTTTTTCAACGGCTGCTTCGAGCACGCGCGAAGCGGCTGCCCAAATGTCCGGACCCGTTCCGTCCCCTTCAATGAACGGGATGATCGGGTTGTTTGGAACGTTGAGAACACCATTGGTGACAGTAATTTTTTCCCCTTGCGTCACGAGTAAAACCCCCAATGCCATTTTTTATTGAAAAGGCGTGAAGGTTGGCCTTCAGCGCCTTGTCCACTTGTTTAACCGCGCTGTTCAATCGGCACGTACACTTGCTTGCTCGGGCCGGTGTACTCCGCACGCGGACGGATGAGACGGTTGTTGTCATATTGCTCTAAAATGTGGGCTAACCATCCCGATGTCCGGCTGACGGCAAAAATCGGCGTAAATAAATCATGGTCGATTCCTAAACAATGGTAAACCGAGGCGGAATAAAAGTCAACGTTCGGCGGCAACGCTTTTTCCGATGTGACGATTTCTTCAATCTTCGTCGACATTTCATACCAGTGCGGTTCACCAACAAGCTTCGTCAGTTTTTCCGACATTTTTTTCAAATGCTTGGCGCGCGGGTCGCCTTTCCGGTAGACGCGGTGGCCAAACCCCATAATTTTCTCTTTATTGGCCAGTTTTCCGCGGATGTACGGCTCAACGTTGTCGATCGTGCCGATTTCCGTCAACATTTTCATGACCGCTTCGTTCGCCCCGCCGTGAAGCGGCCCTTTCAAGGCGCCGATCGCTGCAGTAATGCCAGAATAAATGTCCGACAGCGTCGCCACGCAGACACGCGCCGTGAACGTCGATGCGTTCAGCTCATGGTCAGCATGCAGCACGAGTGCCTTGTTGAACGCTTCCTCCGCAATTTCATTCGGCTCCTCACCGGTGAGCATATACAAGAAATTCGCAGCAAAGCTTAAATCTTTGCGCGGCGCAACCGGTTCCAATCCTTTGCGCACGCGGGCAAATGCGGTGACGATCGTCGGGATTTTCGCCTGCAGGCGGATTGCTTTCCGGTAGTTTGCCTCTTTCGTCATAACATCCGCCTCTTCATCATACAGGCCGAGGAGCGAAATCGCCGTGCGCAACGCGGCCATCGGATGCACTTTATCGATCGGGTATAATTTAAAATGCTCAATGATTTCGTTCGGAATCTCCGCATTCTCCGCAAGCTGCTGCTTCAGTTCCGCCAGCTGCTCTTTTGTTGGCAGCACCCGATGCCAAAGCAAATAAATGACCTCTTCGAAGGAAGCGTTTTCGGCTAAATCATCAATGTTATAGCCGACATACGTCAATGTATCATCGATGATCGAGCTGATGCTTGAGGTTGTCGCCACAACCCCTTCTAAACCGCGGGTTACTGTCATACGAATCTCCCCTTTTCTTCATAATTCCTGCCTTGCCACTAGACGGCTGGTGAGCGCTTGCTCGAAATGGATGCAAAAACAGACATACACAAGAAAGTGCTTACATTGACACATCGGCTGCCGCCTTGTTGTGACAACGCTATATGTCGCTTGGGCCGAAAACTAGCTTACGCCTATTATTATAAACAATTATCAGATTTTTGTGAACGGTAATGCATCCATTTGTCAAAAGATTATTACACAGGAATAATGATCCTCGCCCAGCTTCAAAAATATTCTACCATTTTTATAACCACATAGGCAATTCCTGCGCCAATTAATGGTCCGACTGCCACCCCGTGAAACAGCGATACGGCAATGACCGTACCCAACACAAGTGAAGCGGTGATGTGCGGGTCACTGGCCAAAAGCGTCACCCCTCCTTTGGCAATTAACGCCACAAAAATGCCAGATAAGAGGGCAATCCAGGCCGACGCCGACTGCAGCGAGCCGATGAGCTGCTTAAACCCGATCTCTCCGGTGGCAATCGGCGCCAACACTGCAACCGTAATGACCGTAACCCCCCAGTTGATTCCTTTCGCCTGAATGGCCGGCAACAGCCGCGCTTCCAACCCGAACAGTTTGATGGCCAACAGCACCGCAATGGCGATGATGAGCGACTGATTTTTTGCGATCACCCCGATCGCCAAAAGCAAAAGCAAAAATAATACTGGTTCATTCATAAGCGTCCGTCCTTTCCTATGAAACTTGTCTTTTTGCTTCTTCGTAAAGAAACATGTAATATATCAGTATGGAAAACCGTTGGGGGTGAAACATTGTCCCGAGTCTATATCGACCGTTTTTTGCGCTTTCTCATTGTCATCGCCGTCGTTGTGTTGGGCCTCATGGCCGCCTATTATGTCTCGACGGTGACGTACCCGTTTATTATTGCCTTTTTTATCGCTCTTCTCATCAATCCGCTCGTCAATTTTTTGGAACGAAAGACGAAAATGCCGCGCTGGCTCGCCGTCAGCGTGACGCTGATCGTCCTGTTTGCCGCTGTTGCGGGAATCGTGATTCTGTTAATTGCCGAAATCGTTTCGGGAACGCAATACTTGGCCGACGTCGTGCCGGAAAAATTCCAGGCGCTCATCGCGTACATGGAGTCGTTTGCGGCCAATCAGCTCATCCCACTCTATCAAGACTTAGCCGTCCTGTTTAAAAGTTTAAATGATAATCAGCAGGATACAATCATGCAAAACATCCAGGCGGTCGGAACGCAAATTGCGACGACAGTCGGCGAATTCATCCAGCGCGTGTTGCAAAACATTCCGCAGCTCCTCGCCTGGCTGCCGAACGCGGCGACAGTTTTTATTTTTTCGCTGCTCGCCACCTTTTTCATCAGCAAAGACTGGCACCGTCTCATGCGGATGATACAGCAATGGCTGCCCGCGAAAGCCCGCACAAGCGGAAAAACGGTGTTTCTTGACTTGAAGCGGGCGCTGTTTGGCTTTATTAAAGCACAGGCGACGCTCATTTCGATTACGACCGTCATCGTGTTGATCGGCTTGCTCATTTTGCGCGTCGATTACGCTATTACAATCGCCTTAATCATCGGATTCGTCGATATTTTGCCTTACTTAGGGACGGGGATTGTGTTCGTGCCTTGGATTATTTACGCGGCGGTCAGCGGCGACATCCCGTTTGCGATCGGGCTTGGCGTTTTGTATATCGTCGTGCTCGTCCAGCGGCAAATTATGGAGCCAAAAGTTCTTTCCTCATCGATCGGTCTCGACCCGCTCGCGACGCTCATTGCCTTGTTTGTTGGTTTCAAGCTGCTCGGCTTTCTCGGCTTGATCGCTGGCCCGGTCATTCTCGTCATTATCCGCACGCTCCATAGTGCCAACGTCTTTCACGACATTTGGCGTTTTATCATCGGTAAACCCTCCTCATAAAAACAGCCTTGGCTTTATGGCCAAGGCTGCAGCTTGTCGACAAAGTCGACAAGCTGTTTTATTATGAAGGTAAGACGAGGGAGAAATGGAGGAAAGGAACGATGCTTCGGCCACACCAAGAAGATGGGCGCTATACCGAAACCACGGTGAAACTGGATGATCTGGTTCCAGAGGATCACTTGGTAAGAAAGCTGGATGCGGCCATTGATTTTTCTTTTATCTATGATGTGGTGAAAGATCTCTACTCTCCTGATCATGGACGTCCGAGCATTGATCCAGTGATGTTGTTTAAAATGTATTTGATTCAGTATGTATTTGGGATTCGCTCCATGCGTGAAACCGTCGAACAAATCCGAACCAACGTCGCCTACCGTTGGTTTTTAGGACTTAGTCTTCATGATCCCGTTCCTCATCACTCGACGCCAAGTAAAAACTATGCGCGTCGTTTCGCTGGAACGGATGTATTCCATCAAATTTTTTCACGGATTTTAAAAGAAGCCTTTGAACACGGATTGGTAGATTCGAGTGTCTTGTACGTAGACTCCACTCATGTCAAAGCAAGCGCCAATAAAAAGAAGTTTACAACGGAAATGGCAGAAGTCGAAGCCAAAGCCTACCAACAGGAACTCGAAAAAGAAATCGAACGGGATCGGATCGCTCATGGAAAATCGCCGTTGCCATCTGAGAAAAAAAAAAACGGGAAGTAAAAGTAAGCAAAACGGATCCGGAGAGCGGACTGTTGGTGAAAAATGAACGGGAGCGAGTGTTTGCCTATTCGTATCATACAGCTTGTGATCGCAACGGATGGATTCTACAGACCTACGTGACGGCAGCCAACGTCCATGACAGTCAAGCGTTTTTTGTGCTGTTCGAACGAGTGAAACGGGAAATCCAATCATGTCCGGAAGCCGTGTGTGTAGACGCAGGATATAAAACTCCTGCCATTGCCAAGTATTTACTCGAACAAGGGGTAAAGCCGATTTGGCCGTACACTCGCCCGAAAACAAAAGATGGATTCTTTCGGAAATCAGATTTTGTGTATGACGAATATTTTGATTGTTATCTATGCCCCAATGATCAAGTTCTATCTTACTCTACTACGAATCGGGAAGGGTACCGGGAATACAAATCGGACCCGGCGGTGTGCCGAAGCTGTCCGTATCTTCATCAGTGCACGCAAAGCAAGAGCTACACCAAAGTAGTCACTCGCCACGTATGGCAGGACTACTATGAAGAAGCAGAGCATTTGCGGTATGTTCCGGAATACCGGGAACTCTATGCCCTCCGAAAAGAGACGATTGAACGGGATTTCGCCGATATGAAAGAGAAGCATGGTCTGCGCTGGACGCATTACCGGGGATTGGAAAAAAATGAGGCGCAGGCGATGCTTGTTTGTGCTGCCATGAATTTAAAAAAACTGGCGAATTACCTATGGAAGGCGAAGCACCGCCCTTTCTTTTCCTTTGCATGGCTTCCCATCCTACCCACTTTTTTTGAAAACATAGTCTATTTATGGAACAAAATGGGTTTCAGACATTCGTCTGAAACCCATTTTGTCAACAGTCTGCAGCCTTGGCTTTATGGCCAAGGCTGTTTTTTCGATCATAAAACGATATTACAAGACGCTTGCGTGGCCGCGGTAGACAGCACCAAACCCTCCGTCGACCGTAATTTCTTGCCCGTCTTTAAACAAGCTTGTTGCATTGTTCACCCCGACAACGACAGGAATGCCAAGGCTTAGGCCAACAACCGCGGCATGGCTTGTCAATCCGCCTTCCTCGGTAATGATCGCCGACGCCTTTTCAATTGCCGGCATCATATCGGCATCGGTGTTGATGGTGACTAAAATGCCACCCTCCACCATTTTTTGACACGCTTCTTCCGCTGTTTTCGCCACAACGGCCTTGCCAAACGCCGACTTGCGACCGATGCCTTGTCCTTTCGCGATCAAGTCGCTGATGACGTGCACTTTCATTAAGTTCGTCGAACCGGTCTCACCGACCGGAACCCCGGCGGTGATGACGACTAAATCACCGTGCTTCACCAAACCGGAACGCACCGCGGCATCGACGGCGACATCGAGCATTTCATCCGTCGTGTTCACATGTCGCGCTTCTTTCGTATAGACGCCCCATACGAGCGCCAACCGGCGCGATACCGCTTCGTTTGAGGTGACAGCAATAATCGGCGCTTTCGGGCGGTATTTCGCCACCATTTGCGGCGTTTTCCCGCTCACCGTCGGCGTAACGATCGCTGCTACATCTAAATTTAAGGCTGTATGAGCGACTGACTGCCCGATGGCATCGGTAATCGTCGTCGCGCTTTCTTTTGTGCGCTGGGACAAAATATCGTGGTGCTCAAGCGCCTGTTCGGTGCGGAGTGCAATTTGGTGCATCGTTCTGACCGCTTCGACTGGATATTGGCCAGCCGCCGTTTCCCCAGAAAGCATGACAGCATCCGTGCCGTCAAAAATAGCGTTGGCGACGTCGCTTGCTTCCGCCCGCGTCGGCCGCGGGTTGCGCTGCATCGAATCAAGCATTTGCGTCGCTGTAATGACCGGCTTGCCGAGCATATTGCACTTTTTGATCAACAGCTTTTGGATGAGCGGCACTTCCTCAGCCGGAATTTCGACGCCTAAATCACCGCGGGCCACCATGAGGCCGTCGGCTGCTTCTAAAATTTCGTCGATGTTGTCGACGCCTTCTTCATTCTCAATTTTGGCGATAATTTGGATATGGAGGGCATCGTTCGCTTCAAGCAGCTCGCGAATTTCGAGCACATCGGACGCTCGGCGAACGAACGAGGCAGCGATAAAGTCGATTCCTTGACGAATGCCAAACAAAATATCGGCCCGGTCTTTCTCGGTAATCCCCGGCAAGTTGACGCGCACCCCCGGGACGTTGACCCCTTTTTTGTTTTTCAACACGCCGCCGTTTAAAACGGTCGTGATAATTTCTCCGGCTTGCTTGTCAACTGCATTGACCTCAAGGGCGATCAACCCATCGTCGAGCAAAATTTTCGAACCGACAGATACGTCATCGATCAATCCCGGATAAGTGACCGAGATCTTTTCTGGCGTGCCGAGCACTTCGCTCATCGAAATGACCAGCTTCGCTCCTTCTCTCAGTTCGATCGCGCCGTTTTCCATATTGTGCGTCCGGATTTCCGGGCCTTTCGTATCAAGCAAAATGGCGACCGTTTTGCCCGTTCGCTGCGCTGCCTCACGAATGTTGGCAATGCGCCGTCCATGTTCCTCGTAATCGCCATGCGAAAAATTCAGGCGTGCTACGTTCATTCCCGCTTCAATCAGTTGTTCAAGCTTGTCCACACTTTCACTTGCCGGCCCAATGGTACAGACGATTTTCGTTTTCCGCTTCATCGTTTCCTCTTCCTTTCCCCTCGGGAATTAGATGGACAATTCTTTCGACAGTAAGTACATCCGCTGATCGACGGTATGTTTCTGCGCTAACGCTTCGGCAATGTCATGGTCGACAAGCTGGTTTTGTTGAATGCCGACGCAGCGTCCTCCTTTTCCTTCCAACAGCAACTCTACCGCACGGGCGCCAAGACGGCTAGCTAGCACACGGTCAAACGCTGTCGGCGACCCGCCGCGCTGCACATGGCCTAAAACAGTGACGCGCGTTTCAAATCCGGTCGCCTCTTGAATTTGCCGGCCGAAGTCAACACCGCTGCCAACCCCTTCAGCAACGATGATAATGCTATGTTTCTTGCCACGCTCATGGCCGCGTTTCAACCGGGCGATGACGTCGTTCATATCGTAGTCCGCTTCTGGAATTAAAATCGTTTCCGCCCCGCCAGCAAGACCGGACCATAAGGCGATGTCGCCGGCATGACGACCCATGACTTCGATGACGTACGTCCGTTCATGTGAGGTTGCCGTATCACGAATTTTGTCAATGGCATCAATGACTGTATTCAGCGCCGTATCAAAACCGATCGTAAAATCCGTACCTGGAATGTCGTTATCAATCGTTCCTGGTACCCCAACGCACGGAAAACCATGTTCAGTCAGCTTTTTTGCCCCTTGGTACGAACCGTCGCCACCGATGACGACAAGCCCTTCAATGCCGTGCTTTTTCAACTGTTCAATCCCTTTTTTCTGCCCTTCTTCTGTTTTAAACTCCGGACAGCGAGCCGTATATAACATGGTGCCGCCGCGATGGATAATATCACCGACATCGCCGACTTCCAACTTTTTAATGTTGCCGGCAATCAGCCCCGCATAGCCGTAGTAGACGCCATACACTTCCACGCCGTGATAAATCGCCTTGCGGACGACGGCACGAATGGCGGCGTTCATCCCCGGCGAGTCGCCGCCGCTTGTCAATACACCAATCCGTTTCATGATTTTCCACCTCATTTACATGGAATTCAACACGTCCGACCTCATACGTCTGTCGCTCTTGAACATTCCTAATGTACCATGAACATCTAAGGAACACAATATCGAAGCCCTCACTGAAACGGCTTACATTAATGAATTTTTCTAGACAGAATAAAGCTGTCCCACAGATGGAGACAGCTTTTTCCTTATCTTGCCCGAATCGTTTCTTGTAAAAACGATACTTGGCCCATTTGTTTAAATTTTTCATAGCGCTGTTCAACGAGCGCCTCACCGTCGAGCGCCAACAGCTGCTTCAGCGAAGCGCGCAGCACGCGGTCAATTTCTTTCGCCTGCTCGTCGGCATTGCGATGGGCGCCGCCTTTCACTTCTGGAATGATTTCGTCAATGACGCCGAGCGTCTTTAAGTCATGAGCGGTAATTTTCATCGTTTCCGCTGCCCGTTGGGCTAATGACGCATCTTTCCATAAGATAGCGGCCGCTCCTTCCGGTGAAATGACCGAGTACGTTGAGTTTTCAAGCATATGAATGTGGTTACCGACACCAAGCGCCAGCGCTCCGCCGCTTCCGCCCTCACCGATGACGATGCAGACGACCGGTACCGTCAATCCTGCCATTTCAAACAAGTTGCGAGCGATCGCTTCGCTTTGGCCGCGCTCTTCAGCCGCTTTACCTGGATAGGCACCTTTTGTATCAATAAAGCAAATGATCGGCCGGGAAAATTTTTCCGCTTGTTTCATGAGCCGAAGCGCCTTCCGGTAGCCTTCCGGATGCGGCATGCCGAAATTGCGGCGCAAGTTTTCTTTCGTATCTTTACCGCGCTGGTGACCAATCACCGTCACCGGAAGCCCATCATAATCCGCAATGCCGCCGACGATCGCCCCATCATCACCAAAACAGCGGTCGCCATGGCATTCGAAAAAGTTCGTAAACAGCCGCTCAATATAATCAAGCGTCGTTGGCCGTTGCGGATGGCGGGCGATTTGCACGCGATCCCACGGCGTCAAATTCGCGTACACTTCGTTCTCAAGCTTGGTGAGGCGCGCCTCCAGCTTTTCAATTTCCGACGACAAATCGACGTCTGCCGTTTTCATAAACTCTTTCAGCTCTTGAATTTTGCGGCGCAACTCGACGAGCGGCTTTTCAAATTCTAATTCCGCCACCATCCTGATTCCCCTCCTCCTGCGTGAATCGCCAACACGACGGCGAGCTTCTCCTTCAGCTCATGCCGATGAATGACGGCATCCAACTGCCCGTGCTTTAACAAAAACTCCGCTGTCTGGAAGTCTTCCGGCAGCTCTTCGCGCACCGTCTGTTCGATGACGCGGCGGCCGGCAAAACCGATGAGCGCGCCAGGTTCGGCGAAGTTGTAATCGCCAAGCGAGGCGAAGCTTGCCGATACGCCGCCCGTCGTTGGGTGGGTCATGACGGAAATAAACAAGCCCCCGTCGTTGCTGAATCGTTTGAGCGCCGCGCTCGTTTTCGCCATTTGCATCAGGCTTAGCACTCCTTCTTGCATGCGGGCGCCGCCGGAAGCGGTAAAAATGAGAAACGGCATCCGCTGTTCGTGCGCCTGTTCGACGGCGCGGGCGATTTTTTCACCGACAACCGATCCCATGCTGCCCATGCGGAACGATGAGTCCATCACCGCGATGGCAAGCGGATGGCCTTCAAGCGTTCCCTCGCCGGTGACGACCGCCTCGTTCAATCCGGATTTGCGCCGATCTGCTTCCAGTTTTTCTATATAACCCGGGAACCCGAGCGGGTTGACCGATGTCATGCCGGCGTCATACTCGCGAAAGCTGCCTTCATCAAGTACGCTTTCAATCCGTTCGCGCGCCGGCATGGGATGATGGTAGCCACAGCTTAAGCAAACGCGCAAGTTTTTCACTAATTCTTTTGTATACATGATCTTTTTGCATTGCGGGCATTTCGTCATTACGCCTTCCGGCACTTCAGGCCTCAACGGCTCGGAAGGGATTGCCGCATATTTTTTCTTTTTCACAAATAAATCTTTCCACACGAGGGAGCCCCTCCTTTGCGTTTTCGCCTCTCTACTACTTTATCGAAAATACGTACGATTGTTTGTCAAACGGTGTCAGCTCTTTTTCGACAATGGCCAGGGCCGGTGCGCCTCCCATACGGCGATGGCTTCCGCCGAATCACGCTTTTTCAATGCTGCTAGCAGCTGGTCATAAAATGAATCCGCAAGCGACGGCTTCGGTGCAAAGGCGGCCGCAAACGCGGACAACGCCCGCCAAATGCGGACAAGCAAGTAATTTCCAGCTGCTTCGGCGATCGTCTGAAAAAACCGCTCGAAATCGATCGGTTTTTGACGAACGGTTTTTTCAAGCCTTCCTATGGCTTCCTCACCTTGACGCTGACAGAAGAGTTCAAGCAACAGCCGTTCGACAAGCCATTTCGTTTCCGCCAAATCGGCTTTTGCCCGTTCATTTTCAAGCAAAAACATCGCCAGTAAATCGACTAGCTGATGGCTGCCGATCTCACACATATAGGTTCCTTCGCCGCGCCGCGTTTCAATCAGGCCGAGAAATTCGAGCGCCCGCAGCGCCTCGCGCACTGACGAACGACCGACTCCAAGCCGTTCGGCCAACTCCCGCTCCGACGGCAGCTTATCGCCGGGGGCGAGGCCATCCTGAACAATGAGACGGTGAATATGTTTCAACGTCTCAGCATACACTTTCTCGTCGTTCAACGAAGATCCCTCCCGGCGATTTACTAGCAAAAAGATTTCTCAAGTCGAAAACTGAATCTTTACCGACCTTGGGAACGATGGGTGACGAGAATCGGCGGCTTTTCCTCACTTCTCAATTCCATACTGGTCTGACCACCTAATGGTTATACGATATAATAAAATAGCGAAATAGTAAAGGGCGATTTATTTAACAGCTAGGCGACGAGCGCCAAACAAGGCGATCAGTTCATCGATCAGCGGCGCAGTCAAAGCGACGCCATACCGCTCCGGCAGGCGGAGGAGCGACCGCTTCGTCTCATCGTACAAATAAACCGGAGTGCTGCCGCGATGCTGCTCAAGCAACAGCTTCAGCGCGGAAAGCCGAGATCTGTCTGCAAGGCTCGCATGAATGTACAGCGCCGACACCGGCAGGCGTTCCGCCCGGCGGAGGACGAGCTGGCGCCGTCCGGCGCGCATGTCCACCGTTCCGGCGAGCAGCACAAAATTCCCTTCTTCAAGCTCACCAGCCGCACGGGCATAGACGGATGGGAAAGCGACCGCCTCCAATTCTCCACTTTCATCGCTCACCGTTATAAATGCCATTTCTTCTCCAAATTTCGTTCTCGTTTTCCGTAACTCGGCGATGCAGCCGCCAACAACGACCGGCGAACCGTGCACCTCAGCCGCAGGCACCGCCCGGACCGCTTGAAATAAAGGGCGGCAGACGGCGGCTGGATGCGGAGTGACAGCGAAGCCAAGCAGTTCTTTTTCCCGCTGCCGCCGCTCGTCCGGTGACAACGGCGGCGCATCCGCATATTTCGGCTTGAGCGACAGCCCTCCGGCTTCTAAATATGGCCGCATCAGTTGCACGTGTTCGATGGCGATCTCAATACTAGCCAAAAGTGAACCCCGCTCCTCACCCAACTCGTCAAACGCACCGGCGGAAATGAGCGCCTCGAGCGCCGAACGCGCCAACCCTTTTGGCAACAGACGAACGGCAAAATCAAAAAAGTCCGCAAACGGCCCGTTCTCCTTCCGCTCATCAATGATGAGCTTCGCCGCCGAGCCGACATGCTTCACCGTTGCCAATCCCGCACGGATCGCCTCCCCTTCAACGGCGAACCGGTAGCCGCTTCGATTGACCGACGGCGGCAAAAGTGCGATGCCTTTTCGCGCCGCCTCGTAGCTATAAAGCACCATTTTTTCCCGGTCACCGGAAGCGTTCGAGAGCATGACCGCATAAAAGCAAAGCGGATAATGGGCTTTTATATACGCCAACGCATACGACAGCAGCGTATAACTGACGGCATGGCTCCGGTTGAAACCGTAATCGGCAAAGCGAACGATTTGCCGGTACAACTCTTCGGCCATCGGCGCTGGATAGCCGTTCGCTACGCAGCCGGCCACAAACGCCTCCCGGTGTTCAGCGAGCAGCGCTTTTTCCTTTTTCGCCACCGCCCGCCGGAGCACATCCGCTTTGCCAAGCGAAAATCCAGCAATCCGGGCAGCGATTTGCATAATTTGTTCTTGATAAATGAGAACACCGTATGTCGGCGCTAAAATTGGCTCAAGGTCCGGATGGAGATACGAAATCGCCTCTTCGCCGCGCTTGCGCCGGATATAAGTAGGGATCATGTTCATCGGCCCCGGCCGGTACAGCGCATTGACGGCGACGATCTCTTCCAATGTCGACGGCCGCAATTCGGCAAGTACGCGCTTCATCCCACTTGATTCAAGCTGAAAAACGCCGCTTGTATCCCCGGCACTAAGCAGGGCGTACGTTTTTTCATCATCAAGCGGCAACGTGCGCACATCAAACGGCTTTCCCGTCTGCCTTTCGATCAGGCGCACCATTTGCCCGAGCAGAGTCAACGTGCGCAAGCCGAGAAAGTCAATCTTCAATAAACCGAGTGCTTCCAATGCCCCCATGGCGTATTGCGTGAGCGGCCACTCGCCATGGCTCGGCTGCAGCGGCACATGACGCATAAGCGGATCTGGACTGATAATGACGCCTGCAGCATGGATGGACGTATGGCGTGGCAATCCTTCCAACTTTTTCGCGATCGTAAGCCATCGCTCTCCGTCAGGGAGGGCACGGAGCGCACGGCGGAAAGCAGCGGATTCACGATGCCATTGGCTGATGGTCACGCCTTGTTTGTTCGGCAACAGCGCCATAACTCGTTCCGCTTCGCGCCCAGAGACGCCAAGCACCTTCGCCGTCTCGCGGAGCGCCGCTTTGGCGCCGAACGTGCCGAACGTAATAATTTGCGCGACGTGATCACGCCCGTATGTTTCCACGACATAGCGAATCACTTCTTCACGGCGATCATCAGGGAAATCTAAGTCGATATCCGGCACCGACACCCGTTCCGGGTTTAAAAACCGTTCAAACAAGAGCCCGTATTCGATCGGATCGACATCGGTAATCGACAAAGCGTAGGCGACGAGCGATCCGGCCGCCGAACCGCGGCCCGGGCCGGTCAAAATGCCGCGTTGACGAGCGTAGGCGAGCACATCAGCGACGATCAAAAAATAGTCGCTAAACCGCATCGTTTGAATGATGTGCAGCTCATGCTCAAGCCGCTCCCGGTAGCGCGCATCCGCCGATGGCACGCGGCGGGCGAGCCCTTGTTCGCACAAGCGGCGCAAATAGCTATCCGCCGTCTCTCCGTCCGGCACCGGAAACTTCGGCAGCCGCCAGCGGCCGAACTCGATATGGAGCTCACACTGATTGGCGATATTCATACTGTTTTCAAGCGCCTCTGGCAAGTCGGCAAACCGGCGAGCCATCTCATCCAGCGCGGCTAAATACCGCTCATCCTCTTCCGGAATATGCGCAAGCGGCACACCGTCACCAATCGCCTGCAAGCAGCGCCATGCGAGCGCATCTTCGCGCTCAACGTAGCGAACCTCGTTCGTCGCAACCACCGGGACACCGGTCTCTTCAGCCAGCCTCAACAGCGCACTTTCATACGGAGCGCGCGTCCGCTCGCCGCGCTGGATGGCTATATATAAACGGCCGGCAAACAGCTGTCGATAGCGAAGCAACGTTTCTTTGGCCTGCGCAACTTCTCCGGCTGCGAGAAACGATTCAACCCGCCCGTTCAGCCCCGGAGTGATGGCAATGATTCCACCGCTCAAGCGGCGGAGGGCGGCCTCATGAACATGCTTTTCTTCCCCCATTTGAACCGCTGTGCTTATCTCAATTAAATGGCGGTATCCTTCCTCATTGGCCGCGAGCAAGACGAGCGGAAACGCCCCGCTGTCCCCGTCAAGGACAACATCAGCCATCATGCCGATGATCGGTCGGAGCCCGTGGCGCTGACACTCCCGATAAAACGGAATGGCACCATACAACACCTGATGGTCGGTGAGCGCTAAAGCCCGGTAGCCTAGCTGTTTTGCTTTTGCCACAAGCGCCTCGACCGTGGCCGTACTTTGAAACAAGCTATATCCGCTTAACACGTGCAAGTGGACGAACGTCATTGCCATCCCTCCTTCATCCGTACACTTTACGGGCGAAAACTTCTCTTTCAGCTACATACTCCGTCCAACTTGTTGATATACATAGTAAAAGAAAAGAAAGGGCGGGGAAACAGATGAACGAAAAAGTGGCCTTTTTGCCAGCGTTTATTCAAAGCTATTTCATCGCGGTCGGCGTGCTGCTCGGCGGCGCCATCATCGGCGCGCTCGGCGCTTTTTTGAGCGGCGGCCAGCCGCTGACAGCCATGTATCGGTTCGCCGGCGATTTGCGCATTTGGGCGGTGGTGGCCGCCATCGGCGGGACGTTTGATACGTTTTATGTCGTCGAGCGGGGGCTGTTTCTTGGGGAAACGAAAGACATCGTACGGCAATTTTTGTTGATTTTGTCTGCCATGGGCGGCGCGCAAACAGGGGTAGCGATCATTACGTGGCTGACGCAGGAGCACATTTCGCCATGAGAATTTCTCCGCATTACCAATCCCCATCATGGCAGCGCTTTTTCGCCGGCGCAGCGATCGGAGCGCTGATTAGTTGGTTTGTCTTTTTATATATTTTCGGCGTCCTGCAGGAAAAACAAGCGCGGCATGTCAACGAGCTCAATGAGCAGATTGCTGATTTACAAAATGAAATTCGCATTTGGCAAGAGGACTATATCCATTACAACAAAGAAATGAAAAAAAAGCTGACCGTACAAGACGTTTCCGTCCATCTCGCCAACGCTAAGCAGTACAAGCTTGACTCGTACACGACGTTTCGCATCGAAGACAGCGTCAAAGAAGACTTGTCCCATTTAATTACAAAGGACATTGAAACAGTGTACAACAGCCGTGATTTGATCAAACGGGCCATCGAAAACAAAACGTATACGATCCACGAAAAACCATACCGTCTTCAAATTCATACACTCACGATTTTCACCATCTTAGCGGTCGAAGTCAAATTAACGCCGCTCCCGTAATCAATCTCCTGGTGGCGCGCCATTGTCCGCCGGCGGCAAAAGAGGGTGTCCCCAAAGGTCGGGACACCTTTTCTCATGACCATATCGGCGCATATGGGCTTTTTCCGGAAGAACAACTCCTTCCTTTACCGCTCGGCCCGACAGACGGCTTTCACATCTTCAACAATACGGTCAGCTTCTTCCCATGAAGCGATGGAAGCACCGGCCGCAAGCGGATGGCCTCCGCCGCCGTACTGTTTGGCGACAACATTAATGATCGGTCCTTTTGACCGGAAGCGGACGCGAATCTCCTTCTCTTCCTCAATGAAAAACACCCAGGCAACAATGCCATCGATATTGCCGAGCAATCCGACAAGCTGCGACGCTTCAAGCGGAGCAACGCCGTACTCCTCAAGAAGCGCCCGCGGCATTTTCACCGCCGCCACTCCTTCGTCGATCGTGAAATTCGACAGCACGTAACCGCTCAAACGCGCGAGCGGCAAGCTTGTTCGATACAGCCCGTCATACAACTCTGAGAGCGAAAAGCCGTACGAAATGAGCTCCCCGGCGTAACGGAACGTTTTTTCACTCGTGCGCGGAAACAAAAAGCGGCCCGTATCCCCGACAATACCGGCGTAGATTAAGCGTGCCGCCTCCACCGTCATCGTCAGCCCGTGATCTTTCCCCGCCAAATAGAACTCGTAAATCATTTCGCTTGTCGAGCTGGCTGTGGTATCGACCCACATCATATCACCGTACGGCGTGTCGTTCGGGTGGTGGTCGATTTTGATGAGTTTCCGTCCAAGCCGGTAGCGGCCGTCACAAATCCGCTCCTCATTGGCCGTATCGCAGACGATCACAAGCGCCTGTTCATACACATCGTCGTCAATGACATCCATTTTCCGCAAAAATGACAATGACGGATCATCTGTCCCGACTGCATACACCCGTTTTTCCGGAAATGACGCTTGAAGCAGCGCCGCCAATCCACCTTGCGACCCGTACGCATCCGGATCTGGACGCACATGGCGGTGAATGATGATCGTGTCAAATTGGCGAATCGCATCTAAAATTTGTCGGCATTGTTCTCTCATCGTTCTTCCCCTTTTGGATTACCTGTCATTTTCAACCGCTGGCCTTTTTTTCCGTTTCTATGTACAATGGGAAAAGAAATGGACAACGGAGGGATCATCTATGCCAGCACTGGTTATTTTCATTATATTTTCCTTTTCGTTTTACGTCTATTATAAAATCCGCTATGTCCGTGCGCAGCGCCCGATGGAGCGCCAGTTTTACTCAGCAAAATCGAGCATGGCACTTGGATTGTTTGTCGCATTGTTCGGCATCAACCAACTGTTTTTGTATTCAACAACATTAACGTACATCATCTCCGCCATTTTTATCGCCTTAGGCTTGGGCAGCGCTTGGGCCGGCTACCGCGCTTACCGTCATTATTTGCCGCAGGCGGCGCAAGAGGCGGAAGAAGCGGCGAAACGGGGATAAAAATCAAGGAGTGCACCGCAGACAGCATGGTCTAGGCGTGCGCTCCTTTTTCTCAAAAAGGTCGATGGTTGTGCAAAATGAGCGAGTTTTTCCGTTTGCCCCTCTCACTGTGCTTTTGCTGCGATTGGTTCCATAGAGTGCGATGTTTTCATCAATCTAAAGCACGTGTTCGTTTCATCGGACGGCTACCACGATTGTATGATCGTTCCTTGATGGAAAAACATTTGCCATCTCCCATCTACCTGCTTCCAAATGGAACTGCGCAACGTATGTTGCCTTCTTGTTTCATCTTTGACACGATATGTTGTTAGCACCACATGTTCTGTTAAAGGGTGTATATGAAAATCATAAAGAGTCATTTCTGTTGCACTAAGTCCACCCTCGCCAACGAAATCTTTTTTATACCAGACATTCCCCGAACTTCCGAATTCAAAAAAATCATCTGCAAGCAGCTTTTCCAACTCTGCTGGTGTTGTGCGAATGTTCGGGTCTAACAATCGTTCCTCTAATTGCTGTAAATGCTCTTTTAAGGCGAAATGATTTTCCAATTTTTTACTCCTCTCCCCCGTCTTCCATCGGTGGCGCTAAATCGTTGAGATGCCTCACTCTAGGAGCAACAGCTCCTCTCCTTCATCCTCTGGCAACATACAAACCGATATCCTCGCCTTGCTTTGCGTCCTTTCTCAGAAGTAAAAAGGGATGGTCGAATCGTTGGCATCGCCTCATCCCCTTCGTTTGCCTTCACCGTCTATCGGTCGATCAGCTGGCACATCATCATCGCCTTGCCGACGATCGCCCCTTCGTTATACACCTCGACATCTACTTTCCCGAATTTGCGCCCGAGTTCAAGCAACTTCGCCTTCACATCGACCGTGCTGTCGATTTGCACTGGCTTGATGAAGTAAATGGTTATGTTTTCCATCACTAAATCCCCGCGTTTGTACGCCCTCAGCATCCGTGCCGCCGCTTCGGTGACGATCGTCGTAAACACACCATACGAGAGCGTCCCTAAATAGCTTGTCATTTGCGGGGTGATCGCGCAGCGAAACAACGTCTCTTTGTCGCCTGACTCACGAAACTGGGCGGTGATAAGGTCTTCGATCGTCTCGCCGACTTGCGGCTGACGCTGTGCCATCTGCAGCGCTTTCAACACATCCTGTCGGCTAATAATCCCTTGCAGCCGGTGGTGATCATCCACAACCGGAAGAAGTTCGATCCCTTCCCACACCATAATGTGGGAAGCAAAAGCGACCGACGTTTTTCCATTCACCGTAATCGGCTGCTTCGTCATCACTTTTTCGATCGGCAGCTGGCGATCCATATCAAGTACGTCTTTCGCCGTCACAATCCCTTGTACTTTCCAATCGTCATCGACAACCGGGAAGCGGCTATGGCGCGTTTCCTTGTTTAATACATACCACCGCTCAATAGGGTCGTTGACGCGCAAGTACGCGGTTTTTTCCAGCGGGATAATAATATCCTCGACGAGCACAATTTCTTTTTTAATCAACTGGTCGTAAATGGCACGGTTGATCATCGTCGCCACGGTAAACGTATCGTAGCTCGTCGAGATGATCGGCAGCTGCCGCTCGTCGGCAAGTTTTTTGACGTGATCGGCCGTATCAAACCCTCCGGTGATGAGCACTGCCGCCCCAGCTTGAAGCGCCAGCTCATGCGCTTTTGTCCGGTTGCCGACAATCAACAAATCGCCCGCCCCGGTATAGCGCATCATCGCTTCCAGCTGCATCGCACCGATGACAAAGCGGTTGAGCGTCTTATACAATCCTTCTCTCCCGCCGAGCACTTGTCCGTCGACGATGTTAACAACTTCCGCATACGTCAACTTTTCAATGTTTTCCTTTCGCTTTTTCTCGATCCGAATCGTGCCGACGCGCTCAATCGTGCTCACATATCCTTTGTTTTCCGCATCCTTAATCGCTCGATACGCTGTGCCTTCGCTCACGCCCATTTCTTTGGCGATCTGGCGGACAGAAATTTTCTCGCCAATCGGCAACTGATGGATGTATTGCAAAATTTGCTCATGTTTTGTCGCCAACGGTCCTTCACCCTTTGCATATTGTTACTTTCATTATAACGGGCACAACGGCAGCGATTCAACGGGAAGGGGCTATGCGAAGGATGTGGCTCATCAAAAAACACAACCGGCAATCACCAATCACTCCAACCGCATCACCGCGCATCCACCCGTTTGACCAAAGGGGCATGTCGTCCTGTTGACAAAAAGAGAGGAAAGGTCAATTCCTTTCCCCTCAATGAACAGCGGCTAAAAGCGGTTTGTACTGCAAGGAACAGGCGGTTACAGCTCGATGCTTTCGCCCGGCTGCAAGGCGCGTCCGACGCCCGGCGGGAGAAGCGACACGAACTGTTGTGGATCTTGTGCGATCGGCGGGAACGTGTTGTAATGGATCGGCACGACCAGCTTCGCCCCAAGCCATTCGGCAGCCACCGCCGCATCTTCCGGTCCCATCGTGAAGCTGTCGCCGATCGGCAAAAACGCCACATCGATCGAATGACGCTCGCCGATCAGTTTCATGTCAGAAAACAGTCCGGTGTCACCGGCATGGTAGATCGTTTTGCCTTCGGCGGTGAACAAAATGCCAGTCGGCATGCCTAAATAAATGATTTGTTTGTCTTCTGTCACAAAGCCGGAGCTGTGAAATGCCTGTGTGAACTTCACCGTGCCAAAGTCAAATTCGCGCGCCCCACCGATGTTCATACCGAACGTCTCGACCCCTTGCCAGCTTAAATACGTCGCCAGCTCGAACGTCGCTACGACGAGCGCATTGTTCCGCTTCGCAATCTCGACCGTATCACCCACATGGTCGCCGTGCCCGTGCGTCAACAAAATGACGTCCGCTTTCACATCGGCTGCGTTCAAGTCGGTCGTTGTGTTGCCGGTGATGAACGGGTCGATCAAAATCGTTTTTCCGTTTGTTTCAATGCGAACAACTGAATGGCCATGGTAGCTGATTTTCATAGTCACATCTCTCCTTTCCACTTAAACATGGTTCGCCGCCGCGCGTTCATTTCCTTCTTTTCCCGCTTATCCATTTACAATTTGCCCGTTTCTTGGTACGCTCAAAATGAACGATAGCGAAAAAAGGAAGGAATGGAACGATGAATCAACGGCTGAAATCGTTATCATTATGGCTTCAACATCATGATGATTCATTTGCCTTCATCACGTCAAGCGCCAACGTCTTTTATTTAAGCGGATTTTGGTGCGACCCGCACGAGCGGCTGCTCGCGCTTCTCGTTTTTCCTGACGGCGAGCCCGTGCTCGTCTGCCCGCAAATGGAAACCGCCCGCGCCCGCCGGGCTGGTTGGGGGTATGCGGTGATCGGCTATGATGACAGCACCGACCCGTGGGAAGAAATTCACCGCCATCTGCAAGGACGAGCGATTAAAGCAAACACCATCGCCGTCGAGAAAAGCCATTTGTCATTCGCGCGTTTCGAGCGGCTTTCGGCGCTGTTTCCCAACGTCCAATGGCTCGACGCTGAAGAAACACTGCGTCAGCTTCGCCTTATCAAAGACGAGCAAGAAATGAAACGGTTGCGCCAGGCAGCCGAACTCGCCGACCGAGCGATTGAAATCGGCGTATCGGCCATCCGCCCCGGCGTAACAGAGCTCGAGCTCGTCGCTGTGATCGAATATGAACTGAAAAAGCTCGGCGTGGAAGGAATGTCGTTTCCGACAACCGTGCTGACAGGCGCGCGCACGGCCGATCCGCACGGCGTGCCGGGATCGGCAGCGGTCGCTTCGGGCGATTTCGTCTTATTCGATTTGGGAGTCATCGTTGACGGCTATTGTTCGGACATCACCCGCACTGTCGTCTGTCAAACGGCAAGCGACGAACAACGACTCATTTACGACACCGTCCTGCGCGCCCAACAAGCGGCGATTGATGCTTGCCGCCCGCAAACAGCTTTGGGCGCCATCGATCGCGCCGCCCGCAGCGTCATCGAACAGGCCGGCTATGGTCCGTACTTCACCCATCGCGTCGGCCACGGCTTAGGGATTGAGGTCCACGAACACCCATCCCTCCATGGCGCAAACGAAGAGCTTCTTGTCCCAGGGATGGTGTTTACAATCGAACCAGGCATTTACGTCCCCGCAATCGGCGGCGTGCGCATTGAGGATGACATCGCTGTCACCGACAGCGGGGGTCAGGTGCTGACATCGTTTTCAAAAGAACTGATCATCGTTTAACGTGCGGAGTTTAGAAACTGATTCTCTTGTCTAAACAGCGAAAGCTGCCCGCCGGCCTGCTGCAAGGCCGAGTTGGGCAGCTTTGCGGTTTATTGGCTTTGTTTCTTGCACCTTCTCCTTCGGGAATCACTGGGCGCCCCGCCACCATTTCATTACCCTAATACCTGATGAACATCCATATACGGCATATTGTGAGCCGCCGCTACCGCTTCGTACACGATGTGCCCGTCTAGCGTGTTGATTCCTTTTAACAATGCCGGATTGTCAAGACTCGCAGCGCGGTAGCCTTTGTTGGCGATCTGCAAGGCGTATGGGATCGTGACGTTCGTAAGCGCAAACGTCGAGGTGCGCGGGACAGCGCCCGGCATGTTGGCGACGGCGTAATGGACGATGCCGTGCTTGACGTATGTCGGGTTGTCATGCGTCGTCACTCGGTCGGTTGTTTCAAAAATGCCCCCTTGGTCGATCGCAATATCGACAAGTACCGAGCCCGGGGCCATCGAGCGAACCATCTCTTCGGTAACGAGCTTTGGCGCTTTCGCCCCCGGGATCAAGACCGCGCCGACGACCAAATCTGATTCGCGCACACATTCCGCGATATGGTATGGGTTGGACATTAACGTCGTCACATGGTCGCCAAACAAATCATCCAACTCACGCAGCCGATCGGCGTTGATGTCCAAAATCGTCACGTCCGCCCCGAGGCCGACGGCGATTTTTGCTGCGTTCGTCCCAGCCGTTCCGCCACCGATGATTGTCACTTTGCCGCGTCGCACTCCGGGTACACCGCCAAGCAAAATCCCTTTGCCGCCGTGCGGTTTCTCCAAAAACTGGGCACCGACTTGCACCGACATGCGACCTGCGACTTCACTCATCGGGGTTAATAGCGGCAGGGAGCCATTCTCCAACTGCACCGTCTCATAGGCGATGCCGACAACTTTTTGTTCAACGAGCGCTTTTGTTAGCTCTTCGGCCGCTGCCAAATGCAAATACGTAAACAAAATCAACCCAGGCCGAAAATAACGGAATTCCTCAGGCAGCGGTTCTTTCACTTTCAACACCATCTCCGCCGCCCACGCGTCTTCGGCGTTCGGTACGATCACCGCTCCGGCTTGTTCATATTCGGCATCTGAAAAGCCCGATCCGGCGCCGGCATTCGTTTCAACATAGACGTCATGCCCGGCTTTCACAAGCGTCATGACGCCAGCCGGTGTAATGGCGACACGGTTTTCATTATTTTTGATTTCTTTTGGAACGCCAATTTTCACCGTTCATTTTCCTCCTTTTTCCTTGCCACTTCCTCTTTTATTGTTCCCTGTTCAACCGGAAAGCAAACAGCAAAAGAAGACGGCATTGCGATCACCGGAAAAAGTGGCGATAGATGACGTTCGCTCCGCCGGTGACATCAATGACAGCGCCGGTGATGAAGTCCGAATCGTCTTCGCACAAAAAGGCGATGACACGAGCGATATCCTCTCCCGTCCCAGGCCGTCCGATGGGCGTTTCCTCATCACGCTTGGTGCGGGCATCTTGAATGTCCGCTTCTTTCATGTCGCCAACGATGTTGCCTGGACAGACCATGTTGGCGGTGATGCCGTATTCCGCCTCTTCGAGAGCGATCGTTTTCGTCAATGACACAAGCCCGACCTTCGCAGCGCTAAAGGCCGAACGATGCACCCATCCCGGGGCATCGGCCGCTCCTTGGAACCCATACGTAATGATGCGACCGAACCGTTGTTTCCGCATAATCGGAATCGTCCGCCTTACCAAATGGAACACCGAGCTCAAGTTGCCTTCCACCATCTCGTACCATTCATCTTCCGTATAATCGGCCAGCTTTTTCCGTTCAAAAATGTATGGTCCCGCGTTGTTAATGAGGAAATCAATGCGGCCGAACCGTTCCATGGCCGCGTCAACCAACGCCGCCAAATCGTCTTTGTTGGTCACATCGCCGCGCACAAATTGGAGACGATCGCTCGCGTCCTTATACCGTTCTTGAAGCAAGTGCACTGCCCGCTCATCGCTCCGGTAGTTAACCGTCACTGAATAACCTTTGTCCAGCAGCAGCTCCGTCACTTTTCGACCCAGCCCTTTCGCTCCAGCCGTGATTAAGGCGTGCCGCACTGTTCTCCCTCCTTGCCGCTATTCGCCTGTCTCATTTTTACTTTACTACAAACAGGAGAGAATTGGAACGCTCTGCCACCGACGTTTACGCTTAGAGAGGAGAGTGTCGGGAACACCCGTCCCACGGCAGGCTGTCAACCACGCCAGCCTCGTGCGCTCCACAGTGGGTGATGACGGATTCATCTCCCACTTATCCTCATGCGGTCGAAGTGAGGTCTTCCCGGGGCACGATGATAAAAAAATAACCATAGCGCGTTGTCGCTATGGTTATTCGCCGACTTCCCGGCGCGGGTCATAATACGATGCATCGTCATCATCAATCATACCGCTCTCATACGACTCAGTAATTTGCTGCGTAATCGTCCGTACTTCCTCCTCATCGTATGACCAGCCGTTGTACCGCTTTTCCATCATTTTTCCTCCTTGTTCACAAAATCGAAATATATGGTCTAGTTTCCCGCTAGAACGAGGAGGGTATACTACATATAGAAGTAACATTTATATCCAAGGGGAGTGGAGAACGTGACGACAACATACAAAACGATTGTCGTTGCTGTTGACGGCTCGAAAGAAGCAGAATGGGCGTTGAAAAAAGCGATCGAAATTGCGAAACGAAACAAAGCGAAGCTCATTTTATCCCATATTATCGATTTGCGCGGCTTTACGACTGTCGAGGCGCATGATTATTCTCTTGCCGAACGGTCGGAGCAGTACGCCAACGACCTGCTCGAACGTTATAAAAATGCGGTCATCGCCGCAGGACTCAACGACGTGGAGACCGACATTGAGTTTGGCTCGCCGAAAGTGAAAATCGCCAAGGACGTCGCTCTCAAATACAAAGCCGACTTAATCATTTGCGGGGCGACGGGTCTGAACGCGGTCGAGCGGTTCTTAATCGGCAGCGTATCGGAAAACATCGTCCGCTATGCAAAATGCGATGTGTTGGTCGTTCGGACACCAAAAGAATAGTATTCTCATCCGGTACGAACAAAGCTCATGCACATAGAAAAGAACCACACATGTTCCGTCCCTGTCCAAAAAAAAGAGCACCCCGTCATGTTACAGGGTGCCTAGTCTCTCTTTCACTTTGGCGAGCGTCGCGCGCACTTCCGCAAAACCGGTTCCGCCGGCGCTGTTGCGGCGATTGACCGCCGTACGCGGATTCAACGCGTCATAAAT
Source organism: Geobacillus sp. FSL K6-3411 (assembly GCF_037965715.1). Taxonomy (NCBI): domain Bacteria; kingdom Bacillati; phylum Bacillota; class Bacilli; order Caryophanales; family Anoxybacillaceae; genus Geobacillus; species Geobacillus sp. FSL K6-3411. The sequence continues at coordinate 2,819,827 of NZ_CP150187.1, forward strand.
GTCTTCTTCAAACAGCGGCGACGCTTCCTTATACACCTCAAGCGGCAAATCGGCCAAAAAAACGCCTTGTTCGATGCAATGCAAGACGAGCTTGCCGACGACCTCATGCGCTTCGCGGAACGGCATGCCTTTGGCCGCCAGATAATCGGCGAGCTCCGTAGCGTTCGAAAAGTCTTGTTTTGTCGCCTTCTCCATCGCATCCACGCGCACATTCATCGTCTTGATCATGCCGGTGAAAATTTTCAACGAACCGATGACCGTCTTCACCGTATCGAACATGCCTTCTTTATCTTCTTGCATATCTTTGTTGTAGGCAAGCGGCAGCCCTTTCATCACCGTCAACAAGGCCATTAGGTGCCCGTAGACCCGCCCGGTTTTGCCGCGGATAAGCTCGGCCATGTCCGGGTTTTTCTTTTGCGGCATGATGCTGCTGCCGGTCGCAAACGCGTCATCAAGCTCAACGAACTGAAACTCTTGGCTTGACCAAAGGATGAGCTCCTCCGCCAGCCGCGATAAGTGCATCATGAGCATCGAGCTGTTGCTTAGAAATTCGATGATAAAATCGCGATCGCTTACAGCATCTAAGCTGTTTTCGTAAATGCCTTCAAAACCAAGGAGCTCCGCCGTCCGATGCCGGTTGATCGGGAACGTCGTGCCGGCGAGCGCCCCGGCGCCAAGCGGCGAGCGGTTGATCCGTTTCAGCGACTCGGAAAAGCGCTCATAGTCACGTTCTAACATCCACACATACGCAAGCAGATGATGGGCGAACGAAATCGGCTGCGCCCGCTGCAAATGCGTATACCCCGGCATGATCGTTTCGACATGCTTCTCGGCTTGAGACACAAGCGCCCGCTGCAGCCCGCGGATCAAGCTGAGAATCTCTTTGACGCGCTTGCGCAAGTATAGATGCATATCGGTCGCCACTTGGTCGTTCCGGCTCCGTCCGGTATGCAACTTGCCGCCGACTGAGCCGATGTCATCGATCAACATTTTTTCGATGTTTAAGTGAATGTCTTCATACGCGACCGAAAACTCCAGCTCTCCCCGCTTCGCTTTTTCGAGCAAGCGCAGAAGCCCGTCTTTTATTTTTTCGACGTCCTCGGCCGGCAAAATGCCGCACTCGCCGAGCATCGTCACATGAGCGAGGCTGCCTTCAATATCTTCTTCAACGAGCTCTTGGTCGAACGGGATCGATGCGCCAAACTCATCGACCCATTCTTCCGCTGTTTTTGTAAATCGTCCACCCCAAAGCTTTTTCACACATCACGCCGCAGAGGAATGCGACTTCCTCCTTCCTTTTCCCGATGTTTTATTGACCCGTCGACACCGATGATTTGTTTTGCTTATTCACAATGCTGTTGACTTTCGTCGGCAAGCCGTACAGCGAAATGAAGCCAACGGCTGCTTGATGATCAAATTCGTCTTCTGAAGTATACGTTGCCAATTTTTCATCATAGAGCGAGAATGGCGATTTGCGCCCTTCGACGATCGCATGGCCTTTAAACAGCTTCACACGCACAACGCCGGTCACGTTTTTCTGCGTCTCTTTCAAAAACGCGACCAACGCATCTTTGAGCGGCGAGAACCAGAGGCCGTTGTAAATGACTTCGGCGATTTTTTGCTCGATGAGCGGCTTGAAATGGGCAACTTCCCGCACAAGCGTCAAGTCTTCCAACTCTTTATGCGCTTTGATCAATGTCATGGCGCCTGGGCATTCGTACACTTCACGCGACTTAATGCCAACAAGGCGATTCTCGACATGGTCGATGCGGCCGACACCATGCTTGCCGGCGATGGCGTTCAGCTCCAAAATCATCTGTGCAAGCGGGTACGCTTTCCCGTTTAGCGTCACCGGTACGCCTTGCTCAAAGCCGATCTCGATAACATCCGGCACGTCCGGCGCATTCTCAAGCGAAGCTGTCAGCTCGTACGCCTCTTCCGGTGGTGCAGCCCACGGATCTTCCAAAATGCCGCATTCGTTGCTGCGTCCCCATAAGTTTTGGTCGATCGAAAACGGGCTATCAAGGTCAACCGGGATCGGAATGCCGTGTTTTTTCGCGTATTCGATTTCTTCCTCACGCGACCAGCTCCATTCACGAACGGGCGCGATCACGTCCAAATCCGGATTCAATGCTTTGATTGACACTTCAAAGCGCACTTGGTCGTTCCCTTTCCCCGTGCAGCCGTGAGCCACTGCCACCGCGCCTTCAAGCTCGGCGATTTCCACCAATTTTTTCGCAATGAGCGGGCGGGACAGCGCCGAGACGAGCGGATATTTTCCTTCATACAGCGCGTTTGCTTGCAAGGCGATGAGCGCGTACTCGTTCGCAAACTCGTCTTTGACGTCGATGACGTATGACTTGATCGCTCCGACTTTGAGCGCTTTTTCTTTCACAAAATCGAGGTCTTTCCCTTCTCCAAGGTCCAAGCAGCACGCGATCACATCATACCCGCGCTCCTGCAACCACTTAATCGCCACCGATGTATCTAAACCGCCGGAATACGCCAGCACTAATTTTGGATTTGCCATGGTTGTTCCCCTTTCTTTTCACATAAATATACTTAAACATAAATAAATATTCAATCTAATACACTATCACTTTATCAGCTTTCCAATGATTTTTCAATACTTATTCAAATAAAAGCATAAAAATTCGACTCCGAGCTGTCGTATGTTTTCGTATAATAGAAACAGGGAGGGGATAAGATGAACCGCCAATTTATCGATGACAAACGGCTCGGCATCCGCGTGCCGCAGTTGGACAAACGTTGGGAAGACTACAGCGCCGAAGAACAGGAAGCGATTTTGCTCGAGTGGGAAGCCATCCGTGGCTCCATCCCTGACCGCATCGCGACGCTGGAGCGGCAAATCAATGAAAAACAAGATGCGCTTAGCCACGAAGCCGATTTTGCGCGCTCGTGCCAGCTCAATGCTGACATCGCCGAACTCGCCTCGATTATCAACGATTTGTGGATTTGGTATCGCACCGTGCCATCCGTTTCATCACTCACAGAAGAAAAACAAGGTGAAAAACGGTGACATGCCCTCACGAATGAGTGCCAAGACCGTTTGGTGTTCTTTTAAAGACAGCAGACAAGCGTAACGGAAAGAGAAGTGAACAGATGTAGCGGATTTCGCTGCGCTGACAGAGAATACGTTGGTACAAATAAAATTTTAGTCATGCCTGAAAGACGAGGAGGAGTGCTCAAATTAGGGAACTCCTCTTCAGCGTTTTTATCCCACTCGCCAAGAGCCTATCAAAGTCCTTTCTACTATTTGAAGTTCTCCAGCATCAATGACGCCAAGAAACAGCGATTTTCATCAGCCTTCCATAGCAATCATATTAGTGGATCAAGAGCTTTTATGTATAAAAAATATAGCAAGCAACAGGCGTGTTGATTATCCAATAAAATCCAAAGGGTATAGAAAAAAGAGCACCTTTCCTGTAGAATGTGAGTAGCGACACAAACAAACCCAGGAGGTGCTCTCTATGAACAAGCATACCACACTCCCGAATTTGATGCAAAAACTTGTTTCGGATGAAGAGATTCAACTGATTGCCGAAGCGGTTGGGTATCGTGATTCGTCTCGAACCTTTACGTTGCGCGAGTTGATTCACTTCTTCCTGCTGGCCGCCATGCATCAATGGAAAAGCTTTCGCCACGGAGCCGATGTGGGGCCTCTGTATGGATTGCCGCGATTCCATTATTCAACTGTATCCAAGAAAGCGAAAGAAGTTCCCTATGACATCATGAAACGCTTGTTGGCGTTGATCATTTCCAAGTGCAACCGCCAAACCCGCCGTTCGCTTCGGTTTCCCAAACCGCTTCGGGTGGTGGATTCGACGACCGTCACGGTCGGGAAAAACCGCCTGCCATGGGCGCCGTATCACGGCGAACGCGCCGGAGTGAAGCTGCACGTCGCGTATTCGCCGGAATCCTCGTTGCCGGCAGACGTGGTGGAAACCATCGGACTGCGTCATGATGGCCCGGTGGGAGAACAGTTGACGAACGCTCAACAAGTGCTGGTGGAAGACCGGGCGTATTTCAAAATCGAACGCCTCGATCGATTTGTGGAGCAGCATCAGCTCTTTGTCATTCGGATGAAGGACAACATCGAACTTCATCAGAAAAAAAGCTTGAAACGCCTTTCCAGCACATCCTCATCGGTTCAAGCCGACTTCACGTGCCAGTTGGGGACGAAACAATGCCGCTCCACCAAGCGTCACCGGGTGGTGATCTTTCGAGATGCGAATGGCCGCGACATTCGGGTCGTGACGAACCTCTTCCATGCGTCTGCGGAAACCATTGCCGACATGTACCAACAACGTTGGACTGTTGAGGTCTTTTTCCGTTGGGTGAAGCAATATCTGAATGTCCCGACCTTGTTTGGCACGACGGAAAATGCGGTATACAACCAACTGTTTGCGGCGTTCATCGCGTATGTGTTGCTGCGATGGCTGTATGATCAAACCAAAAAACAGACGAACGTCTCTCTTTCCTTCATTTCGTTCGTTCGCCGTTTTTTCTCTGGGCAGCTTCCTCTCGATTGGAAATCCGGGATGGCCGCTGCTTTGTTTGAGTATGCCCAAATTTATGGAAGGCGTATGTCTAATTTTGGATAATCAACACTCGTGAGCAAGCAACAATGGGAACATAGGATAAAACATCAGGCACTTGAACGCATTCTCCGCTCCGCTGAAATAATACGCAATCGGTAAAAATAATAAGGCACTACTTACCAAATGAATCGCCCTTTTTCTCAGCCCTCCCCAAATGAGAAGGAAAATTGAGGCTCCGATGAATAACCAAAATAGAAATCCCACCCAAAAAAAGCTCATTTCCCCATTCCCCGTCTCTCTAATTTTACTATATCATTACCCGGTTTTGTGTGAAAATTCGGTTATCATTGCTCGTCTACCATTTCATTTGTTTTGATCGCTCCCTTTCACTTCACCATTTTCTAATTCCCTACCTGCAATACTAGCTCCGTTAACGATGACGTATTCTTTCTTATTGTCGGTGATTACTACAATCGCTTGCTCAAATCCATCATCATTTCCTTGATGACTTCCCTTCCAACGTCCTGACTGATTCATTCATCACTACCAAATCGGTAAGAACGCCGTTTTCTTTTCGCATCCTCCGATAAAAATCGGAGAATTTTTTTATCCTCGAAATCCAAGAGGAAGCAAAAAGGAGGAGCTTCCAGCATCATCGTTCGAAATGTTGCTTATGCAAAGAAGGAACGAGACGCTAGGGACACCAGCCTAGAAATGAATACCCCCCTCATTGGTTCTGCCAAGTTCAGCACCCTAACACAAATTGTTCCTAAACAGATTCTCTTATTACTATCGGTGTTATCTAACAATAATATATTGAATTTTATATATTTTTCTATTATTATTAATTTAAGTCTTTTTCAAACAACGGAGGGATCAAGATGGTTAACAACGTATCACCAGTCTCACTCATCCAATCGTTTTCCTGGGATCACGTATTTGCTCATTATGATGGAGATCCCCACAGCCGATTCAACGTCGCCCATGAAGTATGCGACCGCTATGCCAATGATCCGAATCGCATTGCGCTCTTTTATGAAAACGCTTTAGGAGAGCAGAAAACGATCACGTATCGACAATTACGCGATTGGTCCAACCAAATGGCGAATGTGTTCCGCAAACTAGGAGTGAAAAAAGGGGATCGCGTCTGCGCGCTCATGCCGAAAAACCCTGCGCTTGTCGTTTATATTTTGGCAGCTTGGAAAGTCGGCGCCGTGTACGTGCCGCTCTTTACCGCGTTTGGCCCACAGGCGATCGAATATCGCATCAACCATGCCGAGGCGAAAGTGATTTTGACGAACAAGGAACAACGCGCCAAACTACCGGCAAAGGAAAAAATGCCGACTCTCGAACACATTTTTGTCGTCGATGATGAGCGCGAAGATAGCCAAGATTCCCCATTTTGGAAAACGCTTTCGAAAGAATCGACCGAGCACTCGCTCGAAGAAACGACGGCCGATGATCTGCTTGCCATCCAATATACGTCCGGATCGACTGGAATGCCAAAAGGCACCATGTGGCCGCATAACGTGCTGATCAATATTTATCCATACATGCGCTATGCCATCGATTTGCGGGATGATGATGTCTTTTTCGGTGGGGCCGACCCAGGTTGGGCGTACGGGTTGATTTTCTGCACCTTTGCCCCGATGGCGTTTGGGGTGCCGATCGTCTTTTATGAGGGACCGTTTAAACCAGAAACATGCTATTCACTGATGGAAAAATACGGCGTCACGAACTTTGCGTACGCTCCGACCGCCTACCGGGCGATGGCCGCAGCCGGTGCCGATGTCATCGGCCGCTATCACCTGAAAGTGCGCGCGATGAGCTCAGCCGGCGAGCCGCTCAATCCGGAAGTCATTCGCTTTTTCCAAGAGCACTTAGGTGTCACGATCCACGACCATTATGGCTTATCGGAAACGTTGATGCTGATTGGAAATCTCAACGCTGCTGCGATGGACATCCGCCCGGGCTCGATGGGGTGCCCGCTTCCGGGCTTTGACATCGCCTTGCTCGGTGAAGATGGAACCCCGGTCGCTGACGGCGAAGTTGGGCAAATTGCCTTTAACATCGATTCCATTCCGAACGTCTTTAAAGGATATTGGAAAGATCCTGAAAAGACAGCCGAACGGCTTGTCGGCCGGTGGTTTTTGACCGGTGACTTGGCGAACAAAGACGAAGACGGGTATTTTTGGTTCCAAGGGCGGGCTGACGATATCATCTCAAGCGCCGGCTACCGCATCGGACCGTTCGAAATTGAAAGCTGCCTCCTTGAGCATCCAGCCGTCGTCGAAGCAGCCGCCGTCGGCAAACCGGATCCTATTAAAGGGGAAATCGTCAAAGCGTTTGTCGTGCTGAAAGAGGGCTATGCTCCATCGGACGAGCTGGCCGAAGAGCTGTCATTGTTCGTCAAAACACGCTTATCGAAGCACGAATACCCGCGCGAAGTCGAATTTGTCACCGAACTTCCGAAAACGCCGAGCGGAAAAATCCAGCGGTTTATCCTTCGCAATCAAGAAAGGGAAAAACAGAAAAACGTGTGATTAAACTTCGTGTCCGTTCTTACCGAACGGACACGTTTTCCTTTACCGGTCTTTTCGAATCTCCCTCATGACATGTCCAAGTTCCGGCAAGATGAGCTTCGTCATCGCAAGGCGCACCGCTCCGGTTGAGCCAGGAGTGCAAAAGATGGCGGTATCCATCGCCACACCGGCGATGGCGCGCGACAGCATCGCCGCCGAGCCAATGTCTTCCGTATAACTTAAAAAGCGGAACAATTCGCCAAAGCCGACGATCTCCTTCTCGAGCAGCGCACTCACCGTTTCGATCGTCACGTCGCGCTTGGCGATGCCAGTGCCGCCGTTTGTGAGCACTGCGTCGACATCAGTGCGACGGCAGCCGTCGAGCACCGCCTCGCGAATGGCGGCTTCCTCATCTTTCACAATGTCATAGCCAACAACGTCATGCCCCGCCTCGGTCAGCAACTCGATCATCAGCCGGCCGCTCCGGTCGGTTTCTTCCGTTCTCGTATCGCTGATCGTCACGACTTTGCAGCGGACGGTTTTCGGGGCTTCTTGCTTATGTTCGATCGTGCTCATCGTTCGTCTCTCCTTCGCTTATCGTCTTCATCCATAAGTATAGCAAAAAACAGCAGGTATCCTGCCAAACGCTTCGACCAACGAAAAAGCGGCTCCCTCCTAGAAGCTAGGAGAGAGCCGCTTCATTTTATTTTGCGCTATCCGGCTCTATTACAAATGCGCCAACCGCATCACATCACGGGCAATCATAACCTCTTCGTTCGTCGGGATGACGAGCACTTTCACCGGCGAGTGCGGGTAGCTGATGAACGCTTCTTTGCCGCGCACTTTGTTTAATGCCGGATCCCAGTAAACCCCCATGAATTCGAGACCGCGCAACACTTTCGCGCGCACGACATCACTGTTTTCGCCGATGCCGGCGGTGAAAATGATGGCGTCGACACCGCACATGCGCGCAGCATACGAACCGATATATTTATGAATTCGGCTAGCAAACACTTCAAGCGCCAGCTCTGCCCGTTCATTCCCTTCCGATGCCGCTTTTTCGAGGTCGCGCAAGTCGCTTGAAAGGCCAGATAAGCCGAGCATGCCGCTTCGTTTGTTCAGCACTTCAATCACTTCATCCGCCGTCATTCCCGTTTTCTCCATAATATACGGGATAAGCGCCGGGTCGATGTTACCAGAACGCGTTCCCATCGCTACGCCCGCTAATGGAGTGAAGCCCATCGACGTGTCAATCGATTTTCCTGCTTCCACCGCCGCGATGCTCGCGCCGTTTCCTAAATGGCACGAGATGAGGCGCAGCTGTTCGATCGGCCGGCCGAGCAATTCGGCGGCACGATGGGTGACGTATTTATGCGACGTGCCGTGGAATCCATATTTTCGAATACCGAATTTCGTATAATACTCATACGGCAAGCTATACAAAAATGATTGTTCCGGCATCGTTTGGTGGAACGCCGTATCAAACACGGCCACCGCCGGCACGTTCGGCAACACTTCCTGGAACGCCCGAATGCCAACGAGGTTGGCTGGATTATGGAGCGGGGCGAGCTCGGAAACTTCCTCGATTTGTTTCATGACTTCATCGGTAATTAACACGGAGTCGCTGAACTTCTCCCCGCCGTGAACGACACGATGGCCAATGCCGTCGATTTCCTCAAACGACCGAATAATGCCGTAGCGAATCAATTTATCCAACAGCATTTTCACCGCCACGGCATGGTTCGGGATGGCGGTCACTTCCTGTTGTTTTTCCCCGTTCACAACAATGGTGAAAATCGCGTCGTCAAAACCGATGCGCTCGACGACCCCTTTCGTCAACACCGTTTCCGCCGGCATCTCAAACAATTGGAATTTCAACGATGAACTACCTGCGTTAATGGCTAACACTTTCGCCATATATCCAAACAGCTCCTTTTTACGAAATCCGATCGCACCCATCTTTAGTGTGCGCGCTTGGGCGCTATTTCACTATGCCTTTTTCATTGTATGCCCCCCTTGTTTTTCTTTCAAGCGCTTCCCCCTTCAGTAATCGGTTGCAACAAAAAGTTTTTATGTTGCGAAAAATGAAAACGGCCTCCCTTTTTGGAGGCCGTCAACTTCCCTTCTCGTTGGCGATCCACGCCTCGATTTTTTCCATCATTGCCTGCATCGCCGTCTTGTTCGAAAAGCGCGGCAGCTCGGCAAGCAGCACGTTTTTTGGCGGCTTGGCCATCGGTCCTTTCTTTTGCAAAATAAATACACTTTTCGCTGCTTGTTCATGTTTAAACATCGACAACGGCAACTGCAGCACGCCTTGGACGATGGCCGTCTCTTTTAGAAACTGGTTCAGCTGTTCTGCTTGCGGGCTCGAAAATAACGTATTAGGAATAAGGAAAAACAAATAACCGCCGTCTTTTGTGTACCGCAAGCTTTGTTCAATCAACAAATGGTGCGCGTATGACTGCCCTTCTTCCGCTTTTAGAGCAAAACGAGACGCATTGTCATCATCCGGGTAATAGCCGACCGGCAAATCACAGACGATGACGTCGGCCGGTTCGACAAAAAGAGGGCGTAAGCTGTCTTGGTTAAACAGCTGCAGCGAGTGTTTTTGCAAGTTCGCGTTGACATACGCGAGTTTGACGAGCAAGTCGTCCACATCGACGCCATAACTTTTCACCTGTTTGCCACTAAGACCGTTGAGCACCGCCGTCAATAAATTCGCCGTGCCAACGGCCGGGTCAAGGATGGTAAGCGCCAAATGCGGGCGTGTAAACCGACGGACTAAATACGCCAAAAATAAACTGACCGCATCCGGGGTCATTTGGTGGTGCGGCTGGATATGTTGGCGCATCCCTTTTAAGACGGCGAGCTGGAACGCCTTGCGGATTTCCTCATTTTGAAACCGGTCGAGCATGAGTTCGCGATATTGTTTTTTCAACCGTTTAGCATTTAATTCACTCACTTCGTCTTGCAACACGTCGCCGTGAAACAAATTTTCTCCTGTTTCGGCGACCGCTTCTAAATACGTGCATTGCAATTCTTCCTGCAAAATATGAGCTGTTTCATCCAATACAGTGAACAGCCGCTCAACTGGCGTCATCATTCCGTATATCCCACCTTTCTGGCCATTTCCTTTTGCTATTGTACGCCGGATTCCCCCTGTGCGGCAAGAAAAGCGTCGGCAGGAAAGAAAAGACCCCGAACGGATCGGGGCCTTTTTCCATTATTTCGCTGCTTTTGCTGCTTCAATCGCGGCTTCGTAGTTCGGATGGTTCGTCACTTCCGGCACGTATTCTACGTACGTCACCGTATCATTGCTGTCGATGACAAACACCGCGCGGGCGAGCAAGCGCAGTTCTTTGATCAAGACGCCGTACGCTTGTCCGAACGAAACGTCACGATGGTCGGACAATACTTGGACGTTGTCAATGCCGGCAGCGCCGCACCACCGTTTTTGTGCAAACGGCAAATCGACGCTGATGGTTAACACTTTCACATTGTCAAGCTTCGCCGCTTCTTCGTTAAATCGGCGCGTCTGCGCATCACAAACCCCAGTGTCAAGCGACGGAACGACGCTGATTAAGCGGACGTGTCCTTTCGTATCGGCGAGCGTTACTTCTTGCAAGTTTTGGTCAAGCACCGTAAAATCCGGCGCCTTGTCACCGACGTTCACTTCGCTGCCGACGAGCGTGACCGGATTTCCTTTAAACGTCACATTAGCCATCATTTCTCTCCCCTTAAGAAAAAATATGTACTATTTCCATATTAGAACACGGAAAAGATTTTTGCAATCGTTTTGCCTTCGCTAGAAAGTTAATTTGAATGAACATTCAAAAAAATAGTTTGTAGCATCTGATGAAACAACAGAGACTGTTGTTTTCGGTTTCCACAACTTAGAAAAAGCGCCGGACAAAAACATGTCCAGCGCCCAGCTAAATGTCAAAGTCATTTGCCGAAGCAGAGGATGCCTCGTCTTTCTTGTTTTTCTTCAACATCGCTTGAATTTTCTCAAACGCCTGCGGGGCGACATCAAGTAGTTTCTCGTATAAGTGCGTGCTTTCATCCAAATGGAGAAGTTTGACCCCTGACGAATTGACGACAAGAAACGCAATCGGGGTAATGGAGACACCACCGCCGCTGCCGCCGCCAAACGGATGCCCGCTCCCTTGGGCTTGTCCGTTTTGTCCGTTTTGCCCGCTTTGCCCGTTTGCGCCAGCTTGAGCTCCTTGGCCGTTTTGCTGGCCGTCGAGCATAAACTCGCTGCCGCCGGCAGCAAACCCAAACCCGACTTTCGACACGGTTAAAATAACGCTGCCATCAGGCGTCTCGACCGGATCGCCGATAATCGTATTGACGTCAATCATTTGTTTTAAGTTTTCCATCGCTGTTGTCATTAACCCTTGGATTGGATGGTTCGTCATGCTCATTCCTCCTAATAGCCTTCATTTGCCTGTTTGGCCGCAAGCGGCTTTCGTTTCGGCAAGCGCCGTCCGTTCCAATGTTTGACCACTCGCAATCCTGCTAACATAGCATGCCCGATTCGAAACTGAAACATACATAAAAACGCTGTTTCCGAAACCGCTCGGTCATACGAAGGAACGATCATAATCACTGGTACCGTTTTCATCTTCGTGTAGCGGCTCACCACACCAATGATGGTGTATTTCAACGACCAACCAAGCCCGGCGATCAATCCGGTTGACGCTGCATCACCGGTGCCGATCGTTGTTCTCCATTCCCATTTGGTAATCGTTACATGACGGTAAAACTGTTTCATAATTTCATGCAAGTCGACGACTTGCTTGAGAAATTGCTTGACTTGACGAAAGAAATGAGCAATGTCTCTCGGTGTCCATTTGCTTTTCTTCTCCTTTTTCGTTCGCGTCCCCCCAACACCTTCTTTATGAACAAACGTCACACCGGGCGACTCCGATTCGGTTTCGAGCTTAATGAGCGGTATGCGAATCGTGTAACGAATGAGACCAAATAGCGTGCGCACAACAATTTTATACTCATCATCGTCTTTGGCATGGCGGAAGACAACCGTCACCGCGACTTTCATCCATGCGACAAGAAGGAGAAAAAGAGCAACCACCACGACAGCTATGATTATTCCTCTCAATGTCCGCACTTCCTTTCACCATATCATTGTCACCATATGGAAAAAAAATAAACCTGCCGGAGCGGCAGGTCGATATCATTGATGATCAGCCGATACAAACCAAAGACCGTCAATCGCGAATGACGATCGTATCGGCAAACTGATCATGCATCCCTTTTTTCTTTTCCGAAAAAGCGACAAACAAAAAACCGATGAACAACAGTTTTTTCGAAATAAACTTGCCAACCACTTCGCGGAACAGCACCGTCAGCCATGTAAGCGGCACGCCCCGCTCATCGACGACTTTTAAGCCGAACACCATTTTGCCAAGCGTCTGTCCGAACGTTTTCGTCATTAAGACAAAATAAGCGTAAAAAACGATCGCCGCCACCACCGCAGCCGGCGCAAACAAATGATCTCTCTCTAACGGCCAGTCGAACAAGCGAAACAGCGGCCAAACGATCAGCCGGTTGATGCTTGAAACGACGATGATGTCAAGCAAATATGCCCAAAAGCGAAGCCAAAACCCGCCGTAGCGGGGGGCTGTTTCCACCGGCAGGCTTTCGGCTGCAGACGGCGCCATGGCTTGCGTATCAGTCATCTTCCCACTTCCTTTACTCACTAAATAAATACATAAGCCGTGGCGATGACGGACGCGACAACAAGCGAATGAGCTCGGACGCTTCCGTTTCTGGCTTAGCATTGTTCGATATCACGCCAAACAATGAACTCCACGGAGTATCACTGACATATTTCACGACTTGAGCATCGGCAAGCCGATGTTCTTTTTTCAGTGCTGCAATGGTATCATCCAAATAGCCAAACTCATCAATCAACTGGAGCGCTTTCGCTTGGCGGCCGTCGTAAATGCGGCCATCAGCCAGTTTGCGCACCGCTTCTTCCGACAACTTTCTTCCTTCAACAATGACATCGACAAACCCCTCATACGATTGGTTGATCAGCCGTTGCAAAATCTCCTGCTCCGCATCCGTCATTTTGCGCGCTGGATTCATGATGTCTTTGTATGGGCCGCTTTTGATCGTGACGAGTTCGACGCCGTATTTTTTCGCCAATCCTTCGTAATTGATGCTCTGCATAATGACGCCGATCGAACCCGTGATCGTCTCCGGGCTGGCAAAAAGTTTATCACCCGCTGTGGCGATGTAATAGCCACCGGAGGCTGCCATCGCTCCCATCGACACATAAATAGGCTTCTTCGTCTCTTTTTTCAATTTCAACAGCTGGTTATGAACTTCCGCGCTTTCAACGACCCCGCCGCCCGGCGAGTTGATGCGCAATACGATCGCCTTGACGCTGTCATCTTCTTTCACCTGTTTAATCATTTTCAAAAACGCTTGATGATTATAAAACGACGAGGAAAAGAATGTTTCCGCTTCGCCCGTATCTTCAATGACACCGTTCACCTCCAAGACAACGATTTTTTTCAACGGATCGCCGTCTTCGATCACTTCCTCGTTAAATGAATCTTCCATAAGCGACAACCAATTTTTCGACCATGTTTCGGACTTATCAGACAGCAAGATACCAACGGCATTAACAAGCACAGAAATAATAAATAACGCGGCAGCAATCGCCAACGCCGTCCACCGTTTTCGATTCATTTTCTTCCCCCTTTGCATGGACTGTCCATATTTTTATAATCATGGAAAACGTGGTACAATATTCATTGTACATCGGTTTAAGCATGATGCCAATAGGAGGGCGCAAAGATGGACATGGAACGTAATCGCCTTTATTTTTTTTATAAGCGGGATGACGAGTTGGTCGAACGGGTAAAGCCGCTCATTGAACGGGCGGAACGCGGGCCGTTTGTCGTGGTCGACGACGCTCAAGAAGCGAATATTATCGTCAGCATCGGCGATGATGGAGCTTTTTTGCAGGCGGTCCGGCAAACCGGGTTCCACCCCGACCGTTTATACGTCGGTGTGTCAACGTTACCGACACGCGGATTTTATTGTGATTTCCAAATTGATCATATCGATCATATCGTTGAAGCGGCGAGAAACTGGAAATTAGAAGTACGACGTTACCCAATCATCGAAGTGACGATCGATGGCACCGCCTCCTTTTTCTGCCTAAACGAATGTTCCATTCGTTCGCAAATCATTAAAACGATGGCCATCGATGTCTTTATTGACGACTTGCATTTTGAAACCTTCCGCGGCGATGGCATTATTGTCTCAACCCCAACCGGCAGCACCGGCTACAATAAGTCGGTGCACGGAGCAGTGGTTGATCCGCTCTTGCCGTGTTTCCAAGTGAGCGAGCTCGCTTCGCTCAACAGTAACCGCTACCGGACGCTCGGTTCGCCGTTCATTTTAAGCGGCGAGCGGAAACTGACGCTGAAAATGTCGGAAGAAACGAGCCATTTTCCGATCATCGGCCTCGACAACGAGGCGCTTAGCATCCAACATATCGAACAAATCGACATCCGCCTGAGCGATCGGGTCATCAAAACCGTACGGCTGAAAGACAATTCGTTCTGGGATAAAGTGAAGCGCGTCTTTTTATAAACCGCGGGAAAGGTCTCCAAGATCAGATCTGTGGAAGTGTTCGGTGCAAATAGAGAGGGTGTCCCCGTTGCTTTCGGGACACCCTCTCTTTCATTTGGCGGATGGCTTCAAGACGCCCTGCTTCCCCTTCATCCTTTAGGAAGACAGGCAGTTCTGACGTCTTTTCGTTAAGCTCGTGTTTCACACGCCTTCTCACGGTGTTTAAGAAGAGCGGCCTGCAAGGCGCGCTTCCCGCTCGCGAAGCTCGACGCGGCGGATTTTTCCCGACACGGTTTTCGGCAAGTCATCGACGAACTCAATTTTGCGCGGATATTTGTATGGAGCGGTCAATTGTTTGACATGTTCCTGCAGCGCCGGAATGAGCGATGGATCGTTTGGATCGACTCCATCACGGAGCACGACGAACGCTTTGACGACATGACCGCGCACTTCATCCGGGCTGGCGACAACCGCGCATTCTTTTACCGCCGGATGCTTGACGAGCGCATCTTCCACTTCAAACGGGCCGATCGTATAACCGGAGCTGATGATGATATCATCGCCGCGGCCTTCAAACCAGAAATAACCGTCTTCGTCTTTTCTCGCCTTATCGCCGGTAATGTAATAGTCACCGCGGAACTGCATCGCCGTCCGTTCCGGATCTTTATAGTAATATTTAAATAAGGCTGGCGTTTCTACATGAACAGCGATATCTCCCACAACGCCGACTGGGCACGGTTCGCCGTTTTCGTCGATAATTTCGACACGGTTGCCCGGCGTCGGTTTCCCCATCGATCCCGGTTTGATGTCCATCCCCTTCATGACACCGACAAGCAATGTATTTTCCGTCTGTCCATAACCGTCGCGCACTTGGATGCCAAAATGTTTGGCAAACGTGTCGATCACTTCACGGTTGAGCGGCTCACCAGCCGAGACGGCGCTGTGCAAATGCGATAAGTCGTAGCGGCCGATATCCGGCACTTTCGCCATCAGACGGTACTCGGTCGGTGTGCAGCAAAGCACGTTGACCTGATATTTTTCTAACAGCTGCAAATATTTTTCCGGCTCAAAGCGGCCGTAATAGACAAACCCGGTCGCTCCCGAACCGAGCACCGATAAAAATGGGCTCCAAATCCATTTTTGCCACCCTGGTCCAGCGGTCGCCCAAACGAGATCCGTCTCTTCAATGCACAGCCAGTTTTTCGCCGCCGTGCGCAAATGGGCGTACGCCCAGCCGTGGCAATGGACGACCCCTTTCGGATTGCCGGTCGTTCCAGATGTGTAAGATAAAAACGCCATATCGTCGCGCGATGTGTCGGCCGCTGCGAGTGTTTCGCTTTCCGCCGCCATCGCCGCGTCCAACCGAACCCAACCGTCATGCTCGTGTTCACCGATCGAAAATTTCAACAACTTGTCCACGCCATCGATCGGAGCGAATTCGTCGAGATACGGTTCATAGGCAACGATTGCCTTCACTTCTCCATGGGACAATCGGTATTCCAAGTCTTTGGTCCGCAGCATCTCCGAGCTTGGGATGACGACAAGCCCGGCTTTGAGCGCCCCTAAATATACTTCATACGCTTCAATCAGCCGCGGAACCATGACAAGCACTTTATCCCCTTTTTCCAGCCTGCGCGATAAGAAAGCGTTTCCAATTTGGTTAGCGCGCGCCATGAGGCGACCGTATGTAATCTCTTTCGTTTCGCCGCGCTCATTCTCCCATTTTAAAGCAATTCGCTCCGGATGTGCTGCCGCATGCCGTTCCATTTCGGACGTTAAATTGTAGCGCTCAGGAGCGATCAGTTCTTCCCGCTTCATCGTTCCTCTCCCCCTCTTCTGTTCATTTTGCCGTCTCCGACACCTTTTATTATACAAAATAATTATTATATTTTGAATACTTTTGTCATAACAAACGGCGGGGAGCTCCCCGCCGCGTAAGCCATCATTATAAAATTAGAATTGACGTGCACCGCCCAATTGTTGTTGCGCCATAGCGACAAGACGTTTCGTAATCTCGCCGCCGACCGAACCGTTAGCGCGCGATGTCGTGTCAGCGCCTAAGTTGACGCCGAATTCTTGGGCGATTTCATATTTCATTTGCTCAAGCGCTTGTTGTGCGCCCGGAACAAGCAATTGATTGCTGTTGTTGTTGCGTGCCATCTGTTTTCACCTCCTTTGTACGTATAGAATGTGTGAAAACAGACAGCAATATGCAACAACATGTTTGGTAAATTTTGAGATTTAAAACAGCGCAGTGAACTCGTCAGCCTGTCCAGCTTCTTCATCAATCACGATGGTTTCCGTCTCATTGATCGCTTTTTCAAGAAGCGGAGCGAGATCAAGCTGGCTCTCGTGCTGAAGCACTTTCTCTTTTTTCGGCTTTGTTTTTGGCGCCCGCGGCGTAAAAATGGTGCAACAGTCTTCATATGGAAGAATGGAAATATCATGGGTGTCGATTTGCTTAGCAATCTCGATGATTTCCATTTTATCCATCGAAATGAGCGGGCGCAAAACCGGTGTGTTGGTCACTTCGTTAATCACATACATGCTTTCAAGCGTTTGGCTCGCAACTTGGCCGAGGCTTTCACCGGTGACGATCGCCAACCCCCGCTGGCGGCGGCGCAAGGCGTCTGTAATTTTTAGCATTGCCCTCCGAGTGGAAATCAGCGAATATTCGTTTGGAACCCCTTGATAAATGGCTTGCTGCACTTCGGTAAACGGTACGATATGCAACTTGATTTTTCCACCGTACGCGGTCAGTTTCCGCACCAAATCGATCACTTTTTGCTTTGCCCGCTCGCTTGTAAACGGCGGACTGAAAAAGTGAACGGCTTCGATTTCGAGACCGCGCTTCATCGCCAAATACCCGGCGACCGGGCTGTCGATGCCGCCTGAGAGCATGAGCATCGCCTTGCCGCTCGTCCCCACCGGCAAGCCGCCAGCGCCGAAAATGTCATGGCACGTAACATAGGTTCCGTCTTGGCGTACTTCGATGCGCACATCAATATCCGGTTGGCGCACATTGACCGTTAAGTCTTCCGTCTGCCGCAAAATATGTGCCCCAACTTCATGATTAAGCTCATCACTTCGGTACGGAAACTGTTTATCGACGCGGCGGGCGCTCACTTTAAACGTTTTTCCTTTGTATGGAAGCTGCCGGACAGCAGCGAGCGCCGTCTCTTTAATAGCCGCTAAATCGTTTTCGCACTTCATCGCCAAGCTGAACGAGTGGATGCCAAACACCGTTTTCAGCTTGTCGATAATCGGTTCATGCGGCTCACCGTTTAATAAAATGTACATTCGGTCACGCATATATTCAATTTTGATCCGAGGAAACGCCTGCAGTTTGCGGGCGATGTTGTTTTTTAGCCGTCGAACAAAAATATTGCGGTTTTTTCCTTTTGTCGTCATTTCCCCATAACGGATTAAAATGCGGTCATACTTCATTTCCATGTTATCCCGTTACCTCGCTTAATGTTTTGATCGCCTGTTTCATGGCAGCCACTGCCGGTGCGATTTCTTCGCTTGTGTTGTCAAACGATAAGCTGACGCGGATGCCGCGCTCAGCACGGTCTTCCCCAAGCCCCATCGCCACCAGCGTTTTGCTCGGCGCCTTTTTCTTCGACGAACAAGCCGATGTTGTCGAGACGTAAATGCCGCTTTTCGCCAGTTCGTGGACGAACACTTCCGGCTTCATGCCGCGCTTTAAGGAAAAGTTAATAATATGAGGCGCAGCACCGTCGCGCGGCGTGTTGATCTCAATCTCCGGAATGGCGGAAAGAGCGGTTCGCCACTCGTCTTTTAACGCCTTGAGCCGGTCGATCTCCCGCTCGTATCTCTCCATAGCGAGGCGCAGCGCTTTCGCCATCGCGACAATGGCGGCCACATTTTCCGTTCCGGACCGGAGCCGCATTTCCTGCCCGCCGCCGGCAATCAACGACGTCAAGCGGACACCTTCGCGGACGTAAAGCACTCCGGCACCGCGCAATCCGTGAAACTTATGAGCCGATATCGTGCTTAAATCGACGCCGGCCTTTTTCAAATCAAGCGGCACTTTGCTGATGCCTTGCACCCGGTCGACATGAAACAGCGTCTTCGGGTAGCGGGCAAGAAGCGCACCGATTTCCTCAATCGGTTGCACCGTGCCGACTTCGTTATTGACGTGCATGATTGAAACAAGAATCGTATCATCGCGCAGCGCGCGCTCGACTTGCTCCGCCGACACTCTCCCGTTGCGGTCGACCGGCAAATACGTCACCTCAAAGCCGAGCTCCTCAAGCTGACGGCACGGCTCAGCAACGGACGGATGCTCGATCTCCGTCGTAATAATATGCCGGCCGCGCCGCCGATATTGCCAAGCCACTCCTTTAATGGCGAAATTGTTGGCTTCCGTTCCACCGGACGTGAACACGACCTCGTTCGCTTTGACCCGCAGCATGGCAGCGATTTGTTCGCGCGCCTGCGCGAGCAGCCGCTCCGCCTTCATGCCCAGTTCATGAAGCGAAGACGGATTGGCAAAATAGTCCGTCGCGACCTTGACAAACGAATCGATCACTTCTGGAAACGGTTTGGTCGTCGCACTGTTATCAAGGTAAATCATTGTTTCCATCCTCCGCTCATGATCGGCAAATGTACATACATAGTATAATAACATAAAACCGAGCTGAAAACACACACGTACTTACAGTATTCACCAAAAACCCGATAAATATCGGTTTTCACCGATAATTATCGGGTTTTGATCATTGTTCGTCCTCGTTGTCCGCCTGCCAAAGCTTCTGCACGCGGTCAAACGCGCCTGGCTCGACACTTTCAATCGTGGCCACCGCCTGCCGGAGCGCCTCTTCGTAATCGTAATGACGGAACAAAAACTCGGCCTCCTCAAGCCCTTTGTGAACCGCCGGATAACGGCGGCGGTAGCGGTTGCCATATTGAATCGCCCGTTCAGCCAAGGACGCCTGTTCAATCATTTCGACTGTTCGCTCATAAAGACGTTCAACCGAAACTTTCGCTTCTTCGAGCGCCCGGTCGACCGCCGGCATGTCGAGCGGCTTTTCTTCGAGGCGGGCGGCCACATTTTGCAAGCTGTTTTTCGCTTCCGTCAGCTCAAGCGCATACGGCTCAGGCAGCCCCGGCAGTCGGCTTTTTTGCACGAGGCGAAGCGATTCGGACAATTTTTTTCTCATGTCGTCGAGCTTTTCACGGGCAATTAATTCGTCTTTGCGCAGCGCCTGCAGCATCAACCGAAACTGTTCATGCTCTTCTTTCATCATGTCAATTTGCCCGACGAGCTGTTCCAGCTCCTCTCTGAGCAAAGAATAGGCAGTTTTCGCCTCAGCGACGCGGTCTTCGATCAGCAAAAACCGCTTCTGCAACTGATGCATCTGTTTTTCAATGCTTCGATATTTTTCAAGGTCGCTTGGCGGCAGATGGTAGCTTTGTTGAACAAACATCGCTTCAGCGCTCGTTTCTTTTGCCTCGGCAGCCAACTCCGTAAGCATGCCGCCAATGCGCGGCATTTCCGTTTGCACGTATTGATTAGCGAGCACTTCTTTTTCCAGCAAGTCGTATAGCGTATCAATTTCTTCTTTCAGCTCAGCGACGGTTTGCTTCGCTTCTTCGATGCGCAGCTCGCCAATCATCGCTAAGCATTGTCCGATTTTCTCCTGTTTTTCTGCCAATGTGCGTTCGATGTGCAAATGGTCGAGTATGTACCCGCTTTGCTCCATTTCCCGATAGCCGTCAGCAAGCTCGGCCAACTGGGCGGGAAGAGAGGTTTGGCACTCGCTAAGCAGCGCCGGAATCTCTTCCATCATCGTCGCCAGGCTGTCAAGCTCCTGCTTCAGCTCCTGGACGACACCGCGCGCTGCCAAATAGTTGCCGGCTTCCGTCAATTTGGCAAACGACTCAAACTGCTTTTCGGCCTCGGTTAGGCGGACGTCAAGCAAATCGGCAGCCGCCCCAAACGTATACCGATAAGCAAGCAGCGTTTTCTTCGCCTCCCGATGGACAGCGCGCAGCTCTTCGATTTCCGTCCGGCTTTGCTCTTCGCTTCCGATCAGCTCGTTAACTTCATCAATGATTTGATGCACCTCTTCCTCAAGGCGACGCAACCCATCCTCAATTTGCCCAATCAACTTGCGTGCCTGCCGGTACCGGTATTTGTCCAGAAACGTCTCGGTATCAAACAGCTGTTCTTCGACATTCGGCAGCTTCACGGCTACGATCTCATCCCATTGTTGGCGCCACCGTTCAAACAGCTGCTCCGTTTCCCCGGTCATGTTCAGCTGTTTCACTTTCGCTAACTCATCCGGCACCGGCCGGTTCATCAGTTCGATTTTCCATGCCTCAAGCCGGTCGATTTCCCGGTACATCTTCTTCCGATACATATGATTGTATATGATTACTCCTGCGCCGAGGAGCAGAACGATCCATACGATTTCCATGCACGAATGCCCCCTTGCACTCAAGCTACTCCGAAATGAATGAATACGGCGGAGAAGGCAAAAATATATGTTTTTCAATGTTTTTATGATACCATGTTAACGACATTTTTTGACCAAAATTTTTATTTTTTTTACAAGAATCTTCAAGATTTTTGCTATGATACAAGGGAAAGGGGGAAAACCGCCTTGCGTGACGGCCATATTCATACACCGTTTTGTCCACACGGAAGTCCTGACCCACTTGAGCAATATGTGGAACGGGCGATTGTGCTCGGCTATACCGACATTTCCTTCACTGAACATGCCCCGCTGCCAGAGCGGTTTGTTGATCCGACGCCGGATCGGGATAGCGCGATGGAGCGCCGTCAGCTTGAACGCTATTTAGCCGCTGTGGCTGATGTAAAAGCGCGCTACCGAAACGACATCACGATCCGCGTCGGACTTGAGGTCGACTTTATCCCCGGCTGGGAGGAAGAAACGGTTCGATTGCTCGATGAAGTTGGACCGCTGCTTGATGACAGCATTTTATCGGTCCATTTTTTAGCGCACAAAGGTCAATATGTATGCATTGACTACAGTGCTGACATGTTCGCCGACATCGTCCACCTGTTCGGTTCCGTCGAACATGTTCACCGCACCTATTACGAAACGGTGCGCCAGTCGATCCGCACCGACATGGGCCGCTATAAGCCGAAACGCATCGGCCATCTAACGCTTGTGCGGAAGTTTTGGCGTCGCTTTCCGTGCCCAGATCCGATGACTGACCTCGTTCTCGCCATTCTCGATGACATAGAGCAGTTCGGCTATGAGATCGACTATAACGGCGCCGGCGCTGCCAAACCGCTCTGCCTCGAGCCATACCCGCCCAATCACCTCATCACTGAAGCGCGGCGGCGTGGCATTCCGATCGTTTACGGCTCGGACGCTCATCGTGCAGCCGACCTGCATCAAGGGCGGGACGTGATGGATCACGAGGCGCTTTCGATTGACAATCGCCAAGCGTCGTCATAAAATGGGTCAAAAAGGAGGGCGAACAAATGTTTCATCAACTAACCTACAACGGGACACGCGAAGAAAACTATGCGCTCGTCATTGAGCAGCTGAAGGCGCTCATCGCCGGCGAACCGAACATGATCGCCAACTTGGCGAACGCTTCCGCCCTGCTCAACCAGTTTCTCACCGACATCAACTGGGTCGGGTTTTATTTGGCAGATGGCGATGAGCTTGTGCTCGGTCCGTTCCAAGGATTGCCAGCATGCGTGCGCATTCCGTTCGGCAAAGGCGTGTGCGGCACAGCGGCTGCCGAGCGGCGGACGGTCGTCGTTCCCGATGTGCACCAATTCCCAGGCCATATCGCCTGTGATGCCGCATCCCAATCGGAAATCGTCGTGCCGCTCATTAAGGAAGGTCGCGTCATCGGTGTCCTTGATATCGACAGCCCGATCAAGAACCGCTTTGATGACATTGACCGCCGCTATTTAGAGCAATTCGCCAGCGTGCTCGTTTCAGAATAAGCGAAAATAGCGGTGAGCGCGAAGAAGGAATCCGCCTGTCCGGATTCCTTTTTCACCCTCTATATAGATGGTCACCATCATGAACGAAGATGGCGTTTTTCCCTGTTTCTTTTGCCATATACAGCGCCGCATCAGCCCGTTTGAACAGCTGTTCTGCATCATCATGATCCTGTCGTCTCCACGATGAAAGACCGCATGAAACGGTCACTGACGGGACCGTATGCTCTCTCACTTTTTCAACGATGCGGCGCGCAATCGCTATCGCATCCAAAAGCGCCACCTTTGGCAAATAGACGGCGAGCTCTTCTCCTCCCCAGCGCGCCGCTATATCGCCATCGCGAATGTTAGTGCGGATCATCTTCGCCACTTGAACGAGCACATCATCGCCGGTTTGGTGGCCATAAGTATCGTTGATCTGCTTAAAATTATCGATATCGATTAAAAGAAACGACCCTAACGCATCCTCTTCCATCGATTTTTGGATCGCCTCATCTAAATAACGGCGCGTATACAGCTTCGTCAAATAATCGGTGACAACCAATTTCTCAAGTTCTTCGCGCAAAATCGCATTCATAAACGCCAGTGTCGAGTGTTGGACGAGCGATTGCAGCAGTTTAAACATCTCAAAGGTGAATCGATACGTCTCATAGGCAAGCACGATACAGACGCCTTTCATTTCTTTATTTTGCATCATTGGCGCCGCCATAATGGAACGAAACGGTCCGAAATCGGACGTGCGTACATCGCCGGCAAATAGAATATCATTTCCGCTTAGAAGCCGTGCTTCGACCCATTCGACATACAGCGCCGACAAGTCATTATAAAAAAATGGTGTGCTTCCTCGAAGAAGCTCACGTTTGCCGTCAGCAAACAAGAAAAAGCCGACCTCGTCCGCGCCAAACGATTCTTTGATTTGCGACACCATATACTCGATCGCTTCACACAGCCGCGGCCGGGCATTCAGCTGACGCATCGTATCGTTAATGAGTTGCAAATCGGCAACGAGCCGGCGCGATTGCTCATACAGTTTGGCGTTTTCCAACGCCCTTCCCGCCGTTCCCGCCAACAACGAAATAAAATTGATTTCCCGCTTTGGAAATGGGGCGGCATACGGAGCAATGATTTGAATCACCCCGTATACGGCCTGCACCCCTTTAATGGGGGCAT
Source organism: Geobacillus sp. FSL K6-3411 (assembly GCF_037965715.1). Taxonomy (NCBI): domain Bacteria; kingdom Bacillati; phylum Bacillota; class Bacilli; order Caryophanales; family Anoxybacillaceae; genus Geobacillus; species Geobacillus sp. FSL K6-3411. The sequence goes on from NZ_CP150187.1 coordinate 2,843,652, forward strand.
ATAGCACTGAACGCGGCGGTGCGGCTGTCTCCTCACATTGCACCTGTCCGGTCAAAAACGCCCGCAGTGCCGCCGGTTGCCCCTCGCTTTCATCCAAGGCAAGCGTTTTAATCGGCAAATTCCCGCACACATGGTTATCATGCGATAAGAGGAGATGGTATGTAAACGCTGGGTAAACATTTTGCAGCGTGCGGATAATTTCTTCAAGCACATCGTCAATTTGCATGGTGGAATGGATTTTCGCTGCAAAACGGTGCAACTGCTCATACCGATTCTCCTCGCTCGTTCGTTGCGAAAGCGCACTCAACTTACGGAACAATGAAGACAAATCCGTTCTCAGCACTTTCAACCATTCACGGTCGATGTGGCGCTCTTTTCCATACATAAGCTCAAGCATCGCTCGTGTTTCTTCAGAAAGCAGGAAAAAGAGGCGGACAACTATACACGGCCCGCCATCATCTATCACGACGATCTCCTGCTTTTCCTCTGCCACGATCAATTCTGCCGCCGGCATCCTGCCTGCCGCTGCTTCTGGGCAAAAGGCGTCACAGGATGGGTCAAACAAATACAATACGGCTTGTTGCAACGCCAACTCTTCTTTTAACATCACAAGCAGCTCGCCCGCCGCCACAGAAAACGGCTCATCCCCCGAAAACGCTAAAAACCAGTGGAAAAATTCCCGCTTAAACGATTCATATCGTTTCGTTTCTTCCTGTTTCATTGTCTTTCCACCTGAACTGATATCATCACTTTAAAGCGAAAGAATGAGTAGCATTTTTTTCTAAAAATTTCATCTTTTATTATATCATATAAGCAGCAAAGAAGGAAATTAAAATATTGACTTTGCCCTTTAAAAATCATATAATAGCCTTTGTGTAAAATATAGCAGCCTTTGTGCACACCTTTATGGTTCATTTTGTTCCTCGGTGCTCCGAGGTGTATCGTGTAACTCTTAGCTGCTAGAGCGAGGATACATGAAAACAAAATGGCCATAATTGTTGGCGCACGTCTGCTTTTATTTTACGGGAATAAAAGCATAAGGAGGAGCAAAACATGGCTCGTTATACTGGCCCAACATGGAAAATTTCCCGCCGCCTCGGCATCTCGTTAAGCGGCACGGGGAAAGAATTGCAAAAACGTCCGTATCCGCCTGGTCAACATGGCCCAGGCCAACGGAGAAAATTGTCGGAGTACGGTTTGCAGCTCCAAGAAAAACAAAAGCTGCGCCATATGTACGGCGTCAACGAGCGCCAATTCCGCAAAACGTTTGACGAAGCGGGCAAAATGCCGGGTAAACACGGCGAAAACTTCATGATTTTGCTTGAATCGCGCTTGGACAACCTCGTTTATCGTTTAGGGTTGGCTCGTACGCGCCGTCAAGCTCGTCAGCTCGTGACGCACGGTCACATTTTAGTTGACGGCAGCCGCGTCAACATCCCGTCTTACCGCGTAAAACCGGGACAAACGATCGCTGTCCGCGAAAAATCGCGCAACTTGCAAGTCATTAAAGAAGCGATCGAAGTGAACAACTTCGTTCCAGATTATTTGACGTTCGATCCAGAAAAACTGGAAGGCACGTACACTCGCTTGCCGGAGCGTTCTGAACTGCCGGCAGAAATTAACGAAGCGCTCATCGTTGAGTTCTACTCGCGTTAATAAAGCCAGGTTCTATAGTTCAACATGTAAAAACCCCAAAACCCTTGAACTACAAAGGTTTTGGGGTTTTTCGTTTATATTCATTTTTACGAAATAATGTTTTTAGAACCAACGCGATAGATTTAAGCTAAAATTTTATGTGGACAGCTGTTGATTTAAATATAAATTTTTATCCACTGATACCATTGAGGCCTAAATAACCAACTCAGATACGATGTTCTTCGGTTAAAGTTGGAAGAACGTGTTGCAAAACGCATAACGAATGCATAAATGCACATAAAAAATCCACCACCTTGGAAATCATATACAGTGACCAAAAAAACAACTCTCCAAGGGGTGGACACTATTATGATTTCCAATTGGAACAGCGAACATGCATGGACTTATGAAATTGACCCAATTTTAGAAGCATTATTTCGGTATATCGACTCGCTATCATTGCCGGAAACACCGTATGTGACAGGAAGACCGCCGGTGTCGAAAAAATCGTTGTTGAAATGTTTCTTTTTGAAAACCTATTTTTCCATTGATTCCTTGCGAAAATTAGTGCGCATCCTGCAGCGTTTTCGCTGTTTTCAACGGGCCTGTGGGCTTGGTGAAGTCCCTCACCTTTCTACGTTTTCCCGTGCGGCGAAGTGGTTCCGGGAACAAGGATTTCCTGTTTTTCATGCACAGCTGCTCAAAGATCTAGAAGTACGTTATCCGCAAATCGTGCTGATCGACAGCACGGCCCTTCGAAGCAGTCTTTACGATTCACAGGCGAAGTGGGGAGTGTCCACCCGATATCACTGGTTTAAAGGATATAAACTCCATCTCTGCACCACCGCCGAGGGAATCATTTTATCTCATGTGTTGACCACAGCGAATCGAAATGATGCGGCAGTAGCACCAGAATTGCTTGTTTCTTTAAAGCAGTGGGATATCGAATTTGTATTGGGCGATGCCGCGTATGACAGTGAAAAGGTTCGTCAAACAGCAGAGCAGTCAGGAATCCTATTCATTTCCCCTATCAACCGCCGCAATAGCGAGGAACGAAAAGATGCCTATGGCCGGGTTCTTCCTGTCTTTTTGAAAACGAGATTTGGCCAATGGCTGTTTGGACTTCGTCGTGAGATTGAACGAGTATTTAATGAGTTAAAGAGTGACGGGTTGGAACAGCCAAGATGGTATGGATTTCATCGATATGTACTGCATGTGTTATGTTGCATCCTTATGCATAACTTCGAGTTTTTACTCTAGTTTTGCAACACCATCAAGGGAGAATATTTGATGATTCCTCGATCGCGATGGTTCATGACTGATGTCCTCCTATATAGCCGTTGCGGATGCGGGCGACGCTTCCAGGCGTGTAACTGACGGCACGCAATAGCGCGTTGGGACCAAATTTATCGCGGATTGCGTCCATTGCTTTGGCAAGGGCGCGTTCTTTTGTTCTGTCTTCAAAAAGGGACAGCTGCAAACTTTCCTCATCCATCAAGTTTTCAAGGGATACATGAATGACGCGCACGCTTCGTCCGTCATAAAACTTATGGAAAATCCGCTTGCAGACGCGGTAGATGTCCATCGTTAAGTTTGTAGCGGTATCAAGGGTGACGGACTGATGGAATCCTCCTTCATTATGCGAATAGCGCACGCTAAACGAAACGGTGCGTCCTACTTTACCGATTTCACGCGCCTGTTTTGCCACTTCCTCGCAAAGTTCCAACACAACTGTTAAAATTTCGTTTTCCCGCCAGTAGTCGCGCAGTAATGTAATTCCTTTTCCGATGCTTTTTTAACTATACTATAATGATTAGAGGATATTATGTTCAGTATAAGGACATATATCCTCTTTTTTCATACGATGATGTATAAAATTTTGTGTAAAGCATTTTGCTAGAACAAAAGAAAAAAGGTAGGGTATTCTCTGATTTGGACCACAACACATTCCAGAGAAAGGAGTACCCTACCTATGTCTAAAAGAAGTATACCGAATGTCGACTGGGCAAATCAACTGGAAAATGCCATTCGTCAGTTTGTAAAAGAAAAATTAGAGCTGATTATGCGGGAAGAAATTAAACATTTCCTCGAAATCGAACAGGCTGGAACGCCAAATATGAGAAACGGCTACTATCAGCGAAATCTAGATACGCAATATGGCCGGATTGAGGGTCTTTTGGTTCCAAGAGACCGAAACGGGGAATTTCAAACACAGTTGTTTGCCCCTTATCAACGCCACACCGGCTGGCTGGAGGAAGCCATCATTAGGATGTATCAAAGTGGCATGAGTACGCGTGAAATTGGCAAGTTTATCGAACGAATTCTAGGAAGCACCTATTCTCCTGCGACGATCAGCCGGATTACCGATGTCGTGAAGGAAGACATCGAGAAATGGCACGCTCGTCCACTACACCAGCGTTATTCGGTCTTATATTTGGACGGCTTGTACGTGAAACTTCGCCGGGATACGGTAGAGAAAGAAGTTATTTATGTGGTATTGGGGGTGAACGAAGAAGGGTATCGTGAAATTCTTGATTTCTTCGTAGGAGGACAAGAAAGCGCCTATGTATGGCAGGAGATTCTCCAACAGCTCTACAAAAGAGGCGTCAAGGAAGTGCTTCTTGGCGTCTTCGATGGCCTTCCGGGGTTGGAGGAAGCCTTTAAGGCGGTGTATCCGAAAGCCGATGTGCAGCGCTGTGTCGTGCACAAAGTCCGCAACACCCTCAGCCGTGTTCGGAAAAAAGATCAATTCGAAATGGCGGAGGACCTGAAACTCATTTATCGTTCTCCGAATAAAGAAATCGCATTGGAGATGTTTCAACAGTTTCAATCCAAATGGTCTCACAAATACCCAAGGGAAGTCCAATCTTGGGCAAATGAGTTGGATGTCCTTCTCACCTTTATGGACTATCCAAGCAGTATTCGAAGTGTGATTTATACGACCAATGCCATCGAACGAACGATCAAGGAGATTCGGAAACGCCTAAAACCGATGAACAGTTTGAGCAGTTTAGAAGCCGCTGAAAAAGTCGTATATTTGACGATACAGGACTTTAACGAGAAATGGGCAGGGCGAAAGTTGCGAGGATTTGCCGAAGCGCATGAAGCTCTTCAACGAATGTTTGAAGAACGTTATTGTTAACCAAATATTGTAAATAAACAAAATAAGGGGATTCTCCCTTTCCACACAAGAGACTGAATATTCAGTCTCTTGTGTGAAGGAAACCGGTTCCCTATCCATTCCAAATCCATTTCAGAGATACCCTATCTATCTTACATTACACAAAATTCTTGACGGTACCAGAAAATGGAATATAGGAGAAATGTATGAGAATAGGCAGGGCTGATGTTCATTAATCCCCTAGTTTACCTTTTCTTTTCCCGTGTGACGACATCATAATACAAGGTGATATTTTGTCCTCTCATGTCGTTAATCATGTGTGTGTACCGCCAAGCAGCGGTGCGCATGGAGTTTTTATACATATCATTGTGCGATTGATTGTTTTTTTGATACTGTTCTATCGCTTCATTGGTTTTGTTGATGATTTGTCCCCTATCATCTTTCATTTCATGATGAATCAAATGAACCAATTCCGCATCCAATTCACTCATTCTATTTAATTGTTGAATAAACGTGTTCGCTTTATACATGAAATCCTGCTCTACATCAAAATGATAGAACATATTCAATTGTCCCATACAAAATATCCCTCTTTATCCATATCGCAAATCAAATATCTTGGACACATTTTGGTCCTGCTCAAAAAACTCCTCAAACGATTTTTTGATGGTTGCAATGAGTTCTTTTCCTTTGGAAATTTCCAGTTCATAGTACGAGAACATCGTTTCAAAGATATGCGGAATCATCGGATCCAACGGCGGAATAAACTCATGGACATCAATGCGGCGTAACACATACACTTGGTCGGCATCGTAGGTAAAATGCCCCAATAAATGCTGATAGGCCCACGGGTTTTGTTCCATGTCCTCGATTTTCTTCATCAGTTTTCGTTTTTGCATTTCAAAATCTTCTACATATTCATCGAAATAACGCTGCTTCATCTCATGTAATACCGCTTCTTTTTCTTCCAAGATTTGTAGTCCTTTCTGATATATTCTTACGGCGGAGGAAAGATTCATCCGGATCTCGTGTTCTCCCACTTTCTTGATGAAGATTAAATTTCCATACTCATCATACGTTCTGCCTTTCGAACGGGCGAGAGCCGTGATGACTTCGTTCAAGGTATGGGCATCCACGCTCATGGTGATGGCTTTTTGAAGATTCGCCGTATTTTCTTGGATGATTTGAAGGCGTTTTAAGATGTCCAATACCTTATCCCGAATCTGGAATAACACCTCAATACTAGCTTTCCATTGAAGCATGTCATCAGTTACCAATGGAGTAAGGAATGGAATGGCCATTCTCCAATTCCATGTTTTGCGAAGCAGTTGTTGAATCGATGCGACATCCTTTTCAATTCCCTTGACTTCGCTCAAAACCGTTTTCTTTTCTTCTGGAGTAACATAGCCCAACTCCACGAAAACGCTGAATATTGGATCCAAATTTTTATACAAAATCGCCACGTTCTTCATGAGTTCCGGAATTTTCACTTTCATATCGTCGAGCATATGATTCGCTTTCGAGACAATGTCTCCTGCATGCCACACGTAGTCCATGCTATCATAGCCCTGAAGCGACTCAATAAAAGCGATATCGACCCCCGTCATCGCCTGAACGATCCCATCAAACCCTTTTTCATTGTAAACATCGGAATATTGCGATAAATACACTTGAATGGCCCTAACATCTTTATCTGATATTTTTGAAACCAAATCTTTGATACTAGTAAAATCCTTGTTCGTATCAATGACCCGGCGGCTTCCGATATCGATGAACCCCCGCACCCCGCTCACCGCATACAATAGATCCTCTTGGGCGGTCAGATGATGAATCGAACGCTCGTCGATTTGCTTTTTGTAGTACTCTTCCGCAAAGGCTTTGAGCTCGGAAGGGGGAAGGGTGTATATAGAGTTGTAGTTCAAAGGATTTAAGTTAAATCTTTCGGCTAAATCATACCAAAAATCAACATCTATTTTTGCTAATTGATAATAACTAGGCGGAGCATCATTAATTACATATACTTGCTCATACTCCTTTGTTGTTAACTGGATAGTAGCAATTAAGTTTCCACCCAAAGAATGTCCTAGTCCTATTTTCTTTAACTTTACTTTTTTATCACATTTATTCTTTTCCAAGTCTTCATCTATTTTTTTAGTTACTATTTCGTCGAAATGCATGGCATCTCTATATTGGCTTTTGTCTTGCCCCACGAAAATACCAAAAGTATTATAAAACCAATCAAGGGGTTTCCATGTATCTTTCTCTGATGCTTCGCTTCCTCTTGTAATGATATACGCTTGATTGATTCCCTTCTCCTCATCATAAAAATGAATCGCTGTTCCATCAAAACCAGAATCAATATGCCTGAAATCTTTAAAATCATCAGAGCGATAAATAGCAATGTGAGCGGGCGGCTCTTTTCCCGTCTCTTCGATATAAATTCTTTTGATTTCTCTTTTGATTTCTCCAATGGTAAGATTTTGATATTCTACATTCATAATCCGCGCACGCAATATATCCGTATTTAGTACTTCTTCATTTGACACAACTCCTTCGCCCCCCAGGTTCACTTAATGCAGGAATTCAATGGATTTCATTAACTTCTTAGCATTTTTTTCTTCCTTTGTTAGGTCAATATTACATTTTTGTTTAAAATTCAAACATGACACTCCGTAAATAAACTCTATTCCTTGATTACTTTTATTAGACTTTATATAACTAAAAAATGTATAAGCTTTACTTTTTCCATTACTTAGAAGTTTTTCATTTTTAGCATAGTAGAATATCTTATCTTCATATTGAAATTCTGTATAATGCCCATTGTAGTTAACAGAATTAGATAATAATTTTAAATTCGTATCAATGTTATTAGTTATTGCTTTATTTTCATATGTTATCCTTACAAAATAAGCAATATTCTCTTTCTTGTTACTTTCTCCGAAATTAATATCTTCGAAATAATCTTTATGTTTTTCATAATACATTTTGTCCATTATTGCATTTTTCGGATACAGCATCGTAAATCCGCCGGTTTTCGACTTGAATAAGTAATACCCTTCCTTCACTTCTTTTGGCGAGACCATAAATCCTCGAGTAAACTCGTCTTGAAATGCCACCGTGTTCGGCAACTTCTCCGGATGAGCCTTCGAATCCATCTCACACCCCCCTATTAATATCAACGTCAATAGCAACAAGTTCCTCCATCTCTTAAGCAAATGATGTTCCCCTTTCCCAATTATCTCCATTCTCTCTATACGTATCATATGATGACAAAATGTTCAATAAAAAATGTAATTATATCCAAATTTAAGTAAAAAGAACTAGAAAATCAGTGCGTTTTAGGCAGGAATGCAGATATTTTATGACTTTAGACCTCGTTGATGAATTGGAAAAATAATGTGGAGACTGGCTCTATATGTTTTATTGAAGGGCGGTACACGTGGATCTAGAAAGAAAAGGCTCACTGTCTGCCTCTTTGATTTCCTCTGCTGCGAAGATAAAATCACAAAATTTACTTTTTATATATCCAAACGAATTCATGAAATTAAGTAAGTATTATATTATACCCGTGGTGCTAGATAAACTCAAACAAGCATAAAAATAGCCCTTGCATGAGGATCTCCTTAAAATGAAAGTGCGATCAAACATTGAAAAGGAGAATCCCTATGCAAGAGCACTTTCATTTTACTACAGATCGAGCCAAGATTCAAAAGCAATATGCCGCCATTTTCTTTTTTGTCTCTGCCCAACTGTCATCGATTCAGATGTACCTGCAGCGCCGCAACCGCCATTTGGTCAAACAGGAAGACGCCGTGGTCATCGCGATTCATATTTAGGAAAGTTGCTCGGTTTTACATCCGAACGGGCATGGCATCGCTTTGTCACTGGAAATTTGTTCACAAACGGCTCGTTTCTCGAACGTTCCCGATACAACCGCCGTTGTCGAGCGCTGCGCTTCGCCATCAAATGGATCCGCCATGAGCTGGCAAAACGCGGCCAACATCATGCCTATGCCGTCGTCGACAGCTTGCCGCTCCCGTTGTGCCATACCGCAAGAATGCATCGCGTCAAACGGTTTCAAGAGATCGCAGACATCGAGTATTGCGCTTCAAAAAAACAATGGTACTATGGGTTGAAGCTGCACCTTCAAGTGACCGATCAAGGGTTGCCCATGGGCTATGTGGTGACGGAAGCATCCTGCCATGATCGTATCGCCGCTGAAAGCGTGATGACTCAAATTCCTCATCCCTATAACTTCGGGGACAAAGGATTCATTAGCCGTGAGTTGCAAAAAAGGCTGTACGAAGAGTACCAAATGGCGCTTTGGACTCCGTCTCGAAAAAACCAGAAACATTACTCGTCCGAGGCATGGGAGAAATGGATCCAACAAAAACGCAAAGTGATCGAGACGGTGTTCTCGGTTCTGGTTAACCAATACCGGATCACAGAGATTCGAGCGAATTCCATGATCGGATTTGAAGTAGCGCTCGACGGCATATTGTTAGCCTATTCGCTGGTCACACTAGGGCTAGTTGAGTTCTAACGCTCAACTAGCACCACGGGTATAATAGTAATTTTTTTAAGATACTGCCCCCCTTACTTATACTTAATTTCTTCCCCTTGCTTAAATTCGCAACAATAGAATATCAATAAAATGTAACAATTATGTTTCATAGAATTAGTAATTATATTACAAAATGAAAACATAATTGTTTCTTGACTTTTAGTTCCTCAAGCATCGAGTTAAGTCCATATAATTGTGTAAAAAGGGAAATAGAAAAAGAGCCATGTTGCTTCCCCTTTGGTAGAATAAACAGTGGACCAAAAACACCAAACATAAGGAGGAATGCAACCATGGCTCAATATCATATTACCCTAAATGATGAACTTTTGCACGGGTTATTCACCAGAGATGAGGGATTAGCTAAGCTATTGGAACAAGTCCTCAATCAAATCCTCGAGGCACAAGTAGAAGAACAGCTGGGAGCTCGCCGTTATGAACGAACGGAAGAACGAAAAGGCTATCGAAACGGTTCGTATCCACGCCAGCTGACGACCCGGGTGGGACGGTTGACCTTGCGCGTTCCACGGACAAGAGATGGGGAGTTCTCTACGGAACTGTTCCAACGGTATCAACGGAGCGAACAAGCACTGGTACTGGCACTAATGGAAATGGTGGTAAACGGGGTGTCTACCCGAAAAATCACTCAAATCACGGAGGAATTATGCGGCACTTCGTTTTCCAAATCCACGGTCTCCTCACTGTGCAAGGGACTGGATCCGATTATCCAAGACTGGAATTATCGTTCCCTTCATGAACACGTGTATCCGTTTGTGCTAGTAGATGCTATTTATACGAAAGTCCGGGAGGATGGACGAGTACGCTCCAGAGCCGTGTTGATCGCTACAGGAGTGAATGAGGAAGGATATCGAGAAATTCTTGGCCTGCAAATCGGAAACAGTGAATCGGAGTCCAGCTGGAGCGAGTTCTTCGGATGGCTGAAAGACCGGGGACTCCGGGGAGTGGACTTGATCATCTCGGATCAGCACGGTGGGCTGGTGCAAGCCATTGAAAAGCATTTCCAAGGCGCTACATGGCAACGATGCCAGACACATTTTATTCGTAATATCCTCGATGCCGCACCAAAGTATATGCAGGATGCCTTGCTCGAGGAGATTCGTGGGATTCTTCATGCTCCAAATAAGCAAACGGCCCGGCTGTTATTGGAACAAGTGCTGGCCAAATGGGAAGAAAAAGCCCCAAAAGCCATGCAAATCCTCGAAGAGGGATTCGAAGACGCCACCGCCGTATTGGACTATCCGGACCGTTACCGGCGGCGCCTGCGCACGACCAACGGAGTGGAACGGCTGAACGAAGAAATTCGCCGCAGAGAACGGGTCATCCGCATCTTTCCGAACCGGGAATCGGTGTATCGCCTCGTTGGTGCCGTGTTGATCGAAATCGATGAAAAATGGATGTCAGGGCGCAAATACTTGGATATGGCTGAATATTGGAAGTGGCGGAAAACGAAAGAGCAAGGAGTCCGATCGGTGAATCAGGAGGCTCCGGCGATCAAGAGAGTGGGATAACCTCTACGCCGTGTCAAGGAGAACGTGGAATACCGGAGCGAAGCGAGGATATGCCGCGAAAGCTCCTTGACACGCCTGTTCCTTGACAACATGATCATTTGTCCGGGAAGGCGACCGGCAGGGAGACTTTCCGGTCTTACCTACCATACGTCAAGTCATCAGGTCCATGTTGTCTATCAAAGGGGAATTTACACAATAATTTGGACTTTACCTTTAATCAGGGCTTTGTTAAATTTCAATGTTGATTTTTAAACCACACAAAAAGACCGAAATAAATTCGGTCTCAGCTTGTCGACAAAGTCGACAAGCTGTTTTATTATGAAGGTAAGACGAGGGAGAAATGGAGGAAAGGAACGATGCTTCGGCCACACCAAGAAGATGGGCGCTATACCGAAACCACGGTGAAACTGGATGATCTGGTTCCAGAGGATCACTTGGTAAGAAAGCTGGATGCGGCCATTGATTTTTCTTTTATCTATGATGTGGTGAAAGATCTCTACTCTCCTGATCATGGACGTCCGAGCATTGATCCAGTGATGTTGTTTAAAATGTATTTGATTCAGTATGTATTTGGGATTCGCTCCATGCGTGAAACCGTCGAACAAATCCGAACCAACGTCGCCTACCGTTGGTTTTTAGGACTTAGTCTTCATGATCCCGTTCCTCATCACTCGACGCCAAGTAAAAACTATGCGCGTCGTTTCGCTGGAACGGATGTATTCCATCAAATTTTTTCACGGATTTTAAAAGAAGCCTTTGAACACGGATTGGTAGATTCGAGTGTCTTGTACGTAGACTCCACTCATGTCAAAGCAAGCGCCAATAAAAAGAAGTTTACAACGGAAATGGCAGAAGTCGAAGCCAAAGCCTACCAACAGGAACTCGAAAAAGAAATCGAACGGGATCGGATCGCTCATGGAAAATCGCCGTTGCCATCTGAGAAAAAAAAAAAAACGGGAAGTAAAAGTAAGCAAAACGGATCCGGAGAGCGGACTGTTGGTGAAAAATGAACGGGAGCGAGTGTTTGCCTATTCGTATCATACAGCTTGTGATCGCAACGGATGGATTCTACAGACCTACGTGACGGCAGCCAACGTCCATGACAGTCAAGCGTTTTTTGTGCTGTTCGAACGAGTGAAACGGGAAATCCAATCATGTCCGGAAGCCGTGTGTGTAGACGCAGGATATAAAACTCCTGCCATTGCCAAGTATTTACTCGAACAAGGGGTAAAGCCGATTTGGCCGTACACTCGCCCGAAAACAAAAGATGGATTCTTTCGGAAATCAGATTTTGTGTATGACGAATATTTTGATTGTTATCTATGCCCCAATGATCAAGTTCTATCTTACTCTACTACGAATCGGGAAGGGTACCGGGAATACAAATCGGACCCGGCGGTGTGCCGAAGCTGTCCGTATCTTCATCAGTGCACGCAAAGCAAGAGCTACACCAAAGTAGTCACTCGCCACGTATGGCAGGACTACTATGAAGAAGCAGAGCATTTGCGGTATGTTCCGGAATACCGGGAACTCTATGCCCTCCGAAAAGAGACGATTGAACGGGATTTCGCCGATATGAAAGAGAAGCATGGTCTGCGCTGGACGCATTACCGGGGATTGGAAAAAAATGAGGCGCAGGCGATGCTTGTTTGTGCTGCCATGAATTTAAAAAAACTGGCGAATTACCTATGGAAGGCGAAGCACCGCCCTTTCTTTTCCTTTGCATGGCTTCCCATCCTACCCACTTTTTTTGAAAACATAGTCTATTTATGGAACAAAATGGGTTTCAGACATTCGTCTGAAACCCATTTTGTCAACAGTCTGAGACCGAAATAAATTCGGTCTTTTTGTGTGTCTTCTTCAACTATTGCATTATTCTTTCACATTTAGCAATCGCATGCTGTTTAATGTTACGATTAATGTTGCTCCCATATCCGCAAATATCGCTAACCATAACGTTAACCAACCAGGTACAATTAACAATAACGCCAGCACCTTAATGCCCAAAGAGAAGGTAATGTTTTGCTTAATAATTGCTAAAGCCTTGCGGCTCAATTTAATCGTATATGGCAATTTACTTAAATCATCAGACATTAAAGCAATATCGGCTGTTTCAAGGGCTGTATCGGTTCCAGCACCACCCATTGCCACACCAACGGTTGAAGCTGCAAGAGCTGGTGCATCGTTCACACCATCTCCAACCATCGCAACACTTCGATACTTGTCGCGAAGCTCTTTGATGAAATTCAGTTTATCTTCTGGAAGTAAATCGGCTTTAATATCGGAAACACCGACTTGTTTTCCGATGGCTTCGGCTGTTCTTTGGTTATCTCCCGTCAGCATCACCGTTTTTTCAATACCGACTTGATGAAGTTTTCGAATAACCTCTTTGGATGATTCTCTTATTTCGTCTGCCACGGCAATTAACGCCAGAATTTCTTTTTCCGTTCCTAATGCCATGACCGTTTTCCCTTGTATTTGAAGGGTTGTAATTTGTTCTTTTATTTCTGATTGGATGCCATTTGGAAGAAGTTCTTCAAAAAGACCTGGACTTCCGACATAATACATTGCGTTATTTACTTTGGCTTTGACCCCTTTACCTGTAATGGATTGGAATTCTTCAACCGATACATCATTAAAATTCAATCCATCTTCTTCTGCTTTTCTTATAATGGCGGAAGCAAGTGGATGTTGTGAGCCTTTTTCAATGGCTGCTGTAATGGTCATTAGTTCATTTTCATTGCCATTATAAGTGACTACATCGGTGACGGAAGGAATACCTTTTGTTAATGTTCCTGTTTTATCAAAAGCAATCACTTTTAAGTTTCCTGCTTCCTCTAAATAAATACCACCTTTAATTAACACACCGTTTTTCGCTGCATTTCCAATGGCAGTTACAATCGAAACAGGCGTGGAAATAACCAGCGCACACGGACAACCAACCACTAATACAGCTAGACCTCGATAAATCCATTCGCTCCAATCAGCACCCATAAATAATGGAGGAATAACGGCTAGTAAAAGAGCAAAAATGATAATGGCTGGTGTATAGTATTTGGCAAAACGATCTACAAACGCTTGAGAAGGTGCTCGTTCTGCTTGAGCTTCTTCCACTAAATGGATGATTTTCGAAAGAGTTGTATCTTCCACTCGTTTTGTAACTTTTACTTCCAATAACCCTTCTTCATTCAATGTTCCTGCAAAGACTTCATCACCGACTGTTTTGGTTACTGGAACACTTTCTCCCGTAATGGCAGCCTGATTTAGCGTAGATGTACCCTTGATGACGATTCCATCCATCGCTAATTTCTGACCAGGCTTTACGATCATAATATCTCCGACTTGAATATCGTCAACAGGGACCATCATTTCTTCATTTCCGCGACGAATTAATGCTTCTTTTGGAGCAATATCCATCAACGATTCAATGGATTGACGAGCTTTATCCATGGAATAACGCTCTAAGGCTTCGCTAATGGCGAATAGAATAACAACCGTTGCACCTTCTCCCCATTCACCAATCGCTGCAGCTCCTAAAATCGCCACTGTCATCAGCGTATTCATATCAAAATTCAATCGAACTAGGTTTTTGAAACCTTTTATAAATAACGAATATCCACCGATTAAAATTGCTGCAGCATATCCAATTGTCGCAAAGATATGCTCTTCTCCGTATTGCTTCCCTAAAAACCAACTGATCACAAGCAAAACGGCGGAAATATACACTTTAATGTTCTCTTTTTGCTTCCAAAAAGGTTCACGCTTGACTGCTTTTTCTTTATCTTCCCGAACCTTTAAGTTTTCAAAAGCTCCTGCTTTTTCTAATTCTTCGATGGTTGTTGTACCCCAAACGGTAATTTTAGATGCTCCAAAGTTTACTTTAGCATCTTGAACACCTGGCAATGATTTTACATTATTTTCAAACTTTGCCGCACAGTTTGCACAAGTAAATCCTTGAACACGGTAGGTTTTCGCTTCTGATTTAGATAATTTTGCTTGTTGTTCAGACACGGACTTTCACCTCTTTATCATGTGCTAACGCAATCATGATTAACTGCTTAATATGGTCATCATCCAGCGAATAAAATGCTAGCTTTCCTTCTTTTCGATACTTTACAATCCCTTGTTTATAAAGAGTCCGTAAATGATGGGAAGTGGTTGCAACAGAAGCCCCAATGATATTGGCAATATCACATACACATAACTCTTCATCTTGGCAAAGTGAATAGGCAATTTTTGCCCTATTTTCATCTGCCAGTGCTTTAAACAACAGGACAACACTGGATATATCTTCTTTTTGCAATTCCCCTTGTATTCGATTGACTTTTTCTTCGTCATAACAATAAATTTCACATGTATCTTTCTTACTCATTCATTATCCCCCTTTCATATTCAAATTTCCGTTTGAATATATTATACCTCATTTCTTTTATTATTCAAACATTTATTTGAATGAAAAACAAAAAAGAATTGGATACCCGTGGTGCTAGTTGAGCGTCAACGCTCCACTAGCCCAAGAACAACGAGAGAATGGGCCAATAAAATGCCATCAAGCGCTGTTTCAAATCCAGAAACCGAATTGGCACGAATTTCCGTAATCCGAAATGAATCCACTAAAACCGAGAACGCAGTTTCGACGATTTTGCGTTTTTGCTTCATCCATTGTTTCCATTTTTTTGATTGCGCAACTCGTTGATTTTTCCGAGCAGGCGTCCAAAAAGCGATTTTGTATTCATCGTATAGTTTCTTTTGCAAGGCTTGGCTCACATATCCTTTGTCGCCAAGTGTATACGGATGAGGAAGTTGGGCCATCACGGTTTCCGCAGCTGTCCGGTCGTGGCAGGATGCTTCGGTCAGGACATATCCCATCGGAAGCGCTTGGTCGGTAATCTGAAGATGAAGCTTAAATCCATAGTAAGCCATCTTTTTGGATGCACAATACCCAATATCTGCGATTCCTTGAAATCGTTTGACGCGATACATTCGTGCGTGGTGGCAGAGTTCAATGGGTAAGCTATCCACCACCGCATAAGCGTGATGTTGTCCACGTTTGGCGATGATGTATAAAATTTTGTGTAAAGCATTTTGCTAGAACAAAAGAAAAAAGGTAGGGTATTCTCTGATTTGGACCACAACACATTCCAGAGAAAGGAGTACCCTACCTATGTCTAAAAGAAGTATACCGAATGTCGACTGGGCAAATCAACTGGAAAATGCCATTCGTCAGTTTGTAAAAGAAAAATTAGAACTGATTATGCGGGAAGAAATCAAAAATTTCCTCGAAATCGAACAGGCTGGAACGCCGAATATGAGAAACGGCTACTATCAGCGAAATCTAGATACACAATATGGCCGGATTGAGGGTCTTTTGGTTCCAAGAGACCGAAACGGGGAATTTCAAACACAGTTGTTTGCCCCTTACCAACGGCACACGGGCTGGCTGGAGGAAGCAATCATTAGGATGTACCAAAGTGGCATGAGCACGCGTGAAATTGGCAAGTTTATCGAACGAATTCTAGGAAGCACCTATTCTCCTGCGACGATCAGCCGGATTACCGATGTCGTGAAGGAAGACATCGAGAAATGGCACGCTCGTCCACTACACCAGCGTTATTCGGTCTTATATTTGGACGGCTTGTACGTGAAACTTCGCCGGGATACGGTAGAGAAAGAAGTTATTTATGTGGTATTGGGGGTGAACGAAGAAGGGTATCGTGAAATTCTTGATTTCTTCGTAGGAGGACAAGAAAGCGCCTATGTATGGCAGGAGATTCTCCAACAGCTCTACAAAAGAGGCGTCAAGGATGTAAATGTCAAGATAAACATGTACACTTTTGACTGTTTAAGAATGTACATTTTTACTCGTTTTCTTTTTCTCTTTCTAAGTGATTTTTTATTCGATATGAATCCCCTACAATATTAATCACGGTCGCGTGATGTAAAATACGATCTAGGATGGCATTGGCTAGCTTTGAATCTTGAAATACCTCCCCCCAATCCTTAAAATTGGCATTGGTAGTAAATATCGTGCTTTTCTTTTCATACCGTAAATCAATCAACTGGAAAAACAATTTTGCATCTTCTCTGTCAATCGGCAAATAGCCAATCTCATCAATGATTAATAGCTTGTATTTTCCATAATGTTTTAAACGATTGTCTAAACGATTTTCCATTTTCGCTTTCTTCAATTGTAAAATCAGTTCGTGACATTTAATGAAATACGTACTTGTCCGCTTTTTGGCAGCTGCGATTCCAATCGCAGTCGCCAAGTGGGTTTTTCCAACGCCACTTGGACCTAAAAAAACAATATTTTCATTCTCTTCAATAAACCGTAATGTCGTAAAATCTAGAATCTGTTGTTTATTGATTGAAGGCTGAAAGTCAAAATCGAAATCTTTTAATTCCTTTAGGTGAGGGAAAGCCCCCACCTTAACCATCGAGTTAATCATATTTCTTTCACGCATATCAATTTCATAATTCGTTAATTTTACTAGTGTATCAACGAACGACAGCTGATTTTTCGTACTAAAATCAATGGTTTCATTCAGGTGACAAATCATTTGTTTTAACTTGAGATACTCTAAGTTTTGAATTAATTGTTGATAACTACTATTCATTTTTATACACCTCATGAATCGCAAGTAAATTCTTCTTGGCTAGCTCATCAATATCCGGGTGATGAGGTAATCCCCTCGACAAGATTTCGATGTAATGTTCTTGTTTATAATTCAGTTTTATTGAACTAATCCTATGTTGAGTAATCAAATGCATGTTATAATAAACGTAAATATGGTCATCATACACTTGTAATCCAACTGTTTTTCCTTTGTATTCAGCAGGGACGGAATATTGATTCCCTTTATAGGTAACCATTCCCGCTGAATTGACTTTTACAAGTGTATGTTTGATTTTGTAAGAATCTCTTATTTCATTCCTTGGCAGGGGTTGTAAGAGATTCTTTTCTTGTTCAAAGGCTAAGATAGGGATTTTTCCCGTTCCTTGATGATAGCTATGATTGATCCGTTCACAAAGGGATTGAACAAAATTCTGAAGTTCCTCATATGAAAATTGACCTTGATAGGCATGAATTTCATCGATTAGCTTCATCGTGGCTTCCACTTTCCCTTTGGTATAAGGCCTACCGGCTTTACACGGATGAATGTCAAATCCGCAATCTTTGGCAAATTGATCAAACCGTTCATTGACCACCCCTTTCGAATACTCCGTTCTCGCTTCATCCATGACGGTCTTCATATTGTCAAAGACAATGGTTTTCGGCACGCCTCCAATCTTTTCAAACGTCTCCATCAAAAAGGACATCAACACACTCTGCGATTTTGAAAGTGTTAATAAAAAAGTTCGAAATCGTGAATGAGACAGAAGAAATACCCCTATATTAACGTTTAATATTTCCCCTTCTTTCGTTACGTATCGAATATTTTCTTTCCAATCAAATTGCGCTTGTTCTCCAGGTTCCGTTTCATAACGAACGACCTGACCAACCGGTTTTGTCCGTTTACCCTCAGAAAAATATGCTTGAAACTCTGGTTTCCGAGAAATATAGGCCCGAAAGGCTGATTGGGAACATTCTAAGCCGTGATTGTCTTTCAAGTACTGCCAAAGAACCCGTTTATAATAAAAAATTTGTTTCGATTCTTTTGAAAGCAATTGAGAAATCACATCGTAGTATTTATCAATCTTAGACCCTCTTTTTCGTGTCTTTTTTGGGATAAGACCATTCAAATATTTATCAATCGTCCTCCTATCTACATTGAGATCTCGTGCTAATTGACTCTTATTAATTTTCATTCCCAAACTCTCCATAAGGGTTTTAAATTTTGGCAAATCTGATAAACTATGAATTTCAATCTCTGTTGTGATTTTCAAATTTACATGCACACCATTTCACCTCGAAATCAGTATGCATGTTAAAATCAAAATTGTACATTCTTATCCAATCACTTTTGTACATTCTTAAACTAGCATTTATAGTCAAGGAAGTGCTTCTTGGCGTCTTCGATGGCCTTCCGGGGTTGGAGGAAGCCTTTAAGGCGGTGTATCCGAAAGCCGATGTGCAGCGCTGTGTCGTGCACAAAGTCCGCAACACCCTCAGCCGTGTTCGGAAAAAAGATCAATTCGAAATGGCGGAGGACCTGAAACTCATTTATCGTTCTCCGAATAAAGAAATCGCATTGGAGATGTTTCAACAGTTTCAATCCAAATGGTCTCACAAATACCCAAGGGAAGTCCAATCTTGGGCAAATGAGTTGGATGTCCTTCTCACCTTTATGGACTATCCAAGCAGTATTCGAAGTGTGATTTATACGACCAATGCCATCGAACGAACGATCAAGGAGATTCGGAAACGCCTAAAACCGATGAACAGTTTGAGCAGTTTAGAAGCCGCTGAAAAAGTCGTATATTTGACGATACAGGACTTTAACGAGAAATGGGCAGGGCGAAAGTTGCGAGGATTTGCCGAAGCGCAAGAAGCCCTTCAACGAATGTTTGAAGAACGTTATTGTTAACCAAATATTGTAAATAAACAAAATAAGGGGATTTTCCCTTTCCACACAAGAGACTGAATATTCAGTCTCTTGTGTGGAGGAAACCGGTTCCCTATCCATTCCAAATCCATTTCAGAGATACCCTATCTATCTTACATTACACAAAATTCTTGACGGTACCACTACTGCCATTTTGTTTTCTGTTACTATTAATTTTTGCCTCATAATTTCTAAATCAGAAATATCCCTCTGATTAACCACTACATAGATGAGTTCATTGTTTTCATCATATATCGGTTTTCCTGTAATTAACATTTCTACTCCATCTTTTGCCTTTCCAATGGAACTAATAATCTTGTTTTCCCTTCGAACATGAGGTGAAGTAGAATTTTTAAATATACCTTTTGCTTCTAAATCATCCACATAATGGCCGACAACATCTTCATATTTAAGACCTGACATTTTTGTATACGCTTCATTAACGTAAAGAATTTTACATTCGTTGTCTGTAATGAAAACACCATCGTATAAATGATCTAATGCTATTTTGTAAACACATTCATGCTGTAGCATATGTTGATTATTCATTGGAAACCGATTGATATGTTTAAGGTCTGGAACCATTTACATCCCCCACTTTTAATCAATGTATTCTAATGTGCATTCTCTTGAACAATATTATATCATTTATTTTAGTAATAATATTAATTTTCTCAATATTATAACCATTATTTATATCCCCCTGGTGCTAGTGGAGCGTTAACACTCAACTAACCGAAGAACAACAAAGGAGTAAGCCAGTAAAATCCCATCTAGTGCCGTTTCAAATCTCGAAATCGAGTTCGCTCGAATCTCGATGAGCCAATACAAATCGCTGAAAATCGAAAACACGGTTTCAATCACTTTGCATTTTCATTTCATCCGCTGTTTCCATGAGATGGATTGGCGAATTCGCTCATTTTTTCGAACGGGCATTCAAAAAGCAACTCGATGCTCTTTGTACAGCTCCTTTTGTAGTTTTTGGCTGATGTACTCTTTGTCCACCTAGGTTTATGGATGTAGAATTTGCACTATGATGGTTTCAGCGGCACCCGATCATACACAAGATGCTTCATTGATGGCGTATCCCATCGGAACTCCTTAATTGGTGATCTGCGGATAAAGTTTGAAAACGATCTTTTTCGAAGCACAATAGCCAATATCCGCTTCTCTACGAAACCGTTTGGTGCGATCCATTCGGAATGGATGACATAGCTTAAGCGGCAAACTGTCCACGATCGCATACACACGGTGTTGTCCACGCTTGGCCAGCTGGTGCTGCCCCACTTGATGGCAAAGTCAAGTGCTCGACAACGACAGTTGTGTCAAGAACATTCAGGGAACAAGCCCTTGGAAAACTAATTCCTGATCACAAACTGGTGCCAAACCTGTTCGGAAGTGAAGCCTAACAACTTTCCAAGTGCACGAATCGTGATGATAACTTCTTCTTTCTGTTTCAACAAATGGAGAAAATGAATTTGATTGAGGTAATTTTTAAGAAGGTTTTTAAACACTGATATATCAAGTGAGATGAAACAATTGAGTTCTACTCGCGTTAATGCGCAAAAAAAGCTCCGAAATGCCGATGCATTTCGGAGCTTTTTTGTTTAAGCGTAGCGGATTAAATAATACTTCTTCTTGCCTCGGCGGATCACGGTAAACCGCCCTTCCAAACGGTGTTCGGCCGTTAAGACAGCGCCGACATCTTGGATGCGCTCGCCGTTAACATAAATCGCACCGTTTTGAACATCTTCGCGCGCCTGCCGCTTCGATGGCGAGATGCCGGCAGCTACGAGCAGCTCGACGAGCGGGACGTCGCCTCCTTCATGGACAAACGACGGCACGTTTTTAAACCCTTGCTCGATTTCCACAGCCGTCAGCTCGGCAATGTCGCCGCTAAAGAGTGCTTCTGAAATACGAATCGCTTGATTGAGCGCCTCTTCGCCATGCACGAGCTTCGTCACTTCGGAAGCAAGCGTTTTTTGCGCCACCCGCTTCTCCGGCGCTTCGCGCAGCTCTTGTTCAAGCGCGTCGATCTCTTCTTTTGTCAAGAACGTGAAATATTTTAAGTAACGGATCACATCGCGGTCATCGGTGTTGATCCAGAACTGGTAAAACTCATACGGCGACGTTTTTTCCGGATCGAGCCAAACCGCGCCGCTTTCCGTTTTTCCAAACTTCGTCCCATCGGCTTTCGTCACGAGCGGAACCGTCAAACCGAATGCTTTCGCCTCACCTTTCGTTCTGCGGATGAGCTCAAGCCCCGCCGTGATGTTGCCCCATTGGTCGCTGCCACCGATTTGTAGTCGGCAACCTTCCGTTTCGTACAAGTTGAGGAAGTCGTACGCCTGCAGCATCATATAGCTGAACTCGGTAAACGAAATGCCCATTTCAATGCGCGACTGCACCGATTCTTTCGCAAGCATGTAATTGACGCTGAAATGCTTGCCGATGTCACGCAAAAACGAAATGACATCAAGCGGCCCGATCCAGTCGTAGTTGTTTTTGATTTTCGCTGGATTGCTCTCAGCCTCAAAATCAAGAAACCGCTCGAGTTGCGCTTTGATTCGGGCGCTCCACGTCTCGACCGTCTCCTTGGCGTTGAGCGTGCGCTCGCTTTTTCTGCCACTCGGATCGCCGATCAAACCGGTGGCGCCGCCGACTAAGGCGATCGGTTGATGCCCCGCCTGTTGGAAGCGACGCAAGGTCATGATCGTGACCAAATGGCCGATATGCAAGCTGTCTGCTGTCGGGTCAAACCCGCAATAAAGCGTCACCTTCTCCTCATTCAGGAGCTTTCGAAGCCCATCCTCATCCGTCGTTTGATTGACAAGTCCGCGCCATTGCAGTTCTTCAAGCAGGTTCATGTTTTTCTCACCTCTTTAATGAATGTCGTCAAAAAAGAAAACACCCGCCCTGCATGAAGGGGCGAGTGTTCGTCGCGGTACCACCCTACTTAGAAAGCATGTTGCTTTCTCGCTCATTTCGGTAACGGCGCATGCCGGCAGACGGCTACTAGGCGACAAAGCCGTTCACCATCGCTGCTCGGGGAGGTAATTCACGTTTGCCTATGGACTGGCTCGCACCACCCGCCAGCTCTCTGCACCAGGGAGACAACCGCTACTTGTTCCCGTCATCGCTTTGTCGGTATGAATATATACATTCTTTTACCATACCAGCACACTCACTGTCAACTCCGGCTTTTTTCGCCACAAATGGCGAAAAAGCGACAAAATCCCGCAACAGAACATGCGAGTATGCTATACTTTATATATATGATTTGCCATTATAGGGGGCCCGATATGGAACAAAAACGGTTTCGAGCTTCTTTACAAAAAGTGTGGTACTATTTTTCCCTTACATATGACGTCGTCTGGAATGTCATCCTTATTTTGCTCATCGCCACACTCTGTCTTGTTTGTTTTGCCGTGGGCATCGGTGCCGGCTATTTTGCCTTTTTGGTGAAAGATATGGAGGTTCCGTCCCATGACCAACTGAAAAATGAGATTTACAGCTATGAAGAAACGAGCCATATGTATTTTGCTGACGGCATCTATTTAGGCCAATTCCGATCTGATCTCGACCGCGAGTCGGTGCGCCTTGCCGACGTCTCCCCGTACGTTGTGCAGGCGGTGATCGCCACGGAAGATGAGCATTTTTACGAGCATGACGGCGTCGTTCCCAAGGCTGTCATTCGCGCTATATTTCAAGAAGTGACCAATTCACCGATCAAAAGCGGCGGCAGTACACTTACGCAGCAACTCGTCAAAAACCAGCTGCTGACCAGTGAAGTGTCGTTTGAACGCAAGGCGAAGGAAATGTTATTGGCGATGCGCTTGGAACGGTTTTTTTCCAAGGAAGAAATTTTAGAGGCCTACTTAAACGTTGTTCCGTTCGGCCGCAGTTCATCGGGCCGCAACATCGCCGGCATCCAAGCCGCTGCCCAAGGAGTGTTTGGCGTTGACGCCAAAGAACTCAATCTCGCCCAAGCGGCGTTTTTAGCCGGCTTGCCGCAAAACCCGTTCGTCTATACACCGTTTACCGCTGATGGGAGCCGCAAACAAGATATATCGGCCGGATTGGAACGGATGAAAACAGTGCTCTACCGGATGAAGCGCGCTGGTTATATTTCTGATAAGCAGTATAAAGAAGCGCTCGCCTACGATGTGACGAAGCATTTCGCCGCTCCGAAACCGACACCGTTTGAGCGCTATCCGTTTTTAACAATGGAAATCGAAAGACGAGCCAAAGACGTGCTTGCGGAAACGTTCGCTAAACGCGATGGCCACAAGCCGGAAGAGCTGAAACGCGATGCTGCTTTATACAGCCGCTATGTCGGTGAAGCGGAAAAAATGTTGCGGCAAGGAGGCTTGCACATCCATACGACGATCGACAAAGCGATTTATGAGCAAATGCAGCGTGTGGCCGCCAACTACCCGTATTACGGCAACGAGCGGTTGTATTATGTGACAGACACAAAAACAGGGAAACGGATCGCCAAGCGCCAGCCGGTCGAAGTCGGGGCGATGCTCATCGAAAACAAAACCGGCAAAATCATCAGCTTTGTCGGCGGCCGTGATTACAAGCGCGAGCAGTTAAATCACGCCACCCAGGCGTACCGTTCGAACGGTTCAACGATGAAGCCGCTTTTAGTGTACGCACCGGCGATGGAGATGGGCGTCATTCAGCCCGGCTCGATCATTCCTGATCTTCCGCTTTCGATCGGTTCGTATAAGCCAAAAAATGCGGATGGAAAAACGCACGGCCTTGTCACAGCGCGGCGCGCGCTTCAACATTCGTACAACATCCCGGCTGTTCGGGTCTATACGAAAATCCAAAACCGCCATCCGGTCGACTATTTGCACAAAATGGGGATCACCAGCGTCGCTAAGGAAGAAGAAAAACATCCGGCTTTAGCGATCGGCGGGACGAATATCGGTGTCACCGTCGAAGAAAACGTGAATGCGTATGCGACGTTTGCCAATTACGGCTCATTTGTCGATGCGTATATGATCGAAAAGATTACCGACAAAGACGGAAAAGTCATTTATCAACATACAAGCAAACCGGTTCGCGTCTTTTCTCCGCAAACATCGTATTTAATGATCGATATGATGCGTGACGTGCTGCGCGGTGGAACCGCCTCTTCAGTGCGGCGTTACTTGACGTTTTCTGCTGACTGGGCCGGTAAAACGGGAACATCGCAAGACAATCGCGATTCATGGTTTGTTGCCACTAATCCGAACGTCACGTTCGGCGTTTGGATCGGTTACGATCGTCCAGCGTCTCTTGAGTCGCGCTACAAAGGGTTTTCCTACGGCCAACGCACTCAGCTATTATGGGCGCAATTGATGAATGCTGCCCATCGTGTGAAACCGAAACTCATCAATCCGTCGGAACGGTTTTTAATGCCAGGCGGCATCGTTCGCCGCGCGTATTGTGCCACGAGTGGATTCAGCCCGTCATCGGCATGTAAAAAAGCTGGACTCGTTCGCTATGATTTATACAATACAAAGTTTACGCCGCGGCAAGGAAGCGATGACTATTTGACCGAGGGGCGGGTTGTCGTCATTGGCGAGCATCGATATGCAGCGCTCGAGACGACGCCGGAAGAGTTTGTCACCCGCGAGGTCGTTGTCAATCCAAAATTGCTCGATCAGTGGGGAATCAATAGAAAGACATCGGTTGGCGATGCGTTCGTTGTTTCCACCTTAAAAGACAATGGACGCGTGCCCGCCCCACCGGCCGCCCGCCTGAATGACAATCAGCTCGTCTGGGCTCGCCACGGAGAACGCGATGTCATCGGCTACCGCGTCTATCAGGTAAGCGAAACCGGAAAGCGGCAAATCGTCGCCATCATCAAAGCGGAGGAAGCGACTGCCTTTTCCGATCTCAAACCGGGAGCAACATATTACGTCACCGCTGTCGATATTGCTGGCCGGGAATCAGCACCATCAAGCAAAGTCGCACTGCCGGCCGCCCAGTCCTCCCCGCCGGCCAATTCGCCCGCTAGTGCGGACAACGCGGAAAATAGCGAAGCTCCCCCATCTTCTTCTAGATAAATATTATGAGGCTTTCCAACCAAACAGTTGGAAAGCCTTTTTTTATGAGCGGGCACCTATTTTTCGACCGGCAGGAGAACCTCCTTTCGCCGCCTATATACTCGTGGTCGTTCGTTCCACTTCCTCTCGCTCGTCTTTTATGCCTTGTCATCCCACTTTTTCAACCGTTACGTCTCCCGTTATCTTTTTCCGTCACGGAGTTGTATGAATGGCGAACAACTGACGGAGCATTGCATCATCTGACGCTATAAGAAAAAGCGCCCGGAAAGCGCAACATTCCGGGCGCCTATGTTCGTGTTTAGTCTTCCATGGTCGATAAGTCGCCGGTCGGCAAGTTGAGCTCCCACGCTTTTAAGACGCGGCGCATAATTTTTCCGCTTCGCGTTTTCGGCAGTTTGTCGCGGAACTCGATCTCGCGCGGCGCGGCATGGGCAGCAAGCCCTTTTTTCACAAACTGGCGAATGTCTTCTTTCAGCTCTTCTGACGGCGCGTATCCTTCACGGAGCGCGATGAACGCCTTGATGATTTCTCCGCGCACCGGGTCCGGCTTGCCGATGACACCGGCTTCAGCAACAGCCGGGTGCTCGACGAGCTTGCTTTCGACTTCAAACGGGCCGACGCGCTCGCCCGATGTATTGATCACATCGTCCACGCGCCCTTGGAACCAGAAATAGCCGTCTTCGTCCATGTAAGCCGAGTCGCCGGACACATACCAATCGCCGATAAAGTACGATTCGTATTTTTGCGGGTTGTTCCAAATCGTTTTCATCATCGACGGCCAACCTTTTTTGATGGCTAAGTTGCCCATCCGATACGGCGGCAGGACGTTCCCTTGATCATCGATGATTGCTGCCTGCACGCCTGGAATGGGTTTCCCCATCGAACCAGGCTTAATTTCCATGCACGGGTAGTTGCAAATGAGATGACCACCTGTTTCCGTCATCCACCACGTATCATGAATGCGGCGGCCGAACACTTTCAGTCCCCAGCGGATGACTTCCGGGTTGAGCGGCTCACCGACGCTTAACACATGGCGGAGCGAGCTTAAGTCGTATTTTTTCACCACTTCATCGCCCGCGCCCATCAGCATGCGGAACGCCGTCGGTGCGCTGTACCAGACGGTGACACCGAAGTCTTGAATCGTTTGATACCAAGCGTCCGGGCTGAAGCGGCCTCCGACGATCACACTCGATGCTCCGCACAGCCACGGACCGAAAATGCCGTATGACGTCCCGGTCACCCAACCCGGATCGGCTGTGCACCAATAAATGTCATCTTCTTTTAAATCAAGCACCCATTTCGCTGTTTGATAGTGTTGGATCATCGCATTATGGACGTGCAAAACGCCTTTCGGCTTGCCGGTCGAGCCGGACGTATAGTGCAAAATCAGGCCGTCTTGACGATCCACCCATTGGATGTCAAAGTGTTTGCTCGCCTCATTCATCCGCTTTTTCAAATCGATGTACGGCCCTTCTTCAACAATATCGTCACCAACTAAAAAGACGTACTTCAGTTCCGGAAGGTCGCCGACCGGCACACGCGGCAACAGCTCCGGCGTCGTGACGATCGCTTTCGCTCCGCTATCTTCTAGACGGTCGCGTACCGCTCCTTCCATAAACGCTTCAAACAGCGGTCCGACGATGGCGCCGGTTTTAATGATGCCAAGCACCGTAAAATACAGTTCCGGCAAACGCGGCATAAACACAAACACGCGGTCGCCTTTTTCAATGTCGGCCACCTGCTTTAAGACGTTGGCAACTTTGTTGGACAGCTCCTTCATTTCTTTGAACGTATATTTCTCGTTCCGCACAGCGTCACGGTAGTAAAGTGCCACCTTATTTTTTCGGAACGACTCGGCATGGCGGTCGATCGCTTCGTACGCCATGTTGACTCGTCCAGTTTCATACCAAGAAAACGCCTTTTCCGTTTCCGTCCATTCAAATTGTTCGTATGCTTCCTCGTAGTTTTTCAAGTTGTAATCCCCTTGTACGACGGGTAGCAGTTCCGTTTTCATTCTCCGATCCCCCTTATGTAAGTGGTTACATTACTTATTATAGTAGATAATAATTGATTTCTCAATTTTTAAAATATTCCCGTCGCCTATTTTTTTGAAATTTTTTTGAACTGCGATTACTAAGGCCATTTTTATGTATAATGAAAGAAGATTGAGTGATTCAGGTGGTGACCGAATGGAACATAAAAAAACGTATAACGCCAAAGAGCTGAAAACACCGAAAGGGACGCTTCTCATCGAAGGACCGGTAACACCGGAAGCATTGGCCAGCTACGAATTTCACCCTGACTTAACTTCATTCCGCCAGCCCTCCAAACAACACGAAGCATTAATCGAGATCGCCAAGCTGCCGGAAGGGCGGATCATTATCGCCCGTCGCGGTGGAACCATCGTCGGTTATGTCACGTTTTTATATCCAGATCCGCTTGAACGTTGGTCCGAAGGAAAGATGGAAAATTTAATCGAGCTCGGTGCCATTGAAGTAATCCCTGAATTTCGTGGTTTTGGTGTTGGAAAAAATTTATTGATCGTCTCCATGATGGACGATGCGATGGAAGATTATATTATCATTACAACTGAGTATTACTGGCATTGGGATTTAAAAGGAACCGGGCTAAACGTATGGGAATACCGAAAAGTAATGGAGAAAATGATGAACGCCGGCGGGCTCGTCTGGTACGCGACCGACGACCCGGAAATTTGTTCTCATCCGGCGAACTGCCTAATGGTCCGCATCGGCAAACGAGTCGATCCGGAATCGATTCAACGGTTTGACCGGCTTCGCTTTATGAACCGGTATATGTACTAAACACGCGATACACAAAGGTAGCGTCAAAAGTTTTATGAAAACTCCACATCCGCCATCCCATGGAGCATCGTAAGGCATCCTTGGAGCCGGATTCGCCCTTGACCAACACCCCGCCAAAGGTGTGAAAGGGACGTCAAGGGCGACGGGGACAAAAAAGAGGGCATAGGAAAGCCGCCCTTGCCCTTACCGAATTTTACCTTTGACGAGGTTCGGTTGGTCAAGGGTTCGCTTCGCCGAATCCGGCTGTTCTTCTGATCCATGGGCTCCGGCGGACAAAAAAGTTAGGCTGCCTCTTGTTGGAGGAAATCTTGAGCCATGGCGATCAGCTTCGTCCACCGGGCCGGCATATGGGGCAGATCGGCGAGCTCCGGGATGACGACAGGAACCCGGCCTTCGAGTGCACCGTGCGGGCGCAGGAAGTTGAAATACGCCACAAACAGCGTGACAAAGGAGACCGATCCTTCTTCCGCGCCAAATCCGTGAGTCGGCCGATAGTTGCCTTTAAACGTCCGGTTGAATCGCTCGATGATTTGTTTGAGCGCGCGGAACTCTTCGGACACCGGATCCTCATTGGTCAGTCCGATCACTTGGCGGACGTCAAACGGAATCCCGTGCTGGGCAAAAAAGTGCTGCGCCAGCAGGTAAATGGGATTGCCGTCGACGACGAACGACAAATCGTCCGGGATGGACGACAGCTTTCGCAGGACGTCATCGATGGCCCGGATGGCCGACAACGCATCCCGGTGGGGCGAGACGCGATACGACAACACCACTTTTTTCACGGCATCAAACATAAAAAACAGGTAATGCCAGCGTCCTTTCACGCGAATATACGTCTCATCCCCACAGAACGAGCCGGACAGCTCGTACGGGAACTGGTCGACAAATGGCTGAATCATGAGCGCGACGCTATTGGCGTAGTTGAGTACCGTCTGATGGGAGATCGACACGCCATGCACATCCTTCATGATTCCGGCTGTCTGTCTGGAGGACATCCCATAGTTAACGTAGTACGTCAACACGAGTCCGAGGGTGTGCGACGACACCGCCAGACGAGACAAATCGACCTTTGGCTTTTTCGGCGACGATGGGGCCAATGGTTGAAAGTCAAACAAAAACTCACGGAACAGATACCGCACCTTGAAGGCTTGAGGGTTCTGCTGGAACCGTTGGCGTTCTTTTTGGCTCATCCGGCGAAGGTTCTTTTGGTAAAACGGGCAGTCGTTGTTCTTGCATTTGTAGATGTAGTAGTCCTTGCGTTCTTTGATTTTCTCAAGCGTTTGGAAGCAGTGCGGGCAACGAAAGACCGCTTGCTTTTTGAACCGATTTCGATGGTTGAACCGGCATTGGCACACTTTGCATTGGTACTGCCCTTTTCCGCCGTTGTTGGTGTACAGGTAGGATGACGGCGCCTGGCAACGGGGACACGTCAACGAATCCGGAACACGGTGTTTAGCGTTGTCCCGGCGTTGGATCGGCGGCAACGGACGGCCGTGCCGGGCTTCGTAGTCGGCTAAAAGCTGCCGGTAGTCGAGTGTTTCTGGGACATCGATGATGGGAAGGTCATCGACTTGAAGTTTTCGGTACGGTTTTCGAACCGGTTCGTCCATGTCTTTGCGGCTTAAGGATTTTCCTAATAAGGCACCAATTAAATAGACAATGATTTGATGTTGGGACTTGATTATTTCGAGCAAATAGGCTAATAATTGAGGTAACAAGCTTGTCACTCCTTTGTTTTGGGTGTTGGGTGTGGGGTTACCTCAATGATGGCCTAAAACAACGGGGGTGGCAAGCTTTTTTTATTCTCACCGTTGAAACTCAATGAAAAACAGTGAGTGTGGAGGATAAACTTTTGACAATACCTACACAAAGGGGAGGGGAGACATATGATTGTTGAACAAGTCATGAAAACATCGGTGATCACGCTCCGTGCCACGAATACGATCGCCGAAGCGCTGCAGTTGCTTCGCCATCATCGCATCCGCCATCTCCCGGTCATCGACGAGGAAGGACATTTAATCGGCCTTGTGACAGACCGCGATTTGCGCGACGCCAGCCCATCGATTTTTCATCTTCACCAACATCTTGAAGACTTGCAAAAACCGGTCAGCACCATTATGAAAACAGACATCATCGTCGGCCACCCGCTCGATTTCGTCGAAGAAGTCGCCGCACTCTTTTACGAGCACCGGATCGGCTGCCTGCCGATCGTCAACGGGGGTAAGCTCGTTGGCATTATAACCGAAACAGATTTATTGCACACGCTCATTCAGCTGACCGGCGCCCACCAGCCTGGGTCGCAAATCGAAATCAAAGTGCCGAACGAAGCCGGCATGTTGAGCAAGGCGGCAAGCATCATCTCCAACCGCCACGTCAATATCGCCAGCGTCCTTCTTTATCCAGACAGCGACCCTAACTATAAAATCTTAGTGTTTCGCGTGCAAACGATGAACCCGATCAACTTAATCCATGATTTGAAAAAGGCTGGTTATACGGTGTTATGGCCGAACTTGCCGGGGGTTACATCATGAGCGACAAGTGCGTATTTGTTTATAGCGAACAATTTCTCCGTTATAAGTTTCATGATGACCACCCGTTTAACCAGCTGCGGGTCAAGCTGACCTACGATTTATTGCGAACCATCGGCGCGTTGGACGACCGTCACGTCGTCCCTCCGCGCATGGCGACGGATGAGGAGCTGACCCTCATCCACGATCGGGCATACATCGAAGCGGTCAAGGCAGCCGGGCGCGGCGAGCTTTCGGAAACCGCCGCGGCAAACTACGGCCTCGGCACCGAAGACACGCCGATATTTCCGAACATGCATGAGGCGAGCGCCCTCCTTGTTGGCAGCACGCTGACGGCTGTGGATTACGTCTTATCTGGACAGGCCGACCATGCGCTCAACCTTGGCGGCGGCTTACATCATGGATTCCGTGGCAAGGCGTCGGGCTTTTGCGTCTACAATGACAGCGCGGTCGCCATTCAATACATTCGCGAAAAATACGGATTGCGCGTCTTGTATGTCGACACCGACGCCCACCATGGCGATGGGGTGCAATGGGCGTTTTATGACGATCCAAACGTCTGCACGTTCTCCATTCATGAGACAGGCCGCTACTTGTTTCCGGGGACAGGAAATGTCAATGAACGTGGCCATGGAGCGGGTTACGGCTATTCGTTCAACATTCCGGTCGACGCCTTTACAGAAGACGAGTCATGGCTTTATGCCTACACGATGGCACTCCGGGAAATCGCTGACTTTTTCCGCCCCGATGTCATCGTGACGCAAAATGGGGTGGATGCCCATTATTACGATCCGCTTACCCATTTGTCGGTAACGATGAAAACGTATCGCGCCATTCCGAAGCTCGCCCACCAAATCGCCCATGAATATTGCGGCGGGCGCTGGATCGCCGTCGGCGGCGGTGGCTACGACATTTGGCGCGTTGTCCCACGGGCATGGGCGCTTCTTTGGTTAGAAATGACGGAACAATCCGATATTTCTGGCCCTCTGCCGGCCGCTTGGCGCGAGCGATGGCAGCCACTTTCCCCGGTCTCCTTGCCGCTCGAATGGGACGATCCGGACAATTTGTATGCACCGATCCCACGCAAAGCGGAAATTAGCGAAAAAAATGCCCAGACGGTGGAAAAAGCGTTGTATTTCATCCGCAGCCAGCGGCGCGCGGGCACTTGATCCTTACTTCCTGCTACAGACGTGCGGGGATTCGCGGTTTCCATTGGCCAAACAAGAGGCGGTGCAGAGAAAGCACCTCCTCTTATTTTGCTTCAAGAAGTGGACACATAGCCCAATGCCATGTGTTTTCAAACCGAGAAACTTCACAATCGTTCATCTCGTCTTCCCGCCAGCCTCATCTTTGCCTACTGTGCTCGTGGAGCAGCTTCATGATGTGGCAGTTTTTCACCCGTTTTTTCTGCTCACAAGACAATTAAAAAAGCGCCCATCCGGGCGCTTTTTCTTGTTGTTTATTTCGTCGACTCGCGCACTTCCAACCGATGCGGCAAGACGACGATATGGTTGTCGACGTGTTCCTTGTTCATATATTTCGTCAGCAACCGCATCGCCACCGCGCCGATGTCATACATCGGCTGCACGACGGTCGTCAGCCGCGGCCGCACCATCGTCGCCAGCCTTGTGTTGTCAAAGCCGACGACTTCGAGCTCATCCGGCACACGCACCCCTTGATCTTGGGCGCTATGGATGATGCCGAGCGCCATTTCGTCCGTGCCGGCAAATACCGCCGTCGGCCGCTCGGCGAGCTCAGCAATTTTTTCATATGCTTCTAAACCGGAATCATATGAGTTGTCGCCTTCAACAACGAGTTCTTCGTCGTACGGCACTCCGTGCTCCTCAAGCGCACGACGATAGCCGGCCAGTTTCCGCTGGTTGATCGGATCGTCGGTCGGACCGGTGACATACGCCACGCGACGATTTCCTCTTTCGAGCAAATACGTCACGGCTTCAAACGCCGCCTGCTCGTAGTCAATGTTGACTGATGGAATCGTCTCGTTTGGCTCTATCGTTGCGGCAAGCACGATCGGCACAGACGATTTTTGAAACTCGGCGACGTGCTCCTCGGTGATCGTCCCACCCATAAACAAAATGCCGTCTACTTGCTTTGCAAGCATCGTATTAAGCAAATGCAGCTCTTTGTCTTTGTTTTGGTCGGAGTTGCTTAAAATAATGTTGTATTTATACATTGTCGCAATATCTTCAATGCCGCGTGCCAACTCAGCAAAGAAGATGCTCGAAATATCCGGGATGATCACCCCGACCGTCGTTGTTTTTTTGCTAGCGAGGCCGCGAGCGACTGCATTCGGACGATAGCCGAGCCGCTCAATCGCTTCCAATACTTTTTTTCTTGTTGACGGCTTGACGTTCGGGTTGCCGTTCACAACGCGCGAGACCGTCGCCATCGAGACGTTCGCCTCTCGCGCCACATCATAAATCGTTACGGTCATTCCGTTCACTCCTTTTTACTCAATCCGGTAACCTACCAGAGTTCCGATATATATATGTACAACTATCATACGATACATTATCTCCAACTCGCAACGAAATGGCAATGATTTTGCTGTTTTGTTCACAAACCGTTCATGGATAGTTTACCCAAAAAGCGTTTGAACAATCTCGATAAAAAGCAAATTTCATCGCAAAAATGAAAGAAAAGCGAGCACGTCTCAGCCGCCCATGTGTTCACACACAAAACGGGGGCTGCTTTTCGACTGCCCCGCTTCTAATCGACGTTTCTGTTGAGCATGCACGCATCTTGAGTTGTCGCTTTTATGCCCCAAACCGCTGCGATATTCACACCTCTTCTCCACGATGCGCATCAGACGCTAGGCAATAGCCCCTCCCCTAACGCTGCCCCCCTTCACCGCCACACAGCAGACGATAAAAATCCCCTTCGGCCGAAACCAAAGGGGAGGCTGATTTACGCTTGAACAAACTGGCGTTGGAAAGCGCGAACTTCTTCCATGAATTCGTTGAATTGGGCAATATCCATTTGTTGAGCGGAGTCGGACAAAGCGACGGCCGGATCCGGATGCACTTCGGCCATGACGCCGTCAGCGCCGATCGCCAACGCCGCTTTGGCGCACGGAATGAGAAGATCACGACGCCCGGTCGAATGGGTGACATCGACAAACACCGGCAAGTGCGTTTCTTTCTTTAAGATCGGCACCGCTGAAATGTCGAGCGTATTGCGCGTCGCCCGTTCATACGTGCGGATGCCGCGCTCACACAAAATGATTTGCCCATTGCCTTGCGACATAATGTATTCAGCAGCGTTAATGAATTCTTCAATCGTCGCTGCTAAACCGCGCTTCAGCAAAACTGGCTTATTCACTTGACCAGCCGCTTTCAGCAGCTCAAAGTTTTGCATGTTGCGCGCACCAATTTGAATCACATCAATATAATCCAAGGCGGTCTCAATATCCGCCGGAGTGACGATTTCGCTAATGACCGCCAAATCAAATTCATCGGCGATCCGTTTCAAAATTTTCAGTCCTTCGACGCCAAGCCCTTGGAAGTCATATGGCGAAGTACGCGGTTTGTACGCGCCGCCACGCAGCAACTTCACGCCTTGTTTTTTCACCGCTTCGGCGACCGCAGCCACCTGTTCGTAGCTTTCTACCGCACAAGGTCCCATGACGAAATATTGATTGCCGTCGCCGATCCGTTCGCCTTTCACTTCGACGATCGTGTTTTCCGGATGTTTTTTCCGTGAGACGAGCAGCGCTTTCCGGTGATCATCTTCTTGCAGCTCAAGCGCCGCTTTAAAAATTTCCTTGAAAATATGCTGCAGCGTCGACGTTTCAAACGGTCCATCGTTATGCTCGGAAATCAAATCAAGCATTTTCCGCTCGCGCACCGGGTCGTAGCGATGCGTTCCTTGCGCTTCTTTAATTTTCCCGATCTCTTGGACGAGCCGTCCCCGTTCATTGATCAGTTTCAACAGTTGCAAGTTGATTTCGTCGACTCTCGCCCGCAGCTCATCTAATCTCTCGTTGCTCATGCTTCCCCCATCCTTTCGCCAAATATCGTGCGATGTTTCGTTCTCCTAGTCTCGCCTACAGGACGATGGCAAGCCGCACGTCAGGCGCTTCCCCTCATCCGGAGACAGAACGGTTAAGTTTTGTAATTAGTCTTTATTATAATGGATGAAACCCCAGTTGTCACGAAAAAAATGCTTTTTTGATTAAACGCTTTTAAGCGATAAAGCGAGAAGGTTGGCAAAAACCGCCCGCTAGGCAGGCGGTTATGCGGTGACCGTGTGCGCTTTTAACGCATCGTACGTAATCTTCCAATGGGATGTATGCCAAACCACTTGGCCGTTTTCAAACAGCAGCACTTGCGGCGACTCATGCTTAACGCCCGTTCGCTCCGCGATATAGTTGGAAAGCGGGCGCGCCTCTTGAACGTATAGGCAATAGACGGCCAGCTCCGGATGGTCGGCGGCAAACTTCTCACACTCACGGAACGCCGCTTGACTAATCGGACATGTTAAGCTATGTTTGACGAATAAAAAGCGATCCATTTCTTGCATAACGCGATCAAACTGTTCGATCGCCTCCAGTTTCTCCATTCCCACCATCTTCACTCCATTTCTCTTCGGTATGACATGTTTTGCTCAGCATCATCCAGCGCTGCTTCCGCTTCTTCAAGCAGCTTTTGGAGCGTTTCGCGGTCTGTCTCATCTGCCGATGGTGGAATCGGGATCGTCGTTTCTTCGATGTTTTCCCCGCCAGCTGGCGCTTCAGCCGTTTTCAGCGGGATGAAGTTGGCGATTTCCTTCGTTTTCTCTTTGGCCGTCTCGAACCATTCGGTAGCTGTCGTTTTCACCGGCTCCCATGTCTCGTTGTTGTTCAAGTCGTTCAGCCACTTCCGCCCTTTTTCACTCGTCAAAAACATCGCAGCAGCCGCGCCGGCGATGCCGCCGACAAGCGCTCCAAGCAAAAATCCGCCATTATTTTTGGCCATTTCGTATACCCTCCTTTTCTCGCAGTTGTTCTCTTTCTCTCCATTTTTCCCATATATCAAGCAAAACATTTGCCCAGCGCAGCGCTTTCGCCCACTTTTCTTGCCCTTGGCTCGCCCTCGCCGACAGCGCAGCTGCCGTCTGCTGAAGTGCGCGGTTTAGCGATCGGACGGTGCCGCCGATTTCATTCACCGCCTCGATCGTATTGTTTAACTTTTCTGCCTTGTTTTGCATATCACCGGCGATGCTATTAGCCGTATGGAGAAGCTGGGTCACTTCTTTCCCAACCGTCTGCACTTGTTCATCGGCATGGTTGACTGCTGCTGTCAGCCGGCGCAGCGTCTCCTGCAAAACAATGAGCGTTCTCGCTATGTAAACCGCAAGAAGCAAAAAAGCGACAGCGATGAGCGCGGCGCTCGCATACAAAAGCCATTCCACCTTGTTTCCCCCTTGCCTGTTGAAGCATTTCGTCCTTCTTTATACCCGTTCTGCTCCGTTTTCAAACTTCGACATCCCATCCTCTGTTTCCTGCCCAGCCCTTCATCTTTCCCGACGAATTCACGGCAGAGAATGAGAAATTTTGCTGACCTTCTCTAGTGAAGACGAACCGCATTTCTCATTCCGTTTGCTTCGTTTACGAGTAAACGTCTTCCCATAAAAAACAGGCCGTCTTGATCACGGCCTGCTTCCTGTCGGCCGTCAGGCGGAGAGAACGGCCTGTTCGTATGCATGTTGAAACTTTTGAATGTCGCCGGCACCCATAAACACAAGCACTGCATCGCGATGCTGCTTCAACACCGACACGTTTTGCTCCTCAAGCAGCTGCGAGCGCGGGATTTTCTCCTGTAAGTCCCGAATAGACAGCTTGCCATGATGTTCGCGCGCCGAGCCGAAAATGTCGCACAAATAAACATAGTCGGCCTGCTGCAAGCTTTCGGCAAACTCACTCAAAAATGTTTGCGTCCGCGTATACGTGTGCGGCTGAAAAATAGCGACGACTTCGCGCCCCGGGTATTTTTGTCTAGCTGCTTCCAATGTCGCCATAATTTCGCGCGGATGATGCGCATAATCGTCAATTAACACTTGGCGCCCGACCGTTTTTTCGCTAAAGCGGCGCTTCACTCCTTGGAACGTTTGCAGCCGCGCAGCGATCGTGCCAGCGTCAATTCCCTCGTAATGACAAAGGGCGATGACCGCGAGCGCATTCAGCACGTTATGAGTGCCGAAGCGCGGAATGGTAAACGAGGCGAAAAACGTGTTGCGCACAAATACGTCAAACGCCGTTCCTTCTGTCGTTTTCACGATGTTGCGCGCCTGAAAATCATTTTCTTCGCCAAGCCCATAAAACAAGATCGGCACTTTGGCTTGAATATTTTGCAAATACGGATCGTCCCCACAAGCGACAATCCCTTTTTTCACTTGTTGCGCCATCTGCTGGAAAGCAGAAAAGACGTCGTCGATATTGGCAAAATAATCTGGGTGGTCGAAGTCAATGTTCGTGATAATTGCATAATCTGGAAAATAGGAGAGAAAGTGTCTTCGGTATTCACACGCTTCAAATACAAAGTATTTGCTCCCCGGCTCCCCTTTTCCCGTTCCATCTCCGATTAAATACGACGTTGGATGCGCCCCTTGCATCACATGAGCGAGCAGCCCCGTCGTCGTCGTCTTTCCGTGCGAGCCGGTCACCGCTATACTCGTAAACTTGCTTGCCAACTCACCTAAAAAGCGATGGTACCGAATGACAGGAACACTGAGCTGACGAGCGGCTTCGATTTCCTCGTGCGTGTCCGGAAATGCATTGCCGGCAATGACCGTATAACCCGGGTGAACATTATCTTTTGAAAAAGGCAAAACCGGGATTCCCCGCTCTTCAAGTGCCTTTTGTGTAAAAAACCATTTTTCTACGTCCGATCCTTGCACTGTATAGCCGAGATCATAAAGCACTTGCGCGAGCGCGCTCATCCCCGTGCCTTTAATGCCAACAAAATGGTAAACTGTCATCGCTAAGCCCTCCAACCATCGTCTCTCTGTAAGACAGTATATGATATTTATCTATTTTTGCCATTTATTTCATCCTACTGTACCAACTGTCTCATTTCCCCATTATAGCACGCCGGTCGGCAAAACACTACTGTTCGGAAGAGGAAAAACCATCCGTCTGCAACGCGCCTCTCTCCCGCCAACGCGTCCATTCTTCTTCACTCATTAGTACGTCACGCGGTTTGCTGCCGCGCGCTTCGGAAATCAGTCCTTGCTCCTCCATCATCTCGATAAGCCGGGCGGCGCGGTTGTAGCCGATGCGGAAATGGCGCTGTAAACTCGATGTGGATGCCCCACCTTGCGCAATGACAAACCGACACGCTTCGTCAAATAATTCATCATCTTCCTCACTAAACGCCGCCGTCTGCCGAAACTCGTCCGGGCTGAACATGTAGGAAGGGCCTTGTTGCGCCTTCACATACGCCGTCACCCGTTCAATTTCCTCATCAGAAATAAAACAGCCTTGCAGCCGCACCGACTTCGCCGAGCCGTTTTCCAAAAAGAGCATATCGCCGCGACCAAGCAGCCGCTCGGCTCCATTCGCATCCAAAATCGTACGCGAATCAATTTGAGAAGAGACGGAAAAAGCAATGCGCGTTGGAATGTTCGCCTTGATCAAACCGGTGATGACATCAACCGACGGCCGCTGGGTAGCGATCAATAAGTGAATGCCACATGCCCGTGCTTTTTGTGCCAACCGGCAAATCGATTCTTCGACATCGGCTGGGGCGGCCATC
Organism: Geobacillus sp. FSL K6-3411; assembly: GCF_037965715.1. NCBI lineage: Bacteria > Bacillati > Bacillota > Bacilli > Caryophanales > Anoxybacillaceae > Geobacillus > Geobacillus sp. FSL K6-3411. The sequence continues at coordinate 2,882,210 of NZ_CP150187.1, forward strand.
ATTAAATCGGCCAACTCATCAATGACAATCACGATGTATGGAAGGATCGGTTCACCGCTGCCTTGGGCACGGAGATAAGCATTATACTTTTCAATGTCACGCACGCCCGCATGAACAAATAGCTCATACCGCCGCTCCATTTCGCGAACCGCCCATTTGAGCGCCCCGGCGGCCGCCTTCGCCTCCGTAATGACCGGGCTGAGCAAATGCGGCAAGCCGTTGTACGGTGCCAATTCGACCATTTTCGGGTCGATAAGCAGCCATTTTACCTCATGCGGAGCGGCTTTATACAACATGCTGACGAGCATTGCGTTCATGCACACGCTTTTCCCTGACCCGGTCGCTCCAGCGATGAGTCCATGCGGCATTTTTTTGATGTCCGTCACAACCGGCGCTCCGCTAATATCAAGACCGAGTGCGACCGTGAGCGGAGAACAGTGCTCGCGAAACGCGCTGCTGTCTAAAATCTCCCGCAGCTGCACCGGGCGGCTCGACGGGTTGGGCACTTCGATACCGATCGTTCGTTTTCCCGGAATCGGCGCTTCAATCCGAATATCTCTCGCCGCCAAGCTTAGTTTGATATCATCCGTCAAACTTGTAATCTTGCTCACTTTCACCCCTAAATCGGGCTGCACTTCAAACTGCGTGACTGTCGGGCCTTGTGTGGCGTGAACGACTTTAGCGCCAATATGGAAACTTTCAAACGTCTGATCCAAACGGGCGCATTGTTCGTGAATCCATTGTTCATCGCAGGCCGCTGCCTCCCCCGGCGGCTGAAGGAGCGACAACGGCGGCAGCGAATAGCCGCTCGAGCGACGGGCCGCTCTTTCTTCCAGCTTGCGCCGATCTTGCTTTAGCATCATGACGTTGTACGGAATGCGCATTCGTTCCGGACGATGGCGATCAGCCGCCCGTCTGTTTTCACTAGCCGGTGCCGAAGAGGAAAGCGGTCTTCTCTCAGCCTCTTTAGAAGTCCCCCGTGCATTCCTGTTGCCGCTCTCCGTCGGCAGCTCTTGCATTTCCTTTTGTCCATCGTCGCGGTCATCCGGTTGAGTTAATCTGTTTTCATGCACTCGCGTCGCTGACCGTCCGTTTTCATGTTCATCTCCGCCTTCACGGGAGCCGCTCTCGGGTTCAACGACGGATGCGGCCTGACAAAGCGACGCATGCGCCTGTTCCTCTTTCATTTCAGGAGCCGCCGGTTCACCGCTCGTCGGCACGGCCGCAGACATCGCCTCCGGGACTTCCTTTTCTTCCGAGACGGGCGCTTCTGTCCATGTCGTCCCTTTCATTACTGCCTGCCCCGCTTCTGCTTTCCCTTCGCAATCGTCATCCCCTGCCGAAATGCCTTCTATCTGCTCTTCTGCTTCTTTTGCTATTTCAGTGAATGCCGATTCGCCAAGAGCAGGGGCTTCCTCGACAAGTTCAACGGACGGATCCTTCGCTTCCGCTGCCGTCTCCGTGAATGATGGTTCGTCGAGCACGGACTCTTCCGCGATAGGATCAGCCGATGGCTCCTTCGCTTCTACTGCCGTTTGGGTGAATGCCGGTTCACCAAGGACGAGCGATTCTTCGACAAGCTCAACAGGCTGCTCCTCTGCTTCTGCCGCCATCTCGGTGATTGCCGGCTCGCCAAGGGCGAGCTCTCCCTCGTCAGACTCAACGGACGGATCCTTCGCTTCCGCTGCCGTCTCCGTCAATGCCGATTCGTCAAGGACAGGTGATTCCTCGACAGGCTCAACAGGCAGCTCCTCTGCTTCTGCCGCTGTCTCGGTGAACGGCGCTTTGCGAAGCTCATTTTCTCCCTCGCTGATTTCATTCATCCGTTTTTCTGCGCCCGGCGTTGCGATCTGTACGGTTGCGGCATCGACTTGAGTCTCTTTTTCTGTCTGCCGGTCGGCCGCTGCTCCCCCCTTCGCGCTGTGAGTCGTTTGTTCCAACGTCCCCTGCGGCGCCGCGGTATTAATGAAATCAGATGAGCGAGACGACAGAGCTTGTTCACTTGGCAAGCTGCTCGCTTGTCCATCGGCGGACAAGCCCTCAGGACGTTGCTTCGCTTTTTCTGCCGTTCGCCTAGCGGCAATGATTCCTTGTTCTGTCAGTCGTTGCCGCTGTTCCCTATTGTTATGGTACCCAAAAATAGGAGACGGCACGTCGGACGGACGGAACGGCTTTTTTTCTGACGTTTCTCTCACTGTATCGACAGATGGGCGACGTGGGGGCTTCAGCCTGCTTTCCTCGTCGACTATTTGCCTTGTCGTCTTCTTAGTCTCTAAGGAATGGTCATCTGGAATGAGCGGAAACCGGAAACGGCCTTGCGGGTACTGGTACACGACTTTCGCCTCGGCGCGTTCCGGCCTGTGGTCTAGTCGTTCTCTGTTGGTTGGTCGTTCGTGTTCCTCCTCATCTGTAAAAAAACGAAGCCATCGTTTCCAAAATTTCATTGATCGTTCCACTCTTTCTATTCATTCAGTGTCGGAAAAAACGTCACTGGAGTCAGTTCCAGTGACGTTCAAGCTGAATATCGCCCAGCTCTCCCATATTGACTCGTTAAAACGTGAACGGTTGTCCCACTTCATATTCATCGGAGAGCACAAGAATCCCTTTTTCTTGCGGGGCGTTTGGCAATCCGAGTTCGCGTGCCGAGCAAATCATGCCGCGCGAGGTGACGCCGCGCAGCTCACTTTCTTGAATGACGAGCCCGCTTGGCATGACCGCGCCGATTTTCGCGACAACGACTTTTTGCCCTGCAGCAACGTTCGGCGCCCCGCAGACGATTTGCAACACTTCGTTGCCGACATCGACTTGACAGATACTCAGTTTATCGGCGTTCGGGTGTTTTTCCTTTTCCTTTACATATCCAACAACGAATTTTGGCGACAAATCGGCTTCAATCCGCTCTTCATAGCCGTTTTTCGCCAAAATGTCATTCACGACATTGACCAGTTCTTCATTCACTTCAAGCGGACCGCTGCCAGAAAACGGATAATACGAAGAAGCGGAAAAAATATTATAGCCGACCGTCTCGCCTGTCCGTTCAGAAATGATGCGGACAACATCCCCTTGCTTTGTAAACACTCGCTCCTCAGCCGCCACCGGCTTTAGCGATACTAGCAATACATCACCGAGCCCTTCCCGATTGTAAAACACGTTCATCGCTTAACTCCTCCTTGTGCGCTACGTTCTCCGTTTTTTTCCTAAAATGAAGATCGGTTCAAGTTTGCCGTTTTCATATAAAAAGGACAATGCCGTAATCGGCACGCGGCCATTGGCAAAAAAGCTCATCGTCATTTGCGCCAACACATCATAGCCAATGTCATTGCGCAAATCAGCAAGAATGAGCACGTCTTGATGAGGAACGGCTATCGCCATCGTTCCTTCCATGCGTGTATGCATTTCGGCCAAAAACGCATCGTTTAAAATTCGGCTCGCATCATAGCCGTCGTTCGTGTTGACAAAATAAAACACGTTGTCGGCAACGCGGTCTTCTTTCACCGGCGTCGGCAGCGAACGGACGTTAAAGCGGGCGATTTCCTTCACCCGCTCGCGGTTCCATTTTTCCTTTTCCATCATTTGTTCATCAATCAAGCGATAGGTTTTACCTAAATCAAGCGCGTAGTAAATGCGCGTTTCGGCCGTATGATCATCGTGCAAAAGCGGAACGCCTTCTTTCGTTTCAGTCGGAAACGACGTCGACCGGATCACGGGATAAATGTTCCGTTCGTTTCCGGAAAGCGTTGCTGTTTCTTCCATTGTTTTCAGTGTCTCTTCTACGTAATAAATAATTTCGCGCACCGCTTCGTCTTTTTGTTCGTGCCACTTGGCGATCACGCCGGGAAGCGAGATCGTAACCCCTTTTTTCGTGCGGTGATCTTCGATTCGCATCGTATCATGTTTGGCATCAAAGTGAAACGTCCAATGCGGATGGGCGTTGAGACGTTCCTTGATCGTCTCATACATTTGCCGGCTGTTCATCAATCTGCCTCCTTGTTTTTATGGCGTCGCCAGCTGTCCTCCTTTATCATACCGTGAACGGGCCATTTTGACAAAACAATTCGTATTGGCCGACCAACAGCTGAACGATGTGGGAAAACATCGCTGCACGGTCGATGCGCCCGTTCGTAAACACACCGACCGCCCCCTCTTTGGTGCGGATGTTCCGCCGCCCTGTATATTCCTCCATTAGTTCACCGAGCTCGCGACCCGCCTCAAGCCCGGCGCCGATGTCTGGCGGCAAGGCGAGACGCGCACCACCGACAGCGACAGTAATGCCGTTTCGGTCAACGAGCGCTCCCCAGTTACAAAGCCACCATTGCCCGTCCATGTTCATGACGCCGCCCTCAAGCCCGATGCCGATCTCCGCCTCGGCGGCTTCAAGCGCCCGCTTGGCGCGCTGAATCGCCCCACGCCGCGTTTCCTCGTCCGAAAGCGGCTGAGCGGAGACGCCTGATGGCACATCAATCGGAACAATGCGCCATTGCGATCCTCCGAACACCGCACGAACGGCGGCCACTTTCGCTTCGTTTTTTGTTCCGACTGCGATTGTCTTCATTGCTCATCCTCCTTGGCATGGAAAAGGAGAAGCTACCGCTTCTCCCCTTATCTTGTTCAGCTTTCGCCATCGTGTTGCTTCTTTGCCGCCATTCGCTTTTGATCAGCTGTTGGCGCGAATCGCTTCGACCGTCGCCCGGTCGCATCGTTTCACAAGCTCGACGATCAATTGTTTGGCCGCCGCATAATCGTCGACATGAATGATCGACGCATGCGTATGAATATAGCGAGCGCAAAGGCCAATCACTGCCGACGGCACACCGCGGTTCGCGATATGGACTCTGCCGGCGTCCGTTCCTCCGGCTGGAGAAATGAAAAATTGATATGGCACACCAAGCGATTCCGCCGTATCGAGCACGAACTCGCGCATGCCGCGGTGCGTCACCATCGTCCGGTCGTACAAACGGAGGAGCGCCCCTTTGCCGATATGGCCAAACGCCTGTTTATCGCCAGACATATCGTTCGCCGGACTTGCTTCAAGGGCGAAAAAGATATCCGGATTAATCATCGTTGCCGCCGTCTGCGCCCCGCGCAGCCCGACTTCCTCTTGGACCGTCGCTCCGGCATACAACACGTTTGGCACGGTTTCGTCTTTCAGCTCTTTTAACAGCTCAATGGCAAGCCCGCAGCCAAACCGGTTGTCCCACGCTTTGGCCATCACCGTTTTCCCGTTTGCAAGCGGAGTGAACGGGCTGACCGGCACGATCGGCTGGCCTGGACGAATACCGATCCGTTCAGCGTCCTCACGGCTTTCCGCGCCGATGTCAATGAGCATATGTTTGAGTTCCATCGGTTTGTTGCGCTGCTCCTCATTGAGCAAATGCGGCGGAGTCGAGCCGATGACGCCAATGACCGGCCCGTCGTCCGTGATAATTTGCACGCGCTGGGCGAGCAGCACTTGATTCCACCAGCTACCGAGCGTTTGAAAGCGAATCATGCCGTTATCGGTAATCGCCGTTACCATAAATCCGACCTCGTCCATATGGCCAGCGACCATCACCGTTGGACCTGTCTCATCGCCACGCTTGACGCCGAAAATGCTGCCGAGACGGTCTTGCACGATCTCATCGGCGTATTTGGCGAGCTCTTTGCGCATAAACTGCCGCACCGCGTGCTCATGGCCTGGCGCCCCTGGCAGTTCGGTCAACGTTTGAAACAGTTGCAGCGTTTCTACGTTCATCACGGTTCTCCCTTTCTTTTCATTCATTGCCTTCTGTTTTTCCGCTCTGCTTACATCTTCCGTCAAAATCGGCTATACTAATCCGTATCAAGGCAAAAGGAGGAACAAACGCATGGCTTGGAAAAAATGGCTTGTTGGCGTTGCCGTCGGTGCCGCTGCTGTCTGCGCCATCCGCGCCGCGTCACGGCCCGCACTTCTCCCCCCGGAAAAAGCGCTGGCGATGGCGAAGCAATCGCTCAGCGGGACGCGCCCGATCCGTGGTTCATGGATTCAATCCGCTCCGGAGCGCTATGAGAAAAACGGGTTGACATACACCGTCTACCGCGGCGGCATTTGCCGTGATGACAGGGATGACGAGTTTTGGGTGAACGCGTACACCGGCACCATCGTCGACACGAAACCGCTATAGCGTCGGCCGGTTTCGCTTCACTTGCTCTGCGATCGTTCCGTCTTCCCGCCATTTGACAGCGCGGTAATAGGCATCATGATAAAACGTAAACCAAGCGTTCCGCTCGATGCCGTACGGAAGCCACCGCTGTTTGGCGAAAATCGAGTCCATCGGGTAATCATCATACGCCATCACCCAAAGGACGTTTTGATGCGCATGTGTGCCGAGCAAATCGCCGAGGTGGATGGCCATCTCCCCATCCGATTCGATCAACACAATCGCATGGCCGGCGCTATGACCGCCGGTATGTATGAGGCGGATACCGGAGACGACTTCCGTTTCTTTCGTAAACGGAATGACCTGTTCAGCAATCGGCTCCCAGTTTTCTTTCCAATACGTATTGCGCGAGCGGATGTTTGGAGCGCGCATTTCCTCCCACTCCACGTCCGAAGTGATGATCGCTGCGCGCGGAAACGCCGGCACAAGCCGCCCGTCTTCCCAAACCGTCAACCCGCACGCATGGTCAAAATGAAGATGGGTCATGATGACGATGTCAATATCGCCGCGCGTCAGCCCCAGCGCAGCGAGCGACTCGTCAAGCGACGATTCCTCGGTGACGCCGAAATTGCGCTTTTGTTTATCGGTCAGTTTGCCGTTGCCGATGCCGGATTCAATGAGCAGACGTTTGCCGCCAGCCTCCACCAAAATGGGATCCGTGCGCAGCTCAATTTGGTTTTGGTCATTCGGCGGATATTTTTTCGACCAAAGCGGTTTCGGAACGACACCGAACATCGCCCCGCCGTCAAGATGAGTAACGCCTCCGTTCAACCATGTCAATGTCACTTGTCCAACTTGTAATTGTTCCATGTTCCTCTCCCCCCTTATTCATTAGTGTACCATTTTCTTCATCGGCCGGAAAGGATGGAACGCTCTCCCATCGACGTTTACGCTTAGAAGTGGGAGGTTCTTAGGAATACCCGCCTCACAGCCGGCTGTCAGCCAAGCCATCCCCGTGCGTCCGAAAGTTGGTGAGGGCACGGATGCATCCTCCACTTATGCTCACGAGGAAACGTGGTGAGACCGGTTCAGAGCACTAAAAAAACCCGACCAAACCGGTCGGGCCGTTATGACTGCTGTGGCGGACGAAGCGCCTCGCAGCGGTAAATGCGGTTGCCTTTTGCTGAAAATTTTTCTTCGTACTCGGTCATGACGTTACCGACAATATCGCTCCGATGCAAATCCAATTGGACCGCCGCGAGCACAAACCCATATTGTGACAGGCTGACAAGCGAATACTCAAAAAACGACTGATTGTCCGTTTTTAAATGAATGTCCCCGTCCGCGGACAAAATGCGATCATAAAGCGCCAAAAAATCCCGATAGGTCAGCCGCCGTTTCTCATGCCGCTTTTTCGGCCACGGGTCGGAAAAGTTCAAGTAAATACGCGCGATTTCTCCGTCAGCAAAAAATGAGGTGAGATCTTTCGCGTTGGCATTGAGCAACCGCACGTTTGGCAGCTCGCTCTCGATCAGCTTATCCAGCGCCGACACGAGCACGCTCGGATACAACTCAATGCCGATAAAATTGACGTCGGGATGCAGCTTCGCCATTTCGGTAATAAATTTTCCTTTTCCAGTGCCGATTTCAATATGGATCGGCCGGTCATTGCCAAACAGCTCATGCCAACGCCCGCGCCTCGCTTCCGGGTCAGGGATGACATACTGAGGGTAAGCGGCGATTTTGTCTTTCGCCCATGGTTTGTTGCGCAAACGCATATTGACACCTCTGTCTCGTTTCCGTTTGTTGTTTTGATGCTACCTTGTTAGTATAACCGCGCTTGAAGAAGCAAACGCCTAGGCATAAACACCGTTAGGCCCGGGCATATTAAAACCGTACAGCTTCGCTAAAGGATGGTGAACGGCATGCCGCTCGACCATAACCATCAATTGACCGTGCTCCGCGATATTTTGTCTGAACACCAACTTGATTGTTGCGGAACGGTTTCCGAATGTGAACAAATCGAACGGCTTGTCAAATCGCTGCTCGCCAACAATGAGGTGAGCGCGAATGTCAAGCAAATTCTCCCGAACATTTACGCCTATGGCCAAGGCGGAAAATATAGCCCCGATTTAAACGCCCATATTTCCGCGCATCAAAGCCAGCTCGCCGATTGGGTGAACGAGCTGTCATAAACAGCGCGGCTAAGACTGGTCAAACATGAGAGGCCGTGAAACGTTGCCAGCGTTCTGTTTTCTTTTTCGAAGACCGTTTCGGCAACGTTCAACGGCTTACTGTTCCGCTATAATGTACTGCAATAATTGCAACGATTGTTCCCTTTCTTTTTGACTATCCTTCCCTTTCGGCCAAAACAGTGAATGCAATGTATGGGCGATGGCATACCATTTCAGACGGAGGGCAAGTCCCTCCGTCCATGCCAATCCATACTGATGAAGCCACACTTCCCACTCAGCGCGCGGAATGTATAAATGAAGCAACATGCCGATGTCAATGGCCGGATCCGCAATAACAGCTCCATCCCAATCGATCAAGTACAATGTGCCGTCATCAGCAAGCAGCCAATTGTTATGGTTAATGTCACAGTGGCAAACGACGTGCTGATCATCAGGCAAGAACGATACATGTTGCCTAAGCCAGCTAAGCGCTTCACGAACGGCCGCAGCGCCGATCGGATGACGTCGTTGCCGCTCGGTGAGCGCAGCGAGCATCTTCTCGGGATGCAGCGGCGTTTTGCCGAGCCGCTTAAGCATCGTCACCAGCTCTTTGGAGCCATGAATTTTCCGCAACAACGCCGCCACCTGTTCGCTTCCCATCTCATGCGGCTTCAGCTCCCGGCCGTTCAGCCACTGCTGGGCCGTAAACACATCGCCATTTTCCATCCGTTTCGTCCAGACGAGCTTCGGGACGATCCCTTCCGCCGACAATACGGCAAGAAACGGGGAAGAGTTCCGTTTCAAAAACAGTTTCTTCCCTTCATATTCGGCAAAATACGCATCCCCTGTTGCACCGCCGGCCGGAGTGATCTCCCACTCCTTACCTAGTAACTGTTCCAAAGCATGTTCACCTGCGACTTAAAAAATAGAAAACGTGTCCGTTTGCTTCTTCTTGTGCACAAATAAAAAGGACGGCCGTGCCGCGTCCTTCTTCCGTCCGTCTTACTTGTATTATACTGAAATACCGCCCCGGCATGCAAACATTTTTCTTACCAAGACACTTGCATAAAACTGCCAAAGTCTGCACAGCAAAACAAAAGGGAAGGAGTTTTCCCATTGGGATTCCGCTCATCCCGCATTTTCATCGGCATTCATCGCTTCTGTTCTGACAAGCACCCATGTACCGATACCGTCAAGGTCAACAACATGGCGCACCCGTCGGAGCGGAATCGTCCCGCTTTGCTCTCCGTCGCAGACGACGTCCCATTCTTCTTGATCGGGAAGAACAATTGTCTCCGATTTCTCTTCATGATGGTGAATGACAATGATGTCCCCCCACGGCCCGTAGACGGCGACATCGCGCAGCCAATAAGCGATCACTGACGGCGGGGTTGGTTCAAGAAACTCGAAATGGCGCAACACCTCCGCCTCTGTCGCGAGGCGAAACGCACCGTGCGCCCGACGAAGAGCGATCAGCCCTTGAACATAGCGAACGTCGTTTTCATAGCGGCTTTTCTGCTCCCAATCGATCCAATTCACCTCATCAGGTGCCTGATAGCTGTTGCCATCTCCCCCTTTTGTCCGATAAAACTCCTGACCGCTATGCAAAAATGGAATCCCTTGCGCCAATAGAACGATCGCCGTGGCGAGCTTTTGCCGTTTGCGCCTAATCGCTTCTGATTCGTAGCCGTTCGCAACTTCCATCTTATCCCAAAAAGTATGATTATCATGACATTCTACATAGTTCAACGATTGGAGTGGATGACAAAACAGCCCGCCTAACGCCCGCAAGCTGCCGGCGATGACCGTTTTCGCCTGTTCGCGCCCGCTTGCATCGCCGAGTGCAAAGCCGCGGCTTGGCAAATGGAACGTGCTTCCTTTGATCGTATCGCGGAACCGATCATTGAAATAGGCAATGCGCGGCAACTTCCAAGCGTTGGCCATCGTCGCTTTTTGCTCTGGCGCAAGCGGTGTCGGCAAGTCCCAACCTTCCCCATACACGAGAATCGATGGATCGATTGCATCGAGAGCGTCACGCACGACTTTCATCGTCTCTATATCATGCACACCCATCAAATCGAAACGAAATCCATTAATGCCGTACTCTTTCGCCCAAAAGATGACCGAATCGACGATCCACCGACGGGCCATCCGCCGCTCAGAAGCGATGTCGTTGCCGACGCCGGTGCCGTTGGCTGGCTGGCCATACGCATCATAGCGGAAATAATACCCGGGAACAAGCTTCTCCAGTGATGACTGCTCCCGATCGTAGACATGGTTATATACCGCATCCATGACAACACGCAAACCATTTTCGTGCAGCGTTCGAATCATTTGTTTTAATTCAACAATGCGCGCGTAAGGATCGGTCGGATCGGTTGCATAACTTCCTTCCGGTGCATATAGATGAAGTGGATTGTATCCCCAGTTATACGAGGCTGACGGATCGCGTTCATCAACTCCAGCAAAATCGGTAAACGGCATAATCTGCACATGGGTGACACCCAGCTCTTTTAAATAGGAAAGCCCGGTCGATGTTCCGTTCGGCCCACTTGTATTCGCTTCCGACAACCCAAGATACTTCCCTTTATGGGCGGCACCGCTGTCGGGGTGGCTCGTAAAATCACGGATGCTTAATTCGTAAATAATGGCGTCAGTCGGTGATGTGAGCGGCGGCAACGGACGAGCGGATGGTGCGAGCTTCGTCTTTTCCCAGTCGATGATCACGCCATACTCACCATTGATGGAAACAGCGGTCGCATATGGATCCACTGCCTCGCGCCATACGCGGTTAATGCAGGCAACATACGTATAATACGTTCGTTCCCAGTCGCCGGGTACGACCGCCGACCATACACCGCGCTCCCCTCGCTCAAGTGGCACATAGCGGGCATCACCGCTATCTGGGTGGATCAACTTGACGTTGACGGCGGTTGCCGTCGGTGCCCAGACGCGGAACACCGTTTGCTCCTTCGTGTAGTCCACTCCTAGCTTTCCTTCGTAAAAAAATTGATCATCGAACGCCGGCGTCCGCACGACAGCACCGATTTGCACATCGGTTCTCTCCCCCGAACGGGCACGAACCCAATAGGTCGCCCCAAACTCGAACGCAGACGCAAATCGACATACATATTTCACCATATCGCCTAAGTCCTCGAGCTGCTGCACGGAAAGCGGAATTTCCTCTCCGCTCGGTGCCACCATCGTAAATGGCGCCATCTCGTCAGGGCAACACGACTTCGGTACAAGCACGGTCAATTGATCCATCTCGTCCAAATAGGCGACAAACGTTCGGTTAATATGAAGCATATTGGCTCACCCCCTTTGTGGCCTCCCGTTACTACTATCATACGCAAAAGAAAAAGGGCGGTGCCAAAAAATCGGCCGGTTCGCCCCATCGATGCACAGATGCTTTTATTGTTGCCATTCTTCGTTGTAAATATTCCCATCAAGGCGGGGGCTGTAAAAACTGGCGCAGTGGCCAAGCAACGCCTCAGCCGCCTTCAACTGCTGATGCCGAAGCGGAAGGGCTGAGCGGCGCAAGCGGGAAAACCATTGTTCATAATTTCGTTTATCAATATAGTGAACAAAAGGAAAAAGATTGCTATGGTCAATGTAGCCATAGCGGTTTAACAGCACAAGATGAATCGGCCAATCGATTTGATGTTTTTGGAAAATATCAGAAACGACTTGCCCTGTCCGGCGCAGCGACACGACCGGGTTCACCCGCTTAACCTCTTTCATTCCGGCCCGCTCCGTCCAAAACCGGTCTGCGGATACGATCACAATATTGTCCGGACTTCCCTCGACAAAGGCGATGCACCAAGCCGCCGTCGGCGTCAGGATGACCGTCTCGAGCTCGACCTGCGCCTTACCGGCCATAACGACCGGCTGGTAAAAACATAAATACGTATCCGGAAACCGCTGCAAAAAATACTTCAACGTTTCATCGCGATACAGCTCGTCGTCAAGCGGAGAAACGTACATCATCGTCGAACTGGCCCATTTCAGCTGAAGCTGAAACAATTCGTCAAGAAATTGACGCTTCAGCTCCTCAACGGTGGCCGCACGGTTGACCATCGCAATAGCGGCTGGCGCCTCTTCTTCCTCTTCCAATGCCGTGTCGCGCCGCCACCGCTTTACGAGCCGTTCCCACCATGATGGTTCGTTAAGCAAAAAATCCCACGTCTCTTCCGTGCCCGTTTGAACGCTCATGCCAGCATCGTGTGCCGCTTCCCACCGTGCTTTCGCCTGTTCCCACTGCCGTTGTTTCAGCCGGATAAATTCCGGCACATAATAATACACATCCGTTTCATAGCGGGAGATACAATCCCGCATTTTCACAAGCTGTCCCATACCCTCACCTACTATTGGTTGCCCTCCGCCGGTGCACCCAGCAGCGGAAACGAGGCGATCACTTCATATTTTGGCGTCTGGTGCATATTTGTCCGGTATAGCACAATCTCCGGCACCGAAAACACCGCCGAAGCCGCCGGAAGCATACCGAGCATTTCCGGCTTAAACGGCTCGGCGCCTTGCCATTTGCGAGCGATCGTAATATGCGGGGCAAACGGCCGCCGGTCGAGAGAAAAACCGAGCGTTAAGCAAGCCTCATACACATCGCGCCGCAGCGCATTGAGCGTTTCCTCCGCTTTGACTCCTTGCCAAAAAATGCGGGGCGCTGTGCGCTCTCCGAACGTTCCGAGCCCGTCAAGTTGAAGGGAAAACGGAGCGTAGCGGGCTGCGGCTGCCGCTACCTTTTCACATAGCAGGTCCATTTTCTGTGGCGGCACATCCCCTAAAAATGCAAGGGTAATATGGTAGTCTTGTTCATGCACCCATGTACGGAACGGAAGCGATGATGCCATATCGCCCGCAAAACGGGCAATCGCTTGTTTCGCCTCCGCCGTCAGCGGAACGGCAATAAAATAATGGTTGCGTTTCATCCTCTCTCACCTGCCGATTGGTCGTCTCGTTCTAGTTTGGCAAGCCAAAGCAATACGAACACGCCAGCGAGCGTGCAAGCGCCAAAAAACAAATAAACCGTGCCAATGTGCCACCGCTCAAGCAAATACCCGCCCAAAAGCGTGCAAAACCAAGCGCCAAGGCCGTTGCTGACTGCCGAGTAAAGGGACACCGCCGTCACCTGCACCCGCTCTGGCACCAAGCGACGCGCATATTGGAGCGCGGTCGGAATCGACAGTCCAACGGAGCAGCCTTGCACGATCGTTGTCATATAGACAAACCAAAGCGGTGGATCGGCGGCATATGACAGCCAGCGGACCGCCGATATTAGCGCCGCCAAAATAAGTAGGCGCGCCATGCCAAACCGGCGGATGAGCCGATCCGTCGCTTTCATAAACGGCGCCTCACTTCCGGCAGCAAGCAAAAAGGCGAAGCCGACGCCAGTCAGCGTACCGCCGAGTTCATGAATCAACAGCCCGAAATACGAATTGTTGGCCAAAATCGGACCGAACAACAAAAACGCGGCCGTCAACAACAGTCGAAACGGGCGGAGCGAAAGCAGTCCGCCGATGTCACGCCACGTCAACCTCCCTGTCGACACCGCCGTCCGGTAGCGCGGCAGGCGAGCAGTCAACGCGGCTGCAGCTAACATCGCAAGCGAAAACGCATAAAAAATGACCGCAAAGGCGATACGTTCGGATAGCCATCCGACGACAAACACCGCCACAGCAAAGCCGATCGATCCCCATAACCGAATGGAGCCGTAGTTTCCGCCCTGTTCGTGGACATGGCGAAGGGCGAGGCTGTCCGAAATCGGAACGACAGCGCTCTGCGCCGCCGAAAGCAGCACCGTCAACGCAACAAAGGCTTCGTAACTGCCGGCGAATGAATACATGAGTCCGAACAACGCCGTCAAAACGAGCGTGATCATTAATATCCCGACCGGTTTGCGCGTATAGTCAGTCACCATGCCCCAAAGCGGTTGGGCGGCCATCGTCACGATCGGGGTGAGCGACATAATCCAACCGATGGCCGTCCCCGACAGGCGCGCTTCTTCCTGCAAATAGACAGACAAAAGCGGAGACAGCGCCCCAATGGCAAAAAAGATCAGAAAATAAAAGAGCGGAAACACCGTTTTTCGCGCCGCTGCTTCCCGTTTTAAGGCTGCTTCCATCCCGTTCTCCCCTTTCCTTGTCACAACATTGCTGTCTTGTGGGGCAACCATTCTATTTCTTAAGCCGTTCCGAAGCAGCGGTTTATTTGGCCAGCTCATAGATCGCCTGAGCGTAAATGGCAGTCGCTTTCACTAAATCGTCAATCTCGACATATTCATCTTTTTGATGGGCGACATCAGGGCGGCCAGGAAACAAAGCACCGAACGCCACCCCGGCGGTCAACGAGCGGGCATACGTGCCGCCGCCAATCGCCAACAGCCGACCAGGCTCACCGGTTTGTTCTTCATAGATGCGTTGAAGCGTGCGGATCCACTCATGATCCGGATCGACGTAATGCGGTTTCGTATCATGGAAACGCCCGAGCGTCAGGCCGCGTTCAACAGCCACGTTGGACAACGTTTGACGGATCGTTTCCCCGTCGGCCGTCACCGGATAGCGAATGTTCAACCCGATGGTCCCGCCCTGCGCACGGTCGTATGACAACACGCCGACATTCACGGTCAGCTCACCGCTCCGCTCATCCCGATACGCCAGACCGAGCTTCCGTCCGCGCGTGTCGCCGAAAAACGAGGACGCCACAAACTGGACAAACGGCCGGCTACCGCCATCTAGCGGAAGGCTCGCTAAAAATTGCGCCAAGTAGACGCCGGCATTTTTGCCGCGCTCCGGTTCGGCGCCATGAGCAGCCACTCCTTCCAGCGTAAGCACAGCCGCTTCGCCGCTATGGCGGATGTTCCCGTTTAATCCGTGGTCACGGCAAAAGCGCTCATACCGGCTAGACCATTCCTCCAGCCCGGCTCCTTCGACAACGGCTTCGGCCGCATCAGGCACCATATTGTAACGGCGGCCTGCTTGAAACGAGCAAAGCGTCATTTCTCCCGTTTCTTCGCTCCCCGTCAGCCGATATTGCAAATCAGCGTCAATAATCCCTTTTTCCGCATAAATAATCGGAAAATCAGCGTCCGGGACAAACCCAATGTCCGGCATCTCTTCATGCTTGAAATAATGGTCGACACACCGCCAATCGCTTTCCTCATCCCCTCCGATGATGAGACGAACCCGCTTGCTCAGCGGCAGGCCGAGTTCTTTCACGATTTTCATTGCGTAAAACGCAGCGATGGTCGGCCCTTTGTCATCGATGGCCCCACGCCCGTAAATGCGGCCGTCCCTCACATGAGCGGAGAACGGATCAACCGTCCAGCCATCCCCGGGCGGCACGACGTCGATATGGCCGAGCACACCGATAAGCTTCTCCCCTTGTCCCATTTCCACATGTCCGGCAAACCCGTCGACGTTTTTGACGCGAAACCCTTCCGCTTGACCGCGGGTTAACATATAATCGAGCGCTTCTGCCACTTTCAGTCCAAACGGCGCTCCTGGCTGCGCCTCGCTGTCATCACGAACGCTCGGAATGCGGACAAGCGCTTGCACATCGCGAACTAAATCGTCTTTCCGTTTCCGTGCCTCCTCAATCCAGTTGATGTTCAACGTCATTCTCCCTTTCTTTTTATCACTCTTTGTTGCCAACGTATCATATCAAAAAAAGGTTGTCAAAATTTTTCATTTGTCACAACTTCGTTTCATTTTTGCTACAAAATGTTTAAATTTTTCGTGAATATGTGCAAACGGGTAGCATTTCCCCAGCCATTTCGTGTACAATGGTAGTAAACAGATAAAAGACATCTCTCATCTAAAAGCTGTCGGTTGTGCCATGCGAATGATGCTAAGATAGGGAGTGGTCTTTTGAAACCTTCAACACACCGGATGCTTACCCGTATTAAATCCGTGTATATGTACATTAGCGAAAAAGGAACGGTTACGACCCAAGAACTTGTTGATGAGTTCGGCACCACCCCACGAACAATCCAGCGTGACTTAAACGTGCTTATGTACAATGATCTCGTTCGCAGCCCGAGCAAGGGCAAATGGACGACCACGAACAAAAAAGTGCGTATCTCTTCTTGAGCGGTGCCAACAGGGCAAAACAGGATGAGAGATGAATGCAGAATGTCTTTTCATAACGAACGAATATTCTTCACTTTTTCATAAAAAAGGAACCGTCTCAGGTTCCTTTTTTTTCATCCGCGTCCGCCCGATATTGCTTCAGCATCTCCACCTCTTCATCTGTCAATTCCCGATACTCGCCAACCGCTAAATTCGGATCGAGAGAAAGCGGCCCCATTTGCACCCGTTTCAAATAAACGACCCGCTTGCCGACCGCTTGAAACATCCGTTTCACCTGATGAAATTTCCCTTCTGTAATTGTCACTTCGACATCGGAACGCAGGCCGGATTTCAACACGACAAGCTCGGCCGGCTTCGTCTCATAGCCGTCATCGAGCACCACACCGCGCCGAAACGCCTCCACATCGTCTTCCGTCACCTCGCCATCAATGACGGCAAAGTACGTTTTCGGCACATGTTTTTTCGGCGCCAACAGCTGATGGGCGAGCTGTCCATCATTCGTCAACAACAGAAGCCCTTCCGTGTCTTTGTCGAGCCGCCCGACTGGAAACGGGTCAAACAGCCGATCTTCCTCTTCAAGCAAATCAACGACCGTCTCTTCCACAGCGTCTTCCGTCGCTGAGATGACGCCGGGGGGCTTGTTCATCATCAAATAAATGAACTGTTTATACTCGACCGTTTCTCCCCAGACGGTCACCGTCTGCTCGTCCGGCCGCACTTTCGTTTTCGGATCATAGACAGCAGCGCCATCCACTTTCACCAAGCCGGACTTCAGCAGCTTTTTTACTTCCTTCCTCGTCCCATAGCCCATATGGGCGAGCAGCTTGTCAATGCGCAGTTCCACGAAACTCCCTCCTAAAATATTCCTCTATTGGGCGTTTATCTAGTCCGCTTTTGCCTCCTCACCATACACTATGAGGGAAAGATACAGAAAGGAGATGTGTCGATGAACGAGTATTACTATTATGTTCCGACGTTTGACGATTACCGTCAACAGCCAGCAGGCCAGTTCTTGCCCATATGGCAATTTACCAACTGGGCGCGACGCATCGAGCAGCTCGAGCGCAATGTCGAACGGCTCAACCGGCAGCTCGAACGGGTGGACAGACGCCTCGATCGCATCGAGCGCCGACTCGGCCTTGCATAAACCGATGAGAAAGAAGGCGGATCACAAGACCGCCTTCTTCTCGTTTTGGCCATAAATCCGCCACTGCCAACGCAGATAGCGAAACCGGGAACTGATGAGCAAGAATTATGACACGGCCTTTTTCTCTTTCCGACGCCAAAAAGCAAACCGGTCGCCAAATAGCGCCACAAACAGCCCGGAGCGAATGCTGAGAAACAAGTACACCACCGCACCGGCCGCCACGCCAATCGCAGCAACGAACACCGCCTCCGCCGTTCCCTGGCGATAATCGACCCACTGCCCGACCAACGCCGCAACGACCATCACGGTCACCGACATCAACGCCGTCAAAATGGCCATAAACACCGTTCGGCGAAGGACAAAACGATAGCGATAGCGGGTGTACCGTTGAATCACCCATAAGTTGAACGCCACCGAGACGAAATACCCGGCCATCGTCGCAACAATGGCACCAACCGTCGCCCATTTCATAATCAACAGTGTGTTAAGCGACAGTTTCACAAGCAGGCCGGCCGCTAAACTAATGACCGTAAACCGCTGCTGGTTAATGCCTTGCATAATCGCGGACGTCACGGAAAATAACGCGTACAAAATCGCCGCTGGGGCGTACCAACGCAACACTTGCTCACCGAGCGGGTCATAGCTGTAAAACGAGCTGTACATCGGACCAGCGAGCACCGCCATGCCGATCACCGCTGGCATCGTTAAAAACATCAGCACTTGGAACGTCTGGTTCAAATATTGCCGCATGGCCCTCCGGTTTTGTTCAACATGTGCTTTCGTGATCGTCGGAATGAGCGCCAAGCTGAACGAGGTCGCCAACGTCACCGGGATGATGACGAGCTTTTGCGCCCACATATTGAACACCGAATATGCGTGTTCCGATATTTTTCCCAACCCTGCGGCAGCCATCGCGTGGTTGAACGTAAACTGATCGATGAGCTGATAAAGCGACATCGATAAGCCGACAAAGACGAACGGAATCGAAGAAAGGAGCAACTCCTTATACATCGCCGGGAGCGACACGCTCACTTCGCCGCGGTCGCGCTCGAGCAAGGAGCGCAAATACGGACGCCGCTTCCACCAATACACAACGAGCACCAACAACCCGCCGGCGGCGCCGACAAACGCGGCAAACGTCGCTGCACTCACGGCGGTGACGATCGAGCCGTCCCACATACGTAAAATGACATAACAAGCCCCAAGCAAAAAGGCAATGCGCACAACTTGTTCGACGACTTGCG
Source organism: Geobacillus sp. FSL K6-3411 (assembly GCF_037965715.1). NCBI lineage: Bacteria > Bacillati > Bacillota > Bacilli > Caryophanales > Anoxybacillaceae > Geobacillus > Geobacillus sp. FSL K6-3411. The sequence goes on from NZ_CP150187.1 coordinate 2,900,996, forward strand.
ACAACGCTGTCGGCCCCATCGATTCGTGTCCTTGGAAAAAGCCGCGGATCAAGCTCATCATCGGCACGATGATGAGCGCAAAACTGACCGCGCGAATGACAGCGACAACGTCATCGACCGAGTTGACGTTCGTTTCTGCATCGATCACATGTGGAGCCAAAATGGGCGCGAGCCCGTACAAAATGAGCCATGAGGCAATACCGCTCACCAACATAAGCACGAGGCCGGAGCGAAAGAGCGTATAGCCGACGCGGTATTCCTCAAGGGCATTGTATTTTGACACAAATTTCGATACGGCGACCGGCAGCCCGGCCGTCGCCAAACTTAAAAAAATTTGGTAAGGCACATAGCCGTATCCGTACAGCGCCCCACCCCGCTCACCGACAAGGTGATAAAACGGAATGACGTAAAACAAGCCGAGAAGGCGGGAAATCATCACACCAGCAGTTAAAATAAATGTGCCGCGCAGCAATTTCGATGTTGACATATGATCCCTTCCCTAACCGTGGACGTTGAAAATCGCAACATTCCTATTTTATCATAGTTGGCAACGGAACGAAAAACATTGTCTGCTTGTAGACAACGAAAGGATGGAATCCATATGGGATATGACGTCATCATCATCGGCGGCGGCCCGTCCGGGCTCATGGCGGCGATCGCTGCTGGGGAACAAGGAGCGAACGTACTGCTGTTGGAAAAAGGAACAAAGCTCGGGCGCAAGCTTGCCATCTCCGGCGGTGGGCGCTGCAATGTCACGAACCGGCTGCCGATCGATGAAATCGTCCGCCACATTCCCGGCAACGGCCGCTTTTTATACAGCGCCTTTTCCGTATTTAACAATGAAGATATCATCCGCTTTTTCGAACGGCTTGGCGTGCCGCTGAAAGAAGAAGACCATGGCCGCATGTTTCCCAAAAGCGACAGCGCCCAATCCGTCGTAACAGCACTCGTGAACGAACTCGGCCGGCTTAAAGTCGATATCCGGCTTGAGGCGCCGGTTGAGGATGTTCTGTATGAGCACGGAAAAACGGTCGGCGTCAAGCTAAAAAGCGGGGAGACAATCGCAGCAAACGCCGTCGTTGTCGCAGTCGGGGGCAAATCCGTGCCGCAAACCGGCTCAACCGGCGACGGCTATCCTTGGGCGGAAAAAGCCGGTCATACGGTGACTGAGCTGTTTCCGACCGAAGTGCCGATCGTATCGAACGAGCCGTTCATCAAAAACCGGACGCTGCAAGGACTGTCGTTGCGCGATGTGGCGCTGAGCGTCTTAAAGCCGAACGGCAAGCCGCTCATCACCCACCGAATGGACATGCTGTTTACCCATTTCGGTATTTCCGGCCCGGCCGCTCTCCGCTGCAGCCAATTTGTTGTCAAAGCGCTGAAAAAAGCTTCGGACGGCACGGTCGCCATGAGCATCGATGCGCTGCCGGATCTCACGCAAGAAGAGCTGTTTCAACGCTTAGCCAAATTATGCAAACAAGAACCGAAAAAAGCGGTAAAAAACATCGCCAAAACGGTGCTGCCGGAACGATACGCCGCCTTTTTGCTGGAGCGAAGCGGCATCGACCTGCAAGCGGCCGCCGGAACGGTGAGTCATGAAGCGCTGCGGGCGTTCGTCCGCTGTTGCAAACAGTTTACGTTTCACGTCCATGGCACGCTGTCCATCGAAAAAGCGTTCGTGACCGGAGGCGGTGTGTCAGTGAAAGAAATTGAGCCAAAAACGATGGCATCCAAATGTATGGGCGGTCTATATTTTTGCGGCGAAATTTTGGACATCCACGGCTATACGGGCGGCTACAACATCACCGCCGCCTTGGTGACCGGGCGGCTCGCCGGCATGAACGCCGCTCGCTATGCGTTGGAAGTGAAAAGCAGAGGAAGCATCGGCGCGGACAGCCGTTGATTGACGGCATACCAAACTAGGCGCAGCCGCTTTCCCACCGCCGGGGTGGACAACGGCTGACAGAAAGCTGGAAAGCCTCTTACAGACAGCTCGACCTTCCGGCTCCGCCTGCAACCGGGGCGGCCCGGCAAATTACGTCCGGTAAATGACCATGGCAGAAAAGCAATAAATTTGCTCGCCCTCTGATTCCATCGCCGCCACGCTGTATTTGACATCAATCAACTGCCCGTCTTTCAAGCGGGCTAAAAAATCATTGACGGCCGCCTCTAAATCTTTTTCATGTTCTTTGTCAAACACTTTCACTTTATACATGGCGATCGCCCTCCGTTTTTCTTTTTCCATTTCCACAAGGCAAGGGAAAGTTCCTGCCTAAGGAACGAAACGGGCTCGCCTTCTCCTTTTCACTGAGTTGACGGATCGGTAGGGCGGCACGTAACAAGCAGCGTGAAGCGGGAAAAAGAAAACGGCAGGCCGTCTTTACCGGCCATGCCGTTTTTTGTCCGTCTGCCAATCGCCCCGCCTGCCGGTTGACCGGCTAAGCGGAACCGTCACATTATTGCTTCGTCACTGTTTCCCCTTCCCACTCGAGCATGCCGCCGATCATGTTGCAGACGCGGTAGCCAAGCTCCTGCAAATAGCGGCAGACGTTTTCGCTCCGCCGCCCGGAGCGGCAGACGAAAATGTATTCTTCCTCCTTGTCAAGTTCGTCCAATCGGTTCGGAATATCGCCCATTTTGATATGTTTGGCACCTGGAATCATGCCGAGAGCGACTTCCTCGTCTTCACGCACATCGACAATGTTCAGCTTTTCGCCGCGTTCAAGCTTTTCTTTCACTTCCGCCGCGGTGATTTCCTTGATTTCTTCCATCCAAGTTCGCTCCTTTCATCCATATAAGAGGGTGGCAGCGGACTGCCCGCCCCACCCGTCTCGTTAGTTGGCGACGATATTGACGAGCTTACCAGGGACAGTGATCACCTTACGCACCGTTTTCCCTGCAAGCTGCTCTTTAATTTTTTCATCGGCGAGCGCCCGTTCTTCTAGCGCCTCTTTCGATAAGTCCGCCGGCACGTTCAGTTTCGCCCGCACTTTGCCATTGATTTGGATGACGATTTCAACGACGTCTTCGACGAGTTTCGCTTCGTCATATGTCGGCCATGGTTCATAGGCGATGGTGTCAGTATGGCCGAGCTTTTGCCAGAGCTCTTCGCCAATATGCGGGCAAACCGGCGATAAGAGCTTGACGAACCCTTCCATATATTCTTTTTTCATCTGCTCCGCTTTATACGCTTCGTTAATGAACACCATCAGCTGCGAAATGGCAGTGTTGAAGCGCAGCGCTTCGTAGTCTTCCGTCACCTTTTTCACCGTTTGATGGTAGACGCGCTCGAGCGTATCGTTCGCTGGCTCGTCAACGATGTTCGGGTTCAGTTGACCATCTTCGGTGACAAACAGGCGCCAGACGCGCTCTAAGAAACGGCGCGCTCCGTCAAGCCCTTTCGTCGACCAGGCGATCGACGCTTCAAGCGGCCCCATAAACATTTCATACAGCCGCAACGTATCCGCGCCATGGCTTTCGACGATATCATCCGGGTTGACGACATTGCCTTTCGATTTGCTCATTTTTTCATTGTTTTCGCCTAAGATCATCCCTTGGTTAAACAGCTTTTGGAACGGCTCTTTCGTCGGCACGATGCCAAGGTCGTACAACACTTTATGCCAGAAGCGAGCGTACAGCAAGTGCAAGACCGCATGCTCCGCCCCGCCGATGTAGACGTCAACCGGCAGCCATTGTTTCAACTTTTCCGGATCGGCGAGCTGTTTGTCGTTATGCGGGTCGATGTAGCGCAAATAATACCAGCAGCTTCCCGCCCATTGCGGCATCGTGTTTGTTTCACGCCGCCCTTTTTTCCCGGTTTTCGGATCAACAACATTGACCCATTCTTCGATGTTGGCGAGCGGCGATTCACCCGTTCCCGACGGTTTAATTTCATCCGTTTTCGGCAAGACAAGCGGCAATTCTTCTTCCGGCACCGTCGTCATCGTCCCGTCTTCCCAATGGATGACCGGAATCGGCTCACCCCAGTAGCGCTGGCGGCTGAACAACCAGTCGCGCAGCCGGTACGACACTTTCTTTTGTCCTTTTCCGTTTTCTTCAAGCCAGGCGATCATTTTTTCAATCGCTTCTTGTTTGTTCAAGCCGTTCAAAAACTCAGAGTTGATGTGCTCCCCGTCGCCAGTGTACGGCTCGTTTTCGACATTCCCGCCGGCAACGACTTCTTTAATCGGCAAGTTGAATGTTTTCGCAAACTCGTAGTCGCGCTCATCGTGCGCCGGTACAGCCATGATCGCCCCAGTGCCGTAGCCCATCAACACGTAGTCGGCGATCCAAATCGGCAGCTTGTCGCCGGTAACTGGATGGATGGCGTACGCACCAGTGAACACGCCTGTTTTTTCTTTCGCCAAGTCGGTGCGCTCGAGGTCGCTTTTGCTTTGCACTTCTTTTAAGTAAGCATCAACGGCTGGTTTTTGCTCCGGCGTTGTAATTTTCTCAACAAGCGGATGTTCCGGAGCCAACACTGCGTACGTGGCGCCAAACAGCGTATCTGGCCGCGTCGTAAATACTGTGAACGACTCGTCATGGCCGTCGACAGCAAACTCAATTTCCGCCCCTTCTGAACGGCCGATCCAGTTGCGTTGCATTTCTTTAATGCTTTCCGGCCAGTCAAGCTCCTCCAAATCTTCGAGCAGCCGGTCGGCATAGGCGGTAATTTTCAGCATCCATTGCCGCATCGGCTTGCGGATGACCGGATGCCCACCGCGCTCGCTCCGGCCGTTGATGACTTCTTCGTTCGCCAGCACGGTGCCAAGCGCCGGACACCAGTTGACCGGTACTTCGTCCATGTAGGCGAGCCCTTTTTCATACAGCTTCAAGAAAATCCATTGCGTCCATTTGTAATAGTTCGGATCAGTCGTGTTAATTTCCCGATCCCAGTCATACGAAAAACCAAGCGACTTAATTTGCCGGCGGAAGTTGTCGATGTTTTTTTGCGTAAATTCGGCCGGGTCGTTGCCGGTATCGAGCGCATATTGTTCTGCCGGCAATCCGAACGCGTCCCACCCCATCGGGTGAAGGACATTGTACCCTTGCATCCGCTTCATGCGCGCCAAAATATCGGTCGCCGTATACCCTTCCGGATGGCCGACGTGCAAGCCAGCGCCAGACGGATACGGAAACATATCCAACACGTAAAACTTCGGTTTATCGCTTTCATCCGGGGTGCGGAACGTTTTATGCTGTTCCCAATAATCCTGCCACTTTTTCTCAATTTCGCGATGGTTGAAACTCATCGTCGCACTCCTCCTCATCGATTTCTACTTTGCATCATTGACGGAAATATATATAAAAAAACCTCCCATCCCAATGAAAAGGGACGAGAGGCACAATTCCCGCGGTACCACCCTTTTTGGCGCGCCAATGGCGCACCCGCTTTGCTCCTTAACGCAGATTCACGGCAAGTGCTACGAGGCCGCGACCGCTCGCACCTGCAACTCCGAGGCGAGTTCACGAGCCGGCTTCGGTTGACTCGCACCGACCGTCAACTCTCTGCCGTCCGCCAGGCCCGTTACTGCTCCTCTTCACCGTTATTCGCTTTATCCTTCCTTTGCGTTCGAAACAACAAATTTAATTATTATTTTAAAAAATTTGTCGATCAATTGCAAGTCGAAATCTATACAGTCGCCGTCGTTTTTTTCTCGGCCTTCCCGACCGGCTTCGGCAGCCAGCGGTCGTACAACAGCGACGCGGCTACCGCTAACAACGCAAACGCAACGAGCAGCCCGATGAGCGGTTTCATTCCTAATTCATCAGCGACCCACCCGCCGATGACCGGTCCGATCATCCGTCCGACCATCGCCGTGCCGTTGACGATTCCTTGATAAAATCCAGCCTTCCCTTGTGGCGCCAGTTCGTTCACGACCGTTGGAATCACCGGCCAGACAACCATCTCAGCGATAGTGATGACCACCATTGAGGCGACAAACTCACCGAGCGAATCGGCGCCAAACAGCATGGCAAACGAAACGGCGAAAATGGCAAACCCGATCACCATTTGTCGTTTCATCCCCGGCATGAAGCGTCGAATCACCCGCGACAGCAACGGCTGCGCCAAGACGATCAACGCGCCGTTGATCGTCCAAAGCAAGCTATATTGCCGGACTGACAAATGAAACTCTCGCATATAAACGGCGATCGTCGTCGACCATTGGACATAGCCGATCCAACACAATCCATAGCCGACGCAAAGGAGAGCGAGCGCCCATCCGACGGCGCGGGATGTCGATGTTTTGACTTCTGCAGCTCGTTTTGTTTTCGGCGGGGGCAAAAGCGGGATACGCCGCAATCCGACCACGACAATCAACAAAAACGCAACATACAACAACAGATTGGCGAAAAAAACGAACGAAAAAGAATACGAAGCAACAAACCCGCCGAGCGCCGAACCGACGGCGACACCGAGGTTTTGCGCGACATACAAGGCGTTGAACGCCCGCCGTCCCCCTTCCGGCCAAATCGCCCCCGCATACGCCGATGACACCGGAAAAACGATGCCGCTGCCGATGCCAAGAAGCGCCAAAAACACCGCATAATGCGGCCAGCCGTGCCAAACGCTCAAAGCAGCCGAAGCGACCACCGTCGAACATGCCCCGACAAGAAGGGCGCGAAACCCGCCGATCCGATCAAACAAAACACCGCCGACTAAGCTGCCGATGACGCTGCCCCCTGAGTTGAGCATCAGCACCGCTCCCGCCACCGCCAGCGGTTGGCCAAGCTGTTCGTGCAAATAAATCGTATTGAGCGGCCATAAAAATGACCCCCCTGTCACATTGAGCACCATACCGATAAGCAGCCACCAAAGCGCGCGGGGCATCGGTCATCATCCTTTGCTTGATTTATTTCGTTTCCCAAAATAATTGTAGAGGGGAAAGGAAAAAAAAGCAATAAAAAAGAGGGCAACGTGATGCCCCCTCGTTTGTTCACCATGCTTCATCCGTTCCGCTGCTTGGAGCGAACCGGCTGGCCGCCTGTTTGTTCGTATTGTTTTTTCGCCAGTTTGACCGGATCGAAATCTTGGCCCAGCTCGAGATCGTTATTGTTTTGACCGTTGCGTGTTTTCTGTTCCGGGTTCGTTTGTTTCAGACGCCGCTTCATGTCGCATCATCCTCCCTTCTTTTTTCGTGTCGCATTTTGCCTTCTCTTCTCCCCTTTGCCAGGGGACGGGGCGCCCAACTTCGGAAACGCTTCCCCCTCCCCATCAAGGGCGTTCATTGACACCGCCTTTTAGCGGTCAAGCAAAATCATTTCGTTTTGCAGTTGCTCAAGCTGAAGCCGCATCCGATGCAGCTGCTCGCGCTGCTGGGCGTTGCAGCTTAACGCCAAGTGCGCCAAATCGTTGACGGTTTGCTCGAGCATTTGCTGGGCGTTTGTATATTCAATGAGATTATAATGTTCTTGTTTTTGCGCTTCTGTATATTGCTCTTTCGCAAAGCGGATCACATCTTCACACCGCTGCAAAAACTCCTCGACCGATTGTCTTGTTGCCATGCGTTCACCTCTTTTCATGATGTTCCCTCATGTTTACTATGCGCCGCCGGCGTCATCCGTATCACGTCAATGATTGGCAGCGATCGCTTTTTGCCGCCATTCATGGTACAATGCAAGGATGGTGGGATTTTTTCAAAGCAAGGAGGGAAGCGGTATTCATGCAGGCAAACCCGTTTCCATATACAAACGACCATAAACGGTATCATACGTGGAACTATCATTTACGCCAGACGTTCGGACATAAAGTGTTTAAAGTCGCGCTTGATGGCGGCTTTGATTGCCCGAACCGCGACGGGACGGTGGCGTACGGAGGATGTACATTTTGCAGCGCTGCCGGATCAGGCGACTTTGCCGGCAACCGGGCCGATGATTTAGTGACGCAATTTCATACGATTAAGGAAAAAATGCATCAAAAGTGGAAAGACGGCAAATATTTGGCGTACTTTCAAGCGTTCACCAATACACACGCCCCCGTCGAGGTGCTGCGTGAAAAATACGAAACCGTGCTCGGCCTTGACGGAGTCGTCGGCCTGTCCATCGCCACGCGCCCCGACTGCCTGCCGGATGAGGTCGTCGATTATTTAGCAGAATTGAACGAACGGACGTATTTATGGGTCGAACTCGGTTTGCAAACGATCCACGAGCGGACGGCGCAACTGATCAACCGGGCGCATGATTTCCAATGTTTTGTCGATGGCGTACAAAAACTGCGCCGGCACGGCATCCGTGTCTGTGTCCATCTCATTAACGGCTTGCCGCTTGAGACGTACGACATGATGATGGAAACAGCCAAAACCGTTGCCGCCATGGACGTGCAAGGCATCAAAATCCATTTGCTTCATTTATTAAAAGGGACTCCGATGGTGAAGCAATATGAAAAAGGGCTCGTGAAGTTTTTAACGTTTGACGAATACGTCCATCTCGTGTGCGACCAGCTTGAAGTGCTGCCACCGGAGATGGTCGTGCATCGCATCACCGGCGACGGGCCGATCGACTTGCTCATTGGTCCGATGTGGAGCGCCAACAAATGGGAAGTGTTAAACGCCATTGACGCCGAACTCAAGCGGCGCAACAGCTATCAAGGAAAACGGTACAAACAAGAGGTGACGGCCCGATGACATTGATGAACATTTTGCCGTTTGCCCGCTTTTTGCTTGAACGTGCCGTCACAGAAGGCGATCTTGCCATCGACGCAACGGTCGGCAACGGCCATGACACCGTCTACCTTGCGGAACTCGTCGGTGATAGCGGACATGTGTTCGGATTTGACATTCAACCGGAGGCCATCGCAGCGACAACAGCCCGCCTTTCTGAACAAGGGCTGCACGACCGGGTCACGTTATTCCAACAAAGCCATAGCGAGCTGCTCACAGCGCTTCCTAGCGATGTGTATGGACGGATTGCCGGCGCCGTTTTCAACCTCGGCTATTTGCCGGGCGGTGATAAACAGATTGTCACCCAACCGGAATCGACGATTCAGGCGGTCGAACAGCTTCTTTCCATCATGAAGCCGGGCGGCGTCATCGTTCTTGTCGTTTACCACGGCCATCCGGAAGGAAAAATCGAACGTGACGCGTTGCTTGATTATGTGCGTTCCCTCGACCAGCAACACACCCACGTACTCAAATACGAATTCTTGAATCGGCGCAACGATCCGCCGTTTATTATCGCGCTCGAAAAGCGATAGGCGGAGACGTCTCCCTTTCGCCGATCCATCATCAAGCAATAAACGGCTGTCTTTATGAAAAAGACAGCCGTTTTTGTTTCTCCTGCCAAAAGCGATACGCTTTTCCGTTCCAATAAAAAAACTGCGATGCCGCCCCGCCGGCGCGGACGAGTTGACGCGCCAGCCGGCGCAAGGCGCGCTGTTTTTTCACTTTCTCATCGGACAAATACAGACCAAGCAAGCCGCGATGAATCAAGCGATGGAACTTGCCATGCGGCAGCGTGCCGACATGGCGGTCCGCTTCTTCAATAAAGTGGCAAAGCCGTTCCAGCAGCACGGTTTCATTCGGATAGTAAAAGCAAAAGTTCAAATCGCCGCCTTCGCGATCTTCTTCCTGATCGATCAAATAGTCAAGCAAAATGTGCAGCCCTTGAATGTACGGAAAATAACCGTCGCGCACTTGTTTTGCCATCTCCGGCGGCATCGACTCGCCAAAGGCGTACGCCACAAGGCAAAAAATGCCGAGCGTCGAGCCGGAACAGGCGGAAAACTCATACCATTCCATCGGCGGCAAGCTGTCTTTGTATTGGGCAAACCATCTCTCCAGCCGCGGCACGCGCTCTTTTGTGTCGACATGTTTATGTACTTGCAAGTCGCAATAATATCCGGCAAGCTCATGCAAAAACGGAACGATCGTTTCGTAATGTCGCACTGTCGCGAGCACCTCTTGGCATGTGCGCACAAGATCCGGTAAATAGCCGCCGTCTTCCTGCTCACGGCGGTAGCGGTAATAGTTGGACGGCTCTGCCCCAATGGTGAGCGCATCCGGCATGGAATCATGCAAGGCGCGAAAATCGAGCGGATCAAGCGATGTGCTCCGGTCGCACAAGTTATCTAAGTAATCGCTAATCGTCTGATACGCGACGATAAAGCGAATGCATGCTTCTAATTTTTCCCGAGCCAAAAGCGCCAAAATCGCGCCGCCTTCACAATGGAACGTTTTCGACGCGATGCTTGCTAACGCTTGCCGGCGCAACTCCGGGTCAGGAATGCGCTCCGCCCGCTGCCGCCAATAGGAAAGCTCGCGATGGACAAGGGGAAACACGTCACGATATACCATTTTCATTAACGCAATGGGATGTGTCGGGATTTTCAATGGGCTCACCTCGGGCGCAAAAACAGTGCTTTTTTCATCTCCTAGTATTTCCATCTCTACAACTGTGGAAAACTGCTTTGGTCATCATCTATTTCATTCCGTTTACGAACGGCAGACAACTTTGTAAAATAAGAATGAGCTGACGATTTCGCAAAAGAAAGGAACGAAAGCGATGATTTATCCATACAAAGGAAAAACACCGCAAATTGCCCCGTCCGCCTTTATCGCCGATTATGTGACGATCACCGGCGATGTCACGATCGGCGAGGAGACGAGCATCTGGTTTAACACCGTCATTCGCGGTGACGTGGCGCCGACCATTATCGGCAACCGGGTCAATATTCAAGATAACTCAATTTTGCATCAAAGTCCAAACAATCCGCTCATCATTGAAGACGGCGTGACCGTGGGCCATCAAGTCATTTTGCACAGCGCCATCGTCCGGAAACACGCCCTCATCGGCATGGGCTCGATCATTCTTGACCGTGCGGAAATCGGCGAAGGAGCGTTTATCGGCGCCGGCAGCTTAGTGCCGCCCGGCAAAAAAATCCCGCCGAACGTGCTCGCCCTCGGCCGGCCGGCGAAAGTCGTCCGCGAGCTGACGGAAGACGATTTCCGCGAAATGGAACGCATCCGCCGCGAATATGTAGAAAAAGGACAATATTACAAGGCGCTCCAACAAAACAGAAGCTGACCTTCCATCTTTTCACAGCGGCTAAAAAGGACAGAACCAACAACAGCACGCTTCATTTCGATGTCTATAAAAAGAAACGGAGGAAGACTCACCTTAGTGCAGTCCTCCTCCGTTTTTCATTTATTCGTTTTTCGCTAATGCCAGTGCTTGCTCTTTCAGCACCGCTGCTTTATCCGTGCGCTCCCACGGCAAGTCGACATCCGTGCGCCCGAAATGGCCGTAAGCCGCTGTTTGTTTATAAATCGGACGACGCAGATCCAGCATTTTGATGATGCCAGCCGGGCGAAGATCGAAGTTGTTGCGGACAACTTCAATTAAAACGTCTTCCGACACTTTGCCGGTGCCAAACGTATCAATCGAAATCGATACCGGACGAGCGACACCGATGGCGTAAGCAAGCTGCACTTCGCACTTGTCGGCCAGTCCGGCCGCAACAATGTTTTTCGCAACATAGCGAGCCGCATATGCTGCCGAACGGTCAACTTTCGTCGGGTCTTTCCCCGAGAATGCACCGCCGCCATGGCGAGCGTAACCACCGTACGTGTCAACGATGATTTTCCGCCCTGTCAGTCCAGCGTCCCCTTGCGGACCACCGATGACGAAGCGGCCGGTCGGGTTGATGAAATATTTCGTGTTCTCATCCAACAACTCCGCCGGAACAATCGGCTTGATGACGTGTTCTTTCATATCGCGTTCGATTTGGTCGTGCTCAATTTCCGGATGATGCTGCGTTGAAATGACAATCGTATCCACGCGCACCGGTTTGCCGTTTTCATCATATTCGATCGTCACTTGCGTTTTGCCGTCTGGACGCAAGTATGGCAAAACATCCGTTTTGCGCACTTCGGCCAATCGACGCGAAAGACGATGGGCAAGCGAAATCGGGAGCGGCATAAGCTCTTCCGTTTCATTGCAGGCAAATCCAAACATGAGCCCTTGGTCGCCGGCACCGATCGCTTCAATTTCTTCGTCAGTCATCTGACCTTCGCGTGCCTCAAGTGCCTGGTCAACCCCCATCGCGATATCCGGCGACTGCTCGTCAATGGCCGTCAACACCGCGCACGTATCGGCGTCAAACCCGAACTTCGCGCGCGTATAGCCGATCTCGCGGACCGTATCGCGAACGATGCGCGGAATATCGACGTACGTCGAGGTCGTAATTTCCCCGCTAACAAGCACGAGACCTGTTGTGACGCTCGTTTCACAAGCGACACGGGCATTCGGATCTTTTTCTAAAATGGCATCCAAAATGGCATCCGAAATTTGGTCACAAATTTTATCCGGATGCCCTTCTGTTACAGATTCTGAAGTGAACAAGCGGCGTTTGGCTGACATTCGGCTCATTTCCTCCTCTTGACATAATGTGGCGATACGGAACTCGTTTCCCTTCATATAAAAAAACCTTTCCTGTCACGGTGAGGAAAGGTCATTGCAATCGTATTGCTTCCTTTCACTCTTATCGTTCAAGGACCACGCCTTGCCACAGGTTAGCACCTTTTCACATATTGTAAAATTGTGACGGTTGCTGGGTTTCATCGGGCCTGTCCCTCCACCGGCTCGGGATAAGAGTATCCGTTCAATGACTTATCTTATCGTAATGAAATAAGCAAAGTCAACCGCAGAAACAAATTTTTTATTATCTGAAAAATAGGCCAAACTAAGTTTAAAAAACCTACACAATTAGTATGGACTATTAATAAAAATGTGTTATACTATTTTCAAGAGGAATTCCAATAAAAAAGGCAGGTTGTGAATATGGGGATCGCAAAAATGACCAATAAGCTTTCTTTGCTGCTGCAAAAACCGTACGTACATCACCAGTTGTCCGTTGCTGAGCTCGTCGAAAAAGTGCTGCACCGAAACGAAGGGCGGCTGACGCACACTGGCGCTGTCGCCGTCACGACCGGTAAATATACCGGACGGTCACCGAAAGACAAATACATCGTTGAAGAACCGTCGACGAAACAGAACATCGATTGGGGAACGGTCAACCAACCAATGGCACCGGAGACATTTCAAAAATTATATGATAAAGTGCTCGATTATTTAATGAAAAAAGATGAACTGTTCGTCTTTAAAGGCTTCGCCGGCGCTGACCCGAAAGCGCGGCTGCCGATTCAAGTGGTGAACGAATTCGCTTGGCACAACTTGTTTGTCCATCAGCTGTTCATCCGTCCAAGCGCGGAAGAACTCGCCGACCATGAACCGCAATTCACCGTCATTTGCGCGCCGAACTTTAAAGCAGACCCGGCCGTTGACGGGACGCGTTCGGAAGCGTTTATCATCATCTCGTTCGAACAGCGCACCGTCTTGATCGGTGGAACGGAATATGCGGGCGAAATGAAAAAATCGATCTTCTCGGTCATGAACTATTTGCTGCCGGAACAAGGCATCTTGCCGATGCACTGCTCGGCCAACGTCGGTCAGGAAGGCGACGTCGCCCTCTTCTTCGGCCTGTCGGGAACCGGGAAAACAACGCTCTCGACCGACCCGAAACGCCGCTTGATCGGCGATGACGAACACGGCTGGTCGAGCCGCGGCATTTTCAACATCGAAGGCGGCTGCTATGCGAAATGCATCAACTTATCGCGCGAGAAAGAGCCGCAAATTTTTGATGCCATCGGCTTTGGCGCCGTGCTTGAAAACGTCATTCTCCATGATGCGACACGGGTTCCGGATTACGATGACGGGACATTGACGGAAAACACGCGCGCGGCCTATCCGCTTCAGGCGATCAAAAACATCGTTGACCCAAGCGTTGCCGGCCATCCGTCGACCATCGTGTTCTTGACGGCCGATGCGTTTGGCGTCTTGCCGCCGATCAGCAAGCTGACGCGCGAACAGGCGATGTACCATTTCTTAAGCGGCTACACAAGCAAACTCGCCGGCACCGAACGCGGCGTCACTGAACCGGAAGCGACGTTCTCGACATGCTTTGGCGCGCCGTTTTTGCCGCGCCCGGCCGTCGAATACGCCGAAATGCTCGGGCAAAAAATCGCTGAGCATAACGTCCGTGTCTTTTTGGTCAACACTGGTTGGACAGGAGGACCATACGGCGTCGGCAGCCGGATGAAGCTCGCCTACACCCGCGCGATGGTACAAGCCGCCGTCGAAGGGGAGCTTGACAACGTCGAAACGGTCCAAGACCCGATTTTCGGTCTTGCCATCCCTGCCCACGTCCCGGGCGTGCCAGATGACGTCTTGCGTCCGCAAAACACATGGGCAGACAAACAAGCGTACGAACAAAAAGCGAAAGAACTGGCGGAAAAATTCCGCGCTAACTTCCAAAAATTCGCTCACATCGATCCGTCCATTGAAAAACTCGGTGGACCGCTCGTTTAACAAACACCCGGCCGGACAGGGAACATCCTGTCCGGCCGTTTTTTCTGTTCTTTTCTCTATTTCGGTCTCCGTGATTCTCTTTCTCTTTGACAAGCAGGGCCTTTTTTCCTCTTATCTATGGCAAGGCGCAAACCGTCCTTCGGTTTGCGCCCCTGCCTGATGGACCAATTCCGCGCTCATTTGCCCGACACTTCGTGTTCAATTGGTGGAATACAAGCTGACGAGCTCATACGTAACCGTTGTCTTGTTATCTTCCCATTCGAGCTTTCTTACGACCGCGATGCCGCTCGCTTCGCTTTGCAGCGTCCGGCGCACTTCAAGCGGCACGTCAAGCGGGTATAAGCGGTAGCCTTCTTTTTCGAGCACAAACAAATTGCCTTGAACGCGCTGTTCTTTTCCTTTTGTGACAATGAGCGTCTGCAGCTCCATCGGCATGCCCATCGTTTCCGACCTCCTTGCACCTGATCGATTCGTTTATAGCCCACGAAGCCGTCCTCCCAACGTCATCGTTTTCTGCCAATGGTGATGTTGGCAAGCTCCCGAGGCTTCTTATGAGCGTTTTCCTCAACATCCTTCCCATCCTATCGTATCATACCGTCGGCTGTTGTTTCATCCATTCGGTGAGCCGTTGCACCGTCTTTCGATTATCTTGCGGCGGGAAATAGTGATTGAACTCAGGGAAGTACCAAGCGGTGACCGGTCGGCCGAGCTGCTTGAGCCGCCGCTCCAGCCGCCACGCATGCTCAATCGATACGTTTGTATCTCGCTCGCCATGGATGATAAGCACAGGCGCTTTGAGGCGCTCTAGGTTATAAAGCGGCGTACGGTGACGGTAGCGTTCCGGGTATTTGTTCGGTGTCCCGCCGATGACGCGCTTCATCATCCGCCGCAAGTCCAACCGCTCCCAATACGTCAGCTCCAAATCGGTCACCCCTCCCCAGACCGCGACCGAACAGACCCGTTCGGCCAACAAAGCGGTATGAAGCGCCATCGCCCCGCCGCGTGAGAAGCCGAACACGTGCACACGCCCCGGGTGAACAAGCGGATGGCGGCGCAGGAGCTCAAATCCGGCAAGCGCATCATAACGGTCTTCACCGACAAAATCTTCGTTCCCTTCCCCGCCTCCGTTGCCGCGGTAAAGCGGGGCGAAGACGACAAATCCATGGGAAGCGAATTGGATGAGGCGTGGCACCCGCACTTGTCCGACGTTTTTGATCCCGCCGCGCAAATACAAAAACCCGTCATACACGTCGTTTTGTTTCGGCACGGCCAAAAATCCTTTCACTTTCAGTCCTTGCGCCATATAGGTGACAAAAAAGACGTCGATGTCCGGATGCGGCGACGGAAACCGGTATTGGTCGATGATGTCCCCGTCCATGGTAGATCTCTCCTTTCCGCCAGCTGAATGAATGTCTCCCCTCTTTTTTTCGTGAAAACAAAGGCATGTTGCATGCCTGAATGAAGGGAAAACCATTGCCTATAGACCGTTCCCGTCGTTTCGCCCATTTTTTCTAGGCATTCACACATTTTTCGCCTGTGCATACGATAAGGTGAAGCGAATGTTCACCACGTGTGGACGAAAAGGGGGTAGGTCACATGAAAAAATGGGCTGTATGGTTATGTTCACTTCTTCTCCTCTTGCCGCTCACTGCCTGCGGCAACGACGCCGATCAAAAAGAAAAAACGCTGACAAAAGTCCGTCTCGCTGAAGTGACGCGTTCGATTTTTTATGCGCCGCAGTACGTCGCCTTAGCGAAAGGATTTTTTGAAGAAGAAGGGCTCGATGTCGAGCTGACGACGACGTGGGGCGGTGACAAAACGATGACGACGCTGCTGTCTGGTGGCGCGGACATCGCCCTTGTCGGTTCGGAAACGTCGATTTATGTGTATGCGCAAGGGACGAATGATCCGGTCATCAACTTCGCCCAGCTGACGCAAACAGATGGAACGTTTCTCGTTTCCCGGAAAAAAATCGACAACTTTACTTGGGAGATGTTGAAAGGAAGCACGTTCCTCGGCCAGCGCAAAGGCGGCATGCCGCAGATGGTTGGCGAATTTGTGCTGAAACAACACGGCATTGACCCGCATCAAGACTTGAAGCTGATTCAAAACGTCGATTTTGCTAATATCGCCAACGCTTTTGCGAGCGGCACCGGCGATTTCGTCCAACTGTTTGAACCGACTGCTAGCATTTTTGAGCAAGAAGGAAAAGGCTACATTATCGCTTCCTTTGGCACCGAATCGGGGCGCGTTCCGTACACGACGTACATGGCAAAACAAAGCTATATGAACAAGAACAAAGACATCATCGAAAAATTTACGCGCGCCATCTACAAAGCGCAACAATGGGTCGAATCACACAGCACCAAAGAAATTGCCAAAGTCATTCAACCATACTTTGAGGACACGGAATTGGACATTATCGAAACAGTCGTCGATCGATACAAAAGTCAAGGCTCTTACGCGACCGATCCGATTTTAGATGAGGAAGAATGGAACAACTTGCAAAACATCATGGATGAAGCCGGCGAGCTGCCAAAACGAATCGACCTCGACACACTCGTTGATTCGTCGTTTGCCAAAAAAGCCATGAACGACTAACGAAAGCGGGTGAACCGGATGTTTCTTGTCATCGACCGTCTCTCGCACACGTATTTTACGAAAACAACCGCCGTCACCGCGCTCGCTGAGGTGTCGCTGTCGGTCGAGAAAGGAGAGTTTGTCTCCTTTCTCGGCCCAAGCGGCTGTGGGAAAACGACCCTTCTTTCCATTATCGCCGGGCTGATTCAACCGACGGAAGGGAAGGTGTTCATCGAAGGCGAACCGCTTTGGGCGCAGGAAACAAGCGCCAAAGCAGCGCGCCGGGCGGCCGGATCCGATCTGTCAACCCGCGGCGCTGTCGGGTATATGCTTCAGCAAGACTACTTGTTTCCATGGAAAACGATTGAAGAAAACATCTTACTCGGTCTCAAAATCACAGGAACGTTGACAGCGGAAACGAAAGAGCGGGCGCTCGCATTGCTTGCGGAGATCGGCCTTGACGGCGTGGAATCGTATTACCCGAGCCAGTTGTCCGGCGGCATGCGCCAGCGCGCGGCGCTCGTGCGCACATTGGCAACCGACCCGAAGCTCTTGTTGCTTGACGAACCGTTTTCCGCTCTTGACCAACAGACGAAGCTAAAATTAGAAGAACTCGTCTGGAAAACGTTAAAGCAATACGAAAAAACCGCGGTGCTCGTCACCCATGATATTGAAGAAGCCATCGCCATGAGCGACCGCATTTTCCTGTTTTCGCGACGCCCGGGCCGCCTAGTGCGGACGTTTATCATTCCGGAAGAGCTGCGTCACTGTCCGCCGTTCGCCGCTCGCCAGCATCCCACGTTTTCTCCGCTATTTCAATCCATTTGGAAGGAGATGGAGGCCCTTGAATCCGTCTAATGAACGCATCCGCTCATTGCACCATGAATACCTCGCCGCGCTCCGCAAAGAACGGCGGGTGATTCGCGTTTGGCAAGTTGCGCTCCTTATTGCCTTTTTCGCTGTCTGGGAAGCGGCAAGTCACTTTCGCTGGGTCGATCCGCTGCTGTTTAGCTCTCCGTCGGCCATTGGCAAATTGTTTATTGAAAAAATCGGCGACTACTCTCTCTTAACACATACGTGGGCCACCTTGTTTGAAACGATGCTCGGGTTTATCATCGGCACGGTCGGCGGTGCGCTCATCGGCGCGTTGCTTTGGTGGTTTCCACGCCTCGCCAAAACGCTTGATCCCTATTTGGTCGTCTTTAACGCCATGCCCAAAGTCGCACTCGGGCCGATTTTGATTGTCGCCCTTGGACCGGGATTTACGTCGATCATCGCGATGGGTGTCGTTATTGCGATCATTATTACGACAATTGTGGTGTATGCCTCGTTTCAAGAAGTCGACCCGAACTATTTGAAAGTGTTGCGAACGTTTGGCGCCACCCGCTACCAATGTTTCAAAGAAGCCGTGCTGCCAGCGTCGTTTCCGGCGATCATTTCAACGTTGAAAGTGAACGTCGGCCTCGCCTGGGTCGGCGTCATCACCGGCGAATTTCTCGTTTCCAAACAAGGGCTCGGCTATTTAATCATTTACGGCTTCCAAGTGTTCAATTTTACACTCGTCTTGATGAGCCTGCTCATTGTCGCGGTGCTGTCGACATTGATGTATCAACTTGTCGCTATGATCGAAAAGAAATGGAGCAACCGCCGCTAAGAGACGTTCGCGAACGATCGATGAACGTCTCTTTTCGTTTTGCCGCCGAATATTAGCCGATCCACCCGCGCTGTTTGACTTCCGCCAACGCCAACGGAAGCACATCGTCTTTCATGAGATAACTAAAGCGCGCATCCGTGCGGATATGATCCGGCAGTGCCGAAAGCAGCACGGGGCCGTTCGTCTCCCAATAGGAGTCCCGCTCGGAAAGCGCCGCAATGTCGGCGAAATAAATGTTTTTCACAATATCCGGCTCCACCTCATATTGGCCGACATAGGAAAGACGGCCAACCACCCCGCCGGTTTCTTCCATGACCTCGCGAGCGGCAGCTTCTTCGGCCGTTTCCCCGTCTTCAACTTTGCCGCCGGGAAATTCGAGACCGCGGCGCGGGTGATCCGTCAACAACCACTGACCTTGATAGCGGCAAATGACCCACACATGCCCAGGCGTCAAGGAAAACGGATGATCCGCAAACGCCAGCCGGACGCGATGCCCGTAATAATCGCGAAACTCATACATCGGACTCGCTCCTTTCCTCTCCCCATTATACAAAAAAAGCCGCCCCATTCGCGGCTTTTTACTCGTTTGTTTCTCTGTCATCAGGAAGGATGCCAAGCGATCGGATCTGCGCCTTCGTTTCGTCATTGCCAAGCCGATAAATCATTTCGTAAATTTTCATCATCGTCTCGTCATACGCATCGTTTTCCCGATCGTAATGATATTGGACATAGGGCACATGGGCGCGCCAAAACGCTTGCCAGTCGGTCGAGTAATTTTGATCGAAATACTCGCGCAGCTCCGCGATTTCCCGGTCGGTTGCTTCAATTTGGAAATCCCATGGCGACGCCGTTTTCAGCTGCGAAATTTCCCCGTGCGCTATCGAGATGTAATACGTCTTTTTCCGTTCTTCTGCCACACTCGTCCACTCCTTCTGCTCTTTTTGTTTAGTGTGGGGTCATCCGGGAAAAATATGCGGATTTTGCGAAAATCAGCGAACAAATCCGCTCGGGTGTTCAAGCAACAAGGACTGCGTTCCAATGCGGCATAACCGGAACACTGCCGATGCAACGCTTTTCTTGAAGGTTGGTGATTGAGCCTTCGGATTCA
The DNA here is from genome assembly GCF_037965715.1 of Geobacillus sp. FSL K6-3411. NCBI lineage: Bacteria > Bacillati > Bacillota > Bacilli > Caryophanales > Anoxybacillaceae > Geobacillus > Geobacillus sp. FSL K6-3411. Next base: position 2,920,702 of record NZ_CP150187.1, read on the forward strand.
TCTAGCAATAAGAACGATTCATTGTAAACAAAAACCCCCGATGAACTCGTCATCAGGGGAAATCATTTCATCTCATCTTTCAACAACTCGATCGCTTTTCGCAGCACGGCGGGAATCGGAACACCGGCCCGCCCGGCGTTTTCCACGATCGAAATAAATTCATTGGCAATATAGAAAAATACGATCGCGTCGCGAATCAAGTGCATGTTCCAGCCGATGGCCAAATCGACTAAATGCGCCGCTGCCGTGAGCACAAAAATCAACAACTTGCGGACGATGCCGCGAAACCCGACCTGGCTTGACAGCTTGCCTTCCATCGCACTAGCGACAATGCCAGTAATGTAATCGACAATCACTAATGCAAGCAAAATGACGACGAATGAGTCCACGCTGCCGACAAATACCGACACAAGCGAACCGAACAGCGGAACACCGATCATCGGAATTGGCTTGTTCACGGCTCTCTCCCCTTGAACATAGGATACGCGTACCCTATTCTATGCCAAGGGGAAAAAGCAAGACGCGGCGGTTTCCCTAAACAACGCCTTTTTTCGACAAAAACCGAAGGCCGCCCATGAGATTGACGGGCAGCCTTTCCCTTTACTGTCCCAAAAACGATTTCAGCATCCAGACGTGTTTCTCCAAGCTCCGGTGAATGCCAAGCAGCATATCCCCTGTCGTTTCATCGCCGACTTCATCCGCCACTTGCATTCCTTCCTTCAGTTCACCGACCATCGTTTCAAAGTCGCCGACAATCGAAGCGACCATTTGCTCGGCGGTTTCCGTCCCGGTCGCTTCCTTGACCGACGCTTGCTCTAGCGCGCCTTTCATCGTCGCCACCGGCTTGCCACCCAGCGCCAACAGCCGCTCGGCGAGCGCGTCAATATGGCCGGCTGCTTCATTGTAAAGCTCTTCAAACTTCTCATGCAGCGTAAAAAACTGCGGACCGGTGACATACCAATGGTAATTGTGCAACTTCACGTACAAAACGGTCCAGTTCGCGATTTGCTTGTTGACAATGTCCGTTAATTGGTTTGCCATATTCATTCCTCCCCATGGTTGATTTACCCAACTTGTCCGCTATTGAAACAGCCGAACCTTGCCGATGAATAGCTTGCCCGATTCCAGGAGAAATATGAATGCACGCGTGCTTACATATGGTATAATGAAAAGAAAAAAGGTAGGCATCATCATGTATTGGACGTTAGTGATTTGTCTCATCATTGTCGTCATCATTCTTACATTAGCCGTCGTCACCACCTCAAAAGCGTACGGATACAAACATACGGTAGATCCGCTTCCTGAGGAACAGGACGACAAACAACAGGCCGGCCCGAAACAGCCGCAGTAGCGGCGTTCGGACCGGCCTTATTGATCAGCCAAACACTTTTTTCAGTTCGCTTTTCTCTTGCGACAGCCAAAAGCGCATCAGCTCTTTCGCCGCCTCTAAGTCATGCAGCTTCGCTTGGCCGCATTGCCGCTCGGTCGCAGCCGGCACTTCCGTCGCATTCAAGGCGTCTTTCATCGTCTCCTCAAGCAAATCGATGATTTCGTCAACGGTCGGCGAACCGCTCACGACAAGGTAAAATCCCGTTTGGCAACCCATTGGCGAAATGTCGATAATGTCAAAGTGATCATACTTGGTCACATGTTTGCGCAGCGTATACGCCAACAAGTGCTCCAACGTATGAATGGCCGCCGGATCCATCGCTTCTTTGTTCGGCTGGCAAAAACGAATATCGAACTTATTGACGACACCGTCGCTTCCGATTTTGTGAACGCCGCAATGCCGCACGTACGGCGCTTTCACGGCGCAGTGATCCAATTCAAAGCTTTCGACTGGTGAAGGCATATGAATTCCCCCTAATCGTATATTCTCTTTTTTATCATAACCAAAACGAGGGGCGTCCCGCATCTTTTTTGTCTTCTAGACCGATGGATGCGCTGCGGGCGAAACACCGGCTGCTCACAACAGACCATTTCCCTTGAATGGAAAGGCGATTTGTCCTATTGTAGAAATAGCGAAAAGGACGGAAAGGAATGGTGATGGTGGCCAAGTTGCTGATTATGCTCATCCGCTTTTACCAACGATTTCTTTCCCCGCTCAAGCCCCCGACATGTCGCTTTTACCCGACTTGCTCTCACTACGGGATAGAAGCGGTGACGCGGTTTGGTGCCATCAAAGGGGGATGGCTGACGGTGAAGCGAATTTTGAAATGCCACCCGTTCCACCCCGGCGGATTTGACCCCGTACCCGAAAAACCACAAAAAAAGACCGAACCATAACGAACAGAGCGACGTGCTTCCCCCTAAACGGGGACAAATAGTTTTCAAATCGGAATCATTACGATATAATAGCGAAGGACATATCGCTTTCAAGGGAAGGAGCTTATCATGAGAACGAGATCATGGATATTATGCTTATTTCTCGCTTTATTCGGCTTGCTATACGGCTGCCAAAACGAACAAGACAAGAACGGGTCAGAAACTAAAAAAGATACGTTAACGATATACACAACGGTCTACCCGCTCGAAGATTTCACGAAAAAAATCGGCGGCGATGTCGTTGAAGTCAACAGCATTTATCCGCCCGGAGCCGAAGCGCATACGTTCGAACCGACAACCAAAACGATCCAACAAGTTGCCGATGCGGACGCCTTCATTTATATCGGCCAAGGAATGGAACCGTTCGCCGAAAAGCTAAAGGAAGCGTTAAAAAATGAACCGGTTCGCTTTCTTGCTGCTGCCGACAGCATCGATTTACTTGAATCGTCTCACGAAGAACATGGAGAAGATGATGAACATGCCGCTCCAAAAGGCAATGGAGACGAACACGAGCACCACGGTGATAAAGATCCGCACGTTTGGCTTGACCCAATCCGTTCCGTCAAGATGGCCGAACAGATTCGCGATTTGCTCATTGAACTCAAACCGGAGCAAAAAGAAACGTTTACGGCAAACTTTAACGCCTTGAAAGAAAAACTGGAAGTGCTTGATCAAACCTTCCAGCAAACCGTCCAATCGGCGCCGAACAAAGACATTCTCGTCGCCCATGCGGCCTACGGTTATTGGGAAGAGCGCTACGGCCTCCGCCAGCGCAGCGTGTCCGGCCTGACGCCGACAAACGAACCGTCGCAAAAACAATTGGTTGCGCTCATCGATTGGGCGAAACGTCATCACATTCGCTACGTTCTTTTTGAACGCAACATCCCAGCGAAAACAGCAGAAATGATCCAGCATGAAATCGACGCCAAAGCGCTCTATTTGCACAACCTAGAAACATTGACCGACGAAGACAGGAAACAAAACCGTGATTACTTCAACTTGATGGAACAAAATATCGAAACGATCGAACAGGCGCTCCGTTAACCTTCCCTGCCCCGCCGTCAAGGCGGGGCTTTTTTCTCACTCTTTCCTTTATTTTTTTCGGTGGTGCTCCAAAAGACGGATGGCGAATATAATATACCATTGTTGTTTTTAAATTTTCTGACAAATGAGCTGAAACATGTGCGCAAACGAGCGATGATCACGCTCCCAATCAGCATCATTTTCGCCGTATGCATCGCCGCTTCCTTCTTTCTAATGAACATCAAACCCGACACGTCCCACGTCTCACAAGCGCAAAAGCTGGCTGAGTATACAAAGCCAGCCGTCGTCCGTATCGTCGATTATGCGATCGTGGAATGGAAATTTGTCAACAATGATCCGGATGTCGACGCGTACCTCCACCAGCTTGATTACCGAACGATGATTGGCGCATCCGGCTCAGGGGCCATCATTAGCTCAAACGGCTATATTGTCACGAACGCCCATGTCGTTGAGTATTCGAAGGCAGAAGAAAAAGACATCGCCCATGCGGCCTTTGAATAATTAGTAGCTGGAGTGGCCGAATATTTTGGCGTCGATTTTGACATCGCTTATGATTATATGATTGAGTATACGTTGTATACAAACGTCACCCGCGGTCTGAAAGTGATTTTACCTGGAGGGGATGTGCTTGACGGGGAAGTAAAAAGCTACGGGGCCCCAGTCAATCAAGGGAAAGACGTTGCGGTTTTAAAAGTCGAAGGGAAACATTTGCCGACGCTGCCGCTTGGCGATTCGGACAACGTCCAAAATCAAGATGACATTTGGGTGATCGGCTACCCCGCCGCTGCTGAATCCGACTACCTTTCTCCCGACTCCTCCTTAGTCTCTTCCATGAACGCCGGCCATGTTTCCGCCACTTCGAAAAAGACAGAACAAGGGAGTCCGGTCATCCAGATTGACGCCGCCGCCACCCATGGCAACAGCGGAGGACCCGTCATTAACAAACGCGGGGAAATGATCGGCTTGCTCACCTTCCGCGGCGGCACTGTCAACCGCCAAGAAGTGCAAAGATTCAATTTTGTCGTTCCGGTCAATACCGTGAAAGAGTTTGTCAAGCAGGCTGGAGCCGACCAAGGGCAAGGAAGCATTGATACCCTCTTCCGCGAAGGATTGACGCTGTATTGGGGCGGTTATTATAAGGATGCCTTGGCCAAATTCGAAGCGGTCGAACGCCTCTATCCCGGCCATTCGGAAATTAAACGGTTCATTACCGACAGCCAGCAAAAAAGCGGGCAAAGCAAAATTCTTTGGTCAACCTACAAAACCGCCTTCCTTATTTTCGATGACGTCGCTCTGCTTCTCATCATCGGACTGCTTGTGTTCACCTTCGCCTGTAAGCCAAAACAGCAAACCAAGGCGGCTTCAGCCGACGGCCCACCGGTAGCCTCCGCCGATCTGAACGGTGACGGCAAAGTCCATCTCCAAGACGTGCTGTTGGCCTTGCAACAACAGCAACAACAAACCGACGACAGCAAGAAAAAGGAGAGCCCATAGCGACACCTTGCCATAAATATTATGATAAAAATGGGACATTTATGACTATACCCTCGCAAGGACAACATAGAGAATGTCCGAACGTCCTTTTCTTTCAACATGAAACGACATGTCGAGCTTTCACACCGTTCGAAGACATGCCGTTTTTTATCCGGCAGACATCCATTCAATGCGGCGCCCGCCTGTCCATAAAAAGCAACATTCAAGCTCGTGCGGACAAAATCCGACCGCTTCTCGACATAAAGACGGCAGTCTTTCCTTGTAGTTCCGGATTTCCCCCTCTTCCTCGCACCATAACAATACGCGCACGCGGTCACGGTAAACGATACACAAGTTTGTACCGTTCCAATCTTCCGCCTCCCCCTCATTCCCGCCGTCAACAAGCAACAGTGGCTTGCATTCTGTCTCGTCCGCCGAACCAAAAAACTGTAACAAATGATCGGTCACTTTAGCGAGCACGAGGCCGTAATGTAATGGCGACGGAAAGAGAGACAAAGAAAGGAGCGGGCGATGCATTTCAATCAGCTTCAATAGCTGAAACGGCGACCGCAAGGAAGGAGTCGTTTCACAATACGCCTCGACCACGCGGTGGAGAAATCGGTGAACGGCATAAACCCAAGCACCTTGTGTCTTTTGATGTGTCAATGCCATCACTGCTGCCTCCCATGTTTAAGCATGTTTCTCCAGCTGCTCCAGCACAGTATAAATCGAACTCCACGAACGCTTGACAAAATAAATGGGCTTGTCTTTGCTTTTCGCTTTCTCTTTCACTTTTTTGGCTAAGTTATGGTTAATGTAATCGATCATGACTAATACAGCATCCACATGCTCCGGAATATCGCGCTTGACCATATTCACTTTTCGGCCATTGACATGAATGATTTCCCGGAAACCAGAATTCACTAATTTATCGGTAATATTGCCTAAATGATCTGCACCCACAACAAGTAAAGAGGCCATCGTGTCACCCTCCCTTATCACCTTCTTGATTTTTATTTTAATTGAGAATGATTTTCTATGTCAATGATAATGATAAATATTTTCATTTATCGTTAGTCAAAAAACTTCCCACTTTTTACACCGGATCCGCAGCAGATGATCCTTCCATTCATAAATTCCGCTTGAACCGGCAAACTATTGTTGTAGCCGATTTCATCATGATAAGGGGGACGACGAATGGCAAAAGACGTTCTTTGCGAAGTACGCAACTGTCATTACTGGGCAGAAGGAAACCGCTGCAGCGCTGAGGCGATTTACGTCGTCAGCCATACAGGGAAAGCAGCGTCCGATGTGACGGAAACAGACTGCAAAACGTTTGTTCCTTCTGACGAAGCATAACTGGCAGATGAGTCAAGCGCTGCCCGGCTGACCGGGCGGCGCTTACATAGTTAGAGGGGGATAACGATGGACAAGCGCGCCAGCCTCATTAAAGCGTTCAAAAGGGAAATGAAGCGGAGTCATCCGGAAGCGTATCCGATTTGCATCGATTCCTTCACAAATTTATGGCAGTACGAGTTCGGTTCGTTGGAGCAGTTGCCGCCCGATATTAAGCGGCTTGTCGCCTATCGAGCAGCTGAGCTTGGACTGGAGGACGATGATTTTTAACAGAAGCTGATGAATAAAGCGAGCGCCCCGCTTATAGCTGGGACGCTCGCTTTTCTGCTTCTGGAATGAGTGTTTTCAGCTCGCGGCGCAGCAGTTTTTGTGCCGCATTGCGCGGCAGCGCATGAACGAAATAAATGCGCGCTGGCACTTTATATTTGGCTAATCGGCCGCGGCAAAATTGCTTCAGTTCATCCTCATCGGCCGCCGCTCCTTGCTTCAATTTCACAAACGCATACGGCACTTGTCCCCACGTTTCATCTTCCATGCCGGTCACCCCGGCTTCTTCGACATCCGGATGAGCAAGGAGCACGGCTTCAATTTCGGCCGGATACACATTTTCGCCACCGGAGATGATGAGGTCAGAGCGGCGGTCGAGCACGTACAAAAATCCCTCTTCATCGACGTAACCGATATCTCCCGTATAAAACCAACCGTCGCGGATCGCCTGTTCGGTCGCCTCCGGCCGGTGCAAATACCCTTTCGTTACGTTCGGCCCTTTCACAACGATTTCCCCAGCTTCATACGGCGCCGCCGGCTTTCCATCGCGCACGATGCGCAACTCGGCGGGAAAAAGCGGCTTGCCCGCTGAACCGAGCTTTGTCAAGCTGTATTCGGGGGCCAGCGTAACAATTTGCGACGCCGTTTCGGTCATCCCGTACGTTTGGTACACTGGAATGCCTTTTTCTTTGCACACTTCAAGCAGCGGCTTCGGCGCCGGCCCGCCGCCTAACAGCATACAGCGGAACGTATCCGGGTAGCGCTCTCCCCCTAATTCCACCACCATCCGCTGCAGCATCGCGGCCACAACCGACATGACAGTGACCTTGCCGTCCATGATCAAGGCATTAGCCGCCTTGGCATCAAACGACGTTTGCAACTGCATCGGCATCCCGTAAATGACGCTGCGCATCGCGATCGACAGCCCGCTAATATGAAACAGCGGCACCGCCGCCAGCCAGCAGTCGCGCTCATGCAAACCTAAATTGAGAACGGAACCGACGGCGCTCCACCAGTGGTTGCCGTATGTTTGCAGCACGCCTTTCGGGGTGCCGGTTGTCCCCGATGTGTACATGATCGTCGCTGTCTCGTCCAAATGGTACGTTTCTTTGAGTGGGACGTCCGCTTCTGCAAGCCCGGCGAGCGCGCTGACGGTAATGACCCGCTCGTCACCGCCGAAGCGGTCGGCGAAACCATCATCCGCAATGACAAAACGCGCCCCGCTGTCATCGAGCTGCCAACCAAGTTCATAAGGGGTCAGGCGCACGTTTTGCAGCAAAGCGCGGGCGCCGAGGAAAAACAACGCATGGACGATTTCAATCATCTCGATGCTATTTTTCATAAGCAAGGCGACAATGTCGCCTTCTTTGATTCCCGCTCCGGCGAGGCGGCGCGCCCAGCTTGCGGCGGCTTCATACAGCTCGGTGAACGTTTTCGTCCGCTCCCCATCACTGATGGCCGTCCGCTCCGGAGTCAAAAACGCCCGCTGCTTCAGCCAGTTCGGCATGGTCGTCATTTCGTTTTTCCTCCCTTCGGTCGCAAAAAAGCAGCTTGATGCCGCATCAAGCTGCTTTTTCGTTCTCACGGAAAAGACCGGTGGGCAACCTTTTGCCCTCAATCGAGCCAAGCGTGCGCATGTTCACGGAAATGATTCATGCGCAGATTGGCCCCCATCCAACCGTGACAATGTCGGCTCAAGGCGCGCACATGATCACGGAAAACGAGGGAACTGGCCGAAGTCCGGTTTCCGTTTTTCCTTAAACGCTCTCATTCCTTCTTTTGCTTCTTCCGTCGTATAGAAGAGAAGCGTCGCATCGCCAGCGAGCTGCTGAATGCCGGCTAAGCCATCGGAATCGGCATTAAACGCCGCTTTTAAGAAGCGAATCGCCGTCGGACTTTTCTCCAAAATTTCTTGCGCCCATTTGACCGTTTCTTCCTCGAGCTGTTCAAGCGGCACGACTTTGTTGACGAGCCCCATCTCGAGCGCTTCTTGGGCGTTGTACTGGCGGCACAAATACCAAATTTCGCGCGCTTTTTTATGGCCGACGATGCGCGCCAAATAACCGGCGCCGTAACCGCCATCAAAGCTGCCGACTTTCGGCCCGGTTTGACCGAAGATGGCATTGTCTGCTGCGATCGTTAAGTCGCAGACGATATGAAGCACATGACCGCCGCCGATTGCATACCCGGCAACCATCGCGATGACCGGTTTCGGGATAACGCGAATGAGCCGCTGCAAATCGAGCACATTCAAGCGTGGGATTTCGTCCTCGCCGACATAGCCCCCGTGGCCGCGCACTTTTTGGTCGCCGCCGGAGCAAAACGCTTTGCCGCCCGCGCCGGTCAAAATAATGACGCCGATGTTCGAATCATCACGCGCCCGCGTGAATGCATCAATCAGCTCGTTAACTGTTTTCGGACGAAACGCATTATGTACTTCCGGACGATTGATCGTAATTTTAGCGATGCCGTTGTACGTTTCGTAAATAATATCTTCATAATCGTGTTCTTTTACCCATTCAAACGGCATTCATACTACCCCCTTTTAATCAATTCACTTACTATTTTAGCAAAAATGCCGGGTTGTTCCACATGAATTGCATGTCCGACCTTTTGGACGCAGACGAGTTCGCTGTTTGGGAGTCGTTCATGCATGTCGGCAGCGATGCGGCAAAATTTCTCATCGTACTCCCCGCAAAGAAGCAACACAGGTACTTTGACCTCCCCAAGCCGATCCCACCATGACGGCTGCACGCCCGTTCCCATTCCGCGCAAACTGTTGGCGAGTCCTCGCTCCGTATGGCGAAGCCGCTCACGGCGAATGGCATCCTGCACGGGCTTCGGGAGTTTCTTTTGGGTCGCAAACAGCGGGAGCTGTTCCCAATAATCGACAAATGCACGCACGCCGTTTCGTTCAATCATTTGCGCGAGCGCCTCATCGTCTTCTTGCCGCGCGCGCCGCTCCGCTTCCGTCTTCAACCCGGGCGAGCTGCTTTCGAGCACTAAACGGCGGAGGCGGTGCGGATACCATATAGCAAAGCTTAAAGCAAGCCGCCCGCCCATCGAATAACCAAGCACGTTTGCTTTTTCGATACGAAGTGCATCAAGAAGTGCCGCCAAGTCGGCCGCTGCCTGTTTCATTTGATACCGCTCAACGCTCTTTGGCGCCTCCGTCCGCCCGTGCCCTATCAGATCGACGGCAATGAGACGGAAGTCTCCCCAGGAACGAAGGAGTGGCCGCCACGTATCCGCACTGCCGGTAAACCCGTGCAACAGCAATAACGGCTCCCCTTCCCCATATTGTTCTACATGGTAACGGATTCCATTCAATTCCATGGTTCTTCCGTTCCTTTTTGTTCGAGAAATTTGGCGATTTCCTGGGAAACACGTTCCCACAAAAATCGATGCATTTGGACATTTTCTGTGCGCGACGTGCGCACTTCGATGACACTTAACCCACCTGTGTTGAGCGATTCGGCGACATGGTGGCGAAACTCGCCCCATGTGTGCGGCACTGCATAACGGCCGCCATACATCTCGACCGCATGAGCAAACGTCAAATCGGTCGGCGTGCCAAACAATGTTTCAAACGGCCCTTCATGGCGCGCTTGCGGCAAAAAAGAAAAAATGCCGCCGCCGTTATTGTTCATCAACACAATCGTCGCCTGCAGTCCATGCATTTTGGCCGCCAGCAGACCGTTTAAATCATGGTAAAACGACAAATCGCCAATGACAAGCACAAGCGGCGATGCGTCAAGGCTGGCGCCCAACGCGCTTGAAACGACACCGTCAATGCCGTTAGCACCGCGGTTGGCGAGAACGCGAAGCGGCTTGTCCGTGGCAAAGAGAAACGTATCGGCGTCGCGAATCGGCATGCTGTTGCCGACAAAAAGGGTGGCTCCGGCCGGCAACAACTCAGCGAGCTCAGTGAACACTTTTCCTTCAAACCATTCGTCTGCCGGCAAATGCTGCCGCAACACGGTGCGGGCAATGTCGTTCATCTCCCGCCATGTCGTCGACCACGCGCTCTCCTTTTGCTTCGGTCTAGCGATGTCAAGCAGCTGGCGGCAAAGAACCGTTTCATTGCTGCGGACGAAGCACGCCGCTTCCAACGTCGGATCGCGCCAGCCGCCGTCATCGACGACAATTTGGCGGATGGAACGGTGTTGCTTCAACCATAAAAACAGCGGCTTGGATACCGGCATGGCGCCGAACCGGAGCACGACATCCGGCACAAGCCTCGAAGCGACCGCCTCGTCTTTTAAAATGGCATCATAGCTATCGATGACATACGTTTTGTCATGCGCACCAGCGCGCAGTTGGGAAAGCGGGTCAGCAAGAATCGGAAAGTCAAGCGTCCGTGCCAGCTCTGTGACCGCTTCAGCGAAGCCGGGCTGATCAAGCGCTCCACAAACAATGAGCCCGCGTTTCGCCGCCGCCAACTGCTCATAGAGCGCCGCCACGTTCTCTGCTGGCAGCGTCGCACGGCCGCTCATGATTTGCGGCGTTTCCGCAACCGTACGCACCTTCTCCCAAACGGCCTCGTCGATGGTCGGGACAAGCGGCTCGCGGAGCGGAACGTTGACATGCACTGGCCCGGCCGGCGTCCCCGCTGCGATGGCGGCGGCCCTTGCCGCCATCGTCCGCGCATAGCTCAGCATAGGATCCGTTTCTTCCGGCAACGCCAGATCGACAAACCATTTCGCATAGCGGCCGTATAAATGCAGTTGGTCGATCGCTTGCGGGGCCCCGACATCGCGCAGTTCATGCGGCCGGTCAGCCGTCAGCACGACAAGCGGCACGCGCGAATAGTACGCCTCAACAATGGCCGGCAAATAGTTGGCCGCCGCGGTCCCTGACGTGCACACTAAAGCGACCGGCCGCTGTTTCGCTTTCGCCATGCCGAGGGCAAAAAACGCAGCCGATCGTTCATCAATGTGCATGGAAAAGTGGAGACCGCTATGCGCCGCCATCGCCATCGCAAGCGGTGTCGAACGCGAACCAGGGCTGATGACGGCTTCTGTCACCCCGGCTTGCACAAGCCCGTCAACAAAAGCGGCCACATACCATGACAACGCGTTAGTCATTGCTCATCACTCCTAAGGACGATAACATCGGAGCCATTTTGACGTTCGTCTCTTCGTACTCGCTCGTTGGATCTGAATGGGCGACGATGCCGCAGCCGGCAAACAGCATGGCTTTATCGACGTCAAGCAAGCCGGAGCGAATGGCAACTGCCCATTCCCCGTTGCCATCAGCATCCACCCAGCCGATCGGAGCGGCGTACCACCCGCGGTCAAGCGGTTCAAGAGAACGGATCGCTTCCATCGCTCGTTCGCGTGGCGTTCCGCCGAGCGCCGGCGTTGGGTGCATCATTTCAACAAGACGCAACACGGATGGCTCCTGGCAGCCGCGGCCGACAACTGGCGTGCACAAATGTTGGATATGCGGCAGCTTCAGAAGCTGCGGTGCTGTCGGCATCTCCACCGTCTCGCAAACGGAAGAAAACACGCGACGGATCATGTGCACAACGAATTGATGTTCCTCACGGTTTTTCGAATCAGCCTGCAGCCAGGCGCCAAGCTGTTCATCTTCTCCAGGGCTGCTTCCGCGGCGCACGGATCCCGCCAAGCACACCGATTGGCACATCTCTCCTTCTTTTTGAACGAGCTGCTCAGGCGAGGCGCCAATAAAACAGCGGCCATCTTGTTCAAACGCAAAAAGGTAAGCAAACGGCTGCTGTTCACGAAGCCGCGCCAGCACAGCGGCAGCGTCAATCGTCCCGGTGAACGCCAACCGCCGCGAACGAGCGAGCACGACTTTATCCAACCTTCCGGCACGAATGGAAGCAATGGCTTGACGGACCGCCGCGAGCCACCGCTCTTTTTCCTCCTCTTCATCTGAGACGAGCGCTGGAAGCGTTGCCGAAACCGGCTGCAGCTCCTCGATCCGTCTAAACAGCCGCCCGATTCGCTCCATATCCCGCTCTACGCCGTCAGTTGGCAGCGTGACCGTCAGCAGCGTCCGTCCGTTTTTAACCGAGAGAAGCACCGTCGGCGCGATGAGTTTTCCGGCCGGAAAACCGCGCCATACGGATGTGCGCGGTTGATGCGGGTCAAAAGCAAACCCGCCAAACAATAGCGGCGGCATATCCGCTTCACCGTGCCGCTCGATTTGTTCAACCCATCGTTGGCGCTGCTGTTCGACATAATGAAACCGTCCGTCTGTTTCCTCTGTTTCGATCGCATAAGCCGAGCCAAGGCCGACAAAGATGGTGCTGCCACTTCGGTCAGACCAAAAAAATCGCTCGCGAAACCCGCAGGATGGCCCTTGCATAAAAAAAGAAACCGGATCGATGTCTTCCAACGGTTCCGTCCAGCTCACAAACGGCCGTGCGGCATTTGCCGCCAACTCGTGCAGTTGTTGTTGGATTTTATGTTGAGATACAATTGCCACGACCCTCACGCTTTCTTTCGTTAGATTCCTTCTCCATCCCCTACTTTCATTATATATAATAGGAAATCATTTATCTATCGGAAAGGGTTGACACACCTGAAACGTTTTCCTACACTTATTTTGAACGTAAATGAAACGATATTTTCACGAAACATTAAGGGGAAATCAGTATGCAACCATCAACACATATTGATCACCAACCGCCTGCCCGCCGCGACTGGCGCGTCTTTTGGCGGCTGACGCGGCCGCATACGCTGACAGCGGCGTTCGTACCGGTATGTGTCGGCACGGTGCTGGCGCTTGGCGAGACGGGGGTTCGCTTTTCGCTCTTTGCTACTATGCTGGTCGCTTCACTGCTCATTCAAGCCGCAACCAACATGTTTAACGAATATTACGATTATAAGCGCGGGCTCGATTCGCCGGAATCTGTTGGCATCGGTGGCGCCATCGTCCGCGATGGCCTCAAACCGAAAACCGTGTTAACACTGGCGTTCGCCTGCTGTGGAGCGGCCATGCTCATTGGCGTTTACATTTGCGCGCAAAGCAGCTGGTGGCTTGCGGTCATCGGAACCATTTGTATGGCGGCGGGCTACTTTTATACCGGTGGACCTGTTCCGATTGCCTATACACCGTTTGGCGAACTGGCGGCCGGGTTTTTTATGGGATTTGTCATCATTTTAATTTCATTTTTTATCCAAACCGGTGATGTCAGTGCGAAGGCTATATTGGTGGCCGTTCCTGTCGCCATTTTAGTCGGGGCCATCTTGCTCGCCAACAACATCCGCGACCTAGACGGCGACCGCGAAAAAGGGAGAAAAACGCTTGCCATTTTAGTCGGGCGCGATTGGGCAATCCGCGTGCTTGCGATGATGTTCGCCGCCGCGTTTCTTTGGGTTGTGGCGCTTGTTCTGTTCAGCGTCGTACCGTTTTGGACATTGCTTGCTTTATTGAGTGTGCCAAAAGCGGTGGCAGCGGCGCGCGGCTTTATCGGTAAAACGAAACCGATCGAGATGATGCCGGCAATGAAAGCGACCGCCCAAACGAATACGCAGTTTGGCTTTTTGCTCGCTATCGGCTTGCTCGTCAACCATTGGCTGTGACACGGTCAGAATGACCGTGTTTTTTTTTTGATTTTCGCCCATACTACACCATATAGACGCTATTGTGAAGGAAGGGGTTGCAACCGATGTTGACGAGCGAACAACTTGCCGCCTTCCGCTCAACGCTGCTTGAGATGAAGCGGGACATTGAAGACCGGCTGAAGCAAAACGACCATTTCGGCATCGTGCGCAGCCATGCCCACGATGCCGTCGGCGAGCTGGCGAGCTACGACAATCATCCGGCTGACGAGGCGACCGAACTGTATGAACGGGAAAAAGACCTCGCTTTAGACGAACATACTGAGCGCGAACTTCGTGAGATTGAACAGGCACTCGAGGCTATCGATGACGGCACATACGGGACGTGCCGCGTCTGCGGGCAGCCGATTCCGTACGAACGGCTTGAGGCGCTGCCGACAACTCTTTATTGCCGGCAACATAGCCCCGACCAGACCGTCTCACAAAAACGGCCGCTCGAGGAAGGGGTGCTTATGCCGCCGTTTGGCAAATTTGATTTTGATGACCGCGATGAGTCGGTCGCTTACGATGCTGAGGACGCATGGCAGGAGGTCGCCCGTTACGGTACGTCCGACACCCCGTCCGACCTTGGCAAAAACGTCGATCATTACAGCGAAGTGTACGCCGAGTCGGAAGAGAACGTCGGCTATGTCGAAGACTTGGAAAATTTCGCCGCTGTCGATTTGTACGGGAGAAACGTTAACGTGTACCCGACCCGAGAACATGAACGGCTCGAAAACGTACTGGATGATGAAGGCATCATGTCCAATATCGGCGATTTGCCGGCCTATGAAAAAGACCCGTATACATCCAAAGACACGCATCGCCGCTAGACGAAGAGGGGCGATGGCCGCCGGAACGATGGACGCCACTATGCTAAGAAAAAGACCATCCGTGTGATGGTCTTTTTTGAAACAGAAAAGGCGTGTTTTTCGTAGTACATAATGGAACGTTGATGAAGATGATGGAGGAGAAATGATGAACGCACACGAAATTGATTACCAGTTGTACGGCGATGACATGCAGTTTGTCGAAATCGAGCTTGACCCGCGCGAAAGCGTCATTGCGGAAGCGGGCGGCATGATGATGATGGAGGACGGCATCGTCATGGAAACGGTATTCGGCGACGGTTCCTCGAGCGGAAAAGGGCTGCTCGGTCGCCTCGTTGGCGCCGGCAAACGGCTGCTCACCGGGGAAAGTTTGTTTATGACGGTGTTCACCAATCAAGGAACCGGCAAGCGCCGCGTCGCCTTCGCCGCTCCGTATCCAGGAAAAATCATCCCAGTCAACTTGCAGGAACTCGGTGGGAAGCTGATCTGTCAAAAAGACTCATTTTTATGCGCGGCCAAAGGCGTCTCTGTTGGCATTGAATTTCAGCGCAAGCTCGGCACCGGCTTTTTCGGCGGTGAAGGATTCATTATGCAAAAGCTGGAAGGAGACGGTCTCGCCTTTTTGCACGCCGGCGGAATGATTCACCGCCGCGAGCTGCAACCGGGAGAAAAGCTGCGCATCGATACCGGCTGCCTTGTCGCTATGACAAAGGAAGTCAATTACGACATTGAATATGTCGGCAACATTAAGACGGCCTTTTTTGGTGGCGAAGGACTGTTTTTTGCGACATTGACCGGACCGGGAGTCGTCTGGGTGCAATCGCTCCCATTCAGCCGGCTCGCTGACCGTGTGATCGCCGCCGCTCCCAGCTCGGGTGGGCGGTCGGTCGGCGAAGGCAGCATCTTAGGCGGCATTGGCGATTGGTTTGATGGAGACGACTAACACGAAAAGGGACGTTCTGCTTGGTTCAGAACGTCCCTTTTCTGTTCATGCCGTTGCCGCCCAATCAAGGTCAGCAACCGTGATTCACCAAACCTCTTGGCTGGTGCGCAACCGCCCTTGATTTTGCTTTTGCCTCACATCGATGGTGAAATGCCCCAAATATCGACGGCGTACTCGGCGATCGTCCGGTCGCTTGCAAAGTAGCCGGAGTGCGCGATGTTGACCGCGCTCATATACCACCAGCGTGCCGGGTCGCGGTAAGCGGCCTCCACCCGCTCATGCGCTTCGGTATAAGCGGCAAAGTCGCGCAGAACGAAATATTCGTCGTTTTGCGTCAGCAAGGAGTCGTAAATCGGCTCAAAGTAATCAGCAACATCAGGGAAAAAGCCGTTCACAAGTTGATCGACCACTTGTTTAATCCGTTTGTCGTGGTGGTAATATTCATGCGCCCGGTAACCGCCGTGTTCGTAGTAGTTCAGCACTTCTTCGGCGGTCAGCCCGAACAAAAACATATTTTCTTTTCCGACCGCTTCGGCGATTTCGACGTTCGCTCCATCGAGCGTGCCGAGCGTGAGCGCCCCGTTCATCATAAATTTCATGTTGCCCGTCCCGGACGCCTCTTTGCTCGCGGTTGAAATTTGTTCGCTCACATCAGCAGCCGGGAAAATTTCCTCCGCAAGCGACACGCGATAGTTTTCTAAAAAGATGACTTTGAGCTGCTCGTTCGTCTGTTTGTCATTGTTCACCTTATCGGCAACCGAATGAATCAGCTTAATGATTCGCTTGGCGTAATAGTAGCCAGGCGACGCTTTCGCTCCGAAGATGAACGTGCGTGGGTAAATCGAGAAGTGCGGGTCTTCTTTTAGACGATTGTATAGATACATAATGTGCAGTACATTCAACAGCTGTCGTTTGTAGGCGTGCAGCCGCTTCACTTGCACATCAAAGATGGACGACTCATCAACACGGATCCCGGTCTTTTCATAAATGCGGGCAGCGAGCTTGCCTTTGCGCTGCTGCTTAACGGCCGAAAGCGCCTGCTGGAACGCCGGATCGGAGGCATGCGGTTTCAGCTCGATCAGTGTTTCCGGCTCGTGAATCCAGCGCGAACCGATCGTGTCGGTAATCAACGCCGACAGCTCGGGGTTCGCTTTTAACAGCCAACGTCGATGCGTCACCCCGTTCGTTTTATTGTTAAACTTGTGCGGCGCCCATTCGTAAAACAAGCGCATTTCCCGCTGTTTCAAAATTTCTGTATGCAGCTTCGCCACTCCGTTGACGCTATGGCTGCCGGCGATGGCCAAATGCGCCATTTTCACCACGCCATGGGCGATAATAGCCATTTGTTCAATCCGCCCCCAATCGCCGGGGTAGCGTTCCCATAGCTCACGGCAAAATCGTTCGTTAATTTCCTCGACGATCATATAAATGCGCGGCAAGAGCGGCTGAAATAAATGAATCGGCCATTTCTCAAGCGCTTCGGATAACGTCGTATGGTTTGTGTAAGCGATCGTATGGGTCGTAATGTGCCACGCTTCTTCCCAACTCATGCCTTCCTCATCGAGCAAAATGCGCATTAGTTCCGGAATCGCCAACACCGGATGAGTGTCGTTTACATGAATGGCGACATATTCATGAAGCTGGTGTAGGTTCCCGTGCTGAAGGCGATGGGCGCGCACGATGCTGCCAAGGCTGGCGGCCACGAGAAAATATTGCTGCTTCAAGCGCAAAATTTTCCCTTCGTCATGCGCATCATCCGGGTATAAAAATTCGGAAATTGCTTCTGTCTCCCGCTTGTATTGCATGACATCCTTATGAAGCGGGAACGTTTTCGCCGGCTCCGCGTTCCAAAGCCGCAGCGTATTGACCGTGTTCGTCCCGTAGCCGATCACGGGCATGTCGTATGGCACCGCCATCACTTTTTCGCTGTCGATATGGCGGAAGACGAGGCACCCGTTTTGTTCGGACACCTCAACCTTCCCCCAAAAATTGACCTCGACAGCCAGCTCCTCTTTTCGTATTTCCCAAACGTTTCCGTGGCGCAGCCATTGCTCAGGCAGCTCGACTTGATAGCCATCGACGATCTTTTGGTCAAACAGCCCGTGTTTATAGCGGATGCCATGGCCATGGCCCGGCAAATTCAACGTCGCCAGCGAATCGAGAAAACAGGCGGCGAGCCGCCCGAGTCCGCCGTTGCCAAGCCCGGCATCCGCCTCGCTCTCCTCGACATCTTCAAGACGAATGCCGAGATCGCGAAGCCCCTCTTCAACGACCTGACGGACACCAAGGTTTAATAAGTTGCTGCCGAGCAACCGGCCCAATAAAAACTCGATCGACAAATAATACACTTGCTTCCGCTTTTGCGCCCGATTGCGCTCATTCGTGGCGATCCAATGGCGGCTAATATGTTCACGTACCATATGACCAAGCACATAATAATGGTCGCGCGTCGTCGACTCCTCGAACTGTTTGCCGCACAACGTTTCAAGCCGTATCAAAAACGCCTGTTTAAACGTTTCTTTATCCGTGAACAAGCGTGTGCTCCTCCTTTTTGATCAGCTGTTCATAGGCTTGTTTATATTGGTTTGCCGACCGACGCCAACTGTAATCACCGCGCATCGCCCGTTCCGTCAACTGTTCCCAAACGGATGGTTGGCGGTAAAATGACAGCGCCCGGCGGATCGTATACAGCATGTCATGAGCGTTAAAATTGGTAAAGCTGAACCCATTTCCTTCTTTTGTTATCTCATTGTATGATTGCACCGTATCGTTTAATCCCCCAGTTTCCCGGACGATCGGGATCGTTCCATACCGGAGCGCGATCATTTGGCTCAGCCCGCACGGTTCAAATAACGACGGCATTAAAAACAAATCGGCACCGGCGTAAATTTGGTGGGCGAGCGGTTCATGGAAGCCGATGTACACGCCGACTTTGCCCGGATACGCCGCAGCCATTTGCGAGAAAAATTGTTCAAACCGCCAGTCGCCCGTGCCGAGTACGACAAGCTGCATATCTTCACTCATCATCTCATGAAAGACGCATGTTACTAAATCAAGCCCTTTTTGCGCCGTCATTCTCGTGACCATCGCGATAAGCGGTACATCGTCCCGCTCCGGCAAGCCGAACTGCCGCTGCAAGGCACGCTTGTTGAGTTGTTTTCTTTCCCGCGTATGTACGCTATACGTCGCCGTCAAAAACGGATCCGCTTCTGGATTGTAAAACTCATCGTCAATGCCGTTTAAAATGCCGAGCAGATCATCCCGCCGCGCCCGCAGCAAACCGTCTAACCGCTCGCCGTAATAGGCGGTTTGAATCTCCTCTTTATACGTCGGGCTCACTGTTGTAATCAAATCGGAAGCAACGAGCGCCCCTTTCATAAAGCTGACGCAGCCATAAAACTCAAGATGATCCACAGTGAAATAGCGACCATCCAAATTCAATAAGTCTTCTAAAATGCCGCGCGGAAACAGCCCTTGAAACTGCAAGTTATGAATCGTAAAGACGGTGCGCATGTCGACATAAAACAGCTCATGCCGGTATTGTTCCCGAAGCAAAAACGGCACCATGCCTGTATGCCAGTCATGGCAGTGAATTACATCGGGCTGGAACTGAATTTCCGGCAACACTTCGAGCACCGCCCGACAAAAATAGGCGAACCGCTCGCCATCATCATAATGGCCGTACAGCTGCGGCCGCTTAAAATAATATTCGTTGTCGATAAAGTAATAGATGACTCCGTCATGCCGAAGCTCCTCCACGCCGCAATATTGGCGCCGCCACCCAACCGGCACGATGAGCTCGGCGACTTTTTTCATTTTCTTTTTCCATTCAGGGGCGATCGTTTCATATTTCGGCAACATCACGCGGGCATCAATGCCGAGCCGGCGCAGCTCTTTCGGCAGTGCGCCGGCGACGTCAGCCAATCCCCCTGATTTGGCAAACGGTGCACATTCGGAAACGGCAAATAGGACCTTCATCGGCTGATAACCTCCCCTTGCACCGTTCCTTTGCGGACGATAAACGGTTGTTCTTTCGTTCCTTTGAGGACGACACCTGGTTCAACCTTGGCATCTTTATCAATAATGACGCCATCAAGGACACAACCGTCACCGATTTGGCATTTTTGCATAATAATGCTATTGCGCACAACCGCTCCCTTGCCAATTTTGACGGAGCGGAACAAGACGCTGTTCTCCACCGTTCCCTCAATGACGCAGCCGTTGGCGATCATCGAACGCTTCACGTTCCCCTCCCGTCCATATTTCGTCGGCGGCTCGTCCTTGACTTTCGTATAAATCGGATGCGACGGGAGAAAGAGTTGTTCCCAGACGTCTCGGTCGAGCAGCTCCATGCTTGAGCGAAAATACTGTTCCACCGAGTCAATGACCGCCGCATACCCGCTATATTCATACTCGCAAATCGACAACGAACGATGGTAATCGCGGATGACATCGACAATGCTATAGTAACCGTGGTTTTTGTAGTCGGCGATTAAGTCAAGCAACAGCGACGTTTCAAGCAAATACATTTCCAGCGACCGACCTCGATGGCGGATTTCGGTCACATCGCAGCCATTTTCGATATGACGCTTCAAGACGGCGTCAAAATCGATGTTACATACCGTATAGCCGTTCGCAATGACCGCATATTTTTGCCGGCTCCGCAAAAAATAGTCAATATGCTGCTCAAAATGAGCAAACGCTCCGACCCGGCGCTCGCCAGAAAACAGCAAATCCGGCGACGGGAAGAAAAACAGCCCGTCCCGTTTTCGGTTTAAATCCCAGTTCTTCCCTGACCCTAAATGGTCCATGAGAGAGCGATACTGATATTTCGGAAAAATAGCGACACTTTCAATGCCGGAATTGACCATGCTTGAGAGCACGAAGTCAATGAGCCGGTACCGCCCGGCAAATGGTACTGCGGCGATCGAACGCTGCTCGATGAGCGGCTCCAACGCCTCAATATACGTTGTCGCGTCAATGACGCCTAACATCTTGTTGTTCATTATGCTTCATCCTTCCTAGCTGTTTCCTCATTCGATTGCTTAAGCCATTCGGCGGTCACCAACACGACATCGTCAGCATCTTCCGGGCAAACCGACGAATGCGGCGGGATGATCGAATCAGGAGTAACAATCGCCCGTTCGACATACGCTCCTTCGCTGACTGCCGCTCCGGGCATAATGACCGACTCTTTCACGACCGCCCCTTTACCGATACGAACGCCTTGGAACAGTACTGAACGCTCCACCGTTCCTTCGACGACGCATCCTTCATTGACGAGTGAGTCACTCACTTCCGCTTCCGGAGAAATATATTGCGGCGGCTGATTCGGATTGACGGAATAAATGCGCCATGAACGGTCGAACAAGTCGAGCTCATTGTTCTCATCAAGCAAGTCCATGTTCGCTTCCCATAAACTTTTCACCGTACCGACATCTTTCCAGTATCCTTCAAACGGATACGCAAACAGCCGCTTTTTCTCCCGAAGCAACATCGGGATGACATCCTTGCCAAAATCGTGTGAAGAATGCGGATTTACGTTGTCGATTTGCAAATATTGCTTCAACAGCGGCCAGTTGAAAATATAAATGCCCATCGATGCCAAATTGCTTTTCGGTTCAGCCGGTTTTTCGGCAAACTCAACAATTTCCATCTCTTCGTTCGTATTCATAATCCCAAACCGGCTCGCTTCTTCCCATGGCACCTCAATGACCGAAATCGTCACATCCGCCTGTTTGGCGATATGATAGTCGAGCATGTGCTGATAATCCATCTTGTAAATATGGTCGCCAGACAATACGAGCACGTAATCCGGATTATATTGTTCGATGTAATTGATATTTTGATAAACCGCGTTTGCGGTGCCTTCATACCATTTCACACCGGAAGAGACGGAATACGGCGGAAGAACGGTGACACCACCATTTCGCCGGTCCAAATCCCACGCGCTTCCAATGCCGATGTACGAGTGAAGGAGGAGTGGCTGATATTGAGTCAGCACTCCGACCGTATCAATGCCGGAATTCGTGCAATTGCTTAATGTAAAATCAATGATCCGGTACTTCCCGCCGAATGGCACGGCCGGTTTAGCGATGTTTGTCGTCAGCGAGCGAAGCCGACTTCCTTGCCCGCCGGCCAATAACATGGCGATGCATTTCTTTTTCATTTCGCTTTCTCTCCCCTCGTTTTTGCACTGGCCGTAAAATGGAAATGCCAAATGGCGGAATCGTCATGCGCACGTGGTATGGTTTACCATGAAACGGCTCATTGAAGGCGGAAAGCCGTTTCCCATTGACATGCCCCGATCCACCAAACGTGACCGCATCGCTATTCAGCACTTCCCGATACGGTACGAGCAACGGCACTCCAACTTTGTAGTCGTCATACGCCTGATTTGTGAAATTGCAAACAATAACAAGCACATCATCTTCTTTTTTCCCGCGGCGGATGAATGAGAAAATGCTTTGTTCAGCGTTGTGAACGTCAATCCATTCAAATCCTTGCGGGTCATGATCCAATTCGTAAAACGGCTTATACCGTTTATAGCAGGCGATTAACTCTTTCATGTAATCGTTCATCTTCCGGTGCAGCTCAAAATCAAGCAGCACCCAATCGAGTTCATCCTCAAACTTCCATTCATCAAACTGAGCAAATTCATTGCCCATAAACAACAGCTTTTTCCCCGGATGAGCCATCATGTAGCCGTACAAGAGGCGCAGCTGGGCGAACTTCTCTTCATACGACCCTGGCATTTTATTGAGCAGCGATTTTTTGCCATGCACGACTTCATCGTGGGAAAACGGCAAAATGAAATTTTCCGAATACGCATAAAGGAGGGAGAACGTTACTTGGTTATGCACATGCCTCCGCTCATACGGCGGTGTTTCCATGTACTTCAGCATGTCGTTCATCCAGCCCATGTTCCATTTATAATTAAAGCCGAGTCCGCCTTCATACGTCGGCGCGGTCACCTTCGGCCAGTCAGTCGAATCTTCCGCAATCATCAGCACATTCGGATCATAGGCAAACACCGCTTCGTTTAACTTGCGCAAAAACTCGACCGCATACGGGTTCTCGTACAGCCTGTCATTGTTCGGCCAATAAAGCATATTGGCAACCGCATCGACCCGGAACCCGTCGATATGGTAATACTCGAGCCAAAACAATGCGTTCGAGATGAGAAAACTGCGCACTTCCGGCTTGCCTAAATCAAAATTGGCCGTCCCCCAAACGTAATTTTCTCGGTCTTTTTCATTCGCGTATTCATACGTCGGGGCGCCATCAAACATATATAACCCATGGGCGTCCTTGCAAAAATGCCCCGGCACCCAGTCCATAATGACCCCGATTCCCGCCTGATGGCAACGGTCGACGAAGTACATGAAGTCGTGTGGCGTACCATAGCGACTCGTTACCGCATAATACCCTGTTCCTTGATAGCCCCACGAGCGGTCGAGCGGATGCTCGACAAGAGGAAGCAACTCAATGTGCGTAAACCCATGATCGAGCACATACGGGATCAGTTCATCGGCCATCTCACGGTACGTATAAAAACGCCCATCTTTTTTCTTCCACGAACCGAAATGGAGTTCATAAATCACCATGGGCTGATCATAAATCCGTTTTCGTCGCTTCTTCCGCTTCCAAGATTGATCGTTCCACTGGTATCCTTTCAGATCGTAGGCAATCGAGGCGGTATGAGGACGCAATTCGGAGTAAAAAGCGTACGGGTCGGCTTTGAACAGCACCTGTCCGTCCGGCGTAACAATCTCATACTTATATAAATGCCCTTCCAAGTTTTCGGGGACAACAATCGTCCATACCCCTTCATCATTCACTTTCTCAAGGCGAAAATCCGTCCCGTCCCAATCGTTGAAACTGCCGACAAGACGCACCTCGCGCGCGTGCGGCGCCCAAACACAAAAACGGGTGCCGACCTTCCCGCCCTCATTAATCACATGGGCGCCAAACAGCTCGTAACTTTTATACAAGCGGCCTTCATGAAACAAATACACTTCCAAATCCGTCGGATTCGCCGCAATCAAACCGTATCGCATCCTTTCCAAAGCAAGATGATGGCCACACATTATTCCTTATTCGCCACTTCACCGTTGCATTCCTCGAAAAAATTATCTATATTTTTTGACAAAATCCATCAAAAATTGTGGGATTTGTCGATAAATTTTTTGCACACCTAGCACTTTTTATATTATAATAGATATAAATTAATAATTATTATAAAAAAGAGGTGTATTATGTCTCCTGGAGCATACGATTTTCATCATCTTCCACACGTGAAAACACAAACCCAGTCGAAAAAGGCGCTTTGGATTACACTCGTGCTCACCGTCTTTTTCACGGTTGTTGAAATCATCGGTGGGGTGCTCTCGAACTCGCTCGCTTTGTTGTCTGATTCGGCCCATATGGCTTCCGATGTCTTAGCGCTCGGCCTGAGCATGGTCGCCCTTTACATGGCGACACGCCCGCCAAACCGCCGCTTTACGTTCGGGTTTTTGCGGTTTGAAATCATTGCATCGTTTTTAAATGGATTGACGTTGGCAGTCATTGCGGTGTGGATTTTATGGGAAGGCATTGAGCGGTTTCTTCATCCAGAACCGATCCAGTTTCGCCTCATGCTCGGCATTGCCGCGATCGGTCTTATCGTCAACTTAACGTTGACCATCGTCTTAAGCCGGAGCACAAAAGAAGAAGATAATTTAAACGTCCAAAGCGCCCTTTGGCACTTTATCGGCGACTTAATCAGCTCCATCGGCGTCATCATCTCAGCGCTGCTCATTTATTTCACCGGTTGGACGATTTTCGACCCGATCATCAGTCTCGTGATCGCCGCCATCATTTTCACCGGCGGGGCGAAAATTATGCGCGAATCGTATCTCATTCTGATGGAAGCCGTGCCGGATGAATTCGACCTCGAACAAATCCGCGCCGATATACGGAACATCGAAGGGGTCGAAGACGTGCATGACATGCATTTATGGGCCATCTCGACCGACCATTATTCGCTGTCGGCCCATGTGTTTGTCAATGAGCACATCCAGCCGCTTTGTGTCATTTTGGCGGTGAATGAAATGCTGAAGGAAAAATACGGCATCGAGCACGCCACCATTCAAGTGGAACACGCCATACTTCATGACCACGGCAGCTATGGCAAAGCGTTTTTAGAGAAAAGAAAGGCGTCACAACCATAAAGACCGCCCATATCAAACTGGCACGGGCGGTCAAAAACGTAAGGAGGGTGTCTCAAAGGAAATGGGGCATCCTTTTCATCATTTATACACAAGTACAACATTTCCATTAGATAATCTCTTCTTGCTCTTGAAGCTCAGGATCCTCCTTTGGATCAGCCGTTGCTCTTTCGATCTCACACAAGGCAAAGCAGATGAAAAAGCCCTCCTTCGTTTACCTTGTACGGTTTTACCGTTGCAGCTCATATTGTTCTTCCCGCATCGTTCCGTATTGCTCATAACGAATATGCCACGAGAGCGCTTTTTCCAAGACGTGCGGCGTATGGCCGCCGCGCTTAAGCGCTTCGTTGAAGTAATCGCGCAGCGGCTGGCGGTAGTCCGGATGGGCGCAACGTTCAATGATCAACGGAGCGCGTTCCACAGGAGCCAGCCCGCGCAAGTCGGCGTATCCGTACTCGGTGATAATTACGTCGACATCATGCTCGGTATGGTCCACATGCGATACGAATGGAACGATGCTCGAAATCGCCCCTTGCTTAGCACTTGATTTCGTAACAAAAATCGTCAGACGCGCATGGCGCGCAAAGTCACCCGAGCCGCCGATCCCGTTCATCATCTGGGTGCCGCGGACGTGCGTCGAGTTGACATTTCCGTAAATGTCGGCTTCAAGTGCCGTATTGATCGAAATGAGACCGAGACGACGGATGATTTCCGGGTGGTTTGAAATCTCTTGCGGTCGCAAAACGAGTTTTCCTTGATACGCTTCCAAATTTGTATACACTTGTTCCATCTTGCTTTCTGACAACGTCATCGAACAACCGGAAGCGAACCGTACCTTCCCTGCATCAATCAAATCGAACATGGCGTCCTGCAATACTTCCGAATACACTTCCAAGTCATAAAATTCAGAATCTAATAAGCCGTAAAGAACCGCATTCGCGACCGAACCGATTCCCGCTTGAATCGGTGCCAACCGCTCCGACAACCGTCCCGCTGCCACTTCGGCGCGAAGAAAATCGATTAAATGATTGGCGATCGCCGCCGTTTCCTGATCAGGCGGTACAATGGTTGATGGCGAATCCGTTTGGCTCGTAATGACAATGCCGGCGATTTTGGCGATGTCTACCGGAATGCCAATCGTTCCAATCCGTTCATCCACTTTGGTCAGCGGAATCGGGGCGCGCTCTCCTTGCTTTCCAACTTCATAAATGTCATGAAACCCATACAGCGCTTTCGGCTGAGCCATGTTTAATTCAATGATCACTCTTCTTGCTTTGTTAACAAAAACGGACGAATTGCCGACAGAAGTCGTTGGGATGATCATTCCGTCTTCGGTGATCGAAACCGCTTCCACAATCGCGTAATCAATTGGTTTCAATACATCCGAACGGACTAGCTCCGCCGTATGCGACAAATGCTGGTCAACAAACAGCAGCTCCCTTTCATTGATTTTCCGGCGCATCGTCGCGTCAGCTTGAAACGGTAACCGTTTCCGAATAATCCCCGCTTCCGCCATCAGCTTATCAATATCCGAACCGAGCGAAGCCCCTGTATAGACGTCAACTTTCAGCGGCTGCTGCTTCGCTTTCTCTATGAGTGCCATCGGCACCGCTTTGGCATCACCTGCACGGGTAAAACCGCTTAATCCAAGCGTCATGCCGTCATGAATCCACGAGACCGCTGTTTCCGCTGTCACAATCCTCTCCCTCAACGCTCGATGGCCGATCCGTTCGAAAATGCGTTGCTCCACAGCGACTTCCCCCTTTTTCTTTTTTCTCTCATTATAGCGACCGGCAAGGGGAAAATCATTCGAATGGGAGTAAAAGGGCTTTCTTTTGCATTCAAGCAGCATTTTTCCTACATAACACAGAAAAATTCATTCTATGGTGACGAGCGCCTTGCTCAATTTGCGCCTAAAACGATGGCGGTTTAATGACAAAAAACCTTTCTCTCATCCAGACATGAGGATGTTTGAAGGTTTCGAGAATCAACATGGCCACGACGCAGCGATTTTCGACAACCTGTCTCGTTACCAAAAAAAATAGCCGCCCGTATCGGCGGTTTCATCAAAAGCCGAGCAATCTTCGAAAATGGCTCGCATACGTTTGGCTGACAGGCACTTTGGAGCCATCTTTCATCACAAGCAAAAACGTGGAGTGTGAATCCGGGTGAATTTCCGCGATAGAATCGACATTGACAATATACGACCGGTGGCAGCGGACAAACCGATGGCCGGGAAGCGAAAACTCCAATTCGGTCAAATTGTATTTATGATACCCTTCGGCATGCATCGCTTTCACAAATGTCTTTCGGTTTTGCGCCTCCAAATACACAACCGCTTCAAACGGAATCGGAATCCACCGATCCATCGTCCGTACAGTCAAATACGATGTCGCCAGAAGCGGCCTTTTCGGCCAAACAGCAGTCACACACCCTTTTGGCACGCCGTCTTCTAAAATCGGAACCGACACGCCGAAATACGGAACGCCAAACACCCGGCTATCCTTTTGTTCCTCAATCTTCCGGCGGATTACCAACGCTTTGTATGTCACCGAATCCGGCTTAATTTCATCCCCTGGACGGATTTTCAAATCAATTTGTCTGCTCGGCTGGTAGTAAATGTACCGCCGGTCATCCGAAATGGCAAGCGATGCTTCAACGGGAAACAATTCGTTCACCACTTGGCTGATGGCTGAAACAAGCCGCGAATCCATACGCCTCACCTCTCGCAAACCATGGCCACACCTTTATTTTCAAGCGAGCCTAGTGTGTTTGTCAAACAGGAAGGGAAATGAATCCATTTTTAGCGAGAAAAAAGGAATTCAACGGGAGCATGGCGAACCTTAGGAATCATCGTCATGATCAACAACCAAAGAGGTGTGTTCGATGGAAATGGATACAGCTTTATCGTTTTTAAGTGTCGCTGTTGTGCTGACGCTCGCCCCAGGCCCAGATATTTTATTCGTCATCGCCCAAAGCCTATCTCAAGGCAAAAACGCGGGTATCGCCACCGCGCTCGGGCTTTGTACAGGGCTTGTCGTCCATATTAGCGCGGCGGTGCTCGGCGTCTCGGCCGTCATTTACCAATCGGCCTTGGCGTTTGCCATCGTCAAATACGCAGGCGCCGCTTATTTGCTTTACTTGGCATGGCAAGCGTTCAACGAAAAAGACGCCGGCTTGGCGCTCGAGCGTCAAGAGCGGCTAGCCTTGATGTCACTGTACAAAAAAGGCATTTTTATGAACGTGCTCAATCCGAAAGTGTCCCTCTTCTTTTTGGCGCTATTGCCACAATTCGTCCATCCGTCAGCGGGCCAAATCCCGCGGCAAATGCTGGTGTTAGGCGTCATCTTTCTCGCTCAAGCGCTCGTTGTCTTCACCTTAGTGAGCATCGGTGCGGAAAAACTGCGCCATTGGCTGTTGTCGAACGAACGAATCGCTCGGCGGATCCATTGGCTAAAAGGCGTCCTCTTTGCCGTCATCGGCATCCAAATCGCCTTCAGCGAGCGGTCGTAGGGGGCAAACAAAGCGAGCGGGCTGTTTTGGCAAGCCCGCTCATCATGCTTTCGTCTGCAACAGCTTCACACCAAGCCCAACAAACACAATCCCCGTCAATCGATTGATGAGAAGCGCCATTTTGGCGTTTTGGCGCACCCGTTTCGTTGCTAGCGCAGCAACATAGACGACGCCAAGCCCCCACATCGTGCTCGTCACAACGAACGACAAACCAAGCAACAAAAACGGAAGCGGGCCGTATGGCTGATCCGTTTGAATGAATTGCGGCAAAAAGGAAAGGAAAAACAACGCCACTTTCGGATTCATCACATTGGTCGTCACGCCTTGCCAATAAATCTTTTTCAGCTTCGTCGGCGCCAATTCCTCAGACTCCAGCGCTGGCGGCGCCGGCTGCCGCATCATTTTGATGCCAAGATACACCAAATACGCCGCACCAGCGATTTTCACAGCCGTAAATAAGACAACCGACTGCTGCAAAATCACGGCTAAGCCAAACGCAGCAAGCAGCGTATGAACGAACACTCCTGTCGAAATGCCCAACACCGAATACACGCCCGCTTTTCTCCCTTGCGCCACACTGCGCCCCATAATATACATCGTATCCACTCCCGGAGTGGCATGCATCAAAATCGACGCCAGCAAATACATCCCATAGCTTGTAATGCCTAACACACGTCTCCCCCCTGACCAAGCTAGCAAACGGTCGTCCACGGACCGCAGCACCGTTTTCGTGCAATGTCACAAAAGGTTGGTAGCTTCACCACCGATACAGTGACAAAAGCGGGTTGTTTTCCAAAACCCATGATTCCAAGATCCCCCGATTTCCACCGGCCTTCGAAAAAGCCGGTGATGGAGAGCGCCCGGTTGGACAGCATTCCTTCCCAAAGCGAAAATCTTTTTTTCCTGCCATGACCGCTCGCTCAACAAAAACAGCTTTCTTTCACTGTCCTTTCAAAATTACAGTAAAAGATCTGCCTTTCATCGTCAATCAAAAAAAGCGATATTTTCGAAATAGAAAAAAATGAAGTGGACACCCATCCACTTCAACACACTCCCCGCCAAACCTATTTGACAAAGCGGGCCATCACGATCAAATCCCAGTACGTGTTGTCATCGATTTTGACGGCGTTTTTCTTCACCCCTTCTTCGACAAACCCAAACGTTTGATACAAGCGAAGCGCATTCGTATTGTCAGCCACAACCTCGAGGCACACTTTCTCAATGAACGGATGTTCCGTTGCCCAATCAAGAAGCGCCGCAAGTAGCGCCTTGCCGACCCCTTGGCCCCGAAAATCGCTTTTCACGCTCATGCCGAAGGACCCTTGGTGTCTGGTTCGCTGCTTATGGCCGTTATGAAAATCTAAAAGCCCGATTATTTCCCCGTCATGCTCGGCGACAATCGCCAACTTTCCCGGATCATCCATAATTTGTTGCAGCCATTGTTTTTGCCGCTCGCTCGTAGTCACCACTTCTGCCTCCGTCGTCAGCAAATACGGCGCTTCCGCCGCCACCGCCTTCACAAACGCAACGACACGCTCGGCATCCTCAGGTGATGCCGTCCGTACGACAATCGGCCGGCCGCTTGCCGTCATCAACCGCCTTGGTTGAATGCTCCCCATGGCTATCCTCCTTGCTTGATGTTCATCCGTATAGATTCGTAAGCACGAGGGCCATATCCTGCACGCAAAAGAAAATCTCTTCTTTCTCATGGTTCGTGTATTGCCGTCAAACCCTTGTACCTTCACCAAAAGCCCCGATATATTCTTAGTGATTCGCCGGATGAAAGTCGAAACATCCATTTTCGGTATGCTCTACGAACCACCACCCTAATCCTTTCATCATCCGCCATTGTTTGGATGGCCCGTTTGTCAATAAAGCAACCACTTGACGAACAGAAAAACAAAAAGTATACTCATAGTATACTTTTGATACTAGGGGTATCCACTATGAAAGAACATATTGCTGCTGTGCACAAACAAACGATTGCCCAAGCCGCTGAGCGGTTGTTTCTCGAACGCGGGTTTGACGGCACGTCAATCAGCGACATTTGCGCAGCGTCGGGATACAGCCGCCGCACGGTGTACCGCTACTTTGACACAAAGGAGGAGATTTTGTACTACATCGTCGCGAATGGTCTCGAACAGTTGCGTGATCGCCTAACCGACATCGTGCAAGCCGAGCAGCCGTTTTTGGCTAAGTACGAACACATTTGTAAAGCGATGCGCGCTTACTACGAACATTGTCCCGTTTCGGCGCGCGCCGTCCATCAGTTTCAACCGAAAGCGCTTGAGACAGTAACGCCAACCATGGAAACCATTTTCTCTTTAGGAACGGCCATCAATGACGCCCTCGCCCGCTGGATTGAGCAAGGCATCGCAGAAGGCGTTGTCCGCGAAACGGCGGACGTCATGATGACCGTGTACGTGTTTTCTGCACAACTACATGCGCTGTTTGACCTTGTCGAAACAAAAGGAGCGTTTTTGCTGCCGACACTCAGCAAGACGAAAGAGCAGTTTTTCGCCTACGGCCAGAAGATGATTTTCAATAGTCTCGCAAAGGAGCCATTGCGATGAAACCAAATGAACCGAGCATGACCGCATTGATGTCCTGTTTCGTCCGCGCCTATCATACGGAACACGACACGCCTGTCATTTTTCGTGACGATATGGCCAGACAGCTGATCACAGACGAAGAATACAAACAAATCCAAACCTTTCTCGCCAACGGCTTGGGATTTTTTGCCCCCGAGCGGCTTGATGCGTTCTCATCGGACGAAGAGAAAGTGAAATGGATCGTCCAAACGCAGCTCGCTCCGACTCCAATCGCTCGCGCTGCCTATATCGAACGGATCATCCACCACGAAAAGCGACTTGGCGCGACGCAATATGTCATTTTAGGAGCAGGGCTGGATACGTTCGCCTTCCGCCATCCAAACAGCGGCCTGACGATATTCGAAGTCGACCACCCCAACACGCAGCAATTCAAGCGCGAACGCATCCACATGGCCAACTGGAAGATGCCGAACTGCTTGCAACTGGTCGCCGCTGATTTTACCAAAGATGACGTAGCCCCCCGATTGCTCGCAGCCGGCTTTCGCCCAAGTGAAAAAACCGTATTCAGTCTGCTTGGCGTCTCGTATTATCTGGAAAAAGAGCACTTCTATCGCCTTTTGCACCAACTCGCTCCATTGATGACAGAAGGCAGCTCCATCGTGTTTGATTTTGCGGATGAGCAGCTGTTTACCTCCCCCGTCAAGCGGGTGCAAAACACGCTTGCTCTTGCCCAACAAAGCGGTGAGCCGATGAAAGCGGCGTATTCAATCAAGGAATTGGAACAACAGCTACAGTACGACCATCTCCTGATTTTCGAACACGTATCGCCACAACAAATCCAAACACAATTTTTCTCCAATCGCAATGATGACCTAGCGGCGTTTGAACATACTCATTACCTCCACGCCGTGCGCAAATAACCGCTCCTTCATCGGCCGGGAAGCGCTAGACGCCTTCCCGGCCTCATCCATTCAAATAACGGAGGCTTCGGTCGCCATCTCCTGCACCGTCCATTCCATTCACTTTCGCTATTTTTCGATGTGGAACGATATGGGCGAACAACGAATGCATCCCCGCCCTTTCTTTCGCTTTAGAAGACGGTTCGACCGATGAACAACCGTTGTCCCCCCAATTCCCGCCTCAACGGAACACATCTCTTCCTCTCATGCTTCCACGCCCGTTATCTCTTTTTTCATCATCACGACCTTTACCGGCACTCCATTAGCGCTGATAACCGTTTGTTCTTGAACGAGGGCATACCCTACCGATTGATACAGCCGGATATTGCGTGCGACCGACCGCCGGACGTTGCACCATATTTCCTTCTTCCCGTTTTCTTTTGCATACCTTTCAAGAAAGGCTAACATGGCTTTGGCTCTCCCTTTCCCCTGCTCCTTGGGACAGGCGGCAAGACGGAAAAACGAAAGCGAATGTTCATCCATTTGAAACCGCACCGTTCCAATCGGCCGGCCGCTCTGAATACAAAGAAGAGCCTGTTCATCCCCGTCCTCTAATCGCTCTCTAATGAACTCGACGGTTTCGTTCAAAGCTGCAGAGGGAACACGATCATGCTCATATTCGGCGAACGCAGCCATCGTGATCTGATGGATGAGATGAGCCTCATCTGGATCAGCTAGACGAATGACAACCTCTTCTTTTCCATCAGGTGTTCGCACTGGTTCTAGCTCCATGTTGGCCGCCCCTTTTCCGTTTCCATATGGGCACATGATAAATAGCGGCTTTCTTGCAAAAATATAGAGGAGTTTTCCCACTAAACCGCTTTCTACTTCAACAAAAAAAGCATTACTCCCTGCTTCTTGAAGTAATGCTTCCGCTACTTGAATCATTTAAATAACCCTAGGGCATTTTTGCACGATCTACATGCATTTAATTGTTTCATTTATCTCATCGTTTTCAACCTCATTAGCCCCCTAATGAATTTGGACACTCGATAAGGTGTTTTTTATAATCGAAGTGACCAAATGAAGGGGGCTTTTGATATTACATGAAACGAAGAAAACATTCGAAGGAATTTAAGCTACAAGTGGTGAAAGAAGCATTAGAAGTCGGAAATAAAGCATTGGTAGCTAGAAGATACGAGCTTAGCCCGAATCTTGTGCAAAGATGGGTGAAGGCATATGAAGAAGGAAAACTAGGACAAGAAATGGTTTCCTCTCCCTCTTCAGCTGAAATCAAACGGCTGGAGGAAGAAAACGAGCAGCTCAAGAAGCTATTAGGGGAAAAAGATTTAGAAATCGCGATTTTGCGTGATTTGATAAAAAAGAAGAACCCTCACTTACTGAAAAATTGGAAGTAGCTGAGCCCCGAGTTCGACAGTTTGAGGCCCATTTTAGGCAAATGAAAATGCCAGAAATGCCGTTATATCAAGGGTTTAGCGGTGGTTAACCTAGGAAAAAACGCCGAATTTCATAGGCACACGCTTTATAATTTAATCCTTTTAATATAAAGTTTTTTTGTTTATAATATAGACATGTACATTCGATGGGTAACCGTGGTTACTGTCAATGTACCATCAATTGGAGGATTGCATCTATGCTCACGTGCTTCTCCACGGTCTAATCCTCCTCTTGATCCGAATCGAGAGTAAAATCGTGGCCGAAAGTAAGAGACAAATGTCAGCGCTCCACGTTAGGACATTTTTCTTCAAAATATCGTGACCTCTATCAGTGTACAAAGATCACGACCAAACAAAGGAAAACCTCTGTGGCTCTAGGGCTGGAGCCTCCTCTGAAGATCCTAGACATTCATCCTCGCTCCTAGATACACGCTAGAAGTATGCCCAATTGCCTCTCAGCCCTTCTGTATCAAGGGCTGGGAGGCGATTTGTTTGCCTAGTCACTGTCGAACTCGGGCTGAGCAGTGGATCAAGAAAAGATATCCGATTACAAAAGTATTGGAGATTCTAGAAATCAATCGCTCAACCTACTATTATCAGCAGAACGGAAAAGTCGAGAAGAAAACAGTAGGTGGGGGACGTCCAACACCCGGCTACTCTCTAACGGCAACTGGCGAAAAAGTGTCAGACGAACAAATCCAAGAATGGCTCTCTGAGCTTGTGATGGGAGAAGGATTTGCCTACGGATATCGAAAGCTGACCATTCAGTTAAGAAGAGACCATCAGCTTGTGATCAGTAAGAAAAAAGTATATCGATTGTGTAAAGCGATGGACTTACTACGTCCGCAGCGAGAGAAACGGATTCCATATCCGAAGAAACTCGCTTGAAATCGCATTATTACAGGCTCGAATCAGTTATGGGAAATGGACGTGAAATACGGATATATCGAAGGAGAAGAACGCTTTTTCTTTGTTTTGTCGCTCATCGATGTGTATGACCGTTCGGTAATTGATTACCATATTGGGTTGAGTTGTTCAGGAAGCGATGCCGTAAAGACGCTTCAAAGAGCGTTATTCAAGCGTCAGCAATTTGAACAGGCAAATAAACCTGTGATTCGGACAGACAACGGCCCGCAATTTATTTCTCATGCCTTTGAAGCTGCCTGTGAGCGATTTGGAATCGAACATGAACGGATTCCACCACGGACGCCGAATATGAATGCGCATATGGAAGCGTTTCATCGTTTACTGGAGGAGGAATGTCTAGGAAGAATGGCGTTTGACAGCTATGAAGAAGCTTATCAAGCCGTGATGGAGTACATGAAATTTTATAACGAGCGAAGGATTCATTCGAGTATTCTTGATCTTCCACCGCATGAATTTCACAAAAAAGCGCAAACGGAATCGTTAATCATCAAAGAAGTTCGCGTATAAGGCAAGAGGATTTTGTCTTCTTGCCAAGAAAAAACGAGAAATTTTGAGAATAACCTAAAATAAGATAGGATGTGTCCAAATTTAGGGGGTCAATCCGCAACGATTTCTTAAAACTCAATCCCTCCCCCTTATCATGAAATGGAGTTTTATTTCTGTTGGAGTTGTTCGTTTATAAATGAGAAGATTTTATTTTTAATGGAGATGGCATCTGTCGTAAATAAAATATAGGTGTTGGAATGTGTTAAAATGACCAGTCTATCCGTTGCTCCATATGGTGTGCCAATTCGAATAGCTGTTTTCTCCTCCCCGCCATAAGTATCGTCAAATGTTACTTTTACAATATCAGAAATGGGTACTTCTATTTTTGATAGCAACCAACTAATCACTAACTTATCATTTAATTTTTCTACTTTTATCCCTGACATCACATTTCTCCCTGTCTTCTGTTACTGTTATCTATTTATTGAGCGAATCCCTCATGGGTGGAATAAGCTTTTGTTTCAGTACAATTGTAAACTAGCACATTATTTCAGAATCCCTTTTTCAAATTATTTCAGGCGGATTCGGAAATAATGTGCAAAATTTTTGCGGATTGTTCCGGATTTTGCACATTCTTTCGGAACGTTTGCACGCTCTTTCAGATGAAGATTTCCAGCGCGCCTGATGGACCGATGGAAAAGAAAAAGCACAAAAGAGGCCGATTCGGCCCCTTTCATGCTAATACCCCATTTCCTCTGCGGCCATGCGCACCACTTCTTCGTCAATGGCGTCCTTTTTCAGCTGATACCCGTATAACAGGCACGTCGTGGCCAACGTGTTGATCACCCGAGGCCATCCCCGCGACTGCAGGGCAATCGCCTCTAACGCCGATGGGGTGAAGATCGGGTGCTTCGCCCCGGCCTGTTTCATCCGATGCTTGATGTAGCCCGCCACCTCTTCCTTCTCCAGCGGCCCCATCCGGTATCGCATGATGATCCGCTGGTCGAGAGGGCGGTGCTGATTGAGCCGCAGCTTCCCCTGTAAATGGGGCAGCCCGGCCAAAATCAAGACAAATGGGTTGGTCGAATCCATCTCAAAGTTGAACAAGATCGCGATGTCCTGTAAAAATGCATCCTTCGCTAAATGCATCTCGTCCAAAATGAACACCGGCGTGATCCGCCGTTCATGATACAATCGCTCGATCGCCTGCTGGATTTGGCGGAAGAGGTCTACCTTGCGGTACTTCGGTTCCTCTCCTAATCCCAAGGCCAAACCACGGTAAAAATCCATCACGCCTCCGGTGGATAACGGAAAGTAGACGACATGATACAATGATGGATTCAATGACTCTTTCAGCGCCCGAAGGGCGAACGTCTTGCCCGCCCCTGGCTCTCCGATTAACAGCCCGATCCCCCGGGTTCGTTTCACGTACTCCAGCGCCCGCAACGCTTCCTGAAACGGCGCCCCTTGATACGCCTCGGACGGGTCTGTTTCTTTCGCAAACGGCTCCCGCGAAAGGGAGTAAAACGATTTATACACCGTGTTCTCCCTCCTTCGCCGGAATCGCCGCAAACGGGGACCGATGGCGTTTTACATAGGCGTTGTCCTCCAAACGAACCCGAACGGCCTCCGCCACCTTCCTTCCATCTTCGTACACATAGACGCCCCGTTCGTCATAGCGGAGTTCAATCGATTGCCCAATGAACCGGGGCGGCACTTCATACAGCTGCTTGTTCAAGGTGATCGTTCCATCGGCTTTGACCTTGCGGTGCTCCCGCTTCAGAAAAATCGCATCCAGCCAATCGCTATCTTCGATGAACGACACGAGATGCACTTGCGATTGAAACACCTCATGCGGCGTTTTTCCGTCCAGCGAGGCGTGCGGTTTTCGATGATACTCCTCTTCAAGCCACCTCCAAAAGCGCTCGTTCAGCTCTTCGAGCGACTTCGGGGGATCCAACTCCAGCAGCGGATAAAACCGCGTCTGTACGGTGCGGAAGAACCGTTCGATTTTCCCTTTGCTTTGCGGGTCATACGGCTGGGTGTGGATGAGCGTAATTCCCATCTCGGCGCACGCATACTGCAGCACCTCGGATCGATAAATTTTCCCGTTGTCCGAGTAAATGCGCTTCGGCTTCCCGCAACGAAGCACCGCTTCCTTCGTGACGATCCGCAGCCCGTCAAACTTCTCCGAAGGGAAAAACTGCGCGTACGGCACAAACCGCGAGCAGTCATCGATATAGGCGATCAAAAACGTTTTCTGGGCTTTCCCATTGACTCGAATCGTTGGTCCATGGGATAAGTCCCCTTGCCAAAGCTCATTGATCTGGTCATACGCAAAGCGCTTTCGCTCCGGCATGGGCAAGATTTCTTTCCCGACAAGGTTGTGTTTTTTCAACAATCGGTATATAGTAAAGTAAGAGGTATGATTTTCTGGGATTTCCCCCTGCTCGATCAGGTGTTCGTAGAACACCGTCACGGGCATGGTGGGATGTTCTTTTCTTAGGGCTAAAATATGATCCTCATCATCGGGCGACAGACGCCTTGAGTGGCCGCGGTCCGAACGGCGCTTCGGCTTTAAGGCGTCAAAGCCCCCTTTTTTGTATCGGGTGCACCAATCGAGGATCGTCTTGGCTGCGATTCGTTTGTCGCCCTGGTGGGGAACATGGTGCACTCGCTCGCTCACCTCTTTCAGATACGTCTTCGGTTCCACCTGCCCATTCACCAACGGAGCGATTAGCCCGTACCGAAACAGGGCAATGTCGTGTCTCATCGACTCATCCATTCGAATCTCCTCCTTGTCTCACTTGGAATCAGGACCGTTCCGGTCCGTCTGCCCTTATCGTACCGGATCGCTTTTTCTCCGTCGATAGGAAAGGTTTGTGGGAACCTCAACTATTTCCAATTTAGGATATGTATGTAAAATCAGGATCCCATTTGATTCGCAAAAGGGTGTCGGAATCCGTCCTCCCACATGTCTCTGATGACCGAATAGAGACCGTGTTTCTCCAACGTCCGGATCCACCAGGAAGCCCGTTCCTTTTCTTTTTTCACGATAGGGCCTATGATCCTCCACCGCCTCGCAAAAAAGCTGTGAAGGCTTGATAGGTTTCGGCAGAACCGCCGGACATAAAAGATGATGCCGTCCTTTGTCGGGAGAAACGGAGCCCGGTTCGTCCCCTCGGTCAATCCCAACTGCTCTTTCACGACTTGCCATATGGCGGACAACGTATACTGAAAATACGGGAGGAGAAAGGAAGGCAGCACACTCACCGTCTTCAAGCATTCCCGACAGCGATACCGGACAATCCAAATGCGATAATCACCATGTGGGGTCAATGCGTTTCGCTCATAGTAACCGTGGCGGTGCAACGGGCGCTTGGCCCGGCAATGCGGACACTTTTTCAGAAGAGGGAAGTCGTTTTCTTTTCCACGCTCTGCATACGTTTGGACGTCAATGTCAAAGTCATGAAATTGAATCACGTCCTCCTCCCCCTCCTATGAACCGATGGATTTTCTCTTCCGAAATAATTCACAAAAAATTTAGCACATTCTTTCAGAAAAGGGGAGAGGGCTTTCTGAAGAATTGTGCAAAAAAATGCCTCTTTTATTCCAAAATAAAGTGATAATTTACACAATGATTAATTTATTTCCACCACATGATCCAATGAACCCTCTTTCTTACATAAAGAAGTTGATAATGCCTCTCACTAAGCGTTGAAAACGTCTCCTTCTTTATGTACAAAGTGATCATTCATCTATTTTCGTTCCTCTAAATCTCACAAAACAATTCCCACAGAACTGCCTACGTGCTTGTCAAATAAATCCCGATTTGCAGTTAAAAAACAAGGTAGCGAATAAGATTCATACACGCTGAGATTGTTTTATAAAACGCACCAAAATTGCCGTTCCTGTCATGTTTGAGATAATACTTATACCAAGCAATACACTCCATATAGGGGTAGGCAACGTAAGAGTTAATGATAGCATCAAGAAAATGAAACCAACTGTCACGAAAACCAAACCCGCAGTTTTATGATTCAATGTCAACACTCCTATTTGAATATTTTAGAAACCATTCCTTCATTATTATATACGTTTTATCCATCATATGGTTTCATTTTTTTTCTTACTATTTGTTCGTTTTCAACTTATTTCAACAGGATGTAACATATACTTTTGTAAAAGTTTCCTAATCACCTGTTAGCCGAACGTTTCAACCGCACTGTTTGGCTGCACCAACAGCCTGCATTTGTCTCGATTTTTCCGTTTCTTCTACCCCTCCCGCCAACGTGGATGGCCTTATCACATACTGACAAAGCTCCTGCACCATGGAATCAATTGAGCGGAAAGAAGGACCGGTTTCCCCAAATGCTCCTGACAGGCTATGATCAACGGTGTCTGCATCACCGTTGATGATGAAAAGATCCGGTCCCGAATCATACATCTTAAAATTTTAACGAAGTCTTTTGGCTTCTTGTAACTTTCTTTTCTGTTCCGCTACTTTCGTGCGCAAAAACCTTATCTTTCCCAAAGTGATGATGTTGAATATGGTGTAGCAAACAAGGCTTGCCGAATACTCGTTGTCCTCATTCATATCGTGAAAAAACTTCATGTAACTCCTCCTTGATCTCATCTTTCCCCTAAAGGGTGATGATTGAAAAAGCATTCTTCTAATAGATAAACCTTAATGGTTGAACTTCTCCAAAATCAATCGTACCAAGAAGCAGCGATTGTCACTAGCCTCCTCAAAGGATGATGCAATGTCCCTCCAAGGCAGGGATTCAAAAGGCTGCTGTCGAAAAGAGAAGGAATTGATTGAATGAGAGTCTTTCCATGCAAGCTCGGGTCCCAGATTCGTGCCACACCTAGGTTTCTATCATCTTTCCTATTGAACGAAAGAAACAGAAACGCTGGCGTCAACCCAAGTCTTTGACCATCTGGCGCAAAACGAAAGGAGTGCTCGACGTGAATGTGCCGTTTGAAATTCGCCAAGCCACCATTCAAGACATCGAAGATCTGACTCGATTGCGCTTGGAATTTCTTAAGGAGTTAGGAAAAATACAGTCGGAACAAGAGGAAACGCTTGTCACAACCG
This sequence comes from Geobacillus sp. FSL K6-3411, assembly GCF_037965715.1. NCBI lineage: Bacteria > Bacillati > Bacillota > Bacilli > Caryophanales > Anoxybacillaceae > Geobacillus > Geobacillus sp. FSL K6-3411. Next base: position 2,960,655 of record NZ_CP150187.1, read on the forward strand.
CAACAAAACAATATTTAGAAGAAGCCCTTTCAAACCATGAATTTATTTCCTTTGTCGCTTTATCCAATCATCGCATAGTCAGTGTCAGTGGCATCGTCTTATTCAAACGGCCCCCTTCTTTGCAAAATCTAAAAGGACTCGAAGCGTATATACTGAACGTGTATACGATCCCTCCGTATCGGAGAAAAGGATTGGCCAGAACGCTGTTGGAACGTTGCATTGAGGAATGTAAAACAATCGGAGTCAAACGAATTTGGCTGCATGCCACGGAAGATGGGAAGCCGTTATATACAAAAATGGGATTTACCTTTAAAAACAGTGAAATGGAATTATTCATTTGAATGTAACCAAACATTATAGACGACTGCCGGAAGCGAGCTTGTGCTCGTCACACCAAGGTGTGGAAAGACCGAACACCGCTTCCCCCTACATGAACGCGGAAGCGGCGTTGTTTCGGGCGCCAGCAGTCGCTCCAATGTTTGGTAAAAGCCGCATCCAATTGCCTCTATAGACATGCTCAAGTAGCTCCTAACATAAAAAACATGGCTTCATATGGTCATCAATACTAAGGAGTGAATCAACGTGAAATTTGATCCCAATCAGCATCTTCATTTAGGATATTATGAGAACAATGTTGATGTAGAAGCAGTTGCCTATAAACTTGAGCATACAAATCAATGGGTAGTTTTTCTCGATCATGAACAGGGTACTACAGTCGTGAAAAGAATATTAGATCAGTATGACCTCCATGAAAAATATGGTTACAAAATTTTCACAGTCGAAGCAGATGAGTTATCTTATGACGTCGGAAGTAAGCTGCTGGAAGAATGGTTAAAAGCAAATAATATCAGGCGTGTTGATTATCCAATAAAATCCAAAGGGTATAGAAAAAAGAGCACCTTTCCTGTAGAATGTGAGTAGCGACACAAACAAACCCAGGAGGTGCTCTCTATGAACAAGCATACCACACTCCCGAATTTGATGCAAAAACTTGTTTCGGATGAAGAGATTCAACTGATTGCCGAAGCGGTTGGGTATCGTGATTCGTCTCGAACCTTTACGTTGCGCGAGTTGATTCACTTCTTCCTGCTGGCCGCCATGCATCAATGGAAAAGCTTTCGCCACGGAGCCGATGTGGGGCCTCTGTATGGATTGCCGCGATTCCATTATTCAACTGTATCCAAGAAAGCGAAAGAAGTTCCCTATGACATCATGAAACGCTTGTTGGCGTTGATCATTTCCAAGTGCAACCGCCAAACCCGCCGCTCGCTTCGGTTTCCCAAACCGCTTCGGGTGGTGGATTCGACGACCGTCACGGTCGGGAAAAACCGCCTGCCATGGGCGCCGTATCACGGCGAACGCGCCGGAGTGAAGCTGCACGTCGCGTATTCGCCGGAATCCTCGTTGCCGGCAGACGTGGTGGAAACCATCGGACTGCGTCATGATGGCCCGGTGGGAGAACAGTTGACGAACGCTCAACAAGTGCTGGTGGAAGACCGGGCGTATTTCAAAATCGAACGCCTCGATCGATTTGTGGAGCAGCATCAGCTCTTTGTCATTCGGATGAAGGACAACATCGAACTTCATCAGAAAAAAAGCTTGAAACGCCTTTCCAGCACATCCTCATCGGTTCAAGCCGACTTCACGTGCCAGTTGGGGACGAAACAATGCCGCTCCACCAAGCGTCACCGGGTGGTGATCTTTCGAGATGCGAATGGCCGCGACATTCGGGTCGTGACGAACCTCTTCCATGCGTCTGCGGAAACCATTGCCGACATGTACCAACAACGTTGGACTGTTGAGGTCTTTTTCCGTTGGGTGAAGCAATATCTGAATGTCCCGACCTTGTTTGGCACGACGGAAAATGCGGTATACAACCAACTGTTTGCGGCGTTCATCGCGTATGTGTTGCTGCGATGGCTGTATGATCAAACCAAAAAACAGACGAACGTCTCTCTTTCCTTCATTTCGTTCGTTCGCCGTTTTTTCTCTGGGCAGCTTCCTCTCGATTGGAAATCCGGGATGGCCGCTGCTTTGTTTGAGTATGCCCAAATTTATGGAAGGCGTATGTCTAATTTTGGATAATCAACACTCGTGAAATAATATCATATAAGATCATGTTGCCATTTGGTTGAATGGTGATTGGGCCAAATTCGAACTGTATGACTCAATATCACTGTTGCATGATTCACAACGAAAAGTGAGGTCTGTACATGAAGACGGTTAGCCAAGAAATCCAAGAATTGTCCATTCAATCCTTAGAGTCCACTTTTCATAAGCTTTCCAATGCTTTTCAAAGCATGACAGAAAAAGGTGCAAACACCGCTCTTGTGGAAAAAAGACGAAACGCAGTCAAAATTGGTTTAGAAAGCCTAAAAAATACTTGGTATGGGGAAGAGTTTTGCTATGACGAAGAAATCATATTGACTTCTAAAGATGTTCTACAAGGTCTCATTCCGCCGATCGAAACACAAATAGCCAAAGCAAAGGAAGGAAGTTCGCAAAAAACATTAAATGAGCGTCGCTTAATGGCGTTAAAACTGGCCATCGAATCTTTGGAGAACCGTCTTACATAAGACGGTTTTTCAATTTTTTTATTGTTCCCGAATTGGGTGTGTGACATAAACAAGATGGAAGGAAAGCTTATTTATGATAGCATCCCGTTATGTTTACGCCATAATCAACTGAAATCAAGTACGTCGTTCATTCAATCACAGGAATCCCAGTATCGTTCCATTAATGAGACCGACCAAGCAGGCTGCCTTACTTCGCCTTTAGGTAAGAACTCCTTCATAACCGGTTTAATATCAATAATCGGCGTACCATCTATGGCATCTAATCCTCTTACTTTCAATGTCCGCCCTTGATGTTCTAACAATTCAACCGTTGTTAACCCTAATTTATTCGGTCGATGTTTGCCCCTTTGAGCAAAAATTCCGACCTTCGGATATTCTTTACGATTTCTTGGATGCCTTGCTCCATAGTGAATGGTGTCATCTGTCACTCGGTCAAAATAAAAAATAATATCTAAATGCGAAAACTCACTGATCCCTTGTAAAGCGGAATCATCGATTTCATCTACTAATTCAATGATTGAAATCACATTCCCCCAATAATCATCTTCGACATCTTTGCGGTTGTTTCTCACAAATGCGATTGGCGTAATGGTATATTGCATCATTTCCCCTCCTCGTTTCACTATTCACCTGCTTGTAGCCAACCATAAATCGCAGAGTGAGCGTCCGCAGGCTCTCTCTCCCACGTAAAGGTCAAGATATGAAAAAGATTGATTTTCCAGATCGTTGGATAGAAAGTGCGATTTCATTCCCTGTTTCCGGCGCTTCTAACTTCATTATGGCACCAAAATACTGTTGAGCCGTCGTAAAGATAATAAACGCGCAAAGCTCACTGATTTCTCCTTCGGAAAAGGATTCCCTCAATAGGTCAAAAGCAGAATCCGGGATATCTGTTTTAAAAAGACCTCCACAAATCCTACGGCAACAGCGATTTTTTCATTAAATGAATGAGGTTCAGGTTTTTCCTTTGGCTTTGCAATATTCACAACCATTCCCTTGCGCTAATGTTCTTTTCATTCGGCTGATAGCAGCCCGTCTTTTTCCCATACTTCTCCTAAATGTGCCCACCCCTCCATCACTTCTTTGTTATGTCCTAAACGCTTCTGAAACGGTGTATTCCCGAAAGTGGATGCATGAATTCTTGCCATTTGCTCATCCCTTCTTGTAGTATTAATGAAGAGTAAATTTGTTACAATCCATTATAAAACAAATACCCAATAAGGCTACAAAAGTAAAGTGTTTTGTGACTCGTTCAAGTCAATCGACAACCGCTCCCATACAGATAAAAAACGAGTATTGCTATGAGGAAATACATGATCCATGGTTTGGAGGTATTGTATATGTATGTCACAGTCGCAGATTTCATTAGGGAATGGAATTGGGAAGCAAGCCTAACTCAAAAGGTTTTGGATGGTTTGACCGATGAAGCGTTAAACCAAAAAGTTTACCCAGAAGGTCGTACGTTAGGAAGGATTGTGTGGCATTTTACAACAAACATCCCGGAATATTTAGCCCATTTCGGGTTGAAGATCGATAAAGTAGAAAATGCAGAAAACGTTCCAACTTCAGCCAAAGAAATAGCAGAAACCTTTCAAAAGGTAAGTTCCTATGCGGCCAAAGTCATTGAACAACAATGGACAGACGAATCGTTGAAGGAAGTGCAAAATGCATTCGGAAGGCAAGAAACCAATGCTCAAATCTTAATGGGGCTAATCAAGCACATCATTCATCATCGTGGCCAAGTGACTGTTCTTATGCGTCAAGCGGGACTCAAACCTTTTGGAGTTTATGGTCCATCCAAAGAAGATTGGGTTCATTTCGGTGTGGACAATCCACCGCTTTAATCATCATGGTCTAACGGGTGCATTCGTTGAAAAGAAAAGAGGATGTCCCAAAAGTGTTCGCATAGCGTTCGCTTTTGGGACACTTTTTTGGATAAAAAAGAAGAAAACCGTTCCTCTTTTGGTATAATAGAGTCACCACAACCCTACCAAAGAAAGGACGGTTTTCTTATGTACATTTATTATAACCGAGATCAACTCATTTTGCCAATGGATCTTGAAATTTTCATTCCCAAACATCATCTTTGCCGGATTGTGGATCTGGCAGTGGAAAAAATGGATCCGGCTCTGTTCGTTTCCCTCTATCTTGGCGGAGGGCGTCCAGCCTATCATCCGAAAATGATGTTGAAAGTCATCCTGTATGCCTACGCCAATCGGATCTACTCCTCTCGCCAAATCGCCAAGCAGTTGAAAGAAAACATTTACTTTATGTGGCTATCCGGCCATCAAACACCGGATTTTCGCACGATCAACCGATTTCGGTCGGAACGGATGAAGGACATCATTTACGAAACGTTTTTCTCCATTGTCGATCTTCTGCGTCAAGAAGGGCTGGTCAAGTTAGAGGATTATTTTCTGGATGGAACGAAAATCGAAGCCAATGCCAACCGATATACATTCGTTTGGCGCAAATCAACGGAAAAGTACGATCAGAAACTGGAGGAGAAATTCCGGAAAATCGTTGCCTCGATCGAACAGGTGACGAAAGAAGATGAAGAGGCGGAACAAGAGGGGGATTTTCAAGAAAAGCTGGAAGCTTCACCGATCACGTCCGAAAGGATCGAAGCCGTCATCGAACAAGTGGAAGAGCGCCTAAAGAAAGAGCCGAAGAATCGTACGTTAAAGAAAGCCAAACGGCAATTGGAACAAGATCTTCTCCCCCGTAAGAAAAAATATGAAGAATACAAAGAAAGATTAGGCGAACGGAACAGTTTTTCGAAAACGGATCCGGATGCCACGTTTATGCGGATGAAGGACGACCATATGAAAAACGGCCAGCTCAAACCGGGGTACAATGTGCAGATTGGGACAGAGAACCAATTCATCACTGGATTTAGCGTGCATCAACGGGCAGGGGATGCCGGATGTTTCATTCCGCATTTGGAGCAATTGGCCGCCTATGGGCGTCCAATGCCTAAACAAGCCATTGCGGATTCCGCCTATGGGAGTGAGGAGAACTACACGTACTGTGAGAAAAAGGAGATAGTCGCCCTGATCAAGTACAACACGTTGGATCGGGAACAAACGAAAGCGTGGGCGAAGGAGATCGGCCGAATCGAGAACATGACGTATGATGAGGAGCTGGATGAGTGGATTTGCGTCAAAGGGGAACGGTTGGTGTTTGTGTATGAACGGAAGGAAACGACCGACAACGGGTACGTTACCGTCAAACGGACGTATCGTTGTACGGCTTGTGCCGGATGCCCGTTTCAGGCGACATGCGCCAAAGGCAAAGACACGAAAACCATCCGCGTTTCCTTGAGAAATCAACAACAACGGCAAGAGATCCGTAAACGGCTGTCCACGGAAGAAGGGGCGGCGACGTACCGAAAACGACAAATCGAAAACGAGCCGGTGTTTGGGCAAATCAAGCACAACCAGCAATTTCAGCGCTTTTTGTTAAGAGGGCTCCCAAAAATTACCTTGGAATGGGGGCTTATTTGTGCTGCTCACAATTTGAGAAAGTGGGCGGCCACAACCGATCCAACAAAGAAAAAACAGGATAAAATTCAGAAATAAGGAGAAATTCTCGTTTCAAAAAAGGAATAAATAACCAAATAGTAAAGAAAAGAAACAGAGGCTGTCCCCAAAAGGTCGGTTTAACGACCTTTTGAGTCAGCCTCTTCATTTTATCGTTCCCACAGGCAGGAAAATGTTCCATCGTTTAGCGTAATCATAAAAAGTACGAAGAAAAACCATTAAGACGGGAGGTAGGACGATTGCGAATCGGAGGGATTAATCATTTGACGTTCTCTGTATCTGATCTAGAGAAATCCATTCATTTTTATCAAAACGTGTTCGGAGCAAAGCTATTAGTCAAAGGGAGAAATTTGGCTTACTTTGACTTAAACGGAATCTGGTTAGCTTTAAATGTTCAACAAGATATTCCACGCAACGACATCCAGCATTCATACACCCATATCGCTTTCTCTGTAAAGGAAGAAGACTTTGATCATGTCGTGGAAAAATTGAAAGAGTTGGGCGTCAATATTCTTCCAGGTAGAGAAAGGGATGAAAGAGACAAACGTTCCGTTTATTTTACAGATCCGGATGGACATAAATTCGAATTTCATACAGGCACGCTAAATGACCGATTATCTTATTACAAAAGTGAAATGCACCATATGCAATTTTTTGATTAAAAGAACATTGAAATTACGTCTTTATTTTTATGAAATGAATTCCTAGAAAAAATCAACAATGCGTTCATCATCAAGGCTTTCCTCTACTTTCGATGTCGATCGTGAGAGTCAAGCCCATATATAGGGATGCCCCTCGATAATGAAACCACGCAGCCGTAGAGAAACAAAATGATTGTATCATTGAAGCTGAGATGCTGTTGATTTTCTCGTTTGATGAACAGACGGGAATGTTCAAAAAAGGATGGTTGAATCACTTGCAGAATAGATAAAAGTAGTTTACTATAAAAGTAGTTTACTAATGCAACGACTCAGTAGGAGGATAGGATGGACATCAAAATACATAGTGATTTTTCTCATGCCAATCTTAATGAAATGAGAGAAGTGTATAGTTCTGTCGGTTGGACAAAGCATACAACCAAGATCATTAAGCAAGTTTTTGAAGCAAGTAATGTGATCGCATTGGCTACTATCAATGGTCGGATTATTGGATTTGGAAGAGCGATTTCAGATGGGGTTTTTAATGCAGCAATCTATGATGTTGTGGTCCATCGAGATTTTCAAAAGCAAGGGATAGCGAAAAAAATCATGGAGTTTTTATTGGATCAGCTCAGTCATGTTTCTTGTGTACATTTAATCTCAACCACTGGAAATGAAGAATTTTATCGAAAACTTGGATTAAAACGGGTGAAAACAGGAATGGCAAGATATTTAAATCCCGAGCTAAGTGACGAGTATTTAGAGTAAGAAATCATTTCTGTGTTATCATAGCAATCACTCGTCATGAATTCGCTCTCCTCTTTTCCCTCTCTTGCTCTTTTTCTGCCATTTCACCTCACCGAACACGATGTTCTTTTCTCAAGATGTTCTTTTCTCAAATCGTATTCGGTAAATAAAAAACAAGGGATTTCACAAAAGTGAAATCCCTTCAGCTTGTCGACAAAGTCGACAAGCTGTTTTATTATGAAGGTAAGACGAGGGAGAAATGGAGGAAAGGAACGATGCTTCGGCCACACCAAGAAGATGGGCGCTATACCGAAACCACGGTGAAACTGGATGATCTGGTTCCAGAGGATCACTTGGTAAGAAAGCTGGATGCGGCCATTGATTTTTCTTTTATCTATGATGTGGTGAAAGATCTCTACTCTCCTGATCATGGACGTCCGAGCATTGATCCAGTGATGTTGTTTAAAATGTATTTGATTCAGTATGTATTTGGGATTCGCTCCATGCGTGAAACCGTCGAACAAATCCGAACCAACGTCGCCTACCGTTGGTTTTTAGGACTTAGTCTTCATGATCCCGTTCCTCATCACTCGACGCCAAGTAAAAACTATGCGCGTCGTTTCGCTGGAACGGATGTATTCCATCAAATTTTTTCACGGATTTTAAAAGAAGCCTTTGAACACGGATTGGTAGATTCGAGTGTCTTGTACGTAGACTCCACTCATGTCAAAGCAAGCGCCAATAAAAAGAAGTTTACAACGGAAATGGCAGAAGTCGAAGCCAAAGCCTACCAACAGGAACTCGAAAAAGAAATCGAACGGGATCGGATCGCTCATGGAAAATCGCCGTTGCCATCTGAGAAAAAAAAAAACGGGAAGTAAAAGTAAGCAAAACGGATCCGGAGAGCGGACTGTTGGTGAAAAATGAACGGGAGCGAGTGTTTGCCTATTCGTATCATACAGCTTGTGATCGCAACGGATGGATTCTACAGACCTACGTGACGGCAGCCAACGTCCATGACAGTCAAGCGTTTTTTGTGCTGTTCGAACGAGTGAAACGGGAAATCCAATCATGTCCGGAAGCCGTGTGTGTAGACGCAGGATATAAAACTCCTGCCATTGCCAAGTATTTACTCGAACAAGGGGTAAAGCCGATTTGGCCGTACACTCGCCCGAAAACAAAAGATGGATTCTTTCGGAAATCAGATTTTGTGTATGACGAATATTTTGATTGTTATCTATGCCCCAATGATCAAGTTCTATCTTACTCTACTACGAATCGGGAAGGGTACCGGGAATACAAATCGGACCCGGCGGTGTGCCGAAGCTGTCCGTATCTTCATCAGTGCACGCAAAGCAAGAGCTACACCAAAGTAGTCACTCGCCACGTATGGCAGGACTACTATGAAGAAGCAGAGCATTTGCGGTATGTTCCGGAATACCGGGAACTCTATGCCCTCCGAAAAGAGACGATTGAACGGGATTTCGCCGATATGAAAGAGAAGCATGGTCTGCGCTGGACGCATTACCGGGGATTGGAAAAAAATGAGGCGCAGGCGATGCTTGTTTGTGCTGCCATGAATTTAAAAAAACTGGCGAATTACCTATGGAAGGCGAAGCACCGCCCTTTCTTTTCCTTTGCATGGCTTCCCATCCTACCCACTTTTTTTGAAAACATAGTCTATTTATGGAACAAAATGGGTTTCAGACATTCGTCTGAAACCCATTTTGTCAACAGTCTGAAGGGATTTCACAAAAGTGAAATCCCTTGTCCTTGTTTTTTCGATGCCGATGGTGGGAGTAAAACCATCATCCTCTAAACCTTGATTTTTCAAAGTTTATAGTCTTTCAAATTCCTTGCCGTGCAAAATTTGTGCAAAATTATTTTCGGCTGCTATCCCGTGCAAAAAAGGCGGAGCGATCCGCCTTTTCTCTTTCCAACATTTCGTTCCATCTGGCCTATGCGATCTGTACAGAACTGAAGAGACCGCTTGAGGAGATATGGATAAAAAAGGAGCCTACTCAAAGTGAGTAGGCTTCATTACTTCAATTTCAATTCAACTTCGTATTCTTTCGTTTCTCCGTCAAACTCATCTTCACCGCCAACATGTGCGATGATGTATAAAATTTTGTGTAAAGCATTTTGCTAGAACAAAAGAAAAAAGGTAGGGTATTCTCTGATTTGGACCACAACACATTCCAGAGAAAGGAGTACCCTACCTATGTCTAAAAGAAGTATACCGAATGTCGACTGGGCAAATCAACTGGAAAATGCCATTCGTCAGTTTGTAAAAGAAAAATTAGAACTGATTATGCGGGAAGAAATCAAAAATTTCCTCGAAATCGAACAGGCTGGAACGCCGAATATGAGAAACGGCTACTATCAGCGAAATCTAGATACACAATATGGCCGGATTGAGGGTCTTTTGGTTCCAAGAGACCGAAACGGGGAATTTCAAACACAGTTGTTTGCCCCTTACCAACGGCACACGGGCTGGCTGGAGGAAGCAATCATTAGGATGTACCAAAGTGGCATGAGCACGCGTGAAATTGGCAAGTTTATCGAACGAATTCTAGGAAGCACCTATTCTCCTGCGACGATCAGCCGGATTACCGATGTCGTGAAGGAAGACATCGAGAAATGGCACGCTCGTCCACTACACCAGCGTTATTCGGTCTTATATTTGGACGGCTTGTACGTGAAACTTCGCCGGGATACGGTAGAGAAAGAAGTTATTTATGTGGTATTGGGGGTGAACGAAGAAGGGTATCGTGAAATTCTTGATTTCTTCGTAGGAGGACAAGAAAGCGCCTATGTATGGCAGGAGATTCTCCAACAGCTCTACAAAAGAGGCGTCAAGGAAGTGCTTCTTGGCGTCTTCGATGGCCTTCCGGGGTTGGAGGAAGCCTTTAAGGCGGTGTATCCGAAAGCCGATGTGCAGCGCTGTGTCGTGCACAAAGTCCGCAACACCCTCAGCCGTGTTCGGAAAAAAGATCAATTCGAAATGGCGGAGGACCTGAAACTCATTTATCGTTCTCCGAATAAAGAAATCGCATTGGAGATGTTTCAACAGTTTCAATCCAAATGGTCTCACAAATACCCAAGGGAAGTCCAATCTTGGGCAAATGAGTTGGATGTCCTTCTCACCTTTATGGACTATCCAAGCAGTATTCGAAGTGTGATTTATACGACCAATGCCATCGAACGAACGATCAAGGAGATTCGGAAACGCCTAAAACCGATGAACAGTTTGAGCAGTTTAGAAGCCGCTGAAAAAGTCGTATATTTGACGATACAGGACTTTAACGAGAAATGGGCAGGGCGAAAGTTGCGAGGATTTGCCGAAGCGCAGGAAGCCCTCGAGCGAATGTTTGAAGAACGTTATCATTAACCAAATAATGTAAATAGATGAGATGAGGGGATTCTCCCTTTCCCCCTCAAGAGACTGAATATTCAGTCCCCTGGGGGGGAACCAGCCCCCCTCTATTCCAAATCTATTTCAGAGATACCCTATCTATCTTACATTACACAAAATTCTTGACGGTACCCTAAAAATAGAGCCGATTTTGATAGTAAAGTATTTTGATAATATGAGGGGTTAATTAACATGGTTTTGTGGGGAATCTTCATCAGCGCTTTTTTAATAGGCTTTTCAGGAGCAATGATGCCTGGGCCTATGTTGGGGGTTACAATTGACGGCAGTCTTAAAAAGGGGTGGACAGCAGGCCCTTTGACAGTATTAGGGCATGGAATACTGGAATTTATATTAATTGTCATCATGACATTCGGGCTTAAAGATTTCTTTTCTAATCCGACAGTTGCAGGATTTATTGGATTTTTTGGCGGTGCTTTTCTTGCATGGATGGGCTATGGAATGATAAAATCTGGTATTAATAAATCAGTTTCTTTGGAGAGCCAAAGAGCAGGGAATAGTGCCGGAGTGAGGAATCTTGCATTAGCGGGAGCGCTTGTAAGTGCTACCAATCCGTATTTTATTCTCTGGTGGGCGTCAACAGGTATGGAATCAATACGCCAGTCTTATACTTCAGGGTTAATTGGTGTTTTGTTCTTTTTCATAGGGCATATCCTATCGGACTTTGTATGGTATACAGCAATATCCACGGCATTTTCCAGAGGAAAGAAACTGATAAGTGATACCCTATATCGATGGATAATTATATTGTTAGGCATATTTATTGTAGCATTTTCAATCTATTTTATAGGCAGTGGCTGGAAGATGCTATTAGGGGCGATAGAGTGAGAAAAAAGATAGGTATATAGTTCGAATTAGCATTTGTATATATAACTGTTTTAACTATTGCTGGATTTATGACAAATAGAAAGGGGTAATTATAATGAAACAAAACAAATACGATGATGATGTCTTTTTCAATAAATATAGCAACATGAACCGTTCAAAAAATGGTCTTGAAGGTGCGGGGGAGTGGCATGAACTAAAAAAGATGATGCCTAACTTCAAAGATAAAAGGGTTTTGGATTTAGGCTGCGGGTTTGGATGGCATTGTCGCTATGCTGTAGAGAACGGTGCCAGGTCAGTAATTGGAATTGATATTTCACAAAAGATGTTAAGTGAAGCAAAGAGTAAAACAAAATATGGGAATATCGAGTATATCTGTATGCCAATAGAGGACATAGACTTTCCTGAAGAATCCTTTGATGTTGTTATCAGTTCCCTGGCTCTTCACTATGTTAAATCCTTTGAGGATGTATTAGTCAGAGTATATAAATGTCTTTCAAAAGGTGGAGATTTTGTATTTTCTGTAGAGCATCCCATTTTTACAGCACAAGGCCCTCAGGATTGGTATTATGATGGTAAAGGTAATATTCTGCATTGGCCAGTTGACCATTATTTCACGGAAGGTATTCGTAATGCTAAATTTCTAGGTGAGGAAGTTATTAAATATCACCGGACACTTACTACATACTTAAACAGCCTCATAAAATTAGGATTTGAAATAACAGGAGTTGTTGAACCAAAGCCAGCAGAAAATATGCTTAATACAGTACCTGGAATGTTGGATGAACTGCGCCGGCCAATGATGCTGCTTGTGTCGGCAAGAAAGAAGTAATATTAGAATGAAATGAAGGCGGAGGTGAAGCACTGTGTTTGAAGGCGGTGTACCAATGGAAATAAATGAGAAAATTTATATTGAGGAATATAACCCTGAATGGGCCGGACAGTATGAATATGAAAAAGAACAATTATGCAATGCTCTTGGTGATGCGGTTTTAGGTATTGAACATATAGGAAGCACATCTATTCCTGGAATTTGGGCAAAACCGATAGTTGACATTATGATAGGTGTAAAGTCTTTGCCCCTGGAGAAATCTCAGATTTGTAAAGTCATAGAATTAGGCTACGAATATCTTGGTGAAGCAGGAGTAAGTGGAAGGATTTATTTTCGGAAGAGATTTCCCAAGGCATATAATGTACACATTACCCAATTCGGGAACTTGATTTGGAACAATAATATTCTTCTACGTGACTTTTTGCGCAGTAATAAAGATGAAGCAATGAGATATTCAGAGTTGAAAAAGATGATAATATCCGAAGGTGTAAACAATTTATTAGAATACTCAGAGCGCAAGGCTGACTTTATTAATGAAATTCTTAAAAAGGCTAATGAATGGTATAATAAAAATAACTTCTAGTATTACGAACTACAAAAGAGAAATTAAGAAGAAGGAACTTATAATGAAAGCAGAGATTAACCTTATTACAATTTGGACATAGGTCAAAACTTTATATAAATATACCCGTGGTGCTAGTTGAGCGTCAACGCTCCACTAGCCCAAGAACAACGAGAGAATGGGCCAATAAAATGCCATCAAGCGTTGTTTCAAATCCAGAAACCGAATTGGCACGAATTTCCGTAATCCGAAATGAATCCACTAAAACCGAGAACGCAGTTTCGACGATTTTGCGTTTTTGCTTCATCCATTGTTTCCATTTTTTTGATTGCGCAACTCGTTGATTTTTCCGAGCAGGCGTCCAAAAAGCGATTTTGTATTCATCGTATAGTTTCTTTTGCAAGGCTTGGCTCACATATCCTTTGTCGCCAAGTGTATACGGATGAGGAAGTTGGGCCATCACGGTTTCCGCAGCTGTCCGGTCGTGGCAGGATGCTTCGGTCAGGACATATCCCATCGGAAGCGCTTGGTCGGTAATCTGAAGATGAAGCTTAAATCCATAGTAAGCCATCTTTTTGGATGCACAATACCCAATATCTGCGATTCCTTGAAATCGTTTGACGCGATACATTCGTGCGTGGTGGCAGAGTTCAATGGGTAAGCTATCCACCACCGCATAAGCGTGATGTTGTCCACGTTTGGCGAGTTGGTGACGAATCCATTTGATCGCCCAACGCAACGACCGGCATCGACGGTTGTATCGAGAGCGCTCTGGGAACATTTCCTTTGTGAACAGGTTTCCAATGACAAATCGATGCCAAGCCCGTTCCGAAGTAAACCCCAGCAATTTTCCAAGAATGTGAATGGCGATGATGACCTCATCCTCTTGCTTCAACAAATGACAATTTCGACGTTGTAAATACATCTGGATACAAGGCAATTGTTCTGATACAAAGAATAAGATCGCGGCATATTGCTTTTGAATTTTTGCTTGGTCTATTGTAAAATGAAAGTGCTCTTGCATGGGACTTCTCCTTTTGGATGTTTGTTCGCACTTTCATTTTAAAGGAGATCCTCATGCAAGGGCCGTTTTTATGTCTTGAGATTTTATCTAGCACCACGGGTTCATTATTCTTAATCAATTCATCTAACGCAGACATTCCTTTCCCCCCTACTTCTTGTCTGATCTATACATCTGAGCGAGTCATCTTCGTTGTTTTCGTCATTGAGCAATGACAAACCGCATTTAGTAAATGTCGTGGATAGGACAACTCTATAAAATATAAGCTGCGCAATCCTAAAGTTTGTTCTTCAATTGGTATACAATACAATTTTATCAAAAAGAAACATTTTCTACTATGTAATTTAAGTGAAGATAGGGTAACATAAGATAATCACAACAGCAGAAAAATTGTAACGCAATTCACTTCACATCACCTCTTGCTTTTTATTCATTCCAATATTGTGGTCTCTCCCTGCCATTTTTTTTGATATATTCCCATAGCGCTGGGCGATTTTCGCCGCCATGATGGTATGAACTCATCCCGAATTTGTGTGTCTTAGTTCCGTTCAGCTCAACATCCAAGTCGTGCAAAATCCGATGTGCATACACCAGGCCGGTTGTATCTTTTTGGCTTGTTGCAATTTCGAGAACAACCTCGAGAACTTCAAAATCCAATTTCAAATCTCTCGGATCGTCATCAATAGATACTATATCCAGCAAGTTGTTCTGTTCCATGGTTTTGATCTGTTCCGTGATTTCGGGGATGATTGCTTTTGCTTCCTTAATCAAGGCATCAGCGTGCTTCTTTTGTTGCTCCCAATTGACATTCTTGATTCTCCCGTAGGTTAGCGTGTCCTCATAAAATTGATGGTGGTCTCGGACAAACTTTTGAATGCTCTCTTTCACACCCGGCTTCCAGTTCACTTTTTGCCCAACGTATGACCGAATAGCTTCGTACTCAGCATTTTTTGATTGTTGGTTCTCTGACCTATCTTCCTGTTTGGAGCTTTGTTCTTCGTTTCGAGTCCCCTTCTCCTTGCTCTGTTCTTCTCTTTGGCTATCCTGCTTCGTGTTTCGCTCTTGTTCTGTCTGTTCTGCCTTAGGCTTGTCTGGTTCTTTCGACTCTTTTTCCGGAGAATCAGAGCACCCCGACAACAAGACAGCGACCAACATACCAATCATCGGTTTGTACAGTTTCATTTGTAAAACCTCCTAGATTTGGTATTTACCTTTATCATAAATCACCTCCTTTCCGTTTGAAAGTAGTTAGGCTCTGTATACATCAATAAAGGAATCAAGCCCTTTTTCTTTCAACTCCCTTACTCGTTTTTCAGCATTTTCCCGATCCGCGAAACTGCCTGCCACCACGCGGTAGAATACCTTCCCACCGTCCGACGGCTTCGGTGCAGGCTTTGCCTCTGACGTGGGCTTCGCTCTCCACCCATGAGCTTTGGCCAGCCCGTGTGCATGCGCCAGTGCGATCTTCCGCAGATTGTCATCCGACTTCAGAAAATCGGCATCATCCTTATTGTCAATAAACCCATTCTCGGTCAGAACGGCAGGCATCTTCGTCTCGCGGAGAACGGCAAGGTTTGCCTCTTTCTTCCCGCGATTAACAAATTTCGTTTCGGCAACAATGGTATCGTGTAAAACGTTTCTCAATGCCTGCGTTTTCGGCTTGCTCGGATACGAGCCGTTGTAAATGTACGACTCGAATCCCTCTCCGCCACCTGCGTTGATGTGAATGCTACAAAAGTGATCCGCGTTGAGTCGGTTGGCAAAAGCAGCGCGGTCGCTCAAGCTGACAAAAACGTCTTTGTCGCGAGTGAGATAGACCTTGACACCTTCGTATAGCTCATAAATGTAGTCTCTCGTATAGAGCGCGATTTTCAGCGTCAAATCCTTTTCACGAAGTCCGTTCGCTACCGCACCCGGATCGTGGCCGCCGTGGCCGGGGTCGATGACTTGAATGAAGTCAGCCATGTCAATTCCTCCTTTGGTTTGTAGTAAAAGCAAATAAAAAAGCGCCCTTTACAGGCGCTGTTCTTTTTGAATTTCGTTATAGATCGCATCGAACTGTTTGATATATTCATCATATTTGCTCGAATCGCTTTCGTTCCTCATTTTCCCAAACAACTTAATCAGTTCACTCAATTTCATTTTCATCCAAATCTCATCCTCAAGGTAGTAAAAGTGTCTTGCATAAGTATAGCTTGAGTATGCCATGTGAATCATGAACGATTCTCTACTCGAAAACGGCTCATAATCGTTTGAGTGAAGCGACTTGTTCGTGTGGTTCAACCATTCCTCTACACTTCCAAATTCACTTTTTTCGAGTACAAACTTTTCTTTCTCCTGTTTTTCTCTTTCAGAAACACTCTCCTCTTGAACAGTCATCGCTTGCACGGAGTCGTTTTTCGGCGGAGATGGGTTCCTGCTCTCTTTTCCGTTTCCGAACCACATGACAGCAAAAATCACTACACACAAAACGGAGAAGAGCCCAACCTTTTTCACCGTGTTAATCCTCCCTTTGGTTTCGCTCTTTGTGTTTATCTTACCAAAGGGCTCATTCTTAGTAAAACCAAAACTTTCCGTATATGCATGATTCGTAATACATCGTTCTGACTTGAACCAATTCAGTCACATCAATTCCCTCTTTAGTTTGGAATAAAAGCAAATAAAAAAAACGCCCCTTTACAGGCGTCATTCGTTCTTGGTTAATTGTCAGCTTTCTCGGTTAGCTTTTCATCGGCAAAGTGAGTTTTGTTGAAATGTAAATCTAAGTCGTGAATAACTTCGTGAATCTCGTCAAAAATTTTATCACCTTTTTTCGCGTCGTTCTGAATCGCTTGATTCACCAATTCTTTTGCTTTTTCTAGCTCATCCTTTTTTTCTTCTCCGTTATATTTGATTCTGTCTAAATTTCCCTTTAGTTCTTTTAGAATTCCTCTATAATCCTCGTTCGTTAAACTCGTTCCCCCATTATTCACGTTTGCTTTGTCCACGAAAATAGCTGAGTTAAGGTGCGCGAAGTAAAGTTCTGCGTTCGATTTATATTCTGGAGAATTGTTTGGATCAACTCCGACAACCAGCCATTCTTTTTGTTCCTGCTCTGATTGTTGCTGTGCCCTTACAGGTTTGGCGTCATCTTTTTCACTCATTAGGACAAAAAAACCGATCCCTAATAAAACAACAGCGACTGCTCCAGAGATCCATTTGCCCAACTCAAACCCTCCCCCTTGGCCTTATTGTGTCGTTACCATTTTAACCAATTTTTCAACTCCTTTCAAATGAAGGAGCGCCAATTCATACGCCCCTTCATTTGATAATCAGCGATACACCATGAAAGAATATGTTGTTATCACCCCTGTATATTCTTCATTTTCTCTGGCTTGATAGTACATACGGACTCTGTATCGTCCTTCTTTCTTTCCAGCTAGATAGAACTTTTTAACTGGCGTTTGATGCCTAAAATATCCTGTTTGCAATTCAACAGCCTTCCAATAACCATCATAGATTTCAAGCGCCATGACATAATCCCAAGTTGGCGCGATAAATCCGTCGCTGTTCGGATCTCCGATTCCCCCACCACTGTAATACGCTGTTACATCAATCGAAGTAGCTTTTTCAGTATAATAGCTAGCATCAGTACATACAACCATCGGTTTGGGCATTTCACTGCAAGGCATAGTACCCCTCCATTTTTCACTTATTTTTCGTCACTTTTGTCATGGCTTTGGTATACGCCAATCGCCGCCAACAAACCAAAAACGCCAGAAACGATGATTTCAAGCGCCCCTTCGATTTGCTCTGGATCATCGACCTTCGCGATGTTCGCAATCACAAGCGCGACAATCGGGATGAAATACCCGATGATTTTCTTCCAGTCTTTCATCATGACCCACCTCCTTTCTGGACAAGATAAACAAGCGCGAACAAGAAACCCAACAGCCAAGGAATCGTGGCCGACAGAATCGCGCTGATCCACATTTTCTTGAACTCTTTTCTCTCAATCTCCTTTTCTTTGACAAGAACAAGCGCTTCATTGGCCTTTTGAAACGCTTCCTCGGCCATTTTCAAGGCATTCCGGCTTCGCTCGTCGGCTTCACTGGCTACGGACGTTTTTTCTTCCAAACGAATGATTCGTTGTTCCAATCGATCCAATGAAGATGACACTCCGTTCAGCGAATCATAAATCTCTCGAAGCGTAATCGTCACCCCGTTTCCGTCATGTGGAGAAATACCCATGGCTTCACCCCCTTTCATGGGATATAAGTGAATATCCGCGGGTCTTCTTGCCCGATTGTCCACATCGCCACGCCTTTACAGCCGTATCGCATGGTGTATTCGGCGGCTTTTATGAAACTTTCAAGGTCGCCGTTCCACGCAATCGAATAGCCTTCCGAATCGCCGACATAGAAATTTCGCAGCCATACACCGGCATCGACCATACGAATACGGATGGTTTTCTCTCCTTGCCAAGAAGGCACGGTCACAATCGGGAGGTTTTCGTAGTCATTGGAAATCTTAATGCCTAACCCTTCATCGGGGTCAAAGCCCGAATATACAAGATAGCCTAGCTCGTCATAGCTGTACGGCCGCGTTTCTTCAAGTGCAACATGTTCCACGCCGTCGATGATCGCTGCTACCTTCTCCATCGGCTCATACCGATCATTTGTGGCGATTTGCAGTCGATAGCACTTCACGCGACAACCACTCGCATATACACCGTGCGCTCCCTTGTTTGGTGGCGCCGGAAACGTTTGTGTACTCGGATATTCGATGACTTCCGTGTTCCCGACCATGCACTTGATATGATTGCCGTGCACTCGAACCTTGAATGTGTAGCGTTGTCCAAGCGTCAACGTGAGAGGTGCGGACGCTAGCACTTGGGAACTTCCTCCGCTCTCGTATTTCAAATAGAACCGTCCGGCTCGATGGTCAGCAACAAAGACATACCCTCGCCCAATTTGTCCGGCTTGATCGGCGCAAAAGCGAATGCCGTACACAGCGTTTCTGTCGTTCACGTCAGCGCGCAAATCCGCTTCGATATGGGCGTTCATCTCGTATTGGTGGTTGACGATCAATTGCATAGACTGTGTCCTTGTATCGGCGAATACGTGCGCTTCCTCGGTGCTTGTCGCCGCATAGGGGCGCCATGCTCCAAATGAGTATCCCCTGCTCACTGGAGTGCCGACACATCGTTGTAAATCGGGGTCGGGGTTAGAGCCCGGCGGAATGTAATTTGGATCGACATGCAGGTAGTATCTCGTCTTTGCCAAGTCAGTAATGCCGCTTCGGACATGTGGTCCGAACAGGTCTTCCCAAATGATGGCCGGACGTGGAGGGCGGCGCAATAGTTCGCCTGTGATCGTCATGTTCGCCGGAAAGGAGGCCTGCACTTTTGAAACGATCCCGTTTGTCACTTCTCCCCGTTTCCACGTCGGCTGCAAATTGACGCGATACTCGACTTCCCCGCCCGACATGCCATGCTCAAACGCCTCGCAAACGATAAACCCTAGAATTTGCGCATCGTCTTCGCATATGCCAACCTCAATCGTGTTTGAAGTGCCAAACGAAAAAACACCGCAGTCGTAGAAATGCCTGTCGGGATTGACGTAAAACGGATACCATTCGGGCTGATTTCCTTTTTCCCCGATGACAAAGCCCTGTCCGTTCACGCTAATAGGAATCCGCGGGTTTAAATACGGGAAATAGACAACGGCGATCAGTCGATAGCTTCCCGCTTCTGGCAGGGTGAATGAGTAGTACAAGCGCCCGTCCTGCCCTTCGTTTCCTTCTGCCGGTTCGCATGTGTTCAGGTCTTTGTTGTAGTTGTAGACCGCCGAATGCGCTGAATAGCCGTAAAATGTATAGCCGGACAGTGTATCACGCGGCGTCCAAGTCGTGCCTGTTCGCGTGTTCCCCATCCGGCTCGTCACATCGTTCAATATTTTCTTGATGCCCGTGAACTTCGCTCTTTGGTGCTTCGAATAGCTTGTGATGTAGTCCTGTCCGTTGTACGTATCACGGAAAATCACGGTTTGATCGTTAAACGTCTTTAACGTTGCGAACTGCACCGCAAATCGGTCATACACATGCAAATACGTCTTTTCGTAGGATGATTCTTCATCATGGAATCCGGCATATGGAATGAACGATTGATTATACCAAACAAATTCGTCATTCTCGTTTCTACTGCCAGCGTTATGCTTGAACAATCCGTTTTGCCATTGTATAATTTGCCAATATCTGACGATTGTCCCTGTCCGCTTCTCATTCAACTGCCAACGGCGTCCATATGCGGCTGTTCCGACATACACCTTCTCTGGTTGCAGTACATTTTGGACATGATCTAACACCTGTTCGAGCCACCATAATGGGGTAGATGCTCCAGGCGCAGTATTGCCCGACGAGAAATCATAGGACATGATTTGAAACTCGTCGATAGCCTGATTTCCGTTCAAATCCCTTCCGCTAGCAACGGTTCGATAGTCTGTCCATTGATACCAATACGGCTCAAAATCGCCCGTCATCGCATGAAGGTTCACGCGCAATTCCAGCCCTAACGGAATACAAACCTCGTTTTTCACCCTTACAAGCAAATCGCGATACTTTTCCGCTTCTTGATATGAGCGACTTCGAGACGAACTTTTTTCAAAGTCCATCTCAATCCCTTTGATGCGGTTCGGGAAACGGTTCATGTAGAGTTCGGCGATTTTCCGCAGTTGTCGGATGAACGTGTCTTGTGCATTGTTCACGTTATCTAACATCGGCTCTACCCGACTTTCATTAAAACAAACCATTTGTAACGACCACTTGATACTCGGGTAGTGATCCACCAAAAATCGCAACGAATCTCTCATCCAATAGCGAATGCCGCTCTCGTCATCGGTCAAGACTGGATACGCTTCTCCGGCCTTGTAATGATAAATCGAACCGTCCGCTAATACACCGAAATCGTGAAGACCAAACGCATGTATTTTGTCGTGATGTTCTAAAAACGCGTACCAAAAGTTGCGCTGATCGCCGCCCCAATTCTTCCAAGCGTTCGGGTCAATGATTTCCCATAAGCCTGTTGAGACTTCTTTCGCGTATTGCTCAAATTCAGCGTTTGACGGCTCATTTAGCGACCAAGATAACAGCTTTATCATGGCTTGGACTTCCCTTCCTGCCATTGAATGAGTTCGACAACTCCCCAGTACCCAATGCCAACGTCTTGCATTTTCCCATTAACTAGCTTGTAAAACTCGATGCGAATCCGGTTCGAGCCATAAGGCAAGCCCATGAACAATTGACGCCTTATCTTGAGCGTTCCGTTGCCGACAGGCAGGCTCCGGCTCGCCCGATTGGCCGGAACGCCGTTGATCGACGCCTCGTTCCTTGAGCCCCACAACCGAATTTCGCTTCCGGCCGCGCCGCCTTCAAAGAAAAATTCACGGCTGTATCGCTTATTTAAGGGATGTTCCGGCTCGTCGGGATATACTCGCTCGTATTCGTCCACATAGTCTCCGTAGTTGGTGGAAATCCGCAACAAATCGAAGTCGTTTTTCGCGTATAGCGTGATGTCCACGACAGTAGTCGTCAGTTGACGTGAGAAGTCTGTTTCGTACACGTTTGGCACGATAATCGCTTCATGTCCTCGCCCGACAATGTTGTAGAAGCGATTTTTCACATTCTCGAATACTCGCGGCTGATCGCCTAAATAAACGTCTCCCCCAACGGCCGTTGATGTTTCGTCCAATGTTCCGTATGCAGGTTGGAACCATTCCGCCGTGTTCGGAATGGAAGCCGTCGCCTGTTCGCCTTCTTGCAATTGCAAGTCAGTGATGCGGATCGCTCCGCGCCGCAGGTTTTCAGCGACTAGCTCAAATTCGATATGATCCACTTTTTTTCGTTGAAATTTGGTCAATGTGGCGAGAAATCGCGTCCAATCTCCTTTATTCATACCATCACCCGTCTAGCGACCAACGTGTTTCCGACGGATGCCCTTTCCACAAAGTCGCGATTGAACCGCTTTGCAGCATGATGTCGGTGACATTCACCTGCCCCGATTGGCAATTCTCCACGACAAACTCAATTTCAATCGCCGAAACGCCCCGATCGGGGCTTTTCACTTCGATAACTTGATTGAGTAATTGGAACATCATATCGTCTCACCTCCGGCCAGTGACAGCCAAATTGGCTCGTCTTCTGTTCCGTCCGCGTACTTGATGCGAATGTAAACACCGACGCGCCCCCTCCCGACTTGCAAGTTTTCCGCCGCCACTCGCATGCTGATGGAATACGAATCGCGATGGGAAGGGTAAACGATTTGCTTGAGTGTCTTGGTTTTCCCTTCTTCGGCCGTTGCCTTAAACGAGGCATTGCCGCTGTATCCGTTGACCGGATCAATCTCCCACCCGTTATTCGTCCAATAGTTGAACCCGTCATCAGCACGGGAATTCATGAGGTAGTTAAAGACGCTTAGGTTCAGCAAATCCTGTCTGTCTACCGTATCCTCCGATTCCAAAACGGGTGCCGCTTCCTGAACACCCGACAGCAAATCAGACAGCGTCGGTTGTGGACGTTCAAGCTCCACTTCCGATTCCCACGGCTTTTTGATGTTGTACTTCCAACGAACAATGCGCTTCTTCTCGTTGATGCCCAATTCTTTGTCGTACACAAACACGTTATCGCCAAGGGCGAATTGTTCATGGCTTAACCCCGACAGTCTCGACAAGTCGGCGACTTTCATCACGTATGAAGCAGTCGGACGCGACAAGATGCTCAAGGCATACAAACCGCGCTCGTAAAGGTGGAACGGGTTGGTGAAACGCTCGTCTTTTGCCACAAGCACTTTCCTCTTGGTCGTATATTGATAGTTTTCAATATAGGGCAATCCTTCTGGATGAGCGTCTTCAATCGTCATATTGTTCTTCCCGTACAAGTACAGCTTTGTGACAAGATTTTTCGTACTGTAGTTCACTTCGATTTCCTTCATGTTTTTCCGATAGACGATAGATGCTCCGGAATCTCTTCCTTCCGGCCGCAAGAAATCGACTGTATTGTTGCTTGTGTTGAACCACAACTCGCCCGTAAAGACGTTGGGAAGCTCTCTCAATGCTTTCAGCCGATTCGTTAATCCTTCTTCCAACTGAAGGTTTCGGCGCTCTGTCACTTCTACGCGCCCGACTGTCCACCCCGTCCCGTCCAGAATATCCGCCATGATTTGTTCCGGCGTCGCGTCCTGCCAACTCCACACTTTCATCGGCTCGGTATATTGCAAGTCGTACCACGTCGCTTCGCAATACACAACGAGTTCGAGCCGCCCTCCGGCTCTCACTTTTGAGACATCGCGAATGAAATAACGCTGATTGACCACTTCGACGATGTTTTCGTTTTGAATGTACTCTCGTTTTGGATCGTTGTATGGAAGGGAAAACGTCAGCGTATCCACACTGCCAATCTCTTGTTCCAAAATCGGGTCATCAGCGTTTTCCAATACGCCAAGTCGCTTCCCCTCTTGGTCATACACGACAAGCAAGGCGTTAGACAGTCGGCTATACAAGGGCTGTTGTCGTTGTGGCGGTTGGCTGTTGTATCGAATCTTGCCAAGCAGGTTATACCGCCCGACTCTCAACTGATTGTATTTCAGCATAGGCGTCACCTCACGCCACGACTAGCCAAGGCGAGCAATAGGAACTTCGTTGAAACAGCGCTCCGCTTGCCGGAAACGTTGACGGCATATCCCCAAAAGGAATGTTTGTCGCCCGATAGCCGCCGTAAACTGTATGTGGGTTTGGACGTGGGGACAAATCTTGCAAGAACGTTTGGGCGTCGAATCCTACGATAGGAATGGCACTGACTTGGTTCAGTCCGTCATAATACGCTGTTGCCCCATCGTGCCTTGCAATCCAATAGAACCCCGGTTCTAACTCCAAATCAATGTCCACCATGCCCCACCCTCCGGCCGCCGGAATGGTGATGACAGGGCTTTGAAAGAGCAATTCGCTCGGCCGCAGGCCGTTATCTCGGTAAATGCCGATCCGCAGTGGTACGTCCGTACTGGCCGAATTGAGCTTCATCGCCGCCTTGTTGAATCGGGTTTTGGTTGGCAACGGAAAAGGAAAAGCGTCAATCGTGTTGCCGTAAACCAATATCTGAAATGCGGGCACGTGGCTGTTCACGTTCGCCGTTCCGTCTGCATTCAACGGATTGTAATCGCGCCGAAAATGGCTGACATACGTTCCCGACAACGGATAAAAGGGCTCAACTCCCGCCGGATTATTAGCAAGCAACAGCGAATGTTGATCCACCGCCTGTTGCAACGATGGAATGCTTCCGATGCTCCCGTCTATGCTTTGCCGCCATGCTGAAACATTGGTGATATACGTGAAATCCGCCGCAATCGTATCGTTCAAATTTTGTTGCTCATGAAAGACGACAACACCGTGCGCCGGACTGATTTCGTATTCGCTCGGGTCAACTTGGACGCCGTTTCGATAAATAACAGGCGCCGGATTGTCCAGCCAATTGCGAATCGTTCCCTCATAAATGCGATAACGGATAGTCGGATCGTCTTGATCGGCCACAGGCGTCAATACGTGCCCTGTCTCTTGCGCCGTCTGCATTTCCAAAACCGCCTGCATTTTGTTGATGTCATGTTGCAAGCCTGAAATATGAGCTGCCAAAATGTCTTGGCTTGTTAGGTCGCGATAAGGAGTTTGCGCCATGGTTTCACCTCTTTTCTAAATCCATCGGCTTCGAGCATAGACGGTCGCTTTCTGAATGGTCGCATTTCCCTCTGTGAAAAACTCCACCTCGTTTTCCTCGATGTCCAAAAACGGAAAATCCATCGAGTCTAAATGCTGATTCGCTGATCGCTTGTTCCCGTATCCATCGACAATGTAGGACGTGACAAGTTGGCTATCCAGCACAAGCGTTTCGCCCTGTTGCAACGTTCCCGAAAAACGTACGGACGTGAACGGCGTTCGCACGCCAATTGAGCCGCCGCTGCATGTTCCCTGTATTTCAATCAACGGCTCTGAATACTCGTTCCCCTTTTGTCGGTTCACGACATACACGCCCGCGCCGCTGAACTCAAATACTTCGTCTTCAATTGCATAATAGAACGGATCAGGGCAGAAAAAGTTCAGCGTCCCTTGACCGGATCGAATCAAGTCGTCAATTTCCGTTTGGTCTTGGATGATGGCGTTAATGTACTTGTCTGGCTCATCATCGAAAATGAGTGGCTTTGGCTCGCTCTTGTTCAATTTTCCGGCCAAGAAACGTTTCAATTCAAAATATGACATGTCGAGGTGTTCAAAGATGACCACCTCGACAGGAATGACGACCGACTGATGCCGCTTCTCCAAGAAATACGCGCCATGCCTTCCGGCGATAGACATGGATGCGATTTCTTGCGGCGGCATTAAGGGGCGTCCAATGTCCCGAACGAGTAGATATGGTGAAAGGTCAAACCCGTCATACGTAATCACAAGACGCTCCCTCCTATGCCGTTTGCCCTCATTTTTCCGATGCGCCGTTGACCGAGTTCACGGT
This sequence comes from Geobacillus sp. FSL K6-3411, assembly GCF_037965715.1. Taxonomy (NCBI): domain Bacteria; kingdom Bacillati; phylum Bacillota; class Bacilli; order Caryophanales; family Anoxybacillaceae; genus Geobacillus; species Geobacillus sp. FSL K6-3411. The sequence goes on from NZ_CP150187.1 coordinate 2,986,357, forward strand.
CGATATAAGGCGTGACCACTCGCATAATTTCCCTGCCGTCCAAGATGACAGGAACGACAACTTGTATTTGCTCTGCTCCTTGTGCTCCGCTGTTTTGCAGTTCTTCACGGATGATGCTTCGCAACATTCGTTGCGGTGCCACAATCTCGGGGTTTCCTGCTCCGGCGTCACCGACAATCGCTAGCGTCGGCTCGTCAACTACACCACCTGTTGCCAAACGTGGAATGTTCGGTATATTGAACCCAATCGAGCCGCCGCCGCGTCCCCCAATCACCGGAACCCAGTCGGGAATCTTCGGAATCGGAATGCGAACGCTGTTGATCGAGTTAATCATGCGGTTGATAAAGCCAATGACTTTGTTTACTGCGCCACGTACTGAGCTAACCACGCTGTTCCATGCGCTCGATGTCGCGCTTTTCACTCCATTCCATACGCTTGAAATGATACTGCGAATGCTGCTGAACGTGCTTGAAATTCCCGAACGAATGCCGTTGATAACAGAACTGATTGCACTTTTGATACCATTCCACACGCTCGACGTGACAGAACGGATGGCGTTCCAGACTGTTGAAATCACGTTCCGAATTGCATTGAAAACAGAAGAAACCGCAGATTTAATCGCGTTCCATGCAGTAGTCAAAGCCGAACGGATGGCATTCCAGACCGTTGTCGTCATGGTACGAATGACGTTCCACACGGTCGAAATCACCGTCTGGATCGCGCTGAATACTGTCGATACGGCGCTTTTAATGCCGTTCCACGTTGCCGTCAACGCCGACTTGATAGCGTTCCAGACGGTCGATGTCACGCTTTTAATCGTGTTCCAAATGTTCGAGATCGCTGTTTTAATTGCGTCAAAAACGGTAGAAGCCACAGATTTAATCGTGCTCCACGCCGTTGACAACGCGGACTTGATAGCATTCCAGACCGTGATGGATACGCTCTTGATGCCTTCCCATACACTCACGAAGAACGCTCCAAGTGCGCTGAACACGGTTTGCGCCACGCTTTTGATCGCGTTCCACGAGTTCGACAGAAACTTACTGACCGAATCCCAGTTCTTCCATAGCAAAATGATGATCGCGATGAGTGCTCCTATAACGCCTATTACAATCAACACCGGCGCCGCAATCGCCCCAAAACTGACGCCAAGAACTCCCATCGCCGTAGCGATGGTAGACACAATCGGGGCGAGCGTCAAAAATAATCCGGTGATAATGCCAATCACCGTGACAATCGCCGCGATGGTTGCCGCCAGTTTCGGGTTATTAGAAATCCACTCGGCCACTTTGCTAACCACATCAGCAATTCCCCGATACACCGGAGCTAGGGCTGTGTTTAAATCGTTAAACGCCTTTTGCATTTGCACCATCGGGTCAGCATTCATTTGTTGCACGGTCTGATTGAACAAGTCTTGATTCTTGCTCGCGTCACCCAAGTGCTTGTTCATGTTCAGGAGCGTTTCTGCAATGTTATCGCCTTGGTCTTCCCACATGGTCAATTTGTTATCGCAAAGGCTTTTTATCCTCTGCTTCCGGAGGTTTCCCTCATACCCTTTCACGGGATACGGCTGGTCAATTCCAGCCCGGTTCGGCGTACATTTTCAACCAACAAATGTTGGTTGCCGGACACTCTTGGGCGGATTATTGCTCCCTTAACGCTCACCGCCTACGCTCTACGGTGCAGGGTGGTGTTCCCTGTTACCTCGGTGTTGGCATATGAATCGGCATAATAAAAAGCGCTCAAACAGAGCGCCTATTTACCATCGACAGAAATTCATAAAATTGTTGTTTAGTGTTTTTTCCGTATCCATATATATCATGGAAATTTTTGTGACATGTTATGCATAAGGTTATGCCGTTATCCACATCAAGTCGTTTCTCTTTGCACCAATCCCAACTATCCAAGTGATGGGCGATTAAGTTTCCACCTTTATTATCTCCACAACATTGACATGTATAATTGTCTCTTTCATAGACTTGTGTTCTCCACAAACCATAACCTTCAATAAGCCGTTCTTTTTCTCTTTCCTCATCTGTTTTGTTCGGGTTGTAATTAGGATTGGATTTTCCAAAACGTCTAACTCCATACATAGGATTGTTTTCTCCGCTCCAATCCATGTATATCACTTTCGACGGATTGGTTTCTAAATCCCTTAAGAGTTCCGAGTAGCATTTTTTGCAATAAGTAGATTTCTTTTTGCCCGAATGATAACTTTTTCCACATCTTTGACATGTATGAGAATATTTATTTCGGTTATATTCTCTTTCGCAATCTTTGCAATAACTAAATGGCTTCTTTTCTCCTTTGACAGTTCTAAAATTAAATTCGTCTAACGGCTTTTCTTTTAAACATTTAGAGCAATATTTATAACCGTCTTTTGGTGTTGGTAACAAAGGAGTCTTTCTTCGTCTTAAATTTTCGCACCGTTTGCATCTTTTTCTACGCCCATCAGGATAACGTTTGTCTTTCACAAAATCATCTAATTGTTTTTCTTCACCACAATCACAACAAACCTTATTCATTTTACAACCTCCCGTAGTTGTATCCCGAATAATTAAATGAAGGGCAGGCAGTCGGGAATCTGCTTTTCGGGGCGTCCCCCTAGCCCTTTATAATTATTATAACATACTTTTTATGCCGATTCACTTAGCTTCCACCGATTTTGCCCGGTTTTGTTTCGGCACAACTTTCGTTTACCGAAAATAGCTACCCCCAAGGCGTTCCGCTTTGTCTCATCGTCAACGTTCATCAACGCTTTGGCGACCTGTTGCATGGCCTGCTTTCCTTTGTCACCGCCGGCCGCAACAGCCTGTCCCCACGTTTGTAACTGCTTGGCTGAAATGCCTGTTCCCTGCAACAGCTCCTTCATTGAGTCGTCAACGCCTTGGCCAAACTCAGCCAATAGGATACGCCCCTCCTTGAGGCCATCCAAGAGGTTATCTATGTTCCAAGTTCCGGTCTCAACGCCAGCCGCGAAAATCGCTTGAATTTCTTTGGCGTCAAATCCAGCTCGTTGCAGTTGTTGGCCGTACTCAGAAATGATGTCGAGTTGTTCAGGAGGGAATCCAACACGTAGCAAGGCGTTGACTAGTTCGAGCGCTTGCTGATCCGACATTTCAAGCTCGCTGCCAATCTCGTTCACTTCTTGGATGAGCTCCGTGAAGTCAATTCCTGAGTAGGCAGCCGCAATCGCTCCGGCTCCCTCGACAATCTTTCGGTTTGCGGCGTCACTCGCATCTGCGTTTAGCGCAAATTGACGCCGTACGCCTTCTAGGGCGCTTTCCGCGTCAATCCCGTACGCTTTGACCGTGTTTGTTGCTTCTTTGACTGTTTGGATAGACTCGGGAGGAACGTCGAAGGATACGCGAATTTTCGTTTCCGTGTTTACGCTCTCTAACGCTTTCCCGACAACCGCTGAAATGCCTGCGCCTGTCGCTAAGCCGGACAGAACGGGCTCAAAATCAATGTCTTTCAGCGATTTTTGGGTATTCTCCGCTTCATCTTGTAGTTTCTTGAGTTCGCCCCTTGCTTGCGACGTATCCACTTTCGGGGAGGGCATGGAACGGATGGTTTGAGTGAGTTCTCGGATCGCTCCTTCCAGTCGAACGATTGAAGACAGGTCTGCTTGAATATCCAAATCCGGCATCGACTCAATAGCACTTTCAACCGATTGGAAGGCCTTTTCGGCGTTTCGTGTGACGCGGTTCAAAATGCCGGACACCTCGTCTACGCCGGAAATGGCAATTTGAACGACTTGATCCGCCATGCCTCATCTCCCCTTTCGTAAACGCGCCCGTGAAGGGAGTTTCCTTCTCAATTTCTCCGCTTCTTTTTGGCGCTCTTTTTGAATCTTGTTATGATGGGCGATTAATATCTCTTGTTGTAACGGCGTCATGTAAGGAACATCGAGTGGTGAAACGCCGCACTCTTTCACAAGAAAATAAAAATTCCTTCCTTCACGACTGAAGAAAGGAATCATCATCGTTTTCCACCGCTTCTTGAACTTGTTGCTTGTTGCCAATGCCTGTGATTTCATAAATCCGTCCGGCGATTTCATCCACTAGTTTCGGTGGGAATTCGTTCTCCACAACCTGCTCTGTAATCATCGGGTCAACCGTCCCGTATGCCACGGCTTTGATTGCCGCCCGTTTCCGGCCGCGCAGGTTGGCTTTTGTATCGAATTGAAGTGTTTGTGCCACCTTGCCTTTCAGTGTTGGCGTTCCTTTCACTGCCACACCCTCTTGCATGAGTTCCTCGATTTCCAGTGCTTCTTTGTTGTTCAGCGGTCGAATGTCCACTTCGAATTCTTCTCCATTCCACGTCACAGTCATCGTCTCTTGGTAAGCTGTCCCGTTCAATACACCGGCAGTCAATTTTTTAGCCATTCGTTTTCCCTCCAATTTCCGTTTGTTTTCGTCCCTCTAAAAAACAGAGGATAAGCGTTTTGCCTATCCTCACACGACTGTATACGACGCCTTGTCGTTCGTCAGCGATACTTGAATCGGTCCTGTTCCCGTTGCTTGGTCGAACAAGGCTCTTGCTGTTACCGTCTGAACAATTCCTTCCCGTCCCTCGACAGGTTGGCTCGACGCCGTATAAATCAACCGTGGGAAAATGATGTCCAAATTGCTTCCTAGATGCAACGTGTAGCCGAATTCCTGCAACGTATCAGTGCTTGGACCGTCCGTGCCGCCCCAAAAGGCGATCAGCTCTTGGTCGCTGTCGAATCCAAGGGCAACCTCTAACGTGACGACCATCGAACCCATGAACGCTTTTTTCGGGAAACGAGAGCCAAATCCTTGCGCACTCTCAATGTCCGCGCCCGTCTCCACCGTCAGCGTCAAACTGTTCACAGACGCGCTCATATCCGTTCCGCCCTTTTCAAGCGCCGCCATTGGCGCGGTGAAGACGTTGCCTTCCGTGAATTGAATGTTGGTGGCCAACGGCGCTCGTTTGTCCGATGCGCCTAACGTGTTGACCGTTAGCAACGCCCACTCATTCTCAATCTCCAATTCTAGCGACTCAATCACGTTGCCAAGAAAGACATGCTCCATAATGTCTTTCCCCACTTTGGCTGAAAATGAAGGCATGAGCGCACTACGAGCCGGGTAGAACGTGTGCGTATATCCGGTTGATTCGTCCCCTGTCACCTCGTAGCCGCCTAATGCCCACTTCCAAAACCATCCCGTCGCTTTGTCGTCCAGTGGCAATGTAATCGAACCGCCTGTCGAGTACACGCCTAATTGCGCCAAGCGATCCAGGCCGGAAATGCCTTCATAAATCAGCTTGTCGTCTTCGGATGGCTCAATCGAAACACTTTCAGGGTCTAGCGTTTCCACATATTGCGCCGCTTCCACCCCGAACTTTGTTTCCTCGCCAATCATTAAATAGCGAGTAATTGCCATCTATGAATCACCACCTAAAATTATTCTGATTGACTAGGAAAAGGAATTTGTCTTGTGGTTCCATCTGACAAGTGAAAAATGATGTTGGTTCCGTCCGTTGTAATATCTGTGATGCCAACACCATCCTCGCCCTTGTCGCCTTTGTCTCCCTTGTCCCCTTTTGGTCCTTGCTCTCCCTGTGGACCTTGTGGACCCTGTGGGCCTTGTGGTCCTTGGGGACCGACTAACGATGCCAGCCATTCTTGCTCTGTGCCCTGGAATCCGTTTTCGACCGCGATCTCATAAGCCGATTTCCCAGGTGGTCCTTGTGTTCCTCCTGATTTCAGACTGTCGATATGCTCGTCAACCTGAGCGAAATATTCGTATAAATGAGGCAGCGTATTTCCACCCTCACCAATCCCTAACGAAACAGGAATCTTCAAATGCTTCAAAGGTTTTCTGTCGTCTTTTAGCGACAAGGCTACTCTCCCCCTTACTGTTGATTTTTTACTCCCTACGTTTCACTCGAAAATCAAATTGCACCGCAGACCAACAAACCTGCGTGTTATTGCCCATCTCGTAGGCCGGATCGATTTGTGTTGCACGAACATCCGATACAGTGCCACCTAGCGTCCGATCTTTTACAAGCACGTCATAGACCGTCAACGCCAAGTCATGGGCTTTTTCAAGCGCTTGTTCGGGGTCATTCGCTTTGACGAGCACGACAAAGTTGAACCGTATGTCATGGTCGGCTGTTTTCCCGCCTACCAAGTTAGGAGCATACGGCTCGGGAACAATCCAAATCGCAGGCGTGTGCAACGTCCCGACTCTCACCTTGTCCCCGTAGACAATCCGTTTGATTTCAGCGAGTTCCGGCGCCTGCTCCAATACCTCCCGAACCTTTGCTCGAATCTCCCTGTGAATGTCCTTGAGAGGCTTGTTTTGAATCATATCAGTTTCACTTCCTTCAACGCCTGTTCAACGAAATCGTCAATTCGCCGTTCGGCTGCGGCGATAGAACGCTCAATAAAGCGTTTCGGCTTAATTCCCGGGTGTTTGACCTTTTTGGCAAAGACCACTTCACCGTTTACCTCAAATCGCAACGCTTTCGCTCGCCGCGGATAGATTTCATATGGTCCAGAACCGTAGTTTTGCACGAGTGCATATTCCACGTTCGTTCCGACTGTATAGAACCGCGCGCTTCGTTTTTGCAATTTCCACGAGCTTGCCAAGCGCCCATGGTCTTGCGGAGAAAACTCCATCAAATTGCCCCATACTTCAAGCGCTGTCAGCTCGGTTGCTCGGTTTAACGCTGTTCTTATCTTCGGAATCAGTTGTCTCAAATCTTCCTTGCTGATTTCAGCATCAAACATTCTTATCACTCCCCTACATAGGGATCTGACGAAAGAAATACATCGATTTTCTGTCTCATATACGGCTGCAATTCCGTCTCCAAGTCTTTCGTGACATCCGATGTATTCAAAATAGAGACGGCAAAGTCATTAATCTGAATAATTGGGCTTGATCGTTGTTGTTGAGCAACCGCAACAACCTTGGCGACAGTCCGTACTAATATGTCTTGGATCGCCAAGTATTCGTCATCCTTTTCAAGAACGGTGCGCTTGAGTCTGGCATGGATATGCGACGCGATTCGCTCAATCCACGTAGACAACAAATCGTCCAATTTCTTTTCGGGATCGCTGATGTCCGGTGGAAATCCAAAATTATCCGCAGAGACGCCCGTCAAATCACGGACGTCCTGCGGAGTGACAACCTCGGTAACGGATTTTTCAAACAAGGACATTAGCCATCACTCTTCTTTCAACGCTTCTAGCTTGTCGATGAGAGTGGAGCGATTCTTTCCTGCTTTCTCTTGGGACAACGCTTCGTCAACGGACAGTTTGCCTTCTTTGACCGCTTGTAGCACCTCGTCAATCGTCATGTCTTGCACGCCCAATGAAGGTGCATCGGTCTCGGCAATGTCGCTACTCTGTTTCGTTTCATCTTCGCTCACGATTTCCACCTCAAAATCCCGCACCGCTTTCACGGTCAGATATTCACGGTTGGAAACCGTGATTTCTACAGTTTGGTTAGGAGGAAACTCGACACCGAGACGGTATCGAGTTTTCTTCCCTTTGTTCACCACTCGTAATGTTTTCATCCCTGCTCACCTCATCAGCCAGTGTATCCTTTACCGACGACAGCCGCGTTTTCATCCTCGTAGTGGCAGTCAACACGCAAGGTCGTGACAAAGTCCGTCCGGCGCAGTTTCGGTTGGCGATCCGGTTCGATTCGAATGTCTCGATAGATGCCGTATACAAGGTTGGCCGGGTTGACTAAGAGCGCCGTTCCGGCGGGCATGTTGGCCGCATCGACGACCGCAATACCTTTGTACGCTAGTTGTGTTGCAGTCGTTTGTGCCGTGTCGCCAAGTCCCGTACCACGAGCACGGAGGACGTCACGGTATGCGTCTTCGATGTCCCAATGGACGTAGAAGCGCCATTGCGAACGGTCACGCAGGTATTTTTTCGGCAAAGCCTGAATCATCGCATCAAACATGGCTTCGACGTCTGTGGCGTCAAAATCAGTCGTGCCTTGAACAAGGTTGGCCGCTTTCTTGAGCCATCCGTCCGTTTTGGCCAAGAACGGGTCGCTGCTCGATTTGTCACCGTTGAGGAACAGTTCTTCGAGGTCAACGCCGACACGATCAGCAATCAACTGAATCAGCGTGTCCTCAAATCCTTCACGTTCGATGTTGTCCTCGAGTGTCGAGTCAGTGATGCCAGAAATGCCAATGACCTCAACCGACTCCAGTTTGTTCGTGCTGAAATCCGGCTTCGTTTCGCCGCTTGGAGCTTGATCTTCCGTCGCCCCTTGCAAAATTCGAGAACCAAAAGCAATACGATCAATGTCGTGTGTGTGGCTCGTCATGTCAATCCGACGAGCTTCATCCAAAATGCGTGTAGCTTCGGAAACTGTACGCACGAACAGTCGTTGTTTTGCCGGAGTCAAGCGAGATGCTCCTAGGTCATTCGTCGTGATGGCTTTCAGAGCGTTTTCTAATTTTCCAAGAAGTACATCGTTCGTGAACATATACTCAACACTCCTTTTCTAATTTTGTGTCGGACACAAATTATTTGCGTTTAAAGCCAAACGGATCACGATCGTATTCGTCTTTCGGATTCGATTTTTCCGCCACTCCATCTTGACCCGTCAGCCGCTTCGAGAACGGGATTTTTCGCTTGAGTTCGTCAAGCTGTTTCATGACTTGCTCGTATTTTTCTTTGTAGTTTTCATCGTCGCTCTTTGCCGCCGCTTCTCCTTGAGCGTTGCCTTTCTCCTGCTGTCCTTGTGGCTCTTGCTGTTCTTGTTTTTCTTGTTGTTTTGGTGGCTCTTGAGCCGGTACCGCACCTTTCAGCGTATTCATGATCTCGGCCAGCTTGTCGTTTACTGGCTTCAAAGAGTCGTCAATCATCTTTTGAACGTCCTCGACTTTCACTTCTTCGTCACCCTCCTTCGATTTGCTTGCGCGCTCTTCTTCAGCGATCCGCAGGAGCTCGTCAATGACCTCCTTTGCGGCTTTCAGCTTCTCGTAGTTCGCATCGGAAATTTTTCGCCCCGCCTTTTCGGATGGTTTTAGACCGAGCTTTTCTTTTAATCTATCGAAAAGGCTTTTATTCGCCCGCTGTGGGCTTGTTTCTTCTTTCGAAAGGGTTACCCCTTGCTCAACGTTTTCCTCGCCTCTAACGGCCGCCTGCGCAGCCACAGCGAGGTTTTGCGAGGATGGTTCCTCAACAGGGACGACATTTTCTACGATACGAACCTCTTGCAAGTCGCCGACGAATTCAACGTCTCCCTGTTCATTGATCGTGTAGCCGATTTGGAACAATCGCGTGCTGCCCGTTTTCATATCCTGAATACGGACGATCACCGAGTCATCAAAAATCGAATGGACGTGTGAATCGATCACGTTGCTGTCGAACGTCTGATAGACTTTCCGACGCAATAAATCGGCGAGGTGTTCATACGAGCCTTGAAGCGCCTTTTTCACCGCTTCTTCCCGGCTGTTCTTGCTCTTAATAGCGATGAATTTCGCTTTTGGCACGGCAGGCTCGTCAACAAGTGAAACGGCATTGACCACCCAATCGCCGGCTTCTCGCTCTAGGTCAGCCAGTGTCGTGCGTTTCGCCGCCTCTTTTGATTTCAACGCCACTTTTGGGACGCCCATAATCGAGAAGCCTGTCAGTTTCCCTTCCTTCACCGCCTGCCAGACTTCCTCGTCCTGAACACGAACGCCCATCATCCAACTTCCTTTCGGCACGGTTAAATCCTCGTTAATCTCCCAATCAAACGGCAAGATGTACGATTCCACCACCTTGCCGACATTGTTCAGCGTGTGTTGCAAATCGATGTTGCCGTATTGCTCTAAAAACTTGTGCGCTACTTCCTCGATTTTTTCAGCGGATACCATGTCACCGTCGCTGTCCGGCTCGTTTGGAACGAGAACGGGTCCAAACACAATCCGCTTCTCCTCGTTCTTGTGCGTGACTGGCGCTGTCAGTTCGTGTTTCATCCTTTCACTCCTTTCTGTTTGGAATCATTTTGAGAAGCCCTCTACCGCCTGAATGAAATCACCCCCTTTACGGATAGTAAGGCGTGCGAGTAATCGCCTCGCCCTTTTTCGGGATATACGGACGGCATCGGCATCGACAGTTGATCCATTCCTCGATGGGGCCGGAGCGATCCAACGGGTGCATCAGCCCGTTTGAGAATCGTTCATCCATCCGCACCACCTGCCCGTGAAGCGAGTAATGGTCGGCACGGTCTCTTGGGTTTCTTCCCCTCACTCGACTGTCTCTGACCGTCAACCACTGCTTATACCGAACGTTGTAGTCTTGCATGGTCTGGACAATGCCGATGTTTTGCGCTGCCTGCACCTCGGTTCGTGCGATGGTCTGTAGCCGATGGTCCCGCAGGTCTTGGAAATCTGCACGTAAATCCACCGCAATGTCGTCAATCCCTTTGCCTTCCTCGTATCCACGAACCAACGTGGCACGGAAATCGCCTTTAATTCGCCGGAATGTATCGTCCGAAAAAACATAAACGCGCTCTCGTAATTCCTCGAGAACGCGCTCACTGAATTCAACAAAAACCAATTCCAATCCCTGTTCGAGAATGTCCTCGAACGTCAATTGTCGTGCTACGACCGCGCTTTCGACAGCTGCTTCGGCAATCTCTTCCTCCATGTCTGCGAAAATCGGGTCTAAAATCTCGGCAATAAATGATTCCTGTTCGAGAATCGACAGTGGAATATAGCCAAGCTCTCGCAACCGCTGAATGAACAAGCTCTCAAGCCCGACTTGCAATCGGACAAGACGCTGAGCAAGGCGTTCCTCGATTTCGGAAATGCGTTCGTCCTGCTCTTTAAACGCAGGAAGAGCGCCGTGCTCAACAAGGAATGACACAAGCTCGCGATCCATTTCCAACAGCTTGCACACCTTACACATGCTTGCCGCCTTCTTTCGTAGCAATATCAATCAGTTTGGCGTGCAACTGTTTCAGCGAGTCCAATACCGCACTCGTATCCGCTTGCTGTAGTGCGTCAAGTGGTTGCCCGAAAAGGTAATGTCTATCTAGGTTCGGATTGTCAATCGGCTCCTTGCCTAACTCCCGCAAAATCATGTTTTGCGTGTACGCGCCAATGTCGAACAAGAAGCGCAGCTCCTCGATCTTCGCCTGCGTGTCCTTCGTGTCAATGTCGTTGAAACGGAAACGCCAGTCGGTGATTCCTAGCCCGATGGATAGCAATCGGTTCATCACATTTTCAAGCATATCTTGTCTCGGCTCAATGACCGATTGCTTGTAGATTTCCGTTGACTCCCTCGCCGTTGAGCCGCCAAGCGACCCCTCGACGACAATCCCAGCGCGATAAGGCGGAACGCCATGCGCGGACAAGACTTCATCACGGTTATCAGTCCTCAACATTCGGAAACTTGCTTCCTTCGTCTCTACAGACAACGCTTGGAACTTGATTTCGACCGGCGTGGTTGAGTAATCCCCTTGCCCTTTTTGCGCTGTCACCACGAGCGTTGAATGCCGATTTTTCTTGATGTCCTGTTGAAAGTATCGTCGGATCAATTGCTTCGTTTGCTCGTCGAGTTCCGCTCCTGTCACCGTCACGACATACGCTGGAACGGCGTGATTTTCAAAGAAACTGATGTTGTACTCCGCCCGCTCCCGGTCGGAAATAATCGCGCTTAGCGCGGGCAAAATGTCCGGCAAGCCGTAATAGTCACTCCGGCTCGTATAATTGTGGACGTGAATGATTTCTGTTGCCCGTCGTTCGATCGGAATTGAACCGGCAGGCGCGATTTCGCCCGTCACGTAGTCCACGTCATTTTCAAAGCCAAACCGCTTGAACCATACCTTCTTCACGCCGCGAATTTGGCAATATCGGTTCATATCCTGATGAACGCGAACCGTATGTGCCGGAATATGCTCCAGACCGACAAGCGTGCCGTCTTCGGCTCGGATGACCTCATAATATCCGTTCCCAATGGAATCGTAGTCCACCATCACGTTGTTATTGATGTCGGTCAGCGTCTTGTACGGGTTCGGGTTCTCTAAAAACTGCATGGCGATTTCGCGCTGCTGTTCGCTTGGGTTGTTCGTTTTCGCTTCAAGATACCATCCTAGCCCTGCAGTATCCCGCGCCTTCGTTTTAACCGCTCGATAATGGTACGGGTTGATTTCGAGCAATTGTGCCAGTGCTTCAAAATTGTAAAGAGGTTCGACAAGCCCCAATTCCCCATACTGGCCGTCAAAACGGTCGCTTGGAATGACTCTCGACTCGCCCGATTGTTTGATCGCGTAGCGTTCGAGCGTGCTTTCCTCGATGATTTCCCCATCACTAAGAACGAACGCCTTAGCCACTGGCTTTTGCTGCATACTGCTTCCCTCCCTTCGTTAGAAGACGTCCACTTTGATTGTGCCTTTCGTTCCCGATCTGTTGAGGTACTGCAACGCTTGTGATGTCGCGTCCACTTGGTCATCTGTTGGCGCGTTCGGGAACGCGACCAATTCCTCGACATAATCATGCACCCACGGCGCGATGCTTGGGTGTGGAATATAGACGTTCCCGGCTTCAAATTGGGGTGATACGGCGTTCAGGCGTTCAACCTTCGTGCCGCTTGGCATCACTGGCAACATGCCGCTGACTTGATTTCGCAACGTATTGATGATGGCCGTGCCGTTGGCTCGATCTTCAATGAGCTTCGCTTGCGCTTGTGGCCATTTTGATGTCAATGAAATAATCGCGCGAATGGACTCTGTGAAAGACAGCTTCGCGCGCACTTGGTCAAGCAGGTATTTGTTTGCTCCCTTTCTGCCCCATACCTGTCCAACGACAAACGACCCGTCGTCCGTGTCCTTGAAAGCAAAGTCCCACGATTGAATGTATTCGTCCATTTGTGCAGGAGCTTCCCTGTAATATTTGAACCACGAGCGATGAATAATCGCGCCGCTTGGCGGCGTTGGACGCTGTTGGTAGAGCGCGTTCCATGTTCGGGAACCGACCGTCTTTTTCGTTTCTTCCGCCCACTTCTCGTCAAATCCGTACTCCGGCCATAACGGCTCGCCGATTTTTCGACCTAGCAAGTCGTTTTCGGAATCGCAAATCGCAGGCAAGGAAACCACTGTCCACCGCTCTGGCTCGTGTTCTAAAAGCCGTCCGGCAAGGTCATCCTCATGCCATCTTGTGAGAATTAAAATAACCCGTCCGCCGGGTTGCAAACGGGTGGATAGCGTGTTTTGCCACTCATTCCAAAGCATGTTTCGATACGTGAGCGAATCCGCCTCTTTGCGGTTCTTGATCGGGTCGTCGATGATGAGCAAGTCCGCACCTTGCCCTGTGATCCCACCGCCAATCCCGACCGAAATCATCCCACCGCGATGCCCTTCGACGTCCCAACTCGTCACCGAATTAACGTCTCTTGAAAGACGGATGCCAAACAATTCCTCGCCAAACAATTCGATCTTTTGACGGTTGGCCTTCCCGAACCGCCTTGCCAATGAATCGCCATAGGAGACTTCGATGACTCGCCTGTTTGGATTGCGCCCGATAAACCATGATGGGAACGTCTCGGTAACCGTCATGGACTTGGAATGACGCGGCGGCATGAATATCATGAGACGGTCGATTTCGCCCCGTTCCACTCTCATGAGATAATCGCAAATTAAATCCGAATGTCGAGACGGGCGATAGCGCCCAAAATGGGTGTATTCCAAATAGACCGAGTAATCTTCTTTGGCTAACTCTTTTTCGAGCGTATCTAAATTATTCAGAATCTCGCTTATTAGCATTGCGCTTTCGGATAAGTCGCTTGATAAGCTCCCTTGCTTCTTCGTCTTCGAGAAGTTCACTGACGATGTTGTGCTCCACTCTGATTTCGTATTGCCCATGATTCGCCACCTGCCCCGAGTGGTTCAAGTCTGCTGTCAGTCGCTCTTTGCGCCCCCACCGTTCGGGGAACTTTCGCTCAAGACGCCATGCGGCCGCCTGCCAATTTTCTTCCGCCGCCTTGCCGATGATCGCTACATCTCGTATCTCCGCTTGCGCCAGTGCCTTTTCTACTGCGTTGGATAACTCGACAAACGGCTGTTCGCTTTTCTTCGGCCGCGCATTCGGGTTCTTCGCTAGACGTTCTTTCTCCCGCGCGCCGCGTTTTAGCCAATCATAAAATGTTGTTTTGTTGATTCCCACATAAGCACAAGCCGTTTCAATGTAGTTTCCTGCCCGAATCACTTTCACGAGTTCTTCCTGCAATTCGGGAGTAAGCTTCGTCGGTCTTCCTCCTGCTCCTCGTTTCTTTGCCATCGCCGACACCTCTACATTTCCATATACACTCGTGCCTTGCTGTATTGTTGCTGATGTTGCGTGAGAATCTCTAAAAATTCCTCTCGGCTGAAACGCGATAAACGAAATACTTCTTCCGGTTTCATGCCAAGCTGTTTGCTGATCTCTTGAATCGTTTTTCCGCTGTCGAGCAATTCTTGGACGATCTTTTTCATCGGCTCAAGCAGATGCGTGCCCCGTGCGCGGTTATGGGTGATCGTGCCGTACATATCCGCCGCTCGGTCGCCTTGATGGTCGACAATCACAACCGGAACGACACCGCCTAGACGGTCATGGAGTTCGGGATCACCCGATACAGTCCAGCGATGGAATCCGTCGATAATCGTATAATCCGGCCGGACGACAATGGGAAGCGTCCACCCGTTCATGAGGATCGATTGCTTTAACAGTCGTAAATTCTCTTTTGTAACACGGTTTGGGTTGTAATCATTCGCCCGTAACTTCTCACGCGGCACGAATTGCAATCTTTTCAGCGGTGCCAGTAAATCTTTCATCCCTTCGCTCATCGTTATGTCTCCCTTCTTGCCTTCGAATAAATATTCTGAATCACCGCTCGAAACATTCTTCGTTTTGGATCACCCGTTATCAACGCCTCATAGATTTTCTGCCATTCCCGTTCCTGAATCAGTGGCGCGGCTTTTATGCAAAGCTTTTTATACGACATGGCGATTTTTCGTTCATGCTCTGTACGAAAATTCGCCCGAACGTTCGATAGTATCTTGAGCACTTCCTTTTTGTAATCTTTCTTTTCCTCTCCGCCCTCTTTTTGCAACTGCCGACGCGTTTGTGACGAACGCCGGAACATTTCCGTATCCCAATATAGTGAGACAAGATAAGCGTTCGGTTCTCGTCTTGTTACTCTCTCCATTAAGTCGGGGTAAAACTCATTTAATTTGACAAGCTGTTTGGCCGTGTCGATGCTGAAAAATTGCGAGACACGCAGGTCTTTTTTTGAAGCGCCTGCTTGCCACATATACATGTAAATCTCGGGAATCTCAATGTGATGGTTTTTAATGAATAGCCACACGTCGTTGTCTGTCCAATCATAAATCGGATAGCATTTGCCGCCTAATGTAACGTTGCCGATCTTGGCCATGTATTTTTTGCGTTGAATGCTTTCTTCGGCTCTAGCGGCGATAATGGTGATCCCGTCCGCTTCTATGCGTTCGAGAAACTGTTGGTACGTGTCCTTGCGTTCTTTTAGTAGCGGATGAGAAGAAACGGAAAAACTTGGCTTAGGACGCACCCATACGTCTTTCTTTTCTTCATCCCAACAAATGAAACTCTCATCATCTTGCAACGAGTTAAGGCAATTGAAATGACGAACTTGGATGCAAAACCATGTAAATGTCGCCCCAGCCATCAGAAACTTTTTCCGCCATTTCTTGACCGTTTCCTCGATGCAAGGAAAAATCGCCTCTTCATCAATGAAATGGATATGAAGCAACGATGGATCGATCCGCCGCTTTTGAATTAAGTCAAGTAAGATATAGGCAAGGCATAACGAATCCTTGCCACCGCTGAATGAAAAGTAAATCTTGACCCCATTTGAAAACAGGTTTTCGATTCGTTTATATGCCGCTTCGACGACGGTATATTTCGACTCTTTTGTAACAATCATGATTTCTCACCGTCCCTAAAGAGGAAGCGAGAATGTTTCCCCACAGTGGGGGCAAGTAATGGTGCGCGTCGCCGAATTGTCCGTCTGCGGCTCGTTATCGCGAACCGCATCGATTGGTGCCGATGGTACATAAGCGTTCGACGATTCGACGCTCGGTTCGGTTGTCGGGTTAGTAGGCTGAACCGCCTGCATTTCACTCATTGCTTGCCGTTGAGTTTTCTCTCGGCGTTTAAAGGTCTCGATTGTATCTTCATCAAGTATGCCAAAACGTTCAATTTCCCCCTCAATTTCTTCTTCACTTGCCATCAGTTCGCGGAGAAAATCCTCATCGTAGCCTGGAATGTCGAAGTCGTCAATCTCGGATAACAATTCCAAAATCACATCGCTATTGTCAAAGCCAAGCGAATAGATTTGATTGTCAGCAATCATTAGTTTTTTCTTCTTGTTCTCTGATAGGTTCGTATAGCGTAGCGCTTTAACCTCTTGCACCCCGTACTCTCGCAGTGCCTCGACGAATCCGTTCCCGACTAAAATCATGTTATTCTCATCGACAACCACAGGGCGATATTGCCCGAATTGCTTATAGCTGCGATATAATTCCTGCAGTTGTCGCTTCGTATGAACCCGTACATTCTTTTCAGGGTGTTTTAACTCATCAATACGCACGATTTCAATATTCAAAGCTCTCAATCCCTTCCTTTTGTAGTTTTGCTCCTTCGAATGGCCTCAAGTCTGTGTCTGGTTTCTCGCCATTGAAGCCAAATACTCCACACATCAATACACTTCCTCCTGCAAAAAATCTCGCGCGGACGGAATCAGTTCGGCAGCTTCATAGACAATGGTTGGATCAATCACATACACTTCACGCCAGCCGTTGCGAATAGAGCCCGTATATTGACGGGCTGGCCAACAGCCTGTTCCGACTTTGAAACCATTCGGCCAACTGTAAATCGGCGGCATAGGAAGATGATAATAATGAATCGCCGCCAAAATGTCCTCATGACGCCAATCTTTCAACGGGCTGTACCGCGTAATACCTTTGCGGTTGGTATATACCCCATCGGTGCCCGTGTAATTTCCATCTGCCTTTCTTCGGCCAAGAAGAATCATATCCAGCCCATGCCTTTTGTAATAGATTTCTTGTCCTCTGTGCTGAACGATGCGAAACCACTTTGCCGCAGTATTCGCGTCTTGTGGAAATAACATGTCTAAGTTTTGAGATAACCATTTCAAATCCTGTCCGGTATTAATCACTTCTAGTTGATGCGGCATATGATCGGTTACCCAACGTAAAAACGCCGGATATTCGAGGTTGTTCATCACGAACACACACTCGTTCACTCCGGCGTTTTCAGAAACGAGCTGAAGGACAAGGGAATCCTTCCCACCACTCCAAGCAAAAGCGGCCTTTTTGCCTTTGGTTTTCCTCTTGATTTCCTCGACAGTCCTGTCGATGAGATAGTCGATTTCTTGCTTGCTGACAATATTCTCAATGTTTTGTAGTGCTTCGAGCCAGTCCTCGTTCCTTTGCGACTGTTTCTTTTTAAGCATGACGTCTCCACCTCGTTAACGCAAGCGCCACCGCTCCGGCAAGAACGAGAATTAGAATGTTCCCCGCCAGACTAATGGCCGTGTTTCCAATCATTTTCCCGTAAACAAACGTTGGAAAACCGATCAACATGGCTGCCAATACACCATAAAATGCACCACGCTCGGACAGTCGAACGTCCATCAGCGTGAGAATGGTGACGACTAATGTTGTGGATCGCAGTGCTCCGTAGAACAAGAAAAAGTCGACGATGGTCGCCGGAATATTTGAGCAAATAATCGCCGCAATAGTCATCACAACCATGCCAAGACGAAAATCTTTCATGGATGCGCCTTGCTTCATGTCATGAACAAGTGCAGAAACCGACGACAGGTTGCTGTCTACCGTCGATGCAAGACCGGAAATGAGCATAAACATAAACAAGACAATCGCCCAGTAAGGCAAGTATTCATTAACAATTTCGAAGTTGACCATCGCCGGATCACTAGCCCGAAACCCACTTCCATATGCCATGAATCCAATGGTACTCATCAAAAGAGGTACAGTCGCGAAGACGATGGCTCCCCAGAAGAATGCTTTGCCGACATCTTGTTCTCTAACGCTTAATGCCCGCTGCCAAAAATTTTGATCGCCAAACGGGCCGGAAAGCAGGCCGATGACAGTCGGAATGCCAAACGCCAACATAACTTCGATCCCGTGAGCGTCAAAGAATCCAATATCGCCCTGATTCTTCATGCCGCCCAATCCTTCTATAATGGAGTGAGCCCCCACCTCATCGGCTAACATAGGCACGATAACAACTAATCCACCGAAAATGAAAAGAAATTGCCAAAAATCAGTCGTGACTGACGAGACAATTCCACTGTGCAAAGAGTAGACTAGGATAAACAGGCCGAGAATAACCGTTGTCGCCCAAAATGGGATGCCAGTCATCGCATGAATTACTTTTCCTCCAGCTACTAGCTGAACAATCGTCGATAAAAACGCTAGGCCAGTTAGTTCGAATAAATAAATTCTCTTCACTCGTGGAGAATATACATGCTCCATATATTCGCTCAACGTATATCCTCTAGGCAACTTTTGGCGCAAACGTTTGGCAAACGGAATAAAAAGAATTAAGCAAAGTACATTCGGTACAAGAAACCACAACAGCCCAACCAATCCGTCAACATACGCTTTTTCACCAGACACAAAAAGCGCAGGTGCCCATATCCATGTTGCCGCAATCGACAATGCCATTCTCGGCCATGAAATGTTCCGGTTGCCCGCCAAAAAACTCTCCTTATCCCTCGCTTTGGGCTGAAAAAACGCAATCGCCCAGATATATAAGTTGAATTAAAGATTTACAACTGAACACACAAACGATCGATCGTTTGTTCTGGTTTCTGGTTGATTCGCTGAATAAAGGCTTGGACATTCTTTCTAATTTCTTGCACACTCGAATAGAACACGTTGTAAATCACGTCTGATTTCAGCCATTTCCATAGCCCTTCAATCAAGTTCAATTGCGGACTGTATGGTGGCAAAAAGACGAGCTCTAACCGATCTTCGTGTTCTTTTAAAAATGGCTGAATGAGTTTGGCATGGTGAATTCGAGCGTTATCTAAAATCATCACTATTTTGCCTGTGGGATAGCGTTCTAACACAAGTTGAAGAAATCGAAGAAATGTTTCCGCGTCATAGCATTCTTCTTCGATGCAAAACACTTCCCCTGTTTCGTAGTTCAACGTGCCAATCAGCTTCAGCCCTTGATGTTTTCCAAACGTCGGAATGATTCGTTGTTTTCCTTTGACAAACCATGTTTTTTGAATCGCTTGGTAATCACGAATCATCGACTCATCTTGAAAGAGGACATGGGCGATGTTCCCATCTACCAGTTTTTTTTTACTTCAGGGAAGGTGATTTCGACGAATTCTTTTTGTTTCTCTTCATCGGCATTGGCTAGTGTATAGGTCGGTTTCGTATAGCTTAGCCCTAACCGATGCAGAATGTCACTTGTTCCGCGAAGCGTGTATGTTGGCCCCCACTTTTGTTGAATGAGTTCAGCGATTATCGCAAGCGTCCAATTATATTTTGCTTCGAATCCCACATCTACGGGGAGCTGATGTTCAATGATCAAAGCCAGCTCTTTTTCCTGCTCAGGGGTCAATCGACGTGGGGCGCCAGGTGAGTATTTCATCTCCAGTCCATCAAGACCGCGCTGGGCGTAGGCATGAATATAGTTATAAATAGTTTTCTTGGATCGACCAATAATCGTTGCGATTTCTCCTTTGGTATATCCCTGCAAATGAAGATAAATCGCTTGGTAGCGTTCATATGCTCGTTTACTTTTTGCTTCTTTCATGGCAGTGGACAACTTTTCGATCTCGTCTTTGTGATTTGGCATCATATTTTCTCTCCGTTCCCCTATTTTCTCTTTGTATTTATTCGCCGTGGAACGGGAGAAAACCTTTATTTCAATTTATATAGCAAAGAAATAGGAGATTAGCATCAAAACGTTTCCCCAGTTCATAATGTTCTCCCCTTCGCTCTCTCTTTAGTACCAAGTCGGCTGTTCTTTTGAATGGCTTTTCAATACTCGTTTTTTAATCCGCAAACATCGTTGACAATAAAATAAGTCGATTCGCATCCACATCGGATCGCTTCCATCAGCGCCCCCGAATACTTGTTTTTTCGTTTCTAAATGATCATATTGGTGTAAACATCTTCTGTGTCGACGCCGTGATCCTTGCCCTTTTCCGCGTCCTTTTATATCTTCCGTCTTCATGCTTTTCCTCCTTCGCAAAATAAAAACCGCCTCTTTACGAAGCGGTCTTACAGCATTTTCTTCATGTTTAATAAAAGAAGCCGTCGCTCAATCAGCGACAGCCTCTTTGCGAGGAAGGGATTTGTTGGGCTCTTCTCGGTTAGTCTGCTCCACTCACGCGCATACATGGTAGAGGGTATTCATTTGTTCAGTATCATTTTATCACAAAAAAACGTGCCAAAACTGACATGTTTTTGACGTTTTATCGTTCTCCACTTTTAGTTAGTTTCAAAACAGAATGGATTTTCCTACATTACTTTTTCGTCAAATTCCGACATCCGCACACACCGCACAAATGGACAGGAAACAAGATATGGCACTTGCCACTTTGCCCATATACAGTTTTTGCACTTGTGGCGTTCGTAGGCACGTTGGGCTTTTTCTTTGTCGCTGTATGGATACATAACCATAAACCTCACTTCATGATCTCACCGTAGCTTTCATTACATGAGCTTATTGTTTCCTGTTTTGCGTTTCTAATTCATTGCAAATAAAAACGCCACCCAATCGGGTGACGCTCATGGAAGGGGGATTTGGTTGATACCATTGTAACACTTCTAAACAGAAATATTCTTTCATCTTTCTGTCATTTTTCCTTCACTTTTCCGTCAGTTTTCTGTCGTTGCGTCTTATTAATCATTGCTTAACGAAAACCCTTTTGTTTCAAAACTCTATTGAATTACATGGTGGTATTGAAGGATCAAATCATCCGTTATTACAGCATTTTTTCCCGGTTTATACACTCTATCCCAAGGTCCGCCTGGTCGATGTGTTTTATAAACGAGTTCCTGAGCACTCAAATGCCCATATTTTTCAAAGACATCTATTAGACAGTCTAACGCTATCAAACCATGCTCCGAGGATGCAATTTTCATGAAAGAAGGGGTAACCGCCAGTTCCTCAGGATATATACAAACTGTTTCGTCCTCTTTATAGTCAATTATAGAAGAGCCATGAACTTTGTATTTATGAAAAACACTTTCCACCACAGGCCCATATTTAAACGCCAGTATCGGTTCCCTAAATAATTTTTCGCCAGTACGTAATAGAAACTCCGCATATGCAAAGTATAATAATTTTTGTAACTTCAAATGCGATGATGGTATAACTGATAAGATAAATTTTGCCACGTCATATGCGGTTAACTCCTGATCTTGTGAAACCAGTTCAATGAACGTTTCTATGTCACTTGTGATAATTACGTCTTTAAAAAAAGCATCCCTCTGAACTACAGAATCCCATGATACAGAATCAGTAGATAATTTATGAATGCCTAACTGTACATCTCCACACTTTTTCTTCACTTTTGCCAAAAACTCATGGATGATTTTTTTATCAAGTTTTTCCTCGTCAGCGTAATGCCATCCGATCCTTTTGCCTTCTGCATAATGACTGACAATGGCTATAAAATGAAACGCCATAGCTAAACACCCCCTTCAAATTCGCTCGAATTTTTATAAATAGCCGCCCATTTTACATACTCTTGTTTATGTATACGATGGGAACGTACATTTTGTTCCTCATCGCTTGAGTTCCATATTTGCAACTCCCAAGGAAAATATGTATTGCTCTCTCCATAAAAATATATGTGTGTAGCCTTGTATCCATTTTTAGACGCATTCATCTTACGAATTTTGTATTCAGTTTTTATGTTTTCACATAAAGCGTCGAAATATACACAATCATGATCAAAATCATCAACAATGATCCTGAATCCTAACAGATCATTTAAACACTTATTCAACGGATAAAGCCCTTTATCCTTCTTACCTACTCGATAATACTTCAATTTATTCACAATTGATTCATTTTGTTTAACACGCAAACGACAATCCAAATGCTGATATGTAAATTCAAAGTCAATATCAATCACCAATTCTTCCAGCTTATAAACATAATTCTTTATCAGCGAATAGAAAGAGTTATCAAGTATAAAAACCTCACGATCATCAACCACTAAAGAAACATCCCTGATTAACTGCTTTTTCAAATTCACAGGAGCGTAATTCCCTGAACGAACCCATTCTTTCGAGAAATCGTTATGTAACTTACAAATGTCTAAGACAAGTTTTTTTATATCATCATAATAACAATATGGCTTTATCTTTTCCATATTTCCTTTTTGGATAATGTCTTTATATAAAGCCATATGGAATCCTACCCTTTCGCAAAGTGTCTAGTTAACCAAATTATGGAAATTCAGATCATAATTAAATAACCATAGTAAGCAACAATAACTACTATAGATAAATTTTAACTAATAGCTTAATACTTTTCCATATTATATGCCAATTTTGAATTAAGGTTTAAAAAAAAGGCACCTACACAGGTGCCTCTTCTTTGTAAACCTCAATCCGCAGTGCAAAAGCCAGCTTATAAAACGCCTTCTCCCGGATACGGTAAAATGTTGATTCGCTGATCCTCATCTCGTTGTATACATCGTAGTCGCGTGGTTCCTCTATGCTCATATACCGCTTCACGATCAGCTCACGTTCAAGCTTGGTTATCCCAGTTCGCCTCTCCGTGAACTTTTTCATGTATTCATCGCATTCCCTTCCGAAATCCATCCTCCTGATCACCGCATCTTCAGCCAATCTCATGAATTTGCCTCTCCCAACAATTTCGCAATGTCATAAATGATTTGATCCCTCCATCGGTACAATTGACGCACACTCACCCCGATCTCTCTAGCAACCTGCTCCCACGTATACGATTTTCCCGACCAATATTTCAACTGCACCGCTTTTTGTTTCTCCGGTGAAAGCGACCTGTATACTGTTTGAATCGCATGAACGATCTGCTCCAAACGCTCCAAGCGCCTATGGGTAATCAGTTCAATTGTCCGTTGCTCGGTTGGCCGTGAAGGGAGATTGCCACGCCCTCCACCGACGTTCTCATCATAATTCGCCCGACCGAACAAAATGTCTTTTTTTAAGCGTTGAATGTCGCGCACATATTCGAAATAGTAATAGAGATTATGTTCAATATATTGAGCAATGCCTTTTTCGATTTTTACAGCGGTCATGGGATGCCCTCCTTTTATATGGAAATAGGGGCTTTACCCTCTATTCCTCTGTCGTTATGGACTTAATCATGTCTTTGATCGCGTTCGCGGCTCGCTCGTACGTTCCGGCGATCCCACGCCATGTGATGAAATCTCCTTCATACTGTCCTGCGATCTTCAATTGTGTTCCCTTGGCGATCCGGCTGTAATGTTGGGCATCAGTCGCTGATGACTTTTCGCGCTCCTTGCGGTAGTGCTGTCCTTGCGCGATCTCTGCCATCCCCTCATGGTATTTCGCGCGCTTCTTGTACCACCCCGCGATTTGCCACGCCACTTGCTCAAGTTTTGTATAAAGATATTCCATCCGCGATAACTCGTATGGCGTCAGCTCATCCATCCGCTCTTCGTAAAACCGAATCTGCTGGATATAGCGGCTATGCAACCGCGTATATTCTTCGAACTCCTTATCAGTCGCCTCGTTCATCGCGCTCCTCCTTTTAGTCAGGGCGTACGTCTTCTTGTTTTGGCAATTTCATCCCACCTATTTCAAAAGTTTGTTCAATACTTCCTTCTGTGCTTGAATGAGCTTCGTTTCGGTTTTGGCTGCCCTCGCGATTTGCGCCAATACGAACGCATCTATAACGTTATTCGAGTTGTTTTCAAATCCCCATCGTTTGTACACCTCAAGCACGACCTTCTCTTTATTCGCGTTTCCTTTCGCTCCGGCAAACTTTTTCAAAAGAGACGGGGCGACATCGATATATGGAATGCCTCGTCTGTACAGCTCCATTCGCATCCCCCATCCAATGCCGCCTAAAAGGAATCCACGCTGGCTCGCATACCCGAATCCTTCGATCGCTACAAAGTCGTCCGGCTCAACATAATGGGTGACCTCTTGGATCAACGCATTCATACGAGCAGGATCGCTTCCATCTTTCGAAATCTCTTTCGCTTCAATGATTTTTCCCTCATCGCTTAAGATGACCAATCCTGTGTGCAAAGACGGATCAATGCCAACGAATCTCATAGCCGCACCTCGTCAATATCCGTTCTCCTGTCTCTCGTGATTAATCCGATTTTTCCTTGTGTATGCCTCTATAATTTGCTCTTCCCTGAACCCTAATTTTTCCCCTAACCCGATGAACATGCGGATGATATTTTCATAGGCTTCTTCCACTTCGGTATCCGTCGCAACTTCATGGAGCGTTACGCTGTCGTATAGGCGCCCGATTTCAAAGAACAGATAATTAAATTGCTGAATCGTCGTCTCATAATGAATTGGCGTGAGCTTTTCTGGAAGACCTATCATAATTGGCACCGATTGACCGTATCGTTTCGATTCCTCAAGGCCAATAGACAGGACGAAATGAAGACCGTCAACATATTCCTCAAGAAGTTGTTCGGTTCTCGGCTTGCGATCATTCGACCAAAACTTGAATTGCCGCCATTCGTTCGCGATCTCCCCAAGTTCCGTTTGCAACGCCAAAATCTTTTCTTCCAACCGTTTTTCGCCTTCCTCGCGTGGGTGAATCTTCTCAATATACAAATCCAATTCGTCTTGTATCTCAAAAAGTTTGCGTAATTCCATTCTTCTTCTCCCCTTCTATTATTCATCTCGCTTCGCTCGCTCAACTGCCAGAATCCATTTCAGTTCCTCGTAATCAAATTCGTCTATTCGCTGCCCTTTGAATTCATTGATCCCCATTTGCCGCAACTGTTGGATCGCGTTGTGTCTCTTCATCTCCTTTTCGACTTCTGTTTTTTGAAAATAGCGGTAGAGCGAA
Organism: Geobacillus sp. FSL K6-3411; assembly: GCF_037965715.1. Classification (NCBI taxonomy): domain Bacteria; kingdom Bacillati; phylum Bacillota; class Bacilli; order Caryophanales; family Anoxybacillaceae; genus Geobacillus; species Geobacillus sp. FSL K6-3411. Next base: position 3,011,422 of record NZ_CP150187.1, read on the forward strand.
CCCACTTCTATCCCCCCTTGTTATTTTTTCATCACTCAATATCAAATCGACTTTCCACAGGAGCGATAAGTTCCAACTCGAATAAATCGACCGGCCGCATCCACTTATATCCGTTCTCACCAAACGGCATCATTTCTTCATCTCCGATATACACTCCGAACCCATGGTATCTGCTGTATACAATGTCTCCCCGTCGGAATTCATTTACACCGCGACCTAGTTTCGCCCATTTTTCCTTCCTCTTTTCTTCGTCGTTGATTTCGTACCACCCACACAACGCCAAAGCGAATTGCTCCGGCGTCAATGTTTCTAGTTTTTCAAGTTCATTTCTCATTCTCAAATCGTTCAATTCAATAAAGTTCTCCATGATTTCTTCGACAGTATATTCTCTTTTCAACCATTTCAATGCTTGTTCTTGTCGAGTTGATAATCTTATTTTCTCCATTCTCCCGCCTCCTTTTCTTGTCCATTTCGCATCGCTGTCAGCTGCTCAAACCATTCTTGATCGCCTGTGTCCAATGCGATGTTCACCATGTCGTCGATATTCTCCCTCGTCAGTTCCCATTGATCCACAAGCGCCAATTGTCGAAGCAACATTTGTTTTCTTTTCCGAACAGGCTTTTCATCGTTGTTAAGAGTGAACTGAACCATTCCTACGGGCGGTCTAACCCATTCGACGTAACCTAACCATCCACAATACGCGCTATTTACGCTGACGCAATACACCCAATCTCCCGGCTCTATTGACGTTTCGCCATCGAACCATTTTCTATCCGTTCCCTTCACCCTCTACCATCCCTTTCGTCAAAACGGCAAATCGTCATCGTTTATTTCGATCGGCTCCCCGTTATCAGCAAAAGGATCATCGAACCATCTCTGCTCTTCTGGCGGCTTCATAAACGCTTCTCTCGCTTTCCTAGAGGCGTTTTTCTCTTGTTCGAATGTGTCCCTATCCCCTCTCTGTTTCCTGCCCGAATTCGAAGCGTTGCGCGGCTCCAGAAATATTGCCGTATCCACCACGACCTGTGTATAATACGTCCTCCGTCCGTTCCGTTCATAGCTGCCCGTTTCCAATCGCCCGTCGATCCCGACCATACTTCCTTTCTTCAAGTAGTTTGCGATGTTCTCCGCCTGTTTTCGCCATGCGACGCAACGAATAAAATCAGCTTCCCGCACCCCGTTTTGATTCGCAAACGGACGGGTAACGGCCAGTGTGAATGTGACAACAGCCACTCCGCTTGGCGTATATCGAAACTGCGGATCGTCCGTCAGTCGTCCTGTCAAAATGACGCGGTTAATCATGACAATCCCTCGCTTTCTATTTCTCGGCAAACACAACATACGCAAATTTTTTTGGTCGGCTCTCTATGGTTTTGATCTCTATCAAACACTCACCATCCACCGATTTCTTTTCCTGTACAATGACGTACCACTTCTTCATTTTCCTCTCTCCTCATAAAGTCTTCGAAGTTCTCCTTTAGCGGTTCTTTGATTAGCCCGTTTTCATACAAGTCGTATTCATCCGCCCAGTACCATTTCCCAAACATGTCTTCCCTCACCGCCATCAGCCTTTCCGCCAACGCCCGATTCTGGTGGACAGCTTGATGACAGCAGTGGCATAAGGGAGCAAGGTTTCTCCACTTCCCCCTCCCGCCTTGAGAACGGAAACGGACATGGTGCGCCTCAATTCGCGGATCACCGCACATCATGCAACGACAGCCAAACACTTCGATCATGCGATTGTACTCGGTTTTGCTAATGCTTCCTCTCGTTTTTGACGAAGGTGCTTTCCGTTTTCTCCGCTTCTCCGGCACTTTCTTGGGAACGGCTCGACATTCCTTGAAACTCACTCCCTCACCTCCTTTTGATAAAATCCTGCCAGTGACGGAAACGAATTCTTCGCTCTTGCCATCTCTCGAAAAGTTGTGAAGCGATTGCCAATCGAAACAGGAAAATCTATCGGATATTGAAAACAGTTTTTCGGTTCTATGCCGTATTTGTGCCGAACAAACGATTTTGCTTCTTCTTCGTTTGCGGCAAACACAAAGGCAAATCGCCCCTGCCCGATTTTCAATGAAAAGACGCGAATTTCGTACACCTTCAAAGGGTTTTCTTCAATAAGACGCGCGATGGTGCGTGTATCTTCTTCAGCCACGCTTTCCATAGCCGCTTCGAGTTCATCCATCGTGCTGTCACGCCGTATCCGTCCTGCGGACAAAAAATAGTGAAGCGTATAGATAAGAGAAGCGGCTTCGTCACGAATGGCTTCTTTCATCAGTTCATGAACGGTATAAATCTTGAATCACCCCCGTGTTTCGATTGTATGAAACCCGAACCGTCCCGACCGCTCCATTGCGGCTCTTAGCCACAATGACTTCCGCAACGCGGGGATCAGCTTCGGCGTTGTAATAGCTGTCGCGGTATAGAAAGATCACCACGTCCGCGTCTTGCTCAATGCTTCCCGACTCTCTGATGTCCGACATAAGTGGTCTCTTGTCGCTTCGTTTCTCTACATCTCGCGACAGTTGCGCCAGTGTGATGATCGGGCAACTGAATTCTTTTGCCGTCTCCTTGATCGCTCTGGAAATCTCGGTGACTTGCAAATGCATGTTTCCGCCGTAATATCGTTCCGGCCGTATCAATGTGAGATAATCAATGAACACGACAGGCTTTCTGTCTGGAAATCGATTGATGGACTTTCTGATTTTCGAACGAATATCCGCAATGCTCTGTCCGGCGCCGTCAAAGATTTGCATGTGTGTTTCGGATGCCTTCCCAATGACTTCGATCCACATGCGCTTCTGTTCTTCTGACAAATCGTGATACGGATTTCGCAACTTCATCCGATTGAATCCGCCAATCGAACCGATGAGTCGGTCGCGTATTTTATCGGCCGCCATTTCAAGCGAAAACACGATAGGCAAGTACCCATGCCATCCGACGCTCTTCGCAAAATGGATCATGAAGTCGGTCTTCCCCATCGACGGTCGCGCTGCCAAAATGATCGAATCGCCATCATTGAAACCATTTAGCATTTTGTCAAGCTCGCTAATGCCCGACGGCGCACCCCTTTTCCGCTCGGTCGGCACCCACGGCGCTTCGGCTACCTCTTGTAGCAAATCATTGATGTCATGATGGTCGGTGATCCGCCCCTCGTTTAAACGGGTCAGCGCGGTTGTGATCTTGTCAACATCCCAATTTTCCTGCGCCGCCACAACAAGAATCCGCCGCTTCTCTCGCTCTTTCCATTCGTCGAGAACCAGCACTTCGTATTGATCGAATTTCGTTTCGTTCGCAAAAGCGGAGATCTCGTTGAGATAGGACAGGCCTCCAAAATTAGCCACATCTTCTCTCGTTGAAAGCGTCACAATATCCAATTCGTCCTGCTGTGCGATCCGCTTCATGGCAGCGAACAGTTTCCGGTGCTTCGGATCGCTGAAGTGCGTTTCGGTCAGAACCGTTTCTTTGAGCAGGTAGAGGCTGTCTCAAAAGGTCGTTAAACCGACCTTTTGGGGACAGCCTCTGTTTCTTTTCTTTACTATTTGGTTATTTATTCCTTTTTTGAAGCAGGAATTTCTCCTTATTTCTGAATTTTATCCTGTTTTTTCTTTGTTGGATCGGTTGTGGCCGCCCACTTTCTCAAATTGTGAGCAGCACAAATAAGCCCCCATTCCAAGGTAATTTTTGGGAGCCCTCTTAACAAAAAGCGCTGAAATTGCTGGTTGTGCTTGATTTGCCCAAACACCGGCTCGTTTTCGATTTGTCGTTTTCGGTACGTCGCCGCCCCTTCTTCCGTGGACAGCCGTTTACGGATCTCCTGCCGTTGTTGTTGATTTTTCAAGGAAACGCGGATGGTTTTCGTGTCTTTGCCTTTGGCGCATGCCGTCTGAAACGGGCATCCGGCACAAGCCGTACAACGATACGTCCGTTTGACGGTAACGTACCCGTTGTCGGTCGTTTCCTTCCGTTCATACACAAACACCAACCGTTCCCCTTTGACGCAAATCCACTCATCCAGCTCCTCATCATACGTCATGTTCTCGATTCGGCCGATCTCCTTCGCCCACGCTTTCGTTTGTTCCCGATCCAACGTGTTGTACTTGATCAGGGCGACTATCTCCTTTTTCTCACAGTACGTGTAGTTCTCCTCACTCCCATAGGCGGAATCCGCAATGGCTTGTTTAGGCATTGGACGCCCATAGGCGGCCAATTGCTCCAAATGCGGAATGAAACATCCGGCATCCCCTGCCCGTTGATGCACGCTAAATCCAGTGATGAATTGGTTCTCTGTCCCAATCTGCACATTGTACCCCGGTTTGAGCTGGCCGTTTTTCATATGGTCGTCCTTCATCCGCATAAACGTGGCATCCGGATCCGTTTTCGAAAAACTGTTCCGTTCGCCTAATCTTTCTTTGTATTCTTCATATTTTTTCTTACGGGGGAGAAGATCTTGTTCCAATTGCCGTTTGGCTTTCTTTAACGTACGATTCTTCGGCTCTTTCTTTAGGCGCTCTTCCACTTGTTCGATGACGGCTTCGATCCTTTCGGACGTGATCGGTGAAGCTTCCAGCTTTTCTTGAAAATCCCCCTCTTGTTCCGCCTCTTCATCTTCTTTCGTCACCTGTTCGATCGAGGCAACGATTTTCCGGAATTTCTCCTCCAGTTTCTGATCGTACTTTTCCGTTGATTTGCGCCAAACGAATGTATATCGGTTGGCATTGGCTTCGATTTTCGTTCCATCCAGAAAATAATCCTCTAACTTGACCAGCCCTTCTTGACGCAGAAGATCGACAATGGAGAAAAACGTTTCGTAAATGATGTCCTTCATCCGTTCCGACCGAAATCGGTTGATCGTGCGAAAATCCGGTGTTTGATGGCCGGATAGCCACATAAAGTAAATGTTTTCTTTCAACTGCTTGGCGATTTGGCGAGAGGAGTAGATCCGATTGGCGTAGGCATACAGGATGACTTTCAACATCATTTTCGGATGATAGGCTGGACGCCCTCCGCCAGGATAGAGGGAAACGAACAGAGCCGGATCCATTTTTTCCACTGCCAGATCCACGATCCGGCAAAGATGATGTTTGGGAATGAAAATTTCAAGATCCATTGGCAAAATGAGTTGATCTCGGTTATAATAAATGTACATAAGAAAACCGTCCTTTCTTTGGTAGGGTTGTGGTGACTCTATTATACCAAAAGAGGAACGGTTTTCTTCTTTTTTATCCAAAAAAGTGTCCCAAAAGCGAACGCTATGCGAACACTTTTGGGACATCCTCTAACACTGCTTTTTCTGCCTCGACGCTCATTGTGGCCAGTCCTCTCCGGCGTTCATGTTATGAACATACAGCTCATAATAAGCTGGCCGTTCCTCTCTATGACAAAGTTCGGCGATCGTAGGCGGATAAGTCTTCTCCTTGGCATGTCGCTTGGCGTTAGACAGCACCAAGTCAAACGGTTCATCCGCCAACAAATCGTACCAAATGTCTACTTTCTCCTTTGACACCTCAAAATTCGAGTAGACAAAGGAAATGAGCTTCATGACATGTTTCACTTGCTCCCTCGTCACGCCGATCCCCCCTTTTTAAAGTTCATCCCAGTTGATCTCGGTTGGCGATTGCCTGCGGCGCGGCGCCTGTTTCCTCTTTTGTTCGAACATTTCGTTATACTCTTTCACATCCTCAAGAGTGAACAGCCCCATAAACTCGAAGTTTCGTAGAATGCTAGAAATGTAGCGTGCCGGATTGCGCGGCATCTGTTTCCGCGCCAATCGGATCGCTTCGACGATGATCGCTTCCGGCTCTTGAAATTGTCCGTTCTCAATGACCTGTTCAAATTCTTGTTGCAAAATAGAAGGCGGTAGATAACCAAATGCTTTCTCGAATTCGGTAACAGGATTGCATTCGGTTTCACGTTCATTCTCTGTCGTTTCCTCCGATAAGTCATTCATCGTCTCGTCCTTATCATCATCTTTTATATCTGTAGTATTCTCTGTGTATTCTCTGGTTATTGGCTTACTCATTTTGGGTTCTACGTTTACCCGTTTTGGGTAGCCCGTCTGCTCATTTTGGGTAGATGGTCTACCCATCCCCTCTAATTTCTCATAATCGATCCGATACCACTTTGTGTTGTCAATCTTTAATTTGTTGTAATTTCCGGTGACGATCAGCCCTTTTTTCTCTAGCGACTTAATAGCACGAATGATCGTGTTTTTAGACCAGAACGGAAATTGTTTCTGCCAATCTTCGTATGTGTTATAAACCCATCTATGTCCATCATGTTCGCTTCCACTCTCTTGCAACCAGTAATGCAATTGTTGCAAGATGATCGCCTCGTTTAGCCCAATCTCTTTAGCCAGTGACGGCAAGATTATCAGCGGTTTTTCATCAAGAAGAAGCTTGCTCATTTCGAATCCCCCTCTGGCCTTTCTTGAATGCAAATAGCTATCCGTTTGTTTATATCAACGTCTATCACCTTGAATTGGGGATGTGTGATCCGTACGTACCCCTTCGCATATGCTTCATATTCCTTCTCTGTTCTAGCCATCCACGTGTAGCAAAACGGCAAAGCCACTTGATATTCGAGCCCTTCTTTAAATGCCTTTTGAATCCGCTCTTTCTTCTTTTTTGCAGCCAAACATACTCACTCCGCGTTTAAAAGAGATAATCTCCCATGAGAATCAAAGCGAGAATCGCGCCAGAGACGGCGTAGGGAAGCCACCCCAGCTTCGTTTCTCTTAAAATCGTATCCGCATCCTCATCGGTTTCGAGGAAGCGATAATACGCTTCCCCGAACCGTTTCAACCATGTTTTCATTCGAACCGCCCCGTTATGATCGAGATGGCTTTGCTTGCTTCCTCGACTGTCCATTCAGACGGTTCTTTATCGACACCCATCGTTTCTTTCAGCTTTTCGTACAGCATTTCTTTCGTCCAATCCGCTGTCACTCGGCGCGAAATGAGCGCATCAATGTAATCCAATTGGTTTTTGCTCGCTTTTTTGTTTTTCCCGTTTTCCTTTTTGTCAATCTTGCCGTTTTGTTTTGCTGTATCTCTCGCATCGGGATCGTCCTCGTCAGTCGGAACACTGAAAAACTTCATAAGGAAGTATCTCTCCGTATACGTCAACGCACTGCCAAATGCTTTTGAAATGTCGTCCTGTTGCCCCATATACTGCCAAGGAATTTCAATACGATCACTCGGATCGTCGGCGTTGATCCATACATATTTCATATCGCCAGTGACAACAAAGTCTGTTTTTGGCCGTTCGCGTTTATTTTCTCTGTCCCATACGGTATAATTAAAAGTAGAGTGGGTTTGGTTGAGGACGATTGGGACGAGCAACACGCCCAATTCGTCCATTTTTTCTCGAATCTTTTTCAGCACCTGCGTGCCGGATACATACCGATAGCCATACCCTTGCGAATCTTTTACAAACACATCGACCGTTTTTCTGATTTCTACAAGTTTTTGATAAATGTTTAACAGTTTCGGTTGTTCAGCTGTTTTCGTCATCGAATTCTCACTCCTTTTTCTTGCTTGAGTTCAACGCCTGGAATTTGCTCGCCGTTTTTGATCCGCTCTAAAATGCCCTTCTTGTCAACCTCAATTTTTTGCTTCAAAAACTCCGCAGGAATGGCCGACATATCCACAACATCCACAGACGGTGGATTGTCTTGAATGTATACCGTGATGGTGGGCCGCTTGATTCGCTGAATGCCCGCGTGCTCCAACTGCTCGAATAGATACCCTTTTAATCGTTTGACCTTGTTCTCAATAGCTGTCCTCTTATCGTTCAGCCGCTTCTCCTCTTCTTTAATCGCTTTCGCATCCGCCTCAAGATTGCGGATCAACTTCGCAATGTTCTCTGCCTTGAGTTCGATTTCATCGCGAATCGCTTCTAACGTATCAACCAACGCGTCTGAATCCATTTCCTCTGCCATATTCAGCAATTCGGCATAGTTGGCTGCTAATTCGTACAGCTTCATGAACGCTCTTCCCCCTTTACCGGTCAGTAATGCTTCAATTCACCGTGTTCTAAACAAAATGCCATGGCGCAAGAGCGGTCGTAATGTACAAGAAGGCCATCTGGAAACTCAATGTATCCTTCGCCTTCGACAATGTCAGAGAAGCATCCGGCACACTCGCCGATCACGCGCGGTTCTTCCCATTTCACGTTAAGTGTCATCGGATTTTCCACAGCCATTTAGATTAGCCCCTTTCGTCTTAGTAATTGAATTTGGTTTCTGATTGACGGGATAGTTCGGTTTAGCATCTTCGCCAGTTCTTTTGTTCCCAAATGAATGTTGTTCCGCAAAACTTCACGTTCTTTCTCTGTCCATTTCTTGATCCTTTGTTTTTTCGGGCGCTGATTGGTATTGGCAAGCCAATCTCCAAGCGCTCGCATTTCTCTGTAGACGTCGCATGTTTCGCATTGTTGTACATATCGACTGCCACTACGAAGACCTCCATACGGACACTTGCGGCATATATCAAGAAGCTCTCCTATTCGAATGCGAACTTGCGTATCATCGTTATGCCGCAACACACCACCCCCTTTCCTTAATGCCCATATTCAGACGCAGGAGACAGAACAACCTTTGGCCAAAACATGAGGAAGTTTGAGAAAACAGGACAATATCCTGCGCCTGAGGATAGACATTAAACAGAAGGTTTGTTACAATGGGTGGTAGCAAAGAAGATGAGCGACCCTTCTTTGCTACCTGCTTCCTCCTTTTTTAATCGAGCTTAAGAAATTCTGCCGCCTGTCTGACGAATCTCAACTCAATCGACGATTCATGTATGCACTCATAGATGCCTTCTTTTTCGCTATCTGTGAAACATATCTCCCATAGCAGGCGTTCATCCATAAGTGCTATGTGATACGTCGATCCTGCGTTTTTATATCTCACTACATATCCATCGACAAAGGTGAATTCGCGAAAGCTCTTTCCCAATTGCTCTCTAATCTCTTTCGGAAACTCATCGAGCGACAGTCTTTTTGTTTGCATTCGAAGTCTCCTCCTTTTTCAAGAAAATGTCTTTGAAATACTTCTCTAGAAACTCTTCCATGCGAGACGCAATGAAACACCAACGTTCGCCTTTCCGTTCCGGATAGTACACAAAACCGCCATTTTCAATGTCAAGCATCGGTTTGTAGCGAGGATGGAGCAGGATGTGCTCCTTCAGCCAATCCTCGCTGTAGCCGGTACGCTCTTTGAGATCCTGCATCGACCACCAGACTTTGTTTCTCACTTCGTCTCCCTCCCTTGAGGCTCAGAACTCATATTTCGTATCTTCCCAACCGCACTCTTCGCACGCCGCTTCCCAAACGTAGCCTTTCCCCTCAACAACCTCAACAACTTCGTATTGAGCATTTTCGCAACCGCAACGTGGGCATTCCATGTTCACCCTTTTCACCCCCTTTCACGCCGTTTGGTTCTTTAGCAACAACCGAAATGTTTCTTTCCCGCGTGGAGTAATCAACGTTTGCACATCGGCCTTCCCGTTTCGAGCGAATTCTTTCAGTTTGAATAGTTCTGGCACATACTGCGCATATGGTTTCAATTTTCCTTTTTGATCTCTGTAGACAAATTTGTTATCGAGGAGCCATTCAATGAAATACCGTTCTTTCACCTCAAGCTCTTTGGCTGTGTCTCTAAAGTTGGTGAGTAGATTCCGATCAACTAAGGCGTCAAAATAGTCTGCTTTCGGCTTCATCGCCGCGATCCGTTCATTTTGCCGACGCACGGTTTCAAGCACGCCACGAAACATCATCTTGGTCTGCTCATCTGCAAAAGGAAGATACGTATTGATGAACATTTCATCGTTTGAGACATAGCCGCCCGTTTTGCGGATGGTTGGGAGGACTTCATGTGTCACCCAACGCTTGAACTGCTTTGCTTCAGGTTTACGACTTCTCAAAACCAAGTTGTAAAGTCCAGCTTCATTGACACACAACATTTGTTGTTTTCCTCCAAGGGTGTCGGTTAAAACTACACCCTTTTCGTCTTCATCTAATCTCCCTAAGGCATCGCGACTGTTTTTGATATCGAGAACACTGCACACATCTTTTGCGATAAACCAAACTTCACCGTTTTTGATGATTGTTCTAACCTGTGTTTCACCATAAGTGAAAACTTGCGGGTTCATTTCCCTTCTCCCTTCCAATTATCATTGACTGCATGTAACGGATCATCTAAAAAAATATATTCTTCAAAGTCTAAACCATTTTCATCGCAATACTTTTTAAGTCTTCCTAAAAACTTTGGTCCTGCCATACTCTTGGAATTTAGAACCCTGTACAAATGGGCAACATCAAGATTCAGCATTCTAGCGAATTTGCGATATCTCCCATTTGCTCTTTCTTCCATTAATACTTTCACCTTGTCTTTGTTAACGTACACTTTATCACTCCCTTCCGAGTGTTGTATGTAGTCAATATTGTTTTCATGTAAAATATAACACCTATTATTACATACAGTCAATACTTTTTGTGATTTTTTACTTTTCGTTGTTTACAAACAACAGAATATAGATATAACATTGATTTTAGACAACAAAAAATGGAGGTTAGATACATGTCTTTTGATAAGCAAAGATTCGCAGAGCTACTGGAAAAGGCAAAAGGGAATAGGTCAATAAACCACTATGCTCAAAAATCAGGTGTTACATCCGCTCATATATCAAGGTTACTCAGATGCTTATTAGACAGCCCTCCCACACCTCAGACAATAAAAAAGTTAGCGGATCACGCTCACAACGGAATTACTTATGAGGATCTAATGCAAGCCGCCGGATATATCGCTGACGATACTAAAGAACATCTACCTACCCTAACGGATAAAGACGAGCGCGACATCCAAAAGGAGCTGGAAAAGATCATCAAGGGGCTCAAGACAGGAAGCGGTTTCGCTGCATTCGGCGGAGTGGACATCGACGAACTCGATGAAGAAGATCGGGAACTACTGATCGCATCTCTGGAAAACTCGCTCCGCCTCGCTAAGCGCATCGCAAAACAAAAGTTCACGCCAAAGAAATACCGTCAATAACTATCTCTAGGGGGGTTCGCTATGGCTGAGAAGATCAAACAGATCGTAGAGAAATTAGTCAACAGGCACGGCACGAACAACCCCTTTGAGATCGCATCACAGAAAGGCATTGTGCTGTTGTTTGAGCCGCTTGGCGGGACATACGGGTATCATCATACATTTCGCCGGATTCAGATCATTCACATCAATTCAGAGTTGGACGAGCCGATGAAACGCTTTGTATGCGCGCACGAGCTGGGGCATGCAGTTCTGCATCCCGAACTTAGCACATCTTTTCTAAGGAGAAACACACTTTTCTGCATGGATAAAGTGGAAAGGGAGGCGAATGAGTTTGCCGTGGAATTGCTTCTGTCGGATGATGTGCTTTATACATATCGCGGTACTGATGCAACCATTTATGAAGCCGCGGCGGCGTATGGAGTCCCTGAGGAGGTGGTGCATCTAAAAAAATTTTGACCTCAAACCAAACATACATTCTGCATAGGGAGGGAGAAGACATGGCCAGCATCCAAAAAACCAAAAGCGGCTGGCGCTATCGTGTTTCCTACAAAGAAAACGGAAAATATAAAACGAAAACGAAAGGAGGTTTTCGGACGAAGAAAGAAGCGGAGCTTGCGGCCGCTGAATTGGAGAAACAACTTCACAAAGGCTATGATATTAATGCCGCAGATCAGCTTTTCCCTGAATATATGCGGAATTGGTTCGAGCTGTACAAAAAGGGGAAACACAGTCCAGAGCATGATAAAAATGTGGAATACTCCGTTCAGCTAGTCGAGGAATACTTTCCAGGGGTAAAGATGAAAGAACTCACAAGGGATATGTACCAGAAGTTTATTAATGAAATAGCGGAAACGAGAACGACTGAAACCGTCAAAAAACGTCATACTTACATCAAAGAATGCATTAAAGCTGCCATCGAAGAAGGAGTGATCATTCGCGATCCTACCTATAAAGTGGTGGTGAAAGGGAAGAAAAAAGGGAAAGACGAGGAACTAAAATATCTAAACTATCAAGAAGCGAAACAATTGATTGCCGAAATCAAAAAAGATATGCGCCCGAAATATATTTCACGGTATATTATCCTCTTCGCCCTGGCAACTGGCGCACGTTTTTCGGAAATATTAGGGCTCACATGGGACTGCATTGATTTCAAAAACAGAATGGTGACGATCAATAAGACTTGGGACTATAAATTTACGAATGATTTCGCCGATACGAAAACCTATTCATCGAAGCGAACCATAAAGATCGATGAAGACACCTGCAAAATATTGAAAGAACTGCGGAAAGCACAGAATGAGGTGGCCATGAAAACCGGATTGAGGAACGAGAAAAATCTTGTTTTTGTGAACACGAAGATGGAGTTAGTGTCCAATAACGCTGTTAACAAAACACTAAAAACGCTGTGTAGAAAACTTGGTTTAAAAGAGGTGACGATGCATTCCTTGAGACATACGCACGCTTCGATGCTGTTATACCGGAAAGCGAACATCAAATATATCTCAAAGCGTCTTGGCCATAAGGATATAGGGATCACATTGCAGACCTACTCGCACATTTTGGACGAGCTGGAACAAGCGGAAAATATGCTCCTCGATCAAATCATGGATGATCTATATCATGCAAAATAGCCGTGCAAAATTCGTGCAAAATTTTTTCGGATTCTATCGTTTTTTTCGGGATTTCCTGAAAATGAAAAACGACCGCAAACGCGGTCGTATCAAGGCTTCCACGACTTTTGGCCGTGGGCTATCGAATTCCAAGGATGCCGATGGTGGGAGTCGAACCCACACGGGGGGCTACCCCACACGATTTTGAGTCGTGCGCGTCTGCCAGTTCCGCCACATCGGCGCGACATTTAACATTATATCATATCATTATTAGCTTGTCAACACTTTTTTATTAAGTGGAGGCGGCACCCGGATTCGAACCGGGGGTAAAGGTTTTGCAGACCTCTGCCTTACCACTTGGCTATGCCGCCTCGATCGAGAGCGGAAGACGGGACTCGAACCCGCGACCCCCACCTTGGCAAGGTGGTGTTCTACCACTGAACTACTTCCGCATGATTGGCTGGGGTAGCTGGATTCGAACCAACGCATCACGGAGTCAAAGTCCGTTGCCTTACCGCTTGGCTATACCCCAACACTAAAGGCAAAAGGGCGACTAGTGGGAATCGAACCCACGCATGCCAGAGCCACAATCTGGTGCGTTAACCACTTCGCCATAGCCGCCATAATGATCGTCAGAATGGCAGGGGCAGTAGGAATCGAACCCACACCGGAGGTTTTGGAGACCTCTGTTCTACCATTAAACTATGCCCCTTCATTATGGTGGAGGGGGACGGATTCGAACCGCCGAACCCAAAGGGAGCGGATTTACAGTCCGCCGCGTTTAGCCACTTCGCTACCCCTCCATAGAATGGTGCCGACTGCAGGACTTGAACCCGCAACCTACTGATTACGATTCAGTTGCTCTACCAATTGAGCTAAGTCGGCATATAAATCATAAGATGATTATATTCTATTTATTTAGTGGTGGCTCGGGACGGAATCGAACCGCCGACACAAGGATTTTCAGTCCTTTGCTCTACCGACTGAGCTACCGAGCCCTATGTAATTTTTTTATTTCATAGCTTTGAAATGATGGCGGTCCCGACGGGACTCGAACCCGCGATCTCCTGCGTGACAGGCAGGCATGTTAACCACTACACTACGGGACCATTTTGGTTGCGGGGGCAGGATTTGAACCTGCGACCTTCGGGTTATGAGCCCGACGAGCTACCGGACTGCTCCACCCCGCGACGATTGAAAGTGGTGGAGGATGACGGGATCGAACCGCCGACCCCTTGCTTGTAAGGCAAGTGCTCTCCCAGCTGAGCTAATCCTCCACAAAGAAGTGACCCGTACGGGATTCGAACCCGTGTTACCGCCGTGAAAGGGCGGTGTCTTAACCACTTGACCAACGGGCCATGTTTTGATAAGTGGCGGAGAGCAAGGGATTCGAACCCTTGAGGCGCTATTCACGCCTACACGATTTCCAATCGTGCTCCTTCGACCACTCGGACAGCTCTCCAAGGTGGCTCCGCAGGCAGGATTCGAACCTGCGACCAATCGGTTAACAGCCGATTGCTCTACCACTGAGCTACTGCGGAATGGTTATCTTAGTTAGCTTTCCTTTAGACATTTATTATTATACTGATTAATGTTTATCTGTCAAGCATTTTTTCATTCCTTCAAAACTAGATAACCGTTTGGTGGGAAGAAGCCTCCGCTTTTCGTACTGTCTAGCTCCGGCCGCCATCGGCTCGCGACGCTTCGGTTCTGCTGTGGCGGCGACACATTGCATACGCTCCTGTGGCACCACCCACGCAGAACCAAGCTTTGCTTGGTTCGAGCCTCCTCGCAGGCCCTCCAGCACGTCTCGCCGATAGGCGGGCGGCCTCCGCTTTTCTAGGTTAAGCCCTCGATCGATTAGTATCCGTCAGCTCCACGTGTCGCCACGCTTCCACCTCGGACCTATCGACCTCGTCATCTTCGAGGGATCTTACTCGCTTAACGCGATGGGAAATCTCATCTTGAGGGGGGCTTCACGCTTAGATGCTTTCAGCGCTTATCCCTTCCGCACATAGCTACCCAGCGGTGCCCCTGGCGGGACAACTGGTACACCAGCGGTGCGTCCATCCCGGTCCTCTCGTACTAAGGACAGCTCCTCTCAAATTTCCTACGCCCACGACGGATAGGGACCGAACTGTCTCACGACGTTCTGAACCCAGCTCGCGTACCGCTTTAATGGGCGAACAGCCCAACCCTTGGGACCGACTACAGCCCCAGGATGCGATGAGCCGACATCGAGGTGCCAAACCTCCCCGTCGATGTGGACTCTTGGGGGAGATCAGCCTGTTATCCCCGGGGTAGCTTTTATCCGTTGAGCGATGGCCCTTCCATGCGGAACCACCGGATCACTAAGCCCGACTTTCGTCCCTGCTCGACCTGTCCGTCTCGCAGTCAAGCTCCCTTGTGCCTTTGCACTCTCCGAATGATTTCCAACCATTCTGAGGGAACCTTTGGGCGCCTCCGTTACCTTTTGGGAGGCGACCGCCCCAGTCAAACTGCCCACCTGACACTGTCTCCCACCCCGATAAGGGGTGCGGGTTAGAATTTCAATACCGCCAGGGTGGTATCCCACCGACGCCTCCACCGAAGCTGGCGCTCCGGCTTCCCTGGCTCCCACCTATCCTGTACAAGCGATACCAAAATTCCATATCAGGCTGCAGTAAAGCTCCACGGGGTCTTTCCGTCCTGTCGCGGGTAACCTGCATCTTCACAGGTAGTATAATTTCACCGGGTCTCTCGTTGAGACAGTGCCCAAGTCGTTACACCTTTCGTGCGGGTCGGAACTTACCCGACAAGGAATTTCGCTACCTTAGGACCGTTATAGTTACGGCCGCCGTTTACTGGGGCTTCGGTTCGCACCTTCGCTTGCGCTAAGCGCTCCCCTTAACCTTCCAGCACCGGGCAGGTGTCAGCCCCTATACTTCGCCTTTCGGCTTCGCAGAGACCTGTGTTTTTGATAAACAGTCGCTTGGGCCTTTTCACTGCGGCTCTTCGGGGCTCATCACCCCAAAGAGCACCCCTTCTCCCGAAGTTACGGGGTCATTTTGCCGAGTTCCTTAACGAGAGTTCTCCCGCGCGCCTTAGGATTCTCTCCTCGCCTACCTGTGTCGGTTTGCGGTACGGGCACCTCTTCCCTCGCTAGAGGCTTTTCTTGGCAGTGTGGAATCAGGGACTTCCGGATCAAATCCGTCGCCATCACAGCTCAGCCTTTACGGCCAGCGGATTTGCCTACTGGCCAGCCTTACTGCTTGGACAGGCTCTTCCAGCCGCCTGCTCACCCTATCCTCCTGCGTCCCCCCATCGCTCAAACGGGAAGGAGGTGGTACAGGAATCTCAACCTGTTGTCCATCACCTACGCCTTTCGGCCTCGGCTTAGGTCCCGACTAACCCTGAGCGGACGAACCTTCCTCAGGAACC
>NZ_CP150187.1:3030000-3623182 GCF_037965715.1 Geobacillus sp. FSL K6-3411
TTTGCTCCCCACGCTTTCGCGCCTCAGCGTCAGTTACAGGCCAGAGAGCCGCCTTCGCCACTGGTGTTCCTCCACATCTCTACGCATTTCACCGCTACACGTGGAATTCCGCTCTCCTCTCCTGCACTCAAGTCCCCCAGTTTCCAATGACCCTCCACGGTTGAGCCGTGGGCTTTCACATCAGACTTAAAGGACCGCCTGCGCGCGCTTTACGCCCAATAATTCCGGACAACGCTCGCCCCCTACGTATTACCGCGGCTGCTGGCACGTAGTTAGCCGGGGCTTTCTCGTGAGGTACCGTCACCGCGCCGCCTTATTCAAACGGCGCTCCTTCGTCCCTCACAACAGAGCTTTACGACCCGAAGGCCTTCTTCGCTCACGCGGCGTCGCTCCGTCAGACTTTCGTCCATTGCGGAAGATTCCCTACTGCTGCCTCCCGTAGGAGTCTGGGCCGTGTCTCAGTCCCAGTGTGGCCGGTCACCCTCTCAGGCCGGCTACGCATCGTCGCCTTGGTGAGCCGTTACCTCACCAACTAGCTAATGCGCCGCGGGCCCATCCGCAAGTGGCAGCCGAAGCCGCCTTTCAACCAAAGACCATGCGGTCTTTGGTGTTATCCGGTATTAGCTCCGGTTTCCCGGAGTTATCCCGGTCTTGCGGGCAGGTTGCCCACGTGTTACTCACCCGTCCGCCGCTGACCAAACAAGAGCAAGCTCTCGTCCGGTCCGCTCGACTTGCATGTATTAGGCACGCCGCCAGCGTTCGTCCTGAGCCAGGATCAAACTCTCCAAAAGAAAGTTGATTGGCTTGCGCTTCGTTTCGTTCAGTTTTCAAGGAACGAGATTAGTCGATATAAATTGCTTTCTCTTGCAAGAACCAGTTCATCGAACTTATCTCTCGCAAGCAGCTTCTTTATATTAGCATAACATCTTTCCGATGTCAACCACTTTTTTCTTTCTCATCACCGCCGAACATCTTGTTCAGCAGCGACGCTATTTAATATACCACCCTAATCTCCAAAATGCAATACCTTTTTTTAAAATTTTTTTTGGTTTTTTTAAACTGTACTCTTCTCAAAAGTCCCCACTTCCCATTATCTTAATACGTAATCCTTCTCCTTGGCAACCTCTCTAATCCTCCACACAACGATATTCGTTGCGAACCCTTTTCTTGATCCCACCATCAATAGTCATTACACAAGAAAGCAAAATCGACAGTCCCACTTCTTCCCCGTATTATAAAAAAACGTTTAGAGATAGGCTCCTTCCTACCTTCTATAACTGAAACATCAAGCGGGGTTGTGTATGCCTCATTGTTGTTACCAAAAACCATAAAGGACAGTACCTGATCTTTCTTACACCATAACTGATCAGTTTTGTTCAAAATGAATGAATACGCCCACCGGCGGACGCATACATTTCAATATAATATGTTGTTTTCAAGGAGGCATCTAGACTTTGATCCGCATTTTAGCTTTACCGTCCGGTTTGAGCCCGTCTTACTCGTCTTCCCTTTCGAAAAACGAGCAGGCGATCCTAAACGCTCTTATTTCTTCGCCCGTGCTGTACACATATCCAAATGAACAACAGCTGCGATTTGAAATTGCGCTGCGTGCTAACATCGTCCAAGCTGCAGTCGACTTAGCAAAGAGCCGGGCGCGGTTTGCCATTTTTCGTTTTTCACGCTGCAACAGCGAGTTTTGGGAGCGGGACGAGCGAGGTGGTTTTCAGCTGCGACCGGGCATCCCTCCTTCAGAGGCCATCAAAGACATTTTCGTTAACAGTGAACGATACGCCTTTGAATGTGCAACTGCCATCGTCATCGTCTTTTACAAAGCCGTGCTCGATACGATTGACGTATCAGCGTTTAATCGCCTGTTCGCCGATCTACTCCTGTATGACTGGCATACTGACCGCGATCTTGGCATCCATACAAAAAAGGGAGAACACTTTCTCCCTGGGGACTGTCTTTATTTTAAAAACCCGGAGTTCGATCCGACGACGCCGCAATGGCAGGGGGAAAATACGATTTACTTGGGCAACGGCTTGTTTTACGGGCATGGCATCGGCATTCACCCAAAAGAGGTCATTATCGATGCACTCAATCGGAAGCGAAAACCGGGAGCGACGAAATCCGCCTATCTTCTCCCCCAAATTACGCAAGTCAACTTCACGTATTTGTCCCAATTCGCCCGCCCGTTGAACGAATTCCGCTTGCCGCTCCGCCCATCGTTTATCATCGGAACGTTAGGGTCCGCTACTTTCTTGTATCGTTAGCGGCCCTTTTTCGTTTTTCTCCCACAAATACAAGCCAATTCCTGTTAAAATAAAAATACCGCCGATCCATTGAAACAGGCGGATCTGTTCGTCAAACAGCCAATACGCCAAGGCTGAAGCGCCAATAGGTTCCAATAAAATGGCCATCGACACGGTCGATGCGCTCACCCATTTGACTGCCCAGTTCATTACGGAATGGCCGAACAGTGTCGGGATGATGGCTAAAGCAAGAAAACAAAGCCAGTCGGTCGGTTGGTACGCTGTTAGGGAAAAGCGGGATAGTACGGTATACAAATACAATGTCGCAGCGCTGATGCCATAGACGATATATGTATACGTCATAAGCGACAATCGCTGGCGCAATTCTTGACCGAATAGCCAGTACGCTGTCACCATCGCGCACGCCAATAATGCCAACACGTCCCCATACAGCGCTTCTCCACTGGCGCGAAAGTCGCCCCAGCTGATGAGGATGCTTCCGACAATGGCCAAAAGAGCGCTCCCGATCGCACCGATCGTTAGCCGTTCACGGAAAAAGATCGCTCCTCCAGCAAAAGCAAACAGCGGCTGCAACGTCACAAGCACGACTGAGCTCGCAACAGAGGTATAGTCGAGCGATTCAAACCAAAGAATAAAATGAAACGCAAGTAGCACGCCGGAACAAACGGAAAACAACCAGTCGCGCCGGGAGATGCGCTTTAGTTCATCGATATGACGGAGACAAAACGGCGTCATGATCACGACGGCGAAAAAGAGCCGATAAAAGGCAATAACCGCCGATGGCGCTTGTGACCATTTGACGAAAATGGCCGATGTCGACACAGCGAGCGCACCGATCAATAAGGCGACATACGCCTTTGCCGAACTTGGCGGTTTCATCTCTCCATCTCCTTGCCAACTGTTTTCTTACATTATATCACGAACGAGGTGAGAAAAATGGTGTTCGATCCGTTCCTCAAATTAGGGATTTCAGCCATCCTCGGGTTGATTATCGGGCTGGAACGGGAATTGAAACGAAAACCAGTCGGTTTAAAAACGTGCCTTGTCATTTCGATTTCCAGCTGCTTGTTGACGATCGTTTCGATTGAATCAGCGTACATCTTCCCATCGAAAGACCATATTACGATGGATCCGCTCCGTCTGGCCGCCCAAATCGTATCCGGGGTCGGTTTTTTAGGAGCTGGCGTGATTTTACGCCGCGGTAACGACAGCATCACCGGATTGACGACGGCTGCGATCATTTGGGGGGCCGCGGGCATCGGGGTGGCCGTCGGCGCAGGCTTTTATTGGGAATCAGCGTTCGGTGTGGCGCTGCTCATTGTCAGTGTCGAACTCATTCCATTTTTAATTAATTTTTTCGGACCGAAGCAGCTGCGTGAAAAAGAAGTGATGCTGCAAATTACGGTCGCCGATGAAAACAATATTACGAAAGTGATTGATCATTTAAAACAGCAGCACATCAATATTAAAACGATGCGCATTAAAGATGTGGAAGAAAACCAGCATTTATTGAAACTAAGGGCTGTCGTCGACCAACGACGCTCGACCGCTGACATTTATTACACCATCCGCTCCATTGACGCGATCGTTCATGTCGATATTGAAAGCGGCTGATAAAAAAAGATTGCCAACAGCCATTCATCTAGATATAATAGGAACTGGACAAATCATCCATATTCTTTTGGGGCATTAGCTCAGTTGGGAGAGCGTCGTGCTGGCAGCGCGAAGGTCACCGGTTCGAGCCCGGTATGCTCCATTCACCAACCCCTTGCGTGGCAAGGGGTTTTTGTTTGACCGGGAAAGGTCTCACACCGAAACGCTTCGTCGACGAATCCGCGGCCGTAATCTCCCAACGAACGGCGGGCGGCAAAGTCACATGCGAGAGACGCCCGCCGTTCCCTTCATCCCATGGAGATCGTCTTTCAGGATGGTTCTTTATATTTTTTTAAGCGCTCCTCGAGCTCCCGGCGCGCTTGTTCGATGTCAAAGTCGTCATCTTCCGGCTGGCTGTAGTCCATGTTCAGCCAATCCGGCACGATCTCTGTGCGGATCGGCTTCCGCATCGTTCGACTGCTCTCCGTTGAAGAAGAGGTAGACCGTTGGTTCAGCCGCTGCTTTCGAAACGCAAGCCGTGCCGCACGCACTTCGTCGACCGTTCGATACCCTTTTTCCATCCAGTCGCGCAAGATCGTCTCGACGTACACCCACCGTTTCGCCCCGTTTTCCACCGCAATTTTTAACGCTTCTAAGACTAATTCCTCGGACGTGTCATCCACCCACATATTGATTTTTTCCCGCAAATATCCTCCGATCACCCCAAATCCGTTTTGCTCATAGAAACGAACAATCTCCTTGTAGGCGCGCACGCGCTCGTCATCTTCTTTCTCTTCTCTGTTCCTCTCTGATGTGATCTCTGTCGTATTCTCTGGTATCGGGCTGTTCACATTGAGCACCCCGATTGACCAATTTGACCAGCTGGACGGATCAGTTTGAACAGATGATCGGGCGATTTCGCCCGTCGGCCGCCCGTTTTGGGCAGATGGACGGTGGATTTCATCCATCGACCGCTCATTTTGGACAGACGGCCGAACCCATTCATCGACGGATCGTTCAGTGAAAACCGGCAAATCGCCCACTTCATCTGCTGGCCGCTCATGTTGAACCGATGAATGGGCAATTTCATCCGCCAGCTGCCCGATGGGAACGGGTGGGCAGGCCATTTGCTCTGTCGCCCATCTATTTTGAATCGACGGATCCTCCGATTTCCCTTTCATCCATCCATATTGAACTGATCGATCAGCCAATTCATCACTCAGTTGTCCATGTTGAGGAGGTGGATCGGCCGTTTCACCTGCCATTTGTTCGTTTTGGAAAGATGAACAAGCGATGTCGCCCTCTGTCCGTTGATTTGGCATCGTCAGAACGATCGGCATGCCATCAAAAGACGCCCCACGGTCGTCTCGAGCGATGGAAGCGGCATCGGAACCTAGCCCCTTGCCGTCTTGAACGGTTGACGTGCCTCCTTGAGACATCGGCATGCAATCTGGAACAGTTGAATCGCCATCGTGGGACATCGACGCACCATAAGAAACAGTTGCAAGGCGATCGAGAACGGTTGAACCGCTGTCCCCCGCTGGGCCGCCATTCGCCCCCGGTGGCTGTTCCTTTTGCCTGACTAGTATTTTTTGCGTCCATTCGGCCAGTTGGTTGTAATCGATCCGATACCATTTCGTTTTATCGATTTTGGAGCGGTTAAAATTCGCCGAAACGATGATCCCGAGCTTTTCGAGCTTTGTGATGATCCGGCGAATCGTGCTTTCCGACCAAAACGGGAATTGCTTCTGCCAATCTCCATACGTGTTGTACACCCATTTGTAGCCGTCACGAACGTTTTCACTTTTCTCAAGCCAATAGTGCAATTGCTGCACGATAATGCTTTCGTTCAATCCGATCGCCACAGCGAGCTGTGGTAAAATGATTAACGGCTCGTCGTCTAAAAGCAATTTGGTCATCGTCCCTCTCCCCCTTCATAAACGATGAATGAAGAACTCGTTCGCAGCGAAATTGCTTTATGATTGCTCCCTTTCTTTGATAAACTTTATTTCGAATGTCATCAAATCACCTAATGGCGCGACAGCAGCGATTTTAGCCCGATTTCACGCTGAAAAACGCCAAAAATACGCCAAAAACGGTTGAATATGCGTTCAAAGAGCAAATCGACATGTTCCGTTGCTTTCATCGCGTCTTTGCTGAAACAGCAACACCTTTTCGATCGGAGGGAGAGCTTTGAAACAAACTGCGATTTTGTTTTTTTGCCTGATGATTCTATTTCCCGCTTCCGTTTTCGCCCATCCAGGTACATTGGATGAATTGGGCGGGCATTTCCGCAACAGTGACTGCACCTACTTGTTGCACGAACCGACCGCATTGGCGAAGCAGGCGAAAACGAAAGAAGAGCTGGTCAAGCTCATTCAAAAATATAACGGCAATGAACGGTGCAAAAGGAACCTCACTCCGGAACGGATTGACTTAGACGGCCATACGCTCGGGGGAAAAGAGGACAATGCTTCGCTGCGGCTTGGCCGGACATACAAAGCGGCATTGGTGAAGTGCATTGACGGAGACACGGCCAAATTCCGTGTGAACGGCCACGTGTATACGACGCGCTTTTTGTTCATCGACACCCCAGAAAGCACCATCGAAGTCGAACCATACGGAAAAGAGGCGAGCCAGTTTACGTGTTCCCGACTGAAAAAAGGGGACATTGTGCTTGAAACAGATGGAAATACGTTGTTTGACAAATACCAACGGCTGCTCGCCTGGGTATGGGTCGACGACCGCCTGTTGCAAGAAGAGCTCGCTAAAGCCGGGCTAGTCGAGGACTTTTATGACTATGGCGATTACAAATACGAACAACGCATCCGCAAAGCATACGAGGAAGCCAGACAAAATGGCGTCGGCATATACAGTGGGCACTCTGCCGAGGAGAAGCCGAAAGTCGATTCGAAAACGAAAGCAGAGCCGGCGCAAACCAATCCGCAGACCGAAGAGGAGACGAACGAAGCCGATCGTGAACGTAACCGTGAGCAAGAAGAACGAACTTCGGAACCATCAAGCGGCCTCGTCCTTTATACATTGCTCGGCGCAGCGGCGGCTGCAGGGGTGTATTGGCTCATCCGCCAGCTGAAATGACGACCGCCAACACCAAAAAGACCTGTCCGACACGGACAGGTCTTTTTTCATCGAAAGCAAGTTGCCGGTTTTGCTTCAAAAGTTGCTCGTTCCCGCCTTGGCTTTGAAAACAGCTTCCTTAATGATTTCCGTAAACAAATGTTTCCCTGTTGTTTCTTGTCATTGCTTCGGAAGCAATTCTTCAACACCGGTCTCATTGGCCATTCGCTCCGGCTCCATCCCGAGCCGACGGAAGCCGTATTTTTCGAGGCGCATGATTTGCTCATCGGTCAATTCTGTGTACGCAATGACCGACGGTGTGCCAGACGATTTGTAAATCAAGTTGCCGGTCACCGGGCATTGAAACGCGTCGGCGACAAACCCCTCCCCGTCTTGAATCGTAAACAGCCGGATGGGCATCACATTCATGTTATTCCCTCTTTCCATACATCGTCATGATTATAAGTGCCCGATCCATCACCATTTTATACGAGCCGTTTGCCGACGATGACTAAATCGCGCTCAATGCCGTCAAGCTCAGCAACGCGCGGAAAATAGCCCCACCGTTCAAACCCGAAGCGAGAGAACAGCCGCAAACTCGGTTCGTTATGGGCAAAAATAAAACCGAGCAGCGTCTTCATCCCAAGCGCCGGCGCCTTGTCGATCGCCCGCTTGAGCAGCTTCGTCCCAAGCCCTTGACCGCGGTGCGATTCGGCAATATAAATGCTCACTTCGGCCGTATGGCGGTACGCCGGGCGGCCATAAAACGATTGGAAACTAAGCCAGGCGCAAATGACACCGTCATCTTCGACTACCCAGAGCGGCCGATGGTGCGGGTCGTGCGCTTCAAACCACGCTCTCCGGCTTTCCACTGACACCGGCTCCAAGTCCGCCGTCACCATCCGGCTCGGAATCGTTTCATTATAAATGCGGACGATTTGCGGCAAATCCGCCGCCGTTGCATCACGAATCAACCATCGCTCCATTTGGCATCCCCCTTTTTCCATCAGCCTTTCATTTCAAAAATCAGAAACATCACTATGTACAGCGAAAGAACACGAAACGCCAGCTCGTTTTGTATCATGTCGCTTGCGGCGTTTCTCAGCCCGTGTTCCCAAATGACGCGCACTCCTATTTTATCAGAAATGGGGGATGTTCGCGCCTTCTTCATATGTTCACCTGTGCCTCGCTTGTTATTGACGGCGCGCCCGCACCGCAAAGCGACTGTCCCCCGCCCAATCACCCGTGTCCCCCATTTAGGACGGCTGGCCGTTTCTTTCTCCAAGACGCAGCCCGCTCTCCCACGAAGGCCCCGCCTTCCTCCGACAAAGGCAAAAAAACGGCGTGAGTTCGGTCATCCCAGACTCACGCCGTTTTGTGTTTACCAAAACGGCAACGCCCATCTGCAAAACAACACAACCGTCTTCTCTTACGTCACCCCAATGAAGCGACAACGTCGAATGACGAAGGCATGAACATTTCTTCCTCTAACGCAGCGACAAAGCGGCGTCCAACGATCGGCGAGCATCCCCGCCTATCGAAGTCAAGACGCGAGCACTCGTCACTCGCTTGCGGAAGCGCCTTTTTTCTTCCACTTCATCAAGGTCTCATAAACGATCGGGACAATGATCAGGGTCAAAAGTGTAGAGCTCGTCAATCCACCGATGACGGTCACACCGAGTCCTTTCGAAATCAACGCCCCGCCTTCCATTCCAAACGCAAGCGGAAGCAACGCGCCGACGGTCGCAATGGCCGTCATTAAAATCGGGCGCAAGCGCGTTCCGGCCGCTTCCAAAAGCGCCTCGCGCGTCGACAATCCGTCGCGTTCTTTATGAATGACGCGGTCGATTAAGACGATCGCATTCGTCACCACAATCCCAATCAACATCAACATGCCGATCAGCGCCGATATGCTGATGGTTTCGTCAGCAATAAACAGAGCCAGCAGCGCACCAATGACGGTAAACGGCAGCGAGAACAAAATCGTAAACGGCGCCAGCCCGCCACCAAACGTGACGACAAGCACAAAATATACGATCGCTACGGCAGCGAGCATCGCCAATCCGAGCTGGGTGAACGCCTCTTCGATATCTTCGGTGACTCCTCCCATGTGGACATCGACATTGGACGGAACGCGCAGCTTGTCGATGGCCTTTTGCACGTCTGCCGACACAGCGGCGACGTCTTTCGTTTTCACTTCCGCCGACACGCTCGCGTATACCCGGCCGTCATAGCGCTGAACCTCACTGTACGTATGTCCTTTTTTCAACTCGGCCACATCTTCAATCAGCACTTGAATACCGATCGGCGACACGATCGTTTTCTTCATCAAATCACGAATATCGTCGTATTGCTCTTTTTCCGTTGCAATGTAGACGTTGAGATCTTCACCATCTTGCTTAACCGTCGCAATCGCTTGGCGCTCGCCATTCTCGGACAACGCTGCGGCGATTTGTGCAGCAGTCAGCCCGAATTCACTTAATTTTTTCTGGTCGGCGACAAGCGTATATTCTTCAAACCGGGCGGACATGCTTGTTTTCACATTGGTCAACTCATCATGATCGCGCAAAATGTCCGCTACTTTCTCAACAATCGGCTCGATTTCTTCCATTTGATCCCCGTACACGTTAAGCTCAATCACATTGGATGTCCCGGTGCCCGAAACGTCCTGGCTTTGCCATTCCCCTTTGTCTCCGCGCTCATCAAGCGCCTTCATCACTTTTTCCTTCTCTTCGGCAAAGTTTTTCACATCGGGGTCATACTCGACATAAAACAGCGCTGCATTGTCCTGACCCGGGTTCATCGGGTTGCCCCCGCCGACAGACAGTTGAATGTTCTTTACTCCGTCGCGCTTCTCGAAAAACGCCTCCACTTCTTTAGCAATGCGTTCCACTTGATCCACCGTTTGCCCCGGAGCAGGACTGTACGTAGCAACAATCATTTTTTGCTCATCAGATGGCAAGAAGCTGACCCCAACATACGGGACGAGGAACAAACTTGCAACAAGCAGCAACACGGCTGCGCCGCTCACGATGAGTTTATGATCCAACGACCAACGGAGCACCGTTTTATACCAAGACGCCAAGAGGCTTTTTCTTTCCTTTGCCCGGACGCGTTTCGCTGCCACGCCATTGCGGAACAGCCAGTGAGCCAACGCCGGAACAACGGTAACCGCAACAATTAGCGAGGCGAGTAACGCAAACACAATCGTTAGCGCAAACGGCAAAAACAGCTCGCCAACCATCCCTTTGACCAATCCGAGCGGCAAAAAGACGGCCACCGTTACAATCGTCGACGACGCGATCGGGATAAACATTTCTTTCGTTGCCGAGACGATCAGTTCTTTTCCAGTGAGCGGTTCATCCGGCAATGTCATGCGCCGGTAAATGTTTTCCACAACAACGATCGAATCGTCAATGACGCGGCCGATCGCCACCGTCATGGCGCCAAGCGTCATGAGATTGAGCGTAATATCCATCTCATACAGCAGCAAAATCGCAATCAACAGCGACAGCGGAATCGACACGACGGAAATCAACGTCGTGCGGATGTTGCGCAAAAACAGGAAAATGACAATGACCGCAAACAGTGCGCCAAACACTGCTTTGTCCACCATCGTGTTCACCGAATCTTCAATCGGCTGCCCTTGGTCAAACACAGTGATAATGCGCAACCCGTCATAGCGCTTCTCGAGATCTTTGATTTTTTCCTTGACGGCGTTGACGACAGTGACCGTATTAGCGTCTTGCGCTTTCACGATTTGCACGCCGATTGACGGTTCACCGTTCGTCCGCGAAATCGATTCTGCTTTAGCGACGACTTCCACTTCAGCCAGATCGCTCAACGAAACAGAAGGAATCGAAGGAGATGTACCTGCTTGGCCAGAAGCGGCGCCTTGCGTTTGGGCCGCTGCTCCTTGACCTGCCGCCATTCCTTGCATCTGACCGGCCGCTCCCATTCCTTCGCCGCCTGCCATCGGTGACTGCGCTGCTCCATTAGCAGGGGCGATCGGAATGCGGAGCGCTTTTAAGTCATCGACCGTGACGATGCGTCCGTCGATGACGACCGATTTTTCCGTATCTCCAAACGTGTACAGACCGAGCGGAAGTGAAACAGCGGAAGCTTGAATGACGTTGATGACCGATTGTTCAGTCAGCCCATACTGCTTCAACTTCTGTTCATCGAATCGAATGTTCACTTCTTGCATTTGCTGGCCAGCGACTTCAACCGAATCAACGCCGTCGATGCCCTCCAATTCCGGGACGACATGACGCTCAACCGTTTCTGTCAGCTCAGCTAACGATTCGTCCGGATTGGTCACGCTTAATGAGATGACCGGAAAAGCGGAAAAGCTAATCCGGGAAACGTCCGGCTCCTGCGCCCCATCAGGCAGCTTCAAATGACTAAGCGCCTCTTTCACTTCATTTTGCGCTTTTTCCATATCTTTGTCGAACTCATATTCAATTTGTACAAACGATGCATGTTGAAAGGAAGAGGAACGGACAACCGTGACACCGTCCAAATGTTCGACCCGCTGTTCAATCGGCTCCGTCACCTTCTTGGCCACTTCTTCCGGCGTAGCCCCCGGATAGACCGTCGAGACGGAAATGAACGGAACGTTAATGTTCGGGATCGTTTCGAGTTTCATGTTCATTCCCGAATACAACCCCGCCACAGCAACAATAATCGTCAAAATCCAAATGGCGAGCTTATTATTGAGCGAAAACTGAATGACTTTCCTCACGCGCTTCTCCCCTTTAAATCCATGATCATATTGGTTCCACTTTCCTATGACTATACGGTCAC
This sequence comes from Geobacillus sp. FSL K6-3411, assembly GCF_037965715.1. Lineage (NCBI taxonomy): Bacteria > Bacillati > Bacillota > Bacilli > Caryophanales > Anoxybacillaceae > Geobacillus > Geobacillus sp. FSL K6-3411. Next base: position 3,041,751 of record NZ_CP150187.1, read on the forward strand.
AAGTTATATACTAATTGACCAAATGGTCATTTGTCAAAATTGGAAACCCACCTCATCTGATTGCTGAACATCGATCCGACATGCTGCTATGTATTCGAGCCCATTTCTAGGTCAACCATCCCGTCTTTTCTTCATTCAGGTTCCACCTTATCACACACCTCCCATCTTTTGTTATGCTCTAGCGACATATTTTTAGTTACGACTCAAGACGTATTTTGGATTCAACTGTGTAAAAAAGACATGGATGATCTTGTTTCTGCGGTTGGCTTTTGTTTTTTGACCGTTAAAATTGCGTGAACAGCCACGCGGCGAATACATCCGGTTGGGACAATCCGGCAATCGCCACGTAGATAAGCAAAACAAAGGATATAAGAAAAGCAAGATGGAGGATATGTGCAGTTACCGTATGGAGCTTGAAAAAGTGTCAGGCTCATGCTCCTTTTTCACTTGATTAGATGACTCATCGGCAGGAAATAAAAAGTCCTTGAAAGAGCGCCCGCTCCATCAAGTCCCCAAACCATTTCCTAACTATGTTGGTTTAATAGCTTCTTTTCATTGTTTGACTACATGTTCTATCCATTCTAATTACAGATGTGAATCCAATAGCGGGAAAATCAAATTCCGTATGTAATTGAACAAAGTCTTCTTTCTCTTTTTCGGATGCATTCGTACTCCTAAAAACAAGCAAAGCGTTCTAAGACATCCTTTCATTGCTTCATGGATAAAATTAACTAACGCTTGTTACGGCGACCCCATGTCTTGATGAAACGTTCCAACTAAAAAGTCAGCTATTCCTCAAAAGCTGATGATGATTCATTGATTCTCCCCTTATATTGATGTTTCTCCTTTATTTAGTTGAATGGCCTGTTGGAATAACTCTACCTTTTTCGTCTTTTTTAGCACAATATTTGCTCAATATTAACTCTGGTTTCGACGGGACATTTATTATGAGAAAAAAGAGTTAACGAAGCGTATGCAATTACAACAGGAAGTGCAACAAAAAGATACATGGGAGCCCCTTGATTAGTTATACAATGCCTTTGGATTTTAGTTATTCGGGCCATCGAATAAAAAATGGAAGGATCTACGAGGTCCTTCCCGAGAATTTTACACTGATGAGAAAAACATAGTCAGATTTGTGATTTTGAACTGAAATAATTGGAAAAAGACAGTTCAAAATAATGTGCTATATAAATTGAAATAAAGGTTTTCTCCCGTTCCACGGCGAATAAATACAAAGAGAAAATAGGGGAACGGAGAGAAAATATGATGCCAAATCACAAAGACGAGATCGAAAAGTTGTCCACTGCCATGAAAGAAGCAAAAAGTAAACGAGCATATGAACGCTACCAAGCGATTTATCTTCATTTGCAGGGATATACCAAAGGAGAAATCGCAACGATTATTGGTCGATCCAAGAAAACTATTTATAACTATATTCATGCCTACGCCCAGCGCGGTCTTGATGGACTGGAGATGAAATACTCACCTGGCGCCCCACGTCGATTGACCCCTGAGCAGGAAAAAGAGCTGGCTTTGATCATTGAACATCAGCTCCCCGTAGATGTGGGATTCGAAGCAAAATATAATTGGACGCTTGCGATAATCGCTGAACTCATTCAACAAAAGTGGGGGCCAACATACACGCTTCGCGGAACAAGTGACATTCTGCATCGGTTAGGGCTAAGCTATACGAAACCGACCTATACACTAGCCAATGCCGATGAAGAGAAACAAAAAGAATTCGTCGAAATCACCTTCCCTGAAGTAAAAAAAAACTGGTAGATGGGAACATCGCCCATGTCCTCTTTCAAGATGAGTCGATGATTCGTGATTACCAAGCGATTCAAAAAACATGGTTTGTCAAAGGAAAACAACGAATCATTCCGACGTTTGGAAAACATCAAGGGCTGAAGCTGATTGGCACGTTGAACTACGAAACAGGGGAAGTGTTTTGCATCGAAGAAGAATGCTATGACGCGGAAACATTTCTTCGATTTCTTCAACTTGTGTTAGAACGCTATCCCACAGGCAAAATAGTGATGATTTTAGATAACGCTCGAATTCACCATGCCAAACTCATTCAGCCATTTTTAAAAGAACACGAAGATCGGTTAGAGCTCGTCTTTTTGCCACCATACAGTCCGCAATTGAACTTGATTGAAGGGCTATGGAAATGGCTGAAATCAGACGTGATTTACAACGTGTTCTATTCGAGTGTGCAAGAAATTAGAAAGAATGTCCAAGCCTTTATTCAGCGAATCAACCAGAAACCAGAACAAACGATCGATCGTTTGTGTGTTCAGTTGTAAATCTTTAATTCAACTTATATAGTTACATTCTCATTTTTAATCTTAGCTTTTGTAAGATGTCTTTTTCAACATAATATACACCTTGACCGTCGGTATGACTTCCATACATCATTTGCCCATTAAAACACCAACAAAAATCCGCCCTCATTCAATGAGAGGGCGGTTCATTCGGGTGGAAATCGACACAAAGGCCCCGACGTCTTTTATGACAAGAAGGCGGTAAACGGTGGGGGAACGATTGCTGTCTTGCATCTACACAGGACCGAAACAAAGGCTGTCTTGGCTCATTCGGTTAGTGGGCGGCTTCTCCCTTTTCCTCCAGTTCGGCCACCGGCACGTCCCGACGCTCATTGAGCCGGCCGTCGCGCAAATGGACAGTTGCCATTTGGTTTTCTTCGTCATACCCGTCAATCCAAACCGATACCCCGTTGTAATACACAGGAATATCGGCAGGTGATGAAACGATTTGTTTTACACGGTTCATGTCCATAACCCACTATCCCCTTTCACTGACGTTTCGTTTCCTAGTATGGAAAAGAACAGGAATGTTTATGCAAAAACCGTCCACACTAAAGAAGGAATCAACCAAAAGAGGGATAGATGATGAAAATGAGGAACTTGCTTGTTTCCTATTGGCGGATGTCAACCGTTCTCCGTCTGTTCGCTATCGCGAGCGCCATTATCGTCTTGTTTGGTGCACTGATGCATGTGATTGAGCCGGAGACATTCCGCACCATCTTTGATGGCATTTGGTGGGCGAGCGTGACGACAACGACGATCGGCTATGGGGATATCGTTCCGAAAACGCTCGCGGGAAAGCTTGCTGCGATAGTGCTTATCGCCCTCGGCACTGGAATCATCGCTGCTTATTTCGCTTCGATATCGGCAGCAGCAGCTTCTCGGGAAACGGCGCATACGAACGGGCAGCTTCCATATACAGAGCGGGGACACGTCATTATTGTCGGTTGGAATGAGCGGGCACGCGAAATGCTGCTTCGCTTCGCTAGACAAGATTCGCTGCCCCGCTTTGTCCTGATCGACGCTACTGTACCGTCCCATCCGCTTCCACACATTCCTTTTCATTTTATTAAAGGGTCGGCACACGATGATGCGGTGCTCGAAAAGGCCAATATTGGCCATGCCCAGTTTGTGATCATTACCGCCGACCCGCATAAAGCAGAAGAGGACGCCGATACAGATACGATCGTCGCGCTGCTCGCTGCCAAGAGCCTCAACCCGTCGGTGTATGCCATCGTGGAAATATTGACCGCCCGCAATGTCCAAAACGCTTTTCGCGCCGGAGCGGATGAAGTGGTTCAAACGAACTTGCTGGCGAGCACTGCGATGGCGGCCAGCCTTCGCTCACCGGGAGTCGCCGGCGCCATCGAGAGAATGCTCGGTCGATTTGGCGAACAAACCTTGCGCCTTCTCACCCCCACCGAGCAACAAATCGGCCAGCCGTTCACCACCGTCCAGCAGCTGCTGCTTGAGCAAAATATCACGCTGCTTGGCGTCATCCGCGGGGACAATGGGAACCTTTCCATTTTGCCGCAGCGCCCGATCGAAGAACATGATCGCCTGTTCGTGTTTGTTCCTTAATCGAGCAGGAGGCGTTCCAGATCTTGAACGAGCGCTTTGCCGACGGAAATATATTGCTCCGGAACGGTCGCATCCGGGTCTTGCGGTTCGGAAAACTGGTTGAATGCCGCTCCCACATTGCCAACATCAGCAAAATCGTCAATGCCGCGCTGATATTTATGCGCAAGCAAAAACGGACGCCCGAGCTCGACCGTTGTGCCATGTGAATCGAGCTGTCCATCAACTGCTTGAAACGGCACGCGCAAAAATTGGTAACCTACATGGTCAGCGATTTTATAGTCAAAATAGCCATGATCGTAATCCCAGCCGCCGCCAATCACATAACCGAGCGGCTTTAATTTTTGCTCTAAATCATAAAGTTGAAACTGCTTTCCTTCTAACCGTGATGGAATTTCAATCATGCACAACCCCTCCTTTCCTTTTATCGTTTCCCGTTTAGCGGCAATTATTTGCCCATCCCAGACTCTGGCACTTGGCGAAAAATGGACTGATGAGATGCAAACAAAGCCATGCAGAAACGATGGACTGTCTTTCAATGGCAACATGCCGCCGCGGAAGGAATTCATCGTTTACCATTTCTGCCATTCGCCTTCAACGAGCGTCAAAGTCATGAACAAAAAACGCCTCTTCCCCCGACTAAAGGAGAAGAGGCGTTGTTCGTTTCGATTCACTCTGGAAAATGCGGCCGAAACCGGCCGTACATGTCGAGAAAAAGCGGCTTGACCATCCTTTTGTTATTTCAACCGTTTCTCCAGTTCGTCTTTCAGCTCTTCGTAACCCGGTTTGCCTAAGAGGGCGAACATGTTTTTCTTGTACGCCTCAACACCTGGCTGGTCAAACGGGTTCACCCCGAGCAAATAGCCGCTCATAGCGCATGCCTTTTCAAAGAAGTAAACGAGATAGCCAAACGTGTATTCATCAAGCTTCGGCAAGGTGACAACCAAATTCGGCACGCCGCCGTCCGTATGGGCGAGAAGCGTCCCTTCGAACGCTTTCGTGTTGACGAAATCGACCGTTTGGCCGGCTAAATAGTTCAGCCCGTCTAAGTCGCTTTCTTCCGCTTCGATGACCAATTCATGGCGCGGCTCTTCAAGTTTCAGCACCGTTTCAAACAAATCACGGCGACCTTCTTGAATGTATTGACCGAGCGAATGCAAGTCGGTCGAGAAGTCAGCCGAAGCCGGATAAATGCCTTTTTGGTCTTTCCCTTCGCTTTCGCCGAACAGCTGCTTCCACCATTCAGCGAAATAGTGCAAGGCTGGTTCGTAGTTGACGAGCAACTCGATCGTTTTTCCTTTGTTGTACAAAATGTTGCGAATGGCCGCATATTGGTAAGCAGCGTTTTCTTCGAGCTCCGAGCGGCTGAAGTCTTCGCGCGCCTTCGCTGCCCCTTCCATCATGGCGTCGATGTCAGCACCGCTGGCAGCGATCGGCAGCAATCCAACCGCCGTCAACACTGAATAGCGACCGCCGATGTCATCCGGAATCACAAACGTTTCGTATCCTTCCTCGTCAGCGAGCGTCCGCAGTGCGCCGCGTGCACGGTCGGTCGTTGCGTAAATGCGGCGGCGTGCTTCTTCTTTGCCGTATTTGTCTTCAAGCAGCTTGCGGAAAATACGGAAAGCGATCGCCGGCTCAGTCGTCGTTCCTGATTTAGAAATGACGTTGATCGAGAAGTCTTTTCCTTCAAGGAAATCAATGACATCTTTCATATACGTCGAGCTAATGTTGTTGCCGACAAAGATGATTTGCGGTGTGGACCGCTTCTCTTTCGGCAAGGCATTGTAAAACGAATGATGCAGCATCTCAATCGCCGCACGCGCCCCAAGATACGAGCCGCCGATACCGATGACAAGAAGGACATCAGAGTCTGATTGAATTTTTTTCGCCGCTTGCTTGATGCGCGCAAATTCTTCTTTATCATAGTTGACCGGCCAGTCTAACCATCCTAAAAAGTCATTGCCGACTCCAGTTTTTTCATGGAGCGAATGGTGTGCGACTTTCACCGCATCGCGCAAGTATGTAAGTTCGTGTTCACCAAAAAAAGCGAGCGCTTTGGAATAGTCGAAACGAATATGGGTCATTCAATTCTTCCTCCCATTCAATAATCATTGCCTTCTTTCACTTTAGCGGAACGGACAAGGGAAATCAAGCGATGCTCTCGAGTGAAAACGGATTCAATTCCGACAATTTTTTGCCGATCTATACGGCTTTCTTCGGCAGCCAACGTGCGATGGTCGGGGCCGCTACATTTGACATGTGGCTGCCATCAAAAAAGCCGACCCAGCATTCAAGTCGCCGGCCGGCTTTGAAGGTTTCTTATAAAGACGCACGCAAAATGGCGAGCACATCATCACGATTTAACGTTTTGAAACGGCCAAACTCACCAAACGCCATCGCTTTATCCGCCATCAGCTCGAGATTTTCCTCGCCAATGCCATAATCAGCCAAGCGAGACGGCGCCCCGAGGCTTGACCAAAACGCGCGCAACCGCTCGATGCCTTCAAGCGCCACGTCGCGCTCCGTTTTGCCCGTCGGATCGACGTCAAAGACGCGCACCGCCAGTTGGGCGAAACGGCTGACATTTTCATCAAGCACATGTTTCATCCAGTTCGGGAACAAAATGGCCAATCCCCCGGCGTGCGGGATATCGTATACAGCAGAGACCGCATGCTCGATATCATGCGTCGCCCAATCACCGCGCACGCCCATTTGCAGAAAGCCGTTTAAGGCGATCGTGCCCGAGTACATGATCGTCTCGCGCAGCTCGTAGTTCTCTAAGTCGTCTACCAATTTTGGCGCCGCCTCAATGACCGTTTTTAACACTGCCTCGCACATCCGGTCTTGCAGCGGCGTGTTCGGCGTATGATGGAAATATTGCTCAAACACATGGGACATCATATCGACGATGCCGTAAACGGTATGGTCTTTCGGCACCGTCATCGTGTACGTCGGATCCAAAATCGAAAATTGCGGGAATGTCACCGGGCTGCCCCAGCCGTATTTTTCTTTCGTCTCCCAATTGGTGATCACCGATCCGGCGTTCATTTCCGATCCGGTCGCCGCCAGCGTCAGGACCGTCCCAAACGGCAACGCCTCAGTGACAGTCGCTTTTTTCGTAATGAACTCCCACGGATCGCCATCAAACTTCGCGCCGGCTGCAATCGCTTTCGTACAGTCGATCACACTGCCGCCGCCAACGGCAAGCAAAAATTCAATTCCTTCCCGTCTGCAAATGTCTACCCCTTTTTTGACGGTCGAAAGGCGCGGGTTCGGTTCGACGCCTGGCAGTTCAACGACTTCGGCGCCAATGTCCGTCAATAGGCTCATGACTTCATCATATAGTCCGTTTCGTTTAATGCTGCCGCCCCCATAGACAAGCAGCACTTTTTTGCCATATTTCGGCACTTCTTCTTTGAGCTGCTCAATTTGTCCTCTCCCAAAAATGAGTTTGGTCGGATTGCGAAACGTAAAATTTTGCATTATGTATCTTCCTCCTTTTGCTTCTTATTATGGGGACAGACGTCGTTGTTGTAAAGCCGGACGCTTCGACGGCAAATCATGCATATTTTCTGCGGCTATGATTCATCCTATAAGTGACTGAAGGAAATTTTTCAAAGGAGGTATACAGGATGGGAACATGGCAACGCATTGCCTTGTTGTTGACAATCATTGGTGCGATCAATTGGGGACTGATTGGATTTTTTCAATTTGATTTAGTTGCCGCCATTTTCGGTGGACAAGATTCGGCTTGGTCACGCATTATTTACAGCCTTGTCGGTCTCGCCGGCTTGGTCAACTTAGCGTTGTTGTTCAAGCCGGCTGAAGAGCTTGAGCGCACCGAACCAAACCCGACACGCACATGACGGGAGACACTCACCGCCTGGCGGTGGGTGTCTTATTTTTTCGGTAAATCTTCCTTCTTGGATTGCTCAATCCATTCACGCAACTTTTCTTTTAACGGACGAAAGCCAGGTTCAAACGACATTTTCATGCGCGTCTGGCGCTTTTGCTTCTCTCTACCTGGCTCAAGCGCCTTTAAGGACAGGCTCGCTCGCCCTGCCTTATAGTCGACATCGAGCACTTTGACGGTCACTTCGTCACCGACATGGACATAATCGCGCACATTTTTTACAAAGCGGTGCGAAATTTCTGAAATATGAATGAGCCCTTGCATGCCGCCCTCAAGCTGGACGAACGCGCCATATGGCTGGATGCCTGTCACCTTCCCTTTCACAATCGCTCCTCGTTTCATCGTTGGCAAGCAAAACACTCCTATTGGCTAGTTTCATCTACGTTTCTGTATTATAACATAACCGGAAGGGAAAACCCAAAAAAAGATGTCCTGCCCATGGCAGAACATCGTCGATTACAAGCGTTCCAAAAACCGTTTCATCCGCTTAATTGCTTCCTGCAGCTGCTCAAGCGACGAAGCGTACGAACAGCGAATATAGCCTTCTCCGCTTGTACCAAAGACATTGCCAGGGACAACGGCCACTTTTTCTTCCAAAAGCAACCGCTCGGCAAACTGTTCGGACGTCAAGCCGGTATGGCGAATGGATGGAAACGCGTAAAACGCGCCTCCCGGCAAGTGGCACGGCAACCCGATTTCATTGAGCGAGGCGACGAAATAATTGCGCCGCCGCCGGTAGCTGTTGCGCATTTGTTCGACCTCGTGCTCCCCGTTGCGGAGCGCTTCAAGGGCGCCGTATTGCGCCATCGTCGGCGCACACATCATCGCATATTGGTGGATTTTCAACATCGCCTGCAAAAGCTCTTCCGGCGCTGCCGCAAAACCGAGCCGCCAACCGGTCATCGCAAATCCTTTGGAGAAGCCCGAAATCAAAATCGTCCGTTCGCGCATGCCGGGAACAGCAGCCATGCTTGTATGCTCACCTTCATACGTGAGCTCGGCGTAAATTTCGTCGGCAATGACCAGCAAATCATGCTTCTCCGCCAAGCGGGCGAGCGCTTTGAGTTCCGCTGGGCTAAGCACCGTTCCGGTCGGATTGTTCGGCGAACAAATGATCACGGCCTTCGTCCGCTCAGTGATCGCTCGTTCGATGTGCGCCGGCATGAGCTGAAACCCGTCGGCGCCAGACGCATGGACGATCACTGGCGTCCCGCCGGCGAGCACAACAAGCGGTTCATAAGCGACAAAACTCGGTTCCACCACGATCACTTCATCACCTGGATTGACAATCGCCCTTAGCGCCAAATCAATCGCTTGGCTCGCCCCAACCGTCACTAAAATTTCTGTCTCCGGACGGTATTCCACATGAAACTTGCGGCGCAAATAGGCGGCGATTTCTTGGCGCAGCTCGAGCAAACCGGCGTTGGCTGTATAGGACGTATAGCCTTGCTCGAGCGACAAAATGCTTGCCTCGCGGATGCTCCACGATGTGACAAAGTCCGGTTCGCCGACACCGAGGGAAATGACACCGTCAAGGCTCGAAGCGAGATCGAAAAACCGGCGGATGCCGGATGGCTTTAAGCTGGCAACCGTTTCTGACACATACATTTTTTTCGTTTGCGGATTCATGGTGCCACCACGATGCGACGATCTTGATCTCCTTTGTCGAATATCGTGCCGTCATGTTTATATTTTTTCAAAATGAAATGGGTGGTCGTCGAAATGACGGAATCAAGCGTTGACAGTTTTTCCGAAACAAACTGGGCGACTTCCGCCATCGACCGCCCTTCAATGACGACCGACAAATCATAGGCGCCGGACATTAAATACACCGATTTGACTTCCGGGAAACGGTAAATGCGCTCTGCCACCTCATCAAAGCCGACGCCGCGCTTCGGGGTGACTTTCACATCGATCATCGCCGTCACCCCTTCGTGGCCATCGACCTTCCGCCAATCGACAAGCGTCGTATACTGGACAATCACGTTCGCCTCTTCTAATTTGTGGACGAGCGCCTCTGTTTCTTCCACCGGCAAATCAATCATTTTCGCCAGCACATCGATCGGAGTCCGCGCATCTTTTTCCAATATTTCGATAATTTCCAGTTCTTTATCGCTCAGTTTCACGGAACATCCCTCCCTTTAAACCGTTTCGCTAAACCGACAGCCCGGCTGACCGTCGTCATGCCGGGAATGAACAAGATGCCATCCGTTTCAGCTCGAGCAGCCGATTAGCAAGTTTTAGGCAGTCGCGAAAAGGAATTGTTTTGTCAAACGCGAATTCATATATAGACTGAATGCAAGCAGCGAGCGTGTGGGCATCATCCGTATGATATACGGCCTGAAGCACGTCAATCGCTTCTATCTCGTACGCGTCATTTCCGTAGCCGAACGGATCCCAGGCGCCAATGGTCTCAAGAAGCAGCCGGTTCAATTGTTGTCCGTCCATGCGCCGCCATCCACCTTCTTTCTTGATTGGGATATACCAATTATAAGCCATCGACCTGAAAAAAAGAAGGGAGAAGATACGATGTTTTCATTTGACCAAGTCATCGACCGCCGGGGCACGCAGTCGGTGAAATGGGATGATGTTGAGCGTTTGTTCGGCCATAAAGATGTGTGGCCGATGTGGGTCGCCGACATGGATTTTCCGGCTCCCAAAACCGTACAAGAAGCGCTGCAAGCGCGAATAGAACACGGAATTTTTGGCTACACCGTCATTCCTGATTCGTTGAAAGAAGCGGTGGGCGAATGGCTCAAACGTCGCCACGAGTGGGAAATCGATCCGGCCTGGCTTGTGTTTGCCCACGGTGTCGTGCCGGCGGTCGCCGCTGCCATTGAGGCGTTTTCAGAGCCTGGAGACCGCGTCGTTGTCTTTTCCCCCGTTTACCGGCCGCTGTTTGATCTCGTCCGCCGCCATGATCGCACGCTCGTGCTTAGCCCCCTTCGCTTGACTGAAGACAATTATGTCATCGACTGGGACGACTTGGAGCGGAAACTGCCCGGAGCAAAATTGCTCATCCTCTGCCACCCGCATAACCCCAGTGGCAAGGTGTGGACAAAAGAAGAACTCGAACGGCTTGGGGAGCTATGTTTCAACCATGGCGTCTTCGTCCTTTCCGACGAAATTCACGCCGATTTGACGTTCCCACCCTATCGGCATATTCCGTTCGCCTCCCTCCATCCGGAGTTGGCGGCGCAAAGCGCCACGTTCCGTGCGCCGACGAAAACGTTCAACCTCGCCGGCTTGCAGGCGGCCGAAGCGATCATTCCCGATGAGTCACGGCGTCGGGCGTTCCGCCGCGTCCAACAGCGGCAAGGGTTTTTCACGCTCAATGCATTTGCCATTGCCGGAGCGGAAGCGGCTTACCGCCATGGCGAGGCATGGCTTGACGCCTTGCTTGCGTATTTGCAGCAAAACATCGACACAACCATCGCCCATCTCGCAGCGGAACTGCCCATTCTTCGCCCCATCCGCCCGCAGGCGACCTATCTCGTCTGGATCGACGGCCGTGGTCTCGGCCTGTCCGAAGCCGAACTCAAAAAACAGCTTCTCGAAAAAGGAAAAATCGCCGTTGAGTTCGGCAGCAAATTCGGGGCGGAAGGGAGCGGCTTCCTCCGTCTGAACGTCGCCTGCCCGCGCTCGACGCTAGAAGAAGGACTGCGTCGGTTGGTTCTCGCGCTGCGCTAGATCATGCCCATCCATCGGCATGAGGTGGGAGTCTTAAACGCCACGTGTCGTTTGTCGCTCCTCAATAAAAAAGGTGTCCCGTTGCTTATGTTGGGACACCTTTTTATGATCTCAAACCGCGATGCCTCCCCCGGAAGTGCAGGAGAGAGCGTTCAAGATGACTTGATTTTCCCGCAGGCGATGCGCTCGTCGGCATCTCCCGCCGGTTGGGTCATGCCGTCGTCTTTCTTGGCATGAATAACGATTGACGTTCCGTCCTTCGTCAACAACGACCCTTTTTCTCCTTCTTTTAACGTCACGTTCGGCGCCGTCAGTTCGACGTTGACCGTGCCGTCCTCTTTGACAATAATGTTTGGCAAATCACCGGCATGCGCGCCTTCTGGGTGGAGAAGTCCGTGCTTTTTCCCGTCAGGGTTGTAATGTCCGCCAGCCGATTGAAAATCGGGCGGCTCGCAACTTCCTTTTTCATGAATATGAATGGCATGCTCTCCTGGCGGAAGCCCTTCTAAGTCAAGCTTCAGCCGGACTCCCTCCGCTTGTTCCGTCAGTTCAATCGTGCCAATCGGATCACTGTCGGCATTGATCATCTCCACCGTCCGACTCATACCGCTCTGTTGGCCGCAGCCAGCTAAAACGAGCGCCACAGCCAAAAGAATCCCATATTTTCCCTGCAACACAAAACTCCCCCCAGCATGGCAGATGTTACCCGCCAGTATTGCCGAAGGGAGCCCATTTTATACATCCGACCTCGGCCCGGACTCGTCCTTGTTGCCATACAGCTCTTGCTCGAGCCGTTCCGCTTCTTTCTCTTGACGACGCGAAATGACAATGATGAGCCGCATCGTGAACACCGCAATGAGCAAAAACACGGTCATTGAAATGACCGCGGGAATATACTCCCTCTTATCTTCCGGAAAGTATAAAAATAGATTCAGCACCCATGGCCACATCGTTAGACAACCTTTCTGACTCAAAATCGTCCATCCTCATTATAGCACAAAAAAGCTGCCACCAATACAGCAGCTATAAAGCGAATTTTTTCCGCAGCTGGGTGAAATCGATCCGCTCCCCAATCGTCGGCGGCTTTGTCTTCGCCAAATATTTTTTATCGTTTTCAATGAGCCGGAAAATCGTATACGCGGTAAATGCGTCATCGAGCGCACAATGGGCTTTTCCAATCCCTTCGTTTCCGTACTCTTGCACAGCCTTGCGCAACGCCGTTTGATTTTTGTTGCCGAAAAAGCGTTTATACTCCATGGCCAAATCGCGGTGCTCTCCGGTAAATGGAAATTCCACTCGCGCCGACTGGCAGTTTTCCCGGAGCACTTTCATATCCATGTTTCCCCACGTTACAACCGTCGTCGGGCGCTCGCGGTCATATTGCCGAAGCAAGGAAACGAGCTCATAAAAACTCATTCCGCTGTCAATTTGCTCTTGGGTGATATTGAGAAACGACTTGCACCGGTCGGTGAGTTGCGGAAAACGGAGCGGTTTCACATAAGAGGAAAATTGGCTCACGATTTGCTCGTCAACGACCGCTACAAGGCCAACTTCAATAATTTCCGGAGAAAACCCGTTCGGGGTCGTTTTTGTTTCCGGCATCGTAAATTCAAAATCGAGAAACAAATATTGCGGGACGTCCATCATCGCTTCCCTCCTTTCCGCACAGCCACAGTCCGTCTTACTATTATTATATCACGGGAAAGCGATTGTTTATTTCTTTTTTCAGAAAATGGCGAAAAAGAGGCGGATGTCGGAAAAAACTTGACTGCTTTAAGAGAAAGAAGGACATCCCGCTATTTTGATTTTGTCTCCTCACTTTGCACGTTTTGCTAGTTTTTCTCTCTGTTTTGCCAAATCATCACGAACCGTCCCTTCCCATGGCCGAACCCCGGAGTAGTATGCGGCACGGCTAATCAAATGAGCCGACACCGGGGATGTTAAAAAAATAAAGACAATGGCCAGCAACAAACGGGAATTGAAATGGTGGTGCTTCAACCAAAAGTAAAATAACGTCCCCGTTAAGATGAAGATCATTCCAAGGGTAGTGCTTTTGCCAATGGCATGGCTTCTCATATAAACGTCGGGAAGGCGGAGGGCGCCGATGGCGGAGATCAACGTTAATAGCGCACCAGCCATGACGAGCAATACGATCAACCCATCAATGATTTCCGTCACGTTCAATCACCACCCCTTTTTGCAAAAACTTGGCAAACGCCGCCGTGCCAAGAAACGCCAAAATTCCGATCAACAAAATAATTTCTAAAAACACACTCGTCTCTAACACGATTGAAAGCACCGCCACAATGCCTGCAAGACAAATCCCGATCGCATCAAGCGCAATAACCCGATCCGCCACGGTCGGTCCCTTGACGACCCGATAGAGGAAACAAACAATGGCGAGCGACAAAAGAGCGAGCGCGATATAGAACATCACGGTCATCGACTCACCTCCAAAATCGTTTTTTCAAACGATGTCTTGATTTGCCGGATGACTTCGTCCACATCCGGCGCATCAATCGCATGAATATAAATCTCTTTCTTGTCATCAGAGACGTCGACTACAAATGTCCCGGGCGTCAATGTAATCAAGCTGGATAACAATGTAATTTCCCAGTCTTTTTTCACTTCAAGCGGAAAGGCGAAAATGCAAGGCTTTATGTTCAACGACGGAGAAAGGACAATTTTTAAAACCGCCCAGTTGGCCAACAACAATTCTTTGATGAAAATGAGCGCCAACTTCCCGATCACAAACAACGGTACGACATAAAACCGCGTCGAGAAATATCTTCGCAGCGCAAAAATGATGCCTAAACCAAGGAGATATCCAATGACAAACGATGACCCGCTAAATGAATCAGCAAGAAACATCCAAACGAACGCCAATAGAACGTTGAGCAGCAATTGCTGTGCCATTTGCCTCTACTCCTTCAGAACGGACTCAATATACAGCGACGGATCTGCCAACGTCGCCGCCGCTTGGGCGATGTATGGACGAACAAATTCGGCCCCGATCCCGTATAAAACGGCCAAGGCAAGAAGCGCGACAATCGGCACATACAGCGGGGCGACTCGTTTTTGCTCATATCCGCGCGCTTCTCCCCAACAAGATTGAATAAAAATTTTCATGACCGAATAAAGCACGAGTAAACTGGACAATAACACAATCAGTGCGAACAGAAGCTGTCCTTTTTCAAACGCCGCCCGAATAATCAGCGCTTTTCCGATAAACCCGCTAAACGGAGGAATGCCGCTAAGCGCAAGAGCGGTAAGGAATACGGCCCAGCCAAGCAACGGATACGAACCAAGCAGCCCGCTAAACCGTCCGAGTTGATTCGTTCCTGCGACATACGCGATCGCACCGACAATAAAAAAGAGCGCAGTTTTCATCACCATGTCTTGCAGCAAGTAAAAGATCGTGCCTTCCATACTTTCTTTTGTCATTAAAGAAATGCCAAACGCCATCACACCGATAGCCGCGACAATGTTATAAATGGCAATTTGCCGCATATCGCGGTAAGCCACCGCACCAATGACGCCAAGCACAATGGTCGCCATCGCCAACCACGCTAAGATGGTATGAGTATAACCGATATCTTGGCGGAAAATCAGCGAAAAAGTACGCAAAATCGAATACACACCGACTTTCGTCAACAAGCCGCCGAACAACGCAAGCACGGCCGATGGCGGAGCAGAATAGGCTCCTGGCATCCAAACATAAAACGGAAACAACGCCCCTTTTAACCCAAATACAATGAGAAAAAGCAAACAAATGACCGTCAACACGGCTGTGTTTTCCGCTCCAGAAATCCGTACGGCTAAGTGCGCCATATTCAATGTGCCGGTCACAGCGTACAAATAGCCGACGGCGATGACAAACAACGCGGAAGAAAACACATTGATGATCATGTATTTCATCGTTTCCTGGAGCTGGATTTTGGTGCCGCCGTGAACGAGCAGTGCATACGATGACATGAGCATCACTTCATAAAACACGAATAAGTTAAAAATATCCCCTGTACTAAACGCCCCGTTCACTCCGACAATGAGGAACTGAAAAAAAACATAGTAGTACATGGACGCCTGCTTCGAGTCAATCGTGTAAAAGGAATACAATAGACCAGCAAGCGCGATCACGCTCGTCGTCAACACTAACAGCGCCGAAAGCATGTCGGAGACGAGCGTAATCCCAAACGGCGCCGGCCAGTTTCCGACGTCGAGCTTTTGCACCCCTTCATGATCGACAAGGCGCACAAGCCAAGCGCCCGCAGCGATGAGCGCCCCCGCTGAAACGAGGGAAATCACCTTTTGCGCCTTCAACGATTTCACACAAAAAATCAAGATAACCGCCGTCGTCAATGGAATGGCAATCGGAAAAATTACTGCATTAGTCATGGTCTTCCTTTCCCCTCATTTGTTCAATGTTGTCCGTTCCAATCTCCTGATAAGAACGATACGCCAAAACGAGCAAAAAAGCCGTGACACCAAAGCTAATGACAATCGCCGTCAAAATAAGCGCCTGCGGAACGGGGTCGACATATTGTTCCGCCTGCACACCAAGCAACGGCGGTGCTCCTTTTTTCAATCCTCCCATCGTCAATAAAAGCAAATGCGCTCCGTGGCTTAACAATCCTGTGCCGATAATGATCCGAAGCAAACTTTTGCTCAACATTAAGTACGTGGCACCGGCAAACAAACAGCCGATGACGATAATCATGACGACTTCCATTTATTCTTCCTCTCCTATCGTTTCGATAATCGTCATGGTGACCCCGACAACGACGAAATAGACTCCTAAGTCAAACAAGACGGCCGTATGGAGCGAAACATCTCCAAGCAACGGCAGCATGACATGGCCGTGAGCATGCGTTAAAAATGGGACATCGAATACAAGGCCGCCAAGCCCCGTTCCTAAGGCAAACAGCAGTCCGATGCCAATGAGCGTCCGATAAGAAATAGGGATCATCGATCGGACCGTTTTGATGTCAAACGCCAACAGCAACAAAATGATGGCACCGGCGGTAACGAGGCCGGCGATGAATCCGCCGCCCGGATAATAGTGGCCGGCGAAAAAAAGCTGAATCCCGAACAAAATGATGATAAACGTGACAACGGCCGTCACCGTCCGCAAAATGAGTTCATTCATACTTGCCGTTCTCCCCTTTCGGAGCTTTCAGCTTCACTAAGGCGTAAATGCCGAGCGCCGCGATCGCCAGCACACAAATTTCAAATAGCGTATCAAATCCGCGGAAGTCGACTAAGATCACGTTAACAATATTTTTTCCAGCCGCTTTTTCATACGCGTTTTCGATATGGTATTGGGCAATCGACGCAAAGTTTTTCTCGCTGTACGCCAACAGGGCGATCACGCTGACCAATGCGCCGACGCCAAGCGAAATGAGGGCGTTCCCAAGACGGAAACGGACGCCTTTCTCATGGCGGCTAAGCTTCGGCAAGTGATAGAAACAAAGCAAAAACAGAGCGACGGAAATCGTTTCAATGACAAGTTGGGTTAATGCCAAGTCAGGCGCCCGGAAGAGCACAAAGAAAAGCGAGACCGTATAGCCGACCGAACCTAAAGCGATAATGGCGACAAGGCGTGATTTGGCCACTAAAGTCGTCACCGTTCCGACCAAAGCTGCCAACACCAACATCAGTTCATGGACGCCCACGTCCGCTAAATGGCTTAACGAAAACTCCCCATCCACTTTCAGAACGATCGTCACAATAAGCAACGCGAGCATCGCGGACAAAATATACAAGAAATACGTCCGAACATACCCGGTCATGTAACGGCTTGTCAAGGAATGAGACCGCTCTTCCATCTGCCGCACAACCGTGTCATATAAGTGATTCAATGAAAGGCGCTGCGAAAACGCACCGTACACGCGCTTCCATGAATCAAACGTCCGATACAGCAACACGCCAAGGACAATCACTCCGATGGTCATCCATACTTCGATCGTCCATCCGTGCCAATGGCTAATGTGCACAGAAAGCCCTTCCTGGCGGAACACACCGTTGACAATGGCATCGGCCGCCGGAGCAATCACCGCATTGGACAACACATTCGGAAACAGTCCGAAGCCAATGACAAGGACAGCCAAAACGACCGGCGCCACAAGCATCCCCACCGGAGCTTCATGCGGCTGTTTCGGCCATTCGGAAGGCTTCGGGGCGCCAAGAAACGTTTTCCCAACAAAAAGAAGACTATATAAAAAGGTAAACACGCTTCCTACCCAAGCGAGCACCGGAAATAAGATCCCCCAGACATCAAGCGAAAACCAATGGGCGTTCGCCACTTGCACCATCGCAGCAAAAAACATTTCTTTGCTTAAAAATCCGTTAAACGGAGGAACACCCGCCATCGACAACGAACCAATGACCGCAATTGTAAATGTGATGGGCATGAAGCTAAGCAAGCCGCCAAGACGCCGGATATCTCGCGTCCCGGTCTCATGATCGACAATGCCGGCAGTCATAAACAAACTTCCTTTGAACGTCGCATGGTTGATCAAGTGAAACACCGCTGCAACCACGGCTGCCATATACAAGCGGCGATCACTCGGATCACCATGAAAGGCCAGCGCCCCAGCGCCGAGCAACGACATAATCAACCCGAGCTGGCTCACCGTCGAATAGGCGAGCAACCCTTTCAAGTCTGTCTGGCGGGCGGCATGAAATGACGCCCAACAAAGCGTCGCCATTCCAATGCCCATCACAAGCCAAACCCATAGCGAAGAAACAGCAAAAATCGGGGTGAAACGAGCCACTAAATAAATGCCGGCTTTCACCATCGTCGCCGAATGTAAATACGCACTGACTGGGGTGGGCGCTTCCATCGCGTCCGGAAGCCAAATGTAAAATGGAAACTGCGCGGATTTGGTGAACGCGCCAAGCAAAATCAAGAGCATCGCTGGCAAGAATAACGGATGTTGCGGCCACGCATCCGCCATATCGATCCAGTCACGAATGCTGTACGACCCTCCGCTCATGACCGAAAGCAATAAAAATCCACCAAGCAGAGACAGCCCGCCAAGCACGGTGATGAGCATGGATTTTTGGGCCCCGTATCGGGAACGTTCACGCTCATTCCAGTAGCCAATCAGCAAAAAGGATGAAAACGATGTCAATTCCCAAAACAGATAGAGCGCCATGGCGTTGTCTGAAAGAACGACGCCAAGCATCGCTCCCATAAACAAAAGCAAATACACGTAAAAGTGACCAAGTTTTTCCTTTTCCTTTGGCAAATAATAAATCGAATACAACACGACAAGAGAGCCGATCCCTGTGATTAACAGCGAAAAGAGCAAGCCTAACCCATCCATATAGACTTGAAAATCCATTCCGAGAGACGGAATCCAAGGGATCGTTTGTCCGTAGGGTTCAAGAGGGAGATGTTGAATAAAATACACAAACAATAAGACCGGAAGAGGGAGCACAAACCATCCAGTATGAATCGAACGCACATATTTATACAAAAACGGAATGAATAAAGCGAAAATCAGTGGTGAAACAATTGCTAAGTTTAACATAAACCATCCTCCTTCCCTAACTAACCAACTGTCATGTTTCCTTTTCCCCCTCGCATCGCCCCGCTTATCCTACTTCGTATTGTATCATAAACTCCCGCCTCTGTCGGCACAACGGTCTGCTGGAAATCAAGTCAGACTCTCGCCGCCTACGTATGTACGAAAAATTCCCCAAAAAGTTTCACCTTTCGCTGCCAATCCCATTGTTTCTATGGCACCGGCTTGCAGCGCAGCGAGTATATAAGTATTGACACTCCACACGCCTAAAGACGCGGGATTCTTGGATCGTTTGCTTATTGCTTTATTCAGCTCGGGATGATCCAACAGCCAATTGGTAAATTGGGTGTTGATCTCAGTCATCTGCTCGTATATCTCCTGTTTCGATTTGGTTGGCTTGTGAAGCTCCATCCAATTTTAAGGTGATCGCAGGCATCTTTTTACCTCCTGATGTTTATGATAGCATTAGGCTCGCTTTCATTCCGCCCCTAAAGGAGTGGGCTTTCTCGCTCGCGGGTCTGTAATCACGTAGGAAAGGAGGAGCCATCGAATGTTTTATTTCCCGCACCCGTCGGCATGGGCAAGGCAGTATCCGCCAATCGACCCTTCTATCTTCTCCCAATCGGCCGTCACCGCCCAGACACTCATGAACGATGTTGGAGTCATTTTAAAAAGGCTGGCCGAATCGCGTCCATTTGCCGCCTCGGTCATGTCCGCCGCCCAAGAAGGGAAAACCGAAGAAGTGAACCGCCTCATTCGTTCACTCGGCATCCGCTCACAAACCGAAGTGTATTTCAATCCCGACGGCATCCGTCTGACGCTGTCGCCCCCTCCTGGAGCTCCTCGATGTTGCCAGCTCGTCATCGGCTTGCGTTGGAATGTGTTTCCGCCTTTGCGCCGATAGCCTTCGCCATCGCGGCGGCAAGCGAAATAGGAGGAAATGGTTGGCGAGCCGTCGCTTTTCGCCTTCATCACTTTGGCCGCCGTTGGACGATGAGCGGCCACACTCGATGCGACAACACCGCTTCCACCCGGGCGCTGGAAGCGGGCTGTCGTTGGCGTCTTGCCGCTCCAGAAGCCTTTTTCACACAAAAACAGTTCTTGCTGATGACGTCGTGAACAAAAAAAGACGGCGATCGTCCCATCCCCGTCCAATGTCTTGGCGAACTCGCCGGCCTCTTCCGTTTCCATTGCGCATCCAATTGCGTGCGTCGATAGAAGATATCACCGAAAATGATCGTGACAACGAAATCAACATCATCAGCTTAACCGCCTTGTAGTCTAAAAAGCGCAGCATTTGTTCTTCAAACATGTAAACGAAAGAGGTCCGATCCATCCGTGCTCCTTCACGCATTGTCGTTTTCATCAAACGGCTGCCGCTTGCCGATTTCCGCCGGGGTGCGCAAATCGTAGCCGTCGTCATTTTTGCTTGTATGAATGATGTCTTCGTTTGCCCCCATTTTGCTCGCCCATCTTATCTCCTCATCAGGCATAAACCGCTCCATCGCGATCCCTCCTTTCGTTTTCCTTGCTCTCATCGCCCTTGATCCGTTTATGTCGCTCCTTCTCGCAACATGGCAGCTTGAGGACAGCGCTTTTGTTTAGCATGCCCCGCGGCGAATCACATCATCCGTCGAAAAAAGAGGATTGACAGTCAACCGTTTGTTCGATATGATTTTGTTAACTTAAAAACAAAAGGAGGTTTACATATGGACGGACAACAGACTTCCCTTCGCCCGCTCGATATGACGCTCGCCGCCATGTTCGTCGCCTTGATGGCAATCGGTGCAAACATCACGTCATGGGTGCCGTTTCTTGTTGTCGGCGGCGTGCCGATCACGTTGCAAACGTTCTTTTGCGTGCTTGCCGGTGCCGTATTAGGGCGGCGGCTCGGTGCGGTCGCAATGACTGTGTATATGCTCGTCGGCCTTGCGGGCGTACCGGTGTTCGCCGGCCTCAACGGCGGATTATCGATGATGTTCAAACCGACATTTGGCTTTATTCTTTCATTTATCGCCTCCGCTTATGCGACCGGTTGGATCATCAATCGCGGCCCGCAGCCGGCGTCAACCGCCCGCTTTATCACCGCAGCGCTCATCGGCATGGTGATCAACTATGTCATCGGCACGAACTGGATGTATATGGCGTATCAATTATGGGCCGAAGCACCGGAAGGGTTGTCGTATCAAATGGTGTGGGGGTGGATGCTCGCTCCGCTGCCGAAAGATATTGTGTTATCAGTCGTCGCCGGTTTGATCGCCCCACGTCTTTGTCGGGCGATTGGCCGATCCGTTTCCGCAAGCCGGCCCGCCGCATAAAAAAACGCGCCTGTTTATAGCAGGCGCATCTCTCGTTAGAAAAACAAATTGAACACTTGGTATAGAAAAGCAGCAATTAACGCCGAAATCGGCAATGTGATGATCCATGTGAGCACAATCCGGCGGGCGACGCCCCATTTGACTCCTTTCACCCGCTGAGCGGCACCAACCCCCATAATCGCCGAGGAAATGACGTGCGTCGTACTAACCGGCAGATGGAACGTGGTTGCTGAAAAAATGATGAGTGCGGATGATAAGTCGGCTGCTGCCCCGTTAATCGGGCGGATTTTCATGATCTTTCCGCCGACCGTTTTAATGATTTTCCATCCACCGACGGCTGTCCCAAGCCCCATCGCTGTAGCAGCGGAAATGCGCACCCACTCAGGGATGTCGGTCGTCGCGTGATATCCGCCGGCGATCAATGCCATCGTAATGATCCCCATCGCTTTTTGGGCGTCGTTCGTCCCATGCGTATACGCCTGCAATGAGGCGGTTACGATTTGAAACAGCCGAAAACCTCTCGTCGTGCTGTATAAGTTCGCGTTTTTAAAGATAATGCGAAAAATCGTCATAACGACAAAGCCGACTGCTAACGCCAAGAACGGCGAAAAGATGAGCGATTGTAAAATTTTCAAAAATCCGCTGTAGTTTAAAATCCCAAACCCAGCCGCGGAAATCGCCGCTCCGGCAATCGAACCGATCAGCGCGTGCGAGGAGCTGCTCGGAATGCCGTAATACCAAGTAATCAAGTTCCAAGCGATCGCTGACGTGAGGGCGGCTAAAATAATGACCGGTCCGTTTTCTAAGGCAAATGGATCGACGATGTCTTTCGTAATCGTTTTGGCCACGCCCGTAAATGTCAAGGCACCAATGAAGTTCATCGTAGCAGCTAAAAAGATCGCGCGGCGCGGCGTGAGCGCTCTTGTCGATACAGAAGTGGCGATGGCGTTGGCTGTGTCATGGAAGCCGTTAATAAAGTCAAACGCCAGCGCAAAAACGACAATTAATACCGTCAAGACAAGGATCATATCCATGAAAACAACGTCCCCTTTTATGCGTTGCGCATGATGATCGTTTCAAGCGTATTGGCGACATCTTCACAGCTATCGGCAATCTCTTCAAGCATTTCATAAAGCTCTTTATATTGGATGAGCTTAATCGGATCTTTTTGCGTCACAAACAAGTTTTTGATCGAAGCGCGCAAAATTTCGTCACATTTTGTTTCATAGTCTTTAATCTTAATGGCGTGTTGACGCATATCGAGCAATTTTTTATGCGAAAGCAGCTCTAAGGCATGCACAATTTCGATCGTGCTTTGATAAATGTAGTCGAAAAACTTCACCATATGTTCGTCAATATCCGTAAACGAGAACATTTCGAACCGAGCCGAACATTGCTCAAAGCCATCAAGTACATCGTCCATTTTCATTGCTAATTGGTGGATGTCTTCCCGCTCAATCGGCGTAATAAACGTTTTGTTTAAATGAACGACGAGTTCATGGATGTATGAATCGCCTTTCCGTTCATACTCCTTCATGACGCGGGCGAATTCTTTCAAGTCGCTCACACTTTGAATTTTATACTCAACAAAATATTGAGCCGCTTCCTTTACATTTTCGGAGATCGTGAACAACATGTCGAAGAAAACGTCCTTTTTTGGCGAAAAAATCATACCGGACACCCTCCATTGTTGGAATCAAAAAAAAATCACCGCTACCTATTTTAACAATTTCAACTTCATTTACAATAAGCAAATAAGAAACTTTACACGAAATTTACATTCCCTTTACGTTTTGTTCGCCTCTTTGTACTATGTAGCGTGCCAAAAGAAAGCTGGAGCTATGCAACTTCGCTCCAGCTCTTCAACCGCTTATTCAAATCGTTCGACAAACGCCGTCAGCGTTCGCACCATTACACCCGTCGCCCCGGCTGGGCCGAGATCACCGTCTTTCTTCGTGGTCGCCGTGCCGGCAATATCTAAATGCACCCACGGTGTGTCTTCAGCAAATTCGCCGATGAACGCCCCGCCCATAATCGCGTGCCCTTCACGTCCTGGAGAATTGTTTAAATCAGCAATTTTGCTGCTTCGCACCCGCTCGCGGTCTTTTTCCGTAATCGGCAGCCGCCAAATGAATTCCCCGGTCTCCATGGATGCTTCCAGCAGCTGTTCAAACAGCGCTTCGTTGTTCGTCATCGCACCGGTTTTATCCGTGCCAAGCGCAACGATCACTCCGCCGGTCAACGTAGCAACATCAATCAAATAACGAGCGCCATGCTGTTTCGCGTAGGTGATCGCATCGGCCAAAATGAGCCGTCCTTCAGCATCCGTGTTTCTCACTTCAATCGTTTTTCCGGAAAGCGATGTAATGACGTCATCCGGCTTAAACGCCTCAGCACTAATCATGTTGTCGGTTGCCGGAATGACGGCGAGCACGTTTTGCTCCGGACGGAGTTCGCCGATCGCTTCCATGGCACCGAGCACCGCGGCGGCGCCGCCCATATCTGTTTTCATGTCGATCATGCTGTCGCGCGGCTTCAGGCAATATCCTCCCGTATCAAATGTCACCCCTTTGCCGACGAGGCCGATCACGTTCTCCCATTGCTCTTTTCCTTGGTATTTTAGAACGATCAGCTTGGGCGGCTGCTTTGACCCTTGATTGACCGCCAATAGCGCGCCCATACCGAGCCGCTCCATCTCTTCTTTTTCCAAAATTTCATAGTCAAAATCGTACCGTTTCGCCAACTCCACGGCATAATCAGCCAAATCGGATGCCGTCAGCAAATTGCCCGGCGTATTGACGAGCGTGCGCGCTGAGTTGGTCGCCTTCCCGTACACGGAGCCGACAAATAAGCTTGCCTCGATTTCTGCCGCATCGGCCGCCGTATATACGGTGAGCGATTCAAGCGCATAGTCTGGTTCCGACTTTTTCTGCTTATAGCCTGGGAACTCATATGTCGCCAAATAGTACGCCTCAGCTAACGCATGCGCCGCCTCGTTCGGATCGACCGTTTCTGTCGTAAATGTGTCAAGAGCGATCGCGGCCTCGGTCCGTTTCGCCTGCTTCCATGTGCGAAACAGCTTGCCGAACACTTCACGAAGCCGTTCAAACGTCAGTTCTTCTTTTTTGCCAAAACCAACAAAATACAGCCGCTTGACTCCGGTCGGCAACATCGTATGAATGGTGGCAATGCGCCCCCGTTTGGCGGAAATGTCGCCTTCTTTCCGCAGGTTGGACAACTGTCCACCGAGACGGGAATCGTACTCGCCGGCAAGCCCAGACCACGAATCTTTCCCCTCAAACAATCCAATAGCCAACGCCTCGTGCACCACTTCTGCCGATGACCATGGTTTTACCGTAAACATTCTTTCATCCCTTTCATGGTGATTCATTCCATTTCTCATTATAGCGAAACATGGCGATTATTTCGATTGTCTAATGGATTTTCCCTCTTTTCTTTTACTAGAAAAACGGAAGGGAAAATGATGAGACAAGGCGAATGAGTAAAAAAACGATGGATGAAGAAAGGACTAGCGCCCATGAGAATCGTTTCTCTTTGCCCGAGCAATACGGAAATGCTCGCCTACCTTGGCCGGCTCGATGATGTCATCGCCGTTGACCAGTCTTCCGACTGGCCGCCCGCAGTAAAGCAGCTGCCAACCGTCGGGCCGGATTTGCGCATCGATATGGATGAAGTCGAGGCGCTCAAACCGGATCTCGTCGTCGCCTCCTTAAGCGTGCCTGGGATGGAGCGCAACGTCGAGGAACTCGCGCGCCGCCGCCTTCCCCATCTCGTGCTGGCACCCCATTCGCTTGACGACATTGCCTCTGATCTCCTTCGATTGGGGGAAGCGCTCGGTGAAAAACAAAAAGCGGCTGAACTGGCTCGCCGCTACCATGAATGTCTGAACGAGTACCGCGAACGGGCAGCCGCTGTCACCGAACCGGCCCGCCTGTATTGGGAATGGTGGCCGCGCCCATTGTTTACCCCAGGCGGTGCCAACTGGCTGAGCGAGCTCAGCGAACTCGCCGGCGGACGCAATATTTTCGCCGACTGTGCCAAAGCGAGCGTCCAGACGGAATGGGACGAAGTCGTCGCCCGCAACCCGTCGCACATTTTGCTTGTGTGGGTCGGCGTGCAAACAAAAAAAATGAACGCAAATGCCGTGACCAAGCGCCCAAACGCAGAACAAACCGAGGCGGTCCGCACCGGACGCATCCATCTGCTCGAGGAGGCGCTTTATTGCCGGCCGTCGCCACGCCTGCTTGTCGGATTAAAAAAATTAGCGCCGCTGTTGCATCCGGCGCTGTTCCCTCCCGCTGACGACAGCGACCCGCTCTTCGATCGCTGACGGGCGGGAGCCCCTCTATTAACTTTTCGACTCTAAGTATTGCTGGCGGAACACTTGCATCGTTTCATCCTCATTCAGCCGCGTCAACTCTTCCTCGGACAACGTGCCGTTTCCTTTTTGCACAATGTAAACTTTCACTTTCTTTTTTCCCCAATATTTATATACATCTTCGACCGTTTCATAGTATAAGTCAATGCGGTGGCCTTTGATCGCCCCGCCTTTATCGGCTACAACACCGAAGCCATAACCAGGGATAAACAAAATCGTGCCAATCGGAAAAATGCTTAAATCCGCCGCAATCGTTGAATAAAGGTCACGTTTCACACGCACTCCCGAGTACGTAATGCCGTACTCAGGATGATCAGGGGTTTTCCCGGTCGATTCGACGCCGGCCGTATAGCCGGTGGCTATGACTTCAACCGACGGATATTTCGACCAGTCAAACTGTTCCTCAAGCCGCGGGGCGGATCCGTTGTTGCTTTTGGCGCTTCCTTTCACTCCCCGATCCGGTTCATGATCTGCTGGTGAACCAATAAGCAAGGGACGGAGAACTGTGTTTGCTTCAACCCCGGAAATGGATTGAAATGTAGAGAGCAACGCCATGATGAACAACAGCGTCATCGCGATTCGGCGTGCCATTTGCCTAAAACAATCCAATGTCCTCAACTCCTCCCACATCTCTATTTATCTCCATCCAAAATCGAAATATTCATTGCAAGAAACACAAAAAACGAAAAACTGTTTTTTCAGAAACATCCGTTTCCGATTTTTGTTTCTCTCCTCGCATCATAAAGGCTTTATTCACCGAAACATTCGCCTATCCATTGAGCACGAAAACGGCCATGGGCGCATACGTTAAGCAAAAATAAAAACGCCCCCGCTTGCGCGGAGGCGCTTTAAAACATTTGATATCCTTTTGCCCTTAACGTCCGAATCGCCCACCCAGCACAAAGAGCGCCGGCAAAGCCGCTAGACAAAATCAACAAATCGGCGGCTGCCAATGAAGTGATTTTCCGGCCGAGTGCTGCGAACGAATCAGACGGTGCGGTCAAATAACGAGTCCAAGGCACATCGTCAATAATGAAGATCGCGACGATCGGAAAACAAACGGCCATAATCCATGTCATGCGCAGCAACATATTTAACAAAAACCCAATGCCAAAAAATAAGACGAAAAATAAAAGCATAGAAATCAGCACAACCGGCAAACTCATTTGCATCCGCCCTCAAACCTCCCTTACACTCTTTTTCAGTGTACTGGATGGGCGGATGACAGTCAATGTCAATGCTTGTCGTCTTCTTCTGGCTCACTTCCTGTTCCTTGGCAACCGTAGCACGTCTCCGAGCCGCCTAGTAAGAGCTGGACGTACCCGTGTCCCTCACAATACGGGCAAGCGTTAATCGTAACCGTTCTTCTCATTGATGTCCCCTCCACTTCTTTTCTGTTAATATATCAAAATTTTCTGTAAAAACAAACAACGATTCTCCCTTATTTTTGTTCATGTAAGCGAATACATCTGCATCTTACTTTTGTTTTCTTGATTATTCTTTATATTTTGATGATTTAAAATAAAGGCGGTATTTCGTGTACCCGAATGGATCACCTGGGTTTAAGCCATCATGGGGGGAAAGAGAGGCCAACGGTTCCAACGCCAACAAATAGCGAATCAGCCCTGATGTCGCTGGATCGTTGCTAAGCGCCTCTTTACTTAAAAACGCTGCTGCATGCAGCTC
Source organism: Geobacillus sp. FSL K6-3411 (assembly GCF_037965715.1). Lineage (NCBI taxonomy): Bacteria > Bacillati > Bacillota > Bacilli > Caryophanales > Anoxybacillaceae > Geobacillus > Geobacillus sp. FSL K6-3411. The sequence continues at coordinate 3,069,197 of NZ_CP150187.1, forward strand.
ATCTTTCTGCACGGTAATGTCTTTCGAGCGCGGACGAAGAAGAAAAATGGCCATATTGTCACTGATTTCTTCATTGATGACACCGGTGCGCAAGCCGAGAAAGGCGACCGGTTCGGCGTCGATCCCTGTTTCTTCCTTCACTTCCCGGACAGCTGCTTCATCAAGCATTTCCCCCGGCTGGACAAACCCGGCCGGCAGCGACCATTTTCCTTTCAGTCCGCTATATTTTTTCTTAACGACAAGCCACTCCCCTGCTTCATTGATGACGAGCCCGGCTGCCGCAATCCATACGTTTCCGCGTTTGTTGTTCATTGTCCTCATCCTTTTTCCATATCGTTTGACACGATTTGTATTTCGACAAAGAAGCGGCCGTTCCCTGTTTTTTGCCATAACAAAAAAGCTTCCGCCATCGCGGAAGCTTTCGTGACCGATTAGAAAAATTTAAATTTCCCTTTTTTCATGACAAGCGACGAACCGCCGATTAAATACAAGGCGCGGTTGTCAATCACTTTTTTCATGAAGCTAGCCTTCGTTCCCCACAATTTTTTGCCGAATACAACACCGATCGCATCATCATGGCCAAGCGAGCAGACCGTCCCTTTAATATCGGGTTTGAACGACTCGAGTTCCCCTTGACCGCGGATGAGCACGGCCAAGTTTTTCGCACACAGCTGGCCTTCTTGCATTGCGATTTGAGCCGTTGGCGGATACGGACGGTTCGTTTCTTCATTAATGATGAGCGCACAGTCACCAACGACGAAAATGTCTTCATAACCAGGAGCGCGCAAGAACGGGTCGACTTTAATGCGCGAGCGCATCGTTTCAAACCCGGATTGTTCAAGAACGCTGCTGCCGCGGACGCCAGCGGCCCAAACGACGGTACCCGCTTTAATTTCCTCGACTTCGTCACCTTTGGCGACAATGATTCCATCCGGTGTGCACTCTTTAATCGCCGTGCCGATTTTAAATTCGACCCCTTTGCGTTCAAGCTGGCTGACCGCGTATTCAACAAGCTCCGGATCAAAGCCTGGCAACGCCGTCGGCGCCGCTTCAACGCAAATGATGCGCACTTTGTTCGGATCAATGTCATACTCGCGGCACAACTCCGGAATCCGGTTGACGAGTTCGCCTAAAAACTCGATGCCGGTGAACCCTGCCCCGCCGACAACGATCGTCAGCCGCTCGTCTTTCTTTTCCTCTTCCACATTGTACGTCGCAAATTGATACTCAATATGTTCGCGAATTTGCCGCGCTGCATTGACATTGGCGATCGAAAATGCGTATTCTTTCAATCCTTTAATGCCGAACGTTTCCGATTCAAACCCAAGGGCGATGACAAGGTAATCGTACTCCAATTCGCCATTTTCGAGCAGCACTTTCTTTTCATTCGGAGCGATTTTTGTGACAGTGTCTTTAATAAATTTTACTTTGTTTCGGTCGATGACATCAGCGATCGGATAGCGGACGCGGTCATGGTGCAACGTCCCAGCCGATGCTTCATGAAGCCAAGTTGTCTCATAATGATAGTCATGCTTGTTCACTAACGTAATATTCGCCTCGTTCACCCCGATAAGCTTTTGCAGGCGAACCGTAGTCATGAGTCCGCCATAACCGGCCCCTAAAATGACGACATTTGGTTTTCTCACCTGAATCACTTCCACCCTTTTTAATTTTTTTCCACGCGTTTCTTATAGCTTTTGCTGCTATCCCCGTTTTTATTGAACGAAGTTTGTGAAAATATTCACGTTATTCTACAAAAAAATGTCGATAGACTGTCACAAAAAATTAACAATCTCTCCACAACAATATTAGTTCTTTTTGCTCCTCTTTTCAAGCCTTTTTTTCGACTGCATCAACAAAAAAATTGAACGTTATAACCGCCTACATTTATGGTAAGATAAACTTGTAGTGCCATTATTTTATGCAGGGAGGAATGTCGGTGAGAGAAGATCGGAACGTGTATGATGTAACGGTGATCGGCGGCGGGCCGACTGGGATGTTTGCTGCGTTTTACGGCGGCTTACGCCAAATGAACGTGAAGATCATCGAAAGCCTTCCTCAGTTAGGTGGGCAACTGGCCGCTTTATATCCGGAAAAATACATATACGACATCGCTGGATTCCCAAAAGTGCGCGCCCAAGAACTCGTTGATCAACTGAAAGAACAGCTAAGCAGATTTTCGCCCACCATTTGCTTGAACCAGTCAGTGGAAATGCTGGAAAAACAAGAAGACGGAACGTTCAAACTCACAACAGACAAAGAGATCCACTATTCGAAAACCGTCATTATCACCGCTGGAAACGGAGCTTTTCAGCCGCGTCGGCTCGAGATTGATAGCGCTTCCCAATATGAAGGGAAAAACTTGCATTATTTTATTAGCGACTTACAACAGTTTGCTGGGAAGCGTGTGCTCGTCTGCGGCGGGGGTGACTCGGCAGTCGACTGGTCGCTCATGCTCGAACCGATCGCTGCAAGCGTCACGATCGTTCATCGCCGCGATAAATTCCGCGCCCATGAACACAGCGTCGAGCAGCTGATGAATTCGCGCGTACAAGTGAAAACACCGTACGTGCCCGCTGAATTAATCGGCGATGAACAAGGCATCCGCCAAGTCGTCCTCGAACATGTGAAAGAAGGAGCGAAAGAAACGATCGATGTTGACGCCGTTATTGTCAACTACGGTTTTATTTCCTCGCTCGGTCCGATCAAAAACTGGGGGCTTGACATCGAAAAAAATTCGATCAAAGTCAACTCGCGGATGGAGACGAACATCCCGGGCGTATATGCAGCCGGCGACATTTGCACATATGACGGAAAAATTAAACTGATCGCCTGCGGCTTCGGCGAAGCACCGATCGCCATCAGCAGCGCCAAAACGTATATCGACCCGACGGCACGGATGCAGCCGGCACACTCGTCGTCCCTTTTTTAAGCAAAGAGCGTCCCGAATGGGACGCTTTTTCGTTCATGCACGTTCGCCTTCGTTGGCGGCCGCCTCTTGTTCGCCGTCCTTTCTAGCCACAAGAGCGGGCAACTTCTCTGTCTCCTTGTTTACGGCCTTTTCCTTCCATGCCATTTGGAACTCTCCCATAGACCGCTTTCGCCAACTGAGTGAATCGGCTTGCTTCCGACAGACGAAATCAATAATGGTGAGAAACCGGTTTGTCGCCTCGATATTGTCAACCGTTTAACATTGCTCCGGCGTGCCGGCGTTTGTGGCCGTGCGGAATGACGAGCCGCAGCCGCATGTTGCAATGGCGTTCGGGTTATTGATCGTAAACCCGCCGCCAAGGAGCGACTGTTTGTAGTCAATGACCGTGCCGCGCAAAATGGGGGCGCTGTCGCGGTCGATCAAAATTTTAATCCCGTGCTGTTCCAATTCGATGTCATCATCGTTCCGCTCGTGCGCAAACCCCATGCCGTACGACAGCCCGCTGCAGCCACCGCCATGGACGCCGACGCGCAAATAGGCGTTTTCCTCTTCCTGCTCTTTCATCATGTCTTTAATTTGAAACGCTGCCGCTTCCGTCAGCGTAATGATCGCTTCGGTCATACCGATCCCTCCTTACTTATAGTATATCGTTTTGTCTTTCGGATGCTCAACCGTTCTGCCCGCCTCGGTAATAATACACACCGGTGCACACCGTTTCGGCTGGGCCGGTCATGCGCACTTTTCCGTCGTGTCCCCAGGTGATCGTCAAATCCCCGCCAGCTAAGTGAACGACCGTTTCCACCCCACGCGCCGTTTTGCCGTTTAACACAGAAGCAACAACCGCCGCACATGCCCCGGTGCCGCACGCCTGCGTGACGCCTGAGCCGCGCTCCCAAACGCGAAAGTGAAGCTCTCGCTCACTGACTACTTCGACAAATTCGACGTTCACCCCTTCTGGAAAACGGGCATCCTTTTCGACGACTGGGCCGAGTGTAGTCACTGGTGCCTTTTCAATATCATCCACATAAAAAATGACGTGCGGGTTGCCCATCGATACAGCCGTAATTTCATACTCACGACCGTCAATCGCAAACGACTCGGCAACGACTTGCTCCGCTTCCGGTCCGGTCATTGGAATGGCGCTCCGCCGAAGGCGCGGCTCGCCCATATCGATCGTCACGCTCGTCACCTCGCCGTTTTCCACGGTCACTTCAGCCTCGACGAGCCCGGAAAGCGTTTCGATTAAAAACGAGCGGTCACGGACGATGCCATGCTCGTAGGCGTATTTCGCCACACAGCGCAAGCCGTTGCCACAGTTCTTTCCTTCCGAGCCATCGCTGTTAAAAATGCGCATTTTCACTGGCGCTTGCTCCGATGGGCAAATGAGAATGAGGCCATCGGAACCGATGCCGGTGTGGACATCGGCCACAGAGCGGGCGATCGCCGGCAGGTCTTCTTCCGGAAGCGTTTCACGGAACAGATCGACGTATATATAACTATTCCCCAACCCATGCATTTTCGTAAACGAAAACGAGTACACGGTATGCCCCTCCTCATGATTTTCACTTTCTTATGTATAACAATACCGCCCCTTGGACAAAATGGGAATATCCCCCGTTTTTTCATATACATTGAAGAGGATGCCACCTTGTGGGCATCCTCCTTTTTACGTTAAAACATCGGGTTTTCCTCAAGATGCCGATAAATATTTTCCACAAGCTGCTCTGGCGTCTCACCGCTGACAAACTCGCCGTTCACGAGCGCAAACAACGTATCGGCGCAACGCGTGCAATAGCTTAAGCAGCTGTATTCGATAATATCCAAATTCGGATCTTTTTCGAGTATTTCCATCGCTTTCTGCGATCCGCTTGCTAAGTTGCTGATGCAAAACTCGATGATTGGTAAGATCATGGGTGTGTTCACCTTCCTGATTCCCATCGTAGCGGTTTTTCGCCACGGCGTCAACGAACATGCTCGCTAGGCGGTTGGACAGAAAAATTGTTGTTCTTTTGTCACAATTTCGCTATACTTTTTTATGGCATTGGCGGCTTGAGAAACTGAACAAAAGGGGACTTTAGCCATGAAACATCTCGTACTGCTTGGCGGGGGATACGGCAATATGCGCATTTTGCAACGCCTTCTCCCGGATGGAGTGCCAAACGACATTCATATTATCCTCATTGATCGCGTTCCATACCATTGTTTAAAAACAGAATATTACGCTTTAGCCGCAGGGACCATCAGCGACCACCATATTCGCGTCCCATTTCCGGAACATTCACAACTTACATACCAGTTTGGCGAAGTCGTCTCGATCGACCTCGACAAACAGCTCGTCCATCTGAAGGATGGAAACTCCATCCGTTACGACGAACTTGTTATCGGGTTGGGCTGTGAAGATAAATACCACGGGGTGCCGGGCGCTGAGGCATACACGTACAGCATTCAGTCCATCGACAAGGCGCGCGCTGCCTATGAAGCGCTGAACAACTTACCGCCAAAAGCAACGGTCGGCATCGTCGGCGCCGGCTTAAGCGGCGTTGAGTTGGCAAGCGAACTGGCGGAAAGCCGCCCGGACTTGCACGTGAAGTTGTTTGACCGCGGGGAACGCATTTTGCCGATGTTCCCAAAACGGTTGAGCGATTACGTTGAACGATGGTTTGTCGAACACCACGTCGAAATCGTCCGCCATTCGAATGTCACGAAAGTCGAGCCGGGCGTCTTGTACAATCATGATGAGCCGGTGCCTTGCGACGTCATCGTCTGGACGGCCGGCATTCAGCCAAACCGCGTCGTCCGCGAACTGAACGTGGAAAAAGATAAACAAGGCCGCGTCGTACTGACAAAACAGCATTACATCCCTGGCTATGAAAACGTATACGTCGTCGGCGACTGTGCGAGCTTGCCGCATTCGCCAAGCGCCCAACTCGCTGAAGCACAAGCGGAGCAAATCGTTCAAGTGATGCAAAAACGGTGGAACGACGAAGAGCCGCCGAGCGAATTCCCGCCGATCAAATTAAAAGGCATTCTCGGTTCACTCGGCAAAAAGCATGGCTTTGGCCTTGTCGCTGACCGCCCGCTTACCGGCCGGGTGCCGCGCCTGTTAAAGTCAGGCGTTCTTTGGATGTATAAATACCATAACGGCTATTAAGCCATCTTACAGAGCTAGTGATGGAATGGCAAATGCGGCACAAAAACAGTGTTTCTCTACATTCAGAAAACTGGATGTTTGCCACAAACACCTTTCATGGAAATAATCATTGTTTGCTGATCTGCCAGGCGGCCGTCTAACCGGGAAGGCAGCGGGGAATCCCCCGCTGCATGGCCTTGCCGCTATGATGAACGATAGCCGTACTTCTCCATTTCAGCATAAATGGCTTTCAATCGCGGATTGCCTTCTGCCACAACCGTTCCCTCAACAACAACGACCGGGTACACCCAGTCCTCCTCGACGATCGTTTGCGCCAACGAGCGTTTCGCTTCATCGTCAGCCGGCGGATGGAAAATATCAACATACACCATGTGAAACGGCTGATCCGGGTATTTGCGGCGCAGCGCAGCCTCCAGCCATTCGTACGTCTCTTTCGACGACGGCAGCTGCACGCACGACGGGCAAATCACCTCGGCGCCATACACACAAATTTCAACCGGTTTGAACGCCATCATTGTCACCCTTTACGAAAGTAAAATTTATCATTAGATTTTTTCGGATACCATGATTATAATAAAAAGTAAGGAAAGGAGTCGATGGAAATGACGGACCAAGAAATTAAAGAACAAGTGCAAGAAGTTTTAGATAAACTCCGCCCGTTCCTGCTTCGCGACGGCGGTGACTGCGAACTTGTCGATGTGGAAGACGGCGTTGTAAAACTCCGCCTTCTCGGCGCATGCGGCAGCTGCCCAAGCTCGACGATCACATTAAAAGCAGGAATCGAGCGCGCCTTGTTTGAAGAAGTGCCAGGCGTCGTTGAGGTCGAGCAAGTGTTTTAATCTCAAAAAAATCCGAACAGCCCACCGCTGTTCGGATTTTTTTACGCCTCAAGCGCCAGTTTGTACACGCGGCTACCGTGCGGTTCGATAGCGAGCCATGTGACTTCGCAGGCAGGGAAATGCGGGCGCAGCTGCCGTTCAAGCTGTTCGCCTTTTCCCGGTTCAGCGAACACAAGCACCGTCGGTCCCGCCCCGCTTAACGCGGCGCCAATCGCCTCGTATTCCTCAGCCAGCGCATGGGCCCGCTCCAATTCCGGGACAAGTGATTTTCGGTATGGCTGGTGAAACAAATCGGCTGCCATCATGCGACCCGCTAGTTTCCAGTTTTTCGTCAACAACGCGGCGACAAGAACATTGCTGATGGCGCTCGCCTCGACCGCTTGCTGCCTCATCCATTGTTCAGGCAACTGCCCGCGCGCTTTTTTTGTTTCCAATTCATACGCCGGGATAATGGCGACAAGTTCAATAGCCAATTCCGGAACATGAACGACGTCCACACCCGCTTCGCGGTAGCAACCGATGACCAATCCGCCGTATAGCGAGGCACCGACATTGTCGGGATGGCCTTCATAACGAGTGGCTAGTTCCATTTTTTGTTCGCGCGTCAATCCTAATTCAAGCAGCGCATCAGCAAGCTCAATACCAGCGACGACCGCTGCCGCACTGCTTCCGAGCCCCCGCGTAAACGGAATATCGCTGTATACATCCACCTCACAGCTCGGCAGCTGACGGCCATGCGCTTTCGCCGTCTCATTGGCCACTTTGTATACTAAATTGTCCGTCCCGCGCGGAATGTCGCTTACTTCCGCTGTTTTTGGCGTAAACGACCACGTTCTCGCCAGGCGGACGTCAAGCGTTAAGTAACGGGAGACGGCGAGCCCAACCGAATCGAAGCCGGGCCCTAAGTTCGCCGTACTTCCCGGAACGACGATTTTTAACATCTCATCTTCTTTCATGTATGAACAACCCCTTGCAAATGCTCCAGCACGACTTGTTCATCGTTCGGCAGCACGATCGGTTCAATCGCTGCGGTATCGAGGGCGACGGCCGGGTCTTTCAAGCCGTTGCCGGTGAGAACCGCGACAACGAGGCTGCCGCGCTCGATTTCATTCCGCTCGCGCTGTTTGATCACTCCGGCGATGGCGGCGCATGACGCCGGCTCGGCAAAAATGCCTTCTGTCCGCGCGAGCCGTTTGTAAGCTGCTAAAATTTCCTCATCGCTCACTTCATCGATTTTTCCACGCGATTCGTTCGCCGCTTGGACCGCTTTCTGCCAGCTCGCCGGGTTGCCGATGCGAATTGCCGTCGCAATCGTTTCCGGCTGTTCAATCACTTGATTGCGGACAATTGCCGCTGCTCCTTCCGCTTCAAAACCGCGCATTTGCGGCAGTCCCGTTCCTTTTGCTTCATGATACTCCTTAAACCCTTTCCAATAGGCCGTAATGTTGCCCGCATTGCCAACCGGGATGGCGAGCACGTCCGGCGCGCGTCCAAGCTGGTCGCACACTTCAAACGCTGCCGTTTTTTGCCCTTCAATGCGGTACGGGTTGACCGAGTTCACCAGCGTGATCGGCGCTGTTTCACTCAGCCGACGCACCATACTGAGCGCTTCGTCAAAGTTGCCTTCAATCGCAAAAATCTCCGCTCCGTACATGGCGGCTTGTGCTAGTTTGCCGAGCGCGATTTTCCCATTCGGGATGACGACAAGGCAGCGCATCCCGGCGCGTGCGGCATACGCGGCGGCGGAAGCGGACGTATTGCCGGTCGATGCACAAATGATCGTATGGCTTCCTTCCTCTTTCGCCTTCGCCACCGCCATCACCATGCCGCGGTCTTTAAACGAACCGGTCGGGTTCGCTCCTTCCACCTTGACGTATAACGTAATGCCGAGCTCTTCCGACAGACGCGGCAGCGGGATGAGCGGCGTATTCCCTTCGCAAAGTGATAGTCTTGGCGTTGCTTCTGTCAGCGGCAAAAAGTCACCGTAGGTGTCAAGCAGCCCTTTCCATGCCATTACCGTTTCTCTCCTTCCACCCGATACGAGCTTTGCACCCGCTCGACGATTTCTAAATCGCTTAACTGCTGTAAAATGTCTTCATAGTCTTGCTGCGAGGCGTCGTGTGTCACAATCACGATTTCCGCCAAGCCGTTTTCTTTCAACGGCAATTGCAAAATTTTCTCGAAGCTCACCCCGCGCTCGGAAAACAGCGTCGTAATTTTGGCAAACGCGCCGACTTGGTCTTTGACATGAATGCGCAAGAAGTATTTCGAGAAAATTTCCGCCGGTGCTTTCAACTGTTTTTCATATTGCGGCGCGACGGCATAATGGCCGTTGACGCCAAGGCGCATGTTTTTCATTACCGCCACCAAGTCAGAGACGACTGCCGTCGCCGTCGGCAAGCTGCCAGCCCCCGGTCCGTAAAACATCGTTTCCCCGACTGCCTCTCCGTACACATAGACAGCGTTATATTCATTATGGACGGAAGCGAGTGGATGAGAATCAGGAAGAAACGTCGGTTGGACGCTCACTTCCACCTTGTTGCCATTACGCTGGGCGATGCCGATGAGCTTCATCGTATAACCGAGCCGCTTCCCATAATTTAAATCTTCTTCCGTTACATGAGTAATGCCCTTAACTTGCACATCGTCCAAGTCGATGTCCATCGAAAAGCCAAGGCGGGCTAAAATCGCCATTTTCCGTGCCGCATCAAGCCCTTCGACGTCCGATGTCGGGTCGGCTTCGGCGAACCCGAGCGCCTGCGCTTCCGCCAGCACTTCCTGATAGGAAGCACCGTTTTGCGACATTTTCGTTAAAATGTAGTTGGTCGTTCCGTTGACAATTCCCATCATCTTCGTGATTCGGTCCGACGCCAACCCGTCGACCAAGCTGCGCAAAATCGGAATGCCGCCGGCGACGCTCGCTTCGTAAAACAAATCGCAATGGTGTTCAGCTGCCACCCGAAGCAATTCCGAACCGTAAACAGCCATTAAATCTTTGTTCGCCGTCACCACATGTTTTCCTTGGCGCAGCGCCCGCAACAACAGTTCCTTTGTCTCCTCAATGCCGCCCATCACTTCAATAATGACATCAATATCCGGATCATCAATTACATCCGCAGCGCTCGTCGTCAACAACGCCGAATCGACGGCAACCTCGCGCGGTTTCTGCACGTCACGAACGAGGATTTTTTTCACCTTCACCGGACAACCGACTTGGTGAATCAATTTTTCTTGGTGGTTTTCAATAATTTTGACTACACCGCTTCCGACCGTTCCTAATCCTAATAATCCAACAAAAATTGGCTTTTCCATCCTTACCGCCCCTTCTGTTTACGTACAGTAGACATCTGTATTTTTATAGTAGACATTATAAAAGACGATCTGCCATTTGGCAATGAAAATTTTTACGATGGCTGATTCACCGGCGTCAATGGCGACCGTCCTTCAAGAACGGCAATGATGTTGTCGCGCGCCAGCGTCATCATAGCGCGTCGCGTTTCGTACGTCGCGCTGCCAATATGCGGCAAAGCGACGACGTTTGGAAGCGAAACGAGCGGATGATCGGCCGCAACCGGTTCTTTTTCAAATACGTCCAATCCGGCCGCGGCGATCTCCCCACGAACGAGCGCCTCATACAGCGCTTGTTCATCGACGACCGCGCCGCGCGCCGCGTTAATGAAAATGGCCGACGGTTTCATTTGCCGAAACGCCTCGCGGTTAAACAAATGACGCGTCTCCGGGGTGAGCGGCGTCAAGCAGACGACAAAATCACTTTCCGTCAACAAATCGAAAAACGGGCGGTAGACCGCGCCAAGCTTCTCTTCCGCCTCCGGACGGCGGGAACGATTGTGATAAAGCACGTTCATATCAAACCCTTTCGCCCGCTTGGCCACCGCTTGTCCGATGTTCCCCATGCCGACAATGCCGATCGTTTTATGATGAACATCGGCGCCAGCAAGCAAAAACGGACTCCAGCTTTTCCATTTTCCTTCTTTCAAAAAATCAGCTGCTTCTACAAGCCGCCGGGCGGTCGCCAATAACAGCGCAAACGTCAAATCTGCTGTGGTATCGGTTAACACATCGGGTGTATTGCAAACGACAATGCCGCGCTGGGTGGCCGCTGGCACGTCAATATTGTCATAGCCGACCCCCATATTGGCGACCACTTTGAGCGCCGAGCCAGCAGACAACACACCTTCGTCGATCGGATCGGACACCATCGGCAAGATGGCCGTCGCCCGTTTCGTTTTTTCCACGAGCACGTCGCGCGGCACAGCCACGTCTTCATGCGGCCACATCTCTACTTCTGCGATGGCCAAAAGCGGTGCAACAACGTCTTCTGGCAGTTTTCGCGTAATAAAGACGTACGGTTTTGTCATCAAGCAGCCCCCCATATGATTTTTTCTAAATCTTATCACAACTTCTACCAAAAAAAAATGAGAAGTTGTCCCGGCTGCGACCGGCAGGAAAGCATCGCGGTTCGCTTTGGCTCAAAAAAAAAACGGGAATGTCTTCCCGTTTCTACGCCGACGGCAGCCACTCGATCACCGGCAAGCGCACGCGTTCTGAGATGCCGGCGATCTCAGCGAACGAAGCCAAAAACCGTTCATACTCATGCGACCCATCAAGCAAACGATGCAGCTCGCCTTCATAGCGCACCTGCTCATTCCTATCCACAGCGGTATAATACGATTCCACGCACTCAAAATACGGAAGCGGAAACAACAGACGGGCGTAAATCAATCGCCAAGCAAACGGCGACAGCGGTGATAAATGTCCGTAATCTTGGAAAAACTGGCGCACCGCCCGTTGGCATCCAAGCCCGCGCTGATGGTACAAATGGCGAACCCATTCGGCTAAATCGCGGGCGCAATGGTCGTACACCCAATCAATCGGCAGCTTCGCCTCTGCCCCTTCGACCCAACCGGCTTGCGGCAGCCGCTCATGACAAAACGCCGCATAATCGATGCGGAGCGGTTCCTCATCGAGCTCCGTATCTGCCACGTATTGTATGGCGTTTTCCGCCAAGCCTAAATAATACGGGAACGATTCGATAAATAGCCGGTCAAAGGGCGACGCCGGCCCCGTTGCCAGCATGTTCGCCCAAAACGCCTCCATTTGGTCGATCCGCTTCGCCCATAGTTCCCGCCATTGGCCGATGCGCCGGCAAGCGGTGATCGGCAGCGGACAAGAGCGCCCGTATTCATGGATCACCGCCAACTCGCGGCCGAGCGAACGAAAGCGAGCGGTCGGAAGCGGCGCCCGAACAAGTGCCATCGGCTTTCCATCCCAAGTGGCGATATACGTTCCGGACGTCGTTTTGACTAGCTCCCCTACGCTGCCCACTCCTTTCGTCCGCAAATAACGGCTCATTTGTTGGCGCTCTTCCATCTCTGCTTCGCTCCGCCCGTCAGCTGGAACGATCAGAAAGCGCTCCCGTTTATGCCAAACCGCTGTATGTGTCCCTCTTCGTTCTAGCCGCTCGACGCGCATCCCGTACTGTTCATACACCCATTTTTCCATCGCCGCACCTCCGTCACGATGGGGTTCATGATCGTCTTTGGGCCAAACGCCATCGCTCGTCAACCGTTCCAACCATCCTCACGCTTTCTCACCACATCTTTTTGTCACACGCCGGCCAAGCAGAGAACTCCGATGATGGTGCGACAAACCGTCTCCCCTTCCTTTTTTGGCGAAAGGGGCTATTGTTTATATATGCAGGCCGATGAGCATTTTTCTTTATATGATGGACTGTTTTATGACATGATACATATATATAAGAAACGACTTTTAAAAAGAAATAGGTGACTTACATGAGTGAATTCATTATGAACAATTTAGAACAAATCGCCCGCCGCTGGTTGGAGGAGCGGGGGGTAACCGTGGAAAAAATAGCGGAACTTGTTTATTATTTGCAATCGAAATACCATCCGGATTTAACGATGGACGAATGCGTCGAAAACGTCAATCGCGTCATCTCGAAACGTGAAGTGCAAAACGCCATTTTAACCGGCATTCAGCTTGATAAGCTCGCTGAGAACGGCCAGCTGGATGAACCGCTGCAATCGATCATCCGCCGCGATGAAGGGCTGTATGGCGTCGATGAAATTTTGGCCCTTTCCATCGTGAACGTCTACGGCTCCATCGGGTTTACGAACTACGGATATATCGACAAACAAAAGCCCGGCATTTTGCAATACTTAAATGACAAATCGAACGGTCAATGCCATACGTTTTTGGATGACATCGTCGGCGCGATCGCCGCGGCAGCGTCAAGCCGTTTAGCGCACCGGGCCGCCAATGCTGAATAAAAAAGCACCGCTCCCCTGTCTTTAGGAGGGCGGCGCTTTTTTTACAACCGTTCAAGCCACTCACAAAGCGAATCGGCCGTATATGTCGGCTGTTGTTCATAACGGGCGAGCATCTCCTTCGTTGTGACGCCTGTATGGACCAAAAGCGTATCGATGCCCGCATTCATGCCGGCTAAAATATCCGTTTCGTAATAGTCGCCGATCATCAGAACCTCTTCTTTCGGAACACCAAGCACTTTGAGCGCCTGTTCCATGATGATTTTTTCCGGCTTGCCAATAAACGTCGGCTTCACTTGCGTCGAAACGGTGACGACTGACGTAATGGCTCCATTGCCTGGCAATAGCCCGCGCTCCGTCGGCAAGGCGATGTCACCGTTTGTCGAAATGAACATCGCGCCGTTGCGGACAGCAAGGCAAGCGACGGCAAGCTTTTCGTATGTAATTTGCCGATCGATGCCGATCACGACGACAGTCGCGTCCTCACCAGCAAAACGAAACCCTTTTTCCGCCAAAGCCGTACGGATGCCTTCCTCGCCGATCACGTAAACAGACGCGTCCGGGTTTCGCTCAAAAATGTAGTTCGCTGTCGCCTGGCTGGTCGTAAAAACGTGCTTCTCTTCCGCCGGCACGCCGAATGTGCGCAACTTTTCCGCCACTTGCGCCGGCGTGCGCGACGAGTTGTTGGTCACAAACAAATACGGAATGCCGCGGCGGTGGAGTTCATTGACAAACTCGCGCGCTTCGGCAATGCATTCCGTGCCGCGGTACATCGTCCCGTCTAAATCGATCAAATAGCCGCTATATCGTTTCAATGTATTCGCTCCCCTTCTTCTGCCATGATGTCAATCGTTCGTTCTCTGCTTCTCGATGAGCTTCAACGGTTCGAAAAACCATTTTCCACCATCCTTGAAACCGTTCCTTGGCCGAATGTCAGCCAACGACGAATCCGGCGCTGAAACGCGCCCCCAAGGTGGATCGTATTGAGTCTTCATCCCATTGTGTGACGATGCGATCGATCAATTACGAAACGCCGACACGGGACCGAGCTCATTTTCGAGATAATCGCGCACCGCCTTCGGATACGCTTCAAGCGCCGACAAGTGTGCATCGATGCTGGCGCGCAGTTTCGCATGATCAACGTTTGTATATTCATGAACGAGCATTTTCCGCTCAGCAATGAACGCTTTCAACTGTTCGGCGTCCGCTGGCGCAATCACTTGCTCGTCGGCTAAAATGTCGATAATGTCATTATAGCTGCCGGGGTCGCGCATAATAAAGCCGTCAATCATCGCATTGCCAACATCCAAAATCGCTTCAATGATGACATGGGCGATCCGTTCAAGCGCCAATCGTTCAAACGGCTCATCCCAACTATCCCGCATTTTGTAATAAGCCAACATTTGCTCCATGCAACCAAGTCGTTCTTCCATTTTTTTTCGATCGACAAAATACATGGGTGATCCCTCCTTTTTTTCTTACGCACATCCCCTCCCCTTTTCGCCGTCCGTCTGTTATGATGGATAGAGACGAAACCATAGGGGGGCTCAAAATATGGGCGAACGGTTCTACTTGTACGACGACACCGTCAATGCGGCGGTTCGTTTTGTCAGCTTTGTCGGCGAACGGCAGCGGTTCGATTTGGCCTTGATGGAAACCGATCGTTTTTATGGCAAATATGTCGTGCTCGATTTGCAAAGCAACCGCTTTGCTATTCTCGGCCGCGACGATTTAGAGGAGCCTGGTTATTTAGAACACGCCTACCAGCTGGACGAACAGGACGCCAACGACTTGCGCGCCTTTTTGGCCGAATGTCTTTCATAACCTTCCTCTGTTTTGGGCATCTTATGAAACAACCCGGCACCAAGGAAGGTGAGACGAATGGCGGAACGGGAAACCTATGCCGATTTTTCCGTCGTCGAAAAACAGCGCAATTTTTTAACAGCTGAAGAATTCCCGGAAGGGCCGTATGGCTCACCGCGTCGCGACGACGCTCCAGTCGAGAATAAAAGCACGCCTTGGAAAGAAGGGCAACGGTATTACAGCGCCTTTAACTATGAGTTTAAGTCGTTCCACCAAAACATTCCAAGGCGCGACCCGGCGGCCCACCCGCCGCACGACGATCCGCGCAAAAGCGAACAATTTCCGTACAACGAAGGCGAATGAGCAGGCAGCCGCTCCAAGTGGGCGGCTGCTTTGTATGTTTGCTGACCGTCAGCCGCCGCTCCGGCCTCAGCCTGCACTCCGTTCGGAACCATCTTTGTTGCCCAGCACCGTTGCGCTGCAATCCGGCCACACCATTACCGCTTCACTTTGCGCAACACAAAATAGGCGCAGCCGAAATTGCAATATTCATACAAATACTCCGACAGTGTGCTAATTTTTGTATCGTATGTCGCCTTTTGGTTATGGTCATCGAAAAAGCCGCGCAAGCGAAGCTGATTGTATCCCCAGTCGCCGACAATGTAGTCATACTTTCCTAAAATATCCGCATAACGGGCGCGAAACGCTTCCTCGTTAAAGCCATTTTTTACGTTTTCAACCAGTTCGTAACAATGGTTGTTAATGCAAATCACCGCTCTCACCTTGCCTTTCCACTTTCATCATAAACGATGCACCGCACCCAATCAATGACGGTTATGAAACAGAAGACCGTGTGCCACTCTAAAAGCGAAGGGGGTGCTGACGATGAAACGATCATGGTTGGCCGTTGCATTCGGAACGGCTGTCGCCCTAGCCGGCTGCGCACAGACGGCTCAGGACGAAAATACCAACGTCTACAAGCGGAGCGGCAATACGATCAATGTCACCGACCGCAACGAATTGTATAATGAAAAAGGAGTACCAAATGGCGATGACACGCCGCTAAACAACTTTGGCTACGTCCGTCATCAAAAAAGCCCGACCCTCGGTGATGTGAACGGCTATAATAACATGCCGTCATTCAACCGCGAGCAAGCGGCCGATATCATTAGCAAGTTGTGCACGCAGCTGCCGAACATCAAGGACGTCGCTACGCTAGTCACGGATGAGGAAGTGCTTGTCGTCTATGACGCTGATACAAACAACCGGGAACAAACAGCCGATCAAGTGAAAAAGACGGCGCTTTCTGTCGTTCCCCGTTACTACCATGTGTATGTCGCCGACAATCCTCAGCTGATGAAGGATATTGAGCGTTTTGGACGCCTTGATTCAAATGCGCGCAACATCGATCAACTTCTTGACGCGACCATCCAGCAAATGTTGAAATATCCGCAAGGGAAAAAACTGAACGACGGGGAAAATGAAAACGGCGAAATGATCAATGAAACAAACGACGAGCTCGATCGCGACTTCCGCGACGGCACACCGCGGCCGACGCCGAAAGGACGCTAGGGCAAAGAAAACGGTCTGCCTTCTTGACGAAGAGGCACGACCGTTTTTCATTTGCGTAGCTGCTATTATGCCTTCAGTTGCCGCGCCTTTGCTGCTTCGTTCACCTGCTCGTCAGCATGGTACGATGAACGAACGAGCGGGCCGGCCTCGCAATGGCTGAATCCTTTGCTTAACGCGATTTCTTTTAGCTCTTGGAATTCATCAGGATGGTAATATTTGACGACTTTCAAATGTTTTTTCGTCGGCTGCAAATATTGACCGATCGTCAAAATATCGACATGGTTGGCGCGCAAATCGTCCATCGCCTCAATAATTTCCTCTTTCGTTTCCCCAAGACCGATCATGATGCTTGATTTCGTCGGAATATCCGGCTGCAGTTCTTTCGCGCGCCGCAAAAATTCAAGCGAACGCTCGTACGTCGCGCGGGCGCGCACCCGCGGCGTCAGGCGGCGCACCGTTTCGATGTTATGGTTTAAAATATCAGGACGGGCGTCCATTAACGTTTTTAAGTTTTCGTACACCCCACCCATATCAGACGGCAACACTTCAATCGTCGTAAACGGGTTTTTCCGGCGGATGGCACGCACCGTTTCCGCAAATACCGCCGCTCCCCCATCTTTCAAATCATCGCGAGCCACAGCGGTGACAACGACATGTTTTAAGTTCATGATGCGCACGGATTCGGCGACGCGTTCCGGTTCTTGCCAGTCCAGCTCGGTCGGCAGCCCCGTTTTAACGGCGCAAAAGCGGCAGGCGCGCGTACAGACGCTGCCTAAAATCATAAACGTCGCGGTCCGCCGTACTGCCCAACATTCATGAATGTTCGGGCATTTCGCTTCCTCGCATACAGTATGTAAACGGTTTTCCCGCATCAACTTCTTCAATCCGGTATAATGTTCGTTCGTATTCAGCTTGATTTTTAACCAATCTGGCTTGCGGACATGTTCTTCCTTCGTCGCCATTGTTCTCACTCCAGTTATGCATGATTGTTCAGTTCTCATTATAATGAAAAGCGCGGGAAAACACAAAAAATAAGACGTTTTTCCCTTTTCTACTTTTTAACATTTATGAATTTCCCTTTTCTCCCCCAAACTAAACATATGAAACGGGCGAAAAGGGGGGATCCACGTGCACCGATGGCTTGTCGCCATATGGGTGGCGACGATTGTTTTCATTGCCGCCGGTGCGGCTTCCGCGGCCGAAAATGAGGACGCCGTATACGAACGGCGCATGGAGTTGTATAAAAAGGCGGAAGCCGTTTCGCTCATTCCGTGGTATTACTTTGCGGCCATCGACCAATATGAACGGAACATCCGTCAAGTGCGCCGCGACTTGCCAAAGCCAACCGGTGTCCTCGGCATTTATATCAAACCGGAACTATGGGCCGGTCCACTCAATAAAAATCCGCTCGATACAAACCCATTCACGATTTCCCAGTTCGGTGGGTTAGGAGTCGACGGGAACGGCGATGGTGTGGCGCGGGCGGATGACGACGAGGATGTGATCATGGCGATAGCCCGTTATTTGCAGACGTACGGCATCGACCATCGCCATATAAAAATCGCGCTTTGGAATTATTACCAACGCGCGAAAGCTGTTGATTTGATTTTAGGGAAGGCAAGAATTTACAAAAAGTATCAAACACTGAAATTGGACGACCATGTGTTTCCATTGCCGTTGCGGGCGAATTACAGCTATCGCGATACATGGGGCGATGCACGCGGCTGGGGAGGGCGTCGCATCCACGAAGGAACCGACATTTTCGCCGGCTACGGCGTGCCGGTGCGTTCGACATGCTACGGCATTGTGGAGCTGAAAGGATGGAACAAATACGGCGGTTGGCGCGTCGGCATCCGCGACATTAACAACACGTACCATTATTTCGCCCATTTAAACGGCTTCGCCGCCGGGCTTCACGAAGGGCAAATCGTGGAACCGGGAACCATCATCGGCTCGGTCGGCAGCTCCGGCTACGGCCCGCCGGGCACGGCTGGAAAATTTCCGCCCCACCTCCACTACGGCATGTATAAAGACAACGGCTACACGGAGTGGTCGTTTGACCCGTATCCGCATTTAAAAGCATGGGAGCGGGCGGAGCGTCAGCGGCAAAAACGCCGCTGACATCCCCCGCCATGCACAGGGAACCTTCCTTCCACTGCCATAAAAAAAGATGTCCGCATAGCGGCCGGTCGCATTCGCCCCCACACGGCCTTCGACCGCCATATAAGAAAGGGTGTCTCGTTGCTTTTGAGACACCCTCTTTCGTCTGATCGCCCTTTGCCATCAATGTCCGCCTAAATACGCTTGTTTTACTTGTTCGCTCGCCTGCAGCTCGCTCGCCGTTCCCGATAGGACAACGCGGCCCGATTCGATGACATAGGCGCGATCCGCAATGGAGAGCGCCATATGGGCGTTTTGCTCGACAAGCAAAATCGTCGTTCCAGATTGATTAATTTCTTCGATAATGCGGAAAATCGTTTTAACGAGCAACGGCGCAAGCCCCATGGACGGCTCATCTAAAAGCAGCAGCTTCGGACGTGCCATGAGCGCGCGGCCGATTGCAAGCATTTGCTGCTCGCCGCCCGAGAGCGTTCCAGCCAGCTGCTTGCGCCGTTCTTCGAGGCGCGGGAACAGCTCAAACACTTTGGCAAAATCTTGTTGAATGCCTTCTTTATCTTTGCGCAAAAATGCGCCAAGCTCCAAGTTTTCTTCCACTGTCATGTTCGCGAACACGCGCCGCCCTTCCGGCACATGGGAAATGCCTTGCTTGACGATCGTCTGCGCCGCTTTGCCGGCAATGGATGCTCCCTCATAGACAATATCGCCGTGCTTTGGCTTCAATAAGCCGGAAATCGTTTTTAGGAGCGTTGTTTTCCCGGCGCCGTTTGCACCAATCAAGGTGACGATTTCCCCGCTGTTTACTTCCAGTGATACGCCTTTTAACGCATGAATATTGCCGTAAAACACATCAATTTGCTCAACTTTCAGCATCGTCACGACACCTCCTCGCCAAGGTAAGCCTCGATTACTTTCGGGTTGTTGCGCACATCTTCTGGCGTGCCGTGAGCGATCAACTGGCCATGATCAAGCACGTAAATGCGTTCGCATATGCCCATCACCAGCGACATATCATGCTCAATCAACAAAATCGTCAACGCAAACTGTTCACGAATAAAGGCGATCAAATTCATCAGTTCTTTCGTTTCCTGCGGGTTCATACCGGCAGCGGGCTCGTCAAGCAACAAGAGCTTTGGTTGCGCTGCGAGCGCCCGAGCGATCTCCAACCGGCGCTGCTGGCCGTATGGCAAGTTTTTCGCCTGCTCGTGCATAACCTCGTCCAAGTTGAAAATTTTCAAAAACTCGATCGCCTTTTCCTCCATTTCTCTTTCTCCGCGAATATGAGACGGAAGCCGGAGGATGGAGCTCATCATCGAATGGCGGGCATGCGTATGATAAGCAACTTTCACGTTGTCAAGCACCGACAGCTCGCCGAATAGACGAATGTTTTGGAACGTCCGGCTGATCCCTTTGCGCGTAATTTTATATGGCGGCAAGCCGTTCAACGTTTCGCCGTCTAGTATAATCCGCCCTTCCGTTGGCACATATACTCCGGTCAATAAGTTAAACAGCGTCGTTTTCCCAGCGCCGTTCGGACCGATAAGCCCGATGAGTTCCCCATGATACAGCTCCATGTCCACACCAGAGAGCGCTTTGAGCCCGCCAAACTGGATGCCGATCCCTTCTGCTTTAAGCAACGGTGTTCTTGCTGCCATGGTTCATTCCTCCTTGCGCCGTCTTCCGCCATTTCAAGAGCGAAGTCAGTTCTTTCTTGCCCATCAGCCCAGTTGGACGGTACAGCATGACAAAAATCAAGACAAGGCTGTAAATGATCATCCGTGTTTCCGGATAGTTTTGCAAAAACGTCGAAACGATCGTCAACAAAACCGCCGAGATGGTTGCGCCAGACAAGCTGCCGAGCCCGCCGAGCACGACAAAAATCAAAATATCAAACGATTTTAAAAAGCCAAAGTTCGATGGCTGAATAATGTAAAAGTGATGGGCGTACAAAGCCCCGGCAATGCCGGCGAAAAACGAACCGATCGCAAACGCTGCGACTTTGTAATACGTCGTGTTGATCCCCATCGCATCGGCAGCGATTTCATCCTCACGGATTGAGATGCACGCCCGCCCATGCGTCGAATTCGTAAAATTGGCGATGACAATGATCGTGATCAACAAGCACGCGAACACCCACGGCCATGTCGTCATATGGGTCACTGTCATGCCGCTCGCTCCGCCCACATAGTCGATGTTCAACAAAACGATGCGGACAATTTCGCCAAACCCAAGCGTCGCGATGGCCAAATAATCGCCTTTTAAGCGCAAGCTTGGCACACCGATGATAAGACCAGCGAGCATCGCCGCCACCCCGGCTACCAATACCCCGACGGCAAACGGCAGCTGCAGCTTCATCGTCATAATCGCGGAGGCGTAAGCGCCGACAGCGAAAAAGCCGGCATGACCAATCGAAAATTGTCCGGTAATTCCGATAATTAAATGGAGACTGGCCGCCAAAATCACGTTAATCGCCATAAAAAAGAGGGTGTTCACATAAAAGATGTTTAACGTTCCGCTTGTAATCAGCCACTGGACAACGGCGAAAAAGGCGAACGCCAATATGATGGAAACCCAAAACCCACGTGTCCGCTTCCAAGTTGCCATGTTCCATACCATCCTTTACACTTTTTCTCGTACGTTTTTCCCAAACAATCCGGCCGGCCGGAAAATGAGGATGAGAATTAAAATGATGAACGCCACCCCGTCACGCCAAAGCGAATAGCCAAGCCCGCTGACGAGCGATTCGATAACGCCAAGCAAAAGCCCTCCTACCATCGCGCCCGGAATGATGCCGATCCCTCCCAACACGGCGGCGACAAACGCCTTCAAGCCTGGGAGAATGCCCATCAGCGGGTCGATCTTCGTATAATAAATGCCAAAAATGACGCCGGCTGCCCCGGCGAGCGCCGAGCCGATGGCAAACGTGGCCGAAATCGTATTGTCGACGTTAATCCCCATCAATCGAGCCGCTTCCGCATCATGCGAGACGGCGCGCATCGCTTTCCCGATTTTCGTTCGGTGAACGATGAATTGAAGAAGGATCATTAAGACGAGGGACGTGCCGAGGATGAATAGCGACTGGCTGCTAATGACGACGCCAAACAGCTCCAAGTTCTGCTTTGGAAGCAGCGTACCCGGATACGCTTCCGGCTGTGCCCCGCGCAAATAAATCATCACGTACTCGATCAAAAGCGAGACACCGATGGCCGTAATGAGCACAGCAATGCGCGTCGCATTCCGCAGCGGCTTGTAGGCGATCCGCTCAATCGTCATCCCAAGCACCGCGCAAACTGCCATCGCCAACAACAGCGCTGGAAAAAAGCCGACACCAAGCATCGTCACAGCGTAAAAACCAACGAATGAACCAATCATAAAGACGTCGCCATGGGCGAAGTTAATGAGCCGGACGATGCCATACACCATCGTATATCCAAGAGCGATCAGCGCATAAATGCTGCCTAACGAAATGCCGTTCACTAGCTGTTGAATGAGTTCCATGATTGCACGCTCCTTAACGAAAACTCGTCGTTTGCCAAAAGAAATGCTGGACAGGAAGACGTCCCCCAGGGGGACGCCCTCCCCCGCCCATGCACTCCATCCAGCCTTTCATTACGGGTTCACTTTTGTTTTGAATTGTTGCTGCCCATCTTTGTATTCCAAAATGACTGCCGATTTGATCGGATCGTGATTTTCATTGATCGTGAATATACCAGTCACCAACTGCAAATCTTTCGTTTGTGCCAGCGCGTCTTTAATTTTCACCGGATCGGCGCTGCCAGCCCGTTTGATGGCATCCGCCAGGAAGTAAGCCGTATCGTAGCCAAGCGCGTTAAAGGCATCCGGCGCTTTATTGTATTTCGCTTCGAACGCTTTGACGAACTCTTGAATTTTCGGATCCGGGTCACCGGATGAATAATGGTTGGTAATATACGTATTGTTCAACGCATCTTTGCCGGCGATCTCAATCAACTTCGGCGAATCCCAGCCGTCGCCGCCCATGATCGGCACGTTCAAACCAAGCTCACGCGCTTGTTTCACGATGAGGCCGACCTCTTCATAATAGCCCGGCAAGAACAAAAATTCCGGATTGGCCGCTTTAATGTTCGTCAGCGTGGCGCGGAAGTCCGTATCTTTCGCCACATACGCTTCTTCGGCAACAATTTTGCCGCCGCCGGCTGTAAACGTTTCTTTAAATGACGCAGCCAGCCCTTTCGAGTAATCGCTCGCGCTGTCGATCAAAATCGCCGCACTTTTCACTTTCAAGTCATCCAATGCGAATTTTGCCGCCACCGTTCCTTGGAACGGGTCGATAAAGCATGTCCGGAAAATGAAATCATTCACTTTTCCGTCTTTGGTAGTAATCGTCGGGTTCGTACCGGACGGCGTAATCACCGGCACTTTATTGTCATTGGCGATTTGCACTTGAGCGAGTGTGTTCGTACTCGTTGCCGAGCCGACAATCGCAACGACTTTATCTTGGCTGATCAACTTGATCGCGCCGTTCGTCGCTTCGGCTGCTTCCGATTTGTTATCGACTTTGACAAGTTCTAACTTTTTGCCATTGATTCCTTCTTTGTTGATTTCATCAAACGCCAGCTCGACCCCTTCAGCGATCGACTGTCCGTACGAAGCGACCCCGCCGGACAGCTCGAGGTTGGCGCCGATTTTAATGACATCCCCACCTCCACCGCCGCTGCCGCCGGTCGAGCCGCTGCTTTGTTCGTTGCCGCCGCAGCCGGCCATGAGACCCGCTGTCAGCATGAGCGAGAAAAAGACACCTGCTACTTTTTTCTTTTTCACTCGTTTTCCCCCCATTGTTCATAATGTTCTGTCATCGGAGTGCGCAGTTTAACGGTATCGGCGAAAAACCCTCTGCATGCGCACTTGTAGTCGTGAAGGAGCGGTTGCATGAGAAACCACCCTTCTTTTGAACCATTACTTTTGACCCCCCGACTATCACATCCCCTCTACCAATTACATAAATAATAAAACTATTTTCAATTTAATATAATATTACAAAATTTATTCTCTCTCGTCTAGCTCTTTTCTTTTTGAAAATGAAAAAGCTGTTTCGCTCTGAACAAATAGTGGCGAAACAGCTGAATAATAATTCACGGGAATAACACTTTCTTCGTATAATTTTTCCATGTTTCTCCCAAAAACATTCCCCGTTCTAGCGCTTCGGAAGCTGAAGGGAAGGGCCCACAGGGCCGCCGCCTTTGTTGTAAAACTGCGGTACTTCTCCTGGGATAAAGCGCATCACAAGCGGCAAATCGGTCGTCACGGTGGACACTTTCGAAGCAAATGGAATGATTACTTGAATATCGACAGCAACATGGATATCTACTTCAATAAAAAAGTTGTTAATATCATACGCATGAATTTGTTTCTTCACTTCGGAATCCACATTTCCAACGATTTGAAACTGGACAGGAATGCGCGGGCCGAGATTTGCTAATAACGCATTGTTTGTCACTTGTCCGAGCGGAATGTAGTAAATGATACCGCGGCTGTCTCCTTGCACCGCCTCAACTTCAGGGAGCACCATGCGTTCAATCTGCCCTTCCGTCGCCGCCTTTAAACTTTTCATCACATGATCGTCCGTTTCTTCTAAAATGCGATTGATAACTTCGGTGTTGAAATCAACAGACACGATTTTTCCGTTACGATCTTGTTGAAGGGTGACAATTTGTTGAAATTCGGGATTTTCTTTGCTGAACTGTTGCTCAAGCGCATTATTGATCACTAAGTTGGCAATCCGCTTCGTTTCGGTTTCTGCTATTTTCATCAGCACGGGCTTAATGCCTTTATTCACAATCCAAAGGCTTGCCGCTGTCGAAAACATAAAAAAAACGAATGTCAATAAAAGCACGTAGCGGAACGGAAGCGGACCTTTTCGCAATAATCGGGGGCGCGCCAAAATAGAAATCCCTCCTTTACAAGCTATATGTATGCTTGTAAGGAGGGATTTTTTCACCGCATTTTCAACAACGCGTCTTTTCCTTTCATTCCCGGTTTAATGCCAAGCTGTTCAGCAGCAATGGTCACCGACTCAAGCGGTGCTTCAAGCAGCTGCTCAATCGTGCGCACCCCAACCGCCCGGCCGGCGATAATGCCGCGGTCGCGCAACTTTTCGTTCAATAAAGCGACATCGAGCGCTCCGCACATAATATAGCCTTTGTCGCTCGCCACCGCCAGCAAATTCGTCTTCGGCAGCTTCACAGATACGGCAATAAACGGATATCCGTCAATGATGATCGGCGTCACTTCCACCATTGCCGCAGTCACACTCCTTTCCATACTTCAATGTATGAAGCATGGAAAAAGAAGTGCCTGCCTACTGCGCTAATTTCCAAGCCAGCACGTCGCGCAAAAACTCCGGCATGTAGTACGTTTTTTCCTCGGCCCGTTGGATTTGCGGGTAAAAATGGCCAATCGCAAACATATCGGTCGTCGCCACTTCATACCACCGCTCCGGGTCGAGCGGTTCGCCGTTAATCGTGATGCGTCGGATATGCCATTGTCCATCTTCTTCAAGTTCCGTCTCGATGTCCACTCCGTCGTACACCATTTCCCCCATCACTTCGCCGCGGAAGCCAAATCCTTTAAACCGTAAATGTTTCATCCGCTCTGTATTCGCCTCAAGCATGATTTCTTTGAGCTCCGCTCCGCGCAGCTTCACTTTGCACGGGTTGAGCGGGTGCGGGCAGATGCGGTGCAAATGCTTTTTCGTCACCAGCCCTTTCGAAAGCGGCTCAAGCAACACGCCGGCGTTGACCATCCCGATTTCGGCCTGGCACCATTCGCGCAAAGCGGAAGCAAGCAGTTGAGCGAACGGTGACGGAGCGAACCAGTTGAGCGGCAAATCTTCTTTAAGTTCGGTCACTCGTTCGGCCTCAAGCCGTGCCAAGCTCTCTTGTTCGAGGCGGCGAAGATGTCGCTCTGCCTCTTCGGAACGGGACAACGTCTCCACATCGACCACCGTGGCGGACGCCTGAGCCAAACGTTGCCCTTCCACCTCGAGCTTGACGACGCCGACATATTGTCCGTATTTTCCCGCCGCGCAAAGAAGCGCGCCGTTGACTCGCTTCCCTTCCGGAAACAGGTGATGGGTGTGGGAGCCTAAAATCAAATCGATCCCTGGTATCTCGGCCGCCATCCTTTCATCTTCATGCACGCCAAGATGAGAGAGCACGACAACGCAGTCCGCCTGTCGTTTCACTTCAGCTACCGCCGCCTTCAATATCTCAAACGGCGAGGCGATGTTCCAGCCGAGCTGTTCGTAAAAGTTCGTAAATGGAGCGGTCACGCCGACAAGCCCGATGCGAAACGTTTCCGCTGCCCGCACCACCGTGTACGGAAGCGCCCACGGAGGCCGTGAACCGTCGCGGCGGAACAAATTGGCGACAACAACGGGAAACTGCGCCCGTTCGTACAGCGTATCGAGCTCGTGGTAATCAAGCGTGATCCCTTCGTTGTTGCCGATCGTCACTGCGTCATACCCGAGCTCGTTGAGCAGCTCGACGTTCGCTTTTCCTCGCGTCGCCTCGGTGATCGGATGAACACGGTCGAGAAAATCGCCAACATCAAATAAAAGCATCGCTTCGTTGCGCGCGCGATGCTCCTTCCTCCGTTCAGACAAAAAGCGGGCGATTTGCGGCCAATGCTCGAAATGACTATGCACATCGTTCGTATGGTAAATATAGATCGTTTGCTTCAATACGCTCCCCTCCTCAGCTACGACAAACTTTCAATCACAAGACGAAGGCCAAGTAACACGAGCACCATTCGCAGCACAACGACAAGCGTCCGGCTTTGCATTCGCTTATTGATCCACGCCCCCGTCTTGGCGCCGATCCATATTCCCGGAATAAGGGCTAGGGCAAATCCCCACTGCACGTTGCCCAACGCCATATGGGTTGTCGAACCGACAAGTGATGACAAAAAAATCAGCAACATGGACGTCGCCACCGCCACATGCGGCGGAAAGCGGAAGAGAACGATCATCGCTGGCACCATGAGCGAGCCGCCACCGATCCCAAACAAGCCGCCGAAAAACCCGACAGCCACGGCAATGGCAATCGCTTTGGCTGGATCATAGCTGTACACAGCCGTTTCCCCGTTCCGTCCGGTATACGTGCGCACCACTTTCCGCCTCCACCACGGTGGACGGGCTGTTTCCTTGTTTTCTGGAGCGGACACGGTCAACTCCGACCCGCTTTCCCTAGCCGCCGCCCCCTCTTCTGACGCCTGCGCCTTCGTTTTCTTTTGGCTTAGTGACAAAAAAAGCGACATGGCCATTAAAAACAGCCCAAAATACAACGAAAAACGATCAACGCTCAACGTATTGTTCACCCACGCGCCAATCACCGTTCCTGGGATACTGCCGAGGCAAAACAGCAGCCCGCTTTGGTAATCAACCATTTTATCCTTCATATACGACAATGTCGATGATAAGCCATTAAAAATAATGACGACGAGCGACGTGCCAACCGCCACTTGCGGCGTCACCGCCGACAGCCAGCCGAGGGAGCCGAAAAACAGAAGCGCCGGCACGATGATTACCCCACCGCCAAGGCCGGCCAAGCTCCCGACTGTTCCGGCGACAAAACCGATCAACAGAAGCAATGCGTAAGCCATCTTGCCTCCCCCTCTTCAAAACAAATCAAGCTGTCGCGGCGCAAGACCGGTATATTCAATGCCGAGCAGGCGAATGAGCTGCTTGGCATTATCGGCGGCATCCCCGCCGGAATTGTTGTTAAACAACACATAAATATGTGTCGTCTTCTCCTTCAATGCCTGGATATGGTTCACCCATTCGCTTAGCTCGCGCTCATTATAGCGGTACAAATAGCGAACCGCCCGCCAATTGTCTCCGGCCGTCGCTTTATTCCAGCCGTGCACGTTGCGGCCGTGCAGGCGGATGAGCGTCTTTTCCCGATCGGTCGGATGCAAGACGGTCGGCACCGATCCTTCCCCCGCTTGCGGCTCATCGCAAATGCTGTGAATCCAGCCTTCCTCTTCCATAAAACGGAGCGTTTTATCGTAAAACCGGGGCGAAAACCACGACTGATGCCGAAATTCTAAAGCGACAGGCACCGCTCCCATCCTCGCCTTGACCCAGCGCAAATAGGTGACATGCTCGCGCCGGCAATCGAACCACGGCGGAAACTGAAACAGCACCATCGCCAGTTTTCCCGCCTCTTGAAACGGCGCAATCGACTCCAAAAATGCAGCAAACATCTCTTCCTTATTCGCATATGGAATCGGCCCCCGCTCATGCCCGGTCATCCCTTGATACGCTTTAACGATAAATTGAAACGACGGCGGCGTTTCCCGAATCCATTTTTCCACATTCGCCCGCGGTTGAATGGCGTAAAAGTACGAATCGACCTCGACCGTCGGAAAATGGGCCGCATATTCCGGCAGTTTGTCCTTCGCAGCAAGGCCCGGCGGATACAAGCTGTCATGATCGCCCCAGCCGGTCAGTCCAATATAAATCATGGCCATCACCAGTTTATTCAGCTTTCAGATATTTTAACTATACCATAAGCAGGTCGGCCATGAAATCAAAACGACTATTGGCACGTTGCTCTAAGGGGAAATGGCCTGTGACGCGGCAAGCAACGTTATTCTTGCGTCAAGTAATTGAAATGTTTATCCGTGATATAGGTGAGATCAATATCAAAATTCATCTTATCTAAGATCGGTTGAATGTACTCGATTAAATGTGTGCCAACCCCAAAATAATCAGGGAACTTCGTAATATAAAACGAATGATTATTATCACAATCGGGCTTATGTTCAACTAACCCTTCGATGACCTCAAGGATTCGGTCCACCATATGTTGTTCTAATGTTTTCTCTGAAATGATGACCGTGTGGATATAATTCTCCGCGCCTTCAAATGAATCCTCATCCTCGATTCCCTTTAAAATGGGAAAATCATCGAAAACACTAGGTCTCCTGTAATCCAAAATCAATAACATACAAACCGTTTCACCATCTTGGTCATCTAAACGAAACAACTCCAGATCTCGCAACTTCAACATTCTGATCAATTTCCACATTCCTATCATCTCTTTCACGTTCCACTCTCTTTTTCATCGTTATATTTTCAAAATAATGAAACATCACCAATCCGATTATAGATCATAACAAAATATTCATAAATAACCATTCCTTCACAAATCTGAAATGGACGATCATCGTTATGGACGCTTTTAGCACGGATAGAGCATGCCAGCATAACAATGACCGCTGACAACCAACTCCATGTGACTCAAAAAGATGAGACACTGGAGTTGGATCAGCGGTCCCCGAAAAAAAATGAAGGGTGCAGCGCTTGATTGTGGGCGCTGCACCCTTCTTATAATCAGGATTATCCAATGCGTCCTTCCATGCCAAACTTGATTGCTCATATAGCCCCTCACCAATATATATGTTAACCTAAGGGACAAGGGGCTGCCCCAAAACGCGCTCGCATTTTCGGTGAGCCCCAGACTTTTTACATGTGCTTTTACTTGACAGGCACTTCCTCTCGATCATTCTCATTCCATTGTATCGGTGTTAATCTCTTCTATCATCTCTTCTTCTTAACCCTAATAATCCTGCTAAACCAAGCAACCCAATCCAACCCCAATCTGTATCGTCATCGTCATTATCATCAGCAACGTCTTCATTTTGAGCCATGTGAACGATTTTGTTTGTATTGTTATCGACGTCCATGTTGTTATTTTGAGCATAAACAGCTACCCCACAAAGCATCAATGTAACTGATAGAACACAAAGGGAATGAAGAATCTTTTTTAACACAGGTTTTCCCTCCTTTTCATAATGGTTAACTTTGGTATGTGCAATCAAAAGAACAATTATTTCATTCTGTAGATACAAGGAGGCAAATTTAGGGGAACTTTTTCAAAACACAAATGCGTGCCTTCATGAACAAAAAGTAAAAGCTTGCGTTACGCAAGCTTTTAGCTAAACATATGAACACCCTTTTTTAACAGTTCGAATTTTTCACATTGAGCGGCGGCGGAACGAGCCAACCTTTTTCTTTGTTCATTCTAAGCAGTTTCGCACCATATTGCGCTTTTTTCATGTGAAATTGCCCATACATTAAAGCAATATCTTCCCTGATGCACTGCCCCATAATCGTGCTGCATGCCACTAACCCCTCTGCAATATCTTTACTCAGCATCGCGGCAATTTCCGGGTCAGTAAATCTCGCTCCTGCCGGAATATCTTCCAAGCATGCTTTTGGCCGTTCCGGAGGAGATGGCGGAAGTGCTACTCCATTTTCTTTTAACAAAGCTTCCGTTTCTTGGATTTCCGGTTTTAGAACGTTTTCGATGCTATCTTTATAAATGCTAGTTTAAGAATGTACAAAAGTGATTGGATAAGAATGTACAATTTTGATTTTAACATGCATACTGATTTCGAGGTGAAATGGTGTGCATGTAAATTTGAAAATCACAACAGAGATTGAAATTCATAGTTTATCAGATTTGCCAAAATTTAAAACCCTTATGGAGAGTTTGGGAATGAAAATTAATAAGAGTCAATTAGCACGAGATCTCAATGTAGATAGGAGGACGATTGATAAATATTTGAATGGTCTTATCCCAAAAAAGACACGAAAAAGAGGGTCTAAGATTGATAAATACTACGATGTGATTTCTCAATTGCTTTCAAAAGAATCGAAACAAATTTTTTATTATAAACGGGTTCTTTGGCAGTACTTGAAAGACAATCACGGCTTAGAATGTTCCCAATCAGCCTTTCGGGCCTATATTTCTCGGAAACCAGAGTTTCAAGCATATTTTTCTGAGGGTAAACGGACAAAACCGGTTGGTCAGGTCGTTCGTTATGAAACGGAACCTGGAGAACAAGCGCAATTTGATTGGAAAGAAAATATTCGATACGTAACGAAAGAAGGGGAAATATTAAACGTTAATATAGGGGTATTTCTTCTGTCTCATTCACGATTTCGAACTTTTTTATTAACACTTTCAAAATCGCAGAGTGTGTTGATGTCCTTTTTGATGGAGACGTTTGAAAAGATTGGAGGCGTGCCGAAAACCATTGTCTTTGACAATATGAAGACCGTCATGGATGAAGCGAGAACGGAGTATTCGAAAGGGGTGGTCAATGAACGGTTTGATCAATTTGCCAAAGATTGCGGATTTGACATTCATCCGTGTAAAGCCGGTAGGCCTTATACCAAAGGGAAAGTGGAAGCCACGATGAAGCTAATCGATGAAATTCATGCCTATCAAGGTCAATTTTCATATGAGGAACTTCAGAATTTTGTTCAATCCCTTTGTGAACGGATCAATCATAGCTATCATCAAGGAACGGGAAAAATCCCTATCTTAGCCTTTGAACAAGAAAAGAATCTCTTACAACCCCTGCCAAGGAATGAAATAAGAGATTCTTACAAAATCAAACATACACTTGTAAAAGTCAATTCAGCGGGAATGGTTACCTATAAAGGGAATCAATATTCCGTCCCTGCTGAATACAAAGGAAAAACAGTTGGATTACAAGTGTATGATGACCATATTTACGTTTATTATAACATGCATTTGATTACTCAACATAGGATTAGTTCAATAAAACTGAATTATAAACAAGAACATTACATCGAAACCTTGTCGAGGGGATTACCTCATCACCCGGATATTGATGAGCTAGCCAAGAAGAATTTACTTGCGATTCATGAGGTGTATAAAAATGAATAGTAGTTATCAACAATTAATTCAAAACTTAGAGTATCTCAAGTTAAAACAAATGATTTGTCACCTGAATGAAACCATTGATTTTAGTACGAAAAATCAGCTGTCGTTCGTTGATACACTAGTAAAATTAACGAATTATGAAATTGATATGCGTGAAAGAAATATGATTAACTCGATGGTTAAGGTGGGGGCTTTCCCTCACCTAAAGGAATTAAAAGATTTCGATTTTGACTTTCAGCCTTCAATCAATAAACAACAGATTCTAGATTTTACGACATTACGGTTTATTGAAGAGAATGAAAATATTGTTTTTTTAGGTCCAAGTGGCGTTGGAAAAACCCACTTGGCGACTGCGATTGGAATCGCAGCTGCCAAAAAGCGGACAAGTACGTATTTCATTAAATGTCACGAACTGATTTTACAATTGAAGAAAGCGAAAATGGAAAATCGTTTAGACAATCGTTTAAAACATTATGGAAAATACAAGCTATTAATCATTGATGAGATTGGCTATTTGCCGATTGACAGAGAAGATGCAAAATTGTTTTTCCAGTTGATTGATTTACGGTATGAAAAGAAAAGCACGATATTTACTACCAATGCCAATTTTAAGGATTGGGGGGAGGTATTTCAAGATTCAAAGCTAGCCAATGCCATCCTAGATCGTATTTTACATCACGCGACCGTGATTAATATTGTAGGGGATTCATATCGAATAAAAAATCACTTAGAAAGAGAAAAAGAAAACGAGTAAAAATGTACATTCTTAAACAGTCAAAAGTGTACATGTTTATCTTGACATTTACAATCTTCAATAAAATGTTTTAAATCCTCATCACCTGTATGGTTGAGTAACGTTTGATATCCGGACAATAATCCTTTAGCGGTCAGTAAATACGACCATACACCAAATACTTCTCCATAATGCATCGGTTCTTCTTTTGGATTGCCACTTAAAATTCCCATAATTAACCCTCCTAACAAATTCATGGATCACCCTTCCCGTAGATAGTGTGGATGGATGGAACTAAATTATGCAAAGAAAAGTGGGGGTTTCAAAAAGCTGATTTTATTATTGGAAAAACAGTGGAATTTTGTATAAAAACTGCTCAGTGATGGCACTGTCAAGAAGTTTGGGAAGACATGATACAGTCAACCAACCTTTTCTCCTCCAGGAATCGACTGCGCAAAATTATGTATAAATTATAAAAATTTTAAATAAAATGCTATAATTGATAAAAAAGGAGGAGCTTAGACAATCATGAATAAATATCAAAAACTGTCCATCGGGATTATGATTGGGGTTCCACTATTCTTTTTCCTAGTCAGCATGTTTACTGGAAAATGGGGGTTTTTCCTTTGGAGTGTGCCGCCAAGTTTGATCAGCGGTATGGTGGGGTTTTTCGCTTCCAAAAACGCCAATCAAAATCCCGACCATTCACAACAAAATTGACCAGAACGCTGTGAGAAAGGCGTTCTTTTTTATGCTGATATTCCTGGGTGGTACA
Organism: Geobacillus sp. FSL K6-3411; assembly: GCF_037965715.1. NCBI lineage: Bacteria > Bacillati > Bacillota > Bacilli > Caryophanales > Anoxybacillaceae > Geobacillus > Geobacillus sp. FSL K6-3411. The sequence continues at coordinate 3,102,168 of NZ_CP150187.1, forward strand.
GTTTGAACATAGAATAGCATTGCTTTCCCATTTCCTTGAAACTTAATGGAAATAAAAACGCCACCCAATCGGGTGACGCGCTGCTTCAACATATCCCACGACATCATCATAACCTTGTCCAAAGCAAAACAATCTGTCATTTTTCTGCCGCAAAGTGGCTATTTGTTCCTTGCTTTACCAACGGATTTCCCGTTTCTTTCATCGTTGATCCGAGATTGTTGCATTATTGTTAAGTGCACTTAATAGAGCAAGATTATCATATGGAGGGCCACTTGTTGTACCAACAAGCAACACAATATCAAATTCGTTCGGCGGGGTTCCCCATGAGTTTCCTAAGAAGGTTGTAAATGCACGATCTACTAAAAATCCTCCTTTTGTGTTGTAAACAACATTATTGTTAATGGAGCCTGTCACATTCGGGTTAATATACATTCCTGTCCTTAACGAATAGAACGTATTATTCATGACCGAAATAGCAAGTCCTCCTTGAGATACAACGGCTCTGTTTACAATCCAGTCGCTCATGGGCGATGATTGAGGTGGTCCGTAAATGGTATTATTGATGATCGTCGTGTTATTCCCGCCAATTTGGATAAATTCTTTTTGATAAGGAATATCGCTTGTCATCGTTAAACCATCGATTGTCGTATTCGGCGCAGTAATTCGCATGGCAATTATATCCGCTTGCAACAATAGAAGGGTGCCTGGTTGACCTTTTAAAGTAATTCCAGCTTTATTGACGACAATTTGTGATGTAATGGGATACGTTCCACTTAAAATATGAACCGTTCCGCCTGGATTTACTGCGGCAATTCCTTGAGGAATGGTTCCAAAAGGATTTGCTCTACTGCCATTTCCACCAACAGCTCCAGCTTGAACATAAATATGATCGAAATCAACGACCTGATTGACGGCTTGATTCAAGGAGACTTGGACACTGGCAACGGAAGGATAACCTGAGGCAGGCCGGTTGTTTAGCAATTGTTGGATCACATCGTTTTTCGCTGCTTCGGATAGCCTGTTATATTCTGTAAGGTTTAAGCCAAGCAACGGGTTTTCAATGGCCGCCCTCATTTCCGGAACAGTGGTGGCGGCATTGACCACAGCTAAACTGATCACTTGATTGATGGCTTGATTCAGGGCAGCTTGAATACGGGCAACAGAAGGATAACCTGAGGCAGGCCGGTTATTTAGCAATTGTTGGACCACATCGTTTTTCACTGCTTCAGATAACCTGTTATATTCTGTAAGGTTTAAGCCAAGCAACGGGTTTTCAATGGCCGCCCTCATTTCCGGAACAGTGGTGGCAGCATTGACCGCAGCCAACGCCATGTCGGATGGCAGGGGCCCATGCACTCTCACAATTCGCATATTGCTACAACCACATCTTATGCTCACCCGTTGCGCCTTTTTTCGTTCCCCATGTTTTGACAATATCATTTCACCTCCTTTACTCTATTTATATATGAGCGTCATCATACATGAGTGACATGTGAAGAGTTGGCGTTGTATTTTCGACCCTGACGCGGAAGAACATGTTCGTCTGCTCATTTTCGTGTGTCAAATCTGTCTCTACGAACAGAACATCGTTTGCGGCGCATCCCCGTAGAAAGGCTTCTTCCGCTGCCTAATCCCCCATTTCTCTGTTTCTCGTTTGTGACTACGAAAAACCCATTTTTAAACGCTCTAGATGCTTGACTCTCCTATGCGAGGTTGTCAATCAAGCCTGCATGCATCCCGCGGCTGGTAAAAGACACCGATTCATCTCCCGCTTACGCATGGGTATGAGACTTCTCGGTTCAGGAGAAAAAAATGACCGCTGACACCCACTCCATGTGACTCAAAACATTGAGGATGAGACACTGAAGTGGGATCAGCGGCACTTGAAAAAAATGATGGGTGCAGCGCTTCGTTTGAACGCTGCACCCTTGATATGATCAAGATTATCCAATGCTTCCTTCCATTTCAAACTTGATCAAGCGGTTCATCTCGACGGCGTATTCCATCGGCAGCTCTCTTGTGAATGGCTCGATAAAGCCCATAACGATCATTTCCGTCGCTTCCTGTTCAGAAATGCCGCGGCTCATCAAGTAGAACAGCTGCTCTTCCGACACTTTCGACACTTTCGCTTCGTGCTCAAGCGAAATATTGTCGTTTAAAATTTCGTTATATGGAATCGTATCAGATGTCGATTGGTTGTCGAGAATGAGCGTGTCACATTCGATGTTCGAACGCGAACCGGACGCTTTGCGGCCGAAATGGACGATGCCGCGGTACGTGACTTTCCCGCCTTGTTTGGAAATCGACTTCGAAACGATCGTGGACGATGTGTTCGGCGCCAAATGGATCATTTTCGCCCCAGCATCTTGGTGCTGGCCTTTGCCGGCGATGGCGATCGACAGCGTCAAACCGCGCGCGCCTTCACCTTTTAAGATGACAGCCGGATACTTCATCGTCAGCTTCGAGCCGATGTTGCCATCGATCCATTCCATTGTCGCGTTTTCTTCGCAAACGGCGCGTTTCGTCACCAAGTTGAAGACGTTGTTCGCCCAGTTTTGAATCGTCGTGTAGCGGCAGTACGCGCCTTTTTTGACGATGATTTCGACGACCGCGCTGTGGAGCGAGTTCGTCGTGTAAATCGGTGCCGTACAGCCCTCAACGTAATGGACGTGTGCTCCTTCATCGACGATGATGAGCGTCCGTTCAAACTGCCCCATGTTTTCCGAGTTGATACGGAAATACGCTTGCAGCGGCGTTTCGACTTTAACGCCTTTCGGAACGTAAATGAACGAACCACCCGACCAAACAGCCGAGTTCAACGCCGCGAACTTGTTGTCCGTTGGCGGCACCACTTTCGCAAAATGTTCGCGGAACAAGTCTTCGTTTTCTTTCAGGGCTGAATCGGTGTCTTTAAAGATGACGCCGAGTTTTTCCAAGTCTTCTTTCATATTATGGTAGACAACTTCCGACTCGTATTGCGCCGAAACCCCGGCCAAATATTTTTGTTCCGCCTCTGGAATGCCGAGCTTATCAAACGTCGCTTTAATTTCCTCCGGCACTTCGTCCCACGAACGGCCCGATTTTTCCGTCGGTTTGACGTAGTACGTGATCTCATCAAAGTCCAGGCTCGACAAGTCGCCGCCCCATTGCGGCATCGGTTTGCTGTAGAAAATGTCGAGCGCTTTTAAGCGAAACTCGAGCATCCATTGCGGCTCGTTTTTCATGCGCGAAATTTCTTCGACGACTTCGCGCGTCAGCCCGCGCTGGGCGCGGAAGATGGAAACGTCCTTATCGACGAAGCCATACTTATATTCGCCGATTTCTGGTGCTTTTTTCGCCATCGTGGTTCACCTTCCTTCATCTTAATGGTCATGCAACCCTTTTTCGAGCGCTTTCCACGCCAATGTCGCACATTTAATGCGGGCCGGAAATTTCGAAACACCTTGAAGCGCCTCGATGTCGCCAAGATCGAGCGAATCGTCGTATTCCTTGCCTTGAATCATGTCCGAAAAAATGTGAGCGAGCCGAAGCGCTTCTTCGACGTTTTTCCCTTTAATGGCCTGCGTCATCATCGACGCTGACGACATCGAAATCGAACAGCCTTCCCCTTCAAATTTGACGTCAGCGATTTTTCCGTCCTCCACTTTCATGGTCAAATGAATGCGGTCGCCGCACGTCGGGTTGTTCATGTTGATATCGACGTTCGTCCCCTCAAGCACGCCGCGGTTGCGCGGGTTTTTATAATGATCCATAATGACTTGGCGGTAAAGCTGGTCTAACGGATGATTAGAAGACATGGCTGAAGTACTCCTTCGCTTTCTGTAATGCAGCGATAAACGTATCGATTTCCTCTTTCGTATTGTACAGGTAAAAGCTCGCCCGGGCGGTTGCGGTCACGTTAAGCCATTTCATCAACGGCTGGGCGCAATGGTGGCCGGCGCGGATGGCGATTCCTTCCGCGTCAAGAACCGTCGCCACATCGTGCGGGTGCACCCCTTCGATGTTAAACGTCACAAGCCCGGCCCGTTCTTTCGGCCCGTAGACGGTAACGCCTTCGATGTCAGCCAGCCGTTCGAGTGCATATTGCGCCAACTCGTGTTCATGAGCGGCGATGGCGTCCAACCCGACTTGTTCGAGGAAATCGATGGCCGCACCGAGACCAATCGCGCCGGCGATGATCGGCGTGCCGCCCTCAAACTTCCACGGCAGCTCTTTCCATGTCGAGTCATACAGCTCGACAAAATCGATCATTTCGCCGCCAAACTCGATCGGCTCCATTTGCTCCAACAGTTCTCTTTTTCCATATAATACGCCAACTCCGGTCGGTCCGCACATTTTATGGCTGGAAAACGCGAGAAAATCACAGCCGAGCTCTTGAACATCAATTTTCATGTGCGGAGCGCTTTGCGCCGCGTCGACAACGACAACGGCGCCGCGATCGTGAGCGATGCGGGCGATCTCCCGAACCGGATTGACCGTGCCGAGCACGTTCGATACATGGGCGATGGCAACGATTTTCGTCGCCGGCGTCACCGTTGCCTCGACATCCTTGAGATCGATCGTTCCGTCTTCTTGCAGCGGAATATATTTCAATGTCGCTCCGGTCTGTTTCGCCGCTTGTTGCCATGGAATTAAATTGCTATGGTGCTCCATGTACGTAATGACGATTTCATCGCCTTCTTTGACGTTGGCGCGCGCATAACTCGAAGCGACCAAGTTGAGCGCCGTTGTCGTCCCGCGCGTAAAGATGATCTCTTGTGCCGATTTGGCATTAAGAAACCGACGCACTTTTTCGCGCGCTCCTTCATACGCATCGGTCGCCTTCGTTCCGAGCGTATGGACGCCGCGATGGACGTTCGAGTTGTACTCGCGGTAGTAGCGGTCGAGCGCTTCGATCACCGGCAGCGGTTTTTGCGATGTCGCCGCACTGTCAAAATAAATGAGCGGATGGCCGTTCACTTGTTGATGCAAAATGGGAAACAACGAACGAATTTCTTTCACGTTCATGATTGAACTTTCCTTTCAATCACTTCGATTAATTGTTTTTTCACACCTTCAAGCGGAATCGCTTCAACGACTGGCGCCAAAAAGCCATGGATGATCAGCCGTTCAGCTTCGTTTCTCGGAATGCCGCGGCTCATTAAGTAATACAATTGAATAGGATCGACGCGCCCGACTGATGCCGCGTGGCCTGCCATGACATCATCTTCATCAATGAGCAAAATCGGGTTCGCATCGCCGCGCGCTTTTTCGCTTAACATCAACACGCGCGATTCTTGCTCGGCGTTGGACTTCGACGCGCCGTGCTCAATTTTGCCGATGCCGTTAAAAATCGAAGTGGCGCTGTCACGGACGACGCCGTGTTTTAAAATATAACCTTCCGTATGTTTCCCGTAGTGAACGACGCTTGTCGTAAAGTTTTGCACTTGCTCGCCGCGGCTGACGACAACCGTTTTCGTATCCCCGAACGATCCGTCACCGATGAGGCGAGTGATATTTTCCGACACGGTGTTGCCGTCATTCATCAGCCCGAGCGCCCATTCGATTCGCCCGTCGCGCCCAGCAACGCCGCGTCGGTTGACATACGTCGTCACGCCTTTGGCCAAATGGTCGACCGCGGCGAAAAAGACGCGCGCGTTCGCATTGGCAAATACCTCGGCGACAATATTGACGACCGCTTTTCCTTCATCGCTCGCCGATAAATAGTTTTCAACGAATACGACGCGGCTGTTGTCTTCTGCGACAACGATGACGTGGTTAAACAAGCCGATGTCGTCCTCGTCTTGAATGTAGACGGCTTGGAGCGGTGTTTCGATTTCGACGTTTTTCGGAACGTACACAAACACTCCGCCGTTTAACAGCGCCGCATGCAGCGCGGCAAGACGGTGCTCATCCGGCTTAACCGCATCGGTCATGAAATATTTCTTCAGCAAATCGCCATGTTCCCTAGCAGCCGTGAAAATATCGGTGAAGATGACTCCTTTTTCTTTCAACTCATCAGAGAGCGAAACATACGCTGGTGTATGGTTGCGCTGCACATATAAATTTGTCGTTCCTTCGCCCGCTTCAATCAGCGCCTTGACCGCCTCCGGCAAATCATCAAGGTTCGCATACGGTGCGCTGTCGACCACATGGCGGCCAAAGTCAGTAAAGTTCCACTTGTCAATTTTCGTTTTGTCCGGTTTCGGCAGCGGCAGCTGTTCCGCTTTCCCGAGCGCTTCGAGGCGTCGCTCGGTCAGCCAGTCCGGTTCGCCGCGTTCGCTTGAGAACGTGCGGATGTATGTTTCATCGAATGGGATTTTCGTTTCTGTCGCCATAGTCCTCCTCCTAACGCTTACGCTTCTTGCCCGACCGTTTCGTCTTCGATGCCCAATTCTTTCTTAATCCAATCGTACCCTTCCGCCTCAAGCCGCTGTGCCAGTTCCGGACCGCCCGATTTCACGATGCGCCCTTGCATCATGACGTGTACATAGTCCGGGGTGATGTAATTCAACAACCGTTGATAATGGGTAATGATCAAACAGCCGAATTCGCTGCTGCGCATTTCGTTAATGCCTTTGGCGACGATTTTTAATGCGTCAATGTCCAATCCAGAGTCGATCTCGTCCAAAATGGCGATTTTCGGCTCAAGCATCATCAGCTGTAAAATTTCATTCCGCTTTTTCTCCCCGCCCGAGAACCCTTCGTTCAAATAGCGGTGCGCCATATCCGGGTTCATTTCCAAAAACGACATTTTTTCATCGAGCTTGCGGATAAATTTCATGAGCGAAATTTCATTGCCCTCACCAAGACGAGCGTTGATGGCTGACCGCAAAAAGTCGGCGTTCGTCACCCCGCTGATTTCGCTCGGATATTGCATCGCCAAAAACAAACCGGCACGCGCCCGCTCATCTACTTCCATCTCAAGAACGTTTTGGCCGTCGAGCGTAATCGTGCCTGCCGTCACCTCATATTTCGGATGGCCCATAATGGCCGATGACAGCGTCGATTTCCCCGTTCCGTTCGGACCCATAATGGCGTGAATTTCCCCGCCTTTAACTTCCAAGTCAACCCCTTTTAAAATTTCTTTTCCTTCCACTGATACGTGGAGATTTTGAATCGTTAATACGGCCATAAAGCATACCTCCAGTTTTTGCGTAAAAATAATGTAAGCTCGCTTTTGACCCAGCGATTGTTCATTCTCATTTTATTCTCATTACAATCTTATAACAAATGAAAAGTGTTCGCAACTTTTCCGCTGCCTTTTCCACTGTGTACATATGTAAAACTTACCCATAGAAGAGAGGGAATTGGACAACGCTTTTTATATTTTACACGAAAACGACCTATTTGTACGAGTTTTTACAAAAAAAAGCCGGCTGAAATCATAAGGCGCCGGCTGAAATCGAATGTGTTTGCCAACAAAAACACCATTGCTGGCGTCTAATGGGTCGTCCGCAGCTCACGGACGCATTCCTGCACGAGCGTCACCGTTTGGCTCATTGCCGCACCGCCGCCAAACGCCGCCGCCACTGCGCACGCTTCCAAAATTTCTTGTTCCGATGCCCCTTCATCAAGACATCCTTTCGTATGGTAAATGGTGCAATATTCATCTTGGGTAGCTAGGCTGATGCCAAGGGCGATCAACTGCTTTTCTTTTTTCGTCAACGCTCCCTCGGCAAAACAAGCCTCGGTAAACGCATGAAACCGTTCAGCAATCGTCGGCATCTTTTTCGTAAACGTTCCGATTCCTTCCTTATAATGAAGAAGTGCAGCTTCGACGGATGTCTGTATTCCGTTGTTCATCTTCGGTTTCCTCCTTCTTTTTCCATATTGAACCGAGAAGATTCCATCCCGCCTCCTGAGCAGAAGCGGAGAAGCGTTTCATGCCTTTTTAGTATGCATGGAGGAAACGGAAATGAAACACCGAATCATACAGAAAGCGAATGGAAAAACACGCCGTTTCCGAAGCGCCAACATCGGCGCCATCGCACCATCGCTTCGTTGGAAAGAGGGAAATCGCGTTCGCTCGGTCGTCTTCGTTTTGACTGCTGCGTTCGCCCCGTTTTTGGCATGGATCGCCATCGGCAACATCGTCGGTGAACAAGGCGATGGCACATTCAGCTTGGCCGTGGTGATCACCTGGCAAAACTGCCTGATCATCGTCATGCTCGCTGCCGTGTTAGAGCGCTTGAACCGTCAGTGATTCAGGAGAATGTCTCAACAGCAAGACATCCTTTTTCATTGTCCGCTATAAGGGCGGGGGAAAAAGACGGTTCATTAGAGAGACCTTGTTCGATCGGTTCTCTTTTCTGATCAAGTACCGTCTGACACCCATGAATTTCTTCTTTCCCTCTGCCGTGTTCCACAAGGGCAGAACGTCGGCTTCGTTGTTCAAAAAAAAACGGGAGCGAAACGCTCCCGTTGATTACTTGTTTTCCGCTGCCGGAATGACAGCGCCTTTGTATTGTTCGGTAATGAAGTCTTGAATTTCTTTCGATTGCAGCACTTCCACCAATGTTTTAATTTCTTTCCGGTTTTCATCGCCTTTGCGCACGGCCACAATGTTGACGTACGGGTTGTCTTTCGGCGATTCGACGGCGATTGGGTCTTTCGCCGGATCCAAGCCGGCATCAAGCGCATAGTTCGCGTTGATCAGCACGGCATCGCCTTCCCCGTTTTGATAAACTTGCGGCAGCAATCCAGCGTCTACATCGGCTTTAAACTTTAATTTTTTCGGGTTTTCCACGATGTCGTTAACCGTCGCTCTCGTTTTGTCGACGCCTTCTTTCAGCTTGATGAGCCCTTTTTCTTGGAGCATCGATAAAATGCGGCCATGGTCGGCAACCGAGTTGCTCATAATGATCGTTGCGCCATTTGGCAGTTCTTCGACGCTTTTATATTTTTTGGAGTACAAGCCGATCGGCTCGATATGGATGCCGCCAACGTTAACGAAATTGTAACCATGTTCTTCCATTTGTGCTTCTAAGTACGGGATATGTTGGAAATAGTTAGCGTCAATATCTTTGTCCGCCAATGCTTTGTTTGGCAAAATGTAGTCTTGGAACGTGATAATTTCCAAGTCTATGCCTTTTTCTTCCAACAGCGGTTTCGCTTGTTCCAAAATTTCCGCATGCGGCACGTTCGACGCACCGACTTTCAGTTTGACCAACTCGCCGCCTTTATCCCCGCCAGCAGCGTTTTCGTCCTTGTTGCCGCCGCACGCTGCTAAAGCGAACACCAAGACGGCAGCCAACAAAGCACCAAGCCATTTTTTCATTTCCTTCTGCCCCCTTTATCGTTTATCAATTTTCGAAGTGACAAAGTCACCGATAAACTGAATGACAAAAACGATGATGAGCACCAACACGGTCGCGACAAACGTCACATCGTTATGACTGCGCTGGAACCCTTCCAAATACGCCAAGTTCCCCAGCCCGCCGGCGCCAACAACGCCAGCCATCGCCGTGTAGCCGACAAGCGACACAGCGGTGACAGTAATCCCGGAGACAAGCGCCGGAAGCGATTCTGGCAACAGGACTTTCCAAATGATCGTCCATGTCGAGGCGCCCATGGCCTTCGCCGCTTCAATGACCCCCTTGTCAATTTCGCGGAGGGCGATTTCGACCATACGGGCATAAAACGGAGCTGCACCAATGATGAGTGCTGGCAGTGCCGCATTCGCCCCAAGCATTGTCCCAACAAGCCATTTAGTAAACGGGATGAGCAAAATAATTAAAATAATGAACGGAATGGAACGAAAAATATTGACGAACGCAGCAATGATCATATTGGCCAACCGGTTTTCCCATAGGTTTCCCTTCGCCGTTAAAAATAAAAGCAGCCCGAGAACAATCCCAATGACGAACGTCGCCGCGACCGCCATCCCGGTCATGTACAACGTCTCGACCGTCGCCGCCCACATCGTCTCCCATTGCACGTTCGGCAGGAGGTTAGCGAGCATCATGAATCACCTCCACCGCCACTTGCTGGCTGCGAATATAGTCAAGCACCCGGGCGATTTCGTCCGCCGCGCCGTCGATGTGCACAAACAGCACACCGTAGGCGCCTTGATGAGTTTGCGAAATTTTCCCTTGCAAAATGTTGATCTCAACCGTAAATTGCCGAACGACTTGCGTGATGAGCGGCTGGCCAGCTGCTTCGCCGACAAATGTCAACTGCGCGATCACCCCGTTCGGGTATTGGCCGAACAAATGGGAAACCGCCTCTTCCGTTTCCTCCGGTTCGATCAGTTGTTGAACGAACCGTTTCGTAATCGGCTGTTGCGGGTTGCGGAAGACGTGCAACACTTCGCCTTGCTCGACGATTTTGCCGCTTTCCATCACCGCCACGCGGTCACAAATTTTACGGATCACATGCATTTCGTGCGTAATCAGCACGATCGTCAGCCCGAGCCGCTTGTTAATATCGACAAGCAAGTCCAAAATCGCATCCGTCGTTTGTGGATCCAATGCCGATGTTGCTTCATCGCAAAGCAACACTTTCGGGTTGTTGGCAAGCGCCCGAGCAATGCCGACCCGCTGTTTTTGTCCGCCGCTTAACTGCGACGGATACGCGTCTTCCCGCCCGGCGAGCCCAACAAGCTGGATGAGCTCATCAACCCGCTTTTGCCGTTCCTCTTTCGGAACGCCGGCGATCTCGAGCGGAAACGCAATATTTTCCCGCACCGTACGCGACCAAAGCAAGTTGAAGTGCTGGAAAATCATCCCGATTTCTTGGCGCGCCTTGCGCAGCTCCCGTCCTTTAATGCGCGCCATATCGCGGCCGGCGACGACCACCTGGCCGCTCGTCGGCTTTTCCAGCCCGTTTAACAGCCGGATGAGCGAACTTTTCCCCGCGCCGCTGTAACCGATAATCCCGAAAATTTCCCCTTCGCGAATATCGAGCGACACATTGTCGACAGCTGTTACCGATCCATTCGCCGCATGATAAATTTTTGTCACTTGTTTAAGTTGAATCACCGTTTCACCTTCCTTCTTCCCAAGGCAACAGAGCGCAAAAAGAAAACCTTTCTGCCCGCAGAGAACAGAAAGGTATTTGTCTACCGTTCCGTCTCTTATCTCTCAAAGCAGGCCGCTTTGTGTGAATTGGCACCTTTTCAGCAGACTCGCTGACGGTTGCCGGGCTTCATTGGGCACATCCCTCCACCTCTCTTGATAAGAGCACAACCATTTGCCTATTCAATTGATTACGAGTGTGATTGTATCATTGTATGTCGAACGGTGTCAACAAAATTTTTTACCCAACATGACGATACGGCTTGGCCAAATGGAGGAGAGATTCAAGCAGCAACATGTGGCGAAAGCTTCCCGACACAGACACTTCTTGCAGCCGGACGAGCTGCTGCAGCTTCAGCTCGCCGCTCAGCAGCGATTCAAGCGCTTTCTTTGAACCGCGCACCGTTAACGTGTGGCGTTCGTCATTTCCTATCTCTGGGGCAGTCGGCTCCTTGCCGATCGCCAACAAAGCAACACCTTCTTCACTCTCAAACCGAACATACAACTGCTCATCCGGCAAAATCGGCAACAAATGACGCAACGTTTGCATCCGTTCCATAAACTGTCCCACTAACTGATGCATTTCCATTGACCATCCCCCCCATTTCCCTTTGTTCCCTTTATTTCCATACGGAGGGGGAGGAATCCTTTACAAAAATCTCGACAGTCATTGTGGCGAACCAACGCTATTTTTGTCATTTCCAAAGAAATATGTCAAATGGCGTCAAAAAAAGGCAGGTAGTCAGCGCGGCAACCGAGCTTGAATTTCCTCATACAAGTACGGAACGGAATGAAACGCATACCATTTGCCCACCATCGTTCCGTCCACAAAAAGAAGCAAGCAAGGAACGCTTTCAATTTTCCAAACGACTGCTTGCTCCGGGATATAATTCACGTCTGTTTCGTAAAACGGCAGCGCCGGAAACAACTCCTCCACCACCGTCAACATTCGTTTCGCCAGCTGGCACGTGCCGCACAGCGGGGTGTACAAATAAAGAGCCATAAGCGGCTGTTCAGTGATTGTCTGTTGTATCTCTGTTCGTTCAATCGGTTTCACTCGCCTCTTCCCTTCATTAACGAGTCGATGCGGACGTCAAAATGGGCGCGCAGCAACACTTGGGCTAAATGCCAACGCGGAGCAGCGGCCACTTCGCGGTACGTCCGGTCAATATAAATGTGTTCCGCTTCCGGAAACATCCGTCGAAATTGCCGGCGCAGCTTTTCTCCTGCTTCATCAGCGTCTGCCAGCACGTACACGTCCTGACCCTCAAGCTCGTCGGCCAGCTCCTCAAGGCGCGAATCACTGATCGTGCCGTTCGTACAAATAATGACGACCGGTTCGTTCAGCACGGCTGACACTTTTTGTTTATCCGATCGCCCTTCTACAATAATCACTTTTTCTGCCCGTCGCATGTCCGACCCACCTAACTTCAAAAAAGGTTACCATATTGTATGCTCTGCGCCAACAAAAAGTTGAAAAAAAGCAACGGCCATCCACCGTTGCCTTTTAACACCAACCCGCCTCCCCGTCGCAATCGACATATTTTTGATCCGGTTCAACGGTAGCGGTCACATCTTTATAGATTTTTCCGTTCTGCTCGGTATACCCGTTTTTCAACTGAACGCCCGCTGCCGGAAGAGGAAGACGTCCGATGAGCTCGCCTTCCTCGTACAAGTCCAGCGAGCGGCCGTTCAGCTTGCCGGTTACCCGATCCGTAATATCGATGCGCGTTGATTGCAGCGCCATCGGGAGCCCCCCTTTTTAATCAAGTTCCGGTATGTATAGGGTGTCTGGATCGGGGGCGAAGATTGCAGGAACGTTTATCCTTCGTTCACCATCGCCGCGTATTGTTCAGCCGTCAACAAGTTGTCGACTTCGCTTAAATCTTTCGGTTCAATAACAATCATCCACGCTTTTTCATACGGCGATTCGTTCACATATTCCGGATTGTCATTTAACGATTCGTTCACTTCGACGATCGTGCCGCTGATCGGCGCATACAGTTCCGAGACGGTTTTCACCGATTCGACGCTACCAAACGGCTCATTCGCCGTAATTTCCGTTCCAACTTCCGGCAGCTCAACAAACACGATGTCGCCAAGCTCTGATTGGGCAAAATCGGTAATGCCGATGCGCACTTTGTCTCCTTCGACGCGCACCCACTCATGCTCTTTTGAATAGCGAAGTTCTTTTGGCGTGTTCATGGAATCCCTCCATTGCGACAAATTATCTCCTTTTTCATCATAACCGATTTTGGACAAAAACTCACCGAGTTCGTCGCATTTTATTAAAATTTTTTATCTTTCTGCCGACAGGCGTCCGGCGAAAAACAAAATTTTTTATCTTTCTGCCGACAGGCGTCCGGCGAAAAACGATTCGTACTCTTGCTCGCGAAACCCGACAACAACCCGTTCGCCGCCCGTTAAAATGGGCCGTTTTACTAGCATCCCGTCCGAAGCAAGCCACTCAAGCATCTCTTCTTCCGATGCGCCGTTAAGCTTGTCCTTTAATCCGAGTTCGCGGTATTTCATCCCGCTTGTGTTAAAAAATTTTTTAAGCGGCAACCCGCTTTGACGGTGCAAGCGTGCGAGCTCCTCTTTCGTCAGCGGCTCATCGACAAGATGCACCGTTTGCACCTCGATCCCGTGCTCATCAAGCCACCGCTTCGCCTTCCGGCACGTCCCGCATTTCGGATACCAATACAACGTCAACGCCATGGCCGTCCCTCCTCTAGAACTGTTAACGGAAACAATTGATCGGTTGTCCCCGTTTTTCCGAACCATTGCTATCTGCTTCTGACAGAAAGAAGTACCAGGACAAACCTGGTACTTCCTATTATCACACAATATACTGTTCCGCTTCAATGAGGGCTGCAGCCGCTTCGCGTTTTTTCGCGATCACGTTGATCGGGGTATGACGCGTCAACCGACGGAGAGCGGCGAGCATCATCCGAAGTGTGTCGCCTTGCTCCACGGCAACGAGCGTTTCTTTCGCATGGGCTTCGATTTCATTGAACGCCTCTTGGCAGAAAATTTGCGTATACAACACTTTTTGCTTGTTTTTCTCTTCCCCGCTCGCTTGAATCGCTTTTTCTGTGCGCAAAAGCGCCGATTCCATCGCATAAATGTTGGAAACGATATCAGCGATATTGACAAGCACTTCTTGTTCTTCCTCGATCCGTTGACCGTATTTTTGCACCGCTAAGCCAGCGACCATCAAAGCGATCTTTTTCGCGTTGCGCACCAAATATTTCTCTTGCTCAAGCACCCCTGAACCCGGTTCCTCGGCCGTCATCATCATGAGCTCTTCTTGCAGCTGTTGCGCTTTTTGGAAGAGCGGCAGCTCGCCTTTCATGGCTTTTTTCAAATACATGCCCGGCACGAGCAGGCGGTTGATTTCGTTCGTCCCTTCAAAAATGCGGTTAATGCGCGAATCGCGATAAGCGCGCTCGATTTCATACTCTTGCATAAAGCCGTAGCCGCCGTGAATTTGTACCCCTTCATCAACAATGTAATCGAGCACTTCAGTGGAGAAAAACTTGTTCAATGAGCATTCGATCGCATATTCAGCGATGGACTTGGCAATTTCTTTGCCGTCCTTCGCTTTTTCCGCATCAAGCAAGCCCATCCGTTCATCGAACAAACCGACCGTGCGGTAGACGGAGCTTTCCGCCGCGTACAGCCGCGCTGCCATCGTCGCGAATTTTTCTTGCGTCAGCGTAAACTTCGAAATCGGTCGCTTGAATTGCTGGCGTTGGTTGGCGTATTTCAGCGTGATTTCAAGCGCCCGTTTCGCCCCGCCGACCGCCCCGAGACCGAGTTTATAGCGGCCGATGTTCAAAATGTTGAAGGCGATGACATGGCCTTTGCCGATTTCACCGAGCACGTTTTCTTTCGGCACCGGCACATCTTGCAAAATGAGCGTCCGTGTTGACGAGCTTTTAATCCCCATTTTCTTTTCTTCCGGACCGGTTGAGACGCCCGGGAAGTCGCGCTCGACGATGAACGCGGTGAAATGCTGGCCGTCCACTTTCGCGTAAACGACAAACACATCAGCGAAGCCGGAGTTGGTGATCCATTGTTTTTCACCGTTTAAAATGTAATGCGTCCCTTCGGCGTTCAATTTCGCCGTCGTTTTTGCTCCAAGCGCGTCGGAACCGGAGCCCGGTTCGGTTAAAGCGTAAGCGGCAATCTTTTCTCCAGTCGCTAAATACGGCAAATATTTTTGTTTTTGTTCTTCCGTACCGAACAAGACAATCGGCAGCGATCCGATGCCGACGTGTGCCCCGTGCGAAATGGCGAAACCGCCGGCCGGCGCCATATGTTCGGCAATGATGGCAGAGCTCACTTTGTCCAGTCCTAACCCACCGTACTCCTCCGGGATATCGGCGCTTAACAGCCCAAGTTCGCCCGCCTTGCGAAGCAGTTTCACCGAGCGGTCAAACTCATGGTTTTCGAGATGCTCGAGCTGCGGAAGCACTTCGTTGTTGACGTACTCTTCCGTTGTCTTGGCGATCATTTGATGCTCATCGGTGAAATCTTCCGGCGTAAACACACGCTCCGCCGGAATGTCCTCAATTAAAAAGCTGCCGCCTTGAATCGCATTTTCGACCGTTTTTGCCATTGTTTCTTTTCCTCCCCCAAATATCGTGTGATTGCCCGGGCGGCAGCGCCGCCCGCTTCATTTTCTATTGACTTCACATCACAGCAGTTCAAAGACGCCTGCGGCTCCCATGCCGCCGCCAATGCACATCGTAACAATGCCGAACTGGACGTTGCGGCGCCGCATTTCGTAAAGCAACGACAAGGTCAACTTCGCGCCAGTGCAGCCGAGCGGATGGCCAAGCGCGATCGCCCCGCCGTTGACGTTGACGATCTCTTCATCGAGACCAAGCTCGCGAATGACTTGGACCGATTGAGACGCGAATGCTTCGTTTAACTCGATCAGGCCGATATCGGACAGCTCAAGACCGGCCAGTTTCAACGCTTTCGGCACAGCCGCGACCGGACCGATCCCCATCACTTCCGGCGGCACGCCGGCGACGGCGAACGAACGAAACTTGCCAAGCGGCTTCAAGCCGAGCGATTCTGCTTTTTCGCGATCCATGACCATCACCGCCGCGGCCCCGTCGCTCATTTGCGACGCGTTTCCTGCCGTGACCGTGCCATTGACGGCAAACGCCGGGCGCAGTTTCGCGAGCGTCTCCATGTTCGTGTCCGGGCGCACCCCTTCATCTTGCGTAAAGACCACTTTCTCTTCAACGAGTTTGTTGTTTTCTACTTTGCGCACCGTCACTTCTACTGGTACGATTTCCTCATCAAATTTCCCCTCGGCCAGCGCTTTCGCCGCCCGCTGATGGCTGCGCACAGCAAACGCATCTTGGTCCTCACGGCTGACGCCGTACTTTTTCGCCACTTGCTCGGCCGTATGCCCCATCGACATGTAATATTCTGGCGCTTCTTCCGCCAAGCGGGCATTCGGGCGGACGACATGCCCCATCATCGGGACCATGCTCATCGATTCGACTCCGCCGGCGATGACCGTATCGGAATGACCAAGCATCACCCGTTCAGCTGCATAGGCGATCGCCTGCAAACCGGACGAACAATACCGGTTGATCGTGATCGCCGGCACGGTATACGGCAGACCGGCGAGCGCCCCGATGTTGCGGGCGACATTGAGTCCTTGCTCCGCCTCCGGCATGGCGCAGCCGATAATTAAGTCATCGATATTCCCGTCATAGTTTCCTGCTCGTTTTAGCGTTTCTTTGACGACAAGCGCTCCCAAATCATCCGGCCGCACATGAGCGAGCGTCCCTTTTTTCGCTTTCCCGACCGGTGTGCGCGCTCCTGCGACAATCACCGCTTCTCTCACGCCAATCCCCCCTCAACATTCATCCGCCTTAGTTGCGGAGCGGTTTTCCTTTGACAAGCATATGTTGCATTCTCGCTTGCGTCTTTGGCTCGCCGATCAAGCTTAAAAACGCTTCGCGCTCAAGGTCGAGCAAGTATTGTTCATCCACTTCCGTTCCGTATGGCACGTTGCCGCCAGCCAAGACGTACGCCAGCTTTTTGGCAATTTTCAAATCGTGCTCGCTAATGTAGCCGGAATGGAACATCGATTGCGCGCCAAGCAACATGGCGGCATAGCCGCTTTCGCCGGCCACCGGCACTTTCTTCCTTACAGGCGGGCGATAGCCGTCTTCATATAAGGCGAGCACCGCTTGTTTCGCTTCGTAAAGGAGATGATCGCTGTTCATCGTAATGCCATCGCGGCTGTTTAAGAAGCCGAGCTCACGCGCTTCAGCCGCTGACGTCGACACTTTCGCCATAGCGATCGTTTCAAACGTTTTGGCAGCCACTTTAACATAATCGACATCCGCACCGTTTGGCAGGCTGTTCAACCGTTTGATGTACAACTCCTTGTTGCCGCCGCCACCCGGAATCAAACCGACGCCGACTTCCACAAGCCCCATGTACGTCTCGGCCGCTGCCTGGATGTGAGAAGCTGCCAAGCTCACTTCCGCCCCGCCGCCTAACGTCATGGCAAACGGTGCAACGACGACCGGCTTCGGATTGTACTTCATCTTGAGAAGCGCTTGCTGGAACTGCCGAACTGCCAGTTCGAGTTCAAAGAAGTTTTCGTCCTGCGCTTCCATCAACATCATCGCGAGATTCGCGCCGACGCAGAAGTTTTTCCCTTGGTTGCCGATGACAAGTCCTTTGTAGTTGCGGTTCACTTCATCAAGCGATTCGTTGATCATTTGCACGATGTCGGTGCCGATCGCATTGTTCGGTGAATGGAACTCAAGGAGCGCCACGTCATCACCGAGATCAATGAGGCTTGCGCCGGCGTTTTTCTTGATGACGCCGCGCGTCTCTTTCAGACGACGGATATGAACGATTTTTTCGTTTTCTTCCACTACTTTATAGCCGTCAGGCGCATAATAGAACAATTGGCCGTTCTCCGTTTTATAGAACGCCGTGGCGCCATCGGCAAGCATATTTGTAATCCATGCCGGGATGTCACGCCCTTCAGCCTGCATTTTCCGCACCGACCGTTCCAATCCGATCGCATCCCACAATTCAAACGGGCCTTGTTCCCAGCCGAACCCCCATTTCATCGCTCGGTCGATCGCCACGATGTCATCAGCGATCTCACCGACGAGCTGAGCGGTATACAGAAGCGTCGGCGCGATGATGTTCCATAAAAGCGTGCCCGCGCGGTCACCGTCGGCGTACACGAGCGTTTGCAGCTTGGCGGACGCACCCTTTGCCTGCTTCGCCATCTCCACCGCCGGCGTGACCAACTTTTTGCGTGGTTCGTATTGCATCGTGATGTAATTGAGCTCGAGAATGTCTTTTCCTTGTTTGAGGAAAAAGCCTTGTCCGGATTTGCTGCCGAGCCAGCCGTTTCCAAGCATCGCTTTCATGAACTCCGGCACGCGGAACGCATCTTTTTCTTCTCCCTCGACGTTTTCATACACGTTGTTCGCAACATGTACAAACGTATCGAGTCCGACAACATCAAGCGTGCGGAACGTTGCGCTTTTCGGCCGTCCGATCAGCGGTCCA
Organism: Geobacillus sp. FSL K6-3411; assembly: GCF_037965715.1. NCBI lineage: Bacteria > Bacillati > Bacillota > Bacilli > Caryophanales > Anoxybacillaceae > Geobacillus > Geobacillus sp. FSL K6-3411. The sequence goes on from NZ_CP150187.1 coordinate 3,120,740, forward strand.
GTGACCGAATCGACTTCACCAACGCTATACCCGCCTTCCATCATCTCACGGACCGTGACAAGCAGCCCATACGTGCCGATCCGGTTGGCGATAAAGTTCGGTGTATCTTTCGCCATGACGACGCCTTTGCCGAGCACCTCCTCGGCGAACGTTTTCATATAGGCGACGACATCCGGGTCTGTCTGCTCGGTCGGAATAATTTCCAGCAGCTTTAAATAACGCGGTGGGTTGAAAAAGTGCGTGCCTAAAAAATGCTTTTGAAAGTCCTCCGAACGCCCTTCCGCCATCGCTGCAATCGAGATGCCGGACGTGTTCGAGCTGACGATCGTTCCCGGCGTCCGCACTTCATCAACGCGGGCCAACACACTTTTTTTCACGTCTAAGTTTTCAACGACGACTTCAATAATCCAATCGACTTCAGCGAGCCGATGGAGATCATCTTCAAAGTTGCCCGTTTCGATGAGCGCAATGTTGTCTTTCGCCATGAGCGGCGCTGGTTTTTGTTTCAACAGTTTTTGCAGCGCTTGATTGGCGAGACGGTTGCGCACTTGTCGATGCTCAAGCGTCCATCCTTTCGCTTCTTCTTCCTTCGTTAATTCCCGCGGCACAATGTCAAGCAACAGCGTTGGGATGCCGACGTTTGCCAAATGAGCGGCAATGCCCGAGCCCATGACGCCAGACCCAAGCACAGCAGCGCGCCGAATGCGTTTCACCATTCCTGTTCCCCCTTACACCATTGAATGAGCCGTCATTCATTTTTCGGTGAAAAAAATAAATCTGAAAACGTTCTCTACACTTAAATATATAGTATGTTATTAATTTTCGCAATATATTTGCTGCACATTTTTTCCCACATCGCAGCTCGGTTTTTGTTCATACTAGGAAAAGGAGGTGAAGGTGATGGCTCGGTTGAAAAAAAATCCGTCAAAAGGCGGCGTTAGCGCAGCAAGCGTGAAAGGAAACGCCGGCCCGACGGTTGAAGCGGACGGCGGCGGCAAACAGACAAGCCAAAACCAACAGTATAAAAAGCACAATATGCAAGGGGACTAAACGCCGGCGGCGTTTAGTCCCCCTCTGATGCATAACGCAGGGAAGTCATCGGCCAAAGCCGATCGTACCAACAAAGGCGGCGCTCCCGCCGCCCTCCGCCTCCCCTACTTCCGAATAATCCCTTTTAAGACGAACGCTACATTGGCCGGACGCTCAGCAAGCCGGCGCATAAAATAACCGTACCAGTCCGTTCCGTACGGGACGTACACACGCATCGTATACCCCTCGCGCACCAGCTCGATTTGGCGCTCCGGGCGGATGCCGTATAGCATTTGAAACTCGAACTGGCTGTTTGGAATGTTGTATTCCTTAACAAGCTGCTTTGTATATTCAATGATGGCGTCGTCATGCGTCGCCACCGCCGTATAGTTGCCGTTAAGCAAATGTTGTTTAATGATCTTTTTAAAATTTTCATCCACATCTTTTTTTTCTGGGAACGCCACTTCCGGCGATTCTTTATATGCCCCTTTGACGAGACGCAAATTCGGGCGGTATGACTTTAAATCTTCAATATCTTTTTCGGTTCGGTATAAATACGCCTGCAGCACCGTGCCGACGTTATCGTACTCTTTTTTCAACTGTTTAAAAATATCGAGCGTCTTTTGGCAGCGCGAGTAGTCTTCCATATCAATCGTCACAAACACGCCACGCTGCTTCGCCACATCTAAAATGCGGCGCATATTGCGCATCACAAGGTCATCGGAAATATCAAGCCCCATCGATGTCATTTTCAACGACAGTTGCGAATTTAATTTCTCCCGGCTAATCGCCTCAATCGCCTCAAGACAGTGCCTTGCCATCTCGTTTGCTTCCCGCTCATTGTCGACAAACTCCCCTAAATAGTCGACCGTGACGGCTAACCCTTTTTCGTTTAGCTGGCGGATGACACGCACCGCATCATCAATCGTTTCGCCGGCGACAAATCTTGAAGCGCCGAAGCGGAGGCCGTATTGCTTCGCCAACTTCGTCAACGTTTTATTTTTCGACAGGAACAAGAAAAAGTCTCGCATTAGCTGCTCCACAGTTGTAAGCCCCCTTGTTTGAAAACGCATTCACATCTTTATTGTACCACGTTTTCACGTCATTGAATATGTTTTTTCCCTGCTGTTTATTTTTTATTTGTGTATAATTTTCCACTCACTGGATAATCTACAAGCGAACAATGAGTGAAAGGAGCAAAAGACGATGCAGCAGCAACCACAAATGAATCCACAAACGGCGATGCCGCAACCGCCGCAAATGGTGTCATCGAAAGACGCCATGTATTTTTCCGATATGATGTCGTGGAATTTGCTGGCAGCCAAAAAAGCGCACTTTTTCGCCTCGCAATGCCGCGATCCCGAGGTGGCGCAGGCGATCGAGCGCGCCGGACAAATGCATCAGCGCCATTACAATATGATTTTGCGCCATTTACAAAACCCACCGCAACCGCCAGTCATGTAATAAGGAGGAGCGTCGCATGAACACAAGACAAGTGCAAAATCCAGAAACACAAGTGCCAAAAACACCGCAAATGAATGAGCGCGACTTTTTGAACGATATGTTGGCGACGGAAAAGTATATGACGTTGTCCTACAGCGTGTTTTTGCATGAGGCGAGCAACCAACCGTTATATCAAGATATGATGAACATTTTTACAGAAACGCAAAATTGCCAGCGTGAATTGTTCAATTTAATGTTCAAAAAAGGTTGGTACAAGCTCGAAGCAGCCGATCCGCAAAAGCTTCAACAAACATACCAACAGTTCCAAGGATATACAAACCAGTTCCCTTATCAAGGAAATCAACTGCAGTGAAGGGAACAAACGGGGATGCCCGCTATTGCGTGCGGACATCCTCTTTCACGTCTGAAAAGCAGAAATTCTGAACACGAAGGGGGAGAGGGATGACAGCTCCACCTCCATCCGTATGGACAACACTGCAAATATTAGGGAGCTCGACGGATTTCCAAACAAAAGTGTACCGGAACGATACAGCCGGTCTCTATCTATGGGTGTCGTATGTCGAGCCGATGGTTGATATGGAATTTGTTGCTCGCTCTATTTTTCCTTACTTGTTTCATTGTCCGTTTTCATCTTTAGAAGAGATCCACCGAGCTCTTCCAATCGACGATGCATATATTTCTAGCGACCCTAATAATGTGAAGGAAAAATTGCTCGAGGGATATTTATTCATCCGCCTTCATGAAACGGACGAAACCGGGCTGCTCGTAAAGGCGCAAAAAACATTGGAGCGTGCACTCACCGTTCCCGAAGTAGAATTTAGCGTCGTTGGTCCGAAAGAGTCGTTTATTGAATCGTTGGAAACGAATTTATTTTTATTGCGCAAACGAATTCCGATCGACCGTTTGACGGTCAAAATGACAACGGTCGGAACGTTGTCAAAAACGAAAGTGGCGGTTGTTTATATTGATGGCATTGCCAATCCCGACAACGTCCAAACGGTTCTTCAGCGCATCGAGGAAGTGGAATTTGACGAGATCATTGACAGCTCTTATATCGTGCAAATCATTTCGGACAATCGACACTCTCCCTTTCCGCAGCTGCTCGATACGGAGCGCCCGGACCGAGTCGCTGCCGTACTGGCCGAAGGAAAAGTGGCGATTATGGTAGATGGATCGCCACACGTATTGATCGGTCCAACGACGTTAGTGGAATTTTTTTCATCCTTTGAAGACTACTTTCTCAATTGGACGGTCGCATCGTTTTTCCGTCTCATCCGCCTGTTTTCGGTCACCTTTTCTATTTTGATTACGCCGATGTATGTAGCGACGTTGAACTATCATTACGAATTGATTCCAAAAGATTTACTCGGCACCTTAATTACATCGAGAAGGGAAATTCCGTTCCCGCCTATTTTGGAAGTGCTGTTTCTCGAACTGACGATTGAGCTATTAAGGGAGGCCGGGGCACGGCTCCCCACAAAAGTCGGCCAAACGATCGGTATCGTCGGTGGGATTGTCATTGGAACCGCTTCTGTTGAGGCCGGTTTGACAAGTAATGTTTTGCTCATCTTAGTGGCGCTCGCCGCATTGGCTTCCTTTACTACCCCCGTTTATAAAATCGGGAACACGATTCGCTTGATGCGTTTTCCATTTATCCTGTTCGCCGAGATATGGGGGCTGCTTGGCGTTGCCTTTTGTTTTTGTATTATCGTGACCCATCTGCTTTACTTGACTTCGCTCGGGCGTCCGTTCCTTTCCCCTTTATATCCGCCGCGTTGGCGGGATTTAAAAGACGCGTTGGTCCGCCTGCCGTTTACAAGCCAATCCAAACGGCCGGAAACATTGCGAACCGAGCAGCCCATTCGCTTTGATAGGAAAAAGGCAAAACAAAAACGAGACATCGACGAGTGAAAAACTGACAGGAGGACGACGATGGCTTCTGTTGCCGAACGTCTACAAGTTTCACCTTTCATGACTTTTTTTATCATTATGTCCATGCAAATCGGTATCGGAGTGCTCGGGTTTCAACGGATCATCGCGGAAACCGCCGGACATGATGCGTGGATTTCCGTCCTGCTGGCCGGCGCTTCGTCCCATCTCATTCTCATCTTGATATACTGGCTGTTGCAACAAGCAGATGGCGATTTCGTCCTCCTTCATCAGCGCCTTTTCGGCCGCTGGGTTGGAGGAGTCCTTTCGTTATTGCTTGTCCTTTACTTTGCCATCATACCGTTTGTCGTTTTGAACACATATATCGAAGTGGTTCAAGTATGGATGTTTCCTGACTTGAAAACATGGGAATTTTCCCTCGCATTGTTTCTTCTTTGTTTATACATTACGTTTGGCGGATTCCGGATCGTTGTCGGCATTTGCTTTTTTTTCCTGATCATTCCGAGCTATTTAGTGTTTACCTTTTGGTTTGTCCTTGATTATAGCGACTTTTACCAGTTACTTCCGATCTTCGATCATTCCCCTTCAGCCATTTTGAAGGCAGCGAAGCAAATGACATTGACGATGCTCGGATACGAAACGGTTTTGTTCTTTTACCCTTTTATAAAAGGCGGAAAGCAATCGGCCAAATGGGCGCATGCTGCCGTACTGACGACGACATTGTTTTATACGTTGCTTACCATATTGACGTTGGCCTACTTTAGTGAAAACCAACTGCAGCGGCAAATTTGGCCGACGTTAATGATGTGGAAAGTGGTGGAATTGCCGTTTATTGAACGCTTCGAATATATCGGCATCGCCAACTGGCTGCTGATTATTTTGCCGAACATCTGCTTAGGCTTATGGTGTTCCTCACGTATATGCAAACAACTTTTTTCGATTCGCCAAAAAATGGCTTTACTAGTCATTACAACGATTTGTTTTTTCTGTACGTTATGGATTGACGACCGCGCCGAAATCGATTTCGCCAACACCATTTTAAACAGAGCCGGTTTTTATTTTCTCTATATATGGATTCCTTGCCTCGCAGGCATCACGTATATCGTAAAGAAAGTGAGAGGAAACGTATGAGCATGCGGACCGCTCTGTTGATTGGGGTCACCGTTGTCCTCCTTTGTGGCTGTGTTCGCAAAGAAATTTTGGATGATATCAATATTGAAAGCGCGGTCGGATTTGATGAGGCAGGAAAAGAGAAAATTCGGGGAACCATTGTCATTCCCGTTTACAAAAGAGGGGAGACAGCGAACAAAACGTTGACAACGGTTTCCTCCACAGCGAAAGACGTGCTTGAAGAACTGCAATACAAAACATCCGAGCCACTCGTCAGTGGAAGCATTGAGATCGCCTTGTACGGAAAGCAACTAGCCAAACAAGGAATTTTTCCTTTTATCGATCAATTCCGTCGTGATGCAAGCATCGGGACGAGACTGTATTTAGCAGTGGTCGATGGGACGGCCAAACATTTGCTAGAAGGAAATTACGGCCGGCAAGGAAACGGTATTTATCTCTCCAACTTACTAAAACAAAATATAGAGCGGCGCGATTTGCCAAAAACCAATTTACATTTATTTTTAAAAACGTACTATGCTGATGGAAAAGATCCTTTTTTACCCTATATACGCCGGGTTGGTGAAGATGTACAAGTGATTGGCGTTGTTCTCTTTCGCGGCGATCGGGTAGTCGATACAATTGGGCAAAGTGACATGTTCTACTTTAAAATCGTAGCTGACGGCTATAGTGAAGGCACCCATACGGTCCGATTAAACAATAAAAAATACGTATCAATTAAAAATATCTCGACAAAACGGACCATTTCCTTTTCAGGGCCAAAAACTCGTCCGCATATTCATGTTCATATTGCTCTTGAAGGAATCGTACGCGAATATAAACATGGGCCGTTCACGTCCGCTGTCCGCCGGTCTGTCGAAAAAACGTTTGAACAACAAATTCGTTCGCAAACGGAGGCGCTTCTCCGTCGTTTTCAAGAAAAGCAAATCGATCCGATCGGCTTCGGTGATCTGGCTGCGAGCCGTTACCGCCAGTTTCGCCACCGCGATTTTTATAAGCATTACAGCCAACTTCCGATCCGTATCACCGCTGACGTGACGATTCGCAACACCGGAATCATCGAATAAGCATCCCTGTTTGACCGACGGGATGCTTATTCTTCATGGCTCGTTTTAATACCACCAGCCCGGATACGGTGGATACGGCGGATATGGCGGGTACGGATAAAACGGACGCGGGGTGAGGGCACCACCGATCAATCCACCTAAAAACCCGCCGATCAAAGGAGCACCGAACAACAAACCTGGAAATGGCATCTCTCTTTCTCCTTTCCTCCATGAATAAGAATGCGGTACTTTATTCATATGCGCACAATAAAAAAAGAGGGTGGGCTGTCCGCCCAACCCCTTCTCCTTTTTTTCACCACCAAATCGGGCCATACGAATACGGATAGAAATACGGCGGGAACAATGTGCTGCCGAGCAATCCGCCTAAGAACCCTCCAAAAAACGGCGAGCCAAAAAACGGATATCCAAACGGTCGCCCAAAGCCCCAGGGTCTCCCAAAGCCCCATGGGCGCCAAACGCGTGCATCGGCCATCTCGATATGGTTCACTTTTCTTCCCTCCTTCCCTTAGTCTCACTGTATGTATGATAAACACCCGTTGTTTAGGCTCGCACCCAATCGCCCAAAAAGAAACAGGCGACTATCAAGCCGCCCCAGCCTACATCAGTTCTACACGCACTTGTTCTGACAAACAGGCGATCGAGTCAAACAAAATGCATACGGCCTCATCCATTTCTGCTTCACTCATAGAGAGCACCGGGATGAACATCAATACCGGACCGAGCGGACGGATGATCAATCCGCTTGGGCGCGCCTCAAGAATGATGCGAATCACAACCATTGCGGTGCGCGGAAAAACGACTTTCGTCGCTCGGTCTTTGACGATTTCGATGCCGCACATCAATCCTTTTTGCCGACTTCAGCATCTCATATAGCATTTCTAGCCAATGGAAGGCAAGAGTGCTTCGCACGTTCGTACAAGTGGGTAGTCGCCAGCTCCCGCTTCACACTTCGTCAGAAGTGAAGCGGGAGGCGTTGACACCAATCTGGTTCCGCAAACGCTTTCCCATCTTCAGCCACCCCAATTTAAACAAATTGACGCTCATCCCAAGACGTTCAAACGCCAGCGCGAACATGGACGTGACGACGGTTTTTCCGCCCCTATTCCGGTAATAGAGGCCGTCTTTCCCATTTCCCCCCTTTGCAGTTGGTTTTTATTTTGACGATACCACTCATTTTGTTAATCTTTAATTTATATAAGTTTACATACAAGTAAGAGGCAGCCTGTACCCGCCTCTTACTCCTCTTCGTTCAACAAAGCGAATAAGTGTGGCAGCTCCTTGTCATGTGTCACTGCCTCCCACCGATGTAGGCTTTGCACTTCTTCATTTTCCAATAAAGAAGCCAACATCCGCACAGCTTCAACAATATGAGCTCCTTTATTCAACATGACACATTGCGCCTGCTTCCCTAACGATACATCCGAGATTTCCGCACGCGCTGGCATCCCCTTTTTCGCTAGCTGTTCAAGCACTTGCGTCGCCCAAATGACCGGAACATGAGCCGCCCGGCATAGCGCCAAAATCTCTTGCTGGGTGACGGCCATATGTTCAAATCCGACTTCAAGCGCTAAGTCACCGCGGGCGATCATCACACCGAACGCCGGGAGCTTTAACCCTTCAAGCAAAATGCGGGCTAAGTTTTGGAGCGCCTTCCTCGTTTCAATTTTCACAATCACCGGGAGCGAAGAAGCCCCGTGCTTTGAAAGCAAGCGATAAAGCTTCCGCAAGTCATAAGGTGTATGGACAAATGACAGTCCGACCATATCGGCATGCTTAGCGATGAACGGAATCAATTCAAGATCGCGGTCGGTAAGCCGCGGAACGGTCAACTGGATGAACGAGTCAGGAAGATGAATGCCCGTCCCTTGCTTGATCGTTTTCTGCTTTCCTCCATCGGCAATGACTTTTGCCTCGATGCACCATTCATGAACCTTGACGACCCTGGCTAAAATTTTGCCATCGTTTAAATACAACCGATCTCCCGCCCGCACGTTGCGCCATGCTTTCGCCAATGTGGTTGTCATCTTTACGCCTTGTTCGGCCTTTGCAGCCGCAAATTGGGCTTCATCGAAATAAATGTAGAGTGTCGTTCCAGTTTTGACAAGTGCTTTCATCGGAATGAACAACGTGGAAGAAAGAGTAAACGATACCGACCCGCCCCACAATTTCATCCCATTTTGCACATAGGCCGTTCGCGAAAGCAGAACTTTAAAACAAGACGGTCCTATCTGTTCCATCACCTTCAATTTTCGTTTTTTCCCACGCACATCATTGAAAAACAGTTCGTCCCCTTGTTCCACAACTGCTTCCTCTTCAGCCGTCAACTCCAAGATGAACGAAACATCATGAGGAAGCGGGGAAAACAGGTTGGAAGAGTCGAAAGAAATGATACCGACCAACGGTTGAACCGACTCTCCATATTCATTTTTCTGTACTGCCAACTTCACCGGTCCTGTATTCACGGCAAGACGGTCGACCCGAATCTTCGGGCCCGGTAAATCCATGTAGATGCGGCAGCGCTTTCCCAACAGTTGTTGTTGCAAACGCTCTTCCGCCTGACGGATGACAGCGGCCAACGTCTCCCATGTTTCCGGCGAACCGTAGGCGCAATTAATACGGGCAATGTCCATGCCGTACAAAAGCAACCGCTCCACGATGTCCGGATGATCGATCCACGCTTCGTCCATTGTCACCATGATGCGTGTCCGCCGGGAATGGCCCCGTGGGCCAAACATGGCTTCCACCTGTTCATCAAGCAGCCGTTTCGCTTCTCTTCTTTTCACCTTTCGGATCTCTTCCCTACGATCAAACGGCGTGCGCAAATAAGTCAAAAACTGTTCCATGGCCGCGATGAGATGAGATTCTTGCCCAGCGAGCAGCAAGCCCTCTTCTTCAAGTGCCTCCATTAAATCTAACGGCATATGCTCGTTCATATATAAATAAGCAAGCAACTGATCCCGGCTTTCTTCACGGGATGAAAGTGGAAAATGTTTTCGTTTTTGTGCGACCCATTCGACCAACGCGTGGTAAAAGGCGGCTAATCGGGCACCTAAATCCCGTTTGTCGTGCATTCGTGGCACCAACCCTCGTGAAAAATGCGGTTTTATTTCTATATATTCGCCGCCGCCAAAAATCAGGACAGAAAAAAAACCGACGTCATTCGCCGGTTTTCCACTTGAACACTATTACGTCCTTTTTCACCATACTATTTTTGAACAACCAATTTCATTCCACATTGACAAAGCAACGAATGCTTCAGCCGCCGTATAGGCTGATGGCATTGTTCACAAATCTTCGTTTTACTCATTCGTGCTTCTCTCCTTTGTCATCCCCCTCTGCTTTCTATTATACACACAACTTTATTTAAAGTAAATATAATTTGATAATAAATATCATTTTATAAAACAAATCGTTTGGACTATGTTTCCAACTATGCTACACTGTTTATAGTGTTAATATTCAAACAAAAGGAGGCTGTAAACATGTACGACATTGCCATCATCGGTGCCGGACCGGCAGGAGCGAGCGCCGCGCTTTTCACCGCTAAGGCAGGCAAGAAAACAATCGTGTTTGACAACGATAAAAGCATCACCAAGCGTGCTTGGATCGAAAACCATTATGGCGTCCCGGAAATCAGCGGTCCCGATTTAATCGAAACAGGCAAAAAACAAGCGGCCAAGTTTGGTGCGAACCTAGTGACAGCGCAAGTGACGGACATTCAAAAAACAGAGAGCGGATTCCGGCTCGACACCGACAATGGTTCATATGAAGCGAAACATGTCATTTTCGCTACCGGAGTGGCCACCGATCTGGCAGAAAAAATCGGTCTGCGCACGAAACCAGCCACCGAACCGCGCATTAAAACTGTCATTGCCGTCGATGAAAACGGCAAAACGAACATCGACGGCATTTGGGCGGCCGGCACCGTGGCGGGCACTAGCGTTCATACGATCATCACCGCCGGTGACGGCGCCAAAGTCGCCATTAACATTATTAGCGAACTGAACGGCGAACGGTATGTCGACCACGATGTACTGAAAAAATAACAAAAAAGCTGTCCGAAAAAAGTTGCCTTCCTTCTATCGATGCATTGAGCGCATATAGACGACGATGAAAAAGGGTGTCCCGTTATTTTGGGACACCCTTTACTCTCATATGAACCGAATAACAGATGCCTCGGCTAGCTGCCAGACACCTGCCTCATCCTTATTGGCCAATGCTTCGATATTTTCCTTCAAAAAATAAGAGCGGATCGCCTGGTTCATCTTTCATCACAATATGGGTCACTTCGCCGAAATAAAGCGTATGGTCACCGGCGACGTACGTGCTGTGCACACGGCATAACACATTCGCCATCGCATCCGGCAAAATCGGGTGGCCGTCCACCCATTCAAACGCCACATCCCGTTCTTCCTTCAGCTGACCCGCAAACAAACGCGACAAGTCTTCTTGGTCGCGTGTCAAAAGATTGACCGCAAACTTCCCGGTTTGCTTGACGATGTCATGCATCCGCGCTTTATGGCCAATCGAGACGACCACCAGCTTCGGATCAAGCGAAACGGACATAAACGCGTTCGCCGTCATCCCTTTCACTTCCCCTTGAAATTCGGTCGTCACGACCGTCACACCAGTTGCGAATTTCCCCATCGCGTTGCGAAATGTACGATCATCCATCGGTTCTCCCATCCTTCCCTTTTCATCATCTCGTTGTTCTCTTTTGTGATAAAGCAACGCTCATACAGCTTGACGTTTGCTGCTCCCAACAGGCCGATGAAAAATCACTGTGTCCTTCCAGCAATCATTGTTTATTGCTCTAAACATCCGATTTTCTCAATGCGAGAAATCTTTTTTACATTTGCGATTTTCCATCACTAGCCTACTAGGCAGGCGGTTAGCCGTTAGGCGCCTGTTTCAGACAAGCCGATGCTCGATTCCCCACAGGCAAATCTATCCTCATCATAGCAAAAACCAAGCAGGGAAACAACGACGGTGCACCATCAGCCATAACCGTACTGAAGATGTCCTTGCTTAAAGCCGGCTGCCTTCTTTCCAGCGCCTGAACCGTTTTCCCATTTGATGCGCAAGAAGGCGGCTACGACTTCGCTATTGACACTACTCCTTTTCTTCAATGGCAGCACAAGAAAATGACGAGCCTGCATCCATAGATGAAAACGCAACGGCTTGTCCCCAAAGTGACAGATGATGTCATCGCCCATCGCAACCGCAAGAAAAAGGCAGGCCTCATCCAGATGAGCACCTGCCTTTTAGTGGGGTTACGACGCTGTTTGTTGCGCCCGTTCCCGTTTTCCGGCTGCGTATTGAATGGCAAACATGGCAGCAAATAAGACGAGTCCGACGATGTCGCTGATTGTTTCCGGATAAATTAGCAACAACCCTGTCACAACCGCAATGATGCGTTCAACAATGTTAAGCTTCCGGTACCAAAAGCCGATCATCCCCGTGCTAATGGCTAACATGCCGACAAACGCGGAAAAGACGACCCATATCAAATTTGGAATGGTTGTATCGATCATTAACAGCGCGGGTGAAAGCACAAACATATACGGGATGATAAACGCAGAAATAGCTAACTTTGATGCATTCACACCAGTCCGTAGCGGCTTCCCTCCGGAAATGCCGGCCGCCGCAAACGCCGCAAGCGCCACCGGCGGCGTAATATCAGCAATAATGCCAAAGTAAAAGACGAACAAATGAGCCGCCAATTCCGGCACGCCGGAAGCGATGATTGCTGGCGCGGCGATCGTTGACGTAATGACATAGTTCGCCGTCGTCGGTGACCCCATGCCGAGAATAAGCGATGTCAACATCGTGAAAAATAGCGTTAAAATCAAAATCCCGTTCGACAAATCGACTAACCCGTTCGCCATTTTTAAGCCAAGACCCGTTTTCGTGACGACCCCGACGATAATCCCAGCCGCCGCTGTCGCCGCCGCCACAGACAACGCACTTCTCGCCCCTTCAACTAAAGCGTTGATGATGTCGCGCCATCCTAACCGCGTTTCCTTTTTCAACGCGCTGACCGCAATGATCGCAACGATCGACCAAAGCGCGGCTCTCATCACACTCATTCCGCTCATCAGCAGCAAAATAACGATAAGGATCGGAATGAGCAAGTAAATTTTTCCGAGCACTTCCTTCCGGTTCGGCATTTCTTCCTCTGTCAACCCGCGCAACCCGATTCGCTTCGCTTCAAAGTGCGTCATCATCCAAATGCCGGCGAAATACAAGATCGCTGGGATCGCTGCCGCTTTCGCGATCTCCCAATACGAAATGCCGCCGATAAACTCCACCATCAAAAACGCAGCTGCTCCCATGACCGGAGGCATGAGCTGACCGCCGGTGGACGCCGTCGCCTCCACAGCGCCGGCAAACTCTTTTCCATATCCGAGCCGTTTCATCATCGGAATCGTAAACGATCCGGAAGTAACGACGTTCGCCACTGAACTGCCGCTGATCGTTCCTTGCAGCGCGCTGGAGAACACCGCCACCTTCGCCGGACCGCCGATTCGTCTCCCGGCGACAACGAGCGCCAAGTCATTAAAGTATTCCCCGACACCCGTTTTTACCAAGAAGGCACCAAACAATAAGAAGACGAAAATGTATGTCGCCGATACGTACAGCGGCGTGCCGAAAATGCCTTCCGTCGTAAAAAACATCGTTTTGACGAGCCCTTCCAAATTGACGCCCCGATGGGCTAAAAATCCCGGCATATATGGGCCGAAATAGGCATACAGCAAAAATAGCGACGCAATGATCGTAATCGGCAGCCCAACCGCCCGCCTCGTCGCCTCAAGCACAAGCAATACGGCGACCAACCCAACCGTAAAGTCGAGCGGCGTCATAATGCCGATGCGTTGGACGATGTCATCGAGCATGAGCGGCAAATACGCGCCAACTCCGATCGACAACAGCGATAAAATGATATTGACGATGCCGACGTTGGTGCGATGAAGATTTTTTTTACGCGCTGGAAACAATAAAAAGATAAGCGACAGAGCAAATCCTAAATGAATGGACAATAAAATTTGTTTTGGAAGCGTTTGAAAAATAGAAGCATATAACTGAAAGAGCGAAAAGGAAAGCAGCCCAAAAAAGACAATCCAGCCGAGAGGACCTTTCAATTTGCGCGTCGCTGCTTCCGGATCATATTTTTCCATCAATTGTTGTTGCTCTTCGACAGATAGTTGTTCAAACTTCTCAGCCAAACAACTTCACTCCCTTCCAGCATTGAAACAATGATAGTCGCGTCACCTTGATGCAGACAATGGAGCCGGGAGGGATGACTGTTTTTAACGTCACCGTCTTCCCTTGATAAACGACACGATGGTTGGCGATAACTCGTCCAACGCTCAACCAGATGGATGGAAATTTGCGCTCCATGCCAGTAATATAGTATTTTCCATCGCGAAACGTAAAGGTTTCCCTTGACTCCGCGTTTGCCGGCATCCCGACCGCCGTATCCTCATAGGTGAGAGCGATTTGTTCAATCGTCCCGTCAGCCAGCACTTGATACGTCTCCTCCACCTCCGAACGGTGAATCGAATGCGTATAGCGAATCGCGAACGTGTCCCCTTGAGAAATCGGAATATACGCAGCAACCTGACCTCCCTTTTCAAACGCCAACACTTGGCGGAAAGGAAGGAAAAAGACGGCAGCCACCGCTAGGAGTACACTGGCCGCTAGGATCCGTTTTCGCATCAGCCGCCCCCCTCAGTGGCGGAAATAAGGAAGGGCTGGCGCCATCACTCAAGCCAGTCCTTCCCGCAACATTGTTATTCCGCTTTAACTCCTTTTTCATCAAAATATTTCTTCGCCCCTGGATGAAGCTCGATCGACATGCCGTCCAATGCATTTTCTAGCTTGATTTGTTGGGCTTTGGCATGTTTGACCTTATCCAAGTTTTCAAAAATCGCTTTGGTAATGTTGTAGACCGCGTCTTCCGGCAAATCCTCCCGAGCGACGAGCATCGCGCGCACGGCCACCGTCGGAACCGTTTCCGCTAGCTTATACGTGCCTTGAGGCACTTCGTCTTTCGCATAGTACGGATACTTCTCGATCAGCGCATTGATTTTGTCTTCAGCGATCGGTACAATCACAACTTCTTCCGTTGCTGACAAGCTTTCCACCGCTCCTGTCGGCGTTCCCGCTGTAATAAAGGCGGCGTCAATCGTGCCGTCTTGGATGCCGGAGACGGAATCATCAAACGACAAGTTGCGCGCTTTAATATCATCCAACGTCATGCCGTGAACTTCCAAAATTTGTTCCGCGTTTGCTCTCGTTCCCGAGCCGGCTTCCCCAACGGAAACCACTTTCCCTTTTAAATCTTCAACGGACTGAATGCCTGATTTTTTCGTGGTCACGATTTGAATCGTTTCCGGGTAAAGGGTCGCAATCCCTTTAACGCTTTCAATTTTCTCTTTAAACATGAGCTTTCCTTCCGTCGCATATGTCGCGATGTCGGTTTGAGCAAACGCAACTTCCGCATCGCCCGCATCCAAAATGGCCATGTTTTCCGCCGATGCACCAGAAGTGATGGCATTCGCATCAATGCCGGTTTCATCTTTGATAATGTCAGCAAACGCGCCGCCAAGCGGATAATACGTTCCACCCGTTCCGCCGGTAGCAATACTGAGGAATTTCACATCGCTGTCTTTCTTCCCATCGGCTCCTTCCTTCTCCGTCCCCCCATTACCATTTCCACAAGCGCCAAGCAACAGTGATAGAGAAAGAACAGCCACGGCACTTGTAAACCACTTTCGTTTCTTCAATCCTACCATCCCCTTTCTTTTTTCATCTCCTTTTACGATTATATTGTACAATCGATATTTTCACAACTATCATATTATTTCCATGGTTATTTTTTATCAGTTATCAACAAGTCTATTTTTCTTACTTTTTTATTTTATGCCGGTATAAATATCCCAAAGATCGCTTCTCCATGGTGCAGATTCATTAGAACAATGAACAGACTAGCGACAAGGGGGAAACCATTTCCGGTGAAAAAAGAAGAAACTTCGCCTCTGTGAAGAGTGCTCATTCTATGAATCTATCGCGGAGCAAAAGGGGGAGTTCTACACGTAGATGACTGAGAAACTCTTTCGTGCGTAAACCTCTCTCAACTTCTTCACGAAACAGCAGATGCCTAGCCGGCTATCCGCCGGCCAGCACACCTGCCTCATCCTTATTGGCCAATGCTTCGATATTTTCCTTCAAAAAATAAGAGCGGATCGCCTGGTTCATCTTTCATCACAATATGGGTCACTTCGCCGAAATAAAGCGTATGGTCGCCGGCGACGTACGTGCTGTGCACACGGCATAACACATTCGCCATCGCATCCGGCAAAATCGGGTGGCCGTCCACCCATTCAAACGCCACATCCCGTTCTTCCTTCAGCTGACCCGCAAACAAACGCGACAAGTCTTCTTGGTCGCGTGTCAAAAGATTGACCGCAAACTTCCCGGTTTGCTTGACGATGTCATGCATCCGCGCTTTATGGCCAATCGAGACGACCACCAGCTTCGGATCAAGCGAAACGGACATAAACGCGTTCGCCGTCATCCCTTTCACTTCCCCTTGAAATTCGGTCGTCACGACCGTCACACCGGTTGCGAATTTCCCCATCGCGTTGCGAAATGTGCGATCATCCATCAGTTCTCCCATCCTTTCCCTTTTCGTAAACTTCGTTTGCACAGCTAAAGGACAGAGCCTAAAGCGATGGCCGTCCCATCATTTCGATGTTATACGGCAAAGGCCCTCCTGATCATGGTAAATAAAGAAAGCAATCATAACCACTATCGTCCATGGCCCGCCGATCCGAGATACGCCTCGGCCACCCGCTCATCAACAAGCAGATCAGCGGCTTTCCCGTTTGCCACGATCCGACCGCGTTCGAGAACATACGCATAATCCGCCGTTTGCAGCGCAGCGCGCACGTTTTGCTCGACAAGCACAATGGCGGTATGAAGCTGGTCGCGCAATCGCTTCAGCAACTCCATCATTTCTTTAACGATGAGCGGCGCCAACCCGAGCGATGGTTCGTCAAGCAGCAACAGTTTCGGTTTTGCCATTAAGCCACGAGCGATCGCCAACATTTGCTGCTCCCCGCCGCTTAACAATCCACCTGGGCGATCAAGCATCGTTTTCAATTTCGGAAACAACTCAAGTACTTGCTCGTAATCGCGCTTTACTTCATGAAGATCGCGGCGATAGCGACGATAGGCCCCAAGAAGTATATTATCCTTGACAGACAAGCCATCAAAAATTTGCCGTCTCTCTGGAACAAGGCAAATTCCTCTTTCGACGACTTGTTCCACCTTTCCATACGGGAGCGGTTCATTTTCAAAGAGAATTTCCCCTTCCTTCGGGGCATAAATGCCGGCAATTGTCCCAAGCAACGTACTTTTCCCCGCCCCGTTGGCTCCGACGACAGCGACAATTTCTCCTTCTCTCACTTGCAGATCTACCTCTTTTAACACGTGCAAATGGCCATGATGCACATGGACGTTGCCAACTATCAACATGGCGCCGCCTCCTCTTCACCTAAATACGCCTTAATGACATCCGGATGGCGGGCGATTTCTTCCGGTGTCCCTTCGGCGATTTTTTGGCCGTAATCGAGGACGACAATTCGATCGGCGACCGACATGACCGTTTCCATATCATGCTCCACGAACAAAAACGTGATCCCTTGCTCCCTCATCGCCAACCATACATCAACAAGCTGCTTTGACTCTTGCGGATTGAGCCCGGCCATCGGTTCGTCAAGCAAAATGAGCGAAGGGCGGGAGACAGCAGCCCTGGCAATTTCCACAAGCCGCTGTATCCCATATGGGAGCGTTCCCACCTGCTCCATCGCCAAATCGACCAATCCGACTTGCTCGAGGCAGGCGAACGCCTCTTCCCGCGCCCGTTTCTCCTCTTTGACCGTATGCGGCAAGCGAAAACCGGCGCTTATGATCCCGCTTTTCAAACGCGGATGGTATCCGACCATCACGTTTTCCAATACGGTCATATCGGCAAACAGCTGCAAGTTTTGAAACGTTCTTGTCATGCCAAGCATCGCCAGCTCATCCGGCCGCTTGCCATTGACCGTCATTCCGCGAAAACGGACGACACCATCTGTCGGCGGAGTAATACCGCTGATGACGTTGAACAATGTGGTTTTTCCTGCCCCGTTCGGCCCGATCACAGCGACGATGTCTCCTTTTTTCACCCCAAATGACACACGTTGCACCGCCTGAACCCCGCCAAATGATTTGGACAATTGTTCGACTTCCAACAGCATGGCGCTCATCCGTTCCCTCCCCCTATCGAACGCGCCTCATGGCGTTCGGTCGTTGCTGTTGTTCCTGTCTGACTTCCAGCCGTTGTTCTAAATCGTTTCATTCCCTTTTGCACGGCGCCTGTCAATCCGCTAGGCATGTAAATAAGCATGATAATAAGCAGCAAGCCAAAAAAGACGATTTCAAACTCCCCGCCGGCATCCGGCATCAATATTGGAACGACCGCTTTTAGCCATTCGCCTAAGCAAACATAAACAGCAGCGCCAACAAGGCCACCCCATACGCCCGCCGTTCCGCCAATGACGACCATAATGAGAAAATAAATCGAAGGAACGATACCAAATAAGTCCGGGTTGATAAACGTCACATAATGGGCATACAAACTGCCGGCAACCGAAGCATACATGGCGCTAAGCATAAAGATTTGCAGCTTGTATTTGGTGATGTTCACCCCAAGTGAACTGGCCGCCACTTCGCTTCCGTGAATCGCCCGCAGCGCCCTTCCGACCCGAGAGCGGACGATGTTATGGGCAAACCATAAACCGGCAAGGACAAACAGCCAAACAAGGTAATAAAACTGAATATCGGTCTGCAAGGACATCCCCAATACGCTAATCGGCGGAATACCAAAAAAGCCGTTTAACCCTCCGGTGATCGCTTCCCACTCCTTAAACAGCGTAAACATAATGACACCAAATCCTAACGTCGCCAAGGCTAAATAATGCTCACGCAACCGAAACACCGGGATACCCACGACAAACGCCACCAAAGCGGCCAATACCGCCCCAACTGCCATCGCTAGCCAAGGCGGCCATCCTGCATGAGCGGTCAAATAGGCAGACGTGTAAGCGCCGACACCATAAAAAGCGGCTTGGCCGAGCGAAATTTGCCCAGCGTATCCCATCAACAGCGTCATCCCTGTACTGACTAGCGCATAGACCCCAATGATAATGAGCGTGCTCAACAAATAATTGTTTCCTGCCACAAGCCAAGGGAAACCAAGCCAGGCGGCCACCAAAACGAGCAGCACTAGCCGCCTTCGTCCACCTTTGATCCGTTCATCCCGCTCCAACGCCATCCCTCCTTATACCCGTTTCCCTGTCATTTTCGCAAACAATCCATTCGGCATGACAAAGAGCACAAGCAACAGCAACCCGAAACTAACCGCGTCTTTATATCCAGAAGACAAATACCCTTCGGCAAACGATTCGAGCAAGCCGACAAGAAACGCGCCCGCGATCGCGGCCGGAGCGTTCGTCAATCCACCGACAACAGCCGCGATAAATGCTTTCAACCCGATCATAATCCCCATATCATATGAGGCGCCGGAGATCGGGGCGATGACAATCCCCGCCAAAGCACCAAGTCCCGCGCTGACCGCAATGGCGCCAAGGGACATTTTGCGGATGTCAATGCCCATCAGACGAGCAGCAAACGGATTGATCACACAAGCGGTCACCGCTTTCCCAAAATACGTCCGGTGAAAGAACAAGTGTAACCCGATAAAACTAGCGAGCGAAATGACGATCGCCCAAACGCTTTGCCATTGGAGCACCGCCCCAAACATCGAAAGCGATCCACCCCCAGCAAACGGGCGCAAGGCATACGGATCCGTCCCCCAAACAAGCAAAGCGATCCCGCGAAAGACAAATGATGCGCCGATCGTAATAATAATGAGCACGGCGACAGACGAATGACGCGCCGGCTGAATCGCCAACCGCTCAAACAGTCCGCCGATCACCATCGCAGCCATCATGCTCAACCCGATGGCAAGAACAAACGGCACGCCGCTGTTGACCAACGCAATACAAATCAGGGCGCCTAACATCGCGAAATCACCTTGGGCCAAATTCAAAATGCCGGTCACACTGTACGTAATGACAAATCCAAGCGCCACTAATGCATAAATGCTGCCGATCGTCAGCCCAGAAAACAGCAGCTGCACAAACTGGCTCCATGCTTCCATCAGCTTTGTCCTCCCCCATTGGCTAGGTGAAACAAAAGGGAATTAGCATCCTAATTCCCTTTCACTTTCTTAATCCTCTGCCAGTACGAATTTTCCATCTTGAATCTGTACCATCACCAAACTGTCAGCATCCAGCCCGGTATGATCGTCTTTCGACATCCGGAACACACCTGAGATGCCGACAAAATCCGTTGTCTTTTCCAACGCTTCTCGTATATTTTCTTTGTCGGTTTTCCCTTCTTTGATGGCGTTCATCAACAGATGGAACGCATCCCAAGCATGCCCGCCAAATGTCGTCGGTTCATAGTTGTACGTTTTCTCAAACTGTTCTTTATAGGTTAATAGCGTCTCCTTTTGTGGATCGCTGTCCGGGAGCTGATCAGCCACTAAAATACGCCCAGCAGGGAGAATGACGCCGTTCGCCGCTTCGCCAGCCAAATCGATAAAGCTTTTTGTACCAACACCGTGGCTTTCAATAATCGGCACATCAATGCCCAACTCGCGGATATTCTTCGTCACAACTGCTGATTCTTGCGCTGTTCCCCAGACGACGATCGCCTGTGGATTGGCTTTTTTCACTCTTGTCAACATCGCCTTTGCATCGTCGACTGTCGCCTCAAATTCCTCTTCAATCACAGCTTTGACTCCGTACTCCGGAGCATAGTGCGCAAATTCGCTATGCCCGCTTGTGCCATAGGCATTGGCGACGTTGAGCCAGGCGATGCTTGTCCAGCCTTTTTCTTTCAAAAAGCTGAGCAGTTTCTGAATGACGATGTCATCTCCTTGGGCTGTTTTGAATGTCCAATGGCGTGAGGACCCATCGCTTGGGTTGACGATTTGTTTACTTGCTGCGAGGGAAATGTACGGAATGCCTGCCTTTTCGATGAGCGGGATCATAGCTAGGGAGTTGCCACTGATCGTGCCGCCAATCAGCGCCGTCACTTTGTCTTGCTCGATCAGTTTTTTCGTGGATAATACGGCCTCGTTTTGGTTGGACTTGTCATCATAGGCAATCAACTTGATTTTCTTTCCATCTATACCGCCTTGTTTATTCCATTGCTCCACCAACATTTTGACAGTCTCCATTTCCGGTTTGCCGAGCGGGGCCGCTCCTCCGGAAGCAGAGAAAATGGCGCCAATTTTGATTTCATCCTCAGTTCCGGATGTCGCCGTCTTTCCGCAGGCGGCAACCAAAAGAACGAGCAATGCCGCCAAACAAGCATACACCCTTTTTCTCATCGTCTTTATCCCCCCTTTTTAATTGAAATCGCTTCCAATCAAATCAACCTTCCTTCCGCCAAGCGCTCCTGCTTGGCGGAAGGAAGTTAACGCCGCCGCAAAAATGCTTCGATGGTGTTCATTTTATGTTGGCGCGCATACTGCTCCACCTCGTGCGGCGGTGCTTGTTCGCGTAACAGGCGAATCATTTCCCGATGTTCTCCAATCGAAGCTTTCGCCCGCTGCGGGACGAGGGTGAACCCGTAAGCGCGAATGCGCTTCATGCGCTGCCAAATTTGCTTGATTTGCTCTTCTAAATACGCATTGCCACAGTGCGAATAAATCAAAGAATGGAACGCATAGTTCAGCTCGCTGAACCGTTCCAGCTCCAGCTCTTCCAGCGCTCGCTCCATCTGCTCGTTCAACTGTTCCAGCTGCTTGATCGCCTCCTTCGTTAGTTTAGCGGAGCCGAGCGCCGTCGCATAGCCCTCTAAAACCGCCAACACAGACAAGGTTTCCACGTATTCTTTCTCGTTAATCGTGCTGACAACGGCGCCAGCATACGGCTTAAACTCGACCAATCCTTCCGCCTCAAGCTGGCGGATCGCCTCGCGCACCGGGATGCTGCTTAACCCCAACTCGCGAGCAATTTGATCGATGACGACACGATATCCTGGCCCGTAGGCGCCGCTTTCGATGTGGGACAAAATATACTCATACGCCAACTGTGTCTTGTTTTTCGCTTTTGCTTCCATACGTTTATCATATACCATGCCATATATGTTCGCTAGCAGTTATTTCTGTTCGACCGATAAGGCGGATGAAGGCTTCGTTTTGCCGAATGAAGGAATCGGCGGGTCGCCGACGGCGACATGGACAACTTGCACTTCCGTGTAAAAGTCAAAGCTGTAATGCCCGCCTTCTCGGCCGATGCCGCTATATTTTGTCCCACCAAATGGAATGCGCAAATCGCGGACGTTTGGCGAGTTGACCCACGCCATCCCGCTTTCGATCGCTTGGGCGACGCGGTGTCCACGCTTCATATCGTTCGTCCAGACGTATGCTGCTAGCCCGTATTTCACATCATTTGCCAACCGGATCGCCTCTTGTTCATCAGCAAACGCCATGACCGCCATCACGGGGCCAAAGATTTCTTCTTGCGCCACCTTCATGCGATTATGACAGCCAAGCAGCAGCGTCGGCGGCACGAAATTGCCTTTTTCCAATCCTTCCGGCACGCGTGCGGCGTAAACGTCCGCTCCTTCTTGCTTGGCGATCTCAATGTAGCGGTTCACCCGCTCCCAGTGGGCGCGATGAATGAGCGGACCCAGCTCGGTCGCCGGATTCATCGGATCGCCGATGACGATTTGATCGACGCGCTGTTTCAGCCGTTCCACAAACTCATCATATATCGATTGTTCCAACAACAATCGCGAATTGGCGGTGCACCGTTCGCCATTGAGCGAAAACACGCCCCACACTGCCGCATCGAGCGCCCGTTCCATGTCCGCGTCGGCAAAGACGATGAGCGGTGACTTGCCGCCAAGTTCCATCGACGTTTTCTTCAACGTCGCGGCACTGTTGCGGATGATTTCCATGCCGGTTGTCGTCTCCCCGGTGAAGGATATGAGGCGCACGTCCGGATGGGCAACAAGCGCAGCACCCGCTGTCTCACCAAATCCATGCACAACGTTGAACACTCCGGCAGGCAATCCGGCTTCATCGATGATTTCTGCCAGTTTATTAGCCGTCAACGGCGACCACTCAGCCGGTTTCAAGACGACCGTATTGCCGGTTGCGAGCGCCGGGGCAACTTTCCACGTCTCAAGCATAAACGGCGTATTCCATGGTGTGATCAGCCCCGCGACTCCGACCGGTTTATAGACCGTATAGTTTAAAAACTGTCCATTGACGTGATACGCCTCACCGACAAGGCGCGTTTTTACCATTTCGGCGTAAAAACGGAAGTTTTCCGCCGCACGGGCAGCCTGTTTTTTCGCTTGGCTGATCGGAATGCCGGTGTCGAGCGCCTCTAAGTAGGCGATCTCTTCTTTATACCGTTCAATCAACTCAGCGATGCGAAGCACGTAACGAAGCCGCTCCTCGACCGGCATCGTCCGCCACGGGCCGCCATCAAACGCGTCCTTCGCAGCCCGGACCGCCGCATCGATATCTTCTTTGTTCCCTTCCGCCACTTGGTTAATCGGTTCATTCGTAAAAGGGTTTATGTTGTCAAAAAACGCGCCGTTCGCACTTTCGACAAACTGCCCATTAATATAATGAAGCACGTTCGGTTGCGTTGCCATTCGTCTCCCCCTCTGCTACGGCGTTGTTCGATAACGCGCATGAATGTTGTTATGCTTGTACGTCCCCGCCTCGCTGAATTCATATAACTCGAGCGACAACGCCAAATACCGCTTGGCAAACAGCGGGGCGAAATGGTCTTTCATAATCGCAAACAGTTCATCGCCGACTGCTTTTTTCACTGCCTCTGGGCGACCGGCACCGATTTTCAGCGTCCCATGCACAAAAGCATCATCATGGGAGCCATCCGCCACACAATACTCATGAAGCCGGATGGCTCGTGAACGGATGCCGCCGATCGGAAACCAATCGCTCCGGCGTATCAATGCTTGATTGATTTTCGTCAGCAAGCCGCGAATGTCGGCCTCTTCGCCAAGATTGTCCGTATATTCCAAAACAAAGTGCGGCATCGCGCTTCCTCCCTTTCGTTCTGAAAAGGCCCCGTGCTCTTTAACTGAATGGTTCGCGCATCGTTGGATGCTGGTTATTCAATGTAATTGATGAGCCGGCCGATACGCTCAATTTCCGCGACGACTTCATCGCCGGGCTGAACGTTCACCGCCCCTTTCGGTGTGCCGGTCAAAATCAGATCGCCTGGCGCGAGCGTCATAAAACTCGTAATATATTCAAGCAAATATGGAATGGAAAAAATCATATCGCCTGTATATCCTTCCTGCACGAGCGCTCCATTGACATACGTCCGCAACGCCAGCGCCATCGGATCGCCAACTTCCTCATGGCTGACAATCCACGGGCCGAGCGGCGTTGTTCGGTCACGGTTTTTAACGCGAAAATTCGGTCGGTAGTAATTTTCCAAGTAATCGCGAACAGCGTAATCGTTGGCAATCGTGTACCCCCAAATGTAATCATACGCCTGTTCTGCCTTCACTCGACGAGCCGGGCGGCCGATGACCACGGCGAGTTCGCATTCGTAATGCATCATGTCAACCCCTGCCGGCCGGACGGTGCGGCCGCGGTGGCCGATTAGCGTGTTTTTCCCTTTGAAAAAGAAAAGCGGCTCTTTCGGAACGGCAAACGACAACTCCCCGGCATGATCCGCGTAATTCAACCCAAGCGCCACGATCGTGCGCGGCTCGACCGGGGGAAGCCACATCACCTCATGCTCATCGACGATCGTTCCATCCGGCAGAAGAAGGCGGCCGCTGTCAAGCGGCTCGGCTTCGGTCACCGTTCCGTTCCACGCGACGCGCGCCTGCTTCATTCCCCTTCTCCCCCTTCTTCGGCAACGATCGGATTTTCCAACGCGCCGATCCCGTCCATTTCGATGCGCACCACATCCCCTGCCGAAACGAGCGGGGCGTCGGCCGGCCAGCTGAAAAACAGCACATCGCCCTGCTCAAGCGTCATAAACTCGGTCACGTCCGCGAGCCATTGTTCAGGCGGGCGCCGAAAACGACGGAGATCGACGCATTGAACAAGACGGCCGTTTACATATACGCGTGCCGCCAACGACGACAGCGGCACGGTTTCCTCTTTTGGCACCACCCATGGACCGATCGGAGTGAACCCGTCGCGCGCCTGCTCCTTCACCGCCGGGCGGTACAGCTGCTCATGCGGGATGGACAAATCGTTTACAATCGTATAGCCGAATACGACATCGAGCGCCCCCTCAGGACGGACGCGCGCGGCCGTCCGCCCGATGACAAGGCCGATCGCTGGAGCGGTGCGAAGCCGGTTGACGCCGGACGGGAGAACGACCGGCCTCCGATGGGCGTTGATCGTATTGGCCGGCTTCATATACAGCACCGGACCTTCCGGTGGCTTCCGATACGGCGGGGCGGTCATCGCCTCGGCCATCGCCTCCCATTCCCGTCGATCATTGAGCGCCACCCCATACACGGCACCGACTTCCGGCGCATCCCACTCCCATTCATCGATGCGCGATGTTCGTCTGTCCAACGTCACCGTCCCGCCGCGCCAGTCCACTTCCGCCTCAATCGAATGCCGCCGTCCGGCCAGGCGCAGCCGCACATTCACGATCGCCTCTCTCCCTTCCATCGCGGTAATCAACGTCACAGCCTCTCCATGTCAAGACCGGTGGGCGCGCCGCCCGCCTTCCTTCAGGCGGAACAGCCGGCAACGCTTATTTCGCCGGCTGCTGTGCCGCCTCAGTCAACAACCCATATTTGACGAGCGTGCGGCGGATTTGTTCCTGGTGCTCTTCACTCGGCAAATCAAGCGGCAGACGAAGCTTCGGGGTGATTTTTCCCAACATGCCAAGCGCTGCCTTTACCGGTCCTGGGTTCGTTTCAATAAACAGCACATCATTGAGCTCCATCAGTTCAAAGTGAAGGTCTTGCGCCCGCTTGACGTCGCCGTCAAACCAAGCATCATGCAGCTCGGCTACCTTCTGCGGCACCACGTTGGCCGTTGCGCTGATCGAACCGGCGCCGCCGATCGCCAACATCGGATAGCACAACAGCTCGATGCCGGAGAACAGTAGAAAATCGCGCCCGCAATGCCATAGCACCCGATTGACATGTTCGAAATCTTTGTTGGACTCCTTCACCCCGATAATGTTCGGGCAGTCCTCGACGAGCCGCGCCAACGTTTTAACTTCCAAATTGACCGCCGTACGCCCTGGGATATTGTAGACGATGATGGGAATGTCAACCGACTCAGCCACCGCCTTAAAATGCTTATACAGCGCCTGCTGGGACGGGCGGTTGTAATACGGGACGATGACCATGGCGGCATCGGCCCCAATCTCTTGCGCAAATTTGGTCAACTCGATCGTTTCTGCATGGTTCGTCGAGCCTGTCCCCGGCACGAACGGCACGCGCCCGGCGACCGCCTTTTTCGCTGTTTCCATCACTTGTTTTCGCTCGTCAAGCGTCAGCGAGCTCGGTTCGCCGGATGTTCCCGTCACCGAAATGCCGTGTGTGCCGCTTTTTATATGCCAATCAATGAGCGACGTCAACGTGGTCAAATCAACGTTTCCTTCTTCATCAAACGGCGTGACGACCGGCGCAATCGAGCCGCGCAGCCGCTCTTTCACCTCGCGGTATGCCATCCCCCTTGCCTCCTAATGGACTGATTTTTCAGAATCTTAATCACATTATACAGAATAATATATATCAAATCAACTATAAAATCATATATGATTTTTGTTAGATCAAAAAGGTCGGTTTCACTTTCTGCAACGTCGGTTCGTTCGGTTCAATCGGTTCGCCGCTATGGACGTCCAACATGTCCGACGCCTCTTCAAACCAACTATCCGGCGCCGCATGCCCCCAAAACGTCTGACGCCGCGGATCGTCCAAATCCCAGCGAATCGGCGGAAAATCCGGATCGCTCGTCAAATAATCACCGTTATACAACTCGATTCGATGGCCGTCCGGGTCACGCAAATAGACAAAGAACGCATTGGATAACCCATGCCGCCCCGGCCCCCGTTCAATGCTGGAGCTATATCCCGATGCCGCCAGCACATCGCACGCATGAATCAGGCTGAGCGGATCCGGCAGCCAAAAACCGATATGATGAAGGCGCGGACCTTTCCCGTTCATGAGCGCCAAATCATGGACATTTTGCTTCCGATGCAGCCAAGCCGCCCACAGCTTGCCATCCTTTGTTTCCGTATATTCTGAGCAGGCAAAACCTAAACCGCGGACGTAAAAATCGTATCCTTTCTGGACATCCGTTATTGCGCAGTTGAAATGGTCAATGCGTTGGACGCGGGCACCGCGATACAAGTCATAGCGCTGCAACAACCGCTCGGTTTTCTCCATATGCGCGAAAAACTCAAGCGGCAGCCCTAATGGGTCTTGGACGCGAAACGCCCGTCCGATGGCACGCTGCGAGCCGTCCTCAAGCCATCTCGGGTTCAGCTGTTGCGCCGCAAACCATTCGTACAGCGCTTCGAGTTCTTGCTCGGAACCGACTTTGTAGCTAAGTGCTTCAACCGCCGGACGCGACGCTTTTTTCAGCACTAAGCTATGGTGGTGATATTCTTCCAACCCGCGCAAATAGATATGCTCACGATCCGCTTCCGTCACGACAAATCCAAGCACCCGTTCGTAAAAGTCACGCGACGCGGCCAAATCAGTCACATGCAGCACCGCGCGAGCACAACGAATGATGGAAAACGTCATTGTTCCTCTCCCCCTCTAATCAATGATCGCTGTTCAACGGAATCGAAACACTTTTTTTCGTACGCAAAAATTCTTGCACAAACTGTTTATACGACTCTTTTTCATAGCCGTCGAAATAGGCCATCCCCATCCGCACGGGGTCACCGAAAAAGTAATATTCATAGTGCGTCTGCCGCGCACCGAACGCGCTCATCGTCAAATCCCAAGCCAGCCGGAACAGTTGGACACGTTCATAACCGTCCACCGTCGCCCCTTGCATTGCCCGGCGGACGATGTCCCCAATTTCTTCATGTTCAAAATCTGCTTCCGTCGGAATCGCCATCAAGCCGGACGCCCCTAAAATGCGGATGATTTCCACCAAACGCGGATACACGCGCGGATACCAGTTGCGCGCAGCATCCAAAGCGGCAAAATCCGGTGTCATCGTTCCCCAACGATCTGGCTTTGCGTTATGCTCAGCCCGGTACAAGTGGCTTTTCATCGTTTCGAGAGCAAGCATGATTTCCGCCCCTTTGTCCTTCACATGTTGAAACTCACCAATGCCGATTGCTTCAATGAGACAAAGGGTAACCCCAAGCAAAAACTCCGTTTTGACGATGTTTTTCGCCACAACTTGATGGGACATATGAACGACCGCATTCGTTTCACGGAACGTCCGGTTACAAATCGACGAATTGCCGCAAACAAAGACGCGCTCCCATGGCACAAACACGTTTTCAAACGAAACGATCGCATCGCCTTCTTCAAATCGAGACGCGAGCGGATGATCCCACGTGCTGCGCCCGTAATCGAACGCCTCGCGGCAAATGAACTTCACCCCCGGCGTATTGTTCGGGATGGCAAAGGCGAGCGCATACGGATCTTCACCGGCTGTCGATTTTTTCACCGTAGACGGGAACACTAAAATTTCATCTGTGATTCCACCTTGCGTCGCCAACAGACGGATACCGCTGACGATGATGCCGTCTTTTCGCCGTTCCACCAAATGGAGCGGCACATCGGCGTCTTTTTGCTCGTGAAGCGCCTTGGCGCGGTTCATTTGCGGATGGATGAGCGTATGGGTCAAGCTGATGTCATTTTCCCGCGCATATTCATAATAGTTTCTCGCATTCTCGGCAAACATCGGGTCGTCTTCGGCAAACAAATCATTGGCGATGCCCATCGCCATCACTTCGGCGTTTAAGTAATCCGGCGAGCGCCCCATCATTCCGGCCGACATCCGCGCCCACTCTTGCGTTGCTTCGCGGCGGGCGATGAGCTCATCGATCGTGGTCGGCTGGATAAACGTCATCCCGACCAACTGTCCGGTTGTCGGCGACCGATACAACATCTTGTCCGGCTTTTCATATTGCCGGTCGTACAGCGCCGCCATGGAGCGAACGACATTGCGAAACGCCGGGTGGACGGTGACATCTTCGACTTTTTCCCCATGAATGTACACGCTGCTTTTCGCCTGCTTCAGCCTCTCCATATACTGATTTCCTGTTTTGGCTGGCATTTTCATTCCTCCCATTTTCAAGTATAATAGATGAAGTAAGCGCTATCATTCAGAATGTTCAAAATTAATATAACATATGATTTCATATATGAAAAATACAAAAAGAATCAACTATTCTATATGAAAAATATATAGAAGCGGTAGAGAAAGGAGACACGGACATGATCGATGTGAAACAGCTAAAATACTTCGTTACCATCGCCGAAGAGGGACAAATCACGAAGGCGGCACAAAAACTTCATATCGCTCAGCCGCCGCTCAGCCAACAGTTGAAGCAACTCGAAGAAAAGCTCGGCGTCCCATTGTTTGACCGGAAAGCGAAAAAAATGGAACTCACCGCACCGGGCAAATTGTTTTACGAAAAGGCGAAACAACTGTTGCACCAGCTAGATGACGCCATCGCGGAAGTGAAAGAAATCGAAACAGGGGCAACGGGAACATTGGCTGTCGGCTGCGTCAAATCGTGCTTTTCCTATTTGGCTCAAACGATCCGCCAATTCCACGAACAGTTTCCGAACGTCACGTTTCATCTTCGCGAAGGAGATACGTTTTCCATTTGCCAGCTTCTTCAAGAGCGGCACATTGACATCGGCATTGTCCGCCTACCGATCGATTCGTCTCATTACGACATCATTCCGCTGCCAAGCGACCGTTATGTCGCCGTCTTGCCTGAGCATTGGGCATTGAGCCGCTCTTCCTTATCGATGCGCGATTTTGCAGAGTGGCCGCTCCTCCTTCTTCACCGTGTACACGGTGCCGGACAGTACGAACGGGTCGTCGAGGAATGCCGCCGTCATGGGTTTGAGCCAAACGTTCTATGCGAATGCCCGGATGCAACCATTTTGCTTTCCCTTGTCGCCCAAGGCATGGGCGCTACCATTGTGCCACAGTCAACCGTTTCCTTGTTTCGTCTTCCTGGCATTCGCGTCCTCCCAATTGTTGACTCATCAATGAAAGCAGAAGCCGCCGTCATCATCGATCGACAGCGCTATGTGCCCAAAAGCGTCCATCATTTTCTCAACCTGTTGCAACAAACCGTCGCCATGCCCATCATGAACGAAAAAAAGCAACATGTGTGAAACGAAATGAGGCAGAGAGGAGCAATCGAGATCCGATGCCAAGTGGGAGAAAGCCAACTGCCGAGGGAATGCGCATGGTCATACCGTGGGATCGATGCGCATAGAAAAAAAGAGGGGCTCGTGTATATAGGGGCCCCTCGATCCGTCCATGCCTAAAGATGGTGATGGATGAGCGCAAACAGCTTTTCTACAACCCAGCCGAACGCATCAGCCGCTTGCCAATGTCCAAAAAGTCTTCCATGGAAATGCCAGGGGCAAATTCTTCCGGCACGGCATCCAAATCTGGAATCGTTCCTCCTTGCGGGGCGCCTTCCACCACTTCTAGCGGCTGTCCGTCACTCGGATGCGTCCCATGCCAAATGCGGGCGATCTCCTTGTAATATCGATCGCTGAACGTATACAAACGGCGATGGAGGCCTTGGTCTTCATATTTGCGCGCTTCATCGAACGCCCGGTTATCTAACTTCGGGATCGGCAACATCTTCTTCACATCAACGCCAGTCGCCACTTCCAATGCTTTCGCATACGCTAAAATATGAACACCGCCCCGCACCAACAAGTAGCCGATCATCTCACGGGCAGTCGGATGGTTCGTCATTTCATACACGCGCATTTTATGCGTGCGCGCGCCGCATTCCAAGAAAAAGTTATGAAGCAAATCCAAAATCAAGTTGCCACTGTTGAACACATACTCTCCCTTCCACGGATTGCCCATGGAATCACCAGGAAAGGCGGTTTGCGCAGTGGCGATGAAATGATACGAATTGCGTTTGTCTTTTGCCTCTCTCATCGGTGTACAATCGGGATCGCCGGGATGGGTGGTCCCAGTCAAACAAAGGTTGATCGTATTGGCGACAAGCTCGACATGGCCGAATTCTTCCGCCGTAATGCTCGCCACCAGCTCGTAAAACGGGCGCAGTTTTGATTTTTGCCGAAAGTTGAATGACTGAAACAAATAATTGTTCAACGTGGACATTTCCCCAAAGCGGCCGCCTAGCAGCTCTTGAACAGCGGCCGCCGCATTCGCGTCTGCGTACTTCGGTGGCGGCAATTCGATGGCCAACCGATCAATCCTCTGAAACACCACGGTATGCTCCTCCTTTCCCCACGTCGCCAAGGTGAACGGAAACGACTTGCGCCAAGCGAATATAATACACCTTTTGATGAGCCGTAAGCACGAGATGATCCGGCTTGACGTCTCTCAACGTGCCAAGCAGCGAATTCCGAGTCGTTTCCACTACCACCTGTTGACCGAGCAGTGATTGAAGAGCATGATATACATAAGGATCAATGAGCGAAACGAGCTGAGGGGACGCATACGGTTGGTTCATGCGCTGTTCCTCCTTATAAACTAAAGTAAAAAATCGTTCCTCTTTATACGTATGAAGCCCCACCGAAAACATGACAACAACCAAGCCCGGTCAAGCAGCGCGTTACGGGGCGTTTCGCATCAATGACACGACAAAACAGTAAATATAAAAAAGCCTCTTCATCCGCAAAGGAAAAAGAGGCTTTCTTTGATGCGTTTTTTCGTGTGTATGCCTTAATGAACCTTTCTCATTTGTAGAAGCGGGAGCGGCTCATCATTCCTATCTTTAAGTCGTTGCATATTAGTTGAAGGAACATAGAGGAAAGATATACTAATCATTAGATAAAAATCATTCTTCAGAAGGGGATGGCTGATGACAACGATTTATGATTATCTAGTAAAAAAGCCTAATGGTGAAATCTTATCCATGGAAACATACCGAAATAAAACGATGTTAATTGTGAACACAGCAAACCACTGCCGTTTTACATATCAATTTGAAGATTTACAAAGATTGTATAAAAAGTTTGCCCATCAAGGATTCGTGATTTTAGGTTTTCCAAGCAATCAGTTTGCAGAGCAAAATCCTGAAAACGGCCAAGAGACGGCAACGATGTGTAAAGTCAAATTCGGTGTAACGTTCCCTATTTTTGAAGTGATTGATGTCAACGGAGAACACGCCCATCCGCTTTTCCAATACTTAAAAGAACAAGCAGATTGTCGCGAGTTCGGTGTTAATTTGGAAGAGAAAATGCTGAAAACGAAAATTCAAGAAATCAACCCATTCTTCCTTGACGGCAAGAACATTCGTTGGAACTTTACCAAATTTTTAGTGGATGCCAACGGACAAGTCCTGAAACGATTTGAACCTACAGATTCCATCATCGATCTCGAACATGCGATTGAAGAGGCTTTAAAAGCAGCTGCGAATGCCTAACGCATCATAAACCGGAATGTCCAAAAAAGAGCGAATGAAGAAAACGACGGATGTTCTCCATTCGCTCTTTCTTTTTTCTACAGTGAGAGATCCGTTTTCTACAGTGAGAGATCCGTCGCTTTCGAGAAATAGCTTCAAAATCAAAAAGTGCCAAAACCCTTAATCAAGGATTTTGGCACTTACGACATCAAATGAATGGAGACGGTGGGAGTCGAACCCACGTCCAGAGGCATCGCCACTTAAGCATCTACGAGCGTAGTCGGTATATTTTGCTTCGCCGTTCGTTCCGCCTACCGACAGGCCTCCCGACGGCTAGCCTGGTTCGTCTCTTCCCTCGTCCTCAGGCGGCGGATTTGGGCGTAGCCCGCTTCATATGAACCCCTCGGACGCCACACGGGCGATGGCGGGAGGAGCTAGCTGCAGCAATTAGGCAGCTAAAGCGTAGTTTTCTTTGCCAGTTATCTTTAGGTGACGTTTTTACGAGGACGTCCCCCTCGGCTCGCCGCTTAAGCTCGACCTACCCCTGTCGAATCCGGATCGTCCCCGCGGTTGCGAAGAAAGATCGGAGCTTAAGCATGAATCACTGGCTTTCGTACTCTTATTATATCATGGCTGAGCGCATTTTCAATGGAAATATGCGCTAAATTTTTTGCCGCTCACGGAACGCCCGCTCGATTTCTCGCTGCGCTTCTTTCCGCTTCATGTCTTCGCGCTTGTCGTATTTTTTCTTCCCTTTGGCGACGCCAAGTTCCACTTTGGCAAAGCCGTTTTTGATATACAATTTCAGCGGTACGAGCGTATACCCTTGCTCTTTCGTGTAGCCGATCAGTTTGTTGATTTCGCGGCGGTGCAGGAGGAGCTTGCGCGTCCGCAGCGGATCATGGTTGTAGCGGTTGCCTTGTTCATACGGACTAATATGCATATTATGGAGAAATACTTCCCCTTTTTCCACTTTGGCGAACGAATCTTTTAAGTTCACCCGTCCGTTGCGGATCGATTTAATTTCCGTCCCTTGCAAAACAAGCCCCGCTTCATACGTTTCTTCAATAAAATAATCATGGCGCGCTTTTTTGTTTTGCGCGATGACTTTTCCTTCCCCTTTTGGCATGAACGTCCTCCTCCTCATTTGTAGCGCTTTTATTGTACCAAAAACGAAAAAGAAGGAAAAGCCGCCTGCTCGGCTTTTCCTCACCGTTTTTTCTTTTTCTTCTTTTTCGCTTTGGCATTGCGGCCAGCGTTGTTCTTTTTCGCTTGTGCCTTTGCTTTCTTTTGCTTTTTCCCTTCAATGACAACCGGTGCCGCTTTCGCTTTCGGCGGGCGGCGCCCTTTCATGCCGACGATTTCAAAATCAACGATTCGTTCGTCTTTGTTGACGTTAATGACGCGGACGGTAATTTCATCACCGATGCGGTACATTTTCCCCGTCCGCTCGCCGACCATGGCATAGTTGCGCTCGTCGTAACGGTAATAATCGTCCGTTAAATAGCTGACGTGCACCAACCCTTCGATCGTATTCGGGAGCTCGACAAACAAACCGAAGTTCGTGACGGAACTAATGATGCCGTCAAATTCCATCCCGATTTTATCTTCCATAAACTCTGTTTTCTTTAAGTCATCGGTTTCACGCTCAGCCTCGACGGCGCGCCGTTCCATGTTGGACGCATGTTCGGCGATGTCAGGCAGCTTTTCCGCCCATTTTTGCTGGGTGTCAGGATCCATCTGTCCGTTAATGAGATACGTCCGAATCAACCGGTGGACGATTAAGTCCGGATAGCGGCGGATCGGGGACGTAAAATGGGTGTAAAACTCGGTGGACAAGCCATAATGGCCAAGGCTTTCCGCGTCATAACGGGCTTGCTTCATCGACCGGAGCATGACGGTGGAAATGACCATTTCTTCCGGTTCGCCGCGCACCGCTTCGAGAATTTGCTGCAAGGCGCGCGGATGGATTTGGTTGCCCGTCCCTTTGACGACATAGCCGAAGTTCGTAATGAATTCCAAAAAGCGCTGCAGTTTCTCCGGCTTCGGATCCTCATGGACGCGGTACATAAACGGCACGTTGAGCCAATGGAAATGCTCGGCGACCGTTTCGTTCGCCACCAACATAAACTCTTCAATGAGCCGCTCGGCAACGGATCGCTCGCGCAAAACGACGTCATATGGCTTGCCGTTTTCATCAACGAGCACTTTCGCTTCTTTAAAATCGAAATCGATCGCCCCGCGCTTCATCCGCTTCGTTCGCAAAATGTCGGCGAGCTCAGCCATGAGTTCAAACATCGGCACAAGCGGCGCGTATTTTTCACGCAACGCCTCATCTTTATCGACCAAAATTTTATTGACGTCAGAATATGTCATCCGTTCCGTCGTGCGGATGACGCTCTGGAAAATGTCATGACTGACGACTTCGCCTTGCGGGGTGATTTCCATTTCACACGATAGCGTCAACCGGTCGACTTTCGGGTTGAGCGAGCAAATGCCGTTCGACAACCGGTGCGGAATCATCGGAATGACACGATCGACCAAATAGACGCTCGTTCCGCGTTCGTACGCTTCGCGGTCAATCGGCGAGCCTTCTTCGACATAATGGCTCACATCGGCAATATGGACGCCCAGTTTATAGTTTCCGTTCTCAAGTTTTGTCACGGTCACCGCATCGTCCAAGTCTTTCGCATCTTCGCCGTCGATGGTGACGATCATCTCACCGCGCAAGTCGCGGCGCCCCTCGAGATCCTTTTCCGTAATCACATCAGGAACACGATTGGCATGATCGATGACATCATCCGGAAACTGAAGCGGTAAGCCGTGCTTATAGATGACCGATAAAATATCGACGCCCGGGTCGTTTTTATGGCCAAGAATTTGGACGACTTCCCCTTCGGCGCTCATTCGTCCTTCCGGGTATGATGTGAGCCGGACGACGACTTTATGCCCTTCGACCGCCCCGTTCGCCGCATTTTTCGGGATGAAAATATCGTTGACGATCCGCTTATCATCGGGGATGACAAAGCCGAAATATTTGCTTTCCGTATATGTACCGACGACTTCTTTCACCCCGCGCTCCAAAATGCGGACGATCGTCCCTTCGCGGCGCGCTCCGCCGGACTCGGATTGGACGCGTACGAGCACCGTGTCGCCGTGCATGGCATTTTTCAGCTCCGACGGCGGGATGAAAATGTCGTCCATTCCCGGTTCTTCCGGCGTGACGAAGGCAAATCCTTTCGCATGGCCAGTCACTTTACCGCGCACGAGATTCATCCGTTCAGGCACACCGTAGCGGTTGCTGCGTGTCCGAACGACAAGCCCTTCCTCTTCCATGGCGACAAGCGTTTTAACGAACGTTTTAAATTCGTCCGCCTCCGTGATCCCAAACGCTTCTTCGAGCTCTTGAACTGTCAGCGGCTTGTACGCCTCGTCGCGCATAAACGTTAAAATTCGTTCGGCCAATGCGTGATCCATCGGCCCTCTCCTCCTTTCCGTCGTTACCAATCTAACGACTCAAGAAACGCATAAATATCTTCATGCAACTGCTCTTTTTCTTGATCAAGCGTAATAACATGACCGGATTGTTCGTACCATTTGATTTGCTTGACCGGCGATTCAATTTCGTTATAAATGATGTTGGCGCTGTCCGGGTTGATCATGTGGTCATGGCGCGCTTGAACGACAAACGTCGGCGCGTAAATCAAATCCAGTTGCTCGCGCACATCGGCGATCAACGCTTGCAGCGCTTTTAATGTTTTCATCGGCGTTTGTTTGAACCGTTCCATTTCCTGTTCGATTTGTTCTGCCGATTTTCCTTCCCGTTTTTTATATTCGCGCGCATACTCAAGCACACCTTCATACATCGTTTCTTCGCTTTTGATGTACATCGGTGCGCACATGGTCACAATTCCTTCTATAGGTACAGTGTAACCTAATTTTAAGGAAAATACGCCTCCAAGCGACAACCCAGCAACCGCGATTTTTTCATATCCTTTGTTTTTCAAAAACTGATAACCGTTCATCACATCTTGCCACCAATCGTCCGGACCGGTATGGACGAGCTCTTCCGGCGGCACGCCATGCCCTTTGTAAATCGGCGCATGGCACGTGTAGCCTTTTGATTCGAGAAAGCGTCCGAGCATCCGAACATCAGCGGAGTTTCCGGTAAATCCATGCAAAAGCAAAACGGCACGCTCACCGGCTTCAAAGAAAAACGGTTTTGGCGGAACAATTTTCATCATCGTTCTCCTTCCTCTCTAGATGAAATAGAAAAGGCAGCCCGTTTTTGTAAGGACCGCCCCCCGCTTTTCGCTTATGATGGTTGGACATATGCGACGAGAATCGTCAGCACAAAAAACAAAATGGCCAACACGACCGTCACGCGCTGAAACACTGCATCAAGCCCGCGCGCTTTCTGTTTGCCAAACAGCTGCTCGGCACCGCCGGTAATCGCCCCCGACAGCCCAGCACTTCGGCCTGACTGCAACAACACAATCGCAATCAGCGCAATCGATACAATGACAAGCAACGTCACAAGCAAGGCATGCATGCCTGACACCTCCAACGACCTACGTTGCAATATTTTTACTATACCATACATTATCGTTTGCAGCAACTGCCTCACCTGTCTCCGCCTTGAATGGCACCAATTCATTTGTTGTGAAACAAAGAGACCATTTCGTTGCTCTTCACTTTCATCTGCTAGTGGATCATGATCCCCGCCTAACAATCGCCTTTTCCGATCATTCCAAACATCAAGGCGTCTATAATGAAAAAATGTCGTTTTGTGCCACGTTCTTGATGAAATTCACCGCCCTCTAACGCTCTCCCATCCGTTATCCTTAAGAGCATGGCATGAACGTTGGTGTTCATCCTCAAAATCAAGTACAATGAAAGAAAAAACAGCGATGGAGGGATTCCTAATGGCAAGGCCAGACGAACGAGTCGTCATTGCGATTGACGGCTATCAATTTAAACGAGCACGCGAGGCGAAAGAAGGGAAAATTTTCGTCACCTCGCCAATCGGTTCGAATTTTACGTTTGATGTGAACGTCATGCGGAAACTGATTGAGGCGATCGATCGTGATCCGGCACTCGCCGAGCGATTCGGGCTTCCTGCCACAGAAGCAAATGATTGAGCGATACATAGAAGAAGGTGTCCCAAAAAACGGGACACCTTTTCCTATTCTGAAAACCAACCGTTTCGTCCTCTTTCCTGTGAAGTGCAGACACGTTGAGTCATTCCTTTTAGAGGTAAAGGCGAACGTTTGCCCACGGTCTTTTCCGCGAAAATGCGCGTACCTTGATCGTGTTCAGACGAAGGACACATGTTGCTTATGGATTTTTTCGTCAAAGGCGTCCTTGCCACGCTTCCCGTTCGCGACCGAACGGATCGTCTTCCACATGGCTCGCAGCCGAAAAGACAAACACCGGTTTGTGCTCTTTTGTGTATACGGGCCACTTCTCTGGTAAATGAGCGCCGTTCGGGTTGCCGGTGCGGGCGAACGAAAGCCAGGCACCATGCATTTCGCTGGCAATCGCCTCACGCTCTGGTCGGTTGCCGACGAAATTCTCGACACCGGGCTGATGGAGGTTATGAAACACAAACGGCAACTCGAGCGTATGGCACGCTTTCAGTTGTCCACCGAACGCCGGCGTTTCATAATCAAACCGATACATGTACACATTCGCCCCTTGCGCTGCTTGGGCATCCGCCGTTCGCAACATTCCGTCGACAAAAACAAGGTACGTCATGATGCGCAGCCATGTTTGCCACGCGGGTGCCGACCGATCCGCTGTTTCCGCGTAATAGCGTACCGCCTCCTCCGGAATAGGCCCGACCTCACGGTTCATCCGGTCAAGCAGTTCTTTTTCTTCGAGTCTTGTCAATGACGGATCAGTCAATGAAAACAAATTGTATTCGTCTTTCGTCACGCCAATTAGGATTGGAATATCACTTGCTGCCCCGTCGTGGAGCGCTTCGATCGGATGGCGTCGCAACACATGTCCGTCAACCACCGGACCGTACGTGATTCCTGGGCCGAGCGACATCGCCGCCTGCAATAGCTCTGCTGCTGGAATCGACAGCAGCCGATCGCGGTCACCCGGACGGATGCCGGCACGTTCTAAAATGCGTTCAGTCAGAGCCATCGCCGTCTCCGGAGAACGAAGAAGAAGCGAACCCGATCCGCTTTGCAATATAGCGCGTCGAAACAGCCCGCTTGCTTCCGGAAGCGACAACAGCACGCCAACGCTTGCCGCTCCGGCTGATTCGCCAAAAATCGTAATGTTGTCCGGATCACCGCCGAACGCCTCAATGTTCTCTTTCACCCAGCGCAGCGCCGCCACTTGATCCAATATGCCAAGATTTCCCGCCTGGGCATACGTTTCGCCAAACGCATCTCCCAAATACAAAAAGCCAAACACGCTCATCCGGTAGTTGATCGTCACGACAACGACATCGCCGTGTTTGGCAAACGCCGTTCCATCATACCATGGAAATGAACCGGAGCCGAATAAAAAAGCGCCGCCATGAATCCAAAACAATACCGGGCGCTTCTTCCCATCCGCCGCCGGTGACCAAATGTTCAGATACAACCCATCCTCGCTCATTGGTTCATTCATCCGTCCGAGCAGCTGGCTGAACATCGAATCGGACGGCTGCATGACGACCGGTCCAAACGATGTCGCCTCACGCACTCCGTCCCATGCATCGGGCGGTTCCGGCGGCAAAAAACGGCGTTCACCGACCGGCGCTTTCGCGTACGGAATCCCTTTCCAATAGAAAACCCCTTCATTTGTTCCCCCGCGCAACCGACCGTACTTTGTTTCAACAACGGTTTGTTCCATCCTTATCACTCCTGAATATTCAAATGATTCAAAAATAGTATAAACCACCACCTCACCCACGTCTATCGTTTTGCGCCCGCATGAGAGGTGTTCATGCCGCTTCGAAAAGAGAGATGCCTCGCCCATGTACAAAAGTAAAGATAGCCGCAGCCGAAGCAGTGAACACCATGAAGGAGATGATTCGAGACGCGATCACGCCAAAGACATTTTGTTTAAGTCACTCCATGCATGGTATCAAACTCAAGCCCCCAATGTATACGGATTTCCCGGACTGCCGCCAACGCCAGCGCGCCGGTTCACAATGTTGCCCCATGCGTCATACTCGTATTGGACAACGACATTTCCGCTTGCGTCCGTCAATGCCACGACATCTCCATGACCGTTCAAATGATAGTAGTAAGTGGCTCCGCCTTTCGTCATCGTGACCGGGTGGCCCAATGCGTCCCATGTATATTCCGCTGTGATGATGTTGTTGGCGTCTGTTTCAGCCGATAAACTAAGAAATACGTATCATTCCCTAAAAACAGATCCATGATGCCAATCCTAGCATCATGGATACTCATTAGTTAAAGAAATGGACGAGCCATTCCATATCTTCCAACTATAACACATAATAATCACATCGCTTTCGTTACACCATTCTCCTATGATTTGACGTTCTTCCTCCGTCAACTTCTCTAGGCATTGGCTCAATAACCGGCAAACGTAACGAACATTTCCGTGTTTCTTGCCCCCCTTTGTCCACATATTTGCGACAACGTTCTAACACATCGGTAAACAGCTGAATGACATGAAAATAATCCACCACATGTGTCGTCTCTGGGCAAACCCCTTGAATCGCTTTTTTCATCGCTTGGGACCCAATCGCTCACGACACACATGAGTCCATGCACGTCCAATGGCTTCCTGTTCTTTCCTGCTTCACTGGCATACACTTCTCCCGGCATCCATGATCGCCACTCCGTAGTCATGCCCTTTTCGAAAAGCAAACTCATTTTCACGAAAAGCCCTTGGAACGAGGAAAGGCTGTTTGAGAAGCTTCAAGAACGGGTTCTTCCCCAGATCGAACGCCTGGCCAAACGGACCCCAATCAGCCCCTTTTCCTTTCGATGGATGATACGATTTGCCAAAAAACGAAGCCTTCGTCACGGGCAACGCACGTCATTCAAGGATGTGATTGTCATGACTCCCATAAAGATCATCAAATGGTCTGGGGGCATTCGCTCGTTTGGCTGATGGTGCACACCTTCACGCAAGCGTTTCCGTTCGCGTTCCACTTGTATGACAAAAAGGTGGAAACCAGCAAAATGGACCTGGCAATCGAGATGCTTTCCTTGCTCAAAGGGAAACGGGCTCGTCCGATGTATGTGCTTATGGATTCATGGTATCCGTCCAAGGAACTCATCGAAGCCTGCCTGAAACAGGGATTCCATGTCATCGCCATGCTCAAGACGAACCGGATTCTTGATCCGAAAGGCATCGCCATCCAAGCCAAGTCGTTGGCCCGCTATATCAAGCCTCAAGCCCCCGCCTCGTCACGGTGGGTCAGGAGCGTTACCGCGTGTATCGCTATGAGGGGTCGATCCATGGCCTCGATGACGCGGTGGTGCTGCTGGCTTAGAAGGCGGATCAGCCGATGACTCCGGACCATCTCCGTGTCTTCTTGAGCACCGATCGGGAGCTTAGCGACGAAGACATCTCGCGTTACGATGCCCAGCGTTGAACGAGCGAATGCGCTTTCCGGCAGGCGAAAGAGCAACTGAAGCTAGATGGATACCGCGTTCGCCATGTTCGGGCGGTGAAACGGTATGGGGCAGTGGTGCTTTAGCCTGCGTGTACAGCATTGCCGAATCCCAACAAACCCTTTCCGCTGGGCTGGAGTTGCTTCGATCGCGGAAAGGCCACAGCATCGTCGAGTTCATTGATAACGCTGCGAAGCAAGATATTCCCATTGATGCGATCAAAAAACAGCTCCATGTCGCCTAAGGAGTACCCTGTTTACCTCTTATGACATGGAAATTATTATAATGAAAAATACTCATCTACAGATAAAAAAACTATTTAAAACCTTTCTATTTTTGTTAAAATTATATAAAAGATTTTGTTCAATCCATTTTCCAGTAAAAGGTGAAAGTGTAAATGAAGAAAATAATTCTTCCTGTAATTTTATTTATCAATCTTGTTTTTATAGTGGGTTACCTCATAGATACCGGGTTCCCCTTCGGTTCTTTATGGCTGGTATGGCTACCCTTTTTCGTTGCTGGTATCATCCTGTCCATTATGTTTCTAGTTCGTTATAGAAAGGAATCCAATGCCAACCTATTTTTATCGCTTGCTGTCTTGTTAAGTAGCCTTAGTTCTTTAGGTCTTTGGAGTTTTTATTATTATTTAGCCCGTGTTATGGGAGGATAAGAGCACGAAAAGAGAAGGTTGGAATAGACCTTCTCTTTTCATAAAAACATTTAGAAAATGCTACCTAATTTTCCTTGCGAGCACAATAATCCAAACTCGGCAACCATCCACCAGCCCGGATCATAAGTAGCGTATGCACAGAGATATCATTCGTAATCGCAACCATCGTCTCCTTTCCCAAAATTAGCCCAACAACGATCGTAAGCTTGGCAGCATCGGTCTAATGCGTTAATTGGTGTTCCACTTCTACACTTGGCTCCAAAGTAATTTTGGTAACAATATTTCCCATTACCAGAACCATAGGAAACTAAGCATCCCTCATACCAGGCTTCGGGTGCGATTTCACCTTCCATTATTTTATCAGTCCCCATTGGTTTTTTAAGCTCTTCTACAAACAAGAAGTAAGAAGCTTCAAAAGGAATTTCAACTTATCTCTAGGAGCCCGGTGATTTACTTAGCAACGAGGTAAAACCTATATTTTCTCAAATTCAGAAACCTTGATAAAACGTGCTTTTGTTTCTCATTCAGCTTCGTCGATTTCTCAAGTATCCTCGTTTTTCACCGGCCTTCTAGAGACAAAGATGTGATTGTTTAAGTATGAGAGTGAAATCATGGGAAATATTTGCAAGAAAATTAAAAAATATAATCAAATCAAAATTGATCTTCTCAAAATAGTTAAGTGTATTAATTGTTGTACGGAAGATGAAAAAGAACTTTACCAGAACAAAGAAGTGACAAGCTTG
The DNA here is from genome assembly GCF_037965715.1 of Geobacillus sp. FSL K6-3411. Classification (NCBI taxonomy): domain Bacteria; kingdom Bacillati; phylum Bacillota; class Bacilli; order Caryophanales; family Anoxybacillaceae; genus Geobacillus; species Geobacillus sp. FSL K6-3411. Next base: position 3,163,034 of record NZ_CP150187.1, read on the forward strand.
TTGCCCAAATGATTCGCCGATTTGTTTGAAATCCCCAAGACCCAATATTCAATCACTGTGTATGTAATGGGTGTAATATGGGAAAACGATTGCCTTCTTTTTGTCTCCACCGCCCTTGACGATTCTTTCCCACCTTTGTCGGGTGTTGGTCAAGGGCGACTCCATCCTTGAACATCCCTCCGATACTCAAGGGGATGGTCTATGTGGAGTCTTCATAACGCGCTTTTGATGCGACCCTTTGCTATCCTCGCCCGCCGCAAAAAAAGGCACCTTTCTTGGCAAACAGCCGAAAGGTGCCTGTAATGATTCTGTTATCGGTTATTTTTTCAAATTGTAAAACGAACGAATGCCTTGGTAAATAGCCGTGTGGCCAAGTTCGTCTTCAATGCGGAGCAGCTGGTTGTATTTTGCGACGCGGTCCGTACGCGACGGTGCTCCCGTTTTGATTTGGCCAGCGTTTGTTGCGACAGCGATATCGGCAATCGTGCTGTCTTCCGTTTCACCGGAACGGTGCGACACAACCGCCGTGTAGCCGGCGCGTTTGGCCATCTCAATGGCATCGAACGTTTCCGTCAGTGTACCGATTTGGTTCACTTTAATTAAAATCGAGTTGCCGACGCCTTTTTCAATGCCTTCGGCCAGTTTTTTCGTGTTCGTTACAAACAAGTCGTCACCGACGAGCTGCACTTTGTGGCCAAGGCGCTCAGTAAGCAGTTTATGGCCTTCCCAGTCATTTTCGTCAAGTCCGTCTTCGATCGAGATGATCGGATATTTCGACACAAGCTCTTCATACCAAGCAACCATTTCTTCTGATGTTTTGACGACGCCTTCGCCTTCCAAATGATATTTGCCATCTTCTTTGTTGTACAGCTCCGACGAAGCAACGTCCATAGCGAGCATCACTTGTTCGCCTGGTTTGTAGCCGGCTTTTTCGATCGCTTCAATGATCGTTTGCAGCGCTTCTTCGTTCGATTTTAAGTTCGGAGCAAATCCGCCTTCGTCACCGACAGCCGTGTTGTAGCCTTTCGCTTTTAACACAGCTTTTAAGCTATGGAAAATTTCTGCACCCATGCGCAGCGCTTCACGGAAGCTTTCCGCACCGACCGGCATGATCATGAATTCTTGAATGTCAACGTTGTTGTCCGCATGCGCGCCGCCGTTTAAAATGTTCATCATCGGTACAGGCAGCGTTTTAGCGTTAAAGCCGCCCAAGTATTGGTACAACGGCAAGCCAAGCTCATCAGCCGCAGCGCGAGCGACCGCGAGCGACACGCCTAAAATAGCATTCGCCCCAAGCTTTCCTTTGTTTTCCGTGCCGTCAAGTTCAATCAACGCGCGGTCGATCGCCACTTGATCAGTCACTTCTAAGCCGATGATTTCCGGAGCAATCACTTCGTTGACGTTCTCAACCGCTTTGAGCACCCCTTTGCCGAGGTAGCGGTTTTTGTCGCCGTCACGCAATTCAACCGCTTCATATTCGCCCGTCGAAGCGCCGCTTGGCACTAACGCACGGCCGAAGCCGCCTTCTTCCGTGTATACTTCCACTTCTACGGTTGGATTGCCGCGCGAATCGAGCACTTCACGCGCATACACATCAATAATCGCAGACATATCGACACTCTCCTTTTCCGTGTTTGTTATTTAACGATTAACGTTTTTCCGGTCATTTCTTTCGGTTGCGGCAAGCCGAGCAAATCAAGCATCGTCGGCGCCAAATCGCCTAAAATGCCGTCTTTGCGCAACTCGATGCCGTGTTTGGTGACAATGACCGGCACCGGATTCGTCGTATGAGCCGTTTGCGGCTTGCCCTCTGGCGTCAGCACTTCATCAGCATTACCGTGGTCGGCAGTGATGATGGCAATTCCACCTTTTTCTAAAATGGCATCGACGACTTTGCCAAGGCACTCATCGACCGCTTCGACCGCCTTAATCGTCGGTTCGAGCATGCCGGAGTGGCCGACCATATCCGGATTGGCGTAGTTCAAAATGATCGCGTCGTACTTGTCCGCTGCAATCTCTTTTAACAACGCCTCCGTCACTTCATAGGCGCTCATTTCCGGTTTTAAGTCATACGTCGCCACTTTCGGCGAGTTGATCAAAATCCGGTCTTCGCCTGGAAATTTCTCCTCACGGCCGCCGCTCATGAAAAACGTCACATGCGGATATTTTTCGGTTTCCGCGATGCGCAATTGGCGCAAGCCGTGCTGCGACAACACTTCGCCGATCGTGTTGTCGAGGTTCGTCGGCTTGAACGCGACATAGCCTTTCACCGTTTCGCTGAAATGCGTCAAGCAGACGAAAAACAAGTTTTTCGGATGTTTCGGGCCGCGATCAAACTCGCGGAAATCTTCATTCGTAAATGTGTTCGAAATTTGGATCGCCCGGTCTGGACGGAAGTTATAGAAAATAATCGCGTCATTGTCTTGAATCGTCGCCACCGGTGAACCGTCTTCGCGGACGATGACCGATGGAAGCACGAACTCATCGTAAATGCCGTTTTTGTATGAGTCTTCGATACACTCGAGCGGATCGCGGTAGGTCGGGCCTTCGCCGTACACCATCGCCCGATATGCCTTTTCAACACGCTCCCACCGTTTATCGCGGTCCATCGAGTAGTAGCGTCCTGATAAGGTGGCGATTTCGCCGACGCCGTATTCCTTGATTTTTTCCTGTAGTTCTTTAATGTATTGCGGCGCTGTCTGCGGGCCAACGTCACGGCCGTCCAAAAAGCCATGGATGTACACGCGTTTTACGCCTTCTTTCGCCGCTAGGCGCAAAAGAGCGTACAAGTGATGGATGTGGCTATGGACTCCGCCGTCGGAAAGCAAGCCGAACAAATGCAAGCTTGTCCCATGTTGTTTCACATGGTTCATCGCCGCTAAAAACGTTTCGTTCCGGTCAAATTCGCCTTCGCGAATAGCGATATTCACTCGCGTCAAGCTTTGGTACACAATGCGGCCGGCGCCGATGTTCAAGTGTCCGACTTCCGAGTTGCCCATTTGCCCTTCCGGCAACCCGACCGCCTCGCCGCACGCTTTCAATGTCGCATGCGGATACTCGTTCCAATAACGGTCAAAATTCGGCTTGTTCGCTTGGGCAACCGCATTGCCATACGTTTCCTCGCGCAGCGCAAATCCGTCTAAAATGATGAGAGCAACCGGACGTTTACTCATGGCGCCCCGCCTCCACAAGCTTCAAGAACGAAGCCGGTTCAAGGCTCGCGCCACCAACTAACGCTCCATCGATGTGTTCTTGTGCTAAAAAGTCGCTGATATTTTCCGGTTTGACGCTGCCACCGTATTGGATGCGGATGGCCTCCGCCGCTTCCGCGCCAAACAGACGTGCGACGACAGAACGGATATGGCCGCAGACGTTGTTGGCATCTTCAGCGGTCGACGATTTGCCAGTGCCGATCGCCCAAATCGGCTCGTAAGCGATAACCGCTTGCTTCACTTGATCTGGCGTCAATCCAGCGAGCGCTTTTTCCACTTGTGAAGCGACAACCGCATTCGTCTGCCCTGCTTCCCGTTCTTCGAGCGTCTCGCCGCAACAAATGATCGGCACGAGACCACGGGTGAAGGCGGCCAACACTTTCTTATTGACCGTTTCATCCGTTTCGGCAAACATTTGTCGACGCTCGGAATGGCCGAGAATGACATACGTCACACCAAGGTCTTTGAGCATCACCGGGCTCACTTCACCGGTATATGCTCCTTGGTCGGCAAAATGCATCGTTTGCGCCCCGATTTGTAAATCGGTGCCGTTTGTATTTTGCACCAACCGATCTAAAAACAAAAATGGTGCACAAATGACAGAATCAACTTCCGCTTTCGGAGGTACAAGCCCTTTGACTTCCTCGACAAACTGAACAGCTTCCGTCAATGTTTTATGCATTTTCCAGTTGCCTGCAATGATCGGCTTTCTCATCGTTCACCTTTCCTTTCGCTAGGCGGCGACTGCCGCCAGGGGCGTCCCATCGGACGCGCTAGATCATTTGTCGTTTAACGCTACGACCCCTGGCAGCTGCTTGCCTTCCATAAACTCAAGGGAAGCGCCGCCACCCGTAGAAATGTGGTCCATTTTGTCCGCCAAGTCAAATTTTTCAACCGCCGCAGCCGAGTCTCCGCCGCCGATGACCGAGTATGTATCCGCAGCTTCAGCGAGCGCTTCGGCGACTGCTCTCGTCCCATGAGAGAACGTCTCCATTTCAAAGACGCCCATCGGGCCGTTCCAGACGACAAGTTTGGATTGGCGAATGACATCGCGGTACAATTCACGCGTTTGCGGACCGATGTCAAGCGCCTCCCAATCGCTTGGAATGGCGTCAATCGGCACCACTTTTGTATTGGCGTCATTGGCAAACCGGTCTGCCACAATCACATCGACCGGCATGTAAAAACGGACGCCTTTTTCTTTCGCTTTTTCCATAAACGATTTCGCCAGCTCGATTTTATCTTCCTCAAGCAACGACTTGCCGACGTCATGGCCGAGCGCTTTTACGAACGTATACGCCAGCCCGCCGCCGATAATCAAGTTGTCGACTTTATCGAGCAAGTTTTCGATGACTCCGATTTTATCTTTCACTTTTGCGCCGCCGATAATCGCCGTAAACGGGCGATCAGGGTTCGAAAGCGCCTTGCCAAGCACTTCGATTTCTTTTTCCATCAAAAACCCAGCAACGGCTGGTAAGTAATGAGCGATCCCTTCGGTTGACGCATGGGCACGGTGCGCCGCTCCGAATGCATCGTTCACGTACAGATCAGCCAGTTCGGCAAACGCCCGAGCGAGTTCGGGATCGTTTTTCTCTTCACCAGGATAAAAACGGACGTTCTCAAGCAAGAGGACGTCGCCTTCATTTAAGTTGGCGACCGCCGCTTTTACTTCATCGCCGATTGCTTCGTTCGTTTTCACGACCGGCCGCTCAAGCAATTCACCGAGACGCTTGGCGACGGCATCTAAGCGCAGTTCTTCGACGACTTTTCCTTTCGGACGGCCGAGGTGGCTGGCCAAAATGACTTTCGCTCCGTGTTCGATCAAATACTGGATCGTCGGCAGTGCCGCACGAATGCGTGTATCATCGGTGATGGCGCCATCTTCCATCGGCACGTTAAAATCGACACGGCAAAAGACGCGCTTTCCCCTCACCTCAACGTCGCGGATCGTCTTCTTGTTCATCGTTCTGGCCCCCTTTGGTCACAGTTTTGGCAAAGGAAAAGGAGTGGGGATCATTTCCCCGCTCCCCTCCATTTCCCTATTATAGACTTGAATCAATGGAAAACTCAATGCCAAGCTGGTCTTACAGTCCTTTTGACGCAATGTAGGCGGCCAAATCAACAACACGGTTCGAATAACCCGTTTCGTTGTCATACCACGAAACCACTTTGACCATTTTGCCTTCGATGACCATCGTCGAAAGCGCATCGATCGTGGACGACGCCGGGTTGCCGTTGTAATCGCGCGAAACGAGCGGCTCTTCGCTATAGGCCAAAATACCTTTTAACTCGCCTTCCGCAGCAGCTTTCAACGCAGCGTTCACTTCTTCAACTGTTACTTCTTTTTCGAGTTCAGCAACCAAGTCAACAACCGATACGTTCGGCGTCGGCACGCGCATTGCCATTCCGTTTAATTTTCCTTTCAATTCCGGTAAAACAAGGGCAACAGCTTTTGCTGCACCAGTCGTCGTCGGAATGATCGATTCCGCAGCAGCGCGAGCCCGGCGCAAGTCTTTATGCGGCAAGTCCAAAATTTGTTGGTCGTTCGTATACGAGTGAACGGTCGTCATCATACCACGAACGATACCGAATTTTTCATGCAGCACTTTCGCAAACGGCGCCAAGCAGTTTGTCGTGCACGAAGCGTTCGAGATGACATGATGGTTTTGCGGATCGTATTTGTCTTGGTTGACACCCATCACGATCGTAATATCTTCGTTTTTCGCCGGAGCGGAAATGATGACTTTTTTCGCGCCTGCTTCTAAATGTTTGGCTGCATCTTCACGTTTCGTGAAGCGGCCCGTCGATTCGACAACGATCTCAACGCCAATATCGCCCCATGCGAGTTGTGCTGGATCGCGTTCTGCTTTTACGATAATTTCTTTGCCGTTGACGACTAAGTTATTGCCGTTCACCGACACTTCGGCATCAAGCGGACCATGAACCGAGTCATATTTCAACAAATGAGCCAGCGTGTTCGCATCTGTTAAATCGTTGACTGCCACTACTTCAATGTCCGGGTTTTTCAATGCCGCACGGAACACGTTACGCCCGATACGGCCAAATCCGTTAATCCCAATTTTTACTGCCATCGTATTTTCCTCCTTACATTATGGATGATTTGTATCGGCAAGGGACGTTAATCCCCTACTAACGCTTTGGCGGCGCCTTCGTCCGTCACCAAGAGGGAATGCGGTGCCCGCTTTATGTACGCCTGAATGGCCTTCGCCTTCGAGGCGCCTCCAGCGACGGCGATGACATGTTCAACATGCGGGAGGTTTTCGAGCTGAATGCCGACGGTTTTTACTTTGTGGACGACATCACCGTGTTCATTGAAATAATAACCAAACGCCTCGGCGACCGCATGGCGGGCGATGATTTTTTCCATCTCCACAGGCGGCGTCTTCCGCCGTTTCGCCATCGTCACTGCTTCGCCGATGCCATGGACGACCATACGGCACGATTGAATCAGCTCAAGTACTTCTTTCACTGCCGGTTCTTCAATGAGCGATGCATACGCCTCACCGCTCAGCTGGTCAGGTACATGCAACAGCCGGTAACGGCCGGTCGCTTTTTCCGCCATTTTGGCGCAAATCGTATTCGCTTGGTTTTCAACATCTTCACCAAGCCCTCCGCGCGCCGGGACGAACAACACATCAGCAAGCTTCGGATCCGGCGTCATCATTTCAGCCACCGCTGCCATGGTCGTTCCGCCAGCCACAGCGACAATATCGCCGGGCCGGAGCTGTTCTTTCATGCAGGCGACACACGCTCTTCCCAATTCTTTTTTTACCCAAGGAGAACGGTCACTATCCCCAGCGACCACAACAACGCGCGCAACGTTCAACCGCTGTTTCAGCGCTGTTTCCAATTCCTTGAGCCCAAGCGCTTCCCTCATCAAGTCATTAAGCGTGTGAAGCAACGCCTGGCCTTCTTCCGTTAACCGCATGCCTGACACATCGGTAGAAAGCAAGTTTTGCCCTTTTAAAAATTCGGTTTCCGATCGAAGCACTCGCTCGCTCATGCCAAGGCTGGCGGCTAGCGCCCGTCTCCCGATCGGTGCCATGAGCGAAATAGAGTGCAAAATTTGATACCGTTTTTGCATAACCTCAAGCAAGTCAGGCAATAATTTTTTTTGTGCCTCTAATAACGATTGCATCAGACCTTTCTCCCTAACCAATCATAGGGACATTATACGTCCCGGTATGACATATTATGTCCCACTAGTCCATAAAAAATTCCTCCCGCTTCATCTTCATTATAGCAGGAGGAATAAAGGTGTTCAACCTTTTTGCGCCTGCCGCAACCGCTTTCTCACCATTTCTTTTTCAATCATCCCGTATCCGATTTCTTCACCGTCGAGTTCGATGACTGGGATCATTAACTGGTATTTCTCAAGTAACGCGTCATCTTGATAAATATCGATCTCTTCGATCGTGAATGAATAGTCCGCTTGCAGCTCGGTTAAAACGGCTTTGGCCTTTTCACAAAGCGGACAGTTCGTTTTTGTATACAGACGGATGTGCATGCGTTTCTTCCTTTCTTTCTTATAGCGTTTGCCACTTGTTTTCTGTTCATTGCCTTTACGGCAGGCTCGTATATTGTTTTCGTTTGGCTGATGACGGAATGCGCAGCTGTTCGCGATATTTGGCGACCGTGCGTCGTGAGATGGCAATGCCATGCTGATCGCGAAGCAAATCGGCAAGCTGTTGGTCGGAAAGTGGCGCCCGCCGGTCTTCGGCGGAAATGAGCGTTTGAATGATCGCTTTCACTTGAACAGAGGAAGCCGTCTCCCCCGCTCCAGCCGTGGCAGCACTGGAAAAAAAGCGACGCAGCTCGATCGTGCCAAACGGCGTTTGCACATATTTATGCCGGACCGCACGGCTCACAGTTGATTCATGGACGCCGAGTTCTTCGGCCACTTCGCGCATCGTCATCGGCTTCAGCGCCGACAGGCCGCTTTCAAAACAAGAGCGCTGGCGGTCAATAATGATGCCCATGAGGTGAACTAGCGTCTGCTTCCGTTGTTCTAAACTTTTGGCGAGCCATGTAAACTGCCGATACTTTTCTTTCATAAATCGCTCAGCGTGCCGATCGCCAACGGCAACAATATGCCGCTCGTATTCCTTATTCCACCCGAGCTCCGGATGGATGTCATCGTTATAGGTAACAATCCAACCGCCGTCCGCTTGGCGGGTGACGATCAAATCGGGCACGATAAAATGCGGCGTTTCGTTCGCATAATGGATACCGGGCCGCGGCTCAAGCGTGCGGATGAGCTCGAAGACACGCTGCAGCTCACCGAGGCTGACGCCGAGTTGTTTCGCAAGCGTCTTCCACGCTTTTTCGGCAAAGGCGACAAAATGATGGCGAACGATCGTCTCCGCCAACTCATCACGCTCCGGCCGGCGCTCAAGCTGCAGAAGGAGACACTCGGCCAAATCACGCGCACCGACTCCCGGTGGGTCAAGCGATTGCACAAAACGCAGCGCACGTTCGACCTCTTGCTCCGATACGGAGAATCGCGCTGCCAACTCGGCAAGCGGTACGCGCAAATAGCCATCTTCATCTAGCGCAGCGATCAGATGACGAACCATGCGCTCTTCCTTCGCCGGCAGCATCAATCCCGGAAGTTGGGCAAGCAAGTGGCCAGCAAGCGTCTCCGTCCGACCGCTGATATTTTCGAGCCATTGCTTCCGATCTTTGTCCGTTCGGCTTGTTCTCCGCCGCATCCGACCGCGGCGAATTTCTAAAAATGGGTTTTCAAGCGACTGCTCGTATAAAAACGCTTCCAAATCAAGTGCCGAATATTGCAGCAGTTCAATCGCCTGCACAAGCTCCTTCGTCAGCGACAACTGCAGCCGCTGCTCTTGCCATAACTCCGCCCTCATCGTCACGCCCCCTTTCTTTATATTGTACACGACAGTGACGATGGGGGGTAGGAGAAATTTTTGACGGCCGCCCGCAGGCAAAACAAAAGCTCCCGATGACTCGGATGCTTTCATTCCTCTTTTCGTTGAACACGGATATGCCTAAAAGGCCACCTTTCATACTTGAGCAGAGAGCAAAACGCGCTCTCCTTAGGTCTCATGCCTAGGTGAAACGCTCATGGGTCTTTTCTATGAACATGTACGTACGTTGGATGCCACGTTCATGCTCGGGCCGAAGACAACATCTTTTCTGTGCCCCCACCACTTAATCCACCTTATGGTTTGATTGAAGTGGGAGCTTCTCAGATAATCCCGTCTATGAAAAATGTATGACACAGGGATTTGGGGGCAGATCTTTTGTTACAATATCATTCAAACGTGCAAAACCGAAAAAGACACTTCGTTTACCGCTCCACAACCATTCCGCGGCATCACGGCAACAGCTTGGCAAATGAAAAACGGTTGCTGACGCAACCGTTTTGTTGAGACGCCCTCGGCAGGATTCGAACCCACGCTAAGAGAACCGGAATCTCTCGTGCTATCCACTACACTACGAGGGCATGTTATGTTGTTGTTTTTTCTGCTTCGTTCCGTCGCATGTTCTATTATAGCAGGATCAAAAAAAAATGCAAGAGGAAAAATACAATAAAAAAAGAGGAAAAATTGGATGGCTATTCCCTGCTGTTGGCGTTCCTATCTTTTATCGCGATCGCCAACAAAGGAAGCGAGGGAAACCTTGGTTTAAAAACTGAAAAAGCGGTTATGATGAAAAGAGGGATGTTCGCTGTTGTTCGCGAATATATATAGGTGAATGGGAGAAGGCGTTTTGTTTGACCTTCATTGACCATTCATGTATGATTAAGGCGTACATAGGGACCCTTATAGTGGAAAAGGAGGCGTTTTGCATGTATTTAATCCCGACTGTCATTGAACAGACCAACCGCGGGGAGCGGGCGTATGACATTTATTCACGGTTGTTGAAAGACCGGATTATTTTCCTCGGCAGCCCAATCGATGATCAAGTGGCGAACTCGATCGTGTCACAGCTGTTGTTCTTGGCCGCTGAAGATCCGGAAAAAGACATTTCTCTCTACATTAACAGCCCGGGCGGCTCGATCACAGCGGGCTTAGCGATTTACGACACGATGCAATTCATTAAACCGGACGTGTCGACGATTTGCATCGGCATGGCCGCGTCGATGGGAGCGTTTTTGTTAGCAGCGGGAGCGAAAGGAAAACGGTTTGCGCTTCCGAACAGCGAAGTGATGATTCACCAACCGCTCGGCGGTGCCCAAGGGCAAGCGACAGAAATCGAAATCGCAGCGAAACGCATCTTGTTCTTGCGTGACAAATTAAACCGCATTTTGGCGGAAAATACTGGTCAGCCGATCGAAGTAATCGAGCGCGATACGGATCGCGACAACTTTATGACGGCGCAAAAAGCGCAAGAATACGGCATTATTGACCGCGTGCTGACACGCTTGGAAGATAAGTAAACGCAAAAGGCTGCTTCCGTTACGAACGGAGCAGCCTTTTTTCTTGTTTGCCTTCCTCCGGTGAAACTTTCCACATCACCCGTACAAGCGCGCCTCTCATTTTTCTTTTTGTACATAGGCGGCAAGCTTTTCGACCGCTTCCTGTGCATCCGGACCGTCGGCGATCAACGTGATGACAGCCCCATGGCCGATCGCTAGGCTCATCAAGCCCATAATGCTTTTCGCGTTCACCCGCTTGCCGTCTTTCTCTAAAAAGACGTCCGCCGAAAAACGGTTCGCCTCTTGGACGAACAACGCCGCCGGGCGCGCTTGCAGTCCGGTTTTTAGTTTCACTTCAACTTGTTTTTCGACCATTCTCCATCTCCCCCTTACAGCGATTTATGGAAATCGACCGGCTTTCCGGCTCTCAGCCGTTCAGCAATTTCGTCAATTTTGCGCAGGCGGTGGTTGATGCCGGATTTGCTGATTTTTCCACCCGCGACCATCTCACCAAGTTCCTTTAAGGTGACATCTTGATGCTCGATGCGGAGTTTGGCAATTTCCCGCAGTTTCGCCGGCAGTGAATCAAGGCCGATCGTTTCATCGATGTAGCGGATGTTTTCCACTTGGCGGAGCGCGGCGCCGATCGTTTTGTTCAAATTGGCCGTTTCACAGTTGACGAGCCGATTGACCGAGTTGCGCATATCGCGGACGATGCGAATATCTTCAAAGCGAAGCAGCGCTTGGTGGGCGCCGATAATGTTTAAAAACTCCGCGATTTTTTCCGCCTCTTTTAAATACGTAATAAACCCCTTTTTCCGTTCCAACGTTTTGGCATTTAAAAAAAAGTGACTGTTCATTAATTCACATAACGACCGATTATGTTCCTCATACAAAGAAAAAATCTCTAAATGGTACGAGGACGTCTCCGGGTTGTTGACCGAACCGCCCGCCAAAAATGCGCCTCGCAAATACGAACGCTTACAGCACTTTTTCTTGATGAGCTCCGGAGAAATATCGTGAACGAACGAAAAATCACCGTTCCAAATATAAAGCTCCCGAAGCAATGAGGCCGCACCGTCAGTAATGCGGACGATATAAACGTTATTTTTCTTTAAACGCATCTTTTTGCGGACAAACAGCTCAACGGCGACATCATATCCTTTTCGGAGCAACATATAAATACGCCGGGCAATCGCCGCGTTTTCTGTCTGAACATCGACTGTCATCCGCCCGCCGGAAAACGACAGCGAACCGTTCATGCGCAACAGCGCCGACAGTTCCGCCCGCAGACAACAGTGCTTCACTTCTAGATTGGTGAGTTCTTTTTTCGTTTCTGACGCAAAAGACACGATCGCTTCACCTCCATTCGTTCCCCGCATCGGCCGGTTGGAGGTGTCTGAACCTCGGCGCGGCCATCTGTCGCCTCCTCACTCCGGTGCTTCATCACAATATCTTGCCCCGAGCCGCCCGGCGTCTGCCTAGCGGCGGAGAAGCAGCCTAAGAAGAAGGGAGGCGACTTTCGTTGTATTATGACGAATGACCCCATCATCATACGTAACGATGTTGTCATGAATCACTTGGACGCCAAGTCCGCTGCTATCGTCACGCACCGGCTCGGCCCGCTCCTCCTCGTAGCGGCGGCGGATCGCTTCCGGAATCGCCCCGTTGTTGACGATCACTGCATCTAAAAACGGGCAGCCAAGGTGGCTGTGAAGCGCCTTCACATGATCACTCACCGTATAGTGGGGCGTCTCGCCAGCCTGGGTCATAATGTTGCATATATATACTTTTTTCGCTTTCGCCTTGCATACTTCCTGCCCGATTTTTGGCACGAGCAAATTTGGCAAAATGCTCGTATATAGACTTCCTGGTGCGATGACGATCAAATCGGCGCAGCGGATGGCGTCAATCGTTTCCGGCAGCGGTTCAATATCTTCCGGAGTTAAAAATACCCTCTGAATCTTTTTTCCCGTATTCGGAATTTTGGACTCGCCGGAAACAATCGAACCATCTTCCATTTCAGCATGAAGCACGACACTTTTGTTCGCCGCTGGCAGCACTTGACCGTGCACGTTCAGCACTTTGCTCATTTCGCGAATCGCCGTCATAAAATCACCGGTGATCGATGTGAGCGCCGCTAAAATTAAATTGCCGAGCGAATGGCCGGATAAGCCATTGCCATTTTGAAAGCGATGTTGAAACAACTCGACAATGAGCGGTTCGACGTCAGACAGCGCTGCCAACACGTTGCGAACATCCCCAGGCGGGGGGACGCGCAACTCATCGCGCAGCCGCCCGGAGCTTCCCCCGTCATCGGCGACGGTGACAATGGCAGTTAAGTCAAGATCATATTGCTTCAGCCCCCGCAACAAGACAGGAAGCCCGGTGCCACCGCCGATGACAACAACTTTTGCTGTTTGTTCATCTCTCATCGATGCGCTTCCTTTCTCCTCTCCATGTCCCGGTGCGAGACAACCGTTTTATAATCGGCAGAAAAATGGCGAGCGATATATTCCGCCAACGCCACCGAGCGGTGTTGCCCTCCCGTGCAACCGATGGCAATGACCAACTGGCTTTTCCCCTCGCGCTGGTAATAAGGCAACATAAACGCCAATAAGTCAAGCAACTTTTCTAAAAATTTTTGTGTTTCTCCCCATTTTAGCACATACGATGACACTTCGTCATCGAGCCCGGTTTTCGGGCGCATATGCTCAATATAATATGGATTCGGCAAAAAGCGGACATCAAACACTAAATCGGCGTCAATCGGGATGCCGTATTTAAATCCGAACGACATGACGTTGACCGTAAACCCCGACTGGGCGTGCACGGAAAACTGACGGACAATTTTTTCGCGCAGCTCGCGCGGCTTGAGCCCGGTTGTATCGTAAATGATTTGCGCCCGCCCTTTAATTTCCTCAAGTAGCTGCCGCTCCAGGCGGATCCCTTCAAGCGGCGGCTCGTTCGGCGCAAGCGGGTGCGTCCGCCGCGTTTCCTTGTAGCGCGCGACAAGGGTTGAGTCTTGGGCGTCTAAAAACAAAATTTGCGGCACAATCCACTCCTGTTCGGCCAATTCATCCAACGCAACGAACAAATGGTCAAAAAAGTCGCGGCTGCGCAAGTCCATGACGAGCGCGACTTTATTCATTTTATTCCCGGACTCTTTCACAAGCTCCAAAAACTTCGGCAACAACGTTGGCGGCAAATTGTCGACACAAAAAAAGCCAAGGTCTTCAAAACTTTGAATCGCCACCGTTTTCCCCGCTCCGGACATGCCGGTAATAATCACGAGCTGGGTCGGTTGCACCGTCCCGTTTTGCCCCATTTCCTTCTCTCCTCTCCGTCAACTCGGATCAAGGCGATACGAAAGCAGCTCAAACTCCTCCGTATACACAAAGGCGCCGTACATGACCCCTTCGCCTTTTAAGGCGTAGTCTAAAATATGGTAGTCGCCTGGAGCCATTGGCAGTTCCGAAAGCGTCTCAACATCGTGCCAAGCAAGCGTGCCTTCTTCCGAAGACGCTACATTTTCACCAACGAAGTCCTCAGCGAAAAAGGTAAACATCATCCATTCGGACACCGTTTGCTCACCGTCTTTGATCATGACGGTAAACACGCCTTTGAGCCGCGGGTTTTTTAAATAAATCCCCGTCTCTTCCCGGTATTCGCGAATGCATGCTTCGCGCACCGTCTCACCAGGCTCCATTTTGCCGCCCGGGGCGACCCACCAGCCCCGCTTCGGCTTTTGCAAAAGCAGCACTCGGCCGTCTTTATATAATACGCAATTCGTTACCCGTTGCAATTCATTCACCCCAAACATGGAACAAACACATCCATCATCATTTCCATTTTACCATAAATACATAAATAGTTAAGCCAATCCCATCGACAAACCGTTGGAAATGAAAATAGCCGGCAAACAGCCCCAAAAAAAGAGGCGCGGACAAACGTCCACGCCGATCCATAAAGATCTATATAAAAGGGGGTCAATTACTTACTTATAGCATACGACATATGTGTTGCATTCGTGTTACATCTGGATTAAATAACCATTACGGTTTCGTTGCGGTTTCGTTACCGGCTCAGTTGGCCCCTTGCGCATTCAATTTTTCTTTCAGTTCCTCGACGTAATGTTGGGCGCTTTGCGCGGCAATGCTGCCATCACCGGTTGCCGTGACGATTTGCCGGAGCATTTTTTCCCGCACATCACCGGCAGCGAAAATGCCAGGTACTTTTGTTTCCATTTTCTCGTTCGTCACAATATAGCCGTTTTCGTTCGTGATGCCGAGGTTCGCAAATGGCTTGGAGAGCGGCACCATCCCGATGTAAATAAAGACACCATCACACGGGAATTCACGCTCTTCCCCAGTCTGCGTATGAACGAGCGTCACGCTGCCGACTTTTCCATCTTTTTCATTGATTTGTTTCACTGTATGATTCCAAATAAAATCCACTTTTTCATTCGCAAACGCCCGGTCTTGCAAAATTTTTTGCGCCCGCAGTTGGTCGCGGCGGTGGACAATCGTCACTTTATTGGCAAAGCGGGTTAAATACACCCCTTCTTCAACCGCTGAGTCGCCGCCGCCGACGACAACCAAGTCTTTTCCTTTAAAAAATGCCCCATCACAAACGGCACAGTACGAGACGCCGCGGCCGCCAAGCTCTGCTTCACCTGGCACGCCGAGCTTTTTATATTCGGCCCCGGTGGCGATAATGACCGCGCGCGCTTTATATTCTTTGTCGCCGACAACGACTGTTTTGTACGCCTCACCGTCAATGATTTCTTTCACATCACCGTAGGCGTATTCCGCACCAAATTTTTTCGCATGTTCAAACATTTTTGTGGCCAATTCCGGTCCTAAAATCGTCTCAAATCCAGGATAGTTCTCGACTTCTTCCGTATTGACCATTTGCCCGCCCGGGACGCCGCGTTCGATCATCAGCGTTGACAAATTGGCACGTGATGTATACACAGCCGCCGTTAGCCCTGCCGGCCCGGCTCCAGCAATAATGACGTCATAAATTTTTTCGTCTGCCACAACGTCCACTCCTTCGCTCAAAAATCACTCCATCTTCATCGTATAAAAGTCACAGCATGACGTCTATTGATTTGCTCACACATTCGCCGTCCCCATGGTGGCTCATGAATCCAACTGGCGCGCTTTTTGTACATACTTTTTTACAGTCGTCGTAGAAACGCCGTATTTCGCCGCCATCGTTTTTTGCGTCACACGTTCCCCTTGTTGCTGGCGCCAAACATATTCGATCGCTGCCGCCCATGCAGCTCCGTTCACAAACGGTTCGCCCTGGGCTGACGGGTGGGCAGCCATTGTGAAGGCGAAGCGGCAGAGCGCCTCCTTTTCCTCATTATTTGCCAAAAGCACATCGACCATGCGGCCGATATTCGCTGCCCAAGCGGACCGCCCATCATCCAATCCGAACAAAAAAGAATCAATAAACGGGCGCAGGCGCGGGTCGGCCGGCAAAAGACGGCAGACAGCCAGCGACAATGCGGTCTCTTCCGCTTGCGGCGAACGGCTGAACAAATACAACCCGCACAGCCGGTCAGCGAGCTCTTCTCCCTCAAACAAGTGAACAATGCGGAGGAGTGTTTCATCGAACAGCGCCGGAACAGCCCAAGGCTCCTCGCCGCGCTTTTCCGGGTGAAGGGTAGTGAGCGTTTCCCACACTTGTCGGGCTAGCGATTCGTGTCCAATATGATACGCGGAATAAGCAAGCCAGTAGTAAAACGGCCCGTCGCCGTCAAAACCGTTCTTATAGAGGCGGTACAACCAGCGAAACGCCGAGTCGAACCGCCCGACAAGGGCAAAGGTGGCGCCAAGCTTATATTGGTGTTCGCGGAAAAACGGGTAGACCGAAGCGAGCGTCTCGCAAAGAGCAGCCACCTCTTCTTGATCATGCAAATAATAGGCGAAAACGAGCGCATTGCAAAGTGCATGCAAATTACCGGGATCACGCTTCAACACCTCAAGCAGCTTTTGTTTCGCCCTTTCCACGTCACCGTTGTAAAAATAAGCAAGCGCCAAATTGTTGTGCGCCGACCAAAATTCCGGATACCGGGAAACAATCGCTTCTAACGCCTCAATCGCTTCCGCAAACCGCTCTTGCTCAAGCAAATGCCGGGCCCGCTCCTGCATGGTGATCAGCTGCTCTTGCTCTTCGCTTACATCGTGGCGGTCGAGTTTAAGCAGCTCCAACAAATCGGCGGCATCATCAGCGAACTCCCCGTCTGATTCGCATGTCAAATACTGTTCCGCATATTGCGTCGCTTCACGAAACAAGCCAAGACAAGCGTAATTGTTCGCCAAAAAATATAGACAATCGTACATCGTTTCGTCTAAATCGTGAATAATTTTGAGTAACCATTGATTGGACACTTGGTATTCGCCAAGCTCGGACAATACAAGGGCAAGCTGCAAGGCGAACGATGCATCGCGCTCATCAAGCCGGACAGCGCGCTCAAAATATTTCCTTGCTTTATATAAATCGCCCCGCTCGTACGCTCTCATCCCTTTTTTAAAAAAATAGTCCGCGCTTTGGATAAATGGCACAATCGTTGCTTTTCGTGGTGGTCGCTTCAGTTGTTTCCCCATTCTGTCCTCCGTCGTCCGTAAAATTCGTCGAACAACAGTATATCATACTGCCGCCGGAAACAAACAAAAAACTTTGTCACCGCTGACTGGCGCACCAACTGCCATCCCTCCCCACCTAAAAAGGAAGAGGGCAAAAACTCAGTCTATCTCCTCCTGCTAAACACCATCGGCAAACACTTGGTAACGGAGCATGCGCTCGCATAAAAAAGATGCCCTTGCCTGTTCACCTGCTTCCCATCGTTCGTCAAGATGAACAATGGACCGTGCAGGCGGGCATCAACGGGCATCCTGTTTTCCCCTCGGAAACAAGCGTCGTTCCCGATTAGTTCTTAATTATTTATTTTCGACTGCTCCTGTTTTTTGCGCATGCCGCTCGACAAGCGTTGCCAGCACCGCGTCAAGCGGCAGTTTTTGTTCACGCAACAGCACAAGCAAATGATACAGCAAGTC
The DNA here is from genome assembly GCF_037965715.1 of Geobacillus sp. FSL K6-3411. Taxonomy (NCBI): domain Bacteria; kingdom Bacillati; phylum Bacillota; class Bacilli; order Caryophanales; family Anoxybacillaceae; genus Geobacillus; species Geobacillus sp. FSL K6-3411. The sequence continues at coordinate 3,180,718 of NZ_CP150187.1, forward strand.
GGCCGCTTCCCATTTTAACTCATCATGGCTCCGATTTTTCGCGGCGATAATCACCTCTGCCGCCTCTTCACCGACCTTTTTCAAAATTTTATCGACGCCTTTTTCAAACAAATACGTCGTATACGCGCCTTCCGGCCGTTCAGCGTCGCGCTGGGCAATAATTTGTTCAAGCTCATTCAAAATCGCGAACCGATCGGCGGTTGGCGTGCGCGCCTCGCCATTTAGCGAGCGGGAAAAGCAGGAATACGACCCGGTATGGCAAGCCGGGCCGGCCGGCTCAACAAGCACAAGGAGCGTATCGGCGTCACAGTCGTAACGAATGTCCACGACACGCTGCACGTTTCCTGACGTCGCTCCTTTATGCCAAAGTTCTTGACGAGAGCGGCTGTAAAACCACGTTTCCCCTGTCTCGAGCGTTTTTTCGAGCGATTCTTTGTTCATATACGCAAGCATGAGCACTTCTTTGCTTTGCGCATCTTGAACGATGGCAGGCACAAGCCCCTTCTCGTCAAACCGAATGTCCGCTATCATCGCACGTTGACCCCCCTCTCTCTTAAGTACGCCTTCACTTGCCCGACGGACGTTTCTTTATAATGGAAAATAGACGCTGCCAACGCCGCATCGGCTTTCCCCCGCTCAAAGACGTCCAAAAAATGCTCCGCCTTACCGGCGCCGCCAGACGCGATAACCGGAACGGAGACCGCTTCGCTCACTCGCCGTGTCAACTCAACGTCAAAGCCGTTTTTCCCGCCGTCGGCATCCATGCTCGTTAACAAAATTTCTCCAGCACCAAGGCGCACCGCTTCTTTCGCCCAGGCGACGACTTCCCATTCTGTCGCATTGCGGCCGCCGTGCGTATAGACGCGCCATGACCCGATCGTGTCATCATATTTCGCATCAATCGCAACGACGATGCATTGCGAGCCGAAAAAGTCCGCTCCTTCGGTTACTAACGATGGATGAAGCACCGCCGCCGTATTGAGCGACACTTTGTCCGCGCCCGCGCGTAAAATGCGTTTCATATCGTCAAGTGAATGAATGCCGCCGCCAACTGTAAACGGAATAGCCAGCTGGGCAGCGACGCGCTCGACGACATCAACCATCGTTTTCCGTCCTTCGTGCGAGGCGGAAATATCTAAAAAGACGAGCTCGTCCGCCCCTTGTTCATCGTATGCTTTCGCGAGTTCGACTGGATCACCAGCATCGCGCAACTGAACGAACTGCACCCCTTTGACAACGCGGCCGTCTTTCACATCCAAGCACGGAATGATGCGCTTCGTGATCACCGCTCGTTCACCGCCTTTAACGCTTCCGCGAGCGTAAATTGGTTTGTGTACAGCGCCTTGCCAACGATCGCCCCACCGATGCCTTGTTCGGCGTATTCGCGGAGCGCGCGCAAATCATCCAGAGAACGGACGCCACCGGAGGCGATGACTTCTTTTCCAGTCGCCTCCGCCAACCGGACCGCAGCGGTGATGTTCGGCCCCGACAGCGTGCCATCAGTGGCAATATCGGTGAAAATAAACGTCTCCGCCCCCGCTTCAGCAAGCATTTGGCCGAGCTCTTCCGCTTTCACGTTCGACGTCTCAAGCCAGCCTTCTGTCGCCACGAAGCCGTCGCGAGCGTCGATGCCGATGACGATGCGGCGGCCGTACGTTTGCAACATCTTTTTCACAAACGTCGGATTGGAAATGGCGGCACTCCCTAAGATGACACGGGCGACGCCGCGTTCCAAATAGTAAGCGACATCTTCCTCCGTACGAATGCCGCCGCCGACTTGGACATTCACCGAAAGCCGATTGGCCGCTTCAATCACAAACCGATCGTTCACCCGGCGTCCTTCTTTGGCCCCATCCAAATCCACCATATGAATCCACTCTGCCCCTTGGGCGGCGAATTGCTCAGCCATCGCGACTGGTGAATCACCGTACACCGTTTCTTTGTTGTAATCACCTTGCAGCAGGCGAACACATTTGCCGCCGCGCATATCGATGGCCGGGTAAATCGTAAACGATGCCATCAGCCATTCTCCCTTCCTGTGACGATGCCGACATAACGGTTCAAAATGCTCATGCCGACCGCGCCGCTTTTTTCCGGATGAAACTGTGTGCCAAACACATTGTCGCGCCCAACGACCGCTGGAACATCAACGTCGTATTCACTGCTTGCGAGCACGACTTCTTCTTCGCCTGGGACGACGTAATACGAATGGACAAAATACACATGCCCTTCCTCGACGCCGTCAAGAAGCGGCGACGAGCGATGGAAACGAAGCCGATTCCACCCCATATGCGGCACTTTGTACGGCTCGCCGTCATTCGTCACACCTGGAAAACGGACAACGCGACCGCGAAGCAAACCGAGCCCTTCGGTCGGTCCGTTTTCCTCACTTTCGTCAAACAGCAACTGCATCCCTAAACAAATGCCTAACAACGGCGTGCCATCCTGGACCGCCGAACGAATAAAATCAGCCAACCCGGTTTCACGTAAAATGTGCATCGCATCGCGGAACGAACCAACCCCAGGCAAAATGAGCCCGCGCACCCGCGCCAACTCCTCTTTGTCGCCGCTCACGATATACGGGCAGCCGAGCCGCTCGAGCGCTTTGCTGACGCTATATAAGTTGCCCATGCCATAATCGATTACCCCGATCATCGTCATTCCATTCCTTTCATCAATGGTACGTCAAGCGCAGCGTCAAAGCATGCCTTTTGTCGACGGGACGCCTTTGACGCGCGGGTCGACCATCGTCGCTTCATCGAGCGCCCGCCCAAGCGCTTTAAACACGGCTTCGATCATATGGTGCGTATTGCGTCCATAATGGACGATGACATGCAAGTTCATCCGCGCCTCAAGCGCCAGCTTCCATAAAAACTCATAAACCAGCTCGACGTCGAACGTGCCGACTTTGGCCGCCGGAAATTCGCCGCGAAACTCAAAATGCGGGCGGTTGCTTAAGTCGATGACGACTTGCGCCAACGCGTCATCCATCGGCACAAACGCGTTGCCGTATCGCTTGATTCCTTTTTTGTCGCCAAGCGCTTCTTTAATCGCTTGTCCGAGGCAAATGCCGATATCTTCAGTCGTATGGTGATCGTCAATATGCGTATCACCTTTCGCATCGACTCGCAAATCAAACTGTCCATGTTTGGCAAACAAATCGAGCATATGAGTCAAAAACGGCACCCCCGTCTCGAGCTCGGCCTTCCCTTCACCATCCAACGAAAACGACAACTGAATGCTTGTCTCGTTCGTCGTTCTTGCGATCGTCGCTTCTCTCGCCATTATCGTTCCCCTCTTTCTTTTTTCAACCGCACCTCGATGGCGCGCGCATGCGCCTCCAGTCCCTCTAAGCGGGCAAACGCAGCGATGCCCTCACCGTGCTCACGAAGCGCGGCCTCACTGTAAACGATCACACTCGATTTTTTCACAAACTCATCGACGCTCAAGCCGCTTGAGAATCTCGCCGTCCCGTTCGTCGGCAGCACATGGTTTGGCCCGGCAAAATAGTCACCAACCGGCTCGGAGCTGAAACGGCCAAAAAACATTGCCCCGGCATGACGAAGCTTCCCTAATAGCGCCATCGGCTCTGCCGTCATCACTTCCAAATGCTCGGGCGCCAGCTCATTGACCACATCAACCGCCTCATCAAGCGTCTCGGTCACATAAATGGTGCCGTAGGTTTCTAACGCCGCTTGGGCAATCTCACGACGCGGCAGCGTCTCCAACTGCCGTTCCACCTCACTTGCCACCGCCAAGGCGAGTTTCATCGAGGGCGTCACTAAAATGGCCGACGCCCGTACATCATGCTCGGCCTGTGACAACAAGTCAGCAGCAATTTCATCCGCATAGGCTGTCTCATCAGCCAATACGACAATTTCGCTCGGCCCGGCGATCATGTCGATCGCCACATGTCCAAACACTTCCCGTTTCGCCAACGCCACATAAATGTTGCCCGGCCCGAAAATTTTATCGACCGGCCGAATCGTTTCCGTTCCATAAGCAAGAGCGGCGATCGCCTGCGCACCGCCCACTTTGTAAACTTCCGTCACTCCCAGCTCATACGCCGCGGCCAGCACCCCGTCAGGAAGCGAGCCATCCGCATTCGGAGGAGAGGCAATGACAATCCGCTTCACGCCCGCCACTTGCGCAGGGATGACGTTCATGAGCACGGACGACGGATAGGCGGCTGTCCCTCCTGGAACATACAGCCCGACCGCGTCAAGCGGCGTCACCTTTTGCCCGAGAATCGTGCCATCTTCTTTCGTCATCCACCATGATTGGCGCTTTTGCCGCTCATGATAGTCGCGAATGTTCGTCGCCGCTTCACGGATGACTGCCAGCATCTCCGGGCTCAGCGCCGCATGAGCCCGCTTCATTTCTTCCTCCGTCACCTGAAGCGTCTCCAACTTGACGCCGTCAAACTGTTCTGTATACTCCTTCAACGCCGCGTCACCGCGGGCGCGCACTGCGGCGATAATGTCGAGCACTGCTCGTCGCTGCTCGTCCGTCCCGCTTTCAATCGTGCGCCTTAGCGAGACGCCTCCTTGCACCCGTTCGATTTTCATCGTTCGCTCCCCTTTCTGTGACGTCCATCGGTTTTCGTCCATTGGCAACCTTTTCAGCGCTGTCAACGCCGCTCCACCATTCGGCAACACCAGTCCCGAATCTCTACCAATCCATTCATGGGAAACCGTCCGGTTCCCCTTTTCCTACGGTTGTGGGATGACCGCCGCTAATCGGTCGACCAACCGCTCAATCACCTCGCCATTCAACCGGTAGCTTGCCGGATTGACAATAAGACGCGACGTCACGTCAGCGATCCGTTCGAGTTCAACAAGCCCGTTTTCTTTCAACGTCCTTCCTGTCGAAACAATATCCACAATCCGGTCGGCCAAACCGATAAGCGGAGCGAGTTCAATCGATCCGTTCAAGCGGATGATTTCAACTTGCTCGCCTTGTTCGCGGAAATACGTTGACGCGACATTCGGATATTTTGTCGCCACCCGGGGCGCGATCCCATTCATTTTGACGCCGGGCAGCCCCGCCACCGCCAAATGGCAGCGGCTGATTTGCAAATCCAGCAGCTCATAGACGTTCCGTTCTTCCTCCATCAAGACATCTTTGCCCGCTATGCCTAAATCCGCCACCCCATGCTCCACATACGTCACGACATCCATCGGTTTCGCCAAAATAAAGCGCATATTTTCCTCTGCGACGTCAATGACGAGTTTTCGCGATTCTTCAAATTCCGGCGGCAGCATATAGTCCGCCCGGCGCAGCAGCTCGACCGCCTCTTCAAAAATGCGCCCTTTCGGCATCGCAATCGTCAGCATCGCTCTTCCTCCCTGCTCCTTGTCATGTCAGCTCCATAAACCGCGCAGCCATCCCTGCGGCAATGGGTTGGATTCCATTCACGCTGCGTGCACGTTTTCTTTGTCAGCGCGCCCCGCTCTCGCCGTTTCGGCCACTCGGCCGGCTTCCTTCGACGCCCTGTTTACTGCCCGTCGTGCCCGCTCCGGCCAAGCAAATAGACAATCGACCGATAGCGCTGACTGTAGGCGTCAATGTCGCGAATACCAGTGATATGCTGTAAAACGACGCGCTGACCTTCCGCTCGCTTCGCCTCCGCCAGCTCAACCGCTTCCGCAAGCCGCTCTTGGCTGAAGACGATGCACTCAATTTCTCCCCGGACGTCCGTCTCGCCAATCGCCTCGATCAGCCGATCAACACGCAACCCAAACCCCGTCGCCGGCGCCGGACGGGAGAATTTGGCCAATAAATCATCATACCGACCGCCGTTGCCAATCGGAAAACCGACTTGCTCGGCGTATACTTCAAACAAAATGCCAGTATAATAGCTCATATGGCTCACGAGTGCCATATCGAGTTTCACCGCCTCGGACACCCCATACGTCTTAAGCGCTGCCAACAGCGCCGCCAGCTCATCCGCTGCTCGCTGTCCTTCCTCGCTTGTCACCAGCGCTTTTGCCGCCTCGATCGCTTCACTGCCGCCGCGCAAGGAAAGAAGATCGAGAAGACGTTTTTGATCAATGGACGAAAGCGGCAACGACTTCACATGTTCGCGGTAGCCAACGTAATTTTTTTCATATAAGAAACGGCGCAGCACGCTCGCCCGCTCTTCATTCCCTAAAATCTCCAAAAACAACGCGTTCACATAGCCGATATGGCCGACCGCCACCGAAAAGTGACTAAGCCCCACGCGCTTCAACAACGCGGCCATTAAGCTAATCACCTCGGCATCAGCCATCACCGTGCCATCGCCGATCAACTCGACACCGATTTGTTCAAACTCCGCCGGCCGGCCGCCTTCACGCTGCTGAGCGCGGAACACGTTGGCATTGTACGCCAATCGAAGCGGGTTGCTGTCCTCATACAGCCGCGATGCCGCCACCCGAGCGATCGGCGCCGTCATATCCGGCCGCAACACGAGCGTATGCCCTTGCTGATCCAACAGCTTAAACAACCGATGATCAGCAATTGCCGACGCCGTCCCAACCGTTTCATAATATTCCAACGTCGGCGTCTCGATAAACTCATAGCCCCACCGTTCGATTTCCTCCGCCATCGTGCGACGCACTTGCTTTTTCATTTCATATAAAAACGGCAGCGTATCGCGCATGCCTAACGGTTTTTCAAACATGAACAGCCTTTTTGCCATGTCCCCACGCCCTTTATCTAAATACTTTAGTTTGCTAATATGGTAGAGAAGTGAAGTTATTAGTAGTTTACTCCTTGCTGTCTCCTACGTCAAGAGAAAACGCGCCATCGACAACAAAATGGACAAAGACTCTTCCAAACGAAGAAACGCCTGTCCATTTCGCTCCACCTTGTGCATGTGGCTACTTAACCAAATGATCCAAGGCGCGAAAGAACTTCGAATCATCGGATATGTAGGTGACGCTCAGCGAGACAAACGGTCACTTTCGTCGTAGAACCGACAAGCTCCTGCTTCAAGCAAGACGAAATGGAAGTAGTTCACCACTTTAAGCTACTTGTCGTTCGTTATCGCCATGACCGAATTACGAATGAACGTTCTTCTTTTCAAAACCTTTTTCGTCAATCTCCTCCAACACAATAAAAATAGTTTTTTCATTCATTTTACCATTTTTTCAGAATCTTTTCTTTATATAAATCAAAAACCGCCCCCGTTACTCGGAAGGCGGTTCATTCATCCGAACGATGCGCATCGGGCAGCCGGCAACCATCGCCTCGGGTGGGACGTCTTTATGGACGACAGTGCCCGCGGCGACGACGGCGCGGTCGCCGATGACGACACCAGGCAAAATGGTGGAGTTGGCGCCAATCATCACCTCATCGCCGATCACGACATCGCCAAGGCGGTATTCGTCCACCAAATATTCGTGGGCGAGAATCGTCGTGTTGTAGCCGATGACACAATTGCGGCCGATACGGATGTTTTCCGGAAACAAAATATCTGGCATAACCATAAAGGCAAGCGCCGTTTGTTCGCCAATCTTCATGCCAAGAAACGTGCGGTACAGCCAGTTTTTCAGCGGCAAAAACGGCGTGTAGCGCCCAATTTGGATAATGATGACGTTTTTCAGCACTTTCCAAAACGATACGGTGCGGTACAATTGCCAGAGTGAGTTCGCCCCTTGCACGGGGTATTTCGTCGTTCGTCTCACTGGGAGGACGGTTCCTCCTTTCATTCGTTCATGCCGACAATGGCCAACAAATCGCTCATTTTTTCCAGCATAAAGTCCGGTTCATATTGTTCCAAATACTCGCGCCCTTTAATCGACCACGCCACGCCGGCCGTTTTTACACCGGCGTTTTTGCCGGCTAAGATGTCGTGGTAGTTGTCGCCGACCATGAGCGCTTCGTCCGGTGTCGACCGAAGCACATCAAGCGCTTTATAAATTGGTTCCGGATCCGGTTTTGGACGACTAACGTCATCGAGACCGATGACGCACGAGAAAAACGGCTCTAAACGCGTTTTCCGCAAGCCCATGAGCGCTGTGTCATGAATTTTCGTCGTCACCACGCCAAGGCGGAAGCCATGGCGGTGAAGCGTTTCGATCGTCTCATACACCGTGTCAAACTCGCGAATCAGCTCATCATGACGGGCATGGTTAAACGTGCGGTAAGTCTTGACCATTTCTTCCATCCGTTCTGGATCGAGTGATCCGAACGTCTCATACAGCGACGGGCCGATGAAAGGCAGGACGTCCTCACGCCCATAGCGGCCCGGATAGTACTTCTCGAGCGTATGCAAAAACGACTGGATGATCAGCTCATTTGTATCAATCAACGTTCCGTCAAGGTCAAATAAAATGGTACGAATCGTCATGAAGCGGCTTCCTTTCTTTTCGGTTGTTCCAGGCGGCGCCAAATGAACGCCACCGCCATCGTCAGCAATACGGCCGTCACTAGGCGGATCACAAGCAGCGGCCATACCGGAATGCCAAGCGGAACGAAAATGAGTGTGTCCTCCACAACCGCATGGCACGAGACGAGAAAAATGAACGCCAACGTTAAGTCACGCTTGGAGACGCCGTCTTCTTTCGCCGCTTGAATCATGACGCCGGCGCCATAAGCAAGGCCGAACACAAACCCGGCCGCCAGCGTCAGCGACGTGTTCGGGCTCATGCCGAGCGCCTTCGTCGCCGGTGACATCCATCGCGAAAATGTCTCAATCCAATGGCGTTCTTTCAACACTTGAATGACCGTCATCAGCGGAATGACGATCACGACCAACTGCACGATGCCAGTGGCCGCTTTCTTCAACGCCACCAAAGCGATCGCTCCCCAGCCGACAGGCGGCGCGTCTTCCTGCGGCATAAAGCCGTATTGGGCGATTTCCTGGCCTCCATCCCATAAATGGGCGATCAGCAATGCGGACACAATGGCGAGTCCGACGCGCACGATGACCATGAGCGTCACGCTCATTCCCGTACGCGAGGCAACCGATGATTCGACGATCAAGTTATGGCAAAAAGAAAGCATGATCGCCAAAATCAACACTTCCTTCACCGTAAACTCGATCGTCAACATCGCCCCGATCGCCGCGTATAGCCCAAGCAAATTGCCGAGCACAAGCGGCACGGCCGCATCGCCGGATAAACCGAGCCATTTCATGAACGGAGCAACAAAGTCAATGAGCCATGAAAAAAGCGGCGTCGGCTGCAATAATGCCAAAAGAAGCGTCACCGGAAAAATGATTTTCCCGAGCGCCCACGACGTCTTCAGCCCGGCGAGCACACCACGCTGCAACGTTCCGATCATGTTCTCCTCTCTCCTTTGCTTGTCTTCCATATGTAAGAGGCGACCTATGGCGCCACTAGTCCATATACCGTTCTCTTGCCCATCCTTTTGCCCGACGCACCATCCACAAGACGAGCGCAATAATAATAAGGGTAATCGACATCACTTGCGCCATGCGCAAATGTTCAGCGAGCATTAAGCTATCGGTGCGCATCCCTTCAATCCAAAAGCGCCCGAGCGAATACCAAATCACATACGACAAAAACAGCTCGCCGCGCCGCAAATTGACGCGCCGCAGCCAAAGAAGCAAGCAAAAGCCGACAAGATTCCAAAGCGATTCGTACAAAAAGGTCGGGTGCCAATATTGGCCATTAATATACATTTGGTTGATGATCCAATCCGGCAAATACAAATTTTCCAGAAATTCGCGTGACACCGGCCCGCCGTGCGCCTCTTGGTTCATAAAATTGCCCCAGCGTCCAATCGCCTGTCCTAAAATGATGCTTGGGGCAGCAATATCAGCCAACTTCCAAAACGGCAGCCCACGCACCCGGGCAAACACCGCTCCTGTCGCCACCGCGCCGATTAATCCCCCGTGAATCGCAAGGCCACCTTGCCAAATTTTCGGGATCTCGGCCAAATGCTTGGAATAATAGTCCCATTCAAACAGTACGTAGTACGCCCGGGCACAGACAATGGCAATCGGCACAGCAAACAGCACCAAATCGACAAATGTTTCTTTCGGCAAGCCGCGCCGCACCGATTCACGCGTCGCCAGCCATAAACCAATCAACACGCCCGTGCCGATAATGACGCCATACCAGTAAATTGTAATCGGACCGAGCTGCAAAAACACGCGGTCCAGCGGCTCGATTGCCGGTTCCATCATGAACACCTCCTTTGCGATGACAGATGGCCGCTCCCCCCTGTCCATTTGCTCATCATCGTCATATCTCCGTGGCCATCCTTATCCGAATTTCCTTGTTCATCCTAGAGAGGAATAAGGCATAAAGAAGCATAGTTTTCATTGAGAAACTTTGATTTTTTGAATTCTCAAAAATCACTGGTGACAGAAAGCAGTGATTTTCTCCAGCTTCCTAGATGATGATTTCATGCAGAATCCCCCTGCATGAACCCCCTATTTCTTTCTTCCCTAAAAACGAGCGATAGAAGAAACATCACTGTTTTTTACCGGTTTTCAGTCACGTTCCCCTTCTTCAATGGCATCGCTCAGTCGCGCCGAAAATTCCTCAGCCGCGTTAACGCCCATCCGCTTCAACCGGAAGTTCATCGCTGCCACTTCAACAATGACGGCCAAGTTGCGCCCTGGGCGTACCGGAATCGTTAATCTCGGCAATTCGATATCTAAAATTTTCATCTTTTCTTCTTCCAAACCAAGACGATCGTATTGCTTCTCCGGATCCCATAGCTCTAAATCGATGACTAAGGAAATGCGCTTATGCGGCAGCACCGCCCCAGCACCGAACAAGGTCATCATATTAATAATGCCAAGTCCGCGAATCTCGAGCAAATGCTCAATCAGCTCCGGTGCGCTGCCGATCAATGTATCTTCATCCTCCTGGCGGATTTCGACACAGTCATCGGCGACCAACCGATGGCCGCGCTTCACAAGCTCAAGCGCCGTTTCACTTTTACCGACCCCGCTTTTGCCTGTAATCAATACGCCAACGCCGTACACATCGACGAGTACGCCGTGCACCGCTGTTGTTGGGGCCAGCTTGCTTTCCAAATAGTTGGTCAATCGGCTAGAAAGCCGGGTCGTTTTCATAGTCGAACGCATCACCGGCACCGACTGGCGCTCGGACGCTTCGATCAGCTCCGGCGGCACGTCTAAGCCACGCGAGACGATAATTCCGGGCGTAATATCGGTACAAAGCCGCTGCATCCGCGCCCGCTTTTCTTCCGGGGTCAACGTTTCGTAAAACGACAGCTCCGTTCGGCCAAGCAGCTGCAGACGCTCTGCCGGATAGTAGGCAAAATAACCCGCCATCTCGATCCCTGGCCGCGACAGGTCGCTTGTCGTAATCGGGCGGTAAATGCCTTCGGCGCCGCTGACAAGCTCAAGCTGGAACTGTTCAATGATGTCTTTTGTCCGCACTTTTGGCATAATCAGCCTTTCTCCCCTTTCTTCATCTTTTTCCATTGTAGCACGTTTTGTTTCGCCGTTGAATGGAAAACATCGGGGAAACAAAATGGAGACGGTTCATCCCGTCTCCGTTACGACCGTTTGCGAAGCGGCTCAACAATCGCTTTTTGCACAAGCAGATGGAAAAACGACAAGACGATCGAGGCGAGCAGCGCCGTGCCGAACCCTCCAATTTGAAACGCATCGCCCATCAGCGCTGCCGTCATCATCAGCGTGATAGCGTTGATGACAAACAAAAACAACCCGAGCGTCAACACCGTCACGGGCAGCGTCAATAAAATGAGCACCGGGCGGACAACGACATTTAACACCGCTAAAATCAAACTCGCCAAAAACGCGGCGCCAATGCCGCTGAAATGAATGTCGGCAAAATAGCCATCAATCGCCATGAGCAAAACGGTATTAATAAAAACTCCAATCAACCAATTCAGCATCACATCACCATCTTTGCTCTAAAATCGGTTGCCGAACGTTCTCCCTGCATGAGCAGATGCCTTTTTCTATTATAGTGCCATAAAACAAGGCAAACATTGCACATGCCGGCCGAAACAATGCACTCCGTCGACCCGCTTACGCAAAATGTAGGTCAGTTCTATCTCACTTTTATTTTAACACCTGAATCCCTTTAATGATATTCCAAATCAACACAACAAGGTTCAAAGCTCCAGCGACGAGGAAACCGAGCCAAATAAGGCCGCCGCCAAACAAGAACGCTTCCTCTCCCTGTTGACCGAACAAAAAAGGAACAAAGGCGAACGCAATAAACACAACAATGGTAATCGCCGGAATTAAGTGAGAAAAAAGCGACCGTTTCGCATGGTGTTTCACACCTGGATCTTCCACAACAAAATACACAACGATCGGCAAAATGAATGGCGCAAAAAAGATGCTGAAATAACAAAGGGAAGATATAACTTTATTGGTGGACAATTCGATAACTCCTTTCTCCATTTCTTCACCTTTTATATACGACGATCATCGTCAAAAGTTTCCCTCTGACCGTAAAAAGATAGCGCCCATCACTTTCCCCAAACGATAGAAAAAGCGGCAAAGCACTACGCCTTTGCCGCTTCATATCGCGCTTGCATGCGCGCCCGGTCACGTTCCAAAATGGGTTTTAAGTAGCGGCCAGTGTGCGATGCCTCGACCTCCGCCACTTGTTCCGGCGTGCCGGCGGCAACAATTTGCCCACCGCGGCTGCCGCCTTCTGGACCTAAGTCAATAATATAGTCAGCCGTTTTTATGACGTCTAAGTTATGCTCGATGACAAGCACCGTATCGCCGTTCTCCACCAACCGATGAAGTACATTCAGCAATCGGGCGATGTCATCGACGTGCAGACCGGTCGTCGGCTCATCTAAAATGTAGAGCGTCCGGCCGTTCGAGCGACGATGCAACTCCGCAGCGAGCTTGACGCGCTGCGCCTCGCCGCCCGAAAGCGTTGTTGCTGGCTGGCCGAGCTTCATATAGCCAAGGCCGACATCGTACAGCGTCTCAAGCTTGCGTTTAATTTTCGGGATCGGAGCAAAAAAGTCAAGCGCATCTTCGACTGTCATGTCAAGCACTTCTGCGATGTTTTTCCCTTTATACGTCACCTCAAGCGTCTCACGGCTGTACCGTTTACCGTGGCACACTTCACACGGGACATACACGTCCGGCAAAAAGTGCATTTCGATTTTAATGATCCCATCACCATGGCACGCCTCGCAGCGCCCGCCTTTGACGTTAAAGCTGAAACGTCCTTTTTTATAGCCGCGCACCTTCGCCTCGTTCGTCGAAGCAAACACCTCGCGAATGTCATCAAACACACCGGTGTATGTCGCCGGGTTGGATCGCGGCGTGCGGCCGATCGGCGACTGGTCGATGTCAATCACTTTATCGAGGTGCTCGAGCCCACGAATGTCGCGGTGTTCCCCCGGTTTTGCTTTCGCTCGGTGCAGTTTTTGCGCTAGCGCCTTATAGAGCACCTCGTTTACGAGCGTGCTTTTTCCTGAACCCGATACCCCGGTGACGGCAATAAACGTGCCGAGCGGGATTTTTACAGTGACGTTTTTCAAGTTATGCTCGCGTGCGCCGACCACCTCCAGCCAGCGGCCGTCCGGCTGGCGCCGCTGGGCTGGAATCGGGATGAATTTTTTCCCGGATAAATATTGGCCAGTGAGCGAGTTCGGATCGTTCATCACTTCCTCTGGCGTGCCGGCAGCGACGACTTCACCGCCATGAATGCCCGCTCCGGGGCCGATGTCAATCAAATAATCAGCCGCGAGCATCGTATCTTCATCATGTTCCACGACAATGAGGGTGTTGCCAAGATCGCGCATGCTTTTTAACGTCGCGATTAGCCGATCGTTGTCGCGTTGGTGAAGCCCGATGGACGGCTCATCAAGCACATACAAAACGCCCGTCAACCGCGAGCCGATTTGTGTCGCCAATCGAATGCGCTGCGCTTCACCGCCCGAGAGCGTTCCGGCTGAGCGGCTGAGCGTTAAATAGTCGAGACCGACGTTTTTCAAGAAGCCGAGCCGTTCGCGAATTTCACGCAAAATGAGACGGGCGATTTGCGCTTCTTTTTCCGTCAGCTCAAGCCCTTCAAAAAAGGCAAGCGCCTCCGTCACCGACATGGCGGTCACTTCACCGATATGTTTACCACCGACCAGAACGGCCAAGCTCTCTTTTTTCAGCCGGTAGCCTTTACATGTCGGGCACGGCTGTTCGGTCATGTATTTTTCCATTTGTTCGCGAACATAATCGGAGCTCGTCTCCCGATAGCGACGTTCAATATTCGAAATGACGCCTTCAAACTGGATGTACTGTTCTCGCACCTTGCCAAAATCAGTTGTATAGCGGAAATAAATCGGCTCCTCGCCGCTGCCGTATAAAATTTTGTCAAGCTGCTCTTTCGGCAAATCTTTCACTGGCACATCCATCGGAATGCCGTAATGGCGGCACACCGCCTCGAGCAGCTGCGGGTAATATTGCGAGCTTTGCGGCTCCCATGGCGCAATAGCATGCTCTTTTAGCGTCAATTTGTCGTTCGGAATGACGAGATCGAGATCCACTTCGAGCTTTGCCCCGAGCCCGTCGCAGTCCGGACAAGCGCCGTACGGGCTGTTGAACGAAAAGAGGCGCGGCTCAAGCTCCCCAATGGAAAAGCCGCAATACGGGCAGGCGTGCTTTTCGCTAAACAACAGCTCCTCCTCGCCGATCACATCAACGACTACTTTGCCATCCGCCAGTTTTAATGCCGTCTCAAGCGAATCGGCGAGCCTTGCGGCAACACCGTCTTTGATCACGATCCGGTCGACGATGACATCAATCGAATGTTTTTTATTTTTTTCAAGCTCAATGTCTTCCGTCAACTCGCGCATCTCACCGTCAATGCGGACGCGTACATACCCTTGCTTGCGGATGTCATCAAGCACTTTCGCATGCGTCCCTTTTCTTCCCGAGACGATCGGGGCAAAAATTTGCATTTTCGTCCGTTCCGGGTAAGAGAGCAGGCGGTCGACCATTTGCTCGATCGTCTGTGAGGCAATTTCAATGCCGTGCGTCGGGCAGACCGGACGGCCGATGCGGGCAAACAGCAGCCGCAAATAATCGTAAATTTCCGTCACCGTACCGACCGTTGAGCGCGGGTTGCGGCTCGTCGTCTTTTGGTCGATCGAAATGGCCGGCGACAACCCTTCAATCGCATCGACATCCGGCTTGTCCATCTGCCCTAAAAATTGGCGGGCATACGCCGATAGCGACTCGACGTAGCGCCGCTGCCCTTCAGCATAAATCGTATCAAACGCCAACGACGACTTTCCCGACCCGGACAGCCCGGTCAACACAACAAGCTGTCCGCGCGGAATTTCAACGTCAATGTTTTTTAAATTATGGGCGCGAGCCCCTTTCACGATAATTTTATCGGTTCCGTTCACCGAGTCATCATCCTTCCGCTTTCAACTCGAAAATGACATCACGCAGCTGGGCGGCTCGCTCGAAGTCGAGCGCTTTTGCCGCTTCTTTCATCTCCGCTTCCAGCTGGCGGATGAGCTCTTCCCGTTCTTGTTTTGTCATGTTGGCAGCCGTCGGCTTGGCCTCGTACGTTTCCGTCTCCTCCGCCGCATAGGTCGCGCGGATGACGTCGCGAATATCCTTTTGGATCGTGCGCGGCACGATGCCGTGTTTCTTGTTGTATTCTTCCTGAATCGTCCGACGCCGCTTCGTCTCTTGAATGGCGATTTCCATTGATTTGGTGATCGTATCGGCGTACATGATCACGTGGCCGTTCGCGTTGCGCGCCGCCCGGCCGATCGTCTGAATGAGCGAGCGCTCCGAGCGCAAAAATCCTTCTTTGTCGGCGTCCAAAATGGCAACGAGCGACACTTCCGGAATATCGAGCCCTTCCCGAAGCAAGTTGATGCCGACTAGCACATCATATTTGCCAAGCCGCAAATCGCGAATAATTTCAATGCGCTCAAGCGTTTTAATTTCCGAATGCAAATAGGCGACTTTAAAGCCCGCTTCTTTCAAGTAATCCGTTAAATCTTCCGCCATTTTTTTCGTCAGCGTCGTCACCAATGTCCGTTCGTTCCGTTCAACGCGCTCGTGAATTTCGCTGATCAAATCATCAATTTGCCCGGCGATCGGGCGAACGTCAATCGTCGGATCAAGAAGACCCGTCGGGCGAATGATTTGTTCGACGACCCCCGGGCTATGTTCGAGCTCATACGGTCCTGGCGTCGCCGAGACGTAAATAATTTGGTTAATTTTTTGTTCGAACTCGTCAAACGTGAGCGGACGGTTGTCTAGCGCCGACGGCAAGCGAAAGCCGTGATCAACCAGCACTTGCTTGCGCGCCCGGTCGCCGTTGTACATGCCGCGCAGCTGCGGCAACGTGACGTGCGACTCATCGATGATAATCAAAAAATCATCCGGAAAATAATCGAGCAGCGTGTACGGCGTTGAGCCCGGCGGCCGAAGCGCCAAATGGCGCGAGTAGTTTTCGATTCCAGAACAAAATCCCATTTCGCGCATCATCTCAAGGTCATAGCGCGTCCGCTGCTCCAGCCGCTGCGCTTCTAACAGCTTCCCTTGTTCGCGCAGCTCAGCAAGCCGCTCCTCGAGTTCTTTTTCAATGTTGGCAATCGCGAGCTTCATTTTCTCCTCACGCGTGACAAAGTGCGACGCCGGGAAAATAGCCACATGCTCGCGCTCACCGAGCACTTCGCCAGTCAAGGCGTCGACTTCACGAATGCGGTCGATTTCGTCGCCAAAAAACTCGACACGGATGCAATGTTCATCGCGCGATGCCGGGAAAATCTCAACGACATCCCCGCGGACGCGAAACGTGCCGCGCTGAAAGTCAATATCATTGCGGTCATACTGGATATCAACCAACCGCCGCAACAACGTGTTGCGTTCAATCTCCATGCCGACGCGCAGCGAAACCACAAGCTCGCGGTATTCTTCCGGCGACCCTAAGCCATAAATGCACGACACGCTGGCGACGATGATGACATCCCGCCGCTCAAACAAAGCCGATGTCGCCGAGTGCCGCAATTTATCGATTTCATCATTAATTTTCGCGTCTTTTTCAATATACGTATCCGTCTGCGGCACGTACGCTTCTGGTTGGTAATAGTCGTAATAGCTGACAAAATATTCGACAGCGTTGTTCGGGAAAAACTCTTTCAACTCGCTGTACAACTGCCCGGCGAGCGTTTTGTTATGGGCGATGACAAGCGTTGGCTTGTTCACTTTGGCAATGACGTTGGAAATCGTGAACGTTTTGCCTGTTCCCGTCGCCCCGAGCAGCGTTTGATGCTTCACTCCACGCTTTAAACCGTCAACCAACTTTTCAATCGCCTGCGGCTGATCGCCTTGTGGTTGATATGATGACACTAATTGAAAACGGTTGTCCACCGTTTCTCCTCCTTCTCCGATCCGTCTCTCCTCATTGTATCACATCCTCTTAAAGGATGCACAAAAAATGCGAACTGATATTCGTACCAAACGACGTAACGATTTCCATTGCCCGCTCCTCATTTGTCTGCTTATAGAATAGGAAAAAGCGGGCCTCTTTAAGGCCCGCCTGTCTGTCACTTTTTCAAATTGTTCAACATACGGCCGGCCAATAAGAAACCGGCGATCGTCGACGCAATATCGGCGACGATTTCATGCAGTTCATCCGTATACCCTTTGGCATACGAAGCGACAAGCAACGCGATCGTCAACAACACCGCGATGTATCGATTGTAAGTCACCCGTGTAAACAACAAGACAAGAAAGCACGGAATGATGAGTGCGGCGAGAAACCACATATGCTCAGTCTCCTTTACGAAACAGCTTCGGACGCCGACGCGCCCCGATTGTGGACAAATAACAAGCCAAGCTCATGATGTTCATCTTCATACAACGCCCCTTGGACAAAGCGGACTTCACCGTTATGCCCGATGACGTCAAGCTTACAAAACGCCCGATTGCGCTGCAGCTCTTCATAAAACTCCGCCTCCGTCCGCACGTGGACACCGTTCGCTTTCATAATGATTTCCCCGATTTGTAGCCCCATTTTCTCCGCTTTCGAGCCAGGGAGCACGCCGACAATCACTACCCCTTGCGAATAACGGGCGAAGCGGGGCGGTCGGGCTCGGTCAGCGCGGTGCCCAGAAAAAGCGATCCACTCGCGGCCGATAATCGCCACAGCCCCCGCAACAAACGCCAACGGCAAGTACCATATACCAACAACGGCTAGCAGAGCGACAAGGAGCGCAAGCCGAAGCACACGCCGCCCTTCCTCATGAGCCGCTTCCGGCGGCATGACGTGTTGCCGGCGTTGCGAAAATCCAAGAAGAAACGGCACCAACCAAAACGAATAACCGTCCCCAGCCGGAAGAAGCGGCCACCATGAGACCGGTGACAACGCACCGCCAGATACCGGGAGCACGATCGGCACAAACCAAAAACGTTGCGTCCATTGCATGCCAATCGTCATCCCCCGCTTGCTTTTCACGAGCTGCGGCGACGCCGTCCCGTTTTGGGAACGGAGGATGAGCCACCCTTCAGCCGCCAACAACAACGTAAGAAACAAAGCCAAGGCCGCCCCTGCCGTTGGGCCATCAGGGAATAAGTCGCTCACCATCCCGCTTTGCCCGATCAAACCGAGCAGCACGATCGCACCGCCAACGGTGTACGCTGGCGATAAGAGGCGCGCTTCCATCGTGAAGCCAATGACAACGGTCAGCGCTGTCACCATCCACACCGCCTCGCGCGGCAACGCGACTCCAGCGCTGATCGCCACCACAGACAACACCGTACCGGCTGCCCATCCCCATGTCCAGAGCCCGCGCCATTCTTGCCATGGATGATGGACGCGCACATGAAAGTCACGGCGTTCCCGCTTTACCCGCCGCCAGCCGGCGACAATAGCTAAAAGGACGCCATAATAAAGGAGCGGCTGCCGCCATACGGCCGCGATCCCTTCAAGCAATTCCAGCCCCCATGTTGCCATCCGCTTCCCCCCTTGCTTCGTTCACCAGTCTTTATCTTCTATTCTACCAAATGGCCACGGCAAATCCCATGCCTGCGGCCATCTTTTTTGCCGCTCATGACGAATTTGTGCCGTTTTCCACTTTCTTTGCCGAATAGGCACTAGTTTTGTCGGCTAGGCAGGATTTTCAATGAAGATAGAAAAAGGATATAACAGAAGATGAAAAGGAGGAGTGGAACGATGGAGTTAAAAACGACCGATGTCGCCGCCCGTCTTGGCGTTTCGCCGAAAACCGTTCAACGTTGGGTACGGAAATATGACATTCCGCTGCGGAGAAACGAAGCCGGCCACTTCTTGTTTGACGAAAAAACAGTTGCCTTGCTCGAACGGGTCAAATTTGAACAAGGTGCGGCACTCGAAGCGCCTCCGGCTCCTGACCGTCCCTCGACACCGCCGCGGAACAGCTCCATTCATGCCTTATTCCAAGAGTATGTTGAACCGGAAATCGAACGCGTCACCTCACGCCTTAATCAACTCGAACAACAACTGGAGCAAAAAGCCGATGATGTTGTTTCGGTCCAACTGCTTCATCATCGAAAGGAAATGGAAGAAATCGCTGCCCGCCTCACTGCCCTCGAGCAGCTTGTCGCCCGTCTTGAACAGCAGCTGAACAATCGGCCGCCTTCCTCCCACGAAACACCGAAGGAACCAAAGCGGAAACGGCGCGGCCTCGGGCGGGTGATGGGATTGTTTGCTTAAGGCCCATGCGCTCTGTCCCATGCAGGGCGTTTTTTTTTTTGCACAAAAACGTTCATGAATGGATTTGACACTTCATCCCGAGACGAAACGCTCATGTTGATAGAAAAGAGCTCCCTTGCTCGGGAGCCCCATCGCTATTTATGGGAACAATACGTGTAACGCCGCTTTCAGCTGTACATCGTGCTTCGGATCGCGGATCGCTTCCATAATTTTTGTTTGCAGTACGTTAGCCGTCGTTTCATCGATACGACCGGTGGCGGGAAGCTTATTCGCTTTTTGGAATGCTTTCACCGCTGTTTCCGTTTCTTTGCTGAAATAGCCGTCCGTACGGCCCGGGTCAAAACCGAGTCCTTTTAACATTTTTTGTGCATTCGCAATTTGTTCATCATTCATATCATACGTGAACGGTTTTTCTACATGAAGCGGAGCGACGTGGAAAAACTCAGGCTGCTCAACGGCCACATCTGGCTTGATTCCTTTTCCATGGATCCAATGCCCATCCGGCGTCAGCCATTTGTAAAGCGTCAGCTTAATGTTGCTGCCATCGCCCATTGGAATCGCCTGCTGCACCGTTCCTTTACCGAACGTCGTCTCACCGACGAGCTTGTAACCGCCGGCTTCCTTCATCGCTCCCGCTAAAATTTCCGATGCCGACGCACTGCCTTTGTCAATGAGCACAACGATCGGGTATGGCTTTTTCTCTGTTATATCAGAATAAAATTTTTGCTTGTCGCCATTGCGCTCTTCAATTTGCACGTACGGTTTATGTTTCGGGACAAGGTCTTTTAAAATTTCCTCGATGCTTTGCAAATAGCCCCCCGGATTGCCGCGCACGTCGATAATGAGCCCGTCGATTTTCTCAGCCTCAAGCTTCGCTAGTTTCTTTTTAAAATCGGCGGCTGTATTTTCCGAAAACGATGTGATTTGCAAATAGCCGGCCTTTTTGCCATCATACGTTTTCACCGCCTCATACACCGTTTCGATCGGGATTTCGTCACGGACGACTTTGACTTTCATCGCATTTTTGGCGCCCGGGCGGAGAATCTCAAGCTCCACCGTCGTCCCTTTTTTGCCGCGGATTTTCAGCACTGCCTCATACAAATCGAGCCCCTCAAGGCTTTCCCCGTTGACGCGCAAAATTTGATCGTTCGGTTTCAGCCCCGCTTTTTCCGCCGGCGAGTTTTTAATCGGTGCAACGATCGTCACTTTCCCGTCAATCATGCTCACTTCAGCACCGATCCCCTCAAATGATGAATCAAGCGATTCGTTAAACTGTTCGGTCGTTTCCGCATCCATATAGACAGAATACGGATCGTCAAGCGTACCAATCATCCCTTGAATGGCGCCTTCCGCCAATTTTTCCTCATCTACTTTTTCCACGTACCGGCTTTTGATCAGCTCATATGCCTGGCGGATTTTTTTTATCTCTTCTTCGTCGTTTGCCCCCTTGGACGATTCATTCGGAATGACTGCTGACATCGGACTGTCCTCTGCTCCGCCGGCCAGCTGCAAGCCGACATACGTCCCACCGGCCCCGATGAGCATCGATAGGGCCATCAATACGGCCGTCGTTGTTTTTTTCACGTTGTTTCCTCCTCACCCTATACATAAAGGAAAAGCACCGCATCATGCCGTGCCATGCCCTTATCTCCATCATATGTCAGGCTTGTACTGAGTATGCTTCCCCATTGTCGCCATAGGGGAAGCGTCGTCTGCTATTAGTTTACACGCTCCCTTTTGATTTCTCAACTCATACGGGCTCAAAAAAAGAGACACCCCGCCTCATTGGCGAAAGATGTCTCTTCCTTTTGGTGTTAGTTTGGTAAGTCAATGAGCATGAACCGCGCCCCTTCGTTCGTCAACAGGCGAAGCGTCGGCGTCTCCGTTATGCGAGCCGCATCGCGCCGTTGCAAGTCCGCCTCACCGTTCAATGACAAGTCTCCCTCGATGACAAAGACAAAGATGTTTCGCTCCTCTGGCTGGGTAAATGTCAGTTCATGTCCGGCTTCCAAGTCAGAAAGGTAAATGGTCAAATCTTGATGAATGTGAGCAATTCCCGGAGAAGAAGGCTGTTTCGCCACGACAGGCAGCAGCGCGTTTCTCATCTTTTCGACTGGAAATTCAACCCGCTCGTACGAAGGCGTTAATCCATACTCTTCCGGCAAAAACCAAAGTTGCAGAAAGTTGACCTCTTCTGTCGCCGACGGATTTACTTCCGAATGAACGATGCCGGTACCCGCGGACATCCGCTGCACGCCGCCAAACGTCGTCACTGCCTTATGCCCGGTGCTGTCTTCATGTTGCAAATACCCTTTTAACACGATCGACACAATTTCCATCTCCCGGTGCGGGTGAGCACCAAAACCAGCCAGCGGTGCGATGACATCATCATTTAACACCCGCAGCGGCCCGAACTGAATGTTGTTCGGATCGTAATATTCACCAAACGAAAAACTATGGTACGTCTTCAACCAACCGTAATCAGCATGATAACGGGACGAAGCCCGGTCAATACGGATCATCCGTTTTCACTCCTTCATTCCTTTGAAGATGATACGAATCGTAAACTGTCAGCGATATTCACTAAACCTCATTAATTCATAAATCTCGAATTCGAGATTATTATATAAGAGCATACTTCTTTTGTCAACCGCCTGTTTGTGTCTGCTTCTCCTTGCTCCTATGCATTTTATTGCCTTTCTTCGAGCAACAAGTCAACCATTGGGCAGGTTAGAGGCGGTCTTCATGCGGGCAGCGGGCACGCCGGTCGTTTCCCGGATGACGATGGCGTCCCCTCTCCAGAAGCGATGGCCACAAAAAAATACGCAACTCGCCTTCCTCAACGAGGCAGGCAAGTTGCGTATACGAGGTGGTGTAAGCGTTAGAACGCGATATAACTACGCGGGTCGACCGCATTCGTTTTCCCAGGGTTCCAACTGCCGCGATGCAACTCAAAGTGAAGGTGTGGGCCGGTTGAATGTCCAGTGTTGCCCATATAGCCGATGATTTGTCCTTTGCTGACACGTTGTCCTTCTCCGACCAAGCGCGCCTCGAGATGGGCGTAAACGGTCGTATACACTTGACCGTTAATGACGTGGCTGACGAAAATGGCGTTGCCGTAGCTGCTAGAATAGTAGGAACGGAACACGACCCCATCAGCAGCCGCAACGACCGGAACGACCGGGGCACGCTTGCCGATGTCAACCGCCGGGTGAAAATCGGAGCCGCCAAACCGGTAGCCAAAACCGGATGTGATCGGTCCGTTGGCCGGGCGAGTAAACGCTCCGCTTGATACAGGCGGTGTGCTGCCGCCGGATGGCGTTTCTCCGCCGCTTTTCGATGTTGACGATGAAGACGAAGATGTCGACGGCGAAGATTTCGGCGCTGTATATGTACGTGCACGCTGTTTCGCTGCCTCTTCCTCGACCCGTTTCTGCCGCTCAAGTTCGGCGAGCTGCTGCTTCACAGCGGCTTCTTGTTTCGCGATCAGTTCTTTTTCCTCTTCAAGTTCCATTTTATGATGATGCTCTTCTTCCTCTTTCTCTTTCAAATCCGACATTAAGCGGTTTTTCTGTTCAAGCTGGGCATCAAGTTTGGCTTGCAGCTGTTTCAGCTCCTGCAAGTCCGCTTGCAGTTTGTTCCGCTTTTGCGTCAGCTCAGTTTCTTTTTTCTCTTTGAGCGCTTTATCCGCTTCCTGCTCGCGGAGGATTTGTTGGTCAGCTTCCATGATGGCTGTCACCGCGCTCATTCGGTCGATGAAGTCACTAAAGCTTTGAGCGCCAAGCAACACTTCCAAGTAGCTGACCGCTCCACCGCTTTCTTGGAGCGAACGGATGCGCGCTTTTAAGATTTCATTCCGTTTTTCAATCCGCTCCTGAATCTCGGCAATTTCTTGTTGCAGCTTGTCAATCGCCCGTTCGGTTTCATCAATGTCCGTGCTGACTTTGCGAATTTTGCCGCTCGTTTCCTCAATGGCGCTATTGAGTTTTTCAATGTCATTAGCGACTTGTTTTTGCTGCGATTGCAGGGCTTTAATGTTTTTTTGCGACTCGCTAATTTTCTCTTCAACGCCCGACCGTTTCGAGCGCAGCGCATTGATTTCGCTTCGTTTTTGCTCGATATCGCGGTTGCTAACAGCGTTCGCCGCCGGCGGGAGAACGCCCAATCCGAGTGTTGCCACGACAGCGAGCACCATCATCTTTTTCTTTTTCATGGCTTTTCCCCTCTCCCTATCAAACTGATTTTTATACTTTCAAAAACTTACGCACTGACATGACGCTTCCCCAGACACCGATCAAAGCGCCAATGCCCAACAACAAGGCGCTCAGTTGCCAAATGAATGGAGAAAACGGCAAAAGCTCGAACAGCTGCAGGGAAAACTGCTGTTTGTATAGACGGTGCACATTGTAATAAACGAGCGCCAGTACGACGATCGGAACGATCGAACCGAGCATCCCAAGCCATAGCCCTTCAAGGAAAAACGGCCAGCGGATGAACCCATTCGTCGCCCCGACGAGCCGCATAATTTCAATCTCACGGCGACGGGCAAAAATCGTAATTTTAATGGTATTAGAAATTAAAAACATCGCTGTAAACAACAGACCAAAAATCAGCACCAATCCGACGTTGCGCATGACCTTAAGCGCATCAAATAGCTTTTCAACCGTCCCTTGTCCATAATTGACTTTATGAACGGACTGGAACGTTTCAATTTGCTTTGCAATTTTAACGGTATCTTGCGGATTAGCAGCTTTCACAACATACACATCGCTTAATGGGTTGTCTTGCTCAAACAGCTGGAACGATGAGCCTTCCTCACCCATGCTTTCAATCAACCGCTTCAGCTCTTCATCTTTTGATGAGTAGTGAACTTCTTTCACACTTGGAAGGGCTTCGATTCGCTGGCGCAGCACATCCTTCTCTTTATTGTCAGCGGCCAAATCGATATGGACGCGAATTTCGACTTCATTTTCCACTTTTTTCGCAAAATAGTTAATGTTGAACATGACGGTAAAAAAGACACCGACCAGCAGTAGCGTCACCGTGACGGCGCTCGCGGATGCAAACGTCATCCAACCGTTGCGGCCAAGACTTTTCACGCTCTCCCGAACGTGGCGTTTGAACGTGTTAAGCGTCATAGCCGTATTCCCCCTTCGCCTCGTCACGGACGATTGTCCCATTTTCGATCGCAATAACGCGTCGACGGGTAGCATTGACGATCTCTTTATTATGAGTCGCCATTACAATCGTCGTGCCCCGTTCATTAATTTTCTCAAACAGTTCCATAATGCCCCACGATGTTTCAGGATCCAAATTTCCTGTCGGTTCATCAGCAATCACGATTTTCGGGGAATTGACGATCGAGCGGGCGATCGAGACACGTTGCTGTTCGCCGCCAGACAGTTCGTTTGGGTAAGAGCGGATTTTATGTTTGAGGCCGACTAGATCGAGTACTTCCATCACTTTTTTGCGAATCACTTTCGGCGATTCTTCAATCACTTCCAAAGCAAAGGCCACATTTTCATACACGGTGAGCGTCGGAAGCAGCTTAAAATCTTGGAACACAACACCGATGTTGCGGCGCAGCAACGGAACTTTACTGTCTTTGATGTTGGCAAGATTGACACCGTTGACCATAATGGTGCCGCTCGTCGGCTTTTCTTCACGGTACATCATTTTAATAAATGTCGATTTGCCTGCTCCGCTAGGCCCAACGACATAGACGAATTCTCCCTGCTTAATGCGAACGCTAACGCCGTTTAGCGCTACGACTCCGTTTGGGTATGTCTTATATACATCTTGCATTTCAATCATCATAATCACCTATTTTTCGACTCGCTTACTGTCATTTCTCGAGTTGTTTCGAACCAATTGTACAAAATTCCACAAGGCTTATTATAGCACGATTTCTTGCTGTCGAATTTTACATTTATATTTCAAATAGGAAACAATAGCAAAACTAGCATAAAAGACCTATATATGCAATATAAAGAGTGAATCTTCTCTTCACTCTGTACACTGTAAGTACTACCATCCTTCTCTCTAAGATCTTGTGAACGCCCTCTACAACTGATCTATCGTGTGGAACATTCGTGAGAGGCGAAAAAAACAAAAGACCGCCCAGTCCCTGACAGGAAACTGGACGGTGCTTATTTCGTTTTCGTGACTTATTTTTTTGTGGCGAGCCATTCCGCCACTTTGTCAGCGTCTTCGCCTTGGATGATTCCTCCTGGCATAGAGCCGCGGCCTTTGGCGATGACCTCTTTAATTTCGTCTGCCGAGTATTTGCTTCCTACTTTTTGTAAGTTCGGGCCGACCCCTCCCGAAAGGTCTTGGCCGTGACATGATGCACAGCTTTGTTGATAGACTTGCTCAGCAGCAGCAGTGGTATCCCCTCCACCGTTGTTGCCGCCGTTTTGCTCCCCAGCGTTATCATCGCCGCCGCCACATGCTGCAAGCGCCAATGAAGCGCCGAGGAACACGGTTGCTAATTTCCACTTCATGACGAACTCCCCCTAAAAACAAAAATTCGCTTCCTTCGTTATTATAACCGATTTCTTCAATTTTACGTACGTTGAAATCCTTCCCCAAGCACTTCAGAGGCGTTGGCAACGATGACAAACGCCGTCGGATCAATGGTTCGCACGATTTGTTTCAATTTTGTGAACTCCGATTGAGCGACGACACACATGAGCACTGGCCGTTCATGCTCCGTATACCCGCCATACGCCGGCAACCGCGTCACCCCGCGGTCGATTTCATGCAAAATGGCGCGCCGCACTTTTTCCTCTTCATTTGTAATGATGAGGGCGATTTTTGAATAGCCAAGCCCGACTTGGACGAGGTCGATCGTTTTGCTTGTCACATACAACGCGATCAAAGCATAAAGCGCCCGTTCAATATCGAACACGAACGCCGCCGTCAAGACGATCAAGCCGTCAATCAAAATGACGCACACCCCAAGCGACAGTCCGGTATATTTATGAATGATTTGCGCTGCCAAATCCGTACCGCCCGTCGAGGCACGGCCGCGAAACACAATACCGAGACCAAGCCCGACGCCAATGCCGCCAAACAATGCTCCAAGAAGCGGATTGACCGTCGCCGGCTCCATCCCTTTGGTGATGTAGACGACAAGCGGCAAAAACACCGTCCCGACAAACGTCTTGATGCCAAACTGTCGGCCTAAGAGCACGACGCCGGCGATAAACAGCGGGATGTTGAGCGCCCATTGAACATAGGCGGGCTGGATGCCAAACAGCGCATGCACAATCGTGCTAATGCCGCTCACCCCGCCGGAAGCAATCCGGTTCGGCAACAAAAACACGTTAAACGCGACGGCGACAATCGCCGCGCCAACAAGAACGTACACATACTCCAAGGCCGTCTCCACCGTTGGAGACATCGCTTTATCTCTTTTTCTCCGCATGCTTCCCCACCTTCCTCTGTGAGTATAGCATGCCCGTTTTTTTAAGTAAATGACAGTCAGTTAACGCGATAATGGTCTACTATGATAAAGAAAAAAAGAGCGATCAGATGATCGCTCTTTACTTCAATTTCGCGCGCAAATACGCGTCAATGAACACATCGATTTCCCCATCCATCACCGCTTGCACGTTGCCGACCTCCACATTCGTCCGATGGTCTTTGACAAGCGAATACGGATGGAAGACGTAGGAGCGGATTTGGCTGCCCCAGCCGATTTCTTTTTGCTCGCCGCGCAGCTCGGCGAGTTCAGCTTGCTGTTCCTCCATTTTCTTTTGATACAGCTTCGCTTTTAACATATTCATCGCTTTTTCGCGGTTTTTAATTTGTGACCGCTCCGATTGGCACGTAACGACAATGCCGGTCGGCAAGTGGGTGATGCGCACCGCCGAGTCGGTCGTGTTGACGTGCTGCCCGCCCGCACCGCTTGAGCGGTATGTGTCGATTTTCAGCTCTTCCGGACGGATCTCAATCTCAATGTTATCGTCCATCTCCGGCACGACTTCGCATGACACGAACGACGTATGGCGGCGGCCTGAGGCGTCAAACGGGGAGATGCGCACAAGCCGGTGTACCCCTTTTTCCGCCTTTAAGTAGCCGTACGCATTATGTCCCTTGATAAGCAAGGTGACGCTTTTCACCCCGGCTTCCTCGCCTGGGAGATAATCCAGTGTTTCGACTTTAAATCCTTTTTTCTCCGCCCAGCGCGTGTACATGCGCAACAGCATCGACGCCCAGTCTTGCGATTCCGTGCCGCCCGCGCCCGGATGAAGCTCCAAAATCGCGTTATTTTGGTCGTACGGCTCGTTGAGCAACAGCTGCAGCTCAAACTGGCTGAAGTCTTTCGTCAATTTTTTCGCTTCTTCCACAAGTTCAGCCTGCAGCTCGTCATCCGGCTCCTCTTTCAACAACTCATACGTCACTTCCAAGTTGTCGAACCGTTCCGCGAGCGATTCAAACTCGCCAACTAATTCCTTGAGCGCATTCGCTTCGGAAATGATCGCCTGCGCCGCTTTCTGGTCATCCCAAAAGCCGGGCGCGGCCATTTGCTCCTCTAATTCTTGAATGCGCGTCTGCTTTGTTTCGAGGTCAAAGAGACCCCCTGATTTCCGCTAATCGCTTAGCCATTTTTTCTAACTCTTGCTTGATTTCCACTAAATCGATCATGTTGTCCTCACCTCATCATGAATATCGTATGCGCATCATTTGCGTTTGCCATTCAAAAGAGAGGCGATGCCTCTCTTATTATTTATAAACGGTTATACCGCTCTTCCGCAACAATGTTTATATTTTTTGCCGCTTCCGCACGGGCACGGATCGTTACGCCCGACGCGCACCGCTTTGCGGATCGGTTTTTTCTTCGGTTCTTCACCGTCTTCTTTCGGGTGAACCGCTTCGCCTTTCGCCACTTCCTGGCGTTCGAGGTTATGATGGATTTCCGCCTTCATGATGTACGTCGCGACTTCCTCTTCAATCGCCGCAATCATGTTTTCAAACATCGCATAGCCTTCCATCTGGTATTCACGGAGCGGGTCAACCTGCCCGTAAGCGCGCAAATGGATGCCTTGGCGGAGCTGCTCCATCGCATCGATATGGTTCATCCATTTCATATCGACGGCGCGCAGCACAACAACCCGTTCAAATTCACGCATTTGTTCCGGCGGAATTTGCGTTTCTTTCTCGTCATAGCGCGCTTTCACTTTCGCCCAAATGAGCTCGATCATTTCTTCCGGCTCTTTGCCGCGCAAGTCGCCTTCCGTCACGTCGCCTTCCGGAAGCAAATGGGCGTTGACGTAATCGACGAGCCCTTTCAAATTCCATTCTTCCGGCAAGTCTTCTTTCGGCGTATGGGCGTTGACGACGCGCTCGATAACTGACTGGATCATTTTTTCAATAATGCCGCGCAAATTGTCGGCGTCAAGCACTTCAAAGCGCTGGCGGTAAATGATTTCCCGCTGTTCGCGCAAGACGTCGTCGTATTGGAGCAGCTGCTTGCGGGCGTCAAAGTTGTTGCCTTCCACCCGTTTTTGCGCCGACTCGACCGCTTTGGTCACCATTTTGCTTTGAATCGGCTGCGAGTCATCCATCCCGAGACGGTCCATCATCGCCATTAAGCTTTCCGAGCCGAAGCGACGCATCAGCTCATCTTCAAGCGACAAGTAAAACTGCGACACCCCTGGGTCGCCTTGGCGCCCTGAGCGGCCGCGCAGCTGGTTGTCAATCCGCCGGCTTTCATGCCGCTCCGTGCCGATGACGGCGAGCCCGCCGAGCTCTTTTACCCCTTCGCCAAGCTTAATATCCGTCCCGCGCCCGGCCATGTTCGTCGCGATCGTCACTGCGCCTTTTTGCCCGGCCTGGGCGATAATTTCCGCCTCTTTCGCATGGTTTTTCGCGTTTAAGACGTTATGCGGAATGCCGCGTTTTTTCAACATCTCCGACAGCAGCTCGGACGTCTCGATCGCCACCGTGCCGACAAGCACCGGCTGCCCTTTCGCATGGCGGGCGGCAATATCCTCAACAACCGCGCGGAACTTCCCTTCCATCGTCCGGTAAATCAAGTCCGGGCGGTCTTCGCGGATGACCGGGCGGTTCGTCGGAATGACGACGACGCGCATGTTGTAAATGTTGCGGAACTCTTCTTCTTCCGTTTTCGCCGTCCCAGTCATCCCTGCCAACTTTTCATACATGCGGAAATAGTTTTGGAACGTAATCGTGGCGAGCGTCATCGACTCGTTTTGAATCTCCAAGCCTTCCTTCGCCTCGATCGCCTGATGGAGCCCGTCGCTGTAGCGGCGGCCGTGCATGAGGCGCCCGGTGAACGGGTCGACGATGACCACTTTGCCATCCTGCACGACATAGTCAACATCGCGCTGCATCGTCACATGCGCCCGCAACGCCAGCTGAATATGGTGGTTGAGCGTGACGTGTTTCAAATCGAACAAGTTGTCGATGCCAAACGCCCGCTCGGCTTTATTCATCCCTTCCTCGGTCAGCTGAACGCTTTTCGCTTTTTCATCATACGTATAGTCGACATCTTTGCGGAGCGTACGCACGAACGCGTTCGCCTGCACATACAGCTTCGTCGACTTTTGCGCCGTCCCGGAAATGATGAGCGGTGTCCGCGCCTCATCGATCAAAATCGAGTCGACCTCGTCGACAACGGCAAAATAAAGCGGGCGCTGCACGATATGTTCTTTATACAGCACCATGTTGTCGCGCAAATAGTCAAAGCCGAACTCGTTGTTCGTCCCGTACGTAATGTCGGCGTTGTACGCCGCCTGCTTCTCTTCGCGCGACATGCCGCTTAAGTTCAACCCGACAGTCAACCCTAAAAACTCGTACAGCTGGCCCATTTCTTTCGCGTCGCGCGATGCCAAATATTCGTTGACGGTCACCACATGCACCCCGCGCCCGGTCAACGCGTTTAAGTAGACCGGCATCGTCGCCGTCAACGTTTTCCCTTCCCCGGTTTTCATTTCGGCGATGTCGCCTTCGTGCAGGACAACACCGCCCATAATTTGCACTTTATATGGGTACAAGCCGAGAACACGCTTCGCCCCTTCACGCACAACAGCGAACGCTTCCACAAGCAGATCATCCAGCGATTCACCTTGCTGGTAGCGGGCTTTAAACTCCTCGGTCTTTTGCCGCAACTGTTCATCCGACAACCGCGCCATCTCCGGCCCGAGCGCATCGACTTGATCAGCGATTTTCTCAAGCCGTGCCAACTGGCGCTTGTTCGGGTCAAATACCTTTTTTAAGACTCCAAGCATAGGAAACGCTCCTTATTTTTTCAATGGACTTACTTATTAATCATATCACTTGAGAGGGTACAGTGACAACCATCGCGCAGGCGTAAAAGGATGCGGCTTGTCCACGGAGCAGCCATACCTTGGTCTGCAGTTGTTCGATCGCTGTTGGTATAGTGCCTTTCATGGATTGTATGAAGCCGCATTTGCCCATCTCCCCTAGCTGTATCCCACTCGCTGAAACGACTCCTTCACTTCTGTTTATTTCAGCTTCCCCACGATCCAACCGTTCCTTTACTTCCCCCATTTCCCGCTCAAGGCGGGCCACTCCTTTCATCCGTGCAGCCTGCAAACACCTTGACGCGAGCAGTCAACGAGGCCATGGCCCGTTCCTTTTTGCCAAACGGTCGTCAACCTGCACAAAGCGCTAACGAACGTCGTCTGGAAAAGCGAAATCCATTTTTTCATCTGCCGAACGTTAACCAATATTTCCCTAAACATTCTCCCCGTATCATGAGAAACATCCCCTGCCCAACAAGCAGGGGATGCGTCTTATCAACAACCGATGTCAGTTTGCCTCAATCAATCCGTATCGTCCGTCTTTGCGGCGGTAGACGATGTTTGTCCGATTCGTTTCGGCGTTCGTAAAGATAAAGAAGTTGTGCCCTAACAA
Source organism: Geobacillus sp. FSL K6-3411 (assembly GCF_037965715.1). Taxonomy (NCBI): domain Bacteria; kingdom Bacillati; phylum Bacillota; class Bacilli; order Caryophanales; family Anoxybacillaceae; genus Geobacillus; species Geobacillus sp. FSL K6-3411. The sequence continues at coordinate 3,212,274 of NZ_CP150187.1, forward strand.
ATTCATCTGCAAAATCGCTTCTTCGCTGTCCATCGGCTTTAAGCTGAAATGTTTCGTGCGCACGATTTCAAATTCCTCGTCGTTCTCCGCCGCAGCAGCGCCGTTTGGCACAGGAGCCGCCAACTTCACTCCTTTCTCACGGTCGCGCAGCTTCCGATTGACTTTCGTTTTATGCTTGCGGATTTGCCGCTCCAATTTATCGGTTACTAAGTCAATGGCCGCATACATATCGTCGTGGCGCTCCTCCGCGCGCAACAATAGATGCGGAATCGGAATGGTCACCTCGATTTTTCCTTGTCCATCGTTGTAGACTTTCAAGTTAACGTTTACATGAACGTGATCGGTGTCATCAAAGTACCGCTCCAGTTTCCCGATTTTTTTCTCCACATACTCGCGCAAAGCTGGCGTTACTTCGATGTTTTCCCCACGAATGTTATACATCATTGCTGACCACTCCTTATTTTCAAACTATAGATCCCTACACTTTTTAATTACCCACTAACCCCCGACTTCAATCAAAAATATTTGCGAAGATTTTGTGAAAATCATAGAAAAATATAGTCATAGAGATACATTTTCCCTTATGACGTTGGACATATGTAGTTTGTAAACAAATGGGAAAGGTCCATATTTCCCAAAAGCAGCAACGTGCAGCTCTCGCGCGGCGTACGGCTGACCAACGACGACATTCGTTCTCTTTGGCAAAGGGGTTCAATACATGTATATCGATGGCAAGCAAATATATGACATCCGTCCGCTGATTAGCCTGATTTTACGCCAGCAGTTGGTGTGTATACGACATGATGACCACCCTCGTCAGGCAAAAATGCTGCTTCGTCTCGTTTCTTCGCTCGGTGAAGAGTAATGAAAATTGGATAAGGAAAAAGGACAGTCCGTGCTGTCCTTTTCCATACTCCCAACCTGAACACCGGTACACCAAAAGAAACAGCCACGGCAAGTTACCCACCGTTGCCAAACAATCCACATCAGCCCTCTGCCAATCATTCGCTCCCTATCGCGTTGCGCCGTAAGTTCCACCGTTCGTTTGTGATTTCGACATCCAACAAACGACTGACATATGACAGGACTCCTCTCCTGCGTTCGAAGAGGCTGATGGTTGGCTGCATCTTCACCCCAACTTCCAGCCCCATCCTCACCAATGGGATCGCACGCCTCTCCTGTCACACGCTCCGTTTCTCATTGAACAACATACCGACGCAAGCCGCTCTCCACCGCGATCTTCCACGCCTGAAACGCCGGCGACAACCGTCCGCATATAATCCGTTTTTTCGCCGCCGCATCGGCAAACTGCCCATCAAGCGCCGCTGCCGCTTCGAGCACATCTGCAAACCGTTCGATATGACCGACGAAATCACTCTCATCAGCGAACAGCTGGCATAAGTAAACGTTCGTCTCGCCGATTTTCCCAAGCGCCAACAAAATATCCGCCAGCACCATATCCGCATGCATCCGCCGCGGGTCGGAAAAACTCGCCTCCACATAATCAAGTCCTTCTTCGACCGTCTCGAGCAGCGCCGCGTATTGGCGGATGATATTTAGCGCCGTGCTTGTCAATTCCACCATCCTGAATCCCACCTATCGTCGCTTATCATAAAACATCCCGTCAAAGGAAAGCGGCTGCTCGTATGGGTGAACGTAGTGAGCATTCGCCTGCCGCTTCGCCCCTGCCATCCGCAAATCACTACGAATCTCATCGCGCACTTGACGAAGCCGCGCCTCAATCTCCTGATTCCAAGCGACGATCTCGCGGCCAAGCTGTTGCTCTTCCTCACTGTATGGCGGCCGTAGCTTGTGAAGCAGCCCCTCGCGTCGCCGAAGCAGCTCATCGACCTGCGACAGCCGCGTCTCGCGCTCCTCAGCTGGCCACGGCAGCGCCGTCGCTTCAAGCAGCTGTTTCGTCACCACCCAAACATCGTGCACTACGCCCATTACGCCTGTCCGCCTTCCGCGTATTGCCGTTGCCGATTCAACTGAATCACTTGCTTCCACGTATCGCGAAACTCCGTGACATACCCTTCCACTTCGTCCAAAATCGCCGCATCATGTTTCACATTCGCCTCGATCAGGCGGCGGTAGATGTAGTCATACATGGTCATCATCGATTTCGCGACCTCATACTCCATCTTCAATGTCTTCATCAGTTCCAAAATGATGTTTTGCGCTTTAATCAAGTTCTCATTGCGCGCCGCCACATCGCCCGTCTCGATCGCCTGGCGCGCGAGTTTGATAAACTTCAAGCAGCCGTTATACAACATGAGCGTCAACTCACCGGGCGATGCCGTCTGCACGGCATTCGTTTGATATTGTTGATACGGGTTGTTCATTGCCATCACCTTCACTCCTTCTCGATCATCACAAAATGCGAGATTCCCTATAAAATTAAACAAGCAACGATTGTTAACGCGTTCTGTCCCGAAAAAACGGCCTTCACCATATATACTAGACAAGCAATATAGTGTTCTAGAAAAACGATTGTAGGCATTGCAAGGGTCTTCATCACCGTAAGTCATGCACGTTATGAAAAAATCAAAAAACGCTGAAGCCAGCCCCTGCTCATCATTCACCACTCAACTGGGCGCGCCTGATCTAATCAAACGGCCGTCCAATCCACTATCACCCTTGCATGCCGCCGAAGAAGGCGTTCATTAAATACATGCTTTGCTGATTGGCGCGCTGAATCGCCTCTTCCATCGCCATAAATTGTCGGTAGTAGCGGTCTTCGATCAGTTTCAGACGGTCTTCAAACCGGTCCATTTGATTATTGATTTGAATCAACTCACGCCCGATCGCAAACTGCTGGTTCGTCCAAAGCGCCTTCCCGGCCTTTTGCTCAATCTTCCCGATCGTTTCTTTAATCGTATCACGCAAACGGCGGGCAATGCCTTTTTCCGCGTCCGTCGTGCCGTTTTGGTTAAAGAGCTGATACACCGCTTCCGGGTTTTCTTTAATCTTCTCCCGCAGCTTCGTCTCGTCAATGATCAATTTCCCGCCATCGAGATAGTTCGACGACGTTGTAATGCCGAGCTGGGCCAGCTGCGAAAGCCCGCTCGGGATGTTCGCTCCTTCCACTTTCGTATACAAATCCATCCGCATTTGGCTAAGGGCGCTTGATAAAATCGAATCGCCGCGAAGCATCCCGCTTCGCGCTTTTTCTTCCCACAGCTCAATTTGCTTTTCCGTCATCGCTTCTTTTTGCTCGTCAGTGAGCGGTGGATAGCTCCGGTAGCGCTCCTCTTTCAGCTCGGCGTTGATTTTGGCGATCACTTCATTGTATTTATCGACAAACCCTTTAATCACGTTCACCATCGCATCGACATCGGTCTCCACCGACACCGTCGCCGTCCCCGTCCCTTTGACCGTATACGTCACACCATTAATCGTGAACGTGTTCGATGAACGGCTAGACTTTAAGCCGTTAATCGTCACTTGCGCATCCTGTCCTTCGGTTTTTCCAGTGAGCTCCTGCTCTGCCGCTGCTCCTGTAAACCCCAGCTTTTCTGCGAAAAAGTTAGCCGTCTCTTCGTCATCCAGCACCAAACTGGCCTGCGCTCCTGTCTCTTTCTTCATAATCGAAATCCGTCCGGTTTGTTCATCGTAAAACGCGCTGACGCCAAGGTTGGCATTGCTGTTCAGTTGGGCGATCAATCCGTCCAACGTTGTTCCTTGTTTCACCGTCAATTCCACTGTGTTCGTGCTGCCATCGCCGTTCGTCACTTTGATCGTCAGCGTCGTATCAGCATCAACGGAAAAATCGTCCTTGCGCACACTCACATTGGATAACCAAACGGCTGACGTTGCCACCTGATCAACTTGAATCGTCGTCGCCACATTCGCCGCGCTGGCGCTTGCTGTCGCTGTCACGACCGCTTCATTCGAGCTCGAGATGGTTTTTTTGAGCATGCTGCTTTGGAGGGTGATGTTGCTGAACAAGTAGTCATCCAACCCTTGCAACAGCGTGTTCATCGCCCGGTAATCATCGCGCTGCCACTCAAGCAGCTGCTTTTTTTGATACAGCTTATCCAGCGGCATCCGCTCCGCTCTCATCAAATCTTTGACGATTTGGTCAATATCCATTCCGCTCGCCAAACCGCTAATGCGCAAATTCCCTGCCACGTTTCTTCACCACCATTAAATTTTTCGATCCACCAGCAACCCGACAAACTCCATCATCGCTGCATACGTATCCAGCAGCTTCTTCGGCGGAATTTCGCGGATCACCTCATGCGTCTTTTCATCGATCACTTGCACGTAGTACTCATTCAACTCCTTATGCAGCTCGAACCGGATCGATGTATGGCTTGGCTGCAACAACTCATTCAAGCCATTGACGACGTTCTCCAACTCATCGTTCGAAAACAGATGCGAAGGAGAAGAAGCCTCTCCTTCTTGCGGCCGTGCTGCCGAAACCTCAACGTTTGCGTTCACCTGTTCGCCTCGCATCAATGCATACGGAAGAAAAGAAGAAGACACCCGTTCAATCGTCATACGGTTCCGCTCCTTTGCTTTGGACGCTTTCTATCGTTTATATCGGATGAAACATAGGGAGTGTGAAGGGGGAACGTAAATGACAAAAGAAAAAAGATTATGAAGCGAGACAAGTCACTAAAAGCGAAAACTCTTTTCCCTGTGCATGATCGGTGAGAGAACAAATATAGGAAATACGATTATCCAACTGTTTATACCTTTGGTCACTTGATCGACTGCCTAAAAGAAGGGGGGATTTAGTGGGTCATGCAGTTCCGTCGTACATTTTCTCTATTTGAGAAACCTCATGCCCCCAAGATCGGTAGTCACTAGACAAACAAAATGCCTCTCATCCCTTGATACAAAAGGGATCGGAGGCATTTAGACAAAATTCGGGCATGTATCTAGGCGCGAGGAGGGATGCCTAGAATCTCCGAATAAGTCTCCAGACCTAGAACTACGAACAATTGCGTTTGTTTGGCTGTCAGTTCAGCCCATTGATACAGGTCTTTTGAAAAAATACCCAAGCAAAGGATGCTCGCATTCGTCTTTTACCTTTTGGGAAGTGGCTGTTTGGTCTCCACAGCACCATCGAACGAGTATTTAACCAATGAAAGATGAATGGGTTGGAACAACCTCGGTGGTACGGGCTTCATCGCTATCTATTACATGTGCAATTATGCATACTCATCCATAATTTTGAGTTTTTACTCTAGTTTTGCAACACCATCTTTTTTAATGAACAACAAAATTCTTTTGGGTCTTCACCATTTTCTGTGATTTCTACTCAATCCTAGAGACATGTTAGCTGGATGAAATAGGTTCATCAGTCAGGATCCTTCTTCCGCATACAGACCACGAAGTTGGTAGAATGGAAACAGTCAAGTGCTTTCCTTGACGAGTTCCATTCTACCAACTATCATACCGATAGCGGAAGAAGGGAGTGCTTAGGCAGCCTGACTACCTGTAGTGTTCCCTGTACACTCCAGAAATACACGCAAACGAAACCGTTCTAGATTTCGATAGCCATATGCCCGGCGTTTGATGTTTTTGATCTTGTGATTCGTCCCCTCGATTCGGGCGTTCGTATATGGGCACAAAAAGTAGGAAAGAATAGGCTCTTTCCACCTTTCAAGCGTGTTGGCTGCTTCCTGAAAAGAAGCAAAAGGGCTCTGTTTGGCTAACTTAATCCATTCTTCCAAGCGTTCCTTTGCTTCGTTATATCCATCGGTTCGGTAAAAATCCCGAAACAACTCTTTCAGATAATAAGCAATGGAAAGTACCGGATACTCCTCCAAGATATCGTCTAATCGAAGCCGTTGGTCCTTACGAAGCTTTTCACAGCCTTTTAAGAGAAGATATCGAGCCTTTTTCAATGGAGAAAATTCCTTTCTTGCTTGATCCAAGGCTTGTGTCACTTTTTGAACCACATGGTACTTATCGATGACAATCGAAGCAGATGGAAACAGGGCGCGAACCGCCTTATGATAAGGTTCCCACATGTCAAGAATCACCGTTTGGACCATTTCTTTCGACAGGCCATTTTGGCTCAACAAGTTGATGGCGGAGTCACATTGGCGATCGGCATGCATTCCCATGACCGATCCGGCTCTGGCATCCATCAATACGGTTTCATACTGATGTCCCTTTTTTACAGCGATTTCATCTAAACTAAGCACCATTCCTTCTGGAGAAGAGACCTCCGTCGCTGTTTGACGCTCTTTTGCTTTTTTCGATGCGATGGAGTAATAAATGCGTTCCAATGTTGTATATGGAATACGGTGCTTTCGGCTAACCTCTTGAATGGTGGAGCCTTCGCAAAGTTCATACAAGTACTCACAAAATCGATTGGTGTAGTGTTGATTGGGTGGAATCGATTCCAAAGAGGCGGAAAACACTTGGGAACAATTCCAGCACCGATAGCGCTTTACCTTTACGAACAAGTACACCGGTTGATGGAAAATCGCCAAATCCCGTACTTTTCTTGTCCGTCTGTCGTGGACAGAGGAAGTAGCAAACCCACAATGAGGGCAACGTTCCTGTGTCTCTGTTTTCTCTACATGAATCGCATAACCATAGGAAAGAAGTTCGTGTTTAATAACTTTAAATTCTGGCAATCCTAGTGATATAGAAAGCACTTACGAGACCTCCCTAATGTTTATTTCACCGCTAACATTATTGCCAGGATCTCGTCAGTGCTTTCTCTTTTTTGTCACTAAATCACAAAATTTGGTGATGAACCATTCTTTTTTATCTTTTCAATTATCACATTTAACTCTGTAGCAAATTTTTGATCAGTCGTATATTTCAACGCTTCTTCATAATAATATAACGCTTCATTGAATAAACCTTTCCGTTCGTAAATATATCCTAGATTATACAAAACATCTACATTAGTCTTATCTATTCTTCTAGCTCTTTTAAGAGTAATTTCAGCATCTTCTAGTTTATTCTCTGCAATCTCAATAATAGACTTCATGGTGCACATTTCCGCATCAACATTTAATAAATCAGAATTAGAATTGATTATTTGTTTTGCCTGTTCAATGTTACCGAGATCAAGGAGACGGCTTAAAGTATCTTTTACGTCCTTTAAAATTAAATCTTTTTTTATTTTCATTTGATGCATAGATAATACTTTATCAAATATTGAGGCTAGTTGACGTGTTAACTCTCTTCTTTCAAATCGTCGTATATCGCTGGTTATGGGTAAATTGAGTGGTTCATTATTAGCCCATTTTCTATATAACTTGAAAATTGCATTTTCTATTGCTAAGATATCATGAAACTCTACGTTGTACCCTCTATTATTTTTTTTAATGAGTTTATCTACCAATCCATCAGGTGGAGAAAGCGAAATAATAGGTTTTCCCAATCTTAAATATTCAAATACCTTACCAGTATACACTGACTTGCATTTATTGCCCGGCCCAACTATTAATAAGAGTACATCAGCAGTAGCAGCCTTTGTTAAGCTCTCACTATGATTTAAATACTCTTCAAATTTTACTATGTCATCTATTCCTAAATCTTTTACATATTCTTCCCATTGTTTTTTATCTTCTACCGCTCCTATAAATTGTACCTGAATTTTTCCTCTAGGTATTAGATTGGTTTTGATCAAGTTGTATAAGGCTCTCAAAAATGTATCAGGAGTCCTTATAGAATACAGTAAACCATTGTGAATGATAGTAAACCTCTCATTCTTCCTTGCCAATTTGTCTATTTTAATCTCTTGAAAATCTTCCTCGTCATAACCATTGGTCACTGTAAACACTTTTTCTTTTGGTAGATCAAATAATGATACATAATTATCGCTAGCCAAAGGCGTTGTTGTAATAATACTATCCGCAAAGTTAACAATCGATTCTTCCATTTCACGATGAACTTTATAAATCAAAGAATTTTTATCGATATCATTCAAATACGCATTATTAGTCCATTCATCCCTAAAGTCCGCTACCCATGGCTTGTTAAATCTTCTTTTTAAATAATAACCAACAACATGATCCGAATAAGGACCAGATGTTGTATAAACGAGATCAACCTTATTTATATCGATTAAGCTATCTATTTGTTCGATTACATTATTTGCCCAAGCAATACAAGAATCCGGAATTAGTGATGCCTTTTCATTACTCATTAGGTTAAGATAATCATCCAAAATAGTTTTATCTTTAACTAAATCATCATAGAGCTTCGTAATATTTTGAAGCTGATTCAATGTTAGAGAATGCTGTTCATTGATCCTAATAACCCTCACATCTTCAGGAATTTCCTCTATCATCGTATAGTCAATTTGAGGAAAATTAAGTTGTCCCGTTGTTACAACTATTGGTTTCCAATCAAAATTTCTTAAGTATTTTATAAATTTCAGTGTACGTTGAACCCCTGATCCACCAAGAGGTGGAAAAATATAAGAAATAAACAACGCACTTTTCATTTGTTTGCACCCTCACCGCATTTTTTACCATGATATAAAAAATCATTTAAACCATTTATACTATTAAAGATTTTAAGGTATTACTGTCGGGAAATGCTTGAAGTGCGATACGTTCGACGTAATCTTTCAACGAATCGTTGGAGTGTAAGGTAAGTATTTCTAAGCCTTCTTGAAAAATTCTATAATCATTTATTTTCTGCTGGATGGCTAGCAATACAAATTGCAAAGCTTCATCCAGAGCATTCCTATCCCGAAATGCCCTTATCATATTTACAAAACATTCTGCATCGCAGTCCTTAATATTGACTTCCTGATAAAACGCTGTTCCTATTTCTACGAAACCATATTGATAAAATAAATGTCCCAATTTCAGATAGATATCTGAATCAAAACAGAATTTATACTGGTTTAACAAACTTATTAATTTGTCAATTAAATCTAGTTGATTAAATGTTATGCACTTTTCAACTAAATATAAAAACAAAGAAGTATCAACTCTTTCCTCTACATCTTTATTATTCATCATTTCAATCAAATAAGTTAGGTTGAAATGAGAAATAATCATTTCGATAATTCTCTTGCTCAAACAGTTTTCTAACCGATAATATAAAATAATAAAATCGGCAATATCAAAAATTTGCAAATTTAATCCATTAAGCAAGATTACCGAGTCAACTCTACTTTCCTGATAAAATTGTTCATATCCCCCCTTGATTATATCTAATTTTAAACTTACTAGATGTTGAATCAAATCATCGTCTTGAAAATAGCTCCCAACAAATAAGCTAGACAACGTTACAAATCCTTTATTTAATAACATAACTAAAAGGTGTCTCAACAAATTAGTTCCATTTTCCGAAATAATATGATTAGAAAGAAAAGAGAATATTTCTTCTTCAGAGTGAAATTTTTTCAAGATATCAATTATTCCAATAGTCGCCTCAAGACAATACTTATTGTAACTCAGAGCAGTAATATAGTACTTAACCGCCTTTTCATAATCTCCTTTTAAATTGTAGATATATCCTAATCTCTTGAATGGAAAATAATCTGCAAAATCTGGACTCTTTATTACATCACTAAATCTTTCACCGTTTTCAATAATAAATTCGAATACTTCTCTTGCATCATCATAACGATGTTGGTTTAAAAATATATGTCCCTTATAGTATGTAAAATCAACTGCATGATTATATATATTCTCTGCATCATAAATAATAGACAATGCATCGTTGTACCTTTCCATGGAGATCAAACATTCCACCATATTGCAAAGACAAACAGGCACCCAAGCTTGCCAAAAGTCTTTTTTCTTTTTATAAGCATTCACATAAGCATTTAACGCTTCTTCTAGTTTTCCAAGTGATTTATATTGATTTCCCATGTTAAATAAATCAAAAGCCTCGCTTATTTTTTGTTCCAACTCTTGTTGAAGCAGTTTTTGATTTCGACTATGTTTATTTTTATCTTTGATAACCTTAGTCAAATAACCTGAATGATATACAATCAGCGAAGAAAGACCAATTTTAACTTCTTTATTTTCTCTATCCTCTAATTGTTCATGAATGGATCGAAAAAAGTGTATATTCCCATTATTCCTATATAATCTCGCATGTCGGTGCTGAACAATATTCTCACCATATTGCCCAATAAAGTTTATTATATTTACACTATATATATCATACTGACCGTTATTGCTCCTTAACTCTCGGATTGTTTGCTTTAAGTTCTCTTTATCGACATACTCATCAGCATCCAACACAAGAATCCATTCTCCACTCGCAAACGATGCTGCATAATTCCTCGCTTCTGCAAAATTATGATTCCATTTATAATCGTACACTTTATTAGTATATTCTTTTACAATTTGTTTCGTATTATCAGTCGAACCTGTATCTACAACAATAATCTCATCTACAATCCCTGATACAGAATCTAAGCACCTTCTAATTGTTTTCTCTTCGTCTTTTACAATCATACATAACGATATAAAAGGCTTCATTGGTTATCTCACCCCATTTTATACATCCATTGTCATCTTCCTATAAGCAATATCTATAAAATAATCCATGAACAAGTTTTGCTTTTCGTTTGGATATGAAAACAGCAACTCATGGTACTCGTAACATTTTCATAGAAGACTAAATCAATCCTGATCTTGTCTTGTTATACCCTCGATACAGCACATATCTGATCTTATTACATCTTGCAGATTCATATGAATAAAAGAATACTTTCTAAAAAACACCAATATTCATCACACCTAGTGTTACTTCTCCGATGCTTTCCCAACAACCATTGTCAGGGATGCAAAAAATTATTTATTTCTTAAAAGCACCAAAGAACAACTTGTATCAGTTAGCTTATCATTCCAATATTGCTAGACAATACCTGCTATATTTATAAATTTTCTCCCTCTAGCTGTTGATGACAATTAATATTTGTAGTGTTTGGCAATTAAGGTTATGCATAAATTTTTGCATAATTAACGCTTTACATAGAGTGGCGGGCATGATAGGCTACTTTGCCTTGCAAAGTCCTAATAATAAGTGTGGCTTGCCCTCTTTGCAAGAAATCATGCCTGCAGAGAGGCCATGTCAAGCGATCATAGATACGAATAATTATTCAAAACATCAAATGCATTTAATTTCAATTTAATACATTTTTTAGTTTACAAAAACAGCTCATCATACCACAATGACATGCGGCCTTTTTAACAAGTTTCGACGACACCTTAGCGAATATCGTGAATCCACTAGTAAGTAAATAAGCAGTATACATCAAAGAAAACATCTTGATCTCAAATTTTTTATGTTTTTCTCTATTAAAATCAAATACTTTTATATGTAAATACAAAAATTTATTAGCATTCTCGAAAAAGTCTCTGATAAGCGCTTATTTACAGTTATAAATTACTAAAAATGATAATATTGCAAAACTAGAGTAAAAACGCAAAATGATGGATGAGTATGCATAATTGCACATGTAATAGATAGCGATGAAGCCCGTACCACCGAGGTTGTTCCAACCCATTCATCTTTCATTGGTTAAATACTCGTTCGATGGTGCTACGGAGACCAAACAGCCACTTCCCAAATCGAGTGTTCAAGAAGACGGGGATCCCCCAGCCATAGGCATCGTTTCGTTCCTCGCTATTGCGTCGGTTAATCGGGAACACGAAAAAGATGTCCCATTGCTCGGCCGTTTTACGGATCTGTTCACTGTCATAGGCGGCATCCCCAAGTGCAAACTCGATGCCCCATCCTTGCAAAGACGAAAGCAGTTCCGGTGCCACTGCTGCGTCATTTCGATTGGCCCGTCGGAAATAGCCAAACTGGTGGAGGATGTTCACCAACTGCCGTAAAGAATCCATTGCGAAGTAGGTTTTCAAAAAGAAACATGTGAGCTAAGTAAGATTGAAGCAGTAAACATTTTTATAGGGCAAACCCATAACATAGGTTTGCCCGTCAAATAGATTATCGTAATAATTGAAGTATTGCCTGAGGTTGTTGATTTGCTTGAGCCAGCATCGCTTGAGAAGCCTGCATGAGAATATTGTTTTTCGTAAACTCCATCATTTCTTTTGCCATGTCTACATCGCGTATGCGAGATTCCGCAGCGGTTAGGTTTTCAGCAGATGTTCCTAAGTTATTGATTGTATGTTCTAAACGATTTTGATACGCCCCTAATTTTGCCCGTTCATCAGATACTTTTTGAATTGCATTATCAATACTTACAATAACTGCCGAAAAGTCAGCACTTGGAGTGCTAATATCTAAACCCGTTGCTGTTTCATCACCATCAGCAGAAACCCCTAAAGCTTTGGCAGTCATTGCATTGATTTTCAATTCAATGACTTGTCCCTGATTCGCTCCCACTTGGAAACTTAAAGCAGTTGTCGAAAAATCACCTTTTAACAAGTCTTTTGTGTTAAACTGTGTGTTGTTAGCAATACGATTAATTTCTTTTGCCAACTGATCCATTTCATCTTGCAATGCTTTACGGTCCTTATCATTATTCGTATCGTTCGCAGCTTGTACCGCCAACTCTCGCATACGTTGAAGGATCGAGTGTGTTTCGTTTAAAGCTCCTTCCGCTGTTTGGATCAACGAAATCGCATCTTGAGAGTTTTTCGAAGCCATTTCCAGCCCGCGAATTTGCCCCCGCATTTTTTCAGAGATCGCCAAACCCGCCGCATCGTCGCCCGCACGGTTAATGCGCAGACCAGAAGACAGTTTTTCCATGTTTTTCGCTGCCTGCGTATTGTTGAACGTTAGTTGACGATACGTGTTCAACGCTGAAATGTTGTGATTGATTCGCATGACTTCTTCCTCCTTGAACTGATTTTTTCCACGTCCTTGTGGAACGCGCTGGCACATGGCGAAAGTCGGCCGCCTTTCGCTATATGCCACGCTCATTGTTTATATCGGCTCGTTTTTTGAAAGTTTAATAGGAAACGAGAAAAAATTTTTCGGTTGGACGAAAAAAAGCGCCATTTAGGCGCTTGGGGATTATGATCGTTTCCATTGATTCAGCTTGGCGGTCAGTGCGGCGAGCGACGCGTCAGACGCTTCGGAGGCGGCGCTGTTTTCCGCTTGAATGGCGAGGTACACTTCTTTGCGGTGGATGTCGATGTGCTTCGGTGCATTGATGCCGAGCTTCACTTGGTCGCCTTGGATGGCGAGGACGGTGATTTCGATGTCATCGCCGATTTGAATCGCTTCTTTCAGTTTGCGCGTTAGGACAAGCATCGGGCCGCCTCCTTATTTCGCCACTTTTTCTGGGAAGAGGCGATGTTTCGTTCGGTACGTGGTGTTCGTTAAAATGACTTGCTTGCCGAGTCGTTTGCAGACATGGATAACCACAGGCGCCTGCAAGTTGGCGGTCGTATGGTCAAACGGATCGGCGACGGTAAGGATGACATACACCGCGATGTCGCGTTCGCTTTCGATCTCAAGCTGTTCGACGGTTGTCTCGTCGAGTTCAAATTCGTACGACGGAAAGTACGAGAACGGCTCGATCAACACAAACCCGAGCGCGGGCGTGTCGACCGACTGCAAGATGACAAACGGCGCGTCGGCAAGCGGGAGAAGGACGAACCGCTTCTCGTTTGCGAATCCGGGCAGGCCGTGGGGGAAGCAGATGATGTCTTCTTCCTTCACCGCCACGGTTCCATGGTATTTGGTGTCGATGTTCATGAATCGTTCCTCCTGCTTTGTCAAATGACGACGTCAATGTGAAGCGACGGGCGTTGGGCGAGATCGATTCGAACCGCTCCCCGCTGGTAGCGGATGATCGGCTCATGTCGTTTCACATCGATACGCGGCGGTTGGATGCGCCAATCGATGTCAAGCCGCCCAGGTTCGTAGCCAATCTTGACGCTGAACGGCGGCGGAACGAAGGCGATATTGAACTCAAGTGGCGGGGCTTCACTGTTTACGACGGCTTGGTCGACGATCGGGTTACCGCCATTTTCAATGCGCATCAGCTCATCACCTTGGCTGGCGGTGCGGGCGATATAGTTGAGCACGGCTTGCCGACCATCTTCGGCGCCATCCCGAATGAACTCAAACACATGCTTATTGTTCATCGCCGCCCATGCCCGTGACTGGTCGATCGTCAAGCGCGCAGGAACAGAAGCGATGTTCATCTCTGCAGGCGGCTGTTCAATCGTCAGCTCGGCGGGCGGTTGGGTGATGTCAAGCCGCGCGGGTGTCGTCGAAATCGCCAACCTCGCATACGTCGCTTCCATCCTCAGTTGTGGGACACGCATGTCTTTCCTCCTTTCGAAGGTTGGATGGACACCACCGCGCGAAAAGAAACAGTGACCGCTAGGCTTGGGCGTGAAAAACTAGACGACCCATCAACGAAACGCTAGCTTAGCGCAAAAAGTCAACCAGCGTCGGCTGAATGATGCGCGCGCCGACCGCCAACGCGGCGCGGTGGACGCTTTCTTGCGTTTTCAAGTCAATGATGACTTTCTCAAGATCAACGTCTTCGTTGTCCGACAATATTTTTTCCGCGATTACTTGTTGTCCATCGACGCGGTCTTCCATCAGCTCGATCCGGTTCATGCGCGCGCCAAGTTCAGCGCGGACGCCAAGCAAATGGGTCAAATGGTTGTCGAGCTTGTCCAAATAGCCCGTCAATTCATCCCCTGTCGTACTCGCATTTTCCAAAGAAGCAGCCAGCTCCTGCAAGTCGGAAAACAATCCGTTGCCCGCCCCAAACGCCGTGCTAGGCGGAATGTTGACGGGAATGTAAACGCCTTTGGCCAACTCGATGTTCAACTGTTGGTCATTCGTTGACACGGTGATCGTCCCGTCCGCGTTCACCGTGACGGGCGGTTCGGTCGTTTGGGCGCCGTTAAAAATATATTTGTCGCCGACTTTCGTATTGGCGATCGTCACTAAATGTTCAGTCAACTGCTTAATTTCTTGCGAGATCGCTTGGCGCTGTGTTTCTTCATACGTGTCGTTGCTTGCCTGAACGATGAGTTCGCGAATGCGCTGCAACGCCTGCGTCGCTTTATCGAGCGCCGCATCGGAGTTTTCGACCCAGTTATACGCTTCCGAGAAATTACGTTTAAACTGCTCGACTTCGGCCAAATTCGAGCGATAGGCGATCCCTTTCATCGCTACGACTGGATCGTCGGACGGGCGGGTGATTTTTTTGCCCGTCGACAATTGGGTTTGATATTGATCTAACTTTTCGTAGCTGCGGGTGATTTGTTTCAACATATTATTCGCTAACATGCTTTGTGTAATGCGCATCCTCTTCACCTACCTTCCGACCACACCCATACCGTTGATAATTTTATCAAGCATCTCGTCAATCGCGGTAATTTGGCGCGCCGCAGCGTTATAGGCGTGCTGGAATTTGATCATGTTCATCATCTCTTCATCAAGCGACACCGCGCTTACCGATTGTCGCCTTTCTTCCACCGACTGGCGCAACGTTTCGCTATTACTTTTCATCCGATTCGCCTGCTCGCCAGCGACGCCAAGCTGCCCAATCCAGCCTTGGTAGTTCGTTTCAATCGTGCCTGAGGTAAGCGGCAATCCGAGCGAGGCAAGATCCACCGAGATCCCATCTTGCAGCGAAACGGTTGTGTTGGATAAAAGCAAGCTGCGGACGTTGGCGAGATTGATGGCGTTGTTGCCGTTTCCTGACTCCTTGTCTCTCGTCGCCGCGGCGATGTTGTCCAAATCATCGATATCCGAGGCAAGCGCAATTGTTTTCGCCGCACCGTTCACTTGGTCAAGTCCGGAAAAAAACGCAAGCCCCTTGTTTCCGTTCAATCCATAGCCTTGTTCGTGGACAGCGTTAAACAACGTGCCAAACGTATAAGCGAGTTTGTCCAAATTGGCGAGCATCTCCGGATACAGTCCTTTCACGTTCCCGTTGGCCCCGTTTTCGTAGTATCCATATCCTTCGATCAGCCCGCGCAACTTACCGTTCGGAAGAGTGGAAAACGACACGGCCGTTCCGCCAATGTCAAGTGCTCCAACACCTGTATCAGGCGGCATTTCCTTTACACCATCACCATCCACGTCACTGCCATCCGGGAAGGAAATAGACGAAGCTGTACGTCCTTGGACGAGATACACTTTTTCATTGCCGTTGAGGATATATACATCATACATCCCTTCCGCCGCTGGCAAGGCGTTGCCACCAACGGGGTGTTTCTCGACTTGAATATCGATGAACTTCGAGAGCTCGTCAACCAACCGATCGCGCTCGTCATATAAGTCGTTCGGCAAATAGCCGTTCGGCTCGATTTCGGCGATTTGTGCGTTTAATTTGCTGATTTGGTCCAGAATAGAATTGATCTTCGTCACCGTCACCCCGATTTGCGTGCCGATGTCCGTACGGATTTGCGTCAGTGAATTCGATAAATAATGGAACGTCTCGACGACGGCAAGACCGCGCTGGCGGACGACAGAGCGCGCCCCTTCGTTTTCCGGGTGGGTGCTCAAGTCTTGGAGGGCTTGCCAAAACTGGTCCATCGTTTTCGCGAGTCCGCTGTCGGACGGTTCGTTCATAATGTCTTCCATTTTCGCCACCGCGTCGGCGCGTGCTTCCCAGTAGCCGAGCTTACTGTTTTCGCCGCGGTATTGGATGTCCAAAAAGTATTCACGCACCCGTTCGACCGATGCCGCCTCCACCCCTGTCCCCATTTGCCCCGGGATGTTCGGGCGATTGAGCCCAGGCGTTGGGAACGGCGTTGTCGCCTCGAGTTGAACACGCTGGCGTGTGTATCCTTCCGTATTGGCATTGGCAATATTATGTCCTGTCGTATACAACGCCGCTTGCTGGGCCATCATGGCGCGCCGAGCGGCTTCTAGTCCGTGGAATGTCGAGAGCATCGTTCTCCCCCTCACGCTTTCGATTCAAACAGCGGGCGGTCTGGCGATGGCGCGTACTCTTGTGTGCGGCTGTAAGTGGACGGGGTTGGGGCGAATGTCTCGCTCATGGCCGTAACGAACTGGAGCGACTGCTCAATGAGCTGGCGGTTTAACTCATTGGCCTCGGACAACGCGTTGACCGCCGCCCTCAGCCGATCTCCGCACTCGCGCAACTGTTGGCGCTCTTCCCCGTTCGCCATCGCTTGGCATGCGGCGATCGTCACCGTCTCGTCACCAAGCCTCTCCTTCAGCCAGCGCCGCCGCCGTTCTTCGAGTTGACGAATGGCAAAAAGATGCTTTTGTTCATCGGCAAGAAGTGCCGATAGTGCCTCAATGTCGTTTTTCTTCAACACTTCCGTTTTCCGCCGCGCTAGCACTAACAAGCTTTCATGCAGCTCGGCATGTGTCCGCAATAGATGAATGAGTTCGGCAAATGTCATCACGAACCGCTTCCTTTATCGGTGATTTCGGTAATAGTCGATCATCCGTTTCGCGACCACCTTCGGGTCGACCGTATACGTACCGTTTTCGATTTGTTGACGTAGCTCATCAAGTTTCGCCTGCCGCGCCTGTTCCCAGCTTGCCGCTTCTTGCAGCTCCTTCGCTTCT
Organism: Geobacillus sp. FSL K6-3411; assembly: GCF_037965715.1. Classification (NCBI taxonomy): domain Bacteria; kingdom Bacillati; phylum Bacillota; class Bacilli; order Caryophanales; family Anoxybacillaceae; genus Geobacillus; species Geobacillus sp. FSL K6-3411. The sequence continues at coordinate 3,229,719 of NZ_CP150187.1, forward strand.
TTCGAAATTTCCACTTGGTCTCCAGACGCCTTCCTTGCCGCTAACCGCTCGGTTTTGGTCAGTTGGCGTTGATACGGATTGACGTTCATCGGACCAATATGGTGGATTTTCATCGCGTTCACCTCGCTTGACCGGCGCTGTTCATATCGTGCTATCGTTTATATCGGAACGTTGGTGAAAATGTTTAGTTCTTTTTATTTTTATCTTCTTGTTCTTGAATGTAATAAGTGATGTAGCGCGAACGGGCATTCTGGTCTTTTCTCTCCTCCATTTGGCGTAAATCTTTCTGCAGCTTGCCTAAACAGTTGGCGCACAGCCGTCCCTCACGAATCATCGTCCCGCACGATTCGCAAGGATAGGTCAGATTCGGGAAGCGAACGAGCTGCAGCCGTCCTTCGCGAATCCATTTCGTAATGAGCTTTTCTGCCACTCCTGTCGCCTCGACGATTTGCGCCATCGTTGCCGTTCGGTTTTCCCGTTTGCGCAAAAACGTGTAGACACGTTCGAACTGTCGTTCTTCCTCTTGATAACATGATTCACAAACGTCACGAGTCGACATTCTAACAAACAACCGCCCGCACTTGGTGCAGTTCGCTAATTCCGCCACCGTTTTCCCCTCCCGATTGCCCAATCAAACGGTTACGTATAAATATTAATAATGAGCCCTTGAATCTCGCCGACAAGCCGTAGAATGTCCAACCCTTTTTGTTCTTTTTTCAACACTTCGTTCGTTAATTCAATCAGCTTTTGGTCAACCTCTTTAACAAGTTTATAGATGCGTGCCCGTCCGCCACGGCTGAATCCGCGCTGTTCTTCCAGCTGGAGGCCGTTTTTCACGGCGTCATCCAAAAAGGATCGAACGAGCTGCTTATATTTGCGCAAATCTTCAACGGTCCGCGATTCAGCAAGCTTTTTCCCTTGTTCTTCGATTTGTCGGACTTGCTCGTTGATCCGCTCCCATAGGCCATCCCGGCGCGTCTTCGCCATCACCTCAGTAAATGACACCGATTCCATCGCCGTGTTGTCCTTGCGGCTGACGTTCGCGATACTGGCGCGCGTTACTTTTTGCACTTCCATTGCCTTTCACCTCTTGTTATGACCATTATCGCACAATCATAGCAAAAGGGCGAGGCGTTATTGCCCCGCCCACTGCGGACTCAATTAGCTTTTTAGCAGCTGCAAAATCCCTTGCGGCAGCTGGTTCGATTGCGCGAGCATCGCCTGCGCCGCTTGCGTCAAAATGTTGTTTTTCGTAAACTCCGCCATCTCCATCGCCATATCCGTATCACGGATGCGGGATTCAGATGAGGTCAAGTTTTCTTCCGCTGTTTTCAAGTTATTGATCGTGTGCTCAAGGCGATTTTGGACGGCACCTAAGCTCGAACGTTGCTCTGATACCCGAGAGATTGCGTAATCGTAGACTTTTACGGCCGATGTCGCTTTTTCATGCGTCGTGACGTCGAGGGCATATTCGGTCACGCCGTCATTGTTGACGCCAGCCGTGTTCGTATAGTAGGCGGTGACGGTCTCCCCTAAATGGTTTGTAAATGAAACCGTTCCACCGGCGCTGTTGCCGGAAAGTTTTAACGCGAGCGCACGCATATCGTCAATACCAACACTGAGCATTTGTCCTTCATTCGCGCCGATTTGAATTTTCAGCGACTGGTCGTTCGTCCCTCCTGTGATCGTAAAGGAAGCTTCACCATTCGTTAGCGCACCGATATTCATCGTCAGATCGCCGTTTTGGAAACGCAATGTCGTATTCGGGGCGATATTGTTCAACGTCTCAACCTCAACGCCGTTCGTGCTTAACGTTGCTTTTGTCGCAATGGTTGCCCCTACTGTAAACGTCCGTGTTCCTGCTGACAATGTGTCAGTCGTAAACGAAACGCCTGTGCCGCTGCCAAACGAATACACGCCGTTATTGTCAACGACGAGCATCGGTACGCCGGACAGTGCGTTTCCCACGTCATCAACCAGCGTGGCTGTATACGATGACGTCGTGCCAACGTCAATCTGCACGGTCGTATCCCCTGTCGTATAATCAGTGATATTGTCGGCTGTATCAACGAAAATGCCGCCATTTAAGGTCAGATTGTCACCTGCATTAAACGTCGTGAACGTCGCTCCATCGGTCGAGTATGAAAGCATACTCTGTATGCCGAACGTTGCTGTTCGATTGATGTTCGTGCTGGCATATCCGTTATGATTGATTGTGTAGCTAATCCCATCCGAACCGTTAATGGTCACATTGCCAGCCGTCCCATCTGTCGGAGTGATGACAGCCGTTCCGATTTGCGTGCCATTTTTCTTTAAAGACAGCGCAATATCAATATCAAATTCATTGTATTTTCCGTTTTCACTTGCTGCCGCTAGTGTTCCGTTGATACCGGAAATCGTCGTAAAGGAAACACCAAGTTTGTTGCCAGATAAATCATAAAACTCGTAGTTTTGTTGGTTATTATCTAAGATGACCGCTTGGGATAAATCATTCCCGTTTTTATCTTGCAAAGTTACCGTGAACTGGCCGGATCCTGGTGACGTTTCTGTATAGACGAGCCGGAAATCTTCACCTTTTAGTGAAAATTTGCTAGAGTCAATATTGACATTCGTAATATATAGACCATTGGCCGTCCCGTTTTGCACACCAGAAGCTTGGGACTTTGTTTCTATCACAAACGTATCATTTGGATCTAGATCTGCAGAGGCCGAAACTTGCACTCCTGTCAGACCCGTGCCACCTGATTGGAAGTTGTTCACAGTATTCGTGCGACGGATCACGAGATTCACTGTTCCATCGCTTAACGGGGAGTTCGGCGCGATCGATACCGTATCAATGGCCGGCGACGATCCCGGATTGTTTGTAATAACTTTCACATCTTGCTGTTCGATTTTCACCCCGTATGTATTACCGACCGTCAAGTTTGATGTTGCATCCAGTGTGATTTGTTGCACCCCGCCGGCAGCTGGTCCTGTGCTTTGTATTGACTTCGTAGCAACATCTTCGATTTTCACTTTATAATTTCCAGCCACCATCGTGCTTTCCGGGTCCAGCTTCAGGCTCGCTCCATCGATTGTTGTGCCGCCTGCTGAAAAGCTACCTTGAGCAATTTGCACACTTCTCGCTTGGCTGGAAACGGACTCATTGAGCAATTTTTTCGTATTGTATTCGGTGGAGTTGGCAATCCGGTTAATTTCAGATGTCAACTGATTGATTTCCTTTTGAATCGCTTCTCGGTCTTCAGACGTATTCGTATCATTCGCCGCCTGCACAGCCAGCTCGCGCATCCGCTGCAGGATGCTGTGGACTTCGTTTAACGCCCCTTCCGCCGTTTGGATGAGCGAAATCGCATCGAGCGCGTTCCGTTCCGCCATTTGCAGGCCGCGAATTTGCGAGCGCATTTTTTCCGAAATGGCAAGCCCCGCTGCGTCGTCAGCCGCACGGTTGATGCGCAAACCAGAGGAGAGGCGCTCCAAGTTTTTCGAAATGCTCGATTGATTGGCCGCCAAGTTGCGGTAGGCGTTGAGTGCTTGAATGTTATGATTGATTCTCATAGACATTCGCTCCTTTGTTTTTTATTTCTCATAGGTGATGAATTGTTCGTAAGCCGCGGCTTTTTGCTTATGCACTGGCTGCACCGATGAAATGCCGCTTTTTAGCGCTTCATTCCACGCTGTAGCAATCGTCGTCGTCAGCTGCAACACTTCTTGGACAGCTGTGACGTCTTTTTTCATATTGGCCTCAATGAGGCGCTCCGCCATATAGTTATAGAGTGCATCCAACTGATGGGCGATGATGCCAGCGTCATAGCGCAATCCCGCACCAAGCCGGCGAAGGATGTCGTTTCCTTTTTGGAGCTGTTTGTTCGCTTTCCAATGGTCTTTTTGTTTCATGGCCGTGATGGCCTCTTCCAAACATTCCATCAATCCTTCATATAACAACGCTGTCAGTTGTTGCGAATTTTTCTGATAAATCCATTCTTCGGTTAAAAAGTCCAACGCCATACACCCCCATTGGCCCTCTGTCATTTATATCGGTTGTCTATCACCAATGTTTAATGGTTTTTTTCAATTTCTTCAATCAAAATCAATATTTCGGCAATGACCGCGTACAGCTGCGGAGGGATGCGATCCCCGAGATCAAGCTGTAACAAATGTTGCACGAGCAGTGGGTCTTCTTGAATATGGACGTGATGTTGCTTAGCGAGCTCAATAATCTTTTGCGCTACATGTCCGCTTCCTTGAGCGACGACGGTCGGCGCCTGGCCGCTCGTTTCGTCATAGCGAATAACCGCCGCCGTCGGACCGTTCATTTGTTTTCGCTTTTTTTGGTTAAAATAGGCCGTCATCATATGGTCCAATCATACCCTCTTTCGGCAAATCGTCTATACGGACGAGCTGTTGGAACTGGTGAAGGTTGTTCGTCTTTCCGCTGAACCTCATTCGTCAGTTTCGTCACGTTTACCGCTGTAACCCGGTAGCCGATCTCTTCCAATCTCTCTTTCGCCATGTCGATGAATGGCTTCGCTTTTTCAGCAAAATCGTCACGATCGTTGCGAAGCGTAATCGATAAATTCCGTTCATTCGCATGAAGCAAAATGCCGAGATCCCCTAGCTTTCTCGTTTCTAGCAGAAAATACAACTGGCAGTTTTCCCAATCGATTTGTTCGCCATGTTGGCGGCCATTGACATAGACGTTGACGTTCTGAACTTCGTTTCGCCATAACAGTGGCAATGTGAAGAAAAAGCTTTGCCACCCCGCCGTGCCATCCCACTTGTTTAACAGCTGCTGTCCGGTCAAATTCGTTAACGCTTGCTCCGCTTGCCGCGCAACGGATTCATTTCCACTTTGCGCCAGCCACAAAAGCACTTCCTTCATATTTTGCGATGCCGATTCTTCTTGGTTCCCCTTAAATACGAGCCATTCAGCGGCTTCATACTCATGCGTCAAGCCTAGACGACGAATCGTATCAAACACGTGCCGCGCCGATGGACCATCCGCTGGCGGTTGCATGACTTGGTTCATTTGTTCCAGAAACACTTTGGATGAATCGGCTGTTGTGTCACCTTGCATCATCACAAAATGTTTCACCTTCGCCTCGGACGGTTTGAACACAAGATTCGCTAACATGTTCTTCACTTCATTCACGATGTTCCGTGCTCCAACTGAATCACCTTGGCGAAGCCGTTTTTTCGCCTCAGCGAGCGCGGAGCTGGCTTTCATCAACTGTTTTTCCGTCGCCATATCGGTAAACAGCATGATGTCGCTTTTTAAAATGGCGTTATCCAATTGTTTGATCGCCATTTCCAACATCGATGTAGCTTGTAAGCGGGTGGCGGGGCTTTTGTTTTCCGTCAACTGCGCTACCGTCTCTAACTGGCGCATTACATCGCGCTTCACGTTTTTGAAATCAAGCGCGGCTTGCGCCATTTTTTTCGTGACCGTTTGCACGAGAAACTGTTTCGATTCAAGCGACAAGGACGCTTGCCATGCCCCGTCAAATAGTCTGTCGACATCCAACGAGCGCTCAGTTGACGTGGATGGGATCGACGTTTCAATCTCATTTAACGTTTTCAATACTGTCTGCCGCGCGGCGAGCTCCCGTCCTTTTTCCATCAGCTTTCGCGCACTGGCAAGCGAATCAGCCCATGCTTGTTCCCAGTGAGGATGAGTGCGGAATGCTTCCGCGATATCCGTTCCAACGGCATCCAACGCTTTTTCCAAATGCGGCTCTTGTTGTAGCGATTTGATCGCTCGACGAATGGCTTCATGCAGTTGTTCGATCGGTTGCTCGATATTCGCCGCATCATCTACCGCTTCATTTGGGCTGTTCGCCAGAGAGGCGGCATGCCGCAATCCGCCTCCGATAGCGTCGATATCACCCGATTGCTCCAACAATGGAGCGGGGAAACGCCGTGAAGTTCCTTCCTGTCCTGCCCCCTCTGTCATCTCCAATGAAACCGATATATGGTCAACCGCTGTCATCTTGAATGGCGCTTTCGTCTCATTAACAGGAGACGGCGGTTGGAAAACCGACGATCGTCCATTAGCTGCTATCGACTCGATTTGATCCAGTTGACGGACAAGATGAGCCCTCGCCGCTGCATGTTGGCCAGATCGTTGCAACCACATTGTTTCTTTTAACACCGTTTCTATTTTTTGACGGATATCCCCTGGCAACTCGCTGTGTTCAGCGAGCAGCTTTTGAACCTGGGACAGCGTATTCGACAAATTTGGTGTACGAACAGCTTCCGTTCGGATGGCCTGAATTTGCTTCATTAACCCTGGCGACGGTCGGAAGACATCATTCACGGCTCGGACGGTCGTTTCCAAAGCGCGAACGGCTTGTTCCGCCTTCACCAATGCCTCATTTAACCGCATCCAAGCTTCGCTTTCCCGCTCTTGCCTCTGCAGTTGAACAACTTCATGCAACGCGCGATCCACTTGTTCCGCCACATTCCGATCTACATTCGGTGCGTGATCGACTTGTTGGCGGACATACTCCACTGCTTTCGATAAGTTCGGCTCACGGGTGACTTGTTCGCGTACTTGTCGGAGGAGGTCGGCTGCTCCGTTGATTGGTGCCTTTTCCGTCCGGCCTCCTTGACGCTCTAATCCAACGGTCAGGTTTTGCGTCGTCTCTTTCGCCGCTCCTTGTTCTTCTCGTTTGGTTAACGTAAAGGAAGGATCGAGGTTGTTAGCAATCTCGGCTAATTGTTCTCCTAACGGTTTTCCATGCAGTGCCTCATGAACAGCGACAAGGTGAGTACTCGTCAGTTCCAGTTTTTTATTGATGACAGCGCGAACAGTTTCTAACTTCTGCTCTACGGTGCCTGGAGCTTCGGTGAAAAACGTTTGTAAGATAGAAACTGTCTCTTTCGTGAGCGATTGTCCGTGTTTTTGCAGCCAAGCTCCGACTTGCCTCAGTTCCGTAGTTAATGGTTCATAGGCAGAAGAACGAGTCACTTGTTCATTTGCCTCTGGTTGCGGGCGGGAAACGATTCGCGCCACAGGCACCCTATCTTGTTCACCGACGATCTGGATCATCACACGCCCTTCGTGCGGCCACTTCCCTTCTGCCCGAACCCGCACATCCGTTCCTTTGAGATGGACGACCGCTTCGCTGCCTTTTTTCTCCTTGATCACCGCATCATACGTTTCACCTTTTTGCAGCACAACTGGCTGGTCAGATGCTATCATCGCTTGTTTCATAACAATGCTACGAATTTCCATATCCGTTCACTCTCCGCTCGATCGGTTGCTACTGTTTATATCGGCATCCAACAAGCGAATGTTTAGCCTGCTCACGCCCTCACTAGCGTCAGTGATCCCACTTCAGTCGCCCCAGCTTCACGTAAAACGCGGGCCGCGTGGCGAACGGTGATGCCGGTTGTGTAAATATCATCGATGAGGACGATTCGTTTCCCTGTGAGCGGTGGGCAGTCGGTGAGGAAAAATGGATTGTCCGTCTCCAGTCGCTCGCGGCGCGATTTTTTCGATTGTTTTTCGGAATGTTTGCGGGCAAGCCAAGGAAAGGACGGAAATGGAAGCAGGCGGGCGAGCGCTTCTGCTTGGTTGAAACCTCGTTCGTACAGACGCTCGGGGCTTAGCGGAATCGGCACGATGTGCCACTCGCGCCCGAACGATTGACGAAACGCGTGGACAAACGGGCGGCGAAACGCATCGACAATGGCGTAATCGCCACGAAATTTCCATAAGGTAACGACTTCTTTCATCCAGTCGTTGTATACGTACACAGAGCGATTTTTGACAAGCACCCCACCCCACTGCTCATCTTCTTGCCAGTGGAGACAGTCAGCACATGGAGAAGGCGACGCCTCGTCGAGCGGACGGCCGCACATCTCGCAAAGACGGCCGTCAATGAGCGCAAACGAACCGCGGCAACGCGGGCAAAGGACATCAACGTCTTCGAGAAAAAGAAGTTGGCGCCAGCTGGCGATCGGGTTGTACGAGGAATGGCAAAGAAGACAATTCATCGATGCAATAGCCCCCTTTTCTGCGCTGTATCGTTCATGCGGACAATGTGGCGGTGCGCCCGTACCATCTCGGTTGTTTTCCCATGGTGGAAAAAGCGGACGTCCCCATCGGGAAATGCGGCGCTTCTCCCGACGCGGCCCGCAATTTGGACGAGGGCGCTTTCCGTAAAAATTCGGTCTTCCGCGCCAAGGACGGCGACATCGATGTTGGGCACGGTCACACCTCGTTCAAGGATCGTCGTTGTGACCAACAGCGGTACGCTCCCATCGCGAAATGCCTGCACATATTCAGCGCGGGCGGGGGCTTCAGCGTGAACACCAACGATGCGAGCGTCCACCCGCTGCAACAGGCGAGTGACCGCTTCCAATTCATCGATGTGTGGGACGAACAAAAACGCTTGCTTTCTTTGTTCCAAACGACGAAGAACCCAAGCGAGGACGTTTTCGGGCAAACGGCCGCGCTCGAGCCGTTTGCGCCAGTTTCCGCACCATTCGAACGATGGGACAGGAAGTGGATGGCCGTGGTAGCGGGCGGGGATGACAGCGGCTTGCCGCTTGCCACGCTGAACGTCAAGTTGCCAAGCTCGGGATGGGGTGGCGGTTAAATAAATGAGGCTCGATTGTTCTTTCCGTGTCTGACTGACAGCATATTCCAGCATCGGTTCAACCGAATACGGAAATGCATCGACTTCATCGATGATCATGACATCAAACACACGATACGCACGCAACAGTTGGTGGGTAGTGGAAAGAACGAGCGGGGCGATCTGCCCGCGCTCCTCGCTTCCTCCGTACCAAACGGCGAGCGGAACGCGAGGAAACGCTTGGCGAAAGCGGGGAGCGAGCTCGCGGACGACATCAATTCTTGGCGTGGCGAGGCAGACACGCCAACCTTCCTTCAATGCGGCGGCGATGGCGGGAAACAAAATCTCCGTTTTTCCCGCCCCGCATACAGCCCAAACAAGCAGCTCCCTCCTGTTGAGAACTGCCTGTTTGACCTCCATAGCCGCCTCCTCCTGAGCGGCGGATAGCGTTCCGTTCCAAGCGAGCGGCGCTGCATATCGTTCTGACGGAAGCGACATCGTCACATGTACCAAGCGGGTGCAAGAACTGATGCGACCCATCATCAAACATTTGCGACAATAACAACAATTCGTCCCACAGCGAGCGCACGGAAATGAAGCGAACCATGACCGTTCATCATTTCCACAGCGCACACAGCGCCAACCACGGGGTGTTTTGATCAAACCTGACTGTTCATGAAGCGAACCAACACGCAAGGCGGTCTCAATATCGGCATGGGAAAATGGGAGTTGTTCTCGCGGAATCCGCTGACCGTATAGCGATGCTATAAGCGGTGAAGAAACAGACAATCATGATCCCCCCTTTTTCATTCGACATATGGGTAGTATTCTTGCAGCAATTAGCTTTTTTCGACAAAATTCCCGGGGAAATATTGACAATGTTTTTAAGGAATGAAAACGGCTCGACAAATTGTGTCATCCAAAGTGAAGAAACATGCGGATCACGATGGAGAGCTTGCTACACACTCCTAGAAAGTCAGTGGCTTCATAAGTCACGGTGTTTGTATAGGAGATGTTTGAAATGAAAAAAACATAACACACGGCTTTCTTCGAGTTTGCGTTCTTGAAACAAACAGGCGGTTTTCGTCAGTATTCTAGAGGAACAGTGATTGATTAGAATCAAGAAATTTCTTGAATGGAAAACGGCCACAAACTTTAACCTTTGCTTCCGTCCAAACCGCTGCTCGATGGGAACATGAAGGTTTTTCACTAGCCCTCGAAAAAGGATTTCATCCGACATGCGGCACAAAAAACATTTTCCAATAAGAACATCTTGATCGCTGGAACGTTCAGCCATCGTCGATGATAGACAGAGCGATTTTCGTCGCTCTTCTAAATGGGGAAACTTCGATCATTAGAAGAAAAGAGAAGCTGGGGTGGTGGGTTTTCAATTTGAGAAGCACTGCTATAACCATTCATCCCTCTCTAAAGTCCGTAAAAACAGCAATGCTTCACTAAAGCACAAGGCGGTGCGAGGTGGAACCATCACTGAACAGCACCGCCTTGCCTTTGACATTGACTAACAAATGCTTGCAGCCGAATTCCGCTAGCCTGTGACCTTTACGGTTGGTACCACGTCAGCCCGAGTGCCCCTTCGCCAACATGGGTGGCGATGACGGGGCCGAAATAGCTGATGAAAAACTCGACGTGCGGATAACGAGCGGACAGTTCATCGCGCCAGCGACCCGCTTCATCCAGCTGATTGGCGTGGATGACGGCGGCTTTCAGCGGTACGCCTTTTTCCGCGTCTTCGGCGAACAGTTCTTCGATGCGTTTCACCGCTTTTTTGCGTGTGCGGATTTTTTCAAACGGCACGATCACTTTGTTTTCAAAGCGAAGGAGTGGCTTGATTTGCAACAGGCCGCCGATGAACGCCTGCGCTCCAGTCAGCCGCCCACCCCGCTGTAAGTGAGCTAAGTCATCGACCATAAAATAGGCGCGCAACGTTTGCTTGATTTCGTCTAAGCGGGCGATGATCTCCTCTGGGGTGCGACCTGCTTGCGCCATTTCCGCTGCTTCCATGGCATAAAACCCTTGCGCCATGCAGCTGATTTCCGAATCGTACGCCAAAACGCGCAAGCCGTCGACCATCGTCCCCGCCGTAACCGCCCCTTGATACGTGCCGCTAATGCCGCTTGATAAGTGAATGCTGATGACAGCATCATATCCTTCCTCGCGAAGGGCAGTGAACAAGTCGACAAACTCGCCGACTGCTGGTTGGGACGTCGTCGGCAAGGTCGGGTGTTGCTTCATTTTCGCGAAAAATTCATCTGCAGTCATGTCAATTTCTTCGCGATACGTTTCCTCCCCAAAGATGACGCTGAGCGGAATTAAGCGAATACCGAGCCTCTCGCGCACCTCTTTTGGGAGATAAGCCGTACTATCCGTGACAATTGCCGTTTTCACTGACGCCATCCTTCCTGATTCAATGTTTGCCTCCATTATACCAAAAACGGTGGGCCGCCCACCACTAACAAGCGAAATGTATAACATCACGACAGAATGGGCATCATAAGGCTGACGTCCGCGAATCACTCAAAGTGTGGTGATTGAAGCAAACACAAAGCGCCAAAAGGCGCTTCTCTAATAGATAAACGTTTCAGCTCTCCAAAACCATTAGAAGAAACCACAATTTTCACGGCGTTCTAGAAGGTTAGCGACAAACAGCGATGTTTTCCGAATTAGGCGCTCTCGTGCAAAGAGAAACTTATAAAATTTCTCCAATGGAGAATTCTCATGATGAATCAGCATTGTCCGCTACATCGTCACCCTTCTAGATGCTTGTCGAGCCCGTGAGCGGATGAAAGATGAACCATCGCCGCAGCGGATGCTAGCCACTATTGACGTCAAAGCAGTTTCGCCTGTCATCCAGTAAGGGGGAAGACCTACGATCAGCGCACTTCGACCCAACCGTTTTTGATCGCCACGACGACCGCTTGTGTTCGGTCATTGACGTTCAATTTTTGTAAGATGCTGCTGACATGGTTTTTCACCGTTTTCTCGCTAATGTAAAGCGTTTCACCAATCGCGCGGTTGCTTTTACCGTCCGCCAACAGCTGAAGTACTTCACATTCACGCCGTGTCAATAAATGAAGCGGACGGCGCACTTCTTGTTGGACCATTACATTGCTATTTGTTTCCGTTGTCAGACGGCGGTATTCACGGATCAAATTGTGCGTCACTTTCGGATGCAAGTATGAGCCGCCTTCAGCGACAATTCTCACTGCTTCAATGAGCGTGTCGGCATCCATTTCTTTAAGCAAATACCCGGTTGCCCCCGTTTGCAAGGCGCGCATGACATAGTTTTCATCATCATGGATCGATAAGACGACAACTTTCGTATCAGGATACGTCTCAATCAGCTGTTTTGTCGCCTCGACCCCGTTCGTGTCTGGCATGTTAATATCCATCAACACCAAATCTGGGCGATGCTCTTCAACGATCGAAAGAGCTTCGCGTCCATCGCTTCCTTCGGCCACGACTTCAAAATCACCATCAAACTCTAAAATACGTTTGATACCTTCACGGAACAGTTGGTGGTCATCAATAATGGCAATGCGTGTTGTCATGATTTCCTCTCCTCCTTGTTTGCTGTTTCTAGGACTGAACGGTCAATCGGGACACGGATGAACACAATGGTACCGCCGCCGATTGTTGAGCGGATCGTCAACGTGCCACCAAGCAGCTCGACCCGCTCCCGCATCCCGATCAAACCGAATGCATTTTCTTTTTTGACAGATGGGTCGAACCCTTTGCCATTGTCTTTCACACTGACAAGCAACTCACGGCATGTCACTTCCATTTTGACATCAATTTGACTCGCTTCAGCGTGTTTTAGGGCGTTTTGCACTGACTCTTGGACAAGCCGAAATACCGCCACCTCCATCCGAGACGGCAATCGAGTCTCCTCACCCATATGTACAAAGGAAATATGGACTCCCTTATTATATTCTTCGGTCGTTTGTAGGTATTTTTTAAGTGTTGGAACTAATCCTAAATCATCAAGCGCCATCGGCCGTAAGTCATAAATAATGCGTCGCACCTCGGATAAGGCGGAGCGTACCATTTTGCGAAAATCGCGAATTTCGGCAATCGCTGCTTCAGTCCCTCGGTCTTTCATCACTTTTTCAACGAGATCCGACCGAAGGAGCACATGGGCAAGGAGCTGCGCTGGACCGTCATGGATTTCCCGCGACAACCGACGCCGTTCTTCTTCTTGTGCTTCAATGATTTTGAGACCGAATTCTTGTTTTTGTTTCGCCCCTTCAATGATCTCGCTTACTTGGCGGAAATCGCTGTTTAAATAGTTGAGCACAACCGTAATTTGACCGACCAAATGATCGGAGCGCTCGATGATTTGTATCAGGCTGGCCAGCCGCCGCTCAAGCTCATCGCGGCGCAGGCGCAGCTGCTTCTCCTGCTCGCGCACCATCGCCAGCTTCATGTGCATCTCATGTGCAACTTCATACGCCTCGCGAATATCTTGTTCCGAGTGGGACGAAAAGTGTTGGCTCACTTCCGACAAGCGGCGGCGCGCCTGACGCGCTTTGACTTCAAGCTGATCGACCTCTTCGATCACCCTTACAGTCAACCACTTCACTTCCTCCAACTCGCGCAACAAACAGTCTTGCTCTTGGCGTGACTGCTCGCCGATACGGAAAATTTCGTCTTTGCTATGTTGAACAGTGTCGATCATTTTTTCGACAATTTTATCTAAATACTTCTCATCCCAACGTTTTTCCCCTGCCATCTGCCAACCTCCAGCAGCGCTGCCAAGCAGTATGCATGGGCGCCAACAAAATTTATTTGAAGGAAAAAAGTTGTCGATTTATAATAGTAAAAGCATGTCCTATCCATCATTTTTTATTTTTAGTTTATCATAGTTAGGGCAAAGTGTTAGCTATTTATGCAAAAAAAATTAAACAAAAGTAAACGATTTCCATGTTTTTTATAATCGAGGTGTGTTGTTTTGTTACAAAAATATTACACCGTCAAAGGATATGGTGAGCAGGAAATTGTGATCGAAAAATCACGGTTTATTTGCTACATCAACCGCGCTGAGACGGAAGAGGAAGCTGTCGCTTTCATTCAACAAATCAAAAAGAAACATTGGGATGCGACGCACAACTGCTCAGCCTATTTGATCGGCGAGCATGATCAAATCCAAAAGGCAAACGATGACGGCGAACCGAGCGGCACCGCGGGCGTGCCGATGCTTGAAGTGCTGAAAAAAAAGGGGTTGAAAGACACCGTCGCGGTCGTCACCCGCTACTTCGGCGGCATTAAACTCGGTGCGGGCGGATTGGTGCGCGCTTATGGACGTGCTGTCACCGAAGGGCTGAATGCTGCAGGCATCGTCGAGCGCCGTCTCATGCGCATCATGCACGTGACAATTGACTACACATGGATTGGAAAAGTCGAAAATGAATTACGCTCTTCCGTATATACTATAAAAGACATCCATTATGCCGACCGGGTCACATTTGACGTTCTCGTCCCTGAGGACGGTCAGCTTCCATTCGCTGAATGGATGACCGAATTGACAAACGGAAGAGCAGAGATTCGAGTTGGGGAAATGGAGTACGTTGAAATGGATCTTCCTTCTGACAAGTAAGAACGAAAACGAGTGAAAAGGAGCTTTTCCATGATGACCGACAAACGAAAACTTCATCGAAAGAAAATGAAGAGAAAAAAGCGGAGACGGCGCCTCATGTTCGGGTGTTTATTGCTGTTTCTAGTATTGGCCGCCAGCGGCCTCGGCTATGCTTCCTTTTTAATGCATAAAATGAAAACAGCCATGAATGAAGCATACGAGGAGATTGGCGCAAAGAAAAATACAGGCGACCATCTTGACCCGAAAAAGGATAGCTTCACCGTTTTGTTTATTGGCATTGATGATAGCAAAACGCGCAACTTCAAGAGCGATACGCGTTCTGACGCTTTAATTTTAGCCGCTTTTAATGCTGACACGCAATTAGTGAAAATGGTGAGCATTCCGCGCGATTCGTACGTATATATTCCTTGTGAAGATAAGTACGATAAAATTACTCACGCTCATGCTTACGGAGGGACAAAATGCACAATTGAATCCATCGAGCGTTTATTTGACATCCCGATTGATTATTACGTCAAGATGAACTTTTACGCCTTTATCGATGTTGTCGATGCGCTAGGCGGCATTGAAGTGGAAGTACCATATAACATTCGGGAAAAAGATGCCGAAGACAATCGGAACGCCATTGTCCTCAAAAAAGGATACCAACATTTAAACGGCGAGGAAGCGTTAGCATTGGCGAGAACCCGCAAAAAAGATAACGATATTGAACGAGGCAAGCGGCAGCAGCAAATTTTGCAGGCCATCTTGAAAAAAGCGAGCCATGCCGGTTCCATTTCGAAATATGATGATGTTATTGAAGCGATCGGAAGCAATATGAAAACAAACTTTACCTTCGATGACATCAAAGCATTAATTTACTATGTATCAACCGGCAACCCACTCCAAACCGAATCACTTGTCTTACAGGGAACCGATGACAATGAAGGGGTTTACTACTATCGACTGGACGAGGAATCAGTACAACAAATATCCGATGCCCTTCGCTCCCAGTTGCATGCATCAGCCGGAACACAACTAGAGAAAGAGAGGAATTAAAAAACACAGAAGGTGTCCCGAAAGTAGCGGGACACCTATTCCATTACCGTCCACCCTTTAGAGGGAACCATCGAACAACATCAGCTTCTCCCCACTTAACGGCTCTCGAATGCGACGAAGGGTAAGATTCATCCCCCTTCAATTTAGCAAATATACCCATATAGTTGGATTTACCATTAAATCACCATTTTTTTGAGAAGCGGTGAAAACACCGAAGACCTTCTCCATCCATCATGGTTAAGTTGAATGCCCCCTCATCTGCACTCACGCCGAGAAATGGGGGATCTTCTCGGTTCAAGATAATAAACAAAGCAGCGGCATTCATTAAGATTCTCTATGTTAGGAAAGGACTATAGCTAAGTCGATTTTCGGCTTCCCCGTGTGCATAAAAATAGCTGTCCCGCCTCTCGGGACAGCTTGTTTATTTCATCTTTCCGTTCACATAACGAATACCTTGGACAATTCGTAAAATCGGTCGATAATTATGACCAACTAAGCCAATTTTTTCTGCCATTACCTCCAGCGCCAGCACCACGACTGTCAAAATAATGAGTGATACCCAAGCGGCAGCTTTGGATAAAATGACAGCGATCAACCCAAATAAGGCACTCACGCCGTAGATAATGAGCACGGTTTGGCGGTGACTGTATCCGAGTCGAAGCAGGCAATGGTGCAAATGCGATTTGTCCGGCGCGGATAGCGGCTGCCGCTTTACCAAGCGACGAATGATCGCGAAAAACGTGTCAGAAATCGGCACTCCTAAAATGATTACCGGGATAATGAAGGAAATGGCCGTTACGTTTTTAAACCCTAACAACGACAGCACGGAGATCATATACCCTAAGAAGAGTGCCCCCGTATCACCCATAAAAATTTTGGCTGGGTGGAAATTATAAACTAAAAACCCTAAGATGCTGCCAATTAGAATGATGCTCATACCAGCGACAAACAAATCACCTTTTAAAAATGCCATCCAAGAAATTGTAATCAATGCGATGGCAGAGACACCAGCTGCTAAGCCATCCAAGCCGTCGATTAAGTTGATGGCGTTCGTAATGCCGACGATCCAAAGGATCGTGAGCGGAATGCTGAACACACCAAAATGCAACTGCGAACCAAACGGCAAGTTAATGTACTCGACTTGAATTCCACCAAACACGACCACGACAAACGCGGCTAACAGCTGGCCGGCCAGCTTGACTTTCGGGGAGAGTTCGATTAAATCGTCAAGCATACCGGTAATAATAATGATAGCACTCCCTAACAAAATGTGCATTTCCACAGCGTTGTCTGGATCCAAAACCAGCACACCGACCATAAAGGCAATATATATGGCTAATCCGCCCAAACGCGGCATAATTTTTTGATGCACTTTCCGTTGATTTGGCCGATCAGTGGCGCCGACAATAAACGCCAATTTTTTGACCAGCGGTGTAATGGTCACGGAGGCTAAGAAGCAAAGCAATAAGGTCAAAAAGTAACCCATAAAAAATCCTCCTTAATCTTTATCATAACCATTCATTTCATTTTCTTGTCCATCGATTTTTTCATTGTTTGCCAATATGTTGGGCTACCGACAACAAATCATTTGCATAAAAACGGCGAACAAAGAAAATACTATAAAAAATAGAGTCGTACCATTGAGGATTATATCATAGACAACAAAACTATTAAATATTTAATTTTCAATAGTTGAACGACTTTGCCTTTATAATCATTCGCAAAAACGTATGAAAAGCGGGGCGTTAATTTACATTTTTTAGTATGAAATGAATGGATATAGAGGATAATTCATGCATTTTGTATAATATTTTTACATTTTAGCTTGTCTGCTACGCCGGTTATGGTACAATAAATAATGAGGACCGTCCTCCGTTTTGCATGAGTATAACCGAAGGAGCGATGGGCGGGTTGAGGCCGGGGAAGGTATCTGCTTGCTGATGCGGGTATCTTCCTTTTTCCAATAAAAAGAACGTTCTGTTGCCTGACAGAACGTTCTTTTTGTTACATCTATATAGCTGATGAGTGGCAAATCACGATTGGATGACGCTGAGTTTCCAACGGCTGAAATCCGGCTCTGCTTTTTGAACAAGCGATGGAGGAAAAATGAATGTCCACGGTTTGCTCGTGTTTGCTTTGATCTCTAGGCGATCCAATTTAAAGCCTCCCCGAGCAACGATGTCTCCTGTTGCATCTTCCACTTGAAGCGGCAGCTGCTCAAGATAAATCGTTTTGTCACTGCCGTTACGAATCAGTACGGTCACACGCAACTCCCCATCGTTCATCGCAGCTTGGAGGCCAAAAACGTTCACTTCGCCACTTTTGGGCGCTCCTAACTCTTCGACAATGCGCCGCAGCTTCTCCTTTTCTTCTTCTGGCAGCGTTTCTTCCCAACTCTTCTCCAACTCAAGCCGATGTTTCGGCTTCAGTTCAAACGCTAACTTCCAACCTTCACTCGGGATCTCATCCGTCCGCAACGTCTCATAGCCGAATATAAAGCGCCACGGACGGCTCGTTTTGGGTGGAAGGTTCCCGAGTTCCTCCAAATCAAACTCTTTTCGAGCCAAAATGCCCCCGTCTTCCCGAAGCAATAATAAAGGAACACGGCCGATTTGAATCGATTTCGGCAAGCTATGGCGCACAAACGCCGATACGACTACTCCATCCACGTCTTTTGACAAACTGATGCCCGACAACGAAATTTGATTGGGCTTTAATGGTGGCAGTTCATTGTTTAAAAAACGAAGCACGTATTGCTCTTCGAGCGGCACGTTCCAAGATGGATGAAGTGACAACTCAGGGTGTACGTCTTCCGTGTTCGTTACTTCCCCTGCTTCTCCCATGATTTCCTGAGCCGCTACGGCTGTATCGCCGCCGCTTTTTTTCTTTTTCTTAAAAAATGGAAACAAAAAACATTCCCCCTTATGATTGGCCTTCTTCCTGTTCTAACGATTGAAGCAATCGCGCCGTATGAACACTGATCTCTTTTTCGATCACTTCATACATTGCTTTAAACATCTCAAATCCTTCTTTTTGATATAAACGAATAGGGTCTTCTTGTTGATAATGGCGCAACCCAATTCCCTCTTTTAACAGTGCCATCTGATCTAAATGGCGCATCCAATAATCATCAATGACGGTCAACATGACACTTTTCAATAACGTTTGCAGCTGGGTGTGTGCTTTTTTCTTCTCGAGCAGCGCTACGTATGACTCGACCGCTTCTGCCACTTTTCGTTTTACATCCTCCAAATCGGCCGGTGGTTGATCAAATGTGATCGGCGTTCGGTATACGATCCGGTTCAACTCTTCCGTCATACGTCTGACATCCCATTCCTCAGGGATTTGTTCCGACAATGCGTATGCATCCACAATACGGTCACAGGCCGAGCGGATCATTGGAACGACAAGCGCCACGCGATCATTTTCCTCAAGCACCCGATCACGGATTTGATAAATGACGTTGCGCTGTTCGTTCATGACATCATCGAGCTTTAAGTTATACTCTCTAACGGAAAAGTTCATCCCTTCCACGATTCGCTGCACTTTATCGACGAACTCATGGATGTCATTGTTTAAAATGCATCCTGTTTCATCGGTTTTCAGCTTCGCCTTTAACTTTTCCGTTTCCTCTGCCGCAAAGCGCCGGAACATGTCATCCTCAAGAGAAATGAAAAACTGGCTTGACCCAGGGTCCCCTTGGCGACCGGCCCGCCCTTTCAACTGATTGTCAATCCGTCGGCTTTCATGGCGCTCCGTGCCAAGGACATGGAGCCCGCCAAGCTCATTGACTCCTTCACCAAGCAAAATATCGGTCCCGCGGCCAGCAATGTTCGTCGCAATCGTCACCCTCCCCCGTTGCCCGGCTCTGGCGATCACTTCCGCTTCTTGTTCGACCGTCTTCGCATTAAGTAATTCGTATGGGACTTGTTCCTGATCTAAATACTTTGCCACTTCTTCCGACTGCAAAATCGACGTTGTCCCGATTAACACCGGTTGCCCGCTCTCATGGCGGCGCTTCACTTCTTTTGCGACAGCAACGTATTTATCGTGGCGCGTCATGTACACCCGGTCAGGCAAATCGACACGGATTTTTGGTCTGTTGGTCGGGATCGGAATGACATCGATCCCATAAATGCGTTGGAATTCTTTTTCTTCTGTTTTCGCTGTTCCTGTCATTCCGGATAAAATCGGGTACATACGGAAATAATTTTGAATGGTAATGGAAGCGTATGTTTTGTTCTCTTCCGTAATTTCAAGTCCCTCTTTTGCCTCAATCGCTTGATGAAGACCGTCGCTTAATGAGCGACCTTCCATTACACGCCCGGTAAATGCGTCAACGAGCAACACTTTTCCGTCGCGGATAATGTAATCCACATCACGTTGAAATAAAACGTGCGCCCGCAACGCTTGAATGACGTAGTGATATAAAACTTGGTGCTCCGCATCGTACAAGTTGTCAATGCCAAACGCCTTTTCTACTTTCTCAATGCCTTCATCTGTCAAGTTAACCGTTTTTGTCTCCCCGTCATATATGTAGTCGACCTCCCGCTCAAACCGCTTGACTAATCTCGCCGCGATATAATGAAGCTCAGTACTTGAACGAGTTTTGCCAGCAATAATGAGCGGTGTTTTTGCCTCATCAATTAACACGCTGTCAATTTCGTCGATGATCGCATAATGGTATGGCCGTTGCACTTTGTCCGAGGCATCGTACACCATATGATCGCGCAAATAGTCAAAACCAAACTCCGTGCCGATGCCGTATGTAATGTCGGCTTGATACGCTTGCTTTTTTTCCTGCGGTGACATTAGCGGCAAGTTGAGCCCGACTGTCAGGCCGAGAAATTCATGAATCTGGCCGATTAAATTCCGGTCGCGCTTAGCCAAATAGTCGTTAGCCGTAATAACGTGTACCCCTTTTCCTTCTAGCGCCCGCAAATAGCTTGGGAGGGAAGCAACAAGCGTTTTCCCTTCACCTGTTGCCATTTCCGCAATGTTTCCTTCGGCCAAAACGAGGCCACCGATCAACTGGACGTCAAAATGGCGCATTCCAAGCACCCGTTTCGCTACCTCACGAACAACCGCGAACGCTTCCACTTGAATATCATTCACTGACTTACCGGAAGCAAGTTGTTCTTTGAACTCATCTGTCTTTCTACGCAATTCGGCATCGGTCAGTTTTTCCATTTGTGGTTCCATACGGTTAATTTGTTCAACCACTCGCATATATTTTTTTAACTGCCGTTCATTTGTATACCCAATCGCTCTTTTCAAGAGTGAAAGCATCCGTATTTCGCTCCTCTATAACGAATTCTTATCTATTATACCAAATTTATAATCTATACGAAATGAACTACCAATATGTTAGTTTTTGGTTATCCATCCAACTTTATGGGCTCTTTGTGAAACCATAAAGAAAAAAGTAGATGTCAAGTTGCACCCACAACACCACTGTTATCCTATAAATGAATAAATTACTTGTAGACATAGTTTGTCGAAAGATATACAATGACATCGATAGGGTTTAGGTTGATAAGCCAGTCTCTCTTAAAGAGGGCTGGCGCTTTTTTTTGCTAAAAAGCCGGGTGCAAAACCCGGCTTTTCATTCGTCTCCTCTGCCTTTCTAAATCTATCCCCCTCAGAGTATAATCCGTCGTTGGCCAAAACCACTCCCATTGTAATCAAAAAATCGGGGAAATCGATAGATACGCTCAGTATAATTACGAGCCATTTCTTTCATCCAGTTTTTTATATACCACGGTAAAAAGCATAGTTTCCCTATGCTTTGATCATACTACCGTATCTCTAGGACACATGACACCCTCCTATGAACATGATATAATAATTAGTTAGTTGAACGGGGTTATCTATATTCAAGAAAAGGAGGTAAAATATTGAAAATATTAGTGATCATCCCGGCATATAACGAGGAAGCCACCATCCAAAATACGGTGCTCAACTTGCAGCGCATATGTCCGTACGATTATATCGTCATTAACGATGGTTCGACGGATCGAACGGGCGATATTCTCGACCAGTCCGGGTTTCATCACCTTGATTTGCCTGTTAATTTAGGCATCGGTGGAGCAATGCAAACTGGGTATCGCTATGCGCTCGAACACGGTTATGACTACGCCATTCAG
This sequence comes from Geobacillus sp. FSL K6-3411, assembly GCF_037965715.1. Taxonomy (NCBI): domain Bacteria; kingdom Bacillati; phylum Bacillota; class Bacilli; order Caryophanales; family Anoxybacillaceae; genus Geobacillus; species Geobacillus sp. FSL K6-3411. Next base: position 3,251,099 of record NZ_CP150187.1, read on the forward strand.
CTTGATGCCGACGGCCAACACGATCCGAACGATTTAGAAACGCTTGTTAGGGAAATGATCACATCTGGCTATGACATGGTCATTGGTTCACGCTTTGTCGAAAAAACAAATTATAAAGGAAGCCGATGTCGCCGCCTTGGTATTCTTTACTTCTGTTACTTGCTTTACCTCGCGTGCGGCGTGAAAATTACCGATCCGACATCAGGCTATCGCATTGTCAATCGCCGTGTCATTCGTGAGTTTGCCCGCGAGTATCCGATTGATTATCCCGAAGTGGAAGTCATCGCCCGCCTTGCCAAAAAAGGATATAAAATTAAAGAAGTGAAAGTGGAAATGAATGCGCGCCAAGGGGGACGGTCATCGATTACCCCATTTAAATCGCTGTACTATATGACGAAAGTCACTTTCACCTCATTAATTCGTGCGATCTTTTCGTAAAAGAGGTGAAAGATCATGAGTAGCGTTCAATGGATTACAGTAGCATTGGCTTTTTTATTCTTAATTCAAGTCATTTCCTATTCGGTTCGCAACCAATTGCGGGACAGGCAGGCATTTCTTTGGTTTTCTTTATCCATCATCGGGCTGTTGGCCGCTTTTGGCCTAGAGCCGCTCAACCGTTTCGCAGCAGTGCTTGGCATTTCCTACATGCCGGCGCTCGTTTTTGCCATCGCCTTTTTAGTCGTTTTGAACGTCTTGATGTACCAATCGATTGTCCTTTCCCAACATGAGGAAAAAATCAAGACGCTCATTCAAGAAATCGCCTTAATTAAACATGAACAGAAAATGAGCGAACGTGAGGAAGAGAAGGATGAACGTCAGTAATTGGCTATGGATCGGACTCAACACTGTTCTTCTTGTCACCGGTCAGTTTTTATGGAAATACGGCATGACACGGCAGAAGTTCGAGCTAGACGTTATATCCGTCATTAAGCTGTTACTCTCGCCGTGGATTTTGCTTGGATTGGTCGTATACGGGGCGGCAACCATCCTCTGGCTGTTCATTTTGTCGCGTGTCCCGCTTAGTGTCGCCTATCCGCTGCAAAGCTTCGCCTACGTACTGGCGGTATTTGGCGCCTATGCGTTCTTTCACGAGCCGCTTTCTGTCCCGAAAATCATTGGCGTGATCCTTATTATGCTTGGGGTCTCATTTATCGGTTTTTCCGCCAATGGCTCGTAACGCTCAAATGAAGGAGTGACAACCATGTCATTTCGCTTTCAACCGAAAATCGCCATTTGGCTCGTGGTACTTCTTGCTTTCGCTTTGCGCCTTCTCGCTTTATGGACGTACGGGCTGCATTTGACGCTCAACAGCGACGATATGGGATACGTCCGCAGCGCGAAACAGCTGCTTGAGACGGGCATGCTCACCTATCATCGTCCCGATGAGCCGACCGTCCACATTATGCCAGGCATGCCGCTGTTGCTGGCGGCGTTGTTTTCCGTATTCGGTTCAGGAGATGTCGGCCTTTATGCCGCGAAACTCGTCATGATCGCCTTTGGCACCGGAAACGTCTATTTGATTTATTTGCTCGGGAACGACCTCGGCCGTCCGTGGGCGGGCGTGATCGCTGCCCTCGGCACAGCACTGTTTATCCCTTTGATCGAAACCGACAATTTAACACTAACCGAGGCACCGTTTTTGTTCGGTTTCCTGTTGTTCATCCGTTTCGCCATTCGCCTTGGCCGCCATCGGCACATGGCCGATTTTTATAAGCTGATGGCCGCCTATTTGTTTTGCCTGTTTTTCCGGCCGACGATCGCCCTCGTTCCGTTCGCGTTGCTTGGGTATTTTTTACTGATTCGCTACCCGTTTCGGCTGGCAATCAAGCAAGTAGCCATAGCGGTCGTGCTCGTCGTTCTCGCGTTGAGTCCATGGTGGGTGCGAAACTACATGCATTACGGGGAGTTCATCCCGCTGACCGGCAGCTCCGGTGACCCGCTCTTGCTTGGCACGTATCAAGGGTACGGCTACCGTTATGGCCCATCGTATAAAGAGATCGTCAACACGATCGAAACACAACATCCTAACATAAACCATTATGAAAAAGAAAAACTAAAAAAAGCGATCGCCATCGAGCGAATGAAAACATGGTATCGCACCAACCCGAAACAATGGTGGGAGAGCTATACGATCAAAAAAACAAAAACACAATGGGAACAGTCATTCTATTGGATCGAAATTTTCGGCGTTTCGAAGCAAAAAATGACCTCCTGGCATCAGCGCATCGTCTGCTTGGCGTTCGCCTCCGCTTTGCTCGCCATGTTTACCTTGAAACGGCAGCGGCGCGAGCTGTTGTTTTTCCTTTTGCTCATCGCTTACTTTACGGCATTAAACAATGTCTTTTTCGCCTACCCGAGATACAATCTCCCATTAATGCCGATTTTGTTTTTATTGATTGGGCTGTTTCTCTCCTCAATCGCATGGCGTCCAAGCCGCAAAAAAGCCGCTTCTCCGTGAAAACGGAAGAAGCGGCTTTTGATTACGGCCGCAATAACTGTTCAAACTGACGAAGCGAAATCCGTGGATACACCCATTGCCGTTTTAACTCAAACGCTGGATCTCCAGGATAAACGGTCCCTTTTTTCGTCGTAAACGCCATGGTAAACCCAGCTTGTTTTACCATACCAATGACCCGTTGATTATAGGCACCAAACGGATAAGCGATGGCCGTCGCCCCAATTTTTTCTTTACTCGCCAATAAATCAGCCATCACGTCTTCATATGGCTTAAACAGCAAATACGGGCCATATTCCTGATCCGACAAGTGAAAATGGTTCGTATGGCTTTCAAACGTCATAATATCACGCATTTGGGCGATTTCTTGTTTGCTTAAAAACTGTAAGCCTGTCGGGTCGAACGGCTGTGGAGCCGGGCGCATTCTTCCTGTAATCATAAACACGGTTGCCCGAAAGCCGTACCGCTTGAGCAATGGGTACGCGTATATGTATGTTGACTTCAATCCGTCATCAAACGTAATGAGCACCGACTTCGGCGGCAGCAATTGCTCATTTCGTACATAGGCAAGCAACATATCCGGGGTAATCGCCGTATAGCCGTTCTCTTTTAAGTATGTCATTTCTTTGAAAAACTGGCTGAACGGAACTGTTGTTGTTGAACGAAACAGTGGCTCATCGAAATCATCTAATATATGATGGTACAACAACACCGGCACACCGTGATCACTTTCAGTTACATGCTTGTAAATGTATCCGTCTCTTCCGCCGAATTCAATCAAATAAAATAGGGCGGTCTCGGCTTTGATCGGATAACGGACTCCAGACTGAATGGAACCGATCGCCTGCTTATTTCCTTTTTGAAAAATATACACTTGTACCTCTTTCTTCGTAATCACACTTTTGGGCAGCCGATCCGGTTCGCGGGTGAAAGCATACGGGCGCCCAAGCTTCGCTTCGTCCTTTTTGACCATCCCTTTGACAAACCCGTATCGGATGAAAAAATAATGTTTATTTTCATCAACGACTTCAAATACCCTGCCGCTATAAATCGTTCCGACTTTTTGCATATCATTCGCCACATAGGCGTATACTGGCGCCGATGCTCCTTTTGATTGAATAAATAACGGGACCTTAGTCTCTGCTTGCCCACTTTTTTCCCATCCAAAAAACAGAAGAAGGAAAAAAGCGAGCCAAAAGATCCGATACTTCAATGATACACCCCTCCATTTCATTGTTATTTCTACCCAGATATGACTATGACCCTATTATTTTACTACTAAACTTTTCTCTAAAAAACCAATCTATCAAAAAATGTCCAATCGTGACATATGGACTCCTTTTATACTAAAATATGATTATGCCTACACCGATTGATGGAGGAATGAACGAATGATTTACCGAAGCCATCCGTGGAAGGAATTGCTTCACCCAAACACTACTTTTGGGCAGCTAAAAGAAGCGGAACGAGTGAAACGCGTCATCCCGATCCTTTTGCTTTTTCTGTTCTTCTCTGCTGTTCTTTCGTTTGTCCGTGCTTATATCGGCGTCGGAACGGAAGAGTTGGCCAAGTATCTCCCCCGCTACACCGATGAACAACGAACGCTGTTGCACTTGCTGTTTGCCGGGGGGCACATCGTAGGCGGAATGGTCGCTCCGTTGCTCTTTTTTTTCATCAGCTCGTTCGCATTTTATGCCTTGTTTGAGGAAACCAATTTGGCGAAACTGATCGCCGTCCAGCTCTCCGTCTGGTTCATTTTTCTCATAGGAGAGGCTGTATCACTTCTATTGGAATGGGCTTTTGGTCTCGATACACTGGTTTCACCGTTTTCGCTCGGCGTCTGGGGACCTTATCTAACGGACGACCGATTCGTATGGGCGCTGTTGCGCTCTGTTTCGCTCTTTTCCGTTTGGGCCGTATATATACAAGTCGTTGCCTTGCGCACCTTCACAAATCAATCGATCGGCCGCATCGTTGCGACGGTCATCGCCGTTGATCTCGTATTCGCCTTTTTCGCGGCCGTATGTACGGAATTCCCATTTGAATGGTTCCAATCATGAAAGGAGAGGTCACCATGAAACGAGCGTTAACCGCCATCTTGGCTATAGGCCTCATCGGCACCCAATTTTACGCAGCATTCGCTGATGACAGCCGTGTGCCCAAATCGGCTTACGCGAAAGAATGGACGAAACCAAAACAACAAAACGTGAAAGAAACAATCAAAACAACAGGTTTTACCGCCCCGGCAGAGCGGACATTCATCTATTACGACCCGCAGCGCGGCGCCATCGATGAAATTCTCGTGAAAAAAGGGCAACCCGTCCAGCCCGGCACCCCGCTGTTGCGCTATCGCACAGACGCCATCGATCGTGAGCTTGCTCAGCTCACGTCGAAGCAACAACAACTAAGCATGCGGCTTAGCCAACTGTCTGAAGAAATCCAAGGCTACCAGTCCAGAGTCGCTGCCGCGCCAGAAAACAACTTCGAAAAACAGCAATGGGAAGAAAAAGCAAAAGAAGTGGAGCGTGAAAAAACAGAATTAGAGTGGCAGCAACAACAATATGAACAAGAACGGATGGAACTGCTCAAACAAAAAGAGGAACAAACAGTCGAAAGCACAGTGGACGGCATCGTCGAATCCATCGCTCCCAATCCATCAACCTCCCGTCCGCTGATCACAATCGCGTCTCATACGATCGTCATTCAAGGGAAAATCACCGAGTCGCTCGTTGGGAAGCTCGCCATCGACCAAGCCGTCACGATCCACCTCCCGAACGAATCGAAAGGACTAGGCGGCATCGTGAGCGACATCGGCTCATTTCCAATCAACGAGCCAAGCTTCCGACAACGAAGCGAATATCCGTTCACCGTACATCTGGTCGAACAAGCCCAACATGCCAACAAGCCGCAACCAACGATTCCATTCGGCTACCACGTCGACATCACGATCGTGACAAAAGAAAAAAATGGGGCGATCACCGTTCCTGCTAAAGCCGTATGGCACGAAAACAATCGGGCGTATATCTACGTCATCCGCAACGGCCAGCTCGAAAAACGGCGCGTCACCTTAGGAATGAAACAAGGCAACCGCCAAGAGATCGAACAAGGCTTGACAGAAGAAGAATACATCATGGTCCACCCGAGCCGCGACCTAAAACAAGGAATGAACGTATGGATACCTCTCGAAATCAACAAGCCATCAAAAGAAACGATCCAACAAGTACGGAAACGAGACATGGCGAAATATTTCTTAGAAGGGTTTTTCGGGGCGTTTTAAGTGTACAAGGGCAAACCAACCCCGCGAGCGAAGTGGAGCGCTCTCGGGGTTGGTCAATTCCATATTTATACACTTTTTTGAAAAGAAGAAAATTTTAACTGGTGGATAATCAGGTAAACTGATCTTTATTAATTCTTCTCAATGTAGATTTGGTACTTTCACGGATTATAAGTTTTTCATTCATAAAAAGACAATGCCAACAAAGGACAAAGAACACCGTTCGGGATCACTTTTTCTACTTCAACCATTTCTTTTTTTGAACATTTTCAAATTCAGCATAACGAGTAAAACCCATCAGAACTGCTGTCTCACATCATCGCTGACTGTCATGATCAAAAAAGTATTTTGTGACATCGAATCTAGAGCTTGGATAATGGAATCGGGTATTTGTGGAAAATCGTTTGACGGCCGCGTTGGTGGGCCACTTGGTTCATCACCCCCTTATCTTGGCCTTTACGGGGAAAAGCTATCATCTACGGAGCACTCTCTCTACCATCCCCCGCTCCCCTCCTGCCTTGCAATCATAAATCTCAGGCTGATACACTTATGTATTTTTCTCGTGTTTCTCTGTATTTTTCGATGACAAAAAACATGGATAAAAGCAAAGAATCCCCTCCCTATCATGGCATTGATTTGTAGAGAGACCTGATTTCAAAAGCATGGTAGTGCACTATTATGGTAATGCCCCCAGTTTGGCATAAAAATTGACCTGTCATGTTTAATGAAAGACCAAGTAATTCAATGTCCGAATTGCGGAAAGGAATGGGGGCGGAAGAAATAAAAAGAAGGAAGAAGCAGTTTGTGGCGTGGCATAGTCATAGCAGTGTATAAGAGAAAAAAATCCTGCGGAAAATCCTCTCTGCAGAACTTTGGACATTTTCCGAGTAGTAGTGGCAGGCACGGAACCAACTGGCGTCTGGTTGGGAAATAGTAGGTAAAAACAAATAGACAAAAAGACCTTATTCTTCACTAGTTCGTTTTTGAAAACCAAATAAAACAGAAACGAGAAGAGGTGTTGATTCAAGTCTCAAATGACTAGAATATCATCCACATCCATTTCAGGGAAAAGCCATTGTCGCTTTACCTTTTTTCTTTTTAATTGAAGAAAGGAAAAAGAAAAGCCCCGCAGAAATTTCTCTCCGCAGAGCTTTTCGGCATTTTCTGGCGGTGACAAGCACCGTCCTTAAGCATATTAATTAGTCAACAATTGTTACTTTGAATGCTACAGGAGCAGGTAAGATATCTGATACAGCTGTAGTATCTACATCAGAAACTACTACTGTAAACGAACCAGATGTTTTTCCTGGTTTTAAAGTCACTGTACCAGCTGAAATAGTTACGTTAGATTCATTTGTTGTTATAAATGCAATATTTGATATTGTGTCTGTATTCACTAAAGTTCCAGGAGCAGCCGCTGTATCCCAATCAATTGCTTTAGATGCTTGGTCTAGTATAGATAACTTCGGCTCAATTGTATATTTACCAGCAACTGCATCATAGTGTCCATAGAATAGCTCTGTAAGTGTTAATGGTTGATCTGCAGAACCATTAATTTTATCGTTATCAATAACGATATCTGCAGTATTGATAACCGCTTTTGTAGCTACAGGATCAGTATTTTTATAAGCGATTGTTTTAGTACCAATCTTTGTATTATTTACTTTAACATCTACATTTAATGTTCCAGAGCCAGCAAAAGCTTTGTATGCATTTGCATTTACAACAGCTACTGACTGACCAACGACATTAATATAATTTTTCACTTCAGGGTTTTTGTCATAACCTTGAATCTCTAAAGTAACGCCAGATGTTACAGCCTGAATTTTGTTTCCTTGAGCATCAACTTCGTAAACTGCAAAGTTTACTGCATCATCATTTGTTTCAGGAGCAACATCTTTGTCCAAATCAATTTCTGTAGCATCTGTTTCAATTACATAACCAGCGAATGCGCCAGCATCTTTACCTGTTACAGTTAAAGTTTTTGTAAATACTACGTTACCTTTAGTATCTTTAAACTCTACTGTAATTGTTGCAGTTCCTTTTCCAACTTCAGTGATTGTTATTGGAAGAGAAGAAGATGCTGAAGCAACATCATTTACTGTAACTGTAGCAACATTTGTATTGCTAGATTTGGCAGTTAATGTACCAACTTTAGTTCCTCCAACAAACACAGCGTTAGATGTAACTGTTGCTTGGATTTTTTCACCATATTGGTCAACGATGTTGACATTTACAGAATCAGTCTCGCCAGAATTTAATGCAGTATTGAAGTAAACATTGGATTTACTTAAATTTGCATTTGTAATTGTAGAATCTGCTTTAACTGTAAAGCTAACAGTAGTTACAAAGCCACCAATTGTTAACTTAACTTGCGCAGTACCAGTAGAATAAGCATTAACAACTAACTCGTCACCAACAACAGACACAGTAGCAACAGTTGGAGTTAAGTTTTCAATTTTTGTTACATCGCTAGCAGATAATACTTTCTCAGAACCATTATTATCTTTTACTAGAAGCTCCAAGTTAGGAGTTTCTGATTTTTTCATTTCAGAAGTTAGTTTCCCATCTTTTACTGCTTGTTTATAAGCAGATACATTATCTACATCATCACCTAATCCAAAACCAACAAGTGATGTTATAGCAGTTGGTGCTAAAGTAACCTTAATTGCATCGCTTTGCTTAACTACAGTAGTACCAGATTTAACTGTGACTTGTACATAGGCAGTTTCACTTGTAGAAACAGAACCAACTGTTCCAGCAGTTGTACTAACTTTTGATGAAGTAGAAGAAATTTCTACAGTATATTTATCAGTTACATCAACACCGTTAGCATTTACTAGTTTTACAAAGTCAGCAATGTCTTCGCCTGGAACAAATGTAGTTTTTGTTAATTCAATTTTGCTAACTTCACCAATTTCATAAGTAAACTCTACTGTAGTTGCTTCTTTTAATTCAACACCAGCAGCAGATTTTACACCATTCACAGTAATTTTGTAAGTTTCTTTATCTGTAAATTCTTGGTTGAAAGTTAATTTAACTTCTTTTTTATTATCAGGGTTAATTTCTGCCTTAACCACTGTTAATCCGTTATCAACTGTGAAGTTAGTAGCTGTAGCTTCACCAATTTCACCTTTGAAAGTTACAACCGCTTGTGTAGAGTTAATCGCACTTACACTTTATCAAAATTAATATTTTTCCAATATGAATAGTTATAATTAAATTAATACTTTGATACATACAGTTTTTTGCTAAGTTGAATAATTGCATATAATCATTTGGTCCGTAAATATATTGATAAAAGTAAGCTTTGTAATCCTTGTACAAATTTCTAAAAAAAGAACCGGACTTTTTATCAGACTCCGTAAAATAAACTACCACTCGATTTGTCCTAATTATTTCTCTATTTTGCTCAAACTTTCGAATATAATATTTGCTCAATCCTTTTTCTGGTCAAGTCTTCTGTCTTATTATCAATATTTTCCTCATTTTAAAATTAGATGGTTCATCACCAAAAGATGTACTTGATTTTTACGTTAAAATGTGATAGAGGTCTCTAGACGGACACGCAAAGTAAAACGCTGGATATTTCGATACCCATATCCTCGCCTTTTGATCAATTTTATTTTGTTGTTGATTCCTTCCATTGGACCATTTGAGTAAGAAAAAACGATGCAAGAAAGCACTGCGTCTCTTCGGGTGATGAGTGCCTTGGCAATACTGCGTACGGCGGCACAGTCGCTAAAAAGGTACCGGTCAAACCATTGGGTCAAACGAGTTTCGGCTTGCTTTCTTGTTTGGCTTTTGGATACGTAACGGAAATGTTGAAGTGCTTGATAGACATCACGTAAATAAGCACTTTCTTGGCACCATTGTCGAACTTCCTGTCTCTCTTCTTCTGTTAATTTTTCTGGACGTTGGCTTAACAATCGGCACACGCGGCGAACGCTTCCATGTTTGGTTCCGCCTTTGGCAAGGTATTTGCGACAACGTTCCAGTGCATCGGTGAATAACTGAATCACATGGAAGTGGTCAAGAACATGGATGGCTTTTGGACATACCTTTTCAATGGCTTTTCTCATGGCAGGAGCCAAGTCGCTGACAACATACTTCACTTTGGAGGCGACGGGTTGAAGCGCCTCCACAATGGCTTCTTCATTTTTTCCAGAAGCAATGGAAAGGACATTCCGAGTCTGTGTGTCCATCACCGCTACTCCGTAATCATGTCCCTTTCGGAAAGCGAATTCATCCACACATACTACTGTAGGATTCGATGTTGGTAAAAGAGCCGGGGCATATTGATAAAACCAGCGTTCTACTGTCGTATAGGCGAGTTGTAACAAGCGAGCGACTTCTTGAATCGTTTTTCCGATGCATAACTGGGCGACCCAATGTTGAAACGATTCCGTCGCGATACTGTGAGACGGAAGTCCCGGATAAGAAACGGTGAACGTCAGAAAACAGGCTTGGCAACGCCGTCTTTCTATGGGAAGTTCAATCCAAAATAAACCGACCGTATTTGTATAGCCATGAATCCATTGTTTTCGTTTCGATGATATTTTGGTTGTCCGTCCGAAGCAAGTCGGGCAGATCGGACAATGAGGAGGGAGGGAAAGTTCAAAAATCCATCGTTCTCCCTCTTTTCGTTCTCCATGAATAAGAAAGCCTGGTAAAGTGATCAAATCTTTGATAAACTGAGATTGCATGCGAAATTTCCTCCATGGTTGATGGTTTGGTCACCTTTACCATACAGGAAATTTCGCATTTTTTGTACCCTTGATCAGAAAACAACCTGATTGTCAAGTACATTTTGTGGTGAAGAGCCAATTAGATATAAAATATCCTTACAATACATTGGAGTTCTGTACAAAATCTTATTGACTTAATTGGTATTTCAAATAATTTAACATCGGAGTCTTAATATTTTAATAGGAAAAAGCAACATCGTTTGCAAACCAGTTTCTTCCTTAGTAAAGCGTAATTTTCGAATTATTCTTTATTTCACTTAACAATTCGTTTTGATATCCGATATTTAATATGGTGAAAAAAGTCGTATTGTCCTACCGCGTCTCGTCCAAACGGAATACCCTGTCGACGATCCGGGCCATCGTTAATGTCCCGCAAAAGCTACTGCCCATCCCGGATGACCTGACATTCGTCGTCGAAAGCAATTCGATTTACCGTTCGCAACACTTTTTTGCCCAGTACGTCCACTCAAGCAACCGCGTCGAACATAAAGGACATTAGGAGGGAATAACCATGAAAATTGATCTCGGGTATATAGGAGCAATAGCTGCTCGAAATAGTGCCAAAATGCCATCCATACATGAAATCAAAAATCCATTAGCCGGAAAGCAAGTGGAAGTCATCAGAAATGGACAAGCCTATAAACTCACCATTTCGGATGAAATCAAACAGGTTCAAGACATGATGGCCATGACGGTAGAAGAGTTTTTTCAAAAAGATATTAATGTACAAAACGCAGACCCTTCCGATATTTTTTCGTATCGGCCACAGGATCAATGGCTAGTGTTTAGTCAATATTTACATGAATCCAAATACTTTGATTCTCTAAACGACGAAGAATTGAAGAAAATAGAATCCATCTTACAACACATAACGGATGGAATGGATAGTTTAGCGAAATATACAGGGATTAACCTTTTTGGAATTAAGAAACAACAGCCGAACTCTTATGAAGCCCATCTTGAATTGGCTTCTTCAACAGCTGCACTTCAACACTTCAGCGATACGTTTTTAAGCGGTGATGTAAAAACCGGATTCGATCAACTGATCCAAGATTATGTTCGTCACAATACGAAAAAAGCAATGAATTATAAATCTGTAGAGGAAATATTTATAGCAGCACGAGCCAAAATCAGACCATTGAATGCTCCGCTGACATACCAACAAAGCCGCGAGCTGTCCATGACGAATAAACTTGGAAAAACTGTTTATACAGATGAAGAAATCGAATCGATCATCCAAAATTATCAAGAAATGTTTAAGAGCATTCAAAATGAAGAAGATTTGTCCGCGGTGCTAGTTAAAGCGAAAGAACAACTGCTTTCGTTTGTCACGAAAGGGATCTCACCAAAGGATATAGATTACCAATTGGCAAGAGATTTTGTTGCAGAGCGTGCCGATGACACAATTAAACGAATCGAGAATTATTGGAAAATGATATGGCAAGGAAAACAATTGTTAAATAATGATGTTCAGAGATAACCAATGCCGGCTATCTCTTTTTTTATAAAAACCTCTTATCATATTAAGATTTTCAAAGTACCATATTTAAGACTTTAACCAAACATGCAATCTTTAAAACGACAACAGGAGTGAGAGTATGTAACTGCTAAACTAAAATGGACAGAATCCGACAAATAAAATTGAACACTCATTTACCAATTTTACTCCGAACAGCTATGATAGATGTTGAATGCTATCTAGCTGTTGGAGGGATGGAAAGGTGGATAAGTGGGAAGTGTACATGGAAATTTATCAGCTCTTAAAGCAAGGATTTAGTAAAGCCACTATCGCTAAAAAATTAAACATATCCAGAACGACATTATATAACTATTTAAAACGTTCACCAGAGGAAATGACGATATGGCTGGCTTCTACGAAGCAGCGAAGAAAAAAGTTAGACCCTTACCGAGAGATTATTTTACATTGGATTCAGAAGCATCCAGATCTATCAGCGTCTCAAGTACAAGATTGGCTGGAGGAACAATATCCCGATCTCCGTGTGGGAGAAAGTACGGTCCGCAGCTATGTGAGGAATTTACGAGAGGAGTGGAACATCCCAAAAGAAACTTCTGTCCGCCAATATCAAGCAGTGCCAGATCCACCAATGGGTCACCAAGCGCAAGTCGATTTTGGAAAAGTCAAAGTAAAAAATCAACAAGGAAAGGATATCGTGTTATATTTTATCGCCTTTGTTCTTTCGCACTCCCGTTATAAATACATGGAGTGGCTGAATCGTCCTTTTACGACGAGAGATGTCATCCAAGCGCACGAGAATGCGTTCCAATGGTTTGGGGGAATCCCAAACGAACTGGTTTACGATCAGGACAACCTGATTGTGGTCAGCGAAAATGCCGGGGATCTCATTCTCACGGCCGAATTTGAAGCCTATCGGAGACAACGAAACTTGACTCTTCATGTATGTCGAAAGGCAGATCCGGAAAGTAAGGGGAAAATCGAAAACGTCGTAGGATTTATCAAACATAACTTTGCCAAACATCGGATCTTTACTACTATCGATGCATGGAATGAACAAGGATGGAATTGGCTGCGCCGAACAGGAAACGGCAGAGTTCATAATACGACAAAAAAGAGACCGGCCGATGTGTTCGAACTCGAAAAAGCACACTTACGACCGATCTCTCCATCATTGGACGTGACTGGTGTCCCCAAAACAAACCTTACCAACAGTATAACAAGGACGGTGAGAAAGGACAATACCATTCTGTACAAATCCAATCGATACACGGTTCCGTGCGGAACCTATACATCGTTTGGGAAAACGGTGCAAATCGTCATTCAAGAGGCAGAACAAGAACTCCTGATCTATGATTTGGAAACCGGGGAATACTTAGGGAAACACCCGATCACTCACGGCAAAGGGAAACTCATTCAAAACCGGAATCATCTGCGTGATCGAGCGAAAGGGATCGATGTGTATCTCGAGAGGATTGCCCATGAATTTGAAAATCCGGATGCGGCCAAGGAGTATCTCGAACGTATACGAAAAAACTATCCACGATATATACGGGATCAATTACAGCTCATTCAAAAGCAGCTGGCTCAATCTCCACTCTCTCTGTGCAGCCAAGCGCTGCAAAAATGTATGGAATTACAGTTGTATAGCGCCTCTGCATTTACAGATATGGTCGGTTACTTACAACGACAACATAGATGGAACACTTCCGACAAAGTCGTTTCAGTGAACCGAATTCAACCATTACGTGAGGGGAACCTTTCGGTTTTGGAAGCTCAACCAGCTGTCAGAAGCATCGAAGAATATATTGAGATTTTGGAGGGAAGAACGAAATGAGCCAGCTGGCGAAAGTACAAGAGTTATTGCGAACGTTGCGTTTGACAGAAACGGCTTTTCACCTGCCTGTACTAGTGAAACAAGCAGAAACAAACGAGATGACCTATCTTCGTTTTTTGTCCATAGTATTACAGTATGAACAAGATTGTCGGGAGAAAAAAGCACGGGAAAGGCGTCTAAAATGGGCAGCTTTCCCGTATTACAAGACATTGGACGAGTTTCAGCTGGATGAACAGCCATCACTGACAAAACGGCAATTTCATCAATTGCGGGAACTCGCATGGTTAGACCAACTTTTTAACTTAATTTTATTAGGACCGCCAGGTGTAGGGAAAACCCATTTAGCGATTGGACTTGGGATGGAGGCGATTGATCAAGGGTATAAAGTGACGTTTATTACCATGGGAGAGTTGATTCAAGCGTTAAAAACAGAAGAAATCACTCGCAAATCTCGAATTCGTCTTCAGCGTCTAAGAGAATCCAACCTCGTGATTATCGATGATCTCATGTTTATGGCGATGGATCAACGAGAAGCCAATTTGTTTTTCCATTTGATCAATGACTTGTACAATCAATCATCCATTATTTTAACGTCCAACAAGGGACCAAGTGAATGGGGAGAACTACTGGGGGATCCAGCGATCACTACAGCCGTATTAGATAGAATTATTCATCGGGCAGAGGTGATTCATTTAAACGGAGACAGCTATCGCATGAAGCATAGAATTTCCATTTTCAGCGATGAAACTGTTCAAAATTAATGAGCAAAAAGTGTTCAATTTTACTTGACGGTTACAAACCTTGCTCTGCGACGTTGCGTATACACTCTTTATCTGCATTTGAAACATATTTTTTATCGCTAAGCTCTTTGAAATGTTTCAGAATCACATTTACGGATTCTTCAATAACTTCATGATTTAAAGAGCAGGATGCCTCTTCATCTTTTTGATTTGAAGTAATCTGTGAAGTAATCTCTGGTATTGCTTCTGCATGAAACACTTTCAAACCATCATCATGCATTCTCGAACCTGCATTTTCTTTATTATCTTGGTCACCTAAAGGCTTCTTATCGTCTTCGCCAGATGTAAGCCATTCATAGTCCTTGATTGGATACCCTAGTCGTTTCAGATCTTTGACGACTTTAGCAAGATTCACACGATATTGATAAGTTCTATCCCATTTGTACCAAGAATTTGTTCGTTTAAATAAATATCCTTTTTCCTCCAAAACCTTCAAATGCCGCCGAACTGTCGTAGGGTGAACGTCTAATAAAATCTCTTTAGCTAATTCTTCCGCTGTCTTATAAATCCAACCGTATTGTGGTAGTTCTTCATTAGATTCATTTTCGTTATTGAATCGTTGCTTTTCTTCTTCTCGATACAATTTTGCATCCTTTGTACGGTTTTCCCAGTAAACAAACTGATTTAGTGCTAACGCTTGAATATAGTGATCTGTTAACACGGTAAATTCTTCTCTTAAAACTGCAATCTTTAAGTTTTCCGTAGTCATATCCCCACCTCATTAACTGTTTTTAAACAAAATATTAACTTTAGTTAAAATAATAATACCTATTTTTAACTTATGCAAACGAGAGTTTAACAACTCACCATAACTGTCTACCTCCTTCAAATGCAAAAAACCCCAAACTGCACGTATTACTGCATATGCACAAAAAGGCATAAATACAGCATACATGTCAGTTTGGGGTTTTCCCTTTTCGCCTATATTCAATTAAATTGCATTCACCTCAATTACGTAAACCATTTTAACACTACTTTTTCAAATGTCAACTATATTTCTACTTTTCTATAAAAAATTTTTACTTCTTTTTTCCTTCTTCGATCATTTTTTGAACTATCGGCTCATATTTCTCTATAAATTCATATAAAGCAAGTGAATGCATTTTTCCGATTTGAACACCCGCTGTTTTACAAAACTGTTTGAACCGTTCGGCAATCTCTTCATCGGTCTTGAATGCCTTACTTACCAGCTTACTACCAATTGGCAATGCCAACAGCGCTGCGTATAAATCTGGACTTTCTTTATATTCCCAGTTCCCATCTATATCTTTTGTTTCATTTGTTCTTTTTCTTTTCATTCGCTTTCCAGACACAATTTCGTCTTTTGGCTCTTCTTCGGGTTTTCCATTGTATTTCCATTCCCCCATGCTATTTTCCGTGTAACCCAAAGAAATCAAACGTTTTCTTAGTGCCGCTTTCGATAAACCAAAAGACTGGCTCAGCTCATATACCGTAACACCTTTATTCTCATTTAGAAACTTGACGACTTCTCCAGCTGTTTTCATGTTCACCACCCTTTCACTCCAATTTATTGTAATTTATTTGGGTTTACCAACAGGTACAAACATTATACTTTTGACATTTTTGTATTCGAACATGTTTTATAAAAATTTTCTTCAGTGAACTCGTTCGAATATGATGGTTTCAATAGTACAATTTATATATAATCCACAAACATCGTGTGAGCATTGCTACTGTTTCAAGAGTAATCCAAAGCAAAACAGATAAACGAATCATCTACAGAACAAAAACGGCCGCTCAGACCGTTTTTTTATTTTTTATTAGTTAGCATTCACTAAAAAATTCATTAAAGATTCACCGCATGAATCACGCAGTGAATGATTCATAAGTGAATTCACAGCTAGACTCATGGTGCTTTAGCATAAAAAACCCCTTTAATTTCAAGACTTTGCAACACAATGACTGATTTTCTGCATTTCTGACAAGAACCACAACAATATAGTTTCAAAATTGACTTGCAAAGGAGAATAGAGATGGCGAAAATTCTTGGTTACCAACTTTCAGAGACTTCCATAAAACTTTTAAAATTTTTATTCTATTATCGCGGCATGACTGCTTTGCAATTAGCCAAGATGTATTTTAAATCTCACAATCCTACAGCGGTACAAAAGTCTTCTGTTCACAACTATTTGCGCAAGCTAAAGGATCAAAAACTAGTCACTTCAAAGAAATTGGATGGAGATAATTATGTGGGCTCTTTATATTACTTAACTCAATCGGGATTAGAAGTAGTAAAATCTCTTTTAAACATTGAAGATGGGCAAACAGGGACGGGCTATATTTTAGCAAATGAGAATAAGGAAGATACACAAGCGGATTTAGAGTATGGTATTTATAAACCGCCTATGGAGCAAATTCATCATCACTTAATACTCATTGACTTTTTTGTTCGTTTGCGCTTAATGTCGAATCAACAAGTGGATCATCGCTTGTCGATGTACGCTTCAAAAGAATACGAGTACAACGGAAAAGAAGCAAAGATACGACCGGACGCAGAAGTAGTTTTACCTTATGATCGGCACTACTGCATTGAAATTGACCGAGCTACAGAAAGTCATTCTCAACTCATACAAAAATTTGAGAACTACCGTCATTACTTTGAATATGCGGAAGAAATAAATGAAAAACTTCCGACCGCCATTGTGTTTGTAACAGATGAAAAACAATACCAATACGGAATGAACCGACGCTGGACAAACGTATTAGCGGCTTATTTAAAAACGATGGGAGATTACGCTCTAAAAGTGAATCTCTTTATGTTACCTTTAAATAAAGTGGAGCATTTTATTCGGTTTGAAACCTATCGACCACAGCTTAACCGAAAAGTTCAAACCCTTCTAGAAAAAACATTAATACAAAAAGGAAATTATAAAGACGTACAAACATTTAAACAGCCAACGGATTATTCCAGCATAGATTATATGATTGCCTTTACCCAAACGAAGTATCATGTTTACTTTGTAAGAGTAGCGTATGAGTACGATGCTTCCATTTTCAGCGGGTTCCATCACTTTATAAATAATCTTGGTGACATTCACCGAAAGCAACAGACATCTTACAAACCATCAGGGGTTAGTCAAGCTATCTTCTATACGGATGAGCGACCGTTTTTACCGGATTACATGCGGAAAAATTATGACTTGCCGCAAGAATTTCTTTCACACCTAGAACTTTTATCTCAACATCTTTCTATGTACAAACTCCCGCTATAACCCAGAAAACGGACACAGCATTAGCTGTTTGTCCGTTTTTTATTGCTTGATCGAGTACTCGTCTTCTCTCATTCCGATTCACTTTTGTATATAAAGGTAAACTTTGTTCATCTTGTGCAGCACCATTAAAAATCGTCATTCGTTTTCCAGCAGGCTATTGTTTCCTAAAGTATTCTTCATATCCCCCTAAACAAACAACCAGTAACTTGAAGTAATTCATAATAAATTTTTTGCAACAAAGAGTAAAAAAATTCTACAAAGTATTCGAATGACGAAAAACACCTGCTAGCATATTTAAAACTAGATAAAAGGCAGGGGACTCAATAAATATGAACCAGAACGACTCAAACGTAATCTATGTAGAAGCAGAACAAGCCGTGTTAGGAGCAATCCTAAAGGAAGGCGATTTAATCCAAGATTGCACATTTCCTGCCGAGTACTTCGGCAAGCGGGAGCATCAATTGATTTATCAAGCGATGCAAGCACTGCAAAAGAAAAATGAAAACATCGACATAATGACGGTTGTCATTGAGTTACAGGAGACGAATCAAATTGAAGAAGTAGGGGGCGTATCCTATTTACATGGCTTAGCCGACGCCGTGCCTACAACGGCTAATTTCTCATTTTACGTTCACACCTTAACGGAAGGATATAGATTAAGAAAAGCGCAGGCTCTTGCTTTGTCGCTCGCTTTATCTCCAACCGAGGAAAAGATCAACGAAGTATATCAAAAATTAGGGGCTTTACAGGAATTATCCTCATCTTCCATTCGAACCATTCAAGATGGTCTCTTTGATATCTATGAAGATCTTCTTTCTCCACAAGGTGATATCGGAGTTGATACGGGATTAACCGATTTGAATCGTTTAATCGGCGGCTTTCAAAAAGGTGACTTGATTATTATAGCAGCAAGACCGTCCATGGGGAAAACCGCATTTGCTCTCAATATTGCGATGAGCCATTTAAAAA
This sequence comes from Geobacillus sp. FSL K6-3411, assembly GCF_037965715.1. Classification (NCBI taxonomy): domain Bacteria; kingdom Bacillati; phylum Bacillota; class Bacilli; order Caryophanales; family Anoxybacillaceae; genus Geobacillus; species Geobacillus sp. FSL K6-3411. Next base: position 3,269,889 of record NZ_CP150187.1, read on the forward strand.
ACGGCGGAGTGGTCGACTTATTTTCACTCGAAATGTCAGAAGAACAACTGTTAAAACGCATGTTATCGGCGGTTGCAAGAGTCAACAGCAAACGCTGGATCGATAAAAACTTTTCGAAAGAGGATTATGAGAAGATTGTACAAGCCATCGGAATCATGGGCAAATGGACCGGGGTATTAAATGACCGACCAGCGCAAACGGTGACAGAAATCCGCTCGACTGTACGACAGTCGATGAAACAATATCCTAATCAACCACATTTAATTGTGATTGATTATTTGCAGCTCATTCAACCGATAGGACATTTTGAACGTCATGATTTGGCCATCGGAGAGATTACAAAGCAATTAAAAAATATTGCAAAAGAATACCATGTCCCAGTTGTTCTCTTATCGCAACTCAATCGCGGCGTTGAGTCACGTGCCGATAAACGACCAATGATGTCTGATATTCGTGATTCAGGAAGTGTCGAGCAAGATGCAGATATGATTATCAGCTTGTACCGTGACGATTACTACAATCAGCCATCCAATCCTAACAGTACAAGCATCGTTGAACTGAACGTTTTGAAAAACCGCAATGGCCAAACAGGCAAAGTCGAGGTAGCCTTTCAAAAAGAATATGGCTTATTTTTGAATCTTATGAAGCACAGTGATGTGCAAAAATGATAGAAAATCGTGATATTATGTCTAGGACAACGTGTCCTAGACATGAATAAAAAATTACCTTGCTCCAGTTCGTGTCAAAAGAAATTGATTACTTAAGATTGGATGGATAATGAAAAACAGGAGAGCAAGTTGCACCATATTCCATATACTCTCCTTTTTATTTGTGAATCGCCTATTTATTGATATTCCCGCTGCATTAATGATTGTATAACGTAATACCACTTGTTTTCCCATTACTCTAATCGAGCAATGCTTATCATTTCACCTTCGTCTGGCCAAACAACGCGATTATTCTCATCATACCTCAACCCATTGACGAAAGGGAAAATGTAGAGCTTTTCACCTTCTAACAGTGTCTCTACATATTGTTCTTTCACAATTTCGCATGCCTCTTCAAGCGAGAAAGCTTTAATAATTTTCTCTTTTACATCCATCTCTTTTTTTGATCGAATGACATAAAATTTCTTCATTCTAGAACCCCCGCTTTCTTAATTAATATGAATAAAAATAAAAAACCAGCGGCTTGAATGCTTGCTTCTGTATAACATTCAACCGATGGATTTTTAACCATGCCATAGCGGCCCAAAAGGCCTCTTCTTTGTATATTTTCTTCTTCAACAAATAATAAGTACAAAATAGCAATCTTTTAAATATTGTACTCCTCACCCTCCGCCATTTTAACCAAATTTTTTCGATAAAAAGGCTATCTCTTATGTATTTACTTTTGTTCTTCTATGCCTTTAAGAATTAGCAGCTTGATTTCGTCTAACAGTGGATCAGAGTAAAGACCTTTAATTTCTTCTAACCTCTTGGTTTTCTCGTTCCAAATGGCAAACGAGTCAAAAAACCATTCTCCTTTCGATAAAAGAGGTCTTTTTAAGAGAATAAGAGAAGAGTATGTGAAAGGGAAGGAATGAAAGGAGGTCTTAACTTCCATGAATTGATACAAAGTTTTCTTTACTATATAAGTTGAATTAAAGATTTACAACTGAACACACAAACGATCGATCGTTTGTTCTGGTTTCTGGTTGATTCGCTGAATAAAGGCTTGGACATTCTTTCTAATTTCTTGCACACTCGAATAGAACACGTTGTAAATCACGTCTGATTTCAGCCATTTCCATAGCCCTTCAATCAAGTTCAATTGCGGACTGTATGGTGGCAAAAAGACGAGCTCTAACCGATCTTCGTGTTCTTTTAAAAATGGCTGAATGAGTTTGGCATGGTGAATTCGAGCGTTATCTAAAATCATCACTATTTTGCCTGTGGGATAGCGTTCTAACACAAGTTGAAGAAATCGAAGAAATGTTTCCGCGTCATAGCATTCTTCTTCGATGCAAAACACTTCCCCTGTTTCGTAGTTCAACGTGCCAATCAGCTTCAGCCCTTGATGTTTTCCAAACGTCGGAATGATTCGTTGTTTTCCTTTGACAAACCATGTTTTTTGAATCGCTTGGTAATCACGAATCATCGACTCATCTTGAAAGAGGACATGGGCGATGTTCCCATCTACCAGTTTTTTTTTACTTCAGGGAAGGTGATTTCGACGAATTCTTTTTGTTTCTCTTCATCGGCATTGGCTAGTGTATAGGTCGGTTTCGTATAGCTTAGCCCTAACCGATGCAGAATGTCACTTGTTCCGCGAAGCGTGTATGTTGGCCCCCACTTTTGTTGAATGAGTTCAGCGATTATCGCAAGCGTCCAATTATATTTTGCTTCGAATCCCACATCTACGGGGAGCTGATGTTCAATGATCAAAGCCAGCTCTTTTTCCTGCTCAGGGGTCAATCGACGTGGGGCGCCAGGTGAGTATTTCATCTCCAGTCCATCAAGACCGCGCTGGGCGTAGGCATGAATATAGTTATAAATAGTTTTCTTGGATCGACCAATAATCGTTGCGATTTCTCCTTTGGTATATCCCTGCAAATGAAGATAAATCGCTTGGTAGCGTTCATATGCTCGTTTACTTTTTGCTTCTTTCATGGCAGTGGACAACTTTTCGATCTCGTCTTTGTGATTTGGCATCATATTTTCTCTCCGTTCCCCTATTTTCTCTTTGTATTTATTCGCCGTGGAACGGGAGAAAACCTTTATTTCAATTTATATACATCCTTTTCAATAAAAATACGTTCTAACTCCACTCCATCGATCATGTGAGATCACCTCATGATTTATTCGTTTCACCGCTTTCTGCTGTTCCCATCACATAGTGTTTGCTACTTCTAAGAAACCATCGACTTTTTCTGTTTCGACACTAAATTCAGACAACAATTCCGCTATCTCTTTTACTCGATACAGAGAATGCTTTCTGTCCCCCTTCCCTGACCCGTTTCCCCCCTCTTTTCCAATTATTCACTATAACGTCTAGAAAATCCTTCCACTGAACATCCTATAAATAGAAAAAAATCAAGCAAGATCTTTAGCATCATCAGCGGATTCGTTGTTGTCGTAGCCATATTCTGTTTAGAATACTCTCACTACAAATATAGATACAAAACTTTTCGTTTTAGTTAGAGCATATATCTAATAAAATTATTTAAAAATGAAAATGATTAAGAATTAGACTTGGCAAATCACTTCGCGCGATGATGTCAAGGCCGATTATTTTTTCCCCAAAATCGCCGGTTTAAAATTCCCCAGAAGGACCTCATTGATCCTTCTGTTTTTCTTGTTGGAGCCTTTTTTCCCGCAATCGATAGCTTTCCCCCTTTAGGTTGAAAATAATAGAATGATGCAGTAATCGATCTAACATCGCTGTCGCAAGAACCGAATCTCCCACGATTTCTCCCCATTCCCCAAAGCTTTTGTTGGAAGTGAGGATAATCGGGGCATGTTCATACCGACGGGCGATGACCTGAAATAAGTAATGAGCGCTGTTCGGGTCCAATTTTAAGTACCCCATTTCATCAATAATGAGAATGGTTGGCTTCACAAACATGCGAAGCTTTTTTTCCAGCTTTCCTTCCTGGTCGGCTTTTCTTAACTGAGTGACCAAATCATGGGCGGTAATAAAATACGTTTTATACCCTCTTGCGATCGCCTCCATTCCAATCGAAATAGCCAGATGCGTCTTTCCAATCCCCGGCGGACCGAGAAAAAGAATATTCTCCTTTCGATCAATAAACGATAAGGTAAGCAGCTCTCGAATCCGACGCTCATCCACGGAAGGAAGTGCGTTAAAATCAAACGTATCGATCGTCTTGCGATATGGCAGTTTGGACAGCTTGATGAGCGTTTGGATCGATCGTTCCTGTTTTTCGACGATTTCTGCCTCTAATAAGCGGAATAAAAACTCCGAATATGGTATATTATGAGTAGCTGCGTATTCTGCCATGGCGGACCATCGTTCCGCCATGACAGGCAAATGGAGTCGGTGGCAATACTCGTGTATTCGTTCTTTCATGAGCTTTCCCCTCGCAGGAATGCGTCATAAACGGACAATGGACGAGTATCCACTTCCACCGAAACAGGCGAAATGGTGGCGGCCATTTCCGTCTGTTTCTTTTTTATTTTTTCGGCGAATGAAATCACTTTTTTCTGTTGGTCCACGTGAGAAATCTCCTCCCCTCGAAAGTACAATCGAATATCTCCATTTAATCGCTCCTTCACCAGAATTTCTTTGCCCGCATACTCCGACGATAAGAGCCATTGTTCCCCTTTGTAAGAGAAACTGCCATCCCAATGCACCTTCCGATAGGAAAGATAGCTCGTATCGTAATCTTTCAACGGAAGAGGCTTGAGTGACTCCTCGGCCCAACGCTCTTGCGGAGAAATACCGGTAGTGGCGTTTGGCTTCCGATTCGCCACTTGATCGAGCCAACGATGGAGAAGGAAATTTAATTCCTCGATGCTTTCAAACGCTGTCCCCACATAGAAGTGATCCATGATATACTGAATGGCTCGTTCGACTTTTCCCTTTGTCTGGGCCCGGTAAGGCCGGCATACTTTTGGAATAAATCCATAGTAACTCGCAAATTCGGAAAATCGTTGATTCCATTTCACCACTCCTTGTTCTCGCCCGTCTGTAACGGTCTTCATATTGTCAAATAACACCTTCTTCGGAACCCCGCCAAAGTACTTGAAGCTCTGAATCAGGCATTCCATTAAGTGTTCCTGATCCTGGCTGGTCGTAAATACCGCGTATTTCATCCGCGAATAGCCTAACGTGGCCACAAATAGCGATAACTTGACTTTTTTCCCTTCGATCACGACCTCCCCAACTTCTTTCCAATCGACTTGCATTTGTTCGCCAGGAAGCGTTTCATAACGAACGGTGTATTTCTTTTTCGCCGTCTCTCGGAAAGGTTTCATATAGTCTTTTAAAATCGTCTTTCCTCCCGTATAGCCCTGTTGTCGAATTTCAAAAAACAACTTTTCGCTATTAAACACCCCATCTTCTAACATTCGTTTTTGAAGATACGGCTTAAATGGATCTAACTTGCTTTTTCTTTGTTTTCGCTTGGATTTGGAAGGAGGATTGGGGGAGTGAATATATTTTCGGACGGTTTTCCGATCGATCCCCAATTCCCTCGCAATATCGGAAATACTCATTCCCCTTTCATACATCTCTTTGATCATAAAAAATTCCCCTCTCGTAATCATGAACCATAGCTCCTCTCGTTGACACTATGGTTCTATTGTAAGTGGGGAATTTTATTCCGGCTATATTGGGGATTTTATCATCGGCTTTAACAGATGATCGCTACTATCAATTTGCCGGATGAGATGATTAAATAATTATAGATGTGGCAAAAACATAATAAAACCAACCAAGCGATCCGGCAGCATTAATAAAATTAAGTATAGAGGTGTATTCAAATGGATGTTTTGCCAAGAATTAATGCCCAAACCAAGCAATGCATCGAAGACTTCAACAACCTTATAAAACAACAAGGGCATTTAGTCGAACAATTAAATCAGTTAATAAAAGAAAAAGAAGAACACACGATACCTCTAGTATCAACCGTTAGAAAATTAATCGAACACGGTCTAAGCCGAGATGAAATTCTAGATATAACGAATATTTCATCAGAAGAATTTGATCGCATTGTTTCTAAAGATAGACGCTGCCAACTACCGTATATTTATTTAAACGATGAGGAATCGAAAGAATTTGAGAAACTGCTTGAGGATATTCATAAATCAAAGGATATATATGAACTAATCGATGCAGAAAAAGAAAGAGAAAGGATCAAATTCATTCATCGCGTCTTGCTTCGATATCAGAAGGAGATGGATCTATTATCCCCACAAGAAAACGAAGATAGCGGCGAAAAGATGGTGAAATACTTGGAAAGAGCAGTTAAAAGCGAACAAGCTAAAAGTGCTTATTCTTCACTGGTCCGTATTTTTGGAAACGAGATAAAACGGAAAAGAGAAGAAGTCTTGATTAAAGTCTCGGATGACTAGATACATCCATTTTAGGGTAAAGCCATTGCCGCTTTGCCTTTTTTCTTTTTATCTTTTTAATCAAAGAAAAGGAAAAAGAAAAGTCCTCAGATTACCCTCAACAGAGCTTTCCTTTAGCACCTCACTGTGCCGGAGGTCTATCCCCATTATCCAACGCTGTTACCCCTCTTAACGATTTCCCTACATCAGTAAATCAATCTAAAAGTTTTTTACAACCTATTCGAATAGACGTGATCTGCAGGTATACTATTTAAAATAATTGAAATAGCTCAGGCAATAAATCCATTCAGCCTTGGCTACATGTTTTGAATAACTAAAATGCACATTGTTACATCAAAACAAAAGGAGGAAACCAACAAATATGACACTAACCAAAGAAGATTATGCTGCTTTATACGATGAAATCATGAATGTCAATGAAGACAATGTGTACAAGGAAAGTTTTATGTTAACACGTTGGAAGAATTGAAGCATCAAGCCATTGAGTTCCTGAAAAATAAATATGACTATGATGAGGAAGATTTAGAGGACATCGAGCTTGAAATTCACTGGAAAGGCGAAGGGCTTTATTGCTTCCGGGTGCTGGGCTTTATCACAGAATATTGTGTAGAGCATATTACCGAGATTTTTGAAAATGAAACAGGGGTAGATTATCGTATTTTTCTTGGCGATGAAAAAGTGATTGAACAAACAAAACAAAAATTATTAAATAGAAATAATTTTGTGTATGCGATTTATAAAGTATACGGTTTTAATAACGTATCATTAGTAGACGTCGAATATAGCGATGATCCAATTGATAAAGAAGATGAAAACTGGTTAGGTTATAGCATTCAGGAAATAAGAGAAATGGATAACCAAGAGTTTTATCAGTTTCTAAAGGATTACGAACGTCTACTTTTTTTAATCTAAAGGTTATGAACGTCTACTTTTAACACTTTAGTATAAACCTTTAGTTTTGTGTTGTTGCTTTACTTTCTGATTTATTAGCTGTTTATTCAAGATAAGGGCAAGAACAAGGATTCTTGCCCTTTTTTCTTTATTTAAGGAAGACAAAAGAAAAGCCCCGCAGAGAGTTCTCTCTGCGAGACCTTTCCGTTGATTAACCTTAATCTAACGTTATATTAGCAACGTTCTTTCCACCACGAACAGCTTGCACGTTTACTTTCATATCTTTATACTCTTCTTTTAGCTCTTTTGCATATTTTTCAGCTAATTTCTTTGCATCCGCATCACTAACTTTCTTATCTAACACCAGCGTTCCTACTGCCATGCCATCTTGCGTGTACACTTGCCCATCAAGCACACCTTCTTCTTCTTTCACCTTCTTCGTCAGTTCTTTGTTTTGTACTAGCTCACTTGTTTGTTCTTCTTTTGCCGTTGTCACTTCCTTCTTTGGTTCATTCGCTTTCTTTTCTTCGTTTGCTGAGCAACCAACTGCCAACAGCAGTACTAGAAATAGACTGACCCATATCTTTAATTTCATTACTTATGCCTCCTATTCATTATCTTACTCCATTATTATACTACACCACTTAAAAAATTGCGTCTAAACAAAAAGAAGCCTTGCAGAGATTTCTCTCTACAAGACTTCTTCGAATGTTCATTCAACAAACTTCAGGGCATAACAGGTATACAACCCCTATTCCTTTCGGAAACTTGGGACTTTCTATGACTTTCCGTTCAAAATCATAATATATATTGAAAATCAGACTTGATACAGATATTGAAAAAAGAAGAGCTCCGCAGAGATTTCTCTCTGCAGAACTCTTCAAGATATTTCACACTATTATTAATTCAAGTCGATTGTTACAGTAGCAGTTGTATTAACTGAAGTATCTTTTACGTTAGAAACTGTAACATCGGATGTAAATGTTGCTGTTGTAGAAGCATTTGTATTTCTAACAATTAAAGTTTTACCAGACCAAGTAAATGTTAGATCAGAAGCTGCTACTCCAGTTACGTTAGCTTTAATTGCATTTTCTACATCTGTCTTAGATGCATCTGCTAATGGTTCGCTGAATGTAATAACAATATTTCCACCTGCAGGAATTGTTTTTGCGCTTACTGTAGGTGAAGCTAAAACTGCTACTTTATCTACAGCAGTAACTGTAGTTGTTTCAATTACGTTACCAGCAACATCTTCAAGACCTTTGACAGTAACTTTAGGTGCTTGAGAAGCTGTTGCAGGGTCTTTTGCTTCTACAGTTAAAACAGCTGTATCTGGTGTTCCTGCAGCAATAGACGCAGCTTTAACAGTGTAACCTTCCACTTCAAATAATGAAGCGGCAGCAGCACCTGATGCAGTTAATGGTGCCATATCTTCACTAAATGTAATTTCAATTGTATCCACTAAACCATCTGAATCACTATTATCTAAGGCTTCTACTTTAGCAACAGCATCAGTAGCTGCATTAGCATCATGATCATACTTAGCAATTACAGGTTTTGCTTTGTCTGCAAAATTAGCAGCAGCTATAGTGATAGGAGTACTTAAATCTGTACCAAGAATTGTTGTAAGTCCTTGAGCAAGTACTTTTAATTGAGCACCACTAGCAACAGCAAATGTACCATTTGTATTGAATGTATTAGGAGCAAATGTAGCTACTACTTTTGCTACTGCTTTTTTGCTACCATCGTTCAATGTTACAACTTGGTTAGTATATGTTGCAGCTGTAGCTGTAGCAACGTCGGTTGTTCCAGTAGCATTTTGAATTTTAATCTTAGAAGCATCTAAGCCTGATAAGTGTCCATCTACATAGAACTCAACTTTTGAATCAGAAATAACGTTTAATTGCTTAGAAGCAGGCATTATATCAGATTTTAATGTAGCACCAGAAGTTCCACCTGCTAATACTGTTAACGCACCGTCAGCTGTGCCTGCATAGTTTGTAGCTAATTGGAAGTCTGTGAAGTTACCAGCAGCATCAGCTACGCGACCAATATCTACAGTTACAGATGTAATCGTATTAGGTAAAGTAATAACAACAGATTTATTGTCACTTCCTAGTGCAATTGAAGCACCTGTAATATCGGAAAGTTTTTGTTTTGGACCACCGTTAACAGCTAACTTATATAGAGATTTGTCGAGGATAGAACCTTCACCAGAAGTTCTCATCGCTTCGCTAAATGAAATAAATACTTGTTTACCACCAACGCCACCAAATGTTACAGATGTTAAAGATGGAGGCGTAATGTCTGCGATTCCTAAAGATAAAGTAGTTTCTGCAAGTTTGTTTTGCTCTACACTTAAATCTGTAATTTTATTTGCTAACACTTTTAATGTATAAGTACCTTCAAGCGCTTTTGAAGGAGTTAACTCATACACTAAACCATTTGTATTTGGTTTTACTGTAATTGTAGAGATATTTACTTTGTTTCCATCAGCATCTTTTAATTCATAAGCATCAAGTACATCTGCACCTTTTACTGGTTCGCTGAATGTTACTTCAATTTTTCCAGTTTGTTTGTTGAATTCAACTTTTGTTACTGTTGGAGCAGTATTATCAGCATTTACTGTAAAGTCGATTGAAGTAGCAGCAAATTTATTTTCATAAGCATCTTGAATTTGCTTTCCATCAGCTTTTACATAGCTCACTATTAGCTTATGAGAACCCGGTGTTACTGGTGAACCAAAAGTAACAATGATTCCTTTTTCGTTTGCCGGATCTGCAGTAGCAGTTCCTTTAAAGCTACTATTACCAGCATAGTCTAAATAGTATTCTACGTTAGAATCACTAAAGTTAGAAACTGGTTTGTTGAATTCAACAAATACTTTGTTTCCTTCAACTTTCTTAACAGTCGCTGTAATAGCAGTAGTGTCTTTTTGTACTTTAAATGCAACATCTTGAGGTGCTACTTTAAAACCAGCATAATCAACAATGCCAGTGCCTACATTTAACGTATAATCGCCATCCGCAAGTTTAGAAGAAGTGATAATACGTACTACGTTCGGAGAAAGTTTAGGATTTTCGACACGAGTTTCTACATTAAAGCTGTAAGCACCTTTATTAATACGCAATGCAGAAGTTAGAGCTAATTTAGATGTAGATGTTACAGGTTCAGAAAATACTACATCAAATTGATCTGGAGCTACTTGTTTAACTCCTAGAATTGTAGGAACCGTGTTGTCAAATACTTTTACTTCTCGAGTTTCTTTTGGAATTGCTTTTCCGTCTGCAGTTAAGATGTTATCCACAACTACATTCAGAGTTTCTTGATTTAAAGGCGTTGGAGTATAGCTAGCATCTAAAGTTAAGATAACTGTCTTTTTATCTTCGCTTAACTCAGCTTTACCAGCAGATTTAACTAATTCCACACTATCGTTAACTTTTTTAACAGAGTAGTTACCTAAGTTTTCAGCAGATTTGACATCTAACTCTTTGTTAAATTTAATTTCAATTTGATTTGTGTTAATCGCACTTACCGACACAACTTCCGGATCAACATCAACATTCAAGTTTGCCGCGCGATATACAAAGCGCGCAAAGTCACCGCGCGTGATGTTTTCGTACGCGCCGAAGCTTGTTTCCGTTTTACCGCTCGTTACGCCGTTGTCATAGAGCGCTTTAACGAACGGAGCCCACGTTGCGTTGACGTCCGTGAACGGAAGCGCGTTGTCGTTTTGTTTTTCTAATTTATAAGCGTTGGCAATGATTTTCGCCATTTCGACACGAGTCAGGTTGTCGTAGGCACCAAATTTGCCCTCGCTTTTCCCATTCAAGATGCCCGCTTCAACCAACGCGTTGACGTATTTCGCACGGTCTTTCGGTACATCCGTGAAACCAGCGTCTTTTGCGTTGTCTACATCAAGTTTCAATACTTTCGCCAAGATCACCGCTGCATCCAAGCGAGTGATTTGTTCGTAAACGCCGAATTGCGTTTCTGTTTTACCGTTTGTTGCACCTGTCGATACTAAGAAATCGACCGCATCTTTGTATTGCGGCGCAACGTCAGTAAATCCTGCAGCTAAAGAAGCAACAGGGGCTACCGCAGATGCAACCATGGCTGCTGTTGCTGTCGTTGCAGCAAATTTGCGATAGGACTTAGGTTGATAAGCCATGAATGATTTCCTCCCCGTTTTGCATATATTTTTATTTTTATAGTGAATCGAAGGCATCAGGATAATTAGCATGCCTGTGCCGTTCGATTAGCTAACGAGATCAGGAGCACAGCCTCATGCGATGATGATTAACCCACGAATATCAACCCACATGAGTATGTATATTAGCACGATAAAAAATAATTCTATCGTACAACCCACAAAGGCCAAAACTCCCAAACTCAACTACTATTCTATCAAAAACATAGGATTTTTCAACTGTTTTTTACAAAATTCTCATCATGTTGGGCGATTAGGAAATATATAGGTCACAAACACTATTATACAATAAACCTAAAAATTGTAAATGTATTTAGTAAAAAAATACGCAGACTTTATGCCTGCGTTCTTGACGACCGGGCGCTGGCCTGATGGACGAACGCCATGGCCAGCCCCGAGATAAGCCAAAAGATCGTATTCAACTGTGGGATGAAAATTAAGTTGTTCGATAAGTTTTGCACGATAAAAGTAGCACTGCCAGCGATTAAGGCGACGGTAATAAGTTTACCTAGGCGATCGGATGACGCGAAGTAAAGACGAAGCAAGTACCCATAATAAACAACGTAAATGGCAACAAAAGCAATTAAGCCAAGGAAGCCGGTTTCCGCCCCCACTTTTAAGTACGAGTTATGGACGGAATATTGATCATGGCCAATATACAGCTCCGGATATTTCGTGACATACTCTTTATAGCGAACTAAATAGTTACCGATGCCGACACCGATGACCGGATTTTCTTTCATCATCACCCAGCCTGTCTTCCAAAGGGTGACGCGGGAAACGACAGCGCGGTTGGTCGTCTCCTCGTCTTGGGTTGCTTCTTCATCATCAGGCTCTTCATCCAAAAATCCACCGTCTTCATCGCTGCTGTTTCCATCGACATGATTGGTCGAGTCACTGTGCAAGTGACGGCTAATGATTTTTTCCATCGCGTAAACTGCTGAGTAAGTACGTGATTGCACATCTGGCATGAAATACACAATGGTTAAAAGCACCGCGAACGATATGAGAATGTGTGGGCGGATGACGTTTTTGAAGAACGTTTTCGGCATGAGCAGAATAACAAGCACCAATCCACCAAGCATAGAGACCCAAGCAGCACGCGTGTAGGTCAAGACAAGGTTGATGACATAAATGGCGTATACGGCAAACGTCAGCAATTGCACTTTTTTGTCACGCCAATAGACAACGGCGAATAAAAGCAACGCCGGAATGACGAGATTGAGAAACGACGCGTAATAGTTCGGATTGACAAGGGTAGAGTCAACGCGCCCTTTCGCTTCTTTCAAGGCGTATAGTCCCGCTGTGTTAAGCGAAATGTCGAAAATGTACTGGATGATCCCATACACGCCGACAAGCAGGGCAGAAAGTCCGAACGATTGGGCAAAGCGCACGTATTGCTCGCGGGTAAATTGGACTTTGACGACAATGAAAAACAAAACGACATACGACAGATAGCGGGCAAGCTCCATGATGGCCGGAGCAAGGCTAGCCGCTTTCACTAACGAGACGATAGCGATGAGCAAAAAGGCAATAAATGCCAACAAGATCGGCCTCACCGGAAAATCATTCAGTTTGATTCGTCTCTGCCTATAATCGACTAGCGCTGCCAACGTGATGAGCGGAATCATCACAACTTCGGCGGAAAGCGGCAGTGGGCCGATATACATTTTGTACGAAACGAGCGGAATGAGAAAAAGCGCCAATAAGACGGCGTAGTATGTGAACGGTTGTCTAACTCGCATCGTTTAAACTCCTTTTTTCCTAGTTCGATAGATGGCCAAGACGCGCTCGTACGTGGCCATCGTTTCTTCATATAAGCGCTGTAAAGAAAAATGGGTAGAGGCATGTTCATACAGCCGTTTCCCCATCGTTTTCAGCTCATGCCTTCGGCTGCGCGCTTCGCGCATAGCTTGAGCAAGCGCAGCGCGATCGCCAACTGGGACGATCCACCCCATGTCGCTAGAGGCGATGAGTTGGCTTACTCCGCCGACATCGGTGGAGATCACCGGCAAACGTTCATTGGCCGCCTCAAGCAAGGCGAGCGGAAAGCTTTCGCTATAAGAAGCCATTAAGGCCACATCAGACAGCGCGTAAATGTCCGCCACATCGCGGCGAAACCCGAGAAACTGCACTTGACGCCCGATGCCGCTTTGCGTTGCTTTTTCACGCAATTCGGATGCCAGCGGGCCATCGCCAACAACAAGCAGCTTCATATCGGGATCGGAAAGCGAGGCGAGGGCTTCAAAGACGAGGGCATGTCCTTTAATCGGGTGAAGGCGGGCGACCATGGCAATCACCAAATCGTCTTCCCGAAGCCCGAGATCAGCGCGCTGCAACATGTGCGGACGGGGGGCATCATCAAAGTCGATGCCGTTGTAAATCGTTTGAATTCGTTCAGCGGCAATGCCGAGCTCCATCAAACTTTCTTTAAACCGTTCCGAGACGGCAAAAAAATAGTCTACCTTCTGAAGTGCCCACACGTTGAGGCGGGTAAACCATTTTCCTTTCCATCCTGATTTCATAAAATCGAGGCGCGGATCGCTATGGACAGTCGTCATCCATGGGATGGCGATTTTCCGTTTGATGAGCGCGCCGTACAAATTGGCGCGCGGCCCATGTGTATGCAAAATATCGAAACGTTCGCGACGAATGAGCGCAACAAGCTTCGATAGCACGGACAAATCATAGCGGGATGATTGGGCAAGAAGGCGCACATCGATCCCCGCTTGACGCGCCTCCGCAGCGAGCGGCCCATCTTGGAACACGACGAGTGTCGCGGTACCCGGGGCAAACTTCGATAAAAGGGTGACGACATGTTTGCGTGACCCTCCTGTTTCCCCGCCGCTAATGACGTGCAACACGTTCACCGTCATCTCTCCCTAGCAGCCGGACTCGCCGGCTGTGCGTTTTTCGGTCAGTACTTTCCAAAGAAATTTCGGCAAGGCGAGCTGCCGTTTGAACCGTTTTGGATCGGTGACGAGCCGGTACAGCCATTCGAGGCCAAGCGTTCGGAACAATTTTGGCGCCCGTTTGACATGTCCGGCAAACACGTCAAAGCTCCCGCCGACTCCTTGAAACACTTTCACGTTGAGCCGATCCATGTGCGCTCGGATCCATAGCTCTTGTCTCGGGCTGCCAAGAGCGACAAACAGTATATCGGCGTTTGCCTCATTAATGGCTTGAACAACCGCTTCATCATCGTTCACATACCCGTTCATGTAACCAGCAATGCAAAGACGAGGGTATTTCGCTTCGAGGTTTTCTTTCGCTTTTTTCACGACCTCTTCTTTGGCACCATACAAAAAGACGCGATATCCTTTTTCCGCTGCCCGAGCGATGAGCCGCTCCATCAAGTCGATGCCCGTCACCCTTGATGCGAGATGCCCGCCTTTTAACTTCGAAGCCAACACGACACCGATGCCGTCCGGAATCTGGTACGTCGCCGTGTTAATGAGCTGTTTTAGTTCATCATTTTTGCCTGCAGCGATCACTTTTTCCGGGTTGACGGCAATAATCGTCGATTTTTGGCCGGCTTCCATCCGCTTTTCGATATCAGCAAGAATGTCGTCATACGTTAAGGTGGAGACGTACACCCCTAAATATTGCTCTTTTTCCATAGCTGATCATACTCTCTCCGGTGGTTGTTCTTGAATAGCTTGGACGACCGATAAATGGCCGATTTGATATACCGTCACGTCTTCATCGTCAAGACCGATGCAATTTTTCGTATCGAAGATGACCTTGGTTTTCATCGACGCCAATTCCTCGGCTGTTAGTGTTTTGAATTCGTTATGGTCAGCTAAGACAACGACAAGATGTGCCCCATCGAGTGCTTCCTCTTTCGTAGAAAGCGGAAACGGCACTTGCGACGGCTTAACGTGCGGGTCGTAAGCACGGACGTCAAACCGCTCGTTCCGCCGCAGCTCTTCGTAGATTTCAATGGCCGGGCTCTCGCGCACATCGTCCGTATTGCCTTTGTACGTTAAGCCGAAGACGGCGATGACCGGCGCTTCGAGTTCCGCCGTCATGCGTTTCACTTGCTCGACGACAAAGTGTGGCATCGAGTTATTAATGCGGCGCGCCGTTTGGATGAGCTGCGACTCTTCTTTCGCCTTTTCGACGATAAAGTACGGATCAACGGCCAAGCAATGCCCACCGACACCAGGGCCTGGCAAATGAATATTGACGCGCGGGTGTTTATTGGCAAGCTCGATGACTTTATGAGCATTGACGCCGACACGTTGCGCGATTTTTACGAGTTCATTTGCTAAAGCGATGTTGACATCACGGAACGTATTTTCCATTAATTTCGCCATTTCAGCAGTCACAGCTTCCGTCTCAATCACTTCGCCTTTGACGATCGCCCGGTAGACGTCGGCTGCTTGTTTTGCTGCCTCTTTCGTGACACCGCCGACGATTCTTGTGTTCTCGACGAGTTCAATTAAAATGCGGCCCGGCAAGACACGTTCTGGGCAATGAGCCAAATACACATCTTGCTCCGGGTCAAAACCGTGCTCGCGAATGATCGGTGCGACGACATCGTCCATCGTGCGTGGTGGAATCGTCGATTCAACGATGACGACGTTTCCTTTCCGCAAATATGGCGCTACCGATTTCGTCGCTTCAATAACGTAGTCGATGTTGGCAGTATAATCGTCATGAATCGGTGTCGGAACGGCAATGATGAACACATCTGCCTCTTCCGGAGCGAGCTGCGCCCGGAATTTCCCTTCTTTGACGACCCGGTTGACAAGTTCGGCTAATCCTGTTTCTTCAATATGAATGTTGCCGCTGTTGATCGTTGCAACGACGGTTTCGCTCACATCCACGCCGACAACGTCAAATCCAGCAGCGGCAAATATTGCTGACGTCGGAAGTCCAATATAACCTAGCCCGACGACACACACTTTTTTCATCGTGAAAACCTCTCTTTTTGTAAACTAGAATTACCTTTTTTCGAGCTTTTTCGACCAATCACGTTATAGTATAACAAACCATCATCCATTTTGCATCATTGAATCTATAATAGGCAAATGCTACAATTAAGGTTGATTTTTGTGGAACGATGTTCGTTTAAGAGGAGGAGTTATGTCGTTGAAAATTGTCATCTCTGGCTTTTATGGACTTGGCAATACGGGAGATGAAGCCATTTTAGAAGCGATTATCGACAATCTTCGAGCCGAATTGCCGAACCCGGATATTACTGTGTTTTCCCTGTCTCCCGAACAAACAGCGAAAGCGCATGGGGTGAAAAGCGTATACCGTGGATGGCGCCATGATAATAAAGGAAAAATTCGGGCGCTGCGCGAAGCCGATTTATTAATCAGCGGCGGTGGAGGGCTGCTTCAAGATACGTATCCAACACGCTTTTTGTTCGGTCCGCTTCCTTATTATTTATTAATTGTGTTTTTAGCGAAGTTGTGCGGGACGAAAGTCATGTTTTTCTCGCAAGGGATCGGACCGGTCAACACGACGTGGGGAAAGATTTTAATGAAAGTGTTTGCCAATATGGCTGATTTTATTACTGTCCGCGATGCGTATTCGAAACAGTTGCTTCACGAGCTAGGCGTGACAAGACCAGAGACGGTCGTCACCGCTGATATTGTCTTTGCTTTTCATCATAAGGAAGATAATGCTTGCCTTGAAAGCCTTCCGCTTCGTGGCGATGAACAGCTCGTCGCCGTATCGGTGCGTCCGTGGCTTGATCAACGCGACTATTATGGAAAAATCGCCCGCGCGCTCGATCAGTTGATCGAACTCGAGGGCATTACGCCGGTCTTCGTGCCGATGGAAGGACATCATGATGTGCGTGCATCTGAGCGAGTCGTCGAACAAATGAATCATCGGTCCGCTTGTCATATTCTCGGCCCAGATTTTACACCGAACCAATATTTACATTTTATTAGCCGTTGCCGTTTGACGATCGGCATGCGTTTGCATTCGCTCATTTTTTCGGCCTTGACAGGCGTCCCGCATATCGGTCTCAGTTATGACCCGAAAGTGGAGAGTTTGCTGAAGCGGTCCGGCATGTGGGACTATTCGTTCCGTCTGGAGGAGATCGACGTTGATCGGCTCGTGAACAACGCCCGGTATATGCTCGCTGAGCGTGAAGCCGTCAGTGCGGTTGTTCAAAACAACGCCAAGCAAATGCGTCAGGAGGCCATGGAAAACATTCGGCTGTTGAAAGAAAAATTTTTCCCGCAAGGAGAAGATCGCCGATGAATATTTTGCTAGCAACTGTCTTTGACTATCCGCATGCCGGAGGGTTATCCACCCATGTAACCACATTGAAAGCTGGGCTTGAGGCACGGGGGCATCGTGTAGACATCGTTTCATTCAGCGATGTTCCCCCAGCCAAGCAAATGGTGCTGGCTAAGGGACCAAGCTTTTTGCTGAATAAAGTGTCAAAAGGAACGGGCATTATTTGGAGCCATGCAGTGAGACAGCGGCTTCTTTCCCGTCTCATCGCCGACAAAGCCGCTAACGAGCGATATGATGTGATCAATGCCCAAGAAGTGTTTGCGACGTTGGCTGCACTGCCATCTGGCATCCCGACGGTGACGACCGTGCACGGCTACATGACGTACGAAGCCATCAGCCGAGGTGCAGTGGTGGAGGGAAGCGAACAGGCGCAGCACTTATTGGAGAAAGAAATCGAGGCGTATACGAAAACGCGGAAAATTATTACCGTTGACCAACGCATTAAAAAGTATGTGCGGGAAAAAGCCGGAGTGGAAGCGACCGCCATTCGCAACTTTATCGATGTGGATCGATTCAAACCAGAGAAATCGAATCGACTCGCCTACCGGAAAAAACACGGGTTGCCTGAAGACGCGGCTGTCATTTTTGTGCCAAGACGGCTGACGAAAAAAAACGGGGTCATTTATCCAGCGATTGCCTTGCCACACGTATTGGAAAAATACCCAAACGCCATGCTCATTTATGCCGGAATGGGCGAAGCGTACGAGGAGCTGAAGTCGCTCATCGAACAGCAAGGGCTGAGCGAAAAGGCGAAGTTGCTTGGCGCTATTCCGCATGAGACGATGACCGAGTATTATGCCCTCTCGGACATTGTACTTGTTCCAAGCGTCCACTCCGCCGGAGTGGAAGAGGCGACATCCATTTCTGCCTTAGAAGCCATGGGATCAGGGTCGCCGCTCATCGCTTCAGCGGTCGGGGGCTTGAAAGAGATCGTCAGCCACCGGCAAGACGGCCTACTCGTCGAGGAAAAAAATGTGGATGAACTCGCTCAAGCCATCATCGAACTACTCGATCATCCGGAGTTTGGACAACAACTGGCACAAGCAGCGAGACGGAAAATCGAAGACGAATATTCCCACTTATCAGCAGCGAAAAAGTACGAAGACATTTATCGAGCCGCGCTGGCGCCATAACATCACGGCCGTCTCTTTGTCATCAGGGACGGCCTTTTTCAATTTTGAATGAAGGAAGTGACACGCATGCCCTCATTAAAACGGACGGCGATTTGGATCACGCTGCTCGCCCTCGTCGTTAAAGTAGCTGGTTTTTTGCGAGAAAGCATTATTGCTAAGGAGTTCGGCGCCAATGAATATACGGATGGCTACTTATTGGCGTTTTCGTTTATTACGCTCGTGTTAGCTGTCATTTCAGTCGGATTCAATAACGTCTTTCTCCCGTTGTACGTTCAAGCGAAACAAAACAATCCTAAAGCAGCGGAGCGAAACGCGAATGGTATTATGAACGCCACTGTCGCCATTTTTTTGCTCGTTGCCGTTCTCGGTTATTTACTGGCTCCCTCCTTCGTCCCAGCCATTTTTGGACGAATGGCAGCTGTTACTGAATCGGTGGCGATCCACATCACGCAAATTTTCTTTTTGTTTATGGGCGCCATTGCCTTAAACGGTATTTTAGATTCATATTTGCAAGGGCGGCGCATCTTTGTTCCATCGCAAATTTCGAAGCTGTTAGCTACTCTGATGGGCGCAGTGTTTGCTCTGTTGTTTTCCGATGTGTGGGGCATTTACAGCCTTGCTTACGGGTTTGTCTTTGGAATTATGTTAGGCATTGTCCTAATGTTTGTTTATTTGTATCGGAGCGGTTACCGATGGACGCCGACGTTGTCCATCGATCCCGATTTTCGACAGACGTTTTTGCGCCTGCTCGTCCCTTCGCTATTGAATGCGTTCGTCGGGCAAATGAACATGTTCATTGATAAAATCTTCGCCTCGGGCACAATCGAAGGAGCAGTCACGTATTTGAATAATGCCTCGCTGCTCGTCAGCATCCCGCATACGATTTACGGCACGACCGTCGCGGCGATTTTGTTCACATTACTTTCCGAACAAGTGGACAAGCCGCGCCAATTTCAACAAACGTTTTTCACCGGCATGGAGCTCTCTCTCATCACGTTAATGCCGGTAGCGGCCGGGCTGTGGGTGATCGGTGATGCTGCGATTGCGATCGTCTATGAACGCGGCCAGTTCACGGAAACGGACACATACCGCACCTATGTCGCCCTGCTCTTTTACTTGCCGCTCATTGTCACTCAAGGGCTGCAATATATTGTCGCCAAGTCGATGTATGCGAAAGGGAAAACAGCGGTCGTACTGCGGATTAGTGTCACAACAATTGTGTTAAATATCATCCTTAACTATGCCCTCGTTCAATCGTTCGGTTATGCTGGGATTGCGCTGTCAAGCTCGCTCGTTTCTCTCTACTACGTCACCGCCTGCTCAATCGCCGTCTATAAAGAGTTTGAACGCGGGGAAGCGAAAAAATTGATATCCTTGTTGGTCCGCGTCGGCAGCGCAACAGCCATCATGGCGGGATTGCTCTATGGACTGAAAGAAGTGGCCAGCATCCACCAGTGGCCAGCGCTTCTTGCGCTTGCCGTGCTTGTTCCGCTTGGTGTAGCCATTTATATCGCGGGCGTATACGCCCTGTATCGTGAAGGATTTTACCGGTTGCTGCGCACACTCCGCTCGAAACGGAAACCGAAACCGTCGGCATAACGTCCTTCTTCTCAGCCGTTGGCGTTGCCTGCGCCGCCTGAATCGAACAAAGAGGCTCGCCTATCTCCCGACATAGGAAAAGGTGTCTCGAACCTTTCGAGACACCTTCCTTTTTACTTAACGATGGTCAGAGGCGACAATAAATCGCCGCGAATATACGCTTTTTGCGTCGGCAAATCTGGAACGATTTCATACCAGACGTAGCCGTCGGGCTGTTTCGCCGTTGTTCCCACCACCGTCACCGGTGTGTTCGCTTGTTTATATTCATACCAAACTGGCGGAACAACTGCCGGTTGCAGTCGAACATTGACACTTTCAGTGTTCGTCACCATCACTTTATATCGGCCAATGTCTTTTCTGCCTAAAAATTGGTCAGCCTGATACATCCAACCAGCAATTTTTTGCCCCCAATACGGGTCAGAGGCGTAACGGACGTTAAAACCGACTGACTTATCGCCAAGCACGGCACCGTTATAGCGCCAATCGCTTGGATTCGCGTATCGCCCAGCAACGATCGTTTTCGCCATATAATCGATGCACTCTTCGAACGACTTGAACGAATCGGCGCTATTGAGCGGATCGCTGTCATACGCTTTAATGCCGAACAAGTTGTTTTTCGTCTGCGCAAGCTGACTTAATCCCCAATTGCTTTCTAAAATCGCTTGAGCTAGCAAGTATAAAGCATTAACTTGGTACTTCTCTTCCGCCTGTTTAAACGCGGTACCAAGCTCTTTCAATGGGCTTTGAGAACGATAGGCGGCAACAAACCGATTCAGCTCATCGGCGGTATAATTCGTTTTTGTCCGCAACGATAGAACATTGAAATATTGATAGGCCGTACCGACGTGCTGACCAGCTTCATTATAAAACGTATCGCCATCCCAGCTATAGTACTTCTGTCCCACTTGCATAAAAGACGGCGCTTTTCCGTATGTGTAACTCGTATACGTATTGCTCGTCGTGTTGTAAATCACATGAACAAGATTGCCGTTTGTCACTTGGTAATACGATCGCCCTTGCAAAAGCGCTGTCGGAACGAGCAACACATCAGCCTGTTTTACGTACCCGATTGTATCGGCAATTTGTACTTTTACTTTTTCCTCGTCGGCTCCTAAATATTTCATTTCTGTATTTGGCTGAACGTAAGTAAGCGATGTGCTCAAACTAGCATTGTAAATGGTTGTCGTTGAATTTCCAGGAGCTGGTTGAGCAATGGCATAGCCGTTTGCCATTTTCACGATTTTCGTCCCTTGGACGATCACTTGAGTAGCGGGATTGGTTAAGGCCGCTTCAGCTTGAGCAAACGTGGCATACCGCTTTGGCCAAATGACGAGCTCCCCTTTTTCGATCGCCCCAATTTGATAGGCCATCTCCGGTATTTGCTCAGCCCACACTTCGAGCAGGCGGTACAAAAACGCCGCTGCATGTGCCCGCGTTGCTGCTGCTTTCGGGTCAAAACGGAACGTTTTTCCATCCTTATTCGGAATGCCACGGATAATGCCGTAATGAATGCTGTTGGCAATCGCCAACCGCGATGCAGATGAAAGATTGTCAAGATCAGTAAATGAAGAAAAGTCCGCTCTTTGCTTCTCGATTTCCAAATAATCGAACACACGATCAATCATCAGCGCCATTTCTTCTCTTGTAATTTGTTTATATGTACCGAAGGTGCCATTGGAGTACCCTTGGACAAGGCCGGCCGCACTTGCTTTGTAAATGCCATCGGCCAGTGCCGAAGATGGTGAAACATCAGAAAATGAAACAGTTCCTGTCACCTTAGGCAACTGCAACGCTCGCGCAAGGAACGTCGCAAACTGGCCACGCGTCACTGGCTCGTTTGGACGATATTGCCCTTCCGAATACCCTTGGACAATCCCTTGGTTCACCATGGCCCGCATTTCCTTCTCCAACGCGATACCAGTAATATCATCAGCGAACGACACGGAACTGTTTACAAACAATAAACTCAATACAAGAACAAGACTAACGATTCGACGCAATCATTTCTCCTCCCCTATTTATCCTATTTGTAGATTGATAGATCAAAGACTTATGTACTACCCGTGAACTAACGACAAAATGGTTAGTGTTTCGACATAGTCATATTTTAACAAGTATTGCAGATATGTTTATTGCATTTTTATTACATTTACATTAAATTTTTGTTGCTTTTGTAATACTTTCGGAAACAGCAAGAAAAAACATAGGGATTTTATTCAATTATATAGTAATACTTTATGCGATTACTAACTTTCTGAAAAAGGAGAGAAGCTTTGAAAAAACGATATCATTCTCGAATCCTTCTGTCACTAGATATGACTTTTTACGCAGATTGTTAGAGAACAGCCCACCATTCCTGGCACTAGCATCAGTGACAAAAAATCCAACCACTATCGTCCAGCCGCTCAATCTCCCTGGTCTTTCCCCGAACGGCCAAACGAATTCAGCTAATCAGCAAGACGAAGACCGTAACTCCACCGTGCATCACAATGTGCCGTCAAAGTCCGTTGCCTCTTCGAACTCCAAAACAAGGAACCTGTTATAACACCGAATAGATGAATGTATCATCATCCCAAGGGGATGTAGACTATTACAAGTTTACCGCCCGCGAAACGGCCACATATACGATACAAGTTGCACGTTCCTTCTGATCTTGACGTGGTAATAGCGGTCTATAACGCAAACGGAAAACTGATTGCGAAAGGAGATGATTATACAAAAGGCGATGATGAATACCTGACCATCAAACTGTCGAAAGGCAACTATTGGATTAAAGTGGAAGACGCGTTCGGCAACGCAAGCACCAGTCCGCCGTATAAACTGGGGAGCGAACAACGTTAACAGACAAGTGAAGCGAATCACCGTCAGCAGCTTCCCTTTCCTAGCTAGATGAAAAAAGTGCCCCAAACAGCTGGGACACCTTTTTCCTGTCTATGCACATTCAGCCATAGTTGTGGAACGAGCGGTTATTTTGCGAGAAGAAACAATCTGCCCAACCAACCTCTTCGTTTCACCGAAACCGCTCGTTATCGGCACGAGCCGTAAAGACAAAAAATTCAAGTCGTTTGACAAACTGATATGGCCGAAACGTTCCATCGGGATATCCTTCCGCGATTCGGGCGGCAGCGAGCTTGGCGATGGCCTCATGCCCGGTCACTCTTGCCGTCACATCTTTAAACATCATCGATGAACCGCCCGGCAGTGGATAAGCCCGCGATAAAATGATAGCTGTCTCAGCACGCGTAATCGGCTGCTGTGGTCGAAACGTTCCATCCGGATACCCGTTGATCAGCCCGCGCTCATAGGCGGATTGAATGTAACCAGAGGCGAAATCGGATGAAGCAACATCGCGAAACACCGTCGCTCGCTTTGTCGCATCAAGATGCAGCGCCCGACCAAGCATCACCGCTACTTCGGCACGCGTGATCGTATTATAAGGCTGAATCGTTCCATTGTTATAGCCGGACACTATCCCTCGGCTTGATAAGTAGGCAATCTCCGGCATATACCAAGCGCTCGCTGACACGTCTTTATAATAGGGATCCGGTACGTTCACCGTGATGGGAGCTGTTAATGCTGATTCTGCCCCATCATTGCGTATCGAAGCAAATTCGTACTGGTATGTTCCTTTAACGACATAGTCTGTATACGTCCCCGCTGTTTGCAGCGTTTCGATCTGTTTTCCGTTCCGATATACACGATACCCTTTTACTGCGCTTCCTGACAAGGTGACGGAAAAAGCGACTTCTCCTTTTTTCACCGACAATAGCTTCACTTTCAGCTCGGGCGGTTGGTTGGACACGGCCCGTACGAGTCCATAGCCGTACCACGGATCCCTCCCGGGTGTCCCTAAATCCAAGGCACGATCTCTTAACATTTGGCGCAATTCGATATTCGTCCGCTCCGGATATTGTTGCTTATACAAAGCGAGCACCCCTGTGACAAATGGCGCCGCCATCGACGTTCCAGACATATGCGTATATCCGTCACGACGGCCATCACCGTCAAGAGCAACCGGCACAGTGCTATAAACACCCTCCCCAGGAGCCGCTACTTCGATCGCTGGTCCCGTCGCCGAGTATGGCAACCGAACATTTTCTTTATTCACAGCAGAGACAGCAATGGCACTATCATACTTCGCTGGATATTCGACCGTATCACCTGTGCCGTTAGCATAGCCGTTGTTACCAGCGGCAGCAACGACTAAAATCCCGCTTTCGTACGCTTTCCGAATGGCCGCTTTCAAGGCAGGAGCATCTTCTGGAGCAGCTAAGCTTAAATTAATTATATCTACACGATGCTTCATTGCCCATTCGATGCCTGATAAAATATCGGATACATTTCCCTCGCCGTAACGGTCTAGCACCTTCACTGCATAAATACTCGCATCGGGAGCCACCCCGACCGTCCCGATATCGTTATCTTTTGCCGCAATAATCCCGGCTACGTGAGTGCCATGCCCGTTATCGTCTTGATAGGAATTAGGGCAATAGGACAACACGCAAGCGCCGCCCACTACACGCAAATCCGGGTGCTTTAGGTCAACGCCCGTATCTAAAATCGCGATTTTCACTCCTTTTCCTGTTACACCGTGGGTGTGCATCACGGGCGCTTTCACCTTTTCCACTCCCCAGTCGGTGATCTGGCCATCAATTGCCACCGTTGTATCTTGCTGTACATAATCAACCCCCGGCCAACGGCGTAACAACTCGACAGCCGTAACAGGAAGTGTTGCTGCCACCGCGGGAATCACTTCAAACCGTTTGGTGACATTCCCATGCAACGTTTTCACTGCTTGTTCATCCACTTGTTGTTGAAACACGACAATGACATTGGCAAACAATGGATGAGAAGCAGCAGCTGCACGAACTGGTACTACTGCTGCAACTATAAACACAATACAGATGGTCAACATCCACCACTTTTTCATTATCTGACCCCTCTCCCCAACTCACGCACTAGCTGGGTCAAGCCGCTATGTTTCAGCAGCCAATTCCATAGTCAAAAAACTTCGATGAATCGGAAGGCGCATTGTCTTCGCAGCTACTGAACCCGATCATATAACGGTTGAAAGTTCAAACCGGTTTCTGAGGCATAGTAGTCAAGGATACCAAGATAAATAGCTTTAGCCGCTTGTTCTTGCCAATACGACGATCCAAGCTTCTGTGCATCTTCCTTCCGATCAATAAAACCTAGCTCCACTAATGCAGCGGGCATACTGTTTTCGCGCAATACGTGCAAATTGCCTCTTTTTGTCCCACGGTCAACAGCATCCCATGCCGCGACGAGCCGCTTTTGAATACACTGCGCCAGCTTTTTGCTTTGTTCGACATATGGATTTGTTGCTGCAGCACTATAATAATACGTCTCTGTTCCCGTTCCACCCCCAGCATTCGTATGAATGCTGACAAACACATTTCCTCCCTTCTCTTTCGCAAAGGAGACGCGCTCGCTGAGCGGAATGAATACATCTTTCTCCCTCGTTAGGGCGATGTTAAAGCCCGTACCTTCAAACAACGATTTCACTTTCAGTGCGACATTCAAATTAATATTTTTTTCCACAAGACCATTTGCTGTCGCACCAGGGTCATTGCCTCCATGCCCAGGGTCAATAATGATCGTTTGCGTTTTTACATAGTTTGATAGCGCATCTCCTGCGTCAGGCTGTGAAGCACCCTTGGCCGATAAATAACTGCGACTTACGAAACCTTCTAAGTCTGATGCACGAATATACGCCCAGTTGCCAACAATATGTAAAATATCGACAGACTGTCCTTTATATAATAGACTTACGGCGCTATAACTCGTAGACGGACCGCGTCGGACATTCAATGACGAAGCGTTGACAACGGCTTGACCGATCGGTGTCAGCTCGCCACCATTCACACGATATTGCGGATTGATGGCTCTTGCAACAAATACAGCAAAGTCCGCCCGAATAATCGGCTCATCTTCACCAAATGTGCCATCAGCTTTCCCTTCCGCGATTCCCTTGATTTTCAATTGCTGCACCGCCGTTGATCGTGTAGTTCCGCCAAGCGAATAAGCCCGATTAATGAGCAGGGCCATTTCCCCACGCGTTACAAGTTGATTAGGTCGGAACGTCCCATCTTTGTAGCCGCTGATAATGTTGCGCTCAGCTGCTTCTTGTATGTATCCAGAGGCAAAATTTCCTTTTCCAACATCTTTGAAACGGGTGTCGCGCTGCTTCCCGTCAAAGTTTAACGTCCGCCCAATAATGGCGGCAGCTTCCGCCCTTGTTACATGTTTCGACGGATAAAAATAGCCCGATACACTCCCTAGCACAATTCCCCCTTCGGCTAAGTAATAAATTTCATTTTTTGCCCTGTGGGTCGTGCCCACGTCGTGAAAATACGGTGCAGCCTGCGGATGGCTCATCGGCATCGGCCACACCGCCAGCCATATAAGACAAAAAGAGATAAAAATCTTCTTTGTCATACACCCTGTCTCCCTTTTCGACAAATTTTTTCTCTTATTCTACCATAAATCCTAGATGTCATGAATAGATTTGTAGTACATTTTTCATAAAGTAGTATATTTTTCATAAACAAAAAAAAGCGATGGTCACATATATGTTCGACCACCGCTTGAATGTGTCAACATGCTCTCTCCTCTATTTGCAACTGCCGTGCGGCAAGTGCTCCTGTTCCGTTAATCGACGAATATGATACTTTGCCTCCATTTTACACGTATAGTCAATATCAGCAATCCCCAGCCGGTCAATGAGTCCATTTAACGTTTTGATTTCCTGTTCCGTCGGCGGCTCATTCAATATTTTCCCGATTACTTCATTAATTTTATCCGCTAGTTCCTTATGAAAACGCGGATCGCGTTTGACCGCATCATCTAGCTGGTGAAACCATGATGCATGCTTTTCCGCGTATTCTCGCCAATAAGCCAAAAACTTGTCCATTGCGTATTTTTGCTCATCCCATTGAATCGATTCCATATATTTTTCAAACGCCGATGAAATCGATCTTGTCACGCTAATTTTTACTTCTTTTGGGAGATGGTTCAACATCGTTGCTCTCCTTGACCTCCTCTCTTTCATCAAATTCTTCTGAACCCTTTTTCCCTTCACGGGCAGACACATGTAACCATTTACGGATGAAACGCCTCCGGCCGCTGTGCGGTATAGCCGAAATGGTATAAAATCGCCTCGACGATTCGTTTCGAAGCTTGTCCGTCTCCGTACGGGTTGGATGCCTTCGCCATGGCTTCGTATTCGTTTCGGTTCGTTAAGAGCTCTGACGCCATCTGATAAATCGTATCTTCGTCCGTTCCAGCCAACTTCAGCGTCCCAGCTTCAATACCTTCCGGCCGTTCGGTCGTGTCACGCAACACGAGGACAGGAACACCGAGGGACGGAGCTTCTTCCTGTACGCCGCCGGAATCGGTCAAAATTAAGTACGCCCGAGCAGCAAAGTTATGGAAATCGAAGACATCGAGCGGTTCAATTAAATGAATGCGCGGGTCATCGCCAAGCACTTCAGCTGCCGCTTCCCTTACTGCCGGGTTCAAATGGACAGGGTAGACGACTTGGATATCGTCATATGTTTCGACAAGACGCTTAATGGCCCGGAACATGCCCCGCATCGTTTCGCCAAGGTTTTCACGGCGATGAGCCGTCAACAAAATCATCCGGTCATTACCGATTTTGTTGAGAATGTCGTGGTGGTAATCGTCTTTCACCGTCGTTTTTAACGCATCGATCGCAGTGTTGCCGGTAATAAAGATCGACTCCGGTTTTTTATTTTCTTGGATTAAATTGTCGTACGCTTTTTTCGTCGGCGCGAAGTGAAGATCAGCCATCACCCCGGTCAGCTGCCGGTTCATTTCTTCCGGAAATGGGGAATATTTATTCCATGTGCGCAGCCCAGCCTCGACATGGCCGATCGCAATTTGGTGATAAAAAGCAGCTAAACTAGCGACAAACGTCGTCGTCGTATCACCATGCACGAGCACTAAATCCGGCTTGACTTTCCGCATAATGTCGTCGAGACCTTCTAAGGCGCGAGTTGTAATACCAGCGAGTGTCTGGCGGTCTTTCATAATGTTCAAGTCGTAATCCGGATGAATGCCGAATATTTCCAATACCTGATCCAACATTTGTCGGTGTTGCGCGGTAACGGTGACAATCGGTTCGATCCACTCGGAATGTTTTTGCAACTCCAACACAAGCGGCGCCATTTTGATTGCTTCGGGTCTTGTACCGAAAATCGTCATCACTTTTCGTTTCGTTCCCATCGTTTCACCTGCTTATTCCGATTCATCTATAGTAAAGAAAACCTCAACAAATTACATTACCATAAGTGAGGCGCTTGCTCAACTTTCGGTTTTCCATTTCCAAAAACTCACGGCTCGGAAACACCCTTGCTTCTACCGACATAACTAGCGGCGCTAACCCAACACCAGCGTTTCCCTTTCACCTTATAAGGCCGGTGAAAAAAGATCGCCTCTAACCAGCGTGAGACCCACAAAATGAAAAACTGATGTGACGAAGGTTCTCCCTTTGAGAAGTATTGTTGGAAAGCAGGATGTTTCGTTCCATCGCCATCCTGCTAGAAGAATGATGATTGAATCAAAAACAGAGCACAAAAAGGGGACTTTGATGTTGAAGGTTCTCCGAAACCATCGGTATCAAAAACGGGCGATTTTCACCGGTTTTCTCGACAGCAGTTGGCTGCCAAATGAAAAAGCACGACCCCGCATAAGCAGTTCGTGCTCCATTTCGCTATATCAGTCTGCCGCTGCTAAATCAAACTGCCAACGTCTCGGTTGCGCCGCCGCGCTTTTCCCCTGCCAAAACCGTCGATTCTATCGCTCCAAGTATTCGTGGCTCTAGAAAAACCAGCGCTTTTTTGCTAGTCACGCCATCCATTTTCCGAGCAGCGGAAGGGCCTTCGAAAGAGTCGGTTCATGCACTAATACCGCTTTGCTCCTAAATACCGTTGCTTCCAATACGATTGGTCAAGGCGGCTGATCGTCACACCCGTCGAACTACCGCTATGGATGAACTGGCCATTGCCGATATAGATGCCAGCGTGGGAAGGGCCTTTTTTATATGTCTCAAAAAACACGATGTCTCCAACCGCTGGAGAGGAGACGGGTTTCCCGACGTTCCAAATGTCCGCTACCGTCCGCGGCAACGAAATGCCTTGCTGGGCGAACAAATAGTAGATGAATCCACTGCAGTCAAAGCCAACCTGCGGAGTTTCACCGCCCCAAACGTATGGCTTGCCGAGCAGCTCAGCCGCATCAGCAATCAGTTCCATGACATCGAGTTTGGACGCTGAGGCTTGACCTTTGGATGCTGGAGCTTGTCCGATGAGACGTTCGTACGTTTGGCTATCGACGATGCCGTTCGCCTGAAGTTTGGCATCCTTCTGGAAACGACGGACAGCGTCAGCGGTAATGGTTCCGTAATAACCGGTGATCTCCGGATATGTAAAATAGCCAAGCTGTTTTAAATTCGTTTGAACCTGCTTCACCTTTTCCCCACGCGTACCGGTCTTTAAATAAACAGAAGAACTGCTTTCTTTAGCCGGCGAGGCTGTTTTTTTCTTCACCGCATCTTCAATGCGTCCGAACGTTGTTGAATCGACCGAGCCGGTCACTGGCAGGCCGTTGTCCTTTTGAAAACGACGAACAGCATCAGCGGTAATGGTTCCGTAATAACCGGTGATCTCCGGATATGTAAAATAGCCAAGCTGTTTTAAATTCGTTTGAACCTGCTTCACCTTTTCCCCACGCGTACCGGTCTTTAAATAAACAGAAGAACTGCTTTCTTTAGCCGGCGAGGCTGTTTTTTTCTTCACCGCATCTTCAATGCGTCCGAACGTTGTTGAATCGACCGAGCCGGTCACTGGCAGGCCGTTGTCCTTTTGAAAACGACGAACAGCATCAGCGGTAATGGTTCCGTAATAACCGGTGATCTCCGGATATGTAAAATAGCCAAGCTGTTTTAAATTCGTTTGAACCTGCTTCACCTTTTCCCCACGCGTGCCGATCTTTAAATAAACAGAAGAACTGTTTTCTTTAGCCGGCGGGGCTGTTTTTTTCTTCACCGCATCCGCAATGCGCCCGAGCGTTGTTGAATCGACCGAGCCGGTCGCTGGCAGGCCGTTGTCCTTTTGAAAACGACGGACGGCGTCAGCGGTAATGGTTCCATAATAGCCGGTAGCTGTTGGGTAGGTAAAATAGCCGAGTAGCTTTAAGTTTTTTTGCAGCTCACTGACCTCGGAACCACGTGAACCGATTTTTAACGTCACCGGTGAAGACGATGTAGTGGTTGTCTGTTTGCTAACTGCTTGCCGAAGGCGTTCAATCGTCACGGCATCAGCTTTTCCAGTGACCTTAAGCCCATTCGCTTGTTGAAATTGCTTCACGGCCGCTTCGGTCACTGTTCCGAAATAACCGGTAATCTCCGGGTATTTAAAGTAGCCAAGCTGTTTGAGCCGCTGTTGGAGCACTTTCACATCGTCACCGCGCATGCCGACGGATAATGTGCGAGCCGTTGGGACAAACGCACGTAGCTTCGCGTAGGTCGCGTCATCGACAACACCGGTCACCGGCAGGTTCGCAGCCTTTTGAAACGCCCGCACTGCCTCTTCGGTAATGGGACCAAAATAGCCAGTTGCCTGTGGGTAAGAAAAAAACCCTTTTTCCTTTAATAACTGCTGCAACTCTTTTACTTTTGAGGAACTCATGCCTACTTTCCATTCCGCTGCTTGGCTATCGTCTGGTGCCAAAAAAAGCGCAGAGGCAAAGGCGGTGGCTAATACGACTTTGCTCGACTTCACTTTCATTCCCTCTCCCTTCCCTGTTTTTTCGCTCTTTTCTTTCTGCCGCTGGCGGCAGCGAGTGTGCCGTTTGGCGGAGAAATACGACAAACAGAGCATATTTTTCAGCAAAAACTGACGTTTTCCCCATTTATTTTAAGTATAACGGACTGATGCCTTAGTAGGAAACATTTTTTTGATTGGGAAATAGAGGGGTGAAGGATGACTATCGGATCCTTCTTATTTTAAGTGCAACGATTTTAGGTGTAACGAACTAATTCTTTAGCGTGAAACATTTTTTAATTGGGAAATAGAAGGGAGAAAGATGCCATCGGCTCATTGTCGCTTTTCACGGTTGTTTCGGGTTGAACACGTAAACAAATAGGAAATGCGGCGGTGATCGCAAATGTAGATCGACTGTAGAATTTCATAAATGAGCTGCCTTTCCACGGCCAGCCATTCATTTGTGCGGATCAACGTGTATTTTTGTTGGAGCTGATTCCATTCATAGAGGGCAACAGCTAACTTTTTTGGTCGGAGATCGAGCTTGACGATAAACATGTAAAGCTGACTGACACATTTAAACACAAAATAAAGCTGGGCCTCATCCGAACAAGTGACGGTACGGAACAACGCCTCACCTTCGAATGAAAAACGCCCCTGCTCCTCTTCGCTTCTTAGGCAACGGAGCGAATCAGTGAAATTAGTCGGAACGATCGTTTTCAACCGGATGGAGAACGGATTTTTCATTTCCTTAATGAATACACGGTACATGTTTTTCCCTTTTTTCGCCTTATTTCGTTCACGGACAACTAAATCGGCGAGATAAATATTCACTTCGCTCCCTCCTCTCCTAGTAATAGTAAATATTTCCCCTTTTTTACTTATTGTACTATGTCCAATCAAAAGAAAAAAAGATGTCGACCATTGGCAGGAAATACAATGTTGTTCTAATCAAGAACGTATACAACCGTCGGTCTAAAAAGGAACAAAAATTACCATCACGCTTTCCTATCTTTAAGATAACGATGTAAAGCGTGGTGACAAATGATGAAAAAACTCGGTGAGATGTTGAAAAGGTTGCGGAAACAACAACGCTGGACACAGGAGCAACTGGCTGAACAGTTAAACGTATCCCGCTCGCAAATCAGCAAGTGGGAAAATGGCAGCACGCTTCCTGACATACAGTCGCTTGAAAAGTTATGCCGTCTATTTAATGTCAGCGCTGATTTTCTGATTGGCAGCGAAGTGCAACGGCGAGAAGTATTGCGTGAGGTAAAGCGGCTGTACGGAACAACGGAAATGAACGAAAAAACGCTCACTGCGATTGATTATTTGTTGCACAACCAAGATATGAGCGAAGCGATGTACACGTTGGCGAATTTGCCTGAGAAGAAGCGAAAACATGTCGAAACGATGTTGATCACGATCATTAAGGAATGCGCTGAAGCCATTGGCTGACTCCCCGTGCAACCATGCCTGAGCAGAAAAAAGCGCTAACATGAGTTGCTAGCGCCATCGTTGGGGAATGTGTGAGGAAACGTTCTTTCTCTTGGGGATTCACTGAGAAAGGCATGAATGGGGAAACAACTAGACGTGCTCCGGCCATTCTCGCACTTTGCCGGAGTGGAGAAACTGAACTGAATCGGCTACGACTTCCGTCACATAGACGCGCTGGCCGTCTTTGTTTTCATAACGGCGCGTCTGGATTCTACCCGTTACCGCCACCATCGATCCTTTTTGGCAATAATGGGCAGTATGCTCTGCCGTTTTCCGCCATAGGACACACGGAACGAAGTCAGCATCAATCCCCCCTTCCGCGTTGCGAAAATTTCTTGCTACCGCCAAGATCACGGTTGTAACGGCCGTCCCTTCGGCCGTGTAACGAAGCTCTGGATCCTTCGTCAATCGGCCGACAAGTACGACTTGATTGATCATGTTCCGGTGCATCCCCCCTTTCTATCCACCGCACCCTTATCATAAACGATCCCGTTTTTTGCCGTAAAATCGCGATTTTTGCATTTTTTTGCGCAATCTATCTGTACAATCACCGAAAAAAGTGAAGACTGCATCGACAATGGTGCAGCAAAATGGCGTTTTTGTCATTTCACGGCAAAAAAGGGGGATAGCTTTTGCCACTGCAGTCGCATGATCCAGTTTTTCTTCCCATCGCTACCTATGCTATAATCATGGGTAAGACAACGGTAATGAGGTGGACGATATGAAAACGTTCAAGCTTGTCGGGCTCTCGGTCATTGATGAGGAAATGCGCCGCCAAGACATTCCGTTTATTGACGGCTTGATCATTAATAAAGAGGATGGCCAAAACCGCTGGCTTGTTGAAGCGTATTTGGATGATGACTATGAGCCGATGTTTGCCAGCTTGAAAGAACAACCCGAATTTCAGCTACAAGTAACAATTACCAATCCTAGCAATGACCCGGCGAACATGCTTGTCGCCGTCCGATCGATCACAAAAATGAACGGCCATATTAGCGTCCTCATGGAAGGACTGATGATCCCGAGGCGGACTCACTTGGCTGAAGTCGTGCTGGCCGGCCTTGTCGAGAAAGGGCTGCAAGGTGAAGCACTGCTCAAAGAATTTCGCCAGCAAATGGACGAACGGCATAGCGCAAGAACACGTAATGACCAGAAAAGATAAAAGGGGGATGACTGAAAAGGCCGCCTGTCCTCCATTGAAATAAACGAAGAAGCCGTTTCATGTGTATATAGTAAATAAAAGAGGTGTCTCATGACTTTGAGACACCTCTTTTTATGTTCATCAACTTCCTCACTGTGCTTCGATCGACGAGGGGGTTCTCCCGAAACGATGTGACATATTGGCATGTCACGGCAAAGTCATGTGAGCGGCGGTGTCAGTCCGAACAGGGCGGGCTGTGACGATGTATCGTTTCGGGGCGGGACCGATCAGACGAAACGGGTAGCATGTTGTCACGGTCAGCGTTGGCCGCGCCTTGTCGACCAAAACGGTTCGGTCGTCGTCATCAACAATGCGGATGTTGACGACACGATAATGAACGATCGACTCATCTGTCCGGATGATGAGCGCATCGCCGATGTCGATTTCTCCAAAGCGGCGGAATACGGTGTCGCGGTGGCCGGACAACACGACATGCCCGTTGCCACCCGGCCAAGCGCTTGCCGGATAATGGCCGACGCCACGGCGCAATTCTTGTTCACGGACCCCTTCATACACTGGAATCGCCACCCCGAGCTTCGGAATGGACAATTCACCGAGATAGGCGCCAAGTGGCCGAGAAGGAGAGATTTTTTGACTCTCGGGTGAATAGGCAGCCTGCGAGCGCGTTTTTGCTTCTAACTCAGATGCATGCCGTGTAGGGGAATGGGCATTGTCTTGCTTTGCCGCTTTCCAGCCAACAATGTACCAATACCCGTTCCAGCCGGCTATCGCCATTCCGATGACCATGAGCATGAACGCCGCATAGCAAATCACCCGACGTCGCCAAGGAAGATGGATCGCATGTTGCTTATGCCCCATCGCGCCTCATCCTTTGAGCCGTCCAACCCGTCGATAAAGAAAGAACCCAGCAAACATAAGCAACAGACCGGCGAGAGCGTGCATCAAGTATGGAGAAGCGGTATCGGGGAGTTTTTCCCCGTACATCATTCGCTTCATCTTAAGCGCCAACAAACCGGCCTCAATCCCTTTCTCCCCAGCGCGGACGATGTAACCAGATGATAACATTTCCCTCGTAACGGCAATATCGACGATTTCCTCGTCTTGACGGTTATACAATTTGACCACGATTGGTTTCGCTCCGGCCGATGCAGTCGCTGCGGAGAATCCCGTTTCCTGTCCATCAACATAGAACTTTGCTTCAAGCTGCAACAAATCGAGCGCCTCGTTCCAAATCGCCTGCAGTTTACGACGGGCTTCTTTTGTCCATGGTCCCTCCGTTTCTTTAAACGGACGCAGCCGCTCACGAAGCGTTGTTAGCTGCTCGGACAGCTGCAGATTGCCAAGTGAAGCGATATGACGAGCGAGTTTGTTCACTTCTTTTTCCGTCATGCCTAACGCCCCAAGCAAATCGTTCATTTGCTGCATAGCATCGTTATGCTGCGAGTAAAAGCGAATGGCGGCATCTAAATCTTCCACAAACGTGTACTCTTGCACCGTTTCGCCAAACTGTCCAAGCAGTGCATCGAGCTCCTCGACGGTCAGTCCGTGCTGATGCAACACAGCATGGAGCCGCTCTTCGTTCAGCGGCGTACCAAGCCATTGTTTCAACTCCTCCATGGTGCGAAAATCAGCAACGGTCAATCCATATCGGTCTAAATAAGTAAGCAAATCGCTTACCGTCCAGCCGACACTTTCCACGTACTGTTCCAGTTCCGCACGGCTAATGGCAGCTGCTGCACTGACCGGAGATAACGCTAACATCACCGCAAAAACAGCCATAATAATCCATTTTTTCACCATCGTTTTCCCCCTTCCATTGCTGCTTGCATACATTGGTAGTATTTTCCGAGCTCTTCCTTTCTATGCACGAAAAGCAGCAATGGCGGAAACAAACGATACAATCAATGAAAAAAGGATGTCCGCGACGCGGACATCCTTTTCCTTATGACGGCTGACTAACGGTCAACTCTTGAAAGTAGGCGTGATATAACGCACGAACCGCCTCGTTGACGACATCCTCTTTGACGCCAAACATCATGCTGACCTCCGATGATCCTTGGTTGATCATCTCTAAGTTAATGTTGGCATTCGCGAGCGCCGTCGCCGCTTTGGCTGCCATCCCAACCATTTTTTCCATCCCTTCGCCAACCACCATGATAAGCGCCAATCCGTACTCAATCGTCACTTCATCGACGACGAGCTCATCGCGGATGCGGGCTAAAATGCGCTCATCTTTTCCATCGGCAAGCTGACTTGCCCGCAAAATAACTGACATGTTATCGATACCAGACGGCGTATGTTCATATGAAATGCCCTCGTCTTCTAAAATTTGCAACACGCGCCGACCAAAGCCGATTTCGCGGTTCATTAAGTATTTACTAATGTTGATGCTGCAAAAGCCGGTATCGCTAGCAATACCCGCAACCGGTTCATCTACATGGTTGCGTTTGGCAACGATCCACGTACCCGGCGCAGCCGGGTTATTCGTGTTTTTCACGCAAACCGGGATGCCAGCCCGATATACCGGCTCGAGCGCCTCATCATGAAAAACGGAAAAGCCGGAATACGACAGCTCGCGCATTTCCCGATACGTAATTTCTTTCAGTTTGCGCGCGTCGGCGACAATCGAAGGATTGACGCAATAAATCGAATCAACGTCAGTAAAGTTTTCATACACGTCGGCTTTTACACCTGCGGCAACGATCGAACCGGTAATATCCGATCCACCGCGCGGGAAGGTGACGATATGGCCGGATAGGGAATAGCCGAAAAAGCCCGGGATCACGAGCACACCGCGACGCTCACGCAGCTGCCGCAGCTTGTCGTACGACTCCGGAAGCACTTGGGCGTTGCCAGGTTCGTCCGTCACGATAATGCCGGCCTCAAGTGGGCTAACATAGCTCGCCTCGAGCCCAAAATCTTGCAAATAGAGCGCCATCAACCGGGCATTATGATCTTCACCGCTCGCTTTTATCGTATCAAGCAGGCGGGCTGGCTCATTTCGATAGGCGCTAATTTTTGACTGTAAATCATCTGTGAGCTCAGCTAAAAAACCGTTGGCTTCCAGTTCGAGCTCATCGGCAATGTCAGCGTACCGCTTCGTGATCGCCTGCATCGTTTCGTCGTACGGTTCACCAGCCAACACTTGTTCAGCCAGCCGAATAAGCATATCCGTCACTTTCACGTCGTCTTTGCATCGCTTACCGGGTGCTGATACGACGATGATGCGGCGTTCAATGTCCGAACTGACAATATCAGCCAC
Source organism: Geobacillus sp. FSL K6-3411 (assembly GCF_037965715.1). Lineage (NCBI taxonomy): Bacteria > Bacillati > Bacillota > Bacilli > Caryophanales > Anoxybacillaceae > Geobacillus > Geobacillus sp. FSL K6-3411. Next base: position 3,306,789 of record NZ_CP150187.1, read on the forward strand.
CTTGCGGAATTGCGCGGCGCTCGCCACCGAACTTCCACCAAATTTGGCTACTTTCATGTTCCATGACCCTTTCTGTCGAAAGTCTTTATAATTGTTTATCATATCACATTTTTCCGCTCGTGAAATCATTCATTTTTTAGAAATTTCCGCGAATGGTGAAAATATGTGCCACTTTGGAACAACAATGGCGATGAGCCCCGGAATCATTTATAGTTGGGCCGTGTTTCCGCGGCGGACATTGGCGATGCCTTCTTTGCAGACGCCGTGCGGCAGCCACGAACAATGGCGGCATAAATAATCCAAATCATCCGGCTCAACCATTTCGGCTATCCGCCGGATCAACTCCGACTTCTGATATACGTTCCCCGCCTCCAAACCTAAATGGCGGATGACGTTTCCATCGAGTAAGCGCACATGGTCATCCGAATTCGGACTGGCTTCGCATGTCGCTTCGCCATGGTGCGGACAGGCGAGACACGCCTCATCAAGCGCCGCGACAACTTCAATCGGAAAATCGTCCTCTTCATCACGAATCCGTTTGACGATCTCCCACATTTTTTCGACAAACGAAGGACTGTAGCCCATGCCGCGAAATCCGTGCACACAAAGCAAATGATGGCCGCGCAAGCGCAACGGCTTCATGCCTCTCTCCCCTTTCTTCCTCTGTTTGTTCGAGCATATGCCAGACATCCTCGAATATGCTTCGATTTCGTCCGGATATCCTGCGCGATTTTCCTATTATCATCATCATACGCGAACGGCTGTCTTCTGGCAATTCAGACATCGCCCTCTCTCTCGTGCGCTTCATCGCAGACACGCTCCCCCTTTCTTTTCCTTCGCAGTCATTCCCAATCCCCCGTACTTTTTCAGGGGGGGTAGGAGGCTCGCCAGCTAGCGTGATAAAATGGAATCGATGACTTTGCCACGAAAGGATTGGCTGATGATGACAAAAGACGAAGCAGCTCGTTTGCTTTCTATCTTGCTTCACGAATTGACGAAGCCTTGGCAGAAAGAAAAAGTCCATTCCGATGTGCTCGAAATCATTATGAAACTGCGCATTCAAGCAACGGACGAGGAACAGTATATGAACGATTTGCTTAGCAATATCGCTTTTGCGAGCGAATCGGCGCACGCGTTAAAACAAATTTGGGGCTATATGCTGCGCGAGCAAACATTTTTGTCACCGGGTACGATCGAGGCAATGCTCACCGACGCCCAGCAGGCAATCCGACGCCAGTTGCCAGAGCTCACCGATCGGTACAAACGCCCGTTTGCCGAAATCGACGATGCGGCAGAACGGAAACGTCAACTGGAACGCTCTTATAGCGCGTTGCTCTTGTTTAATCGAATCGCCACCGATTTTTTAATCGAATTCGGCCGGGAAGAAAACGAATCGGCTGCGCGTACGTTTTTCGCTGCTGATCCGAACGAACTGCTCGAAGTGTTCCATCACCTTTGTGGCGTATACGCGAGCCGCTGGCTTGAGGGGCTTGAGGTGGATTAATCGGCCGTTTCGGGCAAGGGGCTGACTCAACAGGATGTCTGTGCCCGCAAGTGAAACTTACCAATCCATTCAAGTGTATACCGTAGTGGAAAAGAGGGGCTCACTTGCTTTTGAGCCCCCCTTCGCACTCGAACCGAATGGCTTTCTTTAGCCAAACAACCGTTTCCGACCAATTTCCTAGGATAGCTCCTTTCTCGTTTGACAACATTGTCCAGCCATGCTAATCTAAGCATTGAAAGGAATTTTTTAAATATTCCTTTAATTGAAAACGTATACAACAATAAAATGAAAGGGGTATCGGGGATGATTTACGCACAACCAGGCCAGCCAGGGGCGCTTGTCACGTTCAAAAAACGCTACGAAAACTTTATTGGCGGCAAATGGGTACCACCGGTGGACGGTGAGTATTTTGAAAACATCACACCGATCACCGGGCAGCCGTATTGCGAAGTGCCGCGCTCAAAAGCCGCCGATATTGAACTGGCGCTTGACGCTGCCCATGCCGCAAAAGAGGAGTGGGGACGCACGTCACCTGCAAAGCGCGCCCGTTTGTTGAACAAAATTGCCGATCGGATGGAAGAAAACTTAGAAATGCTCGCAGTGGCTGAAACGTGGGAAAACGGCAAACCGATTCGCGAAACATTGGCAGCTGACATTCCGCTTGCCATCGACCATTTCCGCTATTTTGCCAGCTGCATTCGCGCCCAAGAAGGCACCATTTCGGAAATCGATCATAACACGGTCGCCTACCACTTTAAAGAACCGCTCGGCGTTGTCGGGCAAATCATCCCATGGAACTTCCCGATTTTAATGGCGGCCTGGAAACTCGCGCCAGCCCTTGCGGCCGGTAACTGCGTCGTCTTAAAACCGGCGGAACAAACGCCGACGTCCATTCTCGTCCTCATCGAACTCATCGAAGATTTGCTTCCACCTGGCGTCGTCAACGTGGTGAACGGTTTTGGCTTGGAAGCCGGCAAGCCGCTCGCCTCAAACCCGCGTGTGGCGAAAGTGGCATTCACCGGCGAAACGACGACTGGACGTCTCATCATGCAATACGCCTCGCAAAACATCGTTCCGGTTACGCTTGAGCTTGGCGGCAAGTCCCCGAACATTTTCTTTGCTGATGTAATGGAAAAAGATGATGATTTTCTCGATAAAGCGCTCGAAGGGTTTACGATGTTCGCCTTAAACCAAGGTGAAGTGTGCACATGCCCATCACGCGCCCTCATCCACGAGTCGATTTACGATGCTTTTATGGAACGGGCGCTTGAGCGCGTCAAACAAATTAAACAAGGCAACCCGCTTGATACTGAAACGATGATCGGCGCCCAAGCGTCGTCTGAGCAGCTCGAGAAAATTTTGTCATACATCGATATTGGCAAACAAGAAGGGGCCGAGTTGCTTGTAGGCGGTGAGCGGAACATGCTTGAAGGAGAGCTCGCCGGCGGGTACTATGTGAAGCCAACCATTTTCAAAGGCCATAACAAAATGCGCATTTTCCAAGAAGAAATTTTCGGACCGGTGTTGGCCGTCACGACGTTCAAAGACAACGATGAAGCACTCGCGATTGCTAACGAGACGCTGTACGGCCTTGGTGCTGGTGTCTGGACGCGCGACATCAACACCGCGTACCGGTTCGGGCGCGGCATTCAAGCTGGCCGCGTTTGGACGAACTGCTACCACGTCTACCCAGCCCACGCCGCGTTTGGCGGCTACAAAATGTCCGGCATCGGCCGCGAAACACACAAAATGATGCTCGACCATTACCAACAAACGAAAAATATGCTCGTCAGCTATTCGCCGAAAAAACTCGGCTTGTTCTAATACTCACCCACCCACCCTTTCATCGCCTCTTCGTTTTGAGGCGAATCCTCATCATTTTGCCAAGGTGTCCCGCTCTGTTCGGGACACCCTCTTTTGTCTTGATGACACTGTTGTTGTCTTGCTCATTGTCTGCCAAGCGGCGGCTACCGTCAATGTCGAAAATAAATCTATACGCATGCGAAAGAGGTGCACGGAATGAGTGATGAACCGAAAGTTGTCGCCACAGAAGCGGCGCTGGCGTTAATTGAAAAGCTGAAAGCGAAGTACGGCCCCCTTATGTTCCATCAATCTGGCGGCTGCTGCGATGGCAGTTCGCCAATGTGCTACCCGCTCGGCGAGCTGATCGTTGGCGATTCCGATATTCTACTTGGCGAAATCGGCGGCTGTCCGTTTTACATTGCCAAGGCACAATACGAATATTGGAAGCATACACAGCTGATTATCGATGTCGTTCCCGGGCGCGGCGGCATGTTTTCGCTTGAAGGCCCGGAAGGCGTTCGCTTTCTCACCCGCTCGCGCGTCTTCGGACAACCGTCGGATAAAAGCACGCCATAGTTGCTGACAATGACCAAACATCGTCCAGGCCCACCGACCATATTAACCCGCGGCGCGCCCTAGGTCATGGTCACCTCGGGATCGTGTCATTTCACCGTTCACAACCATAGCCGACCTCCATCCAGGAGAGGGGGCGCAGCCATGAGTGAAGTGGTTAATGCGAACAGACAAACAGTATGGTCAGGATGCCCCCTGCTAGACATACAAAAGGACCGTGCCGATTCCAATCGACACGGTCCTTCACTTTCATTCTCCTCCGCCTGTCGCGGAGTTTTTTCTTTTATTCGGCCTGCTTCATCTTTTTCATCGCCTCGTCCCGGTCGGAAAGCGTAATCCGCTTTAAGCCGAACACGAACAGCAAGCCCACCGCAATAAACACAAGCCCAAACAAAAAGACAGCTTGCAGTGAATCAACGAGCGACTGTTTCAATACCGGCACGAACATGTCGCGCAGTGCGGCCGGAATATTCTTCATCGCTTCCGGGCTGAGCAAGACGGAATACAGCCCTTGCGGATCGTTATGAATCATATCCGCAAATCGGTCAACAAGCCCTTGCGCCTGTGCCGGCAACGCTTCAAGCTTTGGCATCAATCGTTCATCAAGCAAAGCGCTTGAGCGATGGTTCATGATGGCGCCAAGAACGGTCATGCCAAATGTCCCGCCGATTGAGCGGAAAAATTGGCTTGAAGACGTCACCACGCCAAGCTCCGATTTTGGAAAGCTTTCTTGCAAAGCGAGCGTTAAAATCGGCATCACAAGCCCTGTGCCGAGCCCGAGTATGATCATATATACTGTTGCTGTCCATTTGGACGTATCGACATCCATCGTGCCAAGCAAACCGAACGCCGCCAACATAATGGCCATACCGATGATCAGCTGTGTTTTCACGCCAATTCGGTAGACGAGTCGACCGCCAACGACACTGCCGATAATCATCGTAACCATCATCGGTGTCATGATCGTTCCTGACTCTGTGGCGCTCACCCCAACCACGCCTTGCATAAAAAACGGAACAAACATAATGGCTCCGAACATGCCGACGCTCATGAAAAAGCCGATGCCGTTCAACAACGTAAACGTCCGATTGCGAAAGAGCCACAGCGGGATGATCGGCTCGTCAGCCCGTTTTTCTGCCCAAATGAACAAGGCGAAAAAGATCACCGCCGCTGCAAACAGCGAGATGATTTGCCATGAGCCCCACGCATATTGGTCACCGCCAAACGTCAACCCAAGCAACAAGCTGACGACCCCCGCCGTCAGCGTCGCCATTCCGGCAACGTCAAATTTCACCGGCCCTTCAGCTTTATATTTGCTTAAGCCCATCGCGATCAGCACTGTTGCTAAAATACCAACCGGCAAGTTAATATAAAACACCCAACGCCAGTTCAAATGGTCAACGATAAAGCCGCCGATTTGTGGACCTAGCACTGAAGCAAGGCCGTACAAACCGCCGAACACCCCTTGCCATTTCGCACGCTCTTTCCCCGTAAACACGTCACCAACGACAATCATCGCCATCGGCATCATAATTCCGCCGCCGATTCCTTGAATGCCGCGGTAAATAATAAGCTGGGTCATATCGTTGGCCATGCCACAAAGTGCAGAGCCGGCCATAAAAATGACAAGTCCACTCACATACACGAGACGCCGTCCAAGCAAGTCGGCGAGCTTACCAGCGATCGGCACGACAGTCGTCGATGTCAACATATACGCTGTCGTCAGCCATGTCATCACGCCAAGCCCGCCGAGCTCTCCCACGATGCGCGGCATCGCTGTTCCGACGATCGTCCCTTCAAGTGCTGCAAACAACATAGCGATAATGAGTCCCGTAATAAGCAGCGGACGATGCCGGATCGTACTTGCTGGCGCTGCTAATGCTTTTTCCATCTGTCTCTCTCCTATCCATTCAATTGTTGATACGTTTTAATTTCTTGGCTCAGCTCGGCCAAGGCCGCCGCAAGTGAGGGCGCTTGTTGATGGCGCAAATATAAAAGCAGCGCATCGACCAGATAGGCGCGCGGCGGCTCATGACGCCCGAGCAACTCTTCTTCGAGCGCGTCGACCGCCTCAAGCACATCATCCGCCTTCTTCGAGCCAAGTTCCTTCGCCGCCTCCCGAACGGCGGAAAACGCGGAAGCAAGACGCTCTCGTCGCTTTTGTCGCTCGCGCTCTTCCAATTCTATCCACGAGGCAAATGACTCCTTCGTCAACAGTGGACGTTCATCTGCCGCAAAGCTGTCGATGATCGCATCGAAGCGCCGCATGAGAAAGCGAGCTACCTCCTCAGCGTCGAACGACTCCTCGTGGAAAAAGAAATAAAACAAATATTGTCGGATGACACCGTTCACGATCATCGCCACATCATAAAGATGTGGCTCGACTGCCTCCCCATATACGTCTTTGAGACGCGAACAATACCATAAAAAGAGCCGCCCATGTTGGCAGAACATATACTGCTCAATTTCCGGATTGACTTTTGGCAGCTGTTCCGACATGATCATATGCAAAAACTCTTTGTATTGGCGGACATGCGAAAAATGAGCAGCCAGCTGGCGGACGAACTGTTCTTTTTCTGACCCGCCAACCGCTGCTGTCAAATCGGCCATCATCTTCTCACTATAATACTTCAGTACCACCAACAACAATTCTTCTTTCGAAGTAAAATGATGGTAAAACGCCCCTTTGGAAATGCCCCATGCCTCAACTAAATCTTGAATCGATGTCGCATGATACCCTTTTTGAGCAAACAACTTCATCGCTGTTTCGATAAATTGAACGCGCCGTTCATCCATGGCAATCGCTCATTCCTTCCCTATTCGCCGCCTCCCATTGCCGATAAGATGGCAACAATGCGCGTGGCTTTACAAAATCAGCCCGCACCCCACGCTGCCGTAACCATTCAATCAATTGACGGACATCGCCCATTGTCCTCGCCTCCATACGCTCTATGACCAAACAGTCAACGCTATTATAAACAACGATTATCAATTTATGCAACTAAAAAATCATGGTTTTTTTGACCGGACAGTCACAAATATAAATAGTTTTTTGAACATACGGTCAAAGAGACGGATTGCCAACAAAAACGGCCGTCCATAGCCCTGCAAAAGGCCATGAACAGCCGTCATCCTACTATTCCAACGCTGCGGCAGCAAGCGCCAAGGCTCCTGAAATGCCAGCATTATCGCCTAACCCCGGAAGGACGATATACTCCTCAATGTTTGTAAGAACTGCCTCGTGCTGAATATAGCCGCCAAGCCACTCCTGCACATAGCGATGGACTAACGGCAGCACGTGCGTCTGTTTCATGACACCGCCACCAACAATCACTTTTTCCGGTGATAAAATGAGAATATAGTCAGCAATAGCTTGAGCTAAGTAAAACGCTTCAAGCTCCCACACCTCATTGCGCGCAGCCAATTCTGCTCCCTTTTTCCCCCAGCGCCGCTCGATCGCCGGGCCAGACGCCATCCCTTCTAAGCAGTCGCCATGGTACGGGCATATGCCGGCAAACGCATCATCCGGATGACGGCGGACAACAATATGCCCCATTTCCGGATGAATCAGCCCATGAAGCAGCCGCCCTTCCACCACCGCGCCAACGCCAATGCCGGTTCCGACCGTCATATAGAGGCAGCTGTCCAGCCCTTGCGCCGCCCCCCATCGCAGCTCGCCGAGCGCCGCCGCGTTCACGTCCGTATCAAAACCGATCGGTACCGGAAAATGTTGTTTCAGTGTGCCAACAAAATCGAAATTCGTCCACGCCTGTTTCGGCGTGCTCGTAATATAGCCGTACGTCGGGCTGCTAGGACGCAGATCGATCGGGCCAAACGACCCGACGCCGATCGCCTCAATGCCATGCGGACGGAAAAACTCGATGACATTGGCCATTGTCTCTTCTGGCACGGTCGTTGGAAACACCTCTCGCTTGTAAATTCTCCCGTGCTCATCACCAACAGCGCAGACAAATTTCGTCCCCCCAGCTTCAATCGCTCCTAGAATCATGTGTTTCCCCTCTTTCTTCACTTGTTCTGCTCTTATCTTAATAGAAAGGGACTCAACGGTAAACTGAAAAGGGGCATCAAGCGTACTTCTCTTTTTGCCATCACCGATCAAACGTGAACGGCTATTCTTTTGCAATTTTTACAAGCGATGTCCACTTATCTGCTGCTGAAAGAAAAGGCGCCCATATCATCAGAGAGCGGCAAATGAATATTGTTGCCACTATTTTTACCAAACGAAAAAGAGCCGCCAACAAGGCAGCTCCTCCTGACACACCTGTTGCCCTTTCCACCAACTCACCCTTTCACCGAGCCGGCAAGCAGTCCACGGACGAAGTATTTACCAAGGAAGATGTATACGAACAACGTTGGCAGTGCAGCCAACAAAGCGCCGGCCATTTGTACGTTCCACTGGACAATTTGACTGCCGGATAAGTTTTGCAAGGCAACCATGATCGGTTGTTTGTCCGACGTCGTGATCGTCACGGCAAACAAAAACTCATTCCAAATGTTTGTAAACTGCCAAATAGCAACAACGACAAATCCGGTGATCGACAACGGCAGCATAATGTAGCGGAAAATGCGGACAAACCCGGCGCCGTCGATTTTCGCCGATTCGATCATCTCATCCGGAATGGCGGCGTAAAAATTGCGGAACATCAGTGTTGTGATCGGGATGCCGTAGACAACATGGACGAACACCAGCCCCGGAATCGTGTTGTACAACCCGATTTCGCGCAAAAATTGAATCAACGGGATTAAGATGCTTTGATATGGAATGAACATGCCAAATAAAATAAGCGTAAATAGCGTATCCGCCCCTTTAAACTTCCACTTCGACAGCACATATCCGTTGAGTGACCCTAGCAATGCGGATAGCAGTGTCGCTGGTACGACAAGCAAAATCGAGTTCCAAAAGTTTGGAGCCAGTTTCTCAAATGCGGTCGCATAGCTGCTCCAATCGACCGCCGACGGCAGTTTCCACATATCAGCCAATGTCACTTCATCGAGCGGTTTTAAGCTCGTCACAATCATGACATACACTGGCAAGAGGAAAAATACGCTCATCGCCAGTGCAAGCAGATACAAAAATGGCCGCGCCCATAACTGTTTCGCCATTACGATTCCCCCTTGCGGCTCGAGATGAGATACGGAACGATAAAAATGGCGACCGACAGCAACATCACAATCGCAATCGCCGCTCCGTTCGCATAATAATTGCCGCGGAACGTCGTTTCAAACATATACACTCCGGGCACATCAGTGACAAAGTTCGCACCCGGTCCGGTCATGGCGTAAATTAAATCAAAAATTTTCAGTGAAATGTGCGCCATAATGATGATGACACTGACCGTAATCGGCCGCAACAACGGCAAAATGATTTTCCAATACAATTGAAGCTCGGTCGCTCCATCCATTCGCGCCGCTTCGCGCACTTCATCCGGAATCGCACGCAAGCCGGCCAAATACATGGCGACGGCAAAACCGGTCATTTGCCAGACCGCTGCCACCATAACCGCAATCATCGCCAATGGGATGCCAAATTCGATTTTGCCCCATTGAAATCCGCCTAAGATCGTTGTATCCGTATACCATTTGGAATCCAGGCCAAGCGGTTTTAAAAACAAGTTCACGCCCGTTGACGGGTTAAACAACCATTGCCACACCACCCCGGTCACAACAAAGGACAAGGCCATCGGGAAAAAGAAAATGTTGCGAAACAACGATTCCCCTCGCAGCTTTTGGTCAAGCAAAATAGCAAGCAGTTGGCCGAGCACAATCACGACGGCGATAAACAGCACTGTAAATACGATCGTATTGCGCAAATCAGCTTGAAAGCGGAAATCTTGGAATAAATACTGATAATTTTTCAGCCCGGCGAATGACCAATCCGGAACGAGCGAATTCCAATTGCTTACCGAAACATATCCTGTCCAACCGATAAATCCATAAACAAATAGGAAAATGAGCACGACCGACGGCGCCAAAAACGCTGTTGCCAGCCAATGATCAGCTGTCCATTTTCGCTTTTTCCGCGCCACAGGAACGGTCGTCGTTTCTTTCGCTGGCGCGATTTTTACCGTTTCCATCATCATCCCTCCTTGCGATGAATACGAGAAAAGGGGAGGAGAATGGCTCCCGTCCCCTTTTCCTTCATTACTTCTTCAGTTCCGCTGCAGCCGAAACAAGCGTGTCAATCAACGAATTGACATCCTTTTGCGTGACGAAAATGTTAATCGCTTGGTTCACTTTTGTGACAAAACCTTCTGCCGCTGCTGATCCGTGCGCTAAGCTTGGCGCCAGTTCTGCGTTTTTGAAATCTTCCATCGTTTGTTTGCCGTATTCGTCATACTTTGACGGGTCAGCATCGATACGGGCTGGAATTGAGCCTTTCAGCGGGTTAAACGCATCTTGCCCCTCGACCGATCCAAGCAAAGCTAAAAACTTCTTCACATCGTCCGGATTTTTCACACCTTTTGGCAAGCCGAACGTATCAGTAATGACCATAAACTTGCCGTCGGTGTTCGGGGTCGGCACATAGCCGAAATCTTCATTCACTTTTAATTTTAAGTCGTTGACAAAATAGCCTTTGGCCCAGTCCCCCATCACGTACATGGCCGCTTTTCCTTCCGCAACAAGCTGAGCCGCATCTTGCCAGTTGCGCGAGCTATGGTCTTCGTTAATGTAACCGAGCATTTTCTTAAACGTTTCAACTGCTTGTTTCACTTGTGGAGCGTCAAACGACAGTTCCCCGTTCCAAAGTTTTTGGTAGTTGTCCGTTCCGAGTGTGCCAAGCAACACCGTTTCAAACAAATGCGTCGCGGTCCACGGTTCTTTATCGCCAAGTGCTAGCGGCGTAACGCCTTTTGCCTTTAGCTGATCCGCCACTTCGAAAAACTCGTCAAATGTTTTCGGCGGCTGCAGCCCGTTGTCGGCAAATACTTTTTTGTTGTACCAAAGCACGTTGCCGCGGTGAATGTTCACCGGAACGGAGTAAATGTTGCCATCTTTGCTTACCATGTCAATGAGCGCTTCCGGGAATTTGTCCATCCAACCTTCTTGTTCATACAAGTCATTGAGTGGCTCCATTTTACCGGCAGCGACCCAACCTTCATTCAGCTCCGCCCCACCGTGCACTTGGAACGTCGATGGCGGGTCGTCCCCTTGCATGCGGCTCGCTAAGACCGCCTTGGCGTTCGTTCCGGCCCCGCCGGCTACCGCCGCGTTTTCGACTTCAATATCCGGATGTTTTTCTTGGAACAGTTTGATCAATGCTTTGAGACCGTCTTCCTCACCGGCTCCAGTCCACCAGCTGAAAATCTCTAGCTTCTCTCCTGCTTTTTGGCTGCCTTGTTTGGCGTCATCGGATGAAGAAGAGTTCGAGCTACAGCCCGACAGCGCCATCCCGACACCAAGCGCCAACGCCAACCATGCGGATGCTTTCTTTCGCATGTTCCTCCCCCTTTATCCCCTTTTTTGAAAACCTTTTCAATAGTGATTTTATCATGCGCCACTAGTCTGATTACGACTTGATTCCTTCACTTTTTTGCGTTTTTCTTCACTTTTTTGTTGTAGGGAAAAAAGAAAAGCGGCTTGTCCATATTCCTCATTTTTAGCGCAGAAGCCTCTTGTTTCTACATTAGAATGTACGTGGTGGAGCGTTGACAAGGTACAGGTCACGACAGCTGCCTCATCGGCATCCATTCTTGTCAAGCTGTTTGTAGCTTAGCAGGGGAATCACCGGTCGCACAACATCAAAAAAGCCCGCCCAGTCGGGAGGCGAGCCAATGTTTTGTTGGAGATGGGTGAGGCTGCATCGGCTACCGCCTCTGCAGTTTTTTTCGGTATTCGCTCGGCGACCAGCCCGTTTGTTTTTTAAACACGCGGCTGAAATAGTTCGGATCGTTGTAGCCAACGGAAAAGCATATTTCTTTTAAACTAAAATCGGTGCGAACGAGCGCTTCTTTTGCCCGCTCGATGCGCACGTTCGTCACATAGTCAATAAACGTGACGCCAAACTGTTCTTTGAACAGTTTACTGAAGTAGTACGGGCTCATCCCAGCATGTTCGGCCACTTCTTCAAGCGTCAGAGGCTCGGCATAATGACGGTCAATGTACTCTTTCGCCTTGCCGAGTTTGCCGTGGGCATGCTGGTGGCGCCAAACCTCAAGATCCGTAGCAATGCGGTCCAATTCATCCAACACGGCCTGCTGCAACTCAGCCGCCGACCGACAAGAAGTAAACGAAGCGATCCGCTCGTAGCGAATCCCAAGTTCAGATAAACGGCGCCCAATCCATATCAATGCCTCTTCCGCCTTGCGAACAGCAGACGGCAGTGAGTAGGATGAGGTCAGTTCCTTGATATACGTTCGACACACCAACCGCGCTTGCTCGATATCACCAAGGCGCAATGACTCAAACAGCTGTTGATCCCGTTCCGCCGCCCTACTAGCGTACATCGCCTCTGCGGGCGGAAATCCAACTTGCGCTTTTTGCCGTTCTGCATAATAGCGCACAGCCGACAACGCCTCATAGTATGAAGAACGAAGCTGATCCAAGCGCGAAACAGGGGAGCCAAGTCCGATATACAGCGCGGCACCGTACCGAGCGGAAAACTGCCGCGTCAAATCGAATGCCAATGTTTGAATAGTGGGCTTCCAAGCCAACTCACCATCATCGGGGCTTTGGAAAAACAAAATCGGCAGGCGCCCATTCCCCATCCGTCCCATTATATAGCGCACTGGCGCACGCTCATCCAGCTGTTTGTCGAGCCATGATTTCCATTCATCGACCTTCCCCTTATCAGGAAACTGAAGGACAATAAACATTCCTGTCGCTAGCGAAAACGGCAGCAGCTCCTTCCACCGTTCCCACTCATCAGCCGATACGTCTTCCGTCATCAGGACGGACAGCCATTCGCTTTCCACCAGTGTCTGCAACCGGCGAAGCTGCTCCTGCAGCTGGCGGTTGCTCTCTTCATGTCGCCGTTTCGCCGCTACGGCTTGACTGACCCGTTCTAAAGCTGAAATCACCTCCTCCTTCCGGCTCGGTTTCAATAAATACTCTTTGACCCCAAAGCGCATCGCTTGTTTTGCATAGTCGAACAAATCAAACGCCGACACAATAATGAACTCGATATCGAGGCCGTCGCGGCGAATGGCTTCAATCGCTTGCAGTCCGTCAAGAGCGGGCATTTTGATGTCAATCAGCATGATATCTGGACGATAACGCTTGGCGATCTCGACCGCCTCGCGCCCGTTGGCACCCTCCGCCACCACTTCCATCTCGGGTAGATGGTCGCGAATCATTTTGCAAAGCGCCTTGCGCTCCAATGCTTCATCATCGACGATCACCACATTCATCGCTCATCCCTCCTTCGTCCATTTGGGCAACCGCAGCCGGATAGTCGTTCCTCTCCCCGGCGCCGACTCGATATCTACCACATCGGTGACGCCATAAAACAATTGCAAGCGGCGAATGACATTGCGCAAACCGATGCCGGTCGAATGGCCGCGCCCTTCCTCGCGGCGCGATTCCCTCTCTTCCCCGCGAATGAACGCCTCAAATTCCGTTTTCACTTGCTCGTCCATTCCGACTCCATTGTCGCGCACTTCCACGATCACCCGGCTCTCTCCTTCGGCAATCGACACCGTCAGTTCCGCCCCTTGTTCATATGATTCGATGCCATGAATGAACGCATTTTCAATCAGCGGTTGCAACGTCAAAGGCGGAAGCCGCTGGCCAAGACAAGACGGCTCTGCCTCAAGAGAAAACTTGATCCGGTCAAAAAAGCGCGTTTGCTGAATGAAAAAATATTCGCGAGCAACGCGCACCTCATCGGCAAGCGTCACCGTCCGCTGCAAATCGCCCAGATTGTAGCGTAAAATCGCTGCCACTGCCTCAATCAGCCGCGATGTTTGTGGGGCGTCCTCCAAATACGCCATCTTCGCGACCGTATTCAACGTATTGAACAAAAAGTGCGGGTTGATTTGGCTTTGCAAACTTTTAAGCTCCAGCTCCTTCACAAGCCGGTCGAGCTCGGCTTTTTGTTTCATTTCTGCAATCAGCTGTTTTAAATTGCGGCGCATGTCATTAAAGGTGATCGTGAGCAGCCGCAGTTCATCATTCGTTGTCGGATTTACATCTGGCCCATCGAGCCGTCCGGCGCCGATCTCTCGGGCTACATGTGCAAGCTGGATGATCGGCCTCGTCAAACTGCCGGAGAAAAACACAGCAAGAAGCACACCGAAGCAAAGCGTTGTCGCAAACAACCCCATTCCCATATACCGGAAATAGTGGTTACGCTGTTCGACTTCATCGTACCGTCGTTGATAAGCCGTTAACTCATCATCAATTAAGTTTAACGTTTCTTCCTGCAAAAAAAGGGCAATATTCATCGTTTCATGCAGATGGGATGAGTACAAGCTAATATTTCCGGCCTGAAAATGGTAGACCGTGAGCGCTGCTTCCTCTAACAAACTTTCGATCATATGTTCATAGTTTTCTGCTGCCAACCGGTCAGACAATATCGGCAAGATAGCACCAACTTGGCGGCGGTGTTGTTGCAGCCAGTGTACCTCCTGCTCATAGGCGCGCGCGTATCGCCCCTCTTTTTCCGATACATACGCATTCAGCTGCTCCATCAACCGGTTTGTCCGTTGCGACACTTCATTCAGCAACAACAATCGGCGCATCCGGCGATCATAATCACTCATCATCTCTTCACTAGTTTGATATAAAAGAAACACCGCTCCATTTAACAAAAGCAAAAAAACGGTAAAACAAAGCAACATCTTTGTGCGGATGTTCATCCTAGCTTCCCCCCGCTGTCACCAGCGCTTTGTTGTCTACATCATCTTTGTACCGCTTCAAGTCAAACTTTCTCGGACATCAAGTTGATCCAACCAATGAAGACATCGCCGCGTTCAAGCCGGGCGTATTCGAACACGAAGGACATCCATTTTTCATCATACGTCCTCACTGTTTCGGCGGCATTCGTCCGCCTTCTGCCGATTTCAGCCCGTCCTACTAGACTGATTGATGGAATAGAACATCTCGTTTCACAGCAATGTTCCCCAAACGGAAAAGCCTTTTTACATCAGCTTCTCGTTGCACACAATGACCGTTCGCTCAAGGAAAACACTGGTTTTCACCGGCCTTCTACAGAAGCCGCAGATGCCAGTGTCATGGTGTCTTGACCTCATAATTGCGCGCCGGGCGCAGCGGTAAATCTTCTTTCCGAATGACTTTCGTCTCTGTGTTCGTTATAGCCGGCACATCATGTCCAGCAACGATGTCGGCCATCATTTTCACCGCTCGGTACCCCATTTCATACGGTTCTTGGACAACTGTCGCTTCAATCGTCCCTTTTTGCAAATACTCGATCGTCTCCGGCAGCGTGTCAAATCCGATAATATACGTTTCCTGCTCCCTGTGAAATTGTTCTACCACTCGGGCAATACCGATCGCATCAAGAGCACTCGTACCATAAAAGGCGTTGACTTCCGGGTGCTTTTTCAAAATCGTGTATGTCTTTTCAGCCGCTTGCACTCTTGTGATATGCGACTCCTCGACCGCCACGATGCGAATCCGTTTCTCATTCTTCACCGCATCACGAAACCCGCGCACCCGTTGCTGTTGGTGAACCGCGGTCAAACTGCCGGTAATGATAGCGACATTCACCATCCCCTGCGTATCTTCGACCAGCGCCCGGCCGGCGATAAATCCAGCGTAGTAGTTGTCTGTTCCAATATAGCCGACACGCCGGCTCGTTGGGGCATCAGTATCAATGGTCAACACCGGGATATTCTTGTCGACAATTTCGTTAATCACCGGAACAAATTCCACTTCCGTCAGTCCTTGGGTGATGATCCCATCAACCTTCGCTGCCGCCGCCTTTTTCAAAATGCGCAAGTGTTCATCAATATTTGCCTGCCGCGGTCCGATATATTCGAGGTCAACATCAAGTTCTCTTGCTGCTGCTTTCGCCCCTTTTTCAACGAGCCGCCAATAATCATTGTCAAGCTCCTCCGGTACGAGTACGAAATGATACGTATCCTTCGCTTTAGCGAGCGTCTTTTCTTCTCCCACCCCCGAATACATATACACATTCCACGCACAATAGGTAGTTAAGGAAGCGCTTCCAATAAACAAGGAGATACCGCCTGCATAAAATAGCCGTTTCCACCACCGACGCATGTTCGACTCCCCCCATCGTTCCCCATTCACACGGAATCTATGTTTACGTGCAATCCATTCCCTTACCGCTATTGTACACAAATACACTGGTTTTTGGTCGTCTACTTCTTTTAAGATATTTTGCAAGACTGATCGCTTTATAATCATCTTTTCCTTGTTTCGCCAAATCGAAGGAAGACTGAAAAGCCTCATTGACCTTTTTCAAAATTTGTTGTGCTATATTGCTATTTAACAACTTATGGTTTTCATTCGTTTTCACAAGGCGACAGTTTTTTCCATCATTTAGAAATTCTTTATGCTCAAAATAGTATTGCCGGACATTGTATAAGCCTGCGTTATACAGATTCTTAGCAATACGACATAGTTCTCCAAGAGTTAAGCATTCTTCTTTCGTTAAGCCATTGAATTGCTGTTTAATGCAGAAATACATTTTTCACCTCCTTATCTCTTCACATTATCCTTTGTTTTCAGTGATTCATTCCCCACTTACTTCGCTAGGTGGAAGTGGGAGTTTTCTCGCTTGATTTTGATAAAAAATACGGAAGGGCCTTCTTCTGCCCTCCCTTACCTTTTTCTCGTCCGTTGCCACAACGAGCTACTCTCCTCTCCCCTCTGTTGGCGAAAACTCGCATACAAATGGTGAATCAACCCAAGGAACACCATCAACCATGCCGTCATCGCCACGTACACCATGAAACGAGGGATCACCTGCAAAAAAGGAAGGCTTAACGCCTTGGATAATTGATACGTACTCGTGGTATACATGGCAAGCGGGAACGCCATCCCCCAAAACTGCGGATCGTATTTCAGTGGATAATGATGATATAAATGACGCCAAATCATCAAAATGAACAGAAGCGGAATCCACCATGTCCCGGTAATCCAGAAAAACAGAGTAAATCCTTTCAAAAACGGAAGCAATTCGCTAAGAAACGACCAATTGTCTACATGAAGCATAAGTGTAGAACCGGCCAGTGTCGTGATCGCTACCGCTCCCATATTGATCCAATACGGCGGCGTTAACGCCGCAAACTTTAATTCGACGAACGTAAACCGGTAGAAAATAAGGGTAATAATGTTTAAATACAACATACATCCAAGCAAATACATGCATAATGCGACAAACAGGACAATTTCCCGCCCATTCTCGACGTAGGGCGAAAGCAACGTGCCGAGAACGGAAATCGACTGTGTCGCTACCGCCGCTATCAGCCATGCACCGTTAATTCCTTCTGACAACGTCGGTTTGTTTTTTCGCACCGTAACAGCGGTGAAAAAGGTATACATGATCACAAGCCAAAGGAAAATAGCCAAAAACCATAAATACAAGGCAGGTTCAGGGTGATGAGCCACGATGATGAGCTGACTGCCAAATACACACGTTCCAGCGACTAAGGTAAAAAACCCAGGGCCAAGCGTATGGCTCGTTAAATCTTTCACAAACCTAGAAGTAAAGAACGCAAGGCGATAGAGCGTCAACCCCCATAAAATGGTATATACCACTATGTTGAAATAAAGCAATCCGGTAGAAACGACATGCATATCAAGCAAAAACGTGGCGATCGACAAAGCCCCTGTCGCCATCACAAGTGCAAAATAGCCAGGAAATAAGTTTATCGACATATTTTTCACATAGCGAATCATCTTCTTCCCCCCTTGCTCTTGACCCATCCTGACACGTCTCCCTCTCTATCACTTTCTCCCCATCCCCAACGGGTCTATATTTGCTTTCTGTATTCCAAATCAGCAAAAGAAACAAAGCGACGCCGCATTTCACTACAAGGATAGAAAAAACGATGATTCAAAAATGTCTCCCGAAACAGATCACGCCGTTTCGAAAAAGCTCCTCCCCTTCATCCTTTCCATTTCTCTACCGCTTCGCCTTGTTGAGCTCCAAGTGAATGAGCATGCGCAAACTTTCTTTTTTCACTTCCGCACACTTTCTTTCATTATCCCCCATTTTGCTTAACGAACGGCGGCCGATGGGGTGTCGTGGGAATGCACTGATGCTATAGCTGTTTACGCAGTTCAACAGTGAGAAAGCGAAAATCAATCCTATTAAAAATGGAAATTGGGGCGCAAACGAGGACGATTCATCACGGATGGCGTCATAGGGAAAGAGGGCGAATGGAAGAATACGACGGTGTTCAACGATAAAGCCGCCAACGACGGGCGGCTTTGTCAATCGCTTTTCCAAACGATTTAGTTTCCAGCTACTGTTTTGGCCTGTTTAAAAAACTGCGGCAAATGTTCTTTATGCGCTTCGAGCATTTCATCCAAAATTTGTTTGGCCACCGTATCAGAAGGAACAAGCGGGTTGATCGTCATGGCGACTAACGCCGTTTGGTAATCACCGGTGACGGCGGCTTCAGCGGCAACACGCTCGAACGATTTAATTTGCTGAACGAGTCCGCGCACCGCAACCGGCAAGTCACCGACAGCGATCGGTTTCGGTCCTTCTTTCGTAATGACACAGTTGACCTCGACAGCCGATTCCGACGGAATGCTGGCGATGGCACCGTTATTTCTTGTGTTGACCGGTTGGATGTCACGCTTGTCATTGTAAATCGAACTAATCAAGCTGCAGGCAGCGTCGCTGTAGTACGCCCCACCACGCTGTTCGAGCTGCGGCGGCTTGATGGCCAAGTTCGGGTCTTTGTACAGCTCAAATAGTTCTTTTTCAAGCTGCTGTACGACTTCGGCGCGCGTTCCTTTCGTTTTCGCCGCTTCGAGCTCCTCAGCCAACATTTTGTCCGTTTGGAAGTAGTACCGGTGGTACGGACATGGCAACACCTTCAACCCTTTCAAAAAGTCCGGTTCCCAGCCGAGGTCGACGATATTTTTCATCGTTACCCCGGAACGATCCGGATTGGCAACGAGGTCGATCACCTTCTCAGTTATCTCGACACCGTCTAGATAGACGTGCAAGCCAAAGACCATATGGTTCAGCCCGGCAAAATCGATGTGCACGCGGTCGGCATCAACACCAAGCAGCTTCGCGACACCCATGTGCATGCCAATCGGTACGTTGCACAAACCGACCACTTTATCGCGCTTCGTATAACGTAAAACCGCTTCTGTCACCATCCCCGCTGGGTTCGTGAAGTTAATGAGCCACGCCTCCGGGCATAACTCTTCCATATCGCGGATGATATCCAAAATAACCGGGATCGTCCGCAACCCTTTAAACAAGCCGCCGGGGCCGTTCGTCTCCTGACCGATCACCCCGTATTTCAGCGGGATGCGCTCATCTTTCGCCCGTGCCTCTAGGCCGCCGACACGAAATTGCGTCGTAACAAAGTCTGCTCCTTCCAAGGCCCGGCGGCGGTCTAGTGTCAAATGAATCTCAATCGGCACACCGGCTTTTTCGACCATCCGCTTGGCGAGGGCGCCGACAATCTCGAGCTTCTCTTTCCCTTCCGGAACGTCAACCAACCATAGCTCCCCGACCGGCAGTTCGTGATAACGTTTAATCAACCCCTCGACTAACTCTGGGGTATAACTTGACCCGCCACCGATCGTCGCAATTTTCAATCGTTTTTCCATACTCCTCTTCCCCTTTCGCCCTGTTAGGCATGATATAATGAACGTACGTGCGAATCGTTGACATTGGCCGTCCAATCGTCCTTCTTCCCAGCCATCGCGCGTCCCACCCTAGAAGGCTGGTGGCTGAATCGACCATGCAGCTCCGCAACGGAGTTGCTTAGGGAAACCTTGTCCTCCGCTGTGCCCAGCAAACTGCTGAGCATGGAGGAAGTTTTTCACCACTCTTTTCGAAAGCGAGGGAGCCCGATGTTTACCCCCGAACAAATCGCCCAGTTTTCCGAGTTGGATTATGCCATCTACGATTATGTGGTCAAACATCCTCATGAAGTCGCTTACATGCGCATTCGCGAGCTTGCCGAGGCTGTCCATGTCTCGCCACCGACTGTGCTCCGTTTTTGCAAGAAGGTCGGCTGCGATGGGTTCAGCGAGTTCAAAACGAAATGGAAGCTACACTTGCGGGAAAACGAACGAACGTCGATCATCAGCAGCCAAGAAGCATTAAGAGAATTTTTTGAGCGGACATTAACGGCTGATTACGAGCGAACCATTCTGGATGCCGCCACCGTGATTGCCCGGGCCGATCACGTCATTTTTGTCGGCTCAGGCAGCTCCGGTATTTTGGCCGAATACGGCTCGCGTTATTTTTCCGCGTTTCAAAAGTTTTCTGTTTACATTAAAGACCCGTTTTTCCCGATTTACGGCCATTATTTTACCAACTGTGTCGTCATCGCCTTGTCGGTGTCCGGCGAAACACAGCACACGCTCGCTCAAGTGCACCGTTTTAAGGAAAAAGGCGGCACGATCATCAGCATCACAAATCGAAAACATTGTTCACTCGCTAACATCTCCGACTACAACTTGACATACTACGCCACCGCCGAGCGAATGGGACAGACAGACGTGACGACACAGCTACCGGTCGTTTATTTGCTTGAGCGGCTCGCGAAGGAAATGTATCGGTTACTGCCGACGCAGACTGACCGAGGCCGAACGGTCGGTGACAAAGCTACAACTCGGCACCGTTCGTCGCAATAACCCGTTGATACCAATAAAAGCTTTTCTTTTTGATGCGGCGTAAATCTTTTTCCGATTCATCATCACGGTTGACGTACACAAATCCGTACCGTTTTTGGTAACCGTTCAGCCAGCTGAGCAAATCGGTGAACGACCAAGTACAGTAACCGAGCACGTCAACACCATCCGTGATGGCGCGTTGAATTTCTTGAATATGGCGGCGCAAGTAGTCAATTCGATAATCGTCATTCACGATATCGCCTGGTTCTAGCGTATCGAACTCACCTAAGCCGTTTTCTGTGATCAAAATCGGCAACCGGTAACGGTTCGCAATGCGGCGGAGGCCAATATGCAAGCCAACCGGATCAATCGCCCAATCCCAGTTCGTCGTATCGAGATGCGGGTTGCGCACTGTTTTAAACAGTCCAGGAATGCCGCTTGAGGTTGATGTCCCTTTTTTTCCTGTCGTATTCATCACACCTTCGCTGACGCCATCTAGTGGATTATGCTCAACGGTCGTAGTTTGGTAATAGTTGACTCCCATAAAGTCCGGCTTCGCCGCTTGGAGCAGTTCCCAATCGCCCGGCGCCACCGTCGGCTCTAGCCCTTGCGATTCAAGATAGTTCCAAGCCACCTGTGGGTACGTTCCCCATGCATACACATCCATCCACCAATGGTTTTGGAATTCTTCCGCGTTTTCAAAAGCGAGTATATTTTCCGGGCGGCTGTCGCACGGATACATTGGCGAGTAGGCAAAGCTCGGCCCGATTTTTCCATCAGGCACATAATGACGGAACGATTGAATCACCTTCGCATTTGCCAAATTAGCGATATGGTTCGCCTCATACATGCGTTTCATGTCTTTTACGCCCGGCGGATGCAAGCCAAGCCGATAGCCCAAAGAAATGAAAATGTTTTGTTCATTGAGTGTCACCCAATATTTGACCCGGTCGCCAAACCGTTGAAACAATGTCACAGCATACCGGTCAAAATCATCAATGATGCGCCGCGACTCCCATGCCCCATAGGCATCCATCAATGCTTGCGGCACGTCCCAATGGTACAACGTCACAATCGGCTCGATCCCATGTTTTTGCAGCTCCTCAATCAAGCGATCGTAAAAATCGAGCCCTTTTTCATTGATGTCCCCATTTCCATCAGGAAACACTCGGCTCCACGCCACCGAAAACCGATACGCTTTCAACCCCATTTCCGCCATCAACGCCACATCTTCTTTGTAGCGATGATAATGATCGACCGCGACGTCGCCGTTTGTCCCCTTAAACGTTCGGCCCGGCTGCTTGGCAAACACATCCCATACCGATAACCCTTTTCCATCTTCGTTCCACGCTCCCTCGACTTGATATGCGGCCGATGCCGCACCCCATAAAAACTCGGGCGGGAACGGTTTGAGATGACGATGCTCCATTCAGATCGTCTCCTTTCCCACAACAAACACCGGCGATGAATCGTTCTATCACCAATAAACCGCGTTTGACGAAAAAAGTAAAGGGCGCGGCGGCTTTTTGTAACGAGACGAACACGAAAAACAATTGTTTCTTCGTAGTAACAAGTTGTTACAAAAAGGATAGGAAAAGCAAGCGCGCCGTATGCAAAAACCAGCCATGCAGAACGTTTCCATAAAATCAGTGAAATGCGAGAAACGGCACTCTCTATTCCTGTAGGGAAACACAAGAAGAAAAAGGTGCTCCGTTCCGTTGAGAGCACCCTTTTCCCCATAAAAGACGGTCTCCGCTTCCTCTTAATCATCCAACTTATGTTTTTGAGAAATATCGCTATCAAACTAATCAATCGAGCCGCCATACGGACGAAGCGTTACGGCAAAAAGATTTTCCCCGGGTTGAGAATGCCGTTTGGGTCAAACAATTGTTTCAGCCGCTTCATCCATAATACTGCATCGCCCTTTTCTTCTCGCAAAAACGCTCGCTTGCCGATACCGATGCCGTGCTCACCTGTACACGTACCACCGCGAGACAGAGCGTAGCGAACGATATGGGTGTGCACATGCTCGATTCGCTTCATCTCTTCAGCATCATTTGGGTCAAAGGCAAGCACCGTATGGTAATTGCCGTCACCGACATGGCCAAAAATAGCGGCAGTCATGTTGTGTTCATTAACAAGCCGACGTGTATCTGCAATCGCCCCGGGCAGTTCGGACAGCGGCACGCACACATCAGTCGAGAGCATCGCCTTGCCCGGATACGCGGCTTGAATGGCGAACGCCGCGTGATGGCGCGCTTCCCAAAGCTGCGCACGGGCGAGCGAGTCGGTTTCGATCACAAACGAAACTGCTCCCTCCGCTTCGCACAGTTCTTTGACGAGTTCCGCCCCGTCATCTACGCTCGAACGGCTGCCGCTCAATTCGATAAACAGCGTCGGCTTTACCGGATAATCGGTCTTTTTGTACGCGTTGACAGCTGCGACCGTCGCCTCATCCACGAGTTCAATTTTCCCTGGTCCAACGCCAGCTTTTAACACGGCAAACGCCGCTTGCGCTGCCGCCTCAAGCGACGGAAAACCGACTTTGATGGCCGTCGTCGCCTCCGGAATGCCGTGCAGCCGGACGATGAGGCGGGTGAAAATCCCGAGCGTCCCTTCGGATCCGACGAACAAACCGGTCAAGTCATAGCCAGCAGATGATTTCACCGCCAAGCTACCGGTTTGAATGACTGAACCGTCGGCAAGCACCACTTCGAGCCCGAGCACTTGTTCCCGCATGACGCCATATTTTACACAGTTCGTTCCGCTTGCATTCGTTGCCGCCATGCCGCCGATCGTCGCATCTGCCCCCGGGTCGACCGGGAAAAACAGTCCGTACGGTTTGAGCGCTTGGTTAAGCTGCAAGCGCGTCACCCCTGGCTCGACAATGGCGAGAAAATCGTTGGGGCGGATGTCGATGATGTTGTTCATCCGTGTCACATCGAGGCTAATGCCGCCTTCGACCGGAATGATATGCCCTTCTAAGCTCGTGCCGGCGCCAAACGGCGTCACGGGGATGCGGTGTTCGTTCGCAAACGCTAATACCCGGCTCACTTCCTCGGCCGTTTTCGGAAAGACGACGACATCCGGTTTGTGCGGCTCATGGTAGGCGATACCTTTGCTATGGTGTTCAAGCACCGTCTCGTTTCTGCTCACCCGTTCACGGTCGCCGATCAACTCAAGCAGTGATTCGTACACGTTCATCGTTCTCCCCCTTATCACTGGGATACAACAGCCGCACCATTCCCCGTTCAATTGTCGAGCACGCCGTGCGGCATGTTTTGATTAGTAGCGCATCAACGTCTCGATTCCTTCCACAATGCGGGCAGGGTTGGGCAACCAGTCGTCCTCGACCGACGGCACCGGGTATGGCGTATCGTAACCGGCGATGCGCACGATTGGGGCCGAAAGGGAAAAGAGCGCCCGCTCGCTGATGAGCGCCGCCACTTCCGCGCCAAACCCGCTCGTTTTTACCGCTTCATGGACGATCATCACCCGCCCTGTTTTTTCGACGGAGGCAATGATCGTGTCGATATCGAGCGGCTGGAGACAGCGCAAGTCGATTACTTCCGCGTCAACGCCTCTCATTCGCATCTCGTCGGCGAGTTTCGCGACAAGCGGCACCGTCGCCCCCCATGTGAGAATCGTTACATCGTCACCCTCCTTCACGATGCGCGCCTGGCCGAGCGGAATCGTGTAAGGTTCTTCCGGCACTTCCATACGGAACGCCCGGTACAGCTTCATCGGCTCGAAAAACAGCACCGGATCATCGTCACGAATGGCGGAAATCAACAGCCCTTTTGCATCGTACGGATTGGACGGCATGACGACTTTTAAGCCAGGCGAATGGGTAAACAGCGCCTCCAACGCATCAGAGTGCAGCTCTGGCGTCCGTACCCCACCACCGTATGGGCTGCGCACGACGATCGGGCATGAAAACCGACCGCCGGAGCGGAAGCGGATGCGCGCCGCCTGCGCGGCGAGCTGGTCCATCGCTTGGTACACAAACCCAAGAAACTGGATCTCGGCAATCGGCCGCATACCATTGATTGCCAATCCGATCGACGTGCCGATAATGCCGGATTCAGCCAGCGGTGTATCAAACACGCGCCCGGAGCCAAACTGCTCAAGCAACCCGTCCGTCGCCCGGAAGACGCCGCCGTTTTCGCCGACATCTTCTCCAAGCACGATGACGCGCGAATTACGCTCCATCTCCTGGCGCATCGCTTCATTGATTGCTTCGATCATCGTTAATTCCGCCATCTCATTTCACCTCTTTCGCTTGCTTTCGCCGCATCACTTCTTCTTTTTGCTCGGCGAGCAACTTCGGCGCCTCGCTGTACACATAATCAAACACATCCGCAATCGAACCGGACTCACTGGCGACAGCCGCCTCGTACGCGGCTGTCACTTCCTCGTTCACTTTGGCAACGAACTCCTCTTCTTTCGCATCCGTCCACAGCCCGCGCCGCTCAAGCAACACCCGCAAGCGGTGAAGCGGATCTTTCCTCCGCCATGTTTCCACTTCTTCCGGATGACGGTATTTCGTTGGGTCATCAGCGGTTGTGTGCGGCCCGAGCCGATACGTGAGCGCCTCAATCAACATTGGCCCCTCTCCGCGGCGTGCCGCCTCGACCGCCTGTTTCATCGTTTCATAGACGGCCAACACATCGTTGCCATCGACCAGCACCCCCTTCATCCCATAGGCGAGCGCTTTTTGCGCGATCGTCCGGCTCGCCGTCTGTTTCGCGTATGGGACGCTAATCGCATACTGGTTGTTTTGGCAGAAAAAGATGACCGGCACGTTGTACACCGCGGCAAAATTCATTGCTTCATGAAAATCTCCTTCCGACGTCGCCCCGTCGCCGAAATAGGCGACCGACACATGCGATTCGCCTTTCAATTTTGTTGCCCACGCGCAGCCAACTGCATGCAGTGTCTGCGCAGCGATGATAATTTGTGTCGGGAAAATGTTCAGTTCTTCTGGCATCCTCTTCCCTGACAGGCGGCCGCGCACGTAATGGAAAAACTGCTCGAGCGGCATGCCGTGCGTCAAACAGACCGCCACTTCGCGATAGCTCGGGAAAATCCAGTCGTCTTTTTGAAGCGCAAGGACGCTGCCGATTTGGGCTGCCTCTTGGCCGCTAAATGGCGCATATGTACCAATCCGCCCTTGCCGCTGCATGCGCAGCAGCCGCTCATCGACAACGCGTGCCCGCCGCATCGCTCGGTAGGCATCGAGCAGCCACTCATCGGAAAACGCCGCGATTTTCGCCTCATCCCCATTCCCGTTTTCGTCAAGAATTTGCACCATCTCGACGGGCAGCTCCTTTGGATCAAACATGCGATCCCCTCCCATCATTTTTTGCGACTCACAGTCTTATTCGGTTCACAAAACGAAAGTGAACTAACGGCCGCCTACCGCACATCCAGCAGCAACAGTTCCGGATTCTCCAAATAATGCGCCACTGTCCGCATAAACCGCCCGGCCGGCTCGCCGTCAATGACGCGATGATCAAACGTGAGCGACATCCCCATTATGTCGCGGATGACAATCTCATCATCGATCACAACCGGTCGCCGCTTGATCGCATGCGCGCCGAAAATCGCGACTTCCGGATAGTTGATGACCGGCGTCGCAAACCATCCCCCACCGGCGCCGGTGCTCGTGATCGTGAACGTGCTTCCTTGCAGTTCCTCAAGGCGAAGCGCCTGGCGGTGCGCTTTCTCCGAAAGCTCGGCGATCTCAATCGCCAGCTCGCGAATTGATTTTTGATCGGCGTCGCGGATGACAGGAACCAACAGTCCGGCTTTTGTCGCCGTTGCGATGCCGATGTGGTAACGTTTCTTCAGCACGATTTCGTTCGTCTCTTCATCAAGCGTGGCGTTAAACATCGGGTATTGCTTCAATGCTCTTGTCACCGCCTTAATGACAAACGGCAAATAGGTGAGTTTGATCCGTTCTTCAGCCAATTGGGCGGCTAAGCTCTTGCGGATCTCAACAAGCTTTGTCACATCGATTTCATCCATCCCGGTCACATGCGGCGCCGTATACACCGATTTCACCATTTTTTCGGCGATTTTTTTACGCAAGCCGCGAAGCGGGATCCGTTCTTCTTCCTCAGTAAGAGGAGACGGCCCAGTCGAAGGTGGCGCAAACAGCGCCTTGCTTATACGATCGCTGACGGCATGAGAGCTGCGAGCGAAAGACGCTTCTTCGACCTTGCCGATTCCGCTCTGTACCGTTTCGGCCACCGTCACGGCTGCCTCGCGCTCTCGCACGTATCGCTCCAAATCGGCGAGCGTCACCCGACCGCCTTCGCCTGTTCCTTCCACTTCCTCAATCGGGACGCCCATCTCCCGCGCCCGCTTGCGCACCGATGGCGCTGCGATCACCCGCTTGCGGGCTGGACGCGTTCCCCGATCCGCTTGGACGGTTGCCGATGTTTCCTTAAGACCAGTGCTTTGTTCTGATTGATTTCCTCTCGGTTCTCCCGCTGCTTCGGTATCTAATACAATCAGCGGCTCCCCGACGTTAACCGTGGCTCCTTCCGGCCCGGCAAGTGACATCACTTTTCCAGCCACCGGCGTCGTCATTTCGACCATAGCCTTATCCGTTTGAATTTCAGCAATTGGTTGATCGGCGTTGACCACATCCCCTTCGCGGACGAGCCAACGGATGATCTCGGCTTCATGCAGCCCTTCGCCAATATCAGGAAGCTTAAACTCATAAATCACGGCCATATCCCCTTCCTTTTATTCTCAAATTGGCATTGGAAACAAACGCGATGGTGCAGCATCGATGGTGTTGCGATCATGAGGCATCACAGAGGTTAAGCGCTTACAAAAAAGTTGTGGTAAGGACTCTTTTTTTCTACAAAAATAGCAAGTGAATATTCTAAATTTTCAACCTACAAGTTTTATGATAGTATATAGGTTGTCAAGCTGTCAATATTAGGAGAGTGGACATTTTTCGCTAGTTTCGACAATCCTCGAAACCGATCTCCATTATTGCAAAATAATAACTTCTTGCCCTTACAACAAAGGCAAAGAACATCATTGAAGAACGATGATGGTCCAATCGATAGCTAACAAAGAAACATTCGTATTCGGAAGCTTTTTAGAGGAATGGTGAAAAACAACCGTTCCCCCACGCTCAGTCATCCAGCGCATTAGAGTCAAGGCTTCTCTATTGGAGAAATCTTATTGTTGGAGCACATTGCTTGTCACCATTAACCTGCCCGCTCCGTTTACCGAACGGAAAAGACGTCATAGATAAAGGAGGATTTGACATGCGTCTTACGACCATTCACCATATCGCCATCATTTGCTCGGACTATGAGCGATCCAAACGGTTTTACACTGAAATTCTTGGCTTTCGTCCTCTCCGTGAGCAATACCGTGCCGCGCGCCGCTCATACAAACTCGATTTAGAAGCGGACGGCGGAATTCAACTTGAGCTGTTCTCGTTTGAAAACCCACCCAAACGCCCAAGCTACCCGGAAGCGTGCGGGCTGCGCCATCTCGCATTGGCCGTCGATGACATGGATGAGGCGATCGCCTATTTACGCCGCCATGGCATCGAGCCTGAACCGATTCGTATCGATGAAGCGACCAACAAACGGTTCACCTTCTTCCAAGACCCGGACGGATTGCCGATTGAGCTGTATGAAAAATAGAGGAAAAAAAGCACATCGACGAAAACCAAATCTTCTCATTCGATTTATGGTACAATGATGGTCGATACCAACAAAGGGGGAAACAACATGGTGCGATTCGCGACAATCGGCACAAA
The DNA here is from genome assembly GCF_037965715.1 of Geobacillus sp. FSL K6-3411. Lineage (NCBI taxonomy): Bacteria > Bacillati > Bacillota > Bacilli > Caryophanales > Anoxybacillaceae > Geobacillus > Geobacillus sp. FSL K6-3411. The sequence continues at coordinate 3,335,228 of NZ_CP150187.1, forward strand.
CTGGATCACCGAAGCGTTTATCAATGCCGCGCGCCTCGTCGATTCCTTCGAGCTCGCTGCTGTCTACTCGCGAACAGACGAAACCGCTAAGCGATTTGCCGAGAAAGTCGGGGCGCCGCGCACATTCACCGATTTACAAGAACTAGCGAAAAGCAATGACATTGACGCCGTCTACATCGCGAGCCCTAACGCGTTTCACGCTGAACAAGCGATTTTGTTGATGAATCACGGCAAACATGTGTTGTGCGAAAAGCCGCTCGCCTCCAACGCGAAAGAAGTCGAAGCGATGATCGCAGCGGCCAAGCGAAATGGTGTCGTGCTGATGGAGGCGATGAAATCAACGCTCATGCCGAACTTTGCGGCCATCCGTCAACACATACATAAACTCGGCCGCATCCGCCGCTACGCCGCGAACTATTGCCAATACTCGTCGCGTTATGATGCCTACAAACAAGGGACTGTGCTGAACGCCTTCAACCCCACTTTCTCGAACGGGGCACTTATGGATCTTGGCGTCTACTGCCTGTACCCGATGGTCACTTTGTTTGGCAAGCCCCGCAGCGTAAAAGCACAAAGTGTGAAGCTCGAATCCGGCGTTGACGGTGAAGGAGCGATCGTGTTGGATTATGGGAATATGGATGCGGTCGTCTTTTATTCCAAAATCACCAACTCACACTTGCCTTCAGAAATCCAAGGCGAAGACGGAAACATGATCATTGACGCCATCCATACGCCAGCGAAAATCGAAATCCGCTACCGTGACGGGCGCGTTGAGGACATCACCGTCCCACAAGATAAACCGCCGATGTATTATGAAGCCGAAGAATTTATCCGTTTGATTGAAAGCGGCAAGCATGAATCAACAATCAACTCACATTGCCATTCGCTTTGGACGATGGAAATCATGGACGAAGCACGAAGACAAACCGGCATCGTCTTTCCTGCCGACCAGCGATAAACAAAAAAGTTCCAACCCGGTCCGTATAAGATTCGGTTGGAACTCTTTTTTATTTTAAAAACAGGCGTTCCTTCTGTTTCATTGGATTTCCGTAGTTGACAGATAAGCAAAAACTACTCACATCATTTACGCCGAAACAAACAAGGAGATAGGAACCCGATTCCTTGCTTCGCATAGGCGGGCTCGTTCATGACGACACCGTCTTTCATATGGCTACACATGTTGACCTTGTTCCCATACTGAAATATCCTCTCTCTCGCTTTCATGATTCTCCTTTTGCTTACCAATATGGTAACCGTCGCATAATCTTAACCGATGGCTCGCGGCATGATTGTTGAGACAATTCCACATTCTAACAATGGAAGTCAACAGATGAAATGACCATGGGCCTTTCATATGATTCTTTCTTTATAATAATAAACGGAGGGTAAAGGATAATTTATATGAAGCGACTTTACCTAACGGTATGAAAATTCATATGAGATTAGACGCTAATGGTAAAATTTTAACGGTTTATCCAATATATTAATGGAGTGTGGAAAGTATGAAATATGAAATTAAGTTTAGGGAAACCGAAGGCGGTATTGTGGTAGATGTTCCAGATGCTATTTCTCCTGTAGCAATACTTCTAATGGGCGATATTCAAGGTAGTTGTCAACCGTGGTTAGATTTAATAAACAGAGTTTTAAGTGGCGAGTCAAATTATGAGGAAAGTACAGGTAACAATTGTACATTGGAGATTAATAAAGAAACAACAAAAATAATTGAGGGAGAAAGTGAATGTGTAATTGAAACAAATGAGTTAAAAAAGATAATAGAACTTTGGTCAGAAAAAAAGTTCGGTAAAATAAATGTTAAAATCTTGAATGGCGTTATGTTAATCACGTCTTCTGGGGCTACCCATTGACAATACTTTTTTGTCAAATAGTGTTGGTTAAACTTTTAAATGATTTTCACTTGATAAAATATGATTATCGAGTAGCTTAGCGGGATAATGTATATAAAAAGTCACACCTCCTCGTAGGAAAATTATCAAATGCAGGGGAGGTGTTTTCTTTTCCAAACTGAAAGTAAAAAGATAAGATAGAAGAAAATCCAGTCTTGTATTAATCTAAAATGATAACTAAGAATCAATTTTATACCTTGATTGGTTTAATTCCTTTCAGGGTTTCTTTTTCGCAAGAGGGCTGCCCAGTAACGATTAGTTCAATACTTACTCAGTAAAAATTAGTAACTCCTGTAATCCTTTTATGATGTTTTACGAATAATCTAGTACGTACAACAACTTCAAAACGTTGCCCTTTTTATCCTTTATTTTATGACGTAAATAACCATAATATCATCAGCTACCACCATTTCGATTCTCCAATTCCATTCCTTTACTTTCTCCCTGCTTTGTAAATTTTCCGCAACTTTTACGTACAAAAGAACGATTGTAAAGTTGAGAGGACTACTCCAACTCGATTAACTCCTGAATGTCGATGCCCAACACTTTGCACATCGTTCTTTTCCGTTTTTTTACACTACAGTTGGTTCAGTAGCTTCCCTGTCTCGACGCTGCACCAAGCGAACCAAACGCTCGCCGACAATATGAAGGAATTGGGTTGGGAGTTTTTTCGAATGGTACGACGTGCAGCACCTATTCGGTGAGTATGATCCGGTCACTGGCGAGCACCTGTCGGCTGGAGATCGGCTACTGGCATGCGGATGTTGCTATTATGAGTTTTAATACCGTTGTACGTGAAGTTAGTCATAGTACACTTTTAAAACGCTTTACGTTAAGATGAACTATGCAAAAAACAAGAATTTCTCACTCGCAAACCAAAAGTTGCGCCTCGTGCAACCTATATCTTTACTTGAGATACATACTTAATGAATACTGGAAATAAAGAAAAGGGGGATCAATATGTTTTTTAGTGAACGGTTGAAAAAAGAGGTTGGTCACAAGCTGAACTCGCTGAAAAAATTCATGTTAGTCGACAATCAGTTTCAAAATGGGAAACTGGTAAGAACTATCCAAGTATCGAAGTAATCATTGCTTTAAGTGATTTATTCGGTATTACAATCGATGAAATGATGAGGAGTGATAAAGCATTGAAGGAAAAAATCATTCGTGATGGTAAGAAATTGGCCTATCCAAAATGGAAAGCATTCTTTGATGGCGTATTTTTATTAGGGGTATTTTTATTAGTGGCAAAACTACTGATTATAGCGTTAAATCGCTTGGTCGGCTTGGATATTATCCTTCCAGAAGGCTTACCAAAGATCATGTCCAATATCTTACCATTAGCTTTACTCATCATCGGGCGTATAGGATCAGACCAATTAAAAAATAAATACATTGATTAACAATCATATCTGAGTTGGTTTTAAAAAGGTTACCTGGTAACATAAACACTACCAGGTAACTAATTAGTAATGAACGGATGAAAAGGAAACATGCACCTAACTCCTTATGTTGCAATCCATGTATCATCAGTCTGTCACAAGGAGGTTCCTGCCTCGTAAATCGATGAGCATATGGTCAATGAATCCACAAGTTTGTCGCAGGATTAGCCTTTTCTTTTTCAAAACCTGTTCTGAAGCATCTCATTTTGATCATCAATAATTGAACAGCCAAGGGATATTCAGGAATGTGGACCGATCGCCATCAGCAAAAAAGAGAGACTCCCGTATACATCATAAAAAATACTCATCTATGGCCAATCACAGAAGGAAGCAAAGATGCTTGTTCGTCAAACATAATCCGGAAGATCCCGTTTTTCAGTTTCTCACTGGAACTTTTCATCAAGACATCGATTCGACTGAGGAGGCATTACAAGAATTCGTAACGGAAGAAAGTAAGGAATATCTCGAATCTGCGATTGTATTTTTAACGGAATTCATAAATAGCGAGCATTCAGATGATGAAAAGAATGAATACATTCAACACTGTGTAGACGGATTGTATTTTCCCTCCCTTGGACTGACTCCAATTCAATGGCTAAAAACTGTGGTAGAACAATTAAAGGAAGCCGTCAAAACAAAATAGGCAGTCACATGCTAGTTCTTCCCCAAAAGAAATGTTTGATTTTTCAAGATGTGATCCGGATGCAAGGAACTGTATACCAATCGCTGCGGATGCACTTGATATTCAGCAAACACTCGAACTTGTCAAGTACATGGTGTGGTGATGAACCATCACTCTCACCTTCGGCTAAAATAAGGGCCAAGCCATCCTCTTTCGTGCGTGATGACAAACGTCCAATTGAACTCACTGTCAACCACGTATAGATTGGCATACTCGCCGTTTTCAGTGACCAAATCTACGGCTTTCAAACCGGAAGCATCCTCCACTTTGAACGCATCATCGCTATGTTGAAAGAAAATATAGCAGCACTTTTTCTCTTCCCTATCAAACGCCGCCTCCGCTTCTTCTTCCGTTAAACAGTCTTTCGTTTCATAACTAAAAACATGCCATAAGTAACCGTTTGCCCCATCGTCATCATAAAGGGGGATGTTTCGTTTTTCTTCCGCAGTCAAATGACGGGCAAACACCTCTTCCCACTGTTGTCTCCATTTCGCCCCGAATCCGGATTGTTTGCTGATTGTGATGTTTCGACGCGCTAACTTATGAAATAACTCCATTCGGCTCCTCCCCCAAATGATTCTGATAGGCTTTTTCAAAAATCATTTTTGTCTATCCTCGTTTCATTCCTAAGTTCCTCAACCAGCTCTTGATCAATCAGTGGCTCTTATCCATTATACACACACTTAATCATCTGAATACTCTTTTCTAGTCCTGCCTATCTTGTGATCGGAGATTTGCCGCAACAAATAAGGATGGAATTTTCTTCAGTTTTCCTCTCCTTGCACATGATCTTGTTCCCCATTCAATTACGATTCCTATAGGGGGAGGGAATGGACAATCTCGCTTCATCGAGTATTTTCTCAAATTGAGAAATTCTATAGCAGCTATGTTTCCTTTTTAATCAAGAACAAGTGATGAAAGGAACTAGCTGCTTTTCACTGTTCTTCTAGTCCATCCGCTTTTTCGCCGCTGACAGCAGGTCGATCGCCTTCGTTCCGACCCCGACAAACGTCTCAAGAATCGCCTGCGCCCCTGCGATCGAAAAAATGAAAATCAACGGCATAGCGATGTTCGGAATGAAAAAATAACCGAGTGCGATCAAAATAGCGCTCCACACGCCAGCGCACCAATAACAATTCAACAAGTAGCCAAATTTGGAGGCCGGCACTTTCTTGATTTCCGTATGGCCGTCCTCACTGCGAACTTTTTCTTTTTTCATAAACGGCTCGCGCAGAAATTCAGTAATTTTGTCAAACACGATCAAATGGGTAAACCGATAGCTAGCCAACATCATCATGATGTACGTCATCCAATCAAGGTCGCGAAGCATAGCGGGTCCCTTTCTTTTGCAATCTTTTCCTTTAGTATGAACCAAGAAGCGCTTCGTTATGAACCTAGATAGATGCTGAAATCGATCGAGGGAAGAAGCGATATAGACTTTCGTGACAAAGCCATCCCCTATGGCCAGCTGAGATTAGTTCCGTTTTATCGATATTGAGGAAAAGGATTAGCAGTTGAAGAGGCTAATAAAACGGTTTGTTCACAAATTTGTCAAAATTTTATTTTGAGGTTCAAATTATTTTTCTCCTGGCGTCTTTTCGGACCTTTTGTTCTACCACCTGCACGGGGAAATTTTGCATTTTCATGCCGAAAAAATAGCAGTTGATCAACATTTTCGTCTGTAAATTCTTTTCCATTTCGATTCAACAAAAAGGAAAACTTATCCAAACACAGGTCAGCCAACTCATAATCTCGAGGAATGATAAAACTATATTTTGAAACCGCATTCAATACTGAGAAATCAATGGAATCTCGCCCTTCTGACACTTGAATTATTATTGCATCCTCTCTTTCTATGAGATAAGAATTATCGCAAAACAAGAACGGTTTTATCTCATATTGAGATAAAAAAGCCCAGCAATATCAATGACTGAACAGGCATCTACATCAATCAAAACGGAGAGCATACGCCTCAATCCTTTCACCCAAAATATAGAAATTATATTATTATGATATAATTTTATTTCGTTGATTTTACCAATTTATTTTCCCCTGGTAAAAAAATAATGATTGAATTGTAAAAAAAATCATAATACCATTTTCTCGTAAGCTTTTTAGGGGAGGGAGAACGACCATGACAACTGCCGTAAAAAGTCCATCAAAGGCAAAAGAGTATATCGATTCTGTATATCATCAACTTCAAGATAAATACGGTTATCAACCAGAATTTTTACAAGCCGTAAAAGAAGTATTTTCCACATTAGTTCCCGTATTTGAACAACATCCAGAATACATTGAGCATAATATTCTTTCACGAATCGTAGAACCTGATCGCATCATCACTTTCCGTGTCACATGGCAAGATGATCAAAATCGAGTTCATGTCAACCGCGGTTATCGTGTCCAGTTTAACAATGTTGTCGGTCCTTATAAAGGTGGTTTACGCTTCCATCCAACAGTAAACGAATCGATCATGAAATTTTTAGCATTTGAACAAATTTTTAAAAACGCATTAACTGGCCTGCCCATTGGCGGTGCAAAAGGCGGCTCTGATTTTGACCCAAAAGGAAAATCCGATACAGAAATCATGCGTTTCTGCCAAGCATTCATGACAGAGTTATATCGTCACATCGGTCCTGATGTCGATGTTCCTGCTGGAGATATTGGCGTAGGCGCCCGTGAAATCGGTTATTTATGGGGACAGTATAAACGCATAAAAGCAATGCATGAAGCGGGTATTCTTACTGGCAAACAACCAGGTTATGGCGGTTCTTTAGTTCGCAAAGAAGCAACAGGATACGGACTCATTTACTTTGTAGAGGAAATGTTACGTGATGTTAATGATTCTCTTGAAGGAAAAACGGTGGTTGTTTCTGGATCTGGAAATGTTGCTATTTATGCGATGGAAAAAGCACAACAATTAGGAGCGAAAGTGGTCGCTTGCTCTGATTCCAATGGTTATGTTTACGATCCAGATGGCATTGATTTAAATGCTATAAAAGAAATCAAAGAAGTGAAAGGCGAACGAATGAACAACTATGTGAAGTATCGTCCAAAAGCGACCTATACCGAGGGTTGCAAAGGCATTTGGACCATTCCATGCGACATCGCTCTTCCATGCGCCACACAAAACGAAATTGACGGAGAATCTGCACGGATTTTAATTGCGAACGGAGTGAAAGTGGTCGCAGAAGGTGCGAACATGCCTTCCACTCCTGAAGCAATCGATGAATATTTATCCAACGGTGTATTATTCGGACCTGCGAAAGCAGCCAATGCAGGTGGGGTGGCCACTTCCGCATTAGAAATGGCACAAAATTCAAGTCGCATCTACTGGTCCTTTAATGAAGTCGACGAAAAGCTGCGTGACATTATGAAACACATTTATCAAACAAGTAAAGAATGCGCAGAAAAATACGGTTCCCCTGGAAACCTCATGGTCGGTGCGAATATTGCCGGATTTGTCAAAGTTGCTAATGGAATGATTGCTGAAGGGGTCTAATGTTCATTTGATATGGGGGAGTTTTTACAAAGGGGGGCATCAATAAAACGACAAAAGCCAATTGAAATGGGCTTAAAAGTTCATTTCAATTGGCTTTCTTTTTGTCTATTGAAACCGATTTATCAAATATGGTTCAATCCGTCGCTAAGAGGTTTATGGATGAACGAAATACATACACATGAGCCAGAAACGTTCAATCTCCTTTTCACCATATGATTACATTCCAAAAGAATCGCTCGCTGCATCATTGAGAAAAATTTCCTTTCCTTCATTGAGCGCGCGGTTAAACATATCGCCCGCCCCAGTCGTATCGACAACCGGAACGTGGGAGCTTAGGATGAGCTCCTCTTTTTAACTAACAACAAAACAAGTGAATAAACCGTCATCGATACAGCCCTTCCGTATACACCGCAGTGATCGTCCGAGCAATTTCCTCTATGGAACATTTACGATGATGACCACGCACAATGTCCCATAAGTACATTTCATTCGTAAAAAACCAACCACGCGCCACTAATTCAGGATTTAATTCCGTCCTAGCGAGTCCTTTGCGTTGGGAATAAGAAATATCTTGAGAAATTCGTTGGACAAATCGCTCACGGATTTCTGCCCATTTCGCCGATACGGCTTGGGAAACACCAATAGCTTGCTCGAATACCTGTAACATATCGCGCTCCGCTTCCGCCATTTTCAAAAATGAATACGCTTGACGTTGAATCATCTGCTGTGCTTCCTCCTTTGATGTAGGAAAAAAGGGAAGCTCAGCGATTTGATAAAACTGCCCCATCACATCCTCCATCAACGTGATCAGAATATCATCTTTCCCTTTAAAGTAAACGTAAGCCGTACCATACCCTACCCCTGCCTTTTTGATAATTTGAGTCACAGTGGTATGATGGAATCCCTCTCGGATAAACACTTCCCGTGCTGCTTGCAATATTTTTTGGCGTGTGGCCGCGGAACGCATATGACGACGATCGACTGTTTTTTTATGCTCCACTGTATCCCTCCTTGCCATCCTCCCTTGCTTACTAGCATAAGGGGTATCCAATCAAAATGAAAGAAGAAGACAAAAAACGAACAACAAAATATAATATTTCAAAAATTTAATAATTGACATCATGTCAACTTTTTATGTAAAATTTTTTTAACATCTCACCGAATGGAACAGGAGGTTATATTCGTGAACAGCACAGCCCTGGAACCTACATTAGAATTCGCTCGAAAACTTGACCAAGAAGACCCATTACGTCATTTTCGCGATGAATTTTACTTACCGCCGAATTCCATTTATATGGATGGCAACTCACTAGGTCTTCTTTCCAAAAGGGCGGAAAAAACACTATTCACCATATTACAAGATTGGAAATTGTTAGGTATCGATGGGTGGACAAAAGGAACCTATCCATGGTTTGACCTATCGGAGAAGATAGGAGCTATGTTGGCACCATTAGTCGGTGCTTCACCGGAAGAAGTGATTGCTACAGGTTCTACCACTATCAATTTGCACCAGTTAGTTTCTACCTTTTACCAACCAGAAGGAAAGAGGACAAAGATTTTAGCTGATGAATTGACCTTCCCATCAGACATTTATGCGTTGCAAAGTCAGCTTCGTATTCACGGTTATGATCCCAGCACTCATCTGATTCGAGTGAAAAGTCGTGATGGGCGTTTTTTGGAAGAAGAAGATATTATTGCAGCCATGTCCGAAGACGTTGCCTTAGTTGTTTTGCCGACTGTGTTATACCGCAGTGGTCAAATTTTGGACATCCAACTTCTGACTGATGAAGCACATAAGCGTGGCATCTTGATCGGATTCGATGCTTGCCACTCCATTGGAGCCATTCCGCATTCATTTAGCGAATGGGGAGTTGATTTCGCTTTTTGGTGCAACTACAAGTATATGAACGGGGGACCTGGCTGTGTCGCAGGACTCTACGTCCATCGTAAACATTTCGGTTCAGCACCTGGCTTGGCTGGATGGTTTGGCTCGAAAAAAGATAAACAATTTGATATGGAACATACATTCACCCCTTCCTTGACGGCTGGAGCTTATCAAATTGGAACTCCACATCTTTTGAGTCTAGCTCCTTTGATTGGATCCTTAGAAATCTTCCAAGAAGCCGGAATTGAACGGATTCGTCAAAAGTCGTTGCAACTGACTAATTACTTGATGTACTTAATCGAACAAGAGCTTTCCCATTTCGGCTTTATCATTGGCAATCCGAAAGACGATGTGCGCCGTGGAGGACATATTAGCTTGGAACACGAGGAAGCTGCCCGCATTTGCAAGTCATTAAAAGAAAATGGTGTCATTCCAGACTTCCGAGCACCAAATATTATTCGCTTAGCGCCTATTGCTTTGTACACATCTTATGAAGAAGTATGGAACGTTGTACAAATTATGAAGAAAATCATGCAAGAGAAACAGTATAAGAAGTTTTCAAACGAGCGTGAAGTAGTCGCCTAAATATAAGGGGGGAGAGAGAATGGCCAAGCAAAATCATGATACGCGTAAATCGCAAGAAAAGGACACCGGGTTACATCGTGAATTAAAGACGAACCAACTAACCATGATCGCTATGGGATGTGCCATTGGTACTGGGCTGTTCCTTGGGAGCGGCCTTGCTATTCAAACGGCGGGACCTAGCGTTTTACTTAGTTATGCCATTGGCGCTTTCATTGTATTGTTGTTGATGGGGTGTTTAGCTGAAATGACGGTCGCCCATCCAACATCAGGTTCTTTTGGAACCATTGCTGACCGGTACATCCACCCCTATGCAGGTTTTATCGTCCGCTATTCGTATTGGATCGCCAATGTCCTAGCCGTAGGGGTGGAAGTGAGTGCCATTGCCGTTTATATGAGATACTGGTTTCCGCATACACCAGGGATCGTATGGATTCTACTATTTGGAGGCATTCTCATTTACGTCAATGCTACCAACGTCCATACGTTTGCTACTTTTGAGTACTGGTTCTCGATGATCAAGGTGAGTGCAGTCATCCTTTTTATTCTCCTTGGAACGTATGTTATATTCGGAGCATCGGAACAATCTGGAATTGGCCCTGCCAATTTCGTCAATGATGGTGGATTTCTCCCATTTGGCTGGTGGGGAATGTGGGTAGCTATTTTTATTTCCCTATTTAGTTTCTTAGGAACAGAAATGATAGCGGTTACATCAGGTGAAGCAAAGGAGCCCGAAGTTGCCGTTCCCAAAGCATTAAAAGCAACGGTTTTTCGTTTGTCTACTTTTTATGTACTCACGCTCGCCATCATGTTGATGATCGTTCCGTGGAAAGCAGCAGGAATTGACAAAAGTCCTTTTGTGAAAGTAATGGAAATCTTAAACATCCCTGGTGCTTCCGGTGTGGTAAATTTCATTGTTCTCACTGCGGCGCTATCGGCCATGAATAGTCAGTTATATGCATCAACGAGAATGATGTTCTCATTGGCGCAAGAAAAGTATGCTCCCTCTTTCTTTGCTGAGGTGAACAAAAAAGGAGTCCCGATCAAGGCATTACTTATTTCTACTGCTGGAATTGCCATTTCAGCCATCGTTTCAGCTTTTCTTCCTGATACATCGTATACTGTCATGATGGGGATTTCGATGTTTGGGGCAATTTTCACTTGGTTTATGGTTTTTGTTTCCCATCTCTTTTTCCGAAACAAGTGGAATCAAATGAATGGTCGACCATTGCCCATCAAAATGATTGGATTTCCTTACTTAACCATTTTAGGTGGCGTATTATTACTCAGCTTGATGATTACGACATGGTTTACACCATTTAAAACGATGCTGCAATTCGGAATTCCTTGGTTACTGTTGCTATCCATTGCGTATGTCCTTTGGAAAAGGGTTCATACCACATACCATAACGCAACTCCTTCTACACCATCCGATGAAACAGTCACTAGCGCGAATCAATGATCGTATCAATCGACCATTCTACGAAAAGGGTGAGAACATATGCAAAATAAACAAAATCAATTCGAACTGGAGAAAGGCATTCATACAGATTTCCAAGAAGAAATGTCGTACGCAGGCTATCTTCAGCTTGATAAAATTTTATCGAGTCAACAGCGGTTATCTAATCATCATGATGAGATGCTATTTATCATTATTCACCAAACAAGTGAACTTTGGATGAAACTCATTTTACATGAAATGGAAGCCGCTATTCAATGTATTTTAGATGACGATTTAGAACCATCCTTTAAAATGTTTGCCCGTATCTCAAGAATCCAACAACAGCTCATTCAATCATGGAGCGTCCTTTCGACGCTGACTCCGTCAGAGTACATGGAATTTCGTGAATGTCTAGGCCATGCTTCCGGGTTCCAGTCTTATCAAAACCGTTTAATCGAATTTGCACTTGGGCAGAAAAATGCACATGTTTTGCCTGTTTTCCAACACGATCCGGAAATTTATGAAAAGATGACAAGAGCACTCCACTCCCCAAGCGTGTATGACGCAGCGATCAAAGCATTGGCCGTCCGGGGGTTGCCTATCGATGAAGACGTTCTTCATCGAGATTACTCACAAACCTACCAGCCAAATGCTAGCGTGGAAGAAGCATGGTTGACGGTATATCGAAATGTTGATCGATATTGGGATTTATATGAGCTAGCCGAAAAGCTAGTAGATATCGGCAGCCAACAACAAACATGGCGTTACATGCACATGAATACAGTGGAACGAATTATTGGCTACAAAAAAGGAACCGGAGGATCATCGGGCGTCTCCTACTTAAAAAAATCGCTCGATCGCTCGTTCTTTCCTGAGCTATGGACATTAAGAACAAAACTATAGATTCAGAGAACTTCAGGAGGCAAAATGATGAATCCATGGATCGATATCTCCCAACGACTTGATGAGCATATTCCAGTATGGCCAGGCGATACACCTTTTTCCTATCGCACTCGTTGGAACAAGGCGGAAAGTGGATCCGTGAATGTGGGCCAAATCACGATGAGCACACATACAGGCACACACATTGATGCTCCCTTTCACTTTGATAATGAAGGAAAGAGAGTCATCGATCTTGATTTAAATATCTATATCGGACCTGCCCGTGTAATCCATCTTTCAAATCCGAAAAAAATCGGGATCGATGAATTGCAAACGATAGATTTACATGGAGTGACGCGCTTATTAATCTACACGGGGGCATGGACGAATCGGACAACATTCCCTGAAACTATTCCCTATATTGATCCGCCACTCGCTCCATACTTGAAAAAATATGGAGTTCGTCTGATCGGGATCGATTTGCCCTCTGTCGACCCGTTAACAAGCAAACAATTGCCTGCCCATCACGAATTGCATCGTTGTGGAATTCATATTTTAGAAGGGCTCGTGTTAGACCATGTTTCCCCTGGGGACTATGAACTAGCGGCTCTTCCTCTCCCCTTAGTCAATGCCGATGGAAGCCCTGTGCGGGCGGCATTACGAAAGATGGGATAAAACCATACAAAAGCATTGGCTTGTTGCTTCGGGTCGGTCGAATACCCATGTCATACAACATGAAAGGTGATGGACCCCAAAATATGTCTGCCTATCTTCGAGAGAGCGCCTCACGGAAGCGCTCAGCATTCAAAAGGGGGCTAACTCAAAAGGCTGTCTGCTCTCCGGTGAAACAACAGATATAGTGATTCGTCCGGCACGTATATGCAAAATGAAGAGGGTGTCTCGTTGCTTTGGAGACACCCTCTTTATGTTTCCAACCGTTATTATTTTTGAACCAACTCCAGCGAAATCGGGATAAATTCGTCCACTTTCTCTTCTTTGTGAACACTGATTGCTACTTTTACCGCCTTTTCACCAATTAATGCTGGTTTTTGGGCGATGGTCGCCGCCATTTTGCCTTCTTTTACCGCTTTGACCGCATCATCAGTAGCATCGAATCCGACTACAAGAACATCGTCCATTCCGCGCGCTTGCAACGCCTCTAAAGCTCCTAAGGCCATTTCATCATTATGCGCAAAAACCGCTTGAATGTCTTTATGGCTTTGCAAAATGTTTTCCATAACCGACAAGCCTTTAGCCCGGTCAAAATCGGCTGCTTGTTTTGCCACTACTTTTATATTAGTTGCTTTGTCAATCACTTTGTGGAATCCTTCTCCGCGTTCACGGGCTGCGGACGAACCAGGAATCCCTTCTAGTTCTACAACATTCCCTCCATTTTTCAAGTGTTCAACAAGAAACTGTGCCGCCATTTCTCCGCCAGCCACGTTGTCTGAAGCAATGTGAGCAACTACTTCCCCACCACTTGCACTGCGATCCACTGTAATCACTGGAATGTTGGCGTTATTAGCTGACTCAATGGCTGAAACTACTGCACTGGAATCTGTTGGGTTTACAAGCAGTATGTCGACATTTTGTTGGATTAAGTCCTCAATGTCGTTAATTTGTTTCGCCGAGTCATTTTGGGCATCGACGACAATTAGCTCAGCCTCTTCGTCTTTTGCAGCTTTTTCAGCTCCTCTTTTAATGTGACAAAGAATGGATTATTGAGCGTTGAAATCGATAAACCGATCTTTACTTCTCCATCTTCTTGCGTTTTCTCTTTGTTGTCCGCGGCATTGTTTTGATCCAGTGAACATCCAGCCAATACGGCTCCTGCAAATAACACAGCGGTAAACAAACGAAATGCCTTTTTCATTTTGACTTCCCCCTTCATTTGGTTTATAGATCAAGCTTCTTTGCGGCGATCTAACAACACCGCAAGAAGAATGACCGCCCCTTTTATCACTTGTTGATAGAACGATGACACGTTCAACAAATTTAATCCATTATTCAACACACCAATAATGAGTGCGCCGACTAGTGTACCGAAAATCCATCCTTTTCCCCCAGATAAACTTGTACCTCCTAAGACAACAGCGGCAATTGCATCCAATTCATACGCTGTCCCCGCTGTCGGCTGTGCCGAATTCAGACGGGATGTTAAAATGAGACCAGCTAAAGCTGATAACGTTCCAGTTAACGCATACACGTAGATTTTGAGCCGATCGACACGCAAACCCGATAACCGACTCGCTTCCTCATTCCCACCAATCGCATACGTATGACGGCCAAATGTCGTCTTTTTCAATACGACATACAAAACGATATAAACAACAAGCATCAATACAATCGGTACAGGAACACCAAAGAAATAACCACGTCCCATCATCTGAAACATGATATCATCGGACGCAAATCCTGTAATCGGACGACCATCCGTATAGACGAGTGTTAACCCGCGAAAAGCGGTCATCGTTGCTAATGTCGCAATAAACGGTGCAACCCTCCCTTTCGTAATGATGATTCCATTTAGCACCCCCATTACCGTACCTGATAATAAGCCGATTAAAATGGCCAAAAACCCATCGACACCTTGAGCCATTAAACCTGCCGTAATAGCGCTTGACAGCGCTAACACAGAACCGACTGATAAATCGATGCCGCCTGTTAAAATGACAAAGGTCATACCAAAAGCGATCAATGCATTAATCGACACTTGGCGCAACAGGTTCAGCCAATTATTCATCGTTAAAAATCTTCACTTAGTATGGACAATACGATGCATAATAATGCTAAACCAATAAGGGGCCCAAGCTTTTTTACATCCCACTTTCGCTTCGCTTCCATCATCAATTCCCCCCTGTCGCTGCACGCATGACGGTTTCCTGATCCAACTCATTGTTCTCTAAGATGGCTTGAACTCTTCCTTCGTGGATCACCATGACACGATCACTCATTCCTAGTACTTCAGGAAGCTCGGAAGAAACCATAATGATTGCAACACCTTGCGCAGCTAGTTCATTAATCATTTCGTATATTTCTTTCTTCGCGCCCACATCGACGCCACGTGTTGGCTCATCCAAAATAAGAATCTGAGGATTCATTGCTAACCATTTTCCGAATACAACTTTTTGCTGATTTCCTCCGCTTAATGCTTTCACCGCTAAATCAGGTGAAGAAGTTTTGATATTCAACCGCTGAATAAAGGACGACACAATATCTCGTTCTTTGGATGACTGAATGAATCCCGCTGTCGCCAATTGTTCCGACTTTGGCAAGGTTAGATTCTCATGAACGCTCATATTCAAGATGAGTCCTTTTTGTTTTCGATCTTCGGTAATCATTGCAATGCCATGTTCCACCGCTTGGCGTGGAGAACGGATGTGCACGGGGCGTCCGTCAATATATATATTTCCTTCATCGAATGGTCTAGCACCAAAAATTGCTTCCATTATTTCCGTTCGTCCCGATCCCATCAGCCCCGCCACACCAAGCACCTCACCAGCTCGCACAGAAAACGATACGCCCTCAAATACTCCCTTTTTCGTCAGCTGTTCAACACGCAATCGTTCTTTCCCGATCGTGACACTCCTTTTTGGAAAGCGTTCCCCAATTTGTCGTCCAACCATCATTTGAACAATTTCATCAAAATTCGTTTCTTCAATCCGCTTCGTCCCAATGAACTGGCCATCACGAAGAACAGAAATCCGGTCGCAGATGGTAAAAATCTCTTCCATCCGATGAGAAATGTACACAATCGCAATGCCTTGCTCTTTCAATGTACGAATGATGGAAAATAAGGCCTGGATTTCCCGCTCCGTGAGTGCTGCTGTCGGTTCGTCCATAATGAGGCACTTGGCATTCGTCGAAATCGCCCTAGCAATCTCGATCATCTGCTGTTTCCCGACCGATAATTGGCCGGTGAGTTCTCTCGGGTGAAGATCCATTCCTAATCGTCGCAAATAGGAGGCCGCCTGTTTTTCCATTTCTTTATGACGGATGATCCCCGTCCTCCCAATTTTGGGCTCACGCCCAAGAAAAATGTTTTCTGCCACCGTCAATGTCGGAATAACGTTCAACTCTTGATGAATGACAACAATTCCATCCTGCTCTGCCTCTTTCGGATGGCGGTAATGCACTTCGCGCCCATTGACAACAATCGTTCCTCCATCCCGCTCGTAAATGCCCGTCAACACTTTGATGAGCGTTGATTTTCCGGCTCCATTCTCACCCATTAACGCGTGCACTTCACCAGGAAGCACTTCAAAATCAACGCCGTTGAGAACGGTATGGGAACCAAATGATTTTTGAATTGACCGCATGTCAATCAAGGGCTTCATCGATTCTGCCCTCCTTTTCTTTCAGACATTTTCCTATGAAAAGTTCACACCAGAACGAAGAATGATATTGGCATAAGGAGTTGCCTCCCCTGTACGAATCACTGCTTTCGCCTGTTTTGTCATTTCCTTAAATTCTTCATGTCGAACAAATTGAATAGGCACATCACTCATTCTTGCTTTGATGCTTTCATACACGTCTGGATTTTGGGTTTTGATTTCCTCAGCTAGTACAATCTCTTCGACTACCAACTCATTAATTACCGCATCCAAAACAGATAAAAAGGGTGGAAATCCTTTGACAAGTGCTAAGTCAATACGAGCCTCTTCGTTTGGAATCGGCAGCCCACAATCGGCAATCACGATCGTATCGGTATGCCCTAGCGAAGCAAGCAATGTGTTCAATTCTTTATTCAAGATCCCATTCTTTTTCATCCTTGATTCCCTTTCTGTTTAGCTAAAAATGATTCCACATCCTCTCGTGTCGGCATCCCAGCCTGTGCTCCGAGCTTGGTGACCGATAGCGCTGCGGCCGCGTTGGCAAACCGGCACGCTTCATCGAGCGGCTTCCCTTCCGCCAGCGCAACGGCGAGCGCGCCGTTAAACGTATCGCCCGCCCCAGTCGTATCGACAACCGGAACGCGGAAACTCGGGATGAGCTGTTCCTGTCCATCCTGCCAAATGCGCACCCCTTTGGCCCCTTCGGTGACGATCAGTTTATTGACAAACTTGCCCTCGTCTATCCCAGCAAACAGCAACGCGCGTTCATGTTCGTTTGGCGTTAGAAAATCGACCTGCTCGAGCACTGACGGCGACAGTGGCTGCGCTGGAGCCGGGTTAACAATGACACGCACACCATGGCGATGAGCCAACGAAACGGCCCGTTCGACAACCGGAATCGGAATTTCCAATTGCAATAGGCAAACATCGCTTTGGGCGATGATCGACTCGCACTTGTCAAGATCTTCTGGAGTCAAGGCATGGTTCGCCCCGGGCACGACGATAATGCGATTGTCTTGTTCAGAAATCGTGATCGAAGCAATGCCGGTATGTTCATGTGTAACCGGTTTCACATCCTGGATAGAAATGCCTTCGTTTCGCAATGAGCGAAGGAGCTCCTTTCCGAATGTATCCTCGCCAACAGCGCCAATCATCCGCACGTTAGCACCAAGGCGAGCGGCTGCCACCGCCTGATTCGCCCCCTTGCCGCCAGGAGTGGTGAGAAACTGTTTACCTAAAATCGTCTCCCCCTGATTCGGAAAGCGGGCAGCCACAGTTACTAAGTCCATATTGATACTGCCGATCACAGTAATGATAGGCTTGTTCACATTTGTTCCCTCCTTGACGTGGATTGCCGTACAATCAATTGAACCGGAAGTTGGTAATGAAGTTTTTCTAGTGGTTTTCCTTCGATTTGTTTGATTAAAATTCTTGCTGCGATTGCCCCCATATCGTAAATAGGCTGAGATACAGTTGAGAGCTCAGGGGTTGTCATTTCCGTCAGCGGGATGCCATCGTAACCAATAATCGCAATATCATCGGGAACCCGCAACCCACATTGTTGAACCGCTTTCAAAGCACCCACTGCCATCGCGTCATTGCCGGCAAAAATTCCGTCGATCTCCTGTTGGGCCAAAGCCGCCATCACTGCTTCTTTTGCCTGCTTGAGCTGGTAGTTCCCCTGAATCACCAACCGCTGCTCCCAAATCCCTAACTCCATCATTTCATCTTGATAACCACGAAAACGTTCAACGGCGTTCACCACATACATAGGCCCTTGAATATGGGCGATGCGTCGACACCCCATATCATATAAATGTCTAGTCGCTAAACGAGCCCCTCGATAGTTATCAACAACCACGGACGGATACTTCTCATTGAATGGACGATCTAGCACAACAATGGGAACATCCCATTCATCCACTTCATCCGGCGTCAATTGATTAGTTGTCAAAATGACACCGTCCACATATTTTTGCTTTAACACCTCGATGTATTCCCGTTCTTTTTCGGCTTTCTCATCGGAATTGCATAGAATAACCGTATAGTCATAAATATTCATCACATCTTCTACAGCGCGAACAAGTTCCGGGAAAAATGGGTTCGTAATATCAGGGACAATCAGCCCAACCGTTTTTGAGGTTTTTTTAAACAACGCCCTCGCCACTTCACTCGGCTTATAGTTCAGCTCCTTCATCGCCCGTCTGACGCGTTTCTCCGTTTCCTCATTCACGTACCCATTTTGATTTAACACGCGTGACACGGTGGCGACAGAGACGCCTGCACGCTTTGCTACATCACGAATCGTTGCCATTGTTAATTCCTTCTTTTCACTTTATGTAACCGGTTACACAAAGTATACATGATTTTGACTAAGCCATCAAGCATTTTCTCATCCCGAGAATACTTTTGAACATACGCGTCAGTCATATTGTGATTTTGCGCACGTATGGTTATAATAAAGGTGGAAAACATACGATAAAAGCAGGACATTGGCAGCCACCAATGTCCTGATCGACACGCACGGCTACTGCAAGAAGTGCAGTGGCCCAGAAGCAAGCAGGAGTAACCCACCCTTACCTAGGCCGAGCAGGGTGGGTTACTTCTCTTTTGACACCACAATGACTGCCACGACAAGCGACGCAAAGGAAATCATTAGCGACAACGCCTCCGCAACAGTCATCAATCCAGCAGCACCCCCTTTCATCAAGGGAGTGGCCACTGCCCACCCTGCGTAAACCGTGCATATGTATTATACCACGTCCGCTCTTAGCAACAAATATGTATTGGGAAATTCAGGACGTTTTTCCATAATACAAAAAACCCCTTGCCTGACGCAAGGAGTTTTCTTTGCTATTCTTTTTCCCATCGTTCACTCGCTTCATCCGCCCGTTTGGCGGCCACCATCATGCTCATGATGACAAGCATCACGAATGAACCAACAAACATTCCAGCAACAAACGCGGCCATGGGCATCTCTCCCTTTTCTCCGAAACTGGTTATTTATCATTCTTTCCTTTTTCGTCTCGGCCTATACATGGGGAGAGTTTGTTATAATCATATGCCGCGATGGAGCGAACGATGCCTTGCTTTCAGCCAACGGCGACAAACAAAGACAATCACCAACGCAATCAGCGCCCCGCACGAGTCGATCACGACATCTTTCGGCGTCGCCGTCCGCCCAGGTTCAAACGATTGATGCCATTCATCCGTCGCCGCATAAGCGGTCGCAAACAGCCAAGCACCGATATACGACGCCCGCCTCGGGAACAGCGCTCGCCAGACCAACACAGCCAAAATGCCGAATTCGGTCAAATGCGCCGCTTTACGAATAAGGAAGTTCAAGAAAGAAGGACCTTCCTCCTCCCCACCGCCAAACGGCAAATACGAGAGAATCACTTGCAGAACTTGAGCGGTATTCGCTCCAGTGAACCACGAAGACTCGCTAAACGTGTAAATGACTAGACACCAAAGGATGACGGGAAGCCAGCGGGAGAGAAGATCCTTGATTTTTTCACGTGTTGAATCTTTCTGCATGGTTACCAAAGCGGTTCCTCCTGATTAGATAACTCGATAAAAAATGGTTGTATCATCAATGATAAGAGCGTACCCATTACCATCAGGGCAATCGCTGTCAATAGTGAAACGTTAAACGAAAGACTGAGAAAAAGGATGAGCGGTGACACAAGATTGAATACTCCATTCCTTCTTCTCGATCTAGCACTATAATATTGCTTATTTTGACAGTATGGACACATCAGCTTCGTTCCCAACGTAAACATCCTACAAAAGGTTTGCCGCCATGTCCATTGTTTCTTACAATGTTGACAAATAGGCATCATTGCACGCTCCTCTCATCATTTGATGAACGGGTTTCATCGATGGATTTCCTTTTATCTTCTTAGGTTCACGAAACGAAGTATTCCAATAAAAAACATGTTTTCAACATGCTATCTATAATACCATCTTAATCATAATGAAAAAGAATCTCCACTCCCGTGGCAACCGTTAATAGGCGTCAATCTAGTCACCGCTATAACCTTCTATTCCCGATGTCTTCCGTCATCATATGACGATAAGCAGATAAAAACAAAAAATAAAAATAATATTGACTATTTTATCCCCTTTTGTAAAAATAATTATAAAAGGCAAATGCGTATTGTGAGCACGTGTATGAATGTTTTTCATAACTCCCTCTCACAATGCCCGTATTTGCTTCGGAGGATCTGTTATGTTTGGCGATCATACCATTTATATCATTGGTGAAGCCAAAGCCCCTTCCAACAATCCAATCACTCAACAGTACAAACTATTCTTCATCGGACTTGTGGTGGATAGAGAAACAGGCAAAATTGTTGACGCGGACTGCACAACCACCATTGATTTAACGAGAGCCTTTATCCGAAGTCTATTCGTAGGTCAATCCATCTTGGATATCGAAGGGGTTTCTCAACAAATCCAAACACGCTATTTTGGCTCATCACAAAAAGCATTGACGGTTGCGTTTAAAAACGCAAGTTTAAAATACCAATCGATTCTTTCAGCTGCTTCATCTGTCTCGTCAAAACGCAGATGAAACCCAGCGAATAGAGGCGTCTCTTACTCTATTTGCTGGGTTTTTTCTTTTTACAAAACCAAAAAGGAGGAGAAGCTTTATGATTCAAGATGGAATCGTTTACTTAAGCGTCTTGCTAGCCTTTGCAGCTCTCGTTGCACTAGCAGAGCAAAAATCACGATCCAAGCTGTTTAAGGCAGTTCCCGGCATTATCTTTATTTATATTGGCGGGGCACTAATGCAAACGATGGGAGTTTTCGGGACATCCGAATCGATCGATCAAACCTATAGCACCGTTCGGAGTGTACTTCTTCCCGCCATGCTGATTCTCATGTTGCTTCACTGCGATCTGCGCAAAATTATTAAGATGGGGCCAAAGATTCTTTTAACCTTTTTCGCCGCTTCACTCACCATTATTTTAGGTTTTACTATCACCTATGTATTGTTTAAAGGCTTGTATGCAGAAGGAACATGGAAAGCGTTTGCCGCGCTGAGCGGAAGCTGGACAGGTGGCTCCGCCAATATGGTTGCTTTACAAAGCATCTTGTCCGTTCCCGAAAATATTTTTGGCTATGCACTCATTATGGACACGGTGAACTACTCGATATGGGTTATGTTTATGTTTTGGCTTGTACCATTTGCTGACCGTTTCAACCGTTGGACGAAGGCCAATACAGTCACCATTCCAGCCGTAAACGATCAAATCGCTGCGGCGAATGAAAATCGCTCTGCAAGCATAGGCTTTACAGAGTTGATGATGATTATCGGGTTCAGCCTCCTCTTATCAACGATTTGTACCAAAATCGGTAATACATTACCTGAAATTGGAGCCGTTTTCAATGCATCCACTTGGGCTGTAGTCATCGCCTCCATCATCGGAATGGTTCTGGCCATGACTAAAGTAGCTGATATTCCGGGAACCAACGAGGTATCCAAAGTGATGCTGTACACGATTATTGCCTTAATTGCATCACAAGCTGACTTTTCTCAACTCTTTCAGGCGCCGATTTACATCGTCTCTGGATTTATGATTTTGCTGATTCACGCCGTTCTCATGCTCGTTCTAGCCAAATTGTTCAAACTTGATTTGTTTACAATGGGAGTTGCTTCTTTAGCCAATATCGGAGGAGTTGCATCCGCTCCTATTTTGGCAGGGGCTTACCATCAGTCTCTGATTCCAGTTGGCATTCTCATGGCGTTGCTTGGCAATTTGCTTGGCACCTATTACGGACTGCTTACCGCCCATATTTTATCATCATTGTGATGCGCGAAAGGATGTTTGATTCATGAAAATAAAGCAGATCAACGTCACTACCCAATCCATTCCACTCGTGAAGCCATTTAAAACAGCCTTGCGAACAGTTACGCAAATTGAAAGCATCCTAGTCAAAGTCACCCTTGACAATGGGATTGAAGGATATGGAGCTACAGTTCCGACAGAAGCCATCACAGGGGAAACAAAACAAAGCATCATAGGAGTCTTGCAATATAGACTCATTCCGGTCGTCATCGGCCGCGATATTGAAATGATCGCGAAAAACACAAAAGATGTGCAAACATGTTGTGTCGGCAATACAAGTGCCAAAGCAGCACTAGACATGGCCATGCACGATGCACTTGGCAAACACTTAGGAATCCCCCTTTATCAATGGTTCGGTGGAAAAACTCATGATCATGTAAACGATATGACCATCAGTGTCAATCCAACAGAGCAGATGATTCGCGATGCAGAAATAGCAATCAACCACGGATTCTCCGTTCTAAAAATCAAAGTGGGGAAAGAGGCTAAAAAAGATATAGAACGAATCAAGCGGATTTACGAAGCGATTGGACCGAACGTAGTGCTGCGCATTGATGCCAATCAAGGATGGACGGCAAAAGAAGCTGTTCGTATTATTCGTCAATTGGAACAAAGCAACCTCCCAATCGAGTTTATCGAACAACCTGTTCCGAAATATGATATTGAAGGATTGCGCTTTATTCGCGAACGAGTCAACATCCCCATTATGGCAGACGAGAGCGTGTTTTCTGCTCACGATGCTCTCACACTCATTCGCTGCCAAGCAGTGGATTTGATCAATATTAAGCTGATGAAAACCGGAGGATTACGAGAAGCGTATACTATCGCCAGCCTTGCGGAATCAGCGGGCATACAATGCATGATTGGAAGCATGATGGAACCGACACTTTCCGTATTAGCGGCAGCCCATTTAGCAGCGGCTCACCCCAACATTACAAGAGTCGACTTAGATGCGCCACTATGGCTCGATGACAGCAACCAGTTCCCGTTCTTTCAAGGAAGCGAAATTCATCTTCCGAACTCTCCTGGGATTGGTATCTCCTATCCATCTTAATTTAAAGGAGGAAATGCTATGAATCTATGGAGAAGGATGATCACCGGTGTACTTTGCTTAATCTTCCTCTTTTCCCTTTTTACCCCTGTACACGCTAAAGCGGATGATAGCGAAACCGCCTATGTAGATGTAGCGGTTGCCACTCTTTGGGTTGAACCGGGAATAACCCGAAGCATTGATTCTCCATCCCTGTCCAACCCGGTTGATCTATGGACATGGACGAAAAGTATGTCCTATGAAGAAAAACTGTGGCTAGTCGGGAACCTTGAAACCCAAGCGCTATATGGCACCAAAGTAACGATATTGGAAAAACAAGGAGATTGGGTAAAAGTAGCCGTTCACGGCCAACCGACCCCTCGCCATTCGCTTGGCTACCCAGGTTGGATGCCGATTCACCAACTGACAAAAGGAACAGCGTTTTCCCAATTTCAGTCTAAGCCGTTTGCCCAAATCATCAAACCAACCGCTTGGCTTTACCATGATCCAAACAGCCGCAAACGGTTCATGGAAATCAGTTTTGCAACTCGTCTTCCAGTCATATCTACTACTAAGCACGCTGTAAAAGTGATGACACCTAGCGACGGAGCAAAATGGTTGAAACGGGAAGACGTCCAAATTTTCCGGACTGAAGCAGACATCCCGACCCCTACTGGAGAAGATGTCGTTCGTACCGCCAAACAATTTTTAGGATTGCCATACTTATGGGCGGGGACGTCCGGGTTCGGGTTTGACTGTTCGGGATTTACCCATACCATTTATAAAGCCCACGGTATTACCATTCCACGCGACTCATCAGTGCAGGCGCAGTTTGGCCTCCCAGTTTCAGAAAAGGATTTACAACCGGGGGATCTCCTCTTCTTCGCCTATGATCAAGGCAAAGGAAGAGTACATCATGTAGGGATGTATATTGGTAATGGAAAAATGATTCACTCTCCAAACTCTAGCAGTACGGTTCGTATCGATGACTACCGTGCTCCGGGATATGGCGAGGAATTCGCAGGCGCTAGACGATACATTCAACGTTAATCTTTTCAGAGAATAGGCTGCTACAAATTCCTTTTCAGACTGTTGGATGACAAAAACAAAGAAAACCGTTCTTTTTCGGTTGCGACAACGTAACCAAAAAAGAACGGTTTTTTCCTTATAACCTGAATGTGTCTCTCCAACCAATGACGGACAACCAATCCTTCTTCCTTACACCACCCGTTTTTCGGCATCAGCACGAACCGAACGAAACGGAATCAAGCTGACTGTGATGGTCACCGCAGTGTTGACGATCAACGCGACAATGCCGACGTTTAAATCTTGTACGACTTGCGGCAGTGATGGAAACAAAGTACCGACGCTGCTATCGGATAACGTAATGTACGCGACCGTAGCGACACCAGCTAAAATGCCAGCAAACGCTCCTTGCTTCGTGACAAAATTTTGCTTCTGCAAGCTTAAGACAAATGCGGGGAACAATTGCGTCACAAGGCTGTATCCCATAAGAAGCAACGCCACGATCGTATCACCGCCCCGGAACGTAAAGTACAATGAAACAAGAGCGATGACCGGGACGAGATATTTCGCCAACTTGGCGACTTGCTCGTCCGTTGCGGATGGCACAAACACTTGATACACATTTTTCACAAGTAACGTCGATGCGCTCATCAAAATCATCGACCCTGGCACCATCGCGGTGAGCAGCCCAGCGGCGCCAATGACCCCAACAACCCACGGGTCAAACGTTTGAATGGACAATTTTAATAATGCCAAGTCTGCATCCGAACCTTCAAGCCCTGGCACTTGCAAAATAGCCGTGAAGCCAACAAAAAAGACAAATAACAACACTAACTGATAAATCGGCAAAATAATGGCATTTTTCCGAAAGACGTTGGCACTTTTTGCCGAATAAATCGAGCCAAACGTATGAGGCCACATGTAAAAACCAAGCGCTGTCAACAACACGGTTGAAATGAACCATGAAGCGCTCATCCCTTTGTCCGGCAACGCTAAAAATCCGGGTTTCGCCTGCTCAACGGCCTCAAACATCGGTTGAATTCCGCCGTAATAGTGGAACGGAAGATAGATCCCTAAAAAGACGGCGACGACTAAAATCATGATATCTTTCACAACTGCCGTCCATGCTGAACCGTGAATGCCTGAAATCATTACGTAAATCGTGACCGCCAACACACCGATCCAAATCGCAGCAGTCGGGGAAATCGTGCCGTAGGAAGCTTCGGAAACGATGATACCCAGCCCTTTCAGTTGCAGCACTAAATACGGAATGAGCGCCACAACCCCTACCAGCGCTACGAGAACACCGAGCATCGGGCTGTCGTACTTGCGAGCGAAGAAATCTGATTGGGACATCAACCGATGCTCTTTCGCGTACTTCCATACTTTCGGCAGCATCCAATACGATAACACATAAGCTAGGCAGCCGTAAGCGATGATGTAAAACGTTGGCCCGCCTTTGCCATACGCCCAACCACTTCCACCAAGGAATGTAAATGTCGTATAAATCTCACCAGCCATCAAGAGAAACACAAAGATCGTACCAAACCCGCGGCCGCCGACCGTCCATTGCTCCAAGTTCATGTCTTTCCCCCTGCGCGCCTGCAGCCCCAGATAAAGAGAAAACAACAAGAAAGCAAAAATAATGATTAACGCCGCGTTCATGCTTGCTCATCCTCCTTCACCGCGGGATCAAAGCGATAAACAATCGCCATAATGACCGAAGTCACGATTACCCAAGCAACCAGCCAAAATAGCAGAAACGGCATTCCTAATACGTAAGGCTCCACCCGGTTCACAAATGGGATGCCACCAAGCATACCAAGAAACGGCAACACCATCAGCCAACGAATCGATTTCATCCTCTCCCCCCTCCCCTCATTGGATGAACGAAGGCGAAAACGGTTATTCCGCTTCCGCCAATAATTTCAACGTTGCACCGACAAACAATTGCACACCGATTTCGAGCGCATCTTCGTCAATCGTAAAGCGCGGATGGTGATGCGGATACACAATTCCCTTTTCTTCGTTTCTAGCGCCGACGTAGAAGAAGCTGCCTGGCGCTTTTTGCAAGAAGGCGGAGAAATCTTCGCCACCCATGTTCGGTTTCAAGCGGGCGACAGCTTCCTCCCCAAACAGTTCACGCGCTGTGTCTTCAATGACGCGCGTCACTTCATCGTAGTTCACAACCGGGCGATAGCCGTAGTTAAATTCGAACTCGTACGAGGCGCCATGCGCTTCGGTAATGCCTTTCACAATGCGCTCCATCCATTGCGGCACCGTGTGACGCAACGTGTCATCAAACGTGCGCACCGTCCCTTGGATTTCGACCTCTCCAGGCAGGACGTTATGCGCCGTGCCGGCGACAAATTGCGTCACGGACAAAACGAGCGGCTCGACCGGGTCAACGTAGCGCGAGACGATATGTTGCAAATTCGTCACGACTTGCGCCCCGATCGCGATAGCATCGATCGTTTGGTGCGGCATGGCTCCATGGCCACCCTTGCCGATAATGCGAATGAAAAAGCGGTCCGGCGCGGCCATCATCGGTCCGTACACAATGCCGACTTTTCCAAGATCAAGCGGCGACCAAAGGTGAGTGCCGATGACGACATCGACCCCGTCCATGACGCCAGCTTGCACCATCTCTTCCGCTCCTCCTGGGAACAGCTCTTCCGCGTGTTGGAACAAAAAGCGAATCTCACCACGGATCGTATCGCGCAACTGGGAAAAAATTTTCGCCGCGCCAAGAAGCATCGCCGTATGGCCGTCATGACCGCACGCATGCATGACGCCAGGGTTTTTTGAGGCAAACTCAAACGTATTTTCCTCTTGAATCGGCAGCGCGTCCATATCAGCGCGAATGGCGACGACCCGTCCCGGCTGCTTGCCGACAAGCCGCGCCATCACGCTTGTTTTCGTCGGCCTTGAAAGCTCAAGATGACCGAACGATTGCAGCGTCTCGTAGACAAACTGCGCGGTTTTCTCTTCTTGGAACGACAATTCAGGATGAGCATGTAGATGGCGGCGCCAGGCAATGACGTCCGCTTTCACTTCATCAACGAGTCGTTTAATTTCTTCCCTTGTCATCCAAGTTCTCCCCCTGTTCTTTTTTGTTCCTGTCGCCCTTGACGTCGCTTTTGTCCCTTTGGCGGACGTTGATCAAGGTCAACTTCAACTCTAGGCATGTCATACGATGCTCAATGAAATGGCTCGTATGAGAGGTTCGTTAAACGTTTGACGCACCCTTCGTTTGTCTTTTTCGTTATTGTCCCTGAGCCAGCTGCCATACAGTATGATAAAGAACAGCCGCCCCTGCCACGCAATCATCTTTTGTGCTCCATTCTGCAGGGCTATGGCTCACCCCGTCTTGAGAGCGGACAAAAATCATTCCGATTGGACAGAGAGGAGCGAGCTGCACCCCGTCATGGGCTGCGCCGCTTGGCAGCCAAAACGGCGGATAACCGAGCTGCTTGCACGCTACTTCCGCGGCATGCTTCACCTCGTCGGAACATAACACCGGCGGCATGTCTTGCAGCCATTCAGTCGTGACGCGAACGTTCCGTTCCTTCGCGATCACTTGTGCCCGCGCAGCCACCGTCTGCCACACTTGATCGCGCACCTCAGTCTGCAAGTCACGCAAGTCCAACACAAATTCGACCCGTTCCGGGATAATATTAATGCCGCCTGGAAACACGTGAAGCTGTCCGACCGTTCCGACCGTTGTCCCGGTTCGTCGCGCCTCTTCCTCAATTACTGCGATGATTTGAGCGGCCGCGGCCATCGGGTCGCGACGCAACGACATCGGTGTCGCGCCGGCATGCTCCGCCTTTCCTTCGACGGTGAATTTGACCCAGACAAGCCCGGCGATGCCGGTGACGATGCCAACAGGAAGTCCTGCCTCCTCAAGTACCCGTCCTTGTTCAATATGTAATTCAACATACGCTTTGACCGTCCCAGGTTTTCGTGCCGCTTCATGCAAGCGGTGCGGATCAAGCCCCGCCTGCCTCATCGCCTCGGCGATGGAAATTCCATTCGCATCACAGTAATTGAGCGCTTCTGACGGCAACGTCCCAGCCATGGCGCGACTGCCGATCATGCCGAAACGAAAGCGGGCTCCTTCTTCGTCCGTAAACGCCACAACTTCAATCGGGTGATGTGTCTTCACTCCTTGCTCGTTCATCGCCTGAACGACCTCGATGCCTGCCAACACCCCGAGCGGACCGTCAAAACACCCACCGTTGTAAACCGAATCGACATGTGAGCCAATGAGCACCACCGGAGCCTCCGGATTCGTGCCTTCTTTCCGCCCGATCAAGTTGCCCGCTGCGTCTTCGTACACGGACAGACCTGCTTCGCGCATATAAGCGGCAACCAAGTCTTTCGCTCGCCGTTCCTCCGTGGTGAATGAGAGTCGTGTAATACCGCCGCCTGGCTGCTTCCCAACTTCCCCTAGTTCCATGAGTCGTCGCCAAAGACGTTCCCCCTGAACCAATTTACTCCCCACTTTCTCCTTCAGGAGATTTACGGATGAATTTCGGTTATGTCCTTAATTATAACGCATTAAACGAAATTTTCAAATATTACAAATCATAATGAATAGAATAAATATTATCTCAGCGAGCCCCTAGTTTTCTCTACTAGCGAGCGGCCCATTTCACCTTGACGACCGCACCTTTTTAGCCAAAACGATAAAAATCGGCTTCCACAAACAGCAGAAGCCGATTCACCATCTGATGATTATAAAAAAATGCGATACACTTTCCGCGGGCGTCCACGGGGATACGGACTGGTTTCCCCGATCGCCTCGGCAAGGCCAGCAGCCTCTAATTCTTTTAAAATCCGGCGGGCACTGCGCGGCAAAATTCCCATGTAGACAGCCAACTCATGTGCCTCAATCTCGTTCTTTCCTCGCTTGCGCAAAACAGCCTGAAGCTTGCCAAGCGTCGCAGCGCTTAAACTCGTGCGGCTGGCCAGTTGCCGCAGCTCCTCATCGCCGAGCGAGTAACGAATTCGCTCCCCCTTTCCTAACGGACCTGCAATCGTCCCATCATCAAAGGCAACCATCCAAGCTCCTCTTCCGCAGTGTTTCGCATGCAAAAATGCCTTTCCCGCTTGGATTTCCGCCTCGTACGCTGTTCGCCCGATGCCGATGCCGCACGCCACGATTTCGTCATAAAGGTGTGCCATCTCCTCCTCAGAAGGAATCGTTTTATAGCTGGCGGTCATCTCTTTTAACGCACCTCTTGTTGTAAAAATGACGTAGCGACCCGGTCCGGCGCATTTGAGCGATCCTTGTACTTTTTTCGTATACTGCAACAGTTTTTCTGTCGCCTTCAGTTCCATTTTATAAATCTCATCCGTTGAAAATGCCTCCGGGGATGTAATCATCATCGAATCCACTTCGATCATCTGCACGGCGACTTGTGCATCTTGTACATGGAGCATTTCCCCTGTGCGAATGATCGTTTGCACGACCGCTTCAACAGCTGAACGAGCGGGTAGCACCCGATACACTGGCATCCCCATTTTTTCCATTTCCAGATGAGCGGTTCGTAGGCAAGTGACGGCGGCTTTCGTTTTCCCTTGCCTCCATAAGTCGTAATGATAACTAGCAAGCTCTTGAGCGGAAATGCCTCCTTCGTAATGCTTGATATGCGGAACCGGCTCTTTAATGTCGGCTTCCTCAAGCAGTCGCTCCACTTCGCCGCGCTCATATGTATCAAAGCTTAGCTGAGAGATCGGAATTTGGTTGGTATAATACGCCTGCAGCAACGTACGATATAAGCTCGCCCCGGTATGCGGCACGTAAAACAGCGGCACCTCGATCTCACCGGACTGCTTGGCGATTGAATATGGCACTTGTCCGGAAAACAGCCACATATCGACCTCAGAGGCAAGCGGACGAATCAAGTCGAGAATTTCACTTTCGTTCCAATAAACGACTGGAAGGCAAACGAATTCTTTATATTCCTCCACCACCGATTGAATAATCGGTAACGAGTCGTCTGCTCCTAATATACCTAACCGAATGCGAATGACGCACACCTCCCCGCCCGAGGGCTAACAACGTCCTCATCTGCATGTCTTGCTTCCCCGAAACTCCTCTGATTGCCCGTTCGGGAACATCAACCTACGTCAAAGCCGTTGCTGTAGGCGCTTGAGCGAACATCCCACAGCATTTCAATACCGCTCTACCCTAACATTGGGCACATGTCTTTTATCAGTCAAACAAATCGCGGTCACAAGACCAACATCTCCCGTTCCCGCAATCGCCATCTTCACGGTTTCTCACACCTTTATCCATCCATTGCGGCGATAACGGCTTGTCCCTATTATATCGAATCACCCGCGGATATTCACAGGTTTCACCGAACTGCTTGAGTAACAGCGAAAAAAGAGGATGCCTCAAAAGCAACGAGGCACCCTTTTAATACCATATATACACACCAAACACCTTTATTATTCTATCATTTTTTGTTTAACTAGAGAGCGGAGGGTCTGTTAAGTCAGTCCCTTACGCAGCATGTTTCCGTCTCGTTGCGGACGGCCGGTCCATGATAAAGCCGAGCACAGCACCGATCAATGCTGGTACGATCCAACCGAGCCCGACCGAAAACAGCGGCGCCCACGAGAGGAGCGGTTCTAACCATGCCGTTTCCAACCCGATCGCTTTTAAACCGTCGTACAAGCTAAACACGCCGGTAAAGAGCAACGCAACACCATACACTTTCGTCGAACCGCGGTAAAAGCGGCGGAAAAACGATAAAGCAACCAACACGATCGCCAATGGATATATCATCGTCAACACTGGAACAGAAACGGCGATCAGCGCATTTAACCCTATGTTCGACATCAAAAAGCTAAATACAGTCAACACAGCGACATACGTCCGGTACGAAATCGTCGGTGTAAGCTCCTGAAAATATTGCGCACAAGCGGCAACAAGGCCAACCGCCGTCGTCAAGCAAGCAAGAGCTACGATCACACCCAATAGCAACTTCCCGCCGTTGCCAAACAGCAGCGATGACACGTATGACAACAGCTCCGCTCCGTTGGCAAATGAGCCGGCATCGGCCATTCTTGCACCAATGATAGCAATGCCAGTATAAACGAGCGCGAGTCCTAATCCGGCGATCATCCCGGCTTGAATCGTCGCCTTTGCCTGCGACGCCGGCTGGTTAACTCCGCGGTCACGAAGCGCGTGGATGACGACGATGCCAAAAGCAAGGGCAGCGATCGTATCCATCGTTAAATACCCTTCCAGTACCCCTTTCGCAAACGGCGCAGAGGCGTACTTCTCCGCCGGCACCGCATGCGGGTTATCAAGCCGGATCAAACCGGTAATGCAAAGCACAGCAATCGAAAGCAGCAAGAGCGGCGTTAATAGTTGGCCGATTCGATCGACAAGCTTCGATGGGTTTAAACTAAGCCAGTACACAAGGGCGAAAAAGATACCAGTAAACAACCACATCGCGAAAGAAGCGCTTTCAGAAAAAAACGGCTTGACCCCAATTTCATAGGCAACGCTGGCCGCGCGCGGAATGCCGAAAAACGGACCAATTGCCAAATACACAGCGAGCGAAAAGCAAAGGCTGAACACCGGATGGACCGCGTTGCCGAGCGAACGGACACCGTCTTTGGCGAACGCCACCGCCGCGACCGACAACAGCGGCAACCCAACACCGGTAACGATAAATCCAAGAATTGCTGGCCATACCGCCGTTCCTGCTTCCATTCCTAAATATGGAGGAAAAATCAAGTTCCCCGCGCCAAAAAAGAGAGAAAATAGCATCAATCCTGTAAACAGCACATCTCTCGTTTTCATCATATCCCTCATTTCTATGTTAGCAAAATGAATTGAATATTCTGATATATCACAAAACAAACGCGCCACTTAGGATTATAATGAAATATTACTATCCTAATACGTTTTAAATATTATACTTTTTTTACTATTTTGTCAAGCCCCTGTTCTGGCTATTTCGTCCCAGCAGCCATCGAGCAAAGGCATGATCAGTCTTCAAAAGCCAACGAACTTCTGTGATTGGCTAACAATCTCCCTAAACAAGAAGGGGCATAGGTATATTTTACCTATAGAGACAATCTCTTGATGAAAGGAAGCTAGATTGACAAAAAAGTTACCCTCATAGAAACATGGAAGATGAACTAGTATGGATGGAAGAGAAGACAAAGATTGTTTGCTCGTTGCCAATCAATATCATGTCCAAACCAACACTTTAGAAAAACAAAATGAAGGACAAATAGGGATGTTGGTTGTCATTAGGCAAGTACATATCAATGTCTCAAAACTTCCCCCTCATGGTATGTGCAATAAGTGACAGGAATTACTCTTCCCCCGTGTGCTCATGCCGAGAAATGAAGGCTTTCTCGATTTGAAATGGTAAAAAAGCGCCCCGAAAAATCGGGACGCTTTTTGTCGTGCGGCCTGTATGCCGCAGATCCGTTGCCCATTTTGGGCAAAATGACCGGTTTGTTATTGAAAATAATGGCGCACGGCGTTCACGATAGCCGTCGTCACTGTTTCTTGATAGCTGTCTGTCGCCACAACCTCGGCATCCGACCGATTGCTTAAATAGCCAAGCTCAAGCAGCACAGACGGTCGTTCATTTTCCCGCAGTACGTAATAGTTGCCAAAGGCGAGGCCGCGAAATGGCAAAGCAGAGAGCTTTGAGAACGGCCCTTGGAACGATTGCGCCAACCCGTAGTCGGCGAACCGATCGTAATAGTAGGCGGTGATGCCAGAAGCATCTTCATCCTCCGCGCTGTCGTAATGTAAACTAATAAACGCATCCGCCTGGTACAAACGGGCGGTGGCCACGCGTGCCGACAGCGGCACGTAATCATCATTGACACGTGTCAACACCACGCGCGCTCCGTATGTTTCGAGCTTTTCTTTCAACCGCTCGGCCGTTTCCATTGTCAATGTTTTTTCCGTTACGCCATTGACGCTTTCCGCTCCCCCGTCTTTGCCGCCATGGCCGGCGTCAAGCACGATCGTTTTTCCGGCAAGCACTTGAACAGGTGTGCGCGTCCATTTTTTTACATATTGACGCGGCCCATTTCCCTGAATGGTGACAAGGTCAACAGCAGCAGGCGAAGCCGATTCAGCCACTGCCTCTTCCTGATTCCCGACGGCCTGTCCATTTTTCATTTCGATGTACTCCGCCGCCACCCAACCACCTAGCCCGGAACGGGTAACGATCTTATACCAATCTCGCTTTGTTTCGACAATCTCAACGCGCTCACCGTGCAAAAGCCGTCCGATCCGCTCCGCATCCAATGACGGCGCAACCCGCACGTTCAGTGAATCAGCCGTCACGACTCCTGTCTGCCGTGAACCAGTTGGAGATTCGGCATCTGCCAAATACGATGCCGCCACCCAACCAACAGCCTTTTTCGTGACGATTTGTTTCCATTCTCCCTTTTCTTTGATGACAATGACTTGATCCCCCTGTGCCAGATGGCCAATAATACGCCCATCTAGCCCCGGCTCTTGCCGAAGACGAAGCCGATCTTCTTGCACGATTTCCATTTCGCGCACAGGAGCGGCATACGATGCGGCAATCCATCCGATTTTATTCTTCTTCCATTCTATTTTCAACCAGCCGTCTTTTATATCGATCAACCGATACGTTTCACCACGGTGAACGTTCGCCAACGGACGGTACGGCACACCCGGCCCTTGGCGGACGTTCACCCGATCAACCGTCACGACAGCCAATCGTTCCTTCTTCTTATTTTCCCCTTTCACCTCTGCCGGCCAGGCAGCTGTAACCAAACAACACAAACAAACCAATATGGCGAACCATCTTCTTGGCCTCATGCACCTTCCCTCCTAGATGTCTCTCGTTCTACTATATGGTTCGCACGTAAGAGTCGATTTCCTGTCTGTCGGTCGGGAAAACCGCTCGACAGAACGAGCGCCAGCACGACGATAAACCGACAACGGATGCCCTATTTCCACACAATGTTCCCTAGCACGACAGCTGCCAAATGAAAAAGATACGAGCGTTGCCGAGTAACGGCGAAAACATTCTTTGCGTTCTCTCAGTGTCCCCCGCTCAGCACGGCTGATCCGTCCTTCCATCACTCCAAACGATAGAAAAATAACCATGAACAAGTTTTGCACTCCACCCAAGTGTGAAAATAGCACCCCAAGGCATACACATTTTCACAGAAAAAGAGGATGCCCCACAACGGGACATCCTCCCACATCTTTACACCTTAGCCAATGGCTGATCAAACTGAACGAACGATTCTAGATAAGGAGCGGCCTGTGGCGGGTACACACGCTGAACAGAAGCCAGCTCTCCGTCTTTGTTGAAGGTGGCTTTTACGTACATACCAGGCTCTACATACGATGTAGCCGACGGAGTCAGACGCCAGTGAAGCTGCTCACCCGTCTCCAACCAGTCGAGTATGGCTTCTTCCTGGTCGACGTTCACCACTCGGAATGTCCCCGTCCGGTGCTCCCCTTTGTTTTCCATCATCTGTTCTGAAGCAGTATCTGCCATCACCACCGCTGAGTCAGACCGGTGATACAACCGGAGAAGACGGACGGCCTTCAACAACGGCTCGCTCAATTCCGCAACAAGTTGGCGCACGACCGGAGCATGGTTTGTCTGATAGCGGCCATCAAGCCATTTCGCGAACGCCTGAACGGCGCTTAATACTTGTTTCGCTTGATTGATGCTTATGTCAGGAGAAAACATGACGTAGTGAAATGCCAAACATTGCTGCCAATGGCGCGCTTCTAGCGCATCCCACGATGACAGCGGCGTCGTCTGCAAGTAATGGCCGACCGCCGTCACACCGAGGCGGTATTTCGCTTTCGTCGCCTCTGATTTTCCTTCCGTTTTTTCTTGGTAAAAACGGACGAGGTCGGCGCCGAAAAAGCGCATTTTCCATTCCGCCGGCATGGCAAAATATCCGCCCTCATCGAGCCGTTGCAATACTTGAACAGACGTTGTCCGCTTGATCTTAGGCGTCACAAATGGCGAGAGCGGCAAACCGTAGCGGGAACGGATGCTGTTCGTATCGACCATCACCGGACTGCCTTCTTGGCGGAGAAGTTCGAATGCATGGTGCTCATATGCGCGCAGCCATTGCTCCACTGTTTCCTGCTCGCCGCTCATGGCCAATTCGTGAACGGACCGTCCCCCCCATTCTTCATGCGGCACATGCAGCGTCTGCTCTAACATCACCGCACTGTTGGCCACGAGCGCCATATATGACGGCTCACCCGGCGGCAACTCGACATGGTAGGACAGCAGCTTCACCCCTTTGGGAACAAGGTGCGTCTTTACAGAGCGCGACACCACGTTGGCCCGCATCCCCATAGCTTTAAGCGCCTCTGTCAGCACTCGTTCGGCGTCCGCATCAAAGGTGGAGAGCGTCATCGTCCGCCCCTGCCCCTCTACAAAGCCGGCTAGTTCGTTCAGATAAATCGGGCTGGAGGCAAGATCATCGTGATATTCATACGTCACACCGCGCAGTGAACCTTTGACGGCTTCGTCCGTTTCCTCATCCACGATCACGATTCCATGTCGTTCCAGCTGACGGAGGGCGTTGCGCGCATCAGGCATGTCGTAGACGACCGTCCATTGTTCAACTGCTTCCGTCCCGCGCTCCTGTAATGAAGAAGCACTGTGACACGCGTCGACAATATCAAGAAAACGGGAAAATGCCAACTCTTCGTACGGCATGTTCGTCTCTTGAAGGAGAGAACGCATTCGTTCCTCGGCCTTCTTCACTCCGTCCGGCCCAACGATGGAGGCAGCCCCTTGGATATAATGACCGCCGTCAAACGGCTCGAGAAACGCAAACATACCGCCCCAAGGCACTACATCCGGCATCGTCTCGCTAAATGGCAGAAACAACGTTTCCCCCGTCAATCGGTCGACCGCTGTCCCCCCGTCTTCACCGCGGTCCACAAACTGAACGAGACGCGGAACAAGCCGAACCCACCGGTCAAGCATGTTTTGCAATTCCGAAGATAAACGGCGTCCTTTCTCGCGCCAAAACCATTCAACGCCGCGCATCCCGTTTGGGAAACGGTGAACGAACAAGTACCAAAGCGTTTCAAGCGGCTCAAGCATCTCACTGTGTTTCATTTCCCGAACGGCCTGACGGAACGCGTGCTTTATCGCCCGTTGTTCGGCGTAGGAGAGCGCCTCCTCTAAGAAACGGTGCACTTGTTGCGACAGCTCATACTTCTGTTCAAAAAACCGATGTTGCCGCGCCCTTTTCGCCTCTTCCTCCATCGCTTTGTTCATGCAGCATTTTTTATACTTTTTCCCGCTCCCGCACGGACACGGGTCGTTTCGGCCGACCGACATACGGCTCCCTCCTTGAATCAATTTCGTTTTCTAATTTCTATCACCATTATTATTATTTTGATTCTTTCAGAAACAGGTTAAACTATAAGTATACAAAAACAATCCTAAAAAAGGAGACGATATTCATGGAAGAGAAAAGACTCATCGACTTGATCGACGAATTGATGACGAAGCTTAATTCAACGAAAACTTCCCATCCGCACGGTCGATGGACGGAAACACCAAAAAGCAAAAGCACGACATCAAAGAAACCGCGTCGCTCCAAAACCGCCTATCAGTTAAAAATATCCTTAAACGGCATCCGTCCGCCGATTTGGCGGCGCGTCCTTGTTCCCGGACATGCAACATTTCACGATCTTCATCTCATCATCCAAGAAGCAATGGGTTGGGAACAAGCTCATTTATACGAGTTCGATCTCAGAAACGCGCTTGTAAGCATCCCGGACGATTGGGACTCGTTCCACTTTGGAAAAGAGCGGTTGGACGCCCGCCGCATTCAATTGCAGCAATGGCTGACGGAAGAAAAACAAAAGTTTCTGTACATTTACGATTTTGGCGACTACTGGCGCCATACCATCACCGTCGAAAAGATTGAAACACTCCCCAAACCGCTGGAACGCGCCACTTGCCTGAAAGGGAAACGGGCATGCCCTCCCGAGGATTGCGGCGGCGTCTATGGTTATTTGGAGCTGCTCGAATCAGCAGCAAACCAAGACTCCCTTACGGATCCGGAACTGCTTGAACGACTTGACTGGATGTATGACATGAAAGGCGAAGATTTTGATCCCGATGCGTTTAACATCGAGGAGGTGAACAAGCGGTTATCCTACATCCATCTGTAGCAAAGGGGGAGAAGGCGTCCAAAACAACGGCTGGGCACCTTCTCCCATGGATGCGCTGTATGTTCTTAACAAAACCCCCGCCCCGCAAATGTTTGCCAGACGAGCTCCTCGAGTTCTTCACGCAGTTCGGCTTCGTCGACTCCCTCAAGCAAACCGTCCTTTTTCCATGTTCGGATCGCTTTGTCGATCAAGCGATGGACTTGATCGGTGTCCCAACCTTCGTCGTCAAACAGTTCTTCGACTTCGTCAAGCCATTCGTCAATCGCGGCATCCAACTCATCGCCGTCTATCATGCCTTCTTCGAAATCCCACTCATCATCAAGCCATTCCTCATCGTCATCATCCCACTCGCCATCCTCATCGCGATCCAGCATCTCGACCGCGAACAAGATAAATTCCATGGAAGTTGATTCGACTTCCTCGGCCGCCACTCCGTAGCGTGCAG
Source organism: Geobacillus sp. FSL K6-3411 (assembly GCF_037965715.1). Classification (NCBI taxonomy): domain Bacteria; kingdom Bacillati; phylum Bacillota; class Bacilli; order Caryophanales; family Anoxybacillaceae; genus Geobacillus; species Geobacillus sp. FSL K6-3411. Next base: position 3,373,442 of record NZ_CP150187.1, read on the forward strand.
CCGCTTCCTCTGCATCCATGAACTCCTCTTCCGCCATCTGACCGGCAACATGGCGAAGCGCGGCTGCATACACGACCGGGTCATCGATGGCCGGTTCATCTTGTTCGCAATACATGCGCCAAAAGAACGCCGCATGGCTAAGCACCCGGGACGATGTCTTTTCTTCTCTCCGCTTCAGCTCGTGAAGAACCGCTTCTTCGTCAGGATCGTTCCACTCCAATTCAGCCGACAGCTGCCATAGCCATTCGTGAAGAGCCAGATCGAGCGCTTCTGGAAACGATGTTCGCCAAAACGCGTCTGCCGCTTTCCCCCTTCGTTTTCTCTCCGCCTCAATCGCATGGGCGAGCCGTGTTCTTCCGTTCTTTGGAAACGGCAGAGCGGCTATAAAGTACGTAAACTCTTCCCCATATGGAAGGAGGAAGCCAAGCAAAACGTCCCCTTCTTCAGCCGGCGGAACGGGCTCGGACGTTAAAAAACGGACGCGTTTTTCTTCCCCGCTCACAAGATCGCGCACCATGAGACGCCGCTCTTCGTCGAAACGGACGATCTCACCAAACGACGGAATTCCCTCCGTCCATCGCTCCAAATGCGCTTGCACCGCCGGCCGCCAACGGTTGCGGCGCCGGTCTTGCATGTACGCCGAAAAGATTGTTGTCCCCTTCTCATCCACCGGCCGGCAAAAAACAGCCCAATCCGTCAACAATAAATGAGCGCCCGCCTCTAACTCTTCCGGAAACCATTGAAACGAGCATTCCGCCATCGTTTCCACCAACACGTCCTCGTATCGCTCCGACGCAAACAAGACCACATCCTGCATGCATTCGACCAGCTCGCGCTCAATAATAGATGCAATCGATACCGCCTCTTGCTTTCCACAACAATGCTTGTACATTTTCCCACTGCCGCATGGACAAAGATTGTTTCGCGATGCCTTCGCCATATAGCTACCTACTTTCTTTGTATCATAGTCATTGAACGTTCTCCCCCTCTACGCTAACGCTCGGGCCAGCTAAACACCTTGGGGAGACATTCACGATCAACGTGTGATGGAACTGCTTTCAGCAACACATATCGCAAGCACTTTGGGACTTCCGCCGCTCATGTCGAGAACATCGATTCGCATTCCATTTTTTATGCCTAACCAAAATCCTGGTTCTTCACCAAAAGGTGCCCTTGGCTTTTTCAAAACATGCCATATTTCCTTCTCCAAGGAGAAAATCAGCCAATCCATGATTTTCATGCCGGTTGACACTCCGCACTCCTAAAGGTGTAGGATTCTTGGATCATTCGCGTCCTCATCCGTTTCTAGGTAAAACGAGAAAAACCCTGCTTCTCAAGCACACGTTATGGTGATGGACCAAAATCCTAAGAATATGAATGACTCTTACCATTGGTCTTGCCTGCATAATGGAGAATCATAGAGGCCGAGCCGAGAGAAACAAGCGCCCCGTCATTCATCGGGACGCCTACGGCCGGCGAAGCAAACGGGACAACGAGACAAGCAGGCGCTCTTGAAACGCAGCCCGTTCTTTCTCCACCTTGTCTGGCCACTCTTGCAACGCCTGAAGCCACGGCTCTACGTACGGAGAGAAAGACGGCGGATACACGCGGGCAAGATCGTCCAGCTTGCCGTTGCGATCGGTCGCGGCGACGATATACATGCCCGGCAACAGATGCGGCTCTGCCCGCTTCGGAATGTCCCATGTCACCGTTCGGTTATGGGCAAGCCAATCCAGCACCGCCTTCCCCTGTTCCACACGCTTGACGCGGAAAAACGAGAAACCGACGGAAAGGGGAATAGGCAAACCAAACAAACGAGCAAGCTGCCAAGCCATCAGTTCCTCATCCGCCTTTCCGTTCTCGCCCCTCCATTCATCCAGCAAAGCAAAGCAATGTTCCAATTCGCTTCTGACCTCTTCCAGCACGGCACAAACAACAGTTCGATGATTCGTTCCATAACGGCGGTCCAGCCAATCGGCCCACTCAAGCAACATATCGAGCGCTCGGCTCACCACTTCCCATGAAAACGAACTCCATCTTGACGGGATTTGCTCGACGATGCATTGTTTCCATTCTTCTTCTCCTACGTCCTCCCACGATGAAAACGTCCGCCCGGTCATATATTCACACACGAGCAAAACCACGGCCCAACACGCCTCTTTGGCCTCTTTTTCTCCGCTCACGATGACTTCGTTATAAAACGCCAATGCGTCATCGGTAAAATACATCCCTTCCCATTCCGCGCGGATCAACAATGTCTCGGTTCTTTCCGGCCCCATCCATTTCATTTTCCATAAGTCCGAAAGACGATGTGATGAGCTAAACGGAGATGGGGGCAATCCATAACGGGAGCGAATGGGATTCACTCCGATGAGCACCGGCAAATTGGCTCGTTCTTGCATGTTAAACAAATGGAATTCATACTCTTTCAGCCACTCATCCACTTCCTGCACACGCCCCTCGCGCGCCATTTCGTGAGGGGTTTTTCCATTCCATTTCTCAAGCGGGGTGTGAAGGGCTTTTTCCATTTGAACATCCAATCCGGCCATCGTTGCCACCCAAGGGGGAGAGTCTGGGTCTGAATCAATATGAAGCGAAACGTTTTCGATCCCTTTTCGGCGCAAAACGGCTTCTGTCCCCCGTTTTCGTTCTTTTGGGGAATACCCAAACGCCTGCAGCAGCGACACGAGCTGTTCGGCCGTCCCTTCCTCCTCGGTAGACAACACGAGACGCGACCGATGAGCGGATAATGACCCGCCTAATTCAAACACATGAATCGGCTTGGGGGAAATCACTCCGACATAATGGTACACATTGGTGCACCATGAACCTTCCACTTTCTCCCCATCGTCATGATCAATGTGAGCGCGTCCGATCGAAGCAAGCTTCCTCATCGCCTCAGCGGCTTCCTGGCATTCGTATTCATACGTCCATCGCGTGCGCTCCTCTTGCACATCGTCCGCCCTCGGAGGATAGCCTGCATCAACGATATCGAGAAAATGTTCAACGGCTACCTTTTCATACGGCCAATCGGTTTGCGTCAACAAGACGCGAATGTTCTCTTCCGCCCGTTCCACGCCCTTCGGATCCACAATCGATGATACACCGCAAACGTAATAGCCGCCGTCAAAGGGCTCCAAAAAGGCAAACATGCCGCCCCAAGGGCGCACAACCTCCAATGTCTCGCAATACGGCATGAGAAGTTTCTCGCCCGTCAACCGGTCGACCGCCACTCCTCCTTCATCATGCAAATCGACAAATTGCACAAGGCGCGGCACAAGTCGAACCCAGCGGTCCAACATTTCCTTGAGCTCCGGAGACAGACGACGCCCTTTTTCCTGTTGAAACCATTCAACGCCGCGCAATCCATTCGGATAACGATGGAGGAAAAAACGCCAAAGCGTCTCAAACACCTTCAACTCTTCACGATGATCCTTTTGTTCGATCATTCGGCGAAATGTACGGTTGACCGCTTCGCGTTCATCATAAGACAGCGATTCATCCAAAAACCGCTGCACCATTTGCGACAGCTCATATTTTTGGTCAAAAAAGCGGCGCTGCCGCACCCGCTTGATTTCACGCTCCTGCTGTTTGTTCATGCAGCACTTCTTATACTTTTTCCCGCTTCCGCACGGGCACGGGTCATTTCGGCCGATTGCCATGCAAAATCCTCCCTTCTAATCATTCCTTTCCAAAACGGCGACCAAGATATTAAAAACTGTCGGAATCGCGCACAAAGCCATTTTTCCCAATCCATTATGGATTCGGTCAAAACCGATCGTTCCCCGCCGCTTTTTTTGGAGTTTCACGAATGGAACGCATTCCATTCCCTGTTTCTACTTATAGAGGGCTTGGGTTGAGCCCAATGATGTTTGAATGAGAGAGCCCTTGTGGAACCGGCTTTCCTTTCTGACGAAATGCCGCTGACTTGCGCGCAGCGCCCGTTTTTCTGCCAGCTTCTAGATGAATCCCCGATCGGTGAAGATCTCCCACGCTACATCGCGGAGTTCTTTACGCAATTCTTTTTCATTCACTTCCTCAAGCAGGCCCTCATCCCTCCACGAACGGATGGCGCGGTCAATATGACGGTTGACTCGCTTCTCGTCCCATCCTTCACGCATCAACATCAGATCGATGTCATCGATCCATTCATTGATGCGCGCATCAAGCTCATCCCCTTCCTCTTCGAACCAGTCTTCCTCCCAGTCATCGAGCCATTGCTCGTCGTCTTCATCATCAACAGCCATCAGGAAAAAATCCAACGCCGCCGATCGCACATCTTCTGGCATCACGTCATACCGATCGGCGATGTCTTCCACCTCCGATCCTTCCGCCTTCATCAAATGCCCAGCCACATAGCGGAGCGCCGCCGCGTAGACGGGAACCGAATAAGGGAGGCGGGATGTTTTTCCGCAATAGATCGCCCATATGGCGAACGCTTGATTGAGCAGCGCCGCTGGCGCCTCCGGCTCGTTTTCATCGAGCTCGCGAATGACGGCCGCTTGTTTCGGATCATCCCATTTGAACTGTTTGGCGAACTGCCAAAGCCACTCCAAGAGCACATCGGAAAGCACAGCGACGAACCGATCGCGCATCCATAAAGCCGATGGCTGACCGCTCCACTCCCCTTCTTGTTGAATCGCCCGAAGCAATCGATCTTTCCCTGACGCCGGGAGCGGAAACACCGCTGTGAAACACGTGAACACGTCTTGGTACGGCACAAGGAAGCCGAACACCACATCTCCTGTTTCGATCACGCTCGGCCATTGATCGGAAGTCAATAAATGAACGATCTTTTCCTCTCCCGTCAACAAATCCCGGACAACGGGGCGATTGTCGTCATCATAGCCGATGAACTCGCCAAGCGACGGAACGGCTCCTTCCCACCTCTCGATGTGCGCCTGAACGGACGGGCGCCACCGCTCCCAATGACGGCTTTTCCGGTAAGCAGAAAAGATCGTTTGTCCTGTTTCATCAACCGGCCAACAAAACAACATCCAGTTCACCGCCATGATCTGCACGCCAAGCTCGAGTTCCTCCGGCATCTCATCAAGCGGGAACTGGTCTAAAAGCTCTTCCGCCTCCCTCTCATACCGCTGCAAAACAAACTGACGCATATCATTCATGCATTCGATCAACTCGCGGTCAATCAATGACGAAATCGAAACCGCCTCTTGCTTTCCACAACAATGCTTGTACTTTTTGCCGCTGCCGCACGGACAAAGGGCATTCCGCGACACCGTCATATCGTCACCCGCTTTCCTTCGATTCGGCCTTGCCGTTATGTTCATTGTATCATAACAGAGAGAAAATTAGGAATAAATCCCACGCCAAACAAACATAGCAACAGTACAATCCGCCATGCTATAATAAGTAGATATAAAGAATGAACGGAAAACGGGGGCTTTCTTCGGGAACCCATGATGCACAATGGACGGAAAGGACGGACTGATATGTTGCAGACCGCAATCTCCAAACCTCTGTTGCAAAAAGCCGCTGCCGACTTGCAGCGGGAATGGCCGTTTTCTCTCTTCCAACATGTCATCCAAAAAGGGCGGGAATTGTCACGGCAAGGGTTGGTGTATAACGTCATGGTCATAGACAGCGATTTTATCGAAGGAAAAGTCATCGACACCGCCATTCATGACGTGACGCTTGATTTGTCGGACATCTCCCTCCACAGCTGCCCATGCGGGGCGGAAGATCTTTGCCCGCACGTACTGGCGCTGTTCTTTTACGTGTACGGAAATGTATTTGACAACGGCGAGTTGTTGCGGCAATGGAAACAAGGAAAGAAAAAACCGAACCGGAAAGCGGCATCGGTCCAAACACCGTCTGAACCAAACACAGCGGAATCGGTCGCCCAATGGCGGAAGCAGTTCGCCGACCTATTGGACGAGTGGAGCGCCCGCCACCGCCGCCGCAATGATTGGCCGTACCGCTTGTCCCATCAACTGTTTCCGCAACTCGTCAAAAACAGCCCGAAACACAGCGCTGTCCGTTCGTTGCATCGCTTTCATGCGGCCTTGTTTTTGCTTGACCATTTGTTCGAATACGGACGCGAACGCGGTTGGGACCGTGGGCTGTTGTTCGGATCATACGAGCAGTTTTCGTGGCAACAAGACGTCGATTATATCGCCGACGAATGGTTCGAAACGTTGGAACGGTTTCCGTCCGAACTGCTGCCCCCGTCTGTTGAAACGCACATCGAACAGACGATCCCGTATGTACGGGAGTTGTTGCTGCGGTGGGGAAAGGCGTCCCCTTCACTCGTCTACAGCCTATACACAACCGCTTGGGAGCTGCTGTTCACGAAAGAAGCGCAGCGCCGGCAAGAGAAAGAAACGCTGATCCGCCTGGCAACGGAAAAACAGTCAACCACTCTGTTGCTAGCTGCCGCCCATCTCGCCTTTTTACTCGGCGAAGATGACGAAGCGCTCGCCATCTACCGCCAACATCCCAAGGAAGCGGCTCCGTTTTTTATCGATTGGATGGAGCGGTTCGCATCCTCGCATTCGCCGGAACGTTTCGCATCATTTTGGGCGAAAGGAAAGCAAGAGCTTGCCTTCTACATATCCGCTCTTCCAGAGATGGAGCGGTCGCCGTTTGTCAACGAAATCGGTCGGCTGTACGAATCATACGCTCGCCAACACAACAAATGGGACGACTATGAGAAGCTGTTGGCCGCATGCTTCCCATACAGCGCGAACCGCTACGTTCATTGGCTGCTCGGTCAAAGGCGCTACCATGATGTAGTCGACTTATACTTATGGGTGGACGCCACCGCCCATGACATTGATCCAACATTTCTCGCCATGCTGCAAAAACAAAACCCGGCGCTCGTCTTGCCATTGTATCACCGAGCGGTCATGCGTTTTGTCGAGGCGAAAAACCGCGCAAGCTATCGCGTCGCCGTGCAATATTTAAAAAAATTGCGTGCGTGCTACCGATCGTTGAAACGAATGAACGAATGGCAGATGTATCTTGAACAGCTGCTAGCCAAAACAGCGCGCATGCGCGCGTTTCATGAAGAAGTGGAGAAAGGAAAATTGCTTCTATGATGGAACAAGCGTTGCAGACGATCACCCTTTCATGTGAGTGGAGCGAAGAAGGACGATGCTTCTGGCTCAGCGGCCCGGACCGTGTTTCGAGCTGGGCGCCGCTTGTGTTCGCCTGGCATGAAGAAACCTTTTACGGCACCTTGCTTGATGTCGCGACCGTCCACGGACGCGACGCGGTGCGGCTGTCCCCGTGGCAGGCGCTCACGTTTTTCGCCTGGCGCCCGTCCAACCGTTTTCTTTCCATCAAATGGGGAGATGAGTTCACCGCCCAGCTTGAAACATGGGCGAAGCAAATCATCGACGATGTGCGCACACGCTGCTTCCGTCCCGATTTCTCGGCGTGGAAACAAGGGCAGCCGTCTGAATGGGCCGAAGCTGAGCGGACGCGTTGGCGCGGGCTCAAAGACGATCCGCACCCGCTTGTTGCGGCATGGCGGTCGCTGGCAATCGCCGACTGGCTGTCGCGCGACCCAGAGCTGCGCGGCATTTGGGGCGACATCGTTCGCGCTTATCCATTAATCGCCTCCCCCAGCGGCCAATGGATCGGAACGGAAGACGATTGGCTGGAACAAATCGGCTGGCTCGGCGACCGGCCGCCGTTTACGGTCGGGCTTCGCCTCGTCGAGCCGCCTGAGGACGGCGACGCATGGACGCTGGAAGCGGTGTTCATCGCCATCGACGACAGCGTCATCGCCTCTGCCCGTGATATTCCGCGCGCCTGGCGCCCATATGAATCATCGATCCAGCGCGCCATTCGCCGCATTTGCGCGATCGTGCCGTGGCTTGACGCCGGGGAGGGTCTGCGGACGGAACTGTCTAATGAAGAAGCGTGGCGTTTTTTGTCCGAAGACAGCTTAAAGCTCACCGAAGCGGGCGTACGCCTCTTGCTTCCCGACTGGTGGCACGACATCCGCCAGGCGCAGCTGTCGATCAAAGCGAAACTGTCGCCTTCCGTCAACGCCGAATCACTGTTCGGCCTTGAGCGGCTCGCTGATTTCGATTGGCGCGTCGCGACCAACGGGATTGAGCTGACGGAAGAGGAGTTTGCCGCTTTGGCGGAACAAAAGCGGCGCCTCATTCGCCTGCGCGGCCAATGGCTCATCCTTGACCCCGCCCTTGTCCGCCGCGCCCAGGCGCTCATGGAAAAGGCGAAAAAAGAAGGCGTGCCGATCCACGATATCGTGGCGCAAACGCTGCTTTCAGAAGCAGAGGAGCGCGAAGAGGCAACGGACGAATCGATCCCGATCCACATTGACGTCCATGATCAGTTCCGCGCGTTCATCCGCCAGCTCCAGCAGCTGGATGGATTGCCGAAAGCGAATGTGCCGCCGTCGTTTCGCGGCACGCTCCGCCCGTACCAGCAGCGCGGCGTCGACTGGCTCGTCTTTTTGCGCCGATTCGGCTTTGGCGCCTGCTTGGCCGATGACATGGGGCTAGGCAAAACGGTGCAGCTGCTTGCTTATTTGGCGCACGTCAAAGAAATCGAACGCCCGGACACGCCGGCGTTGCTCATCTGCCCGACAAGCGTGATCGGCAACTGGCAAAAGGAATGCGCCCGCTTCACCCCAGACTTGCGCGTCTACGTGCACCATGGACCGAACCGGGCGAAAAACGATGCGTTCGTGCAAACGGCAGGCGAGGCCGATCTCGTCATTACGTCTTACAACCTTGCCCATTTAGACCATGACGATTTAAAACAGATGCACTGGCACGTCATTTGCTTGGATGAAGCGCAAAACATTAAAAACGCGCAAACAAAACAAGCGCGCGCCATCCGCCGCTTGAGCGGAAAACATAAAATCGCCTTATCCGGCACGCCGGTTGAAAACCGTCTCGGCGAACTTTGGAGCATCTTCCACTTCCTCAACCCGGGCTACCTCGGCAGTGCGGCCGAGTTTGAACGCCGCTTTGCCGGACCGATCGAAAAAGAAGGCGATGCCCATAAAAAAGCGGCGCTGCAAACACTCATCCGTCCGTTTCTCTTGCGGCGGACGAAAACGGATGAAGCGGTTGCGCTCAACTTGCCGGATAAGCTCGAACAAAAAGAATACTGCCCGCTCACAGCTGAACAGGCGGCTTTGTACGAGCAGCTCGTCAACGACACACTCGAACGGGCAAAGGAAGCCAGTCCGTTTGCGCGGCGCGGCTTGATTTTGCAAATGCTAAACGGTGTGAAGCAAATTTGCGACCATCCGGCGCTGTATTTGAAAGAACGCCGCCCCCGCCAGCTCGTTGAACGGTCGCACAAGCTCGAAAAGCTCATCGAACTGATCGAGCAAATCCGCGCCAACGACGAATCGTGCCTCATCTTCACGCAATACGTGCGAATGGGCGAGATGATCCAACAGCTGCTTTCCGACTTGTTTGATGAGCCGGTGTTGTTTTTGCACGGAGGCGTCCCAAAACAAACGCGCGACCGGATGGTGGATGAGTTCCAAGCGAAAAAAGCGCCGATTTTCCTTTTGTCGCTCAAAGCAGGCGGCACCGGGCTCAACTTAACCGCCGCCAACCATGTCATCCATTTCGACCGTTGGTGGAACCCCGCCGTCGAAAACCAGGCGACTGACCGCGCCTACCGTATCGGGCAAACGAAATTCGTCCACGTCCATAAGCTGATCACGACCGGGACAATTGAAGAAAAAATTGACGAGATGCTCGAACAAAAGCAAGCGCTCGCTGATGTGATCACTGAAGGCGAAACGTGGATCACCGAGCTGTCTGACGATGAGCTGCGCGACTTGCTCGCCTTATCGGCCGCAGCGAAAGGAGGCGCTTGAGCATGGCGGAAGAAAAACGAAAGCGCAAGAAAAAAACGGCGGAAAACCCGTGGGAAAAGTTGCTGAAGCGGATGGAAGAAAAGTTGAAAGAGCGGGAAACACGACAGATGAGACGGTAAAAATCGATAACGCAGTATGACAAACGTGAGACGGGAAAACAAAACGTGGGCCACTTTGAAGTGCCCCTCCTGTCAAGTAGATACGAATAAAAAAGCACATGTAAGCAGCCTGAGTCCTCATTAACCCCCTAATGAATTTGGACACTCGATGAGGTGTTTTTATCATCGAAGTGACCAAATGAAGGGGGGCTTTTGATGTACATGAAACGAAGAAAACATTCGAAGGAAATTCAGCTACAAGTATTGAAAGAAGCAAGCGATGGGCTTACTACGTCCGCAGCGAGAGAAACGGATTGTATATCCGAAGAAACTCGATCGAAATCGCATGATTACCGGCTCGAATCAGTTATGGGAAATGGATGTGACAAGAGGAACGACAAGCGGGATCGGTGGATTTTCGAGCTTTCCCCTCCCCTTCATTGTTCATCAAATATATATCCACAGCTTTTCAACTTTACATCAAAGGTTTTTCGTGTTTTCCTCATAGAAAAATCCCCCTCCATAGTAGACAGATTCATGTGCTTTCTTTTTTCTGTCTACTATCAGGGGATCATATCACGTATTCCGACGCTGTTTTTTGCCTTCGAGCAGCGGAACGAACGATGTGAATTTTCGTCTAGACATCGAGCTGTGGGTGTCATCGTTCCTCATTAAGCGCATAGACGATCACGTCTTGTTTCATCGGATGGATGATCCACGACTCGTTGGCACCGCAAACGAATTGAATTTTATGTAAAGATCGTACGATTCGATGGTTTTGCAAATGGATACATCACGCCCGTTTAGGTCATTCCCATTCTACTATATTCCGATCATTGGACGAATTACAAATAGATGCCCATAAAAAAATGCCTATGTCATGAACTTCTCGCTACGGTTACCTTCGCCCAAACTTGTCTATCCTATGATTAGGTGATGGTCATGATCGAATATCTCGTTTTCTTCGGATTGATTGCAGCGGCTGTTGTCTTGTTTGTCCGGCACGAAATCTGGGAGAAACGCCATCCATCTCAGTCGCTGTCGTTTGATTGGGAATATGCTAAATGCGAAAGTCCCATCGAGCGAAAATTGTATGAGGCGCTAACGTGGAGCGGTTATAACGTGAAGGCGCAGTACGTCGTTCCACCGGCACGCTACCGGATTGATTTAGCGTTGCCGCAATACAAAATCGCCATCGAGTGCGACGGCAGGGCGTACCATTCGACACCGGAACAAAAGCGGCACGATCAGAAAAAAGACGCCTATTTACGACGCAAAGGCTGGAAAGTGCTCCGCTTTCCCGGCAGCGTAATTCACGCGAACGTCGGTGATGTGATTCAACAAATCGAAGAAGAAATCCGCCGGACAATATAGAAAAAGGATCGGCCGGAAACAGCCCCCATGAGGGTCTGTCCACCAATGCCGATCCTTTTTCTTCATCTTCCGTTTAGACAGAAGCATACATTCGATCAAGCTCTTGCGATTCATACTTCACAAACGGGTCGATCAGCGAAATTTTTTGCGCCTCGGCATCGCTCACACCAGCGTACAGCTCAGCCGTCCCGTCCCCTTTGCGGATGAGTCCGCCACTAAAGACAACGTTCGCTAAATCCGGCCGTTTCGCCGGCCCGTCTAAAAAGTGAGAGCGAAGCGCAAGCAATTCCAGTTCAGAGCGCTCCATCGTCTCTGGATTTAAGACGAACACCATCGGGTAGTAATGACGGTTGCCGTGCTCGTCAAAGCAGGCGATATGGCCGAGCGCACCGACAAGCCCGTTCGCCAACAAATGCGCCTCATTCACGCCGCCCCATTCCTCATCAGTGAATTGGGCGTCAAGAAGCGGAGCTGCTTCAATCACATCCGGCGTCAAGTCATCGAGCGAAAAAATGCGAGTAAAACCAATTTTCCCTCGGCCGCCCTTTTCTCCTTGCGGGCGAGTAAAGACGCCGATCGAGCCGTCTTTCAGTTCGACAAGGCGGATATCTTTCATCCCATCCGGCCCTTCCGCAAATTTTTTCAACCCACGGATGTTTGCGCCACGGTAAAAGACTGTCCGCCAGCTGAGCGCGCCATCAAACACCGGATGTGGAAACGTTTCCACCCCACCAAACACAAGTTGCCCGTGAATGCGCGCTACAAACGGATCTTGCAAAGCAAACACTGGCGCTCCTTCGCGCGGAACCCAGACGCCCTCGCGCTCAACGAAAAAGTACACTTCCGATTGCTCACTGTCGCGCGACTCAACGCGCCCAGCAATGACAAACTCACCGTCATCTTCAAACGGCGCGGAAATATTATAAACGTCCCGGTCCCCGACACCCGCAAAGCGCAATTTTTTCGGTTCAAACGGCTGCGGAGCCAGACGAAACTCGTCAACTAGCATTTCACATGTCTTTAAAGTTGGGAATTGAAATAACATGATTCATCCCTCCGGACGATGCCAAAAACGCCATAGACGGCATTTTTGGCCGTTTTTCCTGGTCGCGGTTCGAACAGGAAACACCAAACTTCCTTTTCACACCGGCTTCATCACTCAGACACCAACGACGATGCCACCTCCCGTTAGCCGGATCAGGAAGTGAAAGAAACTTTTTTGTGTTTTATATTATAATATGATATGGTGAATCACGAAACGTGTTATTCTTTGCCAAAAAAAAGAAGGGCCGAGCGTTGTCAAGGCCCTTTTTCTTCCTTATTTGTTTAACTAAACCTGCTGGATAAACGACTCATCGATATCGACCACGACAAACTCCACATCCATCACAGGCTCAAGCACCTCACGAAACAGCTTTGCCACTTTCCCTTTATCCAGCCCACCAACTCCTGTTCCTAAAGCTGGAAGCGCCACGTGCTTAATCCCGTGCTCCCGACAATATGTGATCAGCCGCTCAAGGCATTGGCGGACGATCGCATACGATGTCTGCCCTGCGGGCTGCTTCATCGTCACGAGATGAATGACACCACGAAACGGCAACGTCCCTGCTCCAGTCACATACAAATCCCCTGGTTGTGGATCTTGCGCTTGGCAGATGCGGATTGCTTCCTCTTCAATGGCGCGGCCGCCTGCCCGACGGATCGCCGCCGCCACTCCGCCGCCCATCGGTCCAATGCCGTTGGCGGCATTGCAAATGTACTCGACCCCTTCCACCTTCGTCAAATCACCGACGATCGCGCGAATCATCGCTTATCCCTCCTCGTCGTTCGCTCGTTCTCAGCCCATTCGGCGCAAAAACTCGCAAAGAACAACGGCATGATTATGTCGCTCATCTTTGGCCGCGTAAAGCAACGTCACCGTCCCGGAAAGCGAAAGCAGCTCGCCCACAAGCGCCCGCTTCGTTTCATCGGTGGACAACTCCCACTCGTACTTTCTGGCAAACTCGGCAAACCGCTCCGGCCGATGGCCGAACCATTGCCGCAACTCGGGACTCGGGGCGATCTCCTTCAGCCAACCGTCGAGGCGCGCCGCGCTTTTCGCCACCCCGCGCGGCCAAAGGCGGTCAACAAGAATGCGGGTGCCATCGGAATCGTCGTATTGTTCATAAATTCTTTTTACTTGGAAACGGCCATTCTGCTTTGATTCGTTCGCCATTGTTCATCCGTCCCCCTGCTGTTTCGCGTGCGCCACTTGCTGTGCCAACGTTCATCGACACAGAAAAAGCCAGTGAACACCGCGGTTTCTGCATACTAGTGACTTTAGAGAACGCTACACATCAATGGTTATCTATTAGAAAAACATTTTTTACGCTTTGTTGTTGATGGCATCATTCCTCTGATATTGAACACTTCTCCCTGCGCTCACGCTAGGAAGTAGCGGGCCTCTCGGCTTAGGATAAAGCTCAAGACCAAGAGATTTCGCGGTTTGAAACTCCCTCTAACCGCCCGACTCTTGATCGTTGCTAGCAGAGGCGTGCGGCGAATCGTTCACTCAGCCGATCCTTTCGCCTCTGTCACCATCCGCTCTAAAAACGAAAGCAAATCGTCGCGCAGCTCCTTGTTTTGCAAGGCAAACTCGATCGTCGTTTCGATAAAGCCGAGCTTCTCCCCGACATCGTACCGTTTCCCTTCGAACTCATAGGCGAAGACACGCTGAATTTCATTGAGCCGCCCGATCGCATCGGTCAGCTGAATCTCCCCACCCGCACCGACTTCTTGCTTCTCTAAAAACAAGAAAATCTCCGGCGTCAATACATAACGGCCAACGATCGCCAAATTGGACGGCGCCGTGCCTGGAGCCGGTTTTTCGACAAAACGACGCACTTGGTAGCGGCGGCCCCGCTGCTCGAGCGGATCGATGATCCCGTAACGGTGCGTCTCTTCCTCCGGCACACGCTTGACGCCGATCACCGAGCTGAATGTTTGCTCGTATTGATCAATGAGCTGCTTTAAGCACGGCGTTTCCGCTTGAACGATGTCGTCACCCAACAACACCGCAAACGGTTCATCCCCGATGAAACTGCGGGCGCACCACACCGCATGCCCTAATCCTTTCGGCTCTTTTTGGCGAATGTAGTGGATGTCTACTTTGGATGGCTCTTTCACTTTTTCCAACAAATCGAGCTTCCCTTTTTGCTTGAGCAGCTGCTCGAGCTCAAACGCATGGTCGAAATGGTCTTCAATCGCCCGCTTCCCTTTCCCGGTGACGATAATAATGTCTTCAATGCCTGATGCCATCGCCTCTTCCACAATATATTGAATCGTCGGCTTATCGACAATCGGAAGCATCTCCTTCGGCATCGCCTTTGTCGCCGGCAAAAATCGCGTCCCAAGCCCTGCCGCAGGAATGATCGCTTTGCGCACTTTTTTCATGATTCCTTCCCCCTATTCTAGCCGATAATGACCCGTTCTTTCGGGTAATGGTAGCTATCTTTCACCGCTCGGCCGCGGATCAGCCATAAAAATGAAATGATGCCGACCCGACCGATAAACATCAACATCACCAACACAAGCTTGCCAAACGGGCTAAGCTCGGGGGTAACACCGAGCGACAGCCCGGTCGTCCCAAATGCCGAACATATTTCAAACAAAAGCGTGACCACAGGGAGTGACGACTCCGAGACGGAAAGCGTAAGAACCGCCGCAAAACAAAGAAACAGCGCCGCAATAAAAACGACAAACGATTTTAAAATATCTTCCTCGTGAATTTCGCGCCCGAACACTTTGACTGCTGAGCGCCCTTTCGCATAATGCCAAACCGTTAACAAAATGACCGCCAACGTCGTCGTCCGAATCCCGCCACCGACGCTACTCGGAGAAGCACCGATGAACATCATCGCGCTCAAAAGCAATAACGTCGGGTGGGAAAACTCGTTCATATCCATCGTCGTCAGCCCACCGCTGCGCGATGACACGGACTGAAACAGCGCATAAAAGAGCGAACGATGCCACGACTCTCCAGCAAAAAAATGATTCCATTCAAGCGCATAAATCGCCACCGTGCCAAAAATGACAAGGGCAAAAAACGTTACGGTCGTCAATTTCGTAAATAGCGAAAACCGATAGCTTCCTCGGTTGCGCGCAAACAAAAACTCTTTCACCTCAATGAGCACCGGAAATCCGATCGATCCTAGAATGATGAGGAGCATATGGACGATTTGCACGAAATAATCGCCGGCGAACGGAATAAGCGACTTGCCGGTAATGTCAAACCCCGCATTCGTCGTCGCGCTGACCGACGCAAACACGGCCTGCAAAAACGCTTCTGGCCACGTCGGAAAATACCGCAAAAAATACACGCCCAAAACAAGCGCACCGACCGCTTCAATCGCGAGAATCAAGAAAAAGATTTCCCGCGCGAGCTTCACGAGCCCTGACAACGCGAGCCGGTTCTGGTCTGCCATGATCAGCTGCCGCTCACGAAATCCGATTTTTTTGCCAAACAACAGCCAAATGAACGTACTCAGCACCATCAACCCGATGCCGCCAACTTGCATCATCACAACTAAAACGACAACACCGAGCGTATTAAACGTCTCCGGAACCGATACGACCGTCAACCCGGTCACACTAATGGCGCTTGCCGCGGTAAACAGCGCGTCAATCCAGCGAAGCTCCACCCCCGGCCGGTGCATAACCGGCAACCATAGCAACAACGTCGACACCGCGACCGCCACCAAATAAAACAGAATGATCAATTGAATCGTTGACAGCTTCAACCATAATGAACGTTTGATTGCCACGTGGCCATTCACCCACCATTGCCTCGACCAGCGCAGGAACGGCTTCCTCACACTGATCCTGCTCAGTATTTATACGTACGATCAATCAATGTTGTTTTCCATTATATCAAATCTTCTTAGCCGAAAAGAAATTTGTTTCGATTCTTTTTAAACAGAAAGAGAGAGCAATACACCATTGTCACGATCAGCCCCACAAAAAAAGAAACGCCTAATCTGTTTAGGCGTTTCTGTCCATGCTCCAATGTGTGGGTTTTCTTTTTCATCCCTTACCAAGCGAAGCCAAAATCTCGCTAAGCCGCAGCTCAACACAAGCCATTGACGTATCCGCGGCGCCGTAATACATTTTCACGATGTCACCGTCAACGAGCGCTCCGCATGAGAATACGACGCGCCCGAAAAAGCCGTTCACTTCGTAATCCGCTTCCGGCTCGACAAGCGGCTGCTCCGAGCGGGCAATGACTTTCGATGGGTCATCTAAATCCAACAACACCGCCCCCATGCAATAGCGGTGGTCTTCTGACGCACCGTGGTACAACTCAAGCCAGCCGTGCTCCGTCTTGATTGGCACCGCACCGCCGCCGATGCGGGCGCTGTCCCATTTCCCTTCCCGCAAGCCGAACAAAAAGCGGTGATTTCCCCAGTAACGCAAATTGTCCGACTCAGCGATCCACACCTCAGGACGGCCGTTGCTTCTTGGCACCGGGCGGTGAAGCGCATAATACTTGCCGTTAATCTTCTCCGGAAAAATGAGCACGTCTTTATTCTCCGGTGCAAAAATCATCCCGTGATGCTCAACCGTCCGAAAATCGGTCGTCGACACCATCACCTCGCCGACCCCTTTGGGCGACACAGCGCTGAAATAAATGTAATACGTCCCGTCAATGTACGTAATGCGCGGGTCTTCCACTCCAAATGTCTCTAACTCATTCGAAGGATAGATCAACGGCCGATCGTCAATCGTAAAGCGCCGCCCGTCTTGACTGCGGGCAAGACGCAAATACGATAGTGACGTCAAATACAAAAATCGTTCCGTCCCTGCCTCTTTAATGACCCTTGGATCGGAAAAATCATAGCGCGGGTCGTCCTTGTGAAACTCATAAATATCGACCTTCCCTGTCTTTGAATTCCACACCGGCGCCTTCACCACGTTCGGGTCATCCGACACGGGACGTTCTGCCACCCGAAGCAACAACAACACATCCCCTTGAAACCTCGCCACCCCGGCGTTAAACGCACCGATCACTTCAAACCCATCATGATACGGCGGCACATCATTCGGCGTAATGAGCGGATTTTCTTCATAACGGTAAAGGTGCATCATCATCCCTGCCTCTCGTATTTCATAAATGGATCAACAATCGTTAACTTTTGTGCTTCGGCATCGCTTGTTCCAGCGTAAAAATCAGCTGTGCCATCCCCTTTGCGCACGAGTCCGCCGCTGAATACAACGTCTGCCAAATCGGGGCGTTTCGCCGGCCCATCGAGGAAATGAGACCTTGTGGCGATCAACTCCATTTCCGACGCTTCCCCAGTATCTGGATTGAACGCAAATACCATCGGATAATAATGACGGTTCCGTTCCTGATCGAAACAAGCGATATGACCAAGGACACCGACAAGTCCATTGGCAAGCAAATGCGCTTCATTCACGCCTCCCCATTCTTCATCGGTAAACTGACCGTGAATCAAAGGAGCGTCTTGAATCGCTTTGACCGTCAGTTCATCGAGCGAGCCGACGCGGGTGAACCCAATTTTTCCGCGACCACCTTTTTCACCTTGTGGGCGAGTGAACACACCGACAGATCCATCCCGCAATTCAACAAGCCGAATATCCTTCATTCCATCAGGTCCAGTAAAAAAGTGCATCAATTCATTCATCGTTTTTCCACGATAAAACACCGTCCGCCAATATAACTTCCCATGAAGCACAGGGTGCGGAAACGTCTCCACCCCACCAAACACGAGATGCCCGTGCACACGCGAAATAAACGGATCCTGCAACGCAAACACCGGGGCCCCTTCGCGCGGCACCCATGTTCCCTCACGTTCGACAAAAAAGTAAACTTCCGACTGCTCGCTATCCCTCTCTTCCACCCGTCCGGCAATCACCCACTCACCGTCATCTTCGAACGGCGCGGAAATGTTGTACACATCGCGACCTCCAACACCGGCAAATGCCAGCTTCTCCGCTCGAAACGGTCGTGGAGCACGCGCGAGCTCCTCAAGCAATGTTTTGCATGTTTTCATTGTCGGCATCCTCGTCTGCATAACGTCTCTCCCTGCTCTCTTTTCCATCGTGATGTTTCATTATTTTAATATGAACTGCATACCTTCTTTAAAATTCTTGCTAAACAAAATGAACAAAATCAAAATCGGCAGCGTGAGTAACACTGAGGCGGCATACATTGGCCCCGGATACCCCCCATACGGCCCAAACATTTGCGCCAACAATACATTTAATGTCAACATCTTTTCGTTATTGACGACCAGCATATCCCAAAGAAGTTCCACCCATCGTTCCATGAAAAGGAACAAGAAAATAATCGTTGTGATCGAGCGCGACATCGGCCAGATAATGCGGCGAATGATGGTGAGATGTCCTGCCCCATCCATCTTGGCCGCTTCGATCAATTCATCAGGAATGCTACGGAAAAAGTTCGTATACATAAAAATCGCCCACAAGTTGACGGCCTTCGGCAAGATCATCGCCCAATACGTGTTGTACCAGCCGAAATACCGGACGATCAAAAACAGCGGAATCAACAAAATGATCGACGGATAAAACATTTGAAACAAAATCGCGTTATTGACCCATTGTCTCCCCTTAAAGGTCACTTTCGACAACGCATATCCGACCATCACCGCCGTCACCAGCATAAGAAGCGTTGATGCCGATGTGACAAGCAAACTGTTGAAAAACGCCCGAAGCCACGGCCGCGGCACGACATCTTCACCGCCTTGAAACAGCCATTCATACGAGCGCAATGTCAATGACGACGGAATCAACTTTCGATCGACTTCATCCCATGGAGCAAGCGAGCCTAACACCATATACAAATACGGGAAAACCATGACGAACAAAACCGCAAACGCCAGCACATAAAGCAAGCCAACCTTCCATCGTTTACTCCCAACCATGTCTGCCACCCCATTTTTCCAACAGCTTGCGAAAGATGAAAATCGACGCAAAGGTGACGATCGAATTGATGATCGCGACCGCCGTTCCGTAACCTGCGTTTAATTTTTCAAAGGCCTGGTTGTAAATCTCTAGCTGCCACGTATGGGTCGCATACTCCGGCCCGCCGCCCGTCAACACATATGGCTCCGTGAAAATGCCAAACATCAAGCCGACTGCTAAAATCGTCACCGTATAAAACGAAGGGTACAGCATTGGAATAGTCACGTGCCAAACCCGCTTCCAGCCGACCGCACCGTCGATTTCAGCCGCCTCATAGACTTCTTTCGGAATACTTTCAAGACCCGATAAAAACAAGAGCGCATAGTAACCGACAAACTTCCACGCCATCATCAGCACGATCACTAGCGCCGCCAAGGTCGGAGACCCGAGCCAGTCAATATCGAGACCAATCACATCTCGCAAAAATTGATTGAACGGACTGTTATAAGAAATAACCCCTTTGACGACAATCGCCGATGCTACTCCTGACGCTAAGTACGGCAAAAAATACCCAACGGCAAAGAGCCCTTTCCACCGTGGCAGATGATGAATGATCAACGCCAAAATCAGCGAGCCAGCGATAACGATCGGCACAAACATCAGCATAAACTTGTACGTCACCCAAAACGCAGCCCGCACACTCGGACTGAACAACGCATCGATAAAATTTTGAACCCCTACTGTCTCATATTCTGGAGAAATCAAGTTCCAGTTCGTAAAGGCGAGATATAACGCCCAAAATAAAGGGATTAAAAAGAAAATAGCGGAATAGATAAGGTATGGGCTGGCGAGCAGCCAACCCACTTTTGCCGTGTGCTTATTCATGTTACTTTAACACCCCATCGATCGCTTTCTCCATATCCTTCCAAGCTTTTTCAGGGGTTTTCTCACCTTTAACAACGGGGTTCAACGCTTGTTTGCCGATCAATTCTTGAATTTCAACCATTTGGGCATTATCCATCGGCGGCAACGCATTCGGGATATTTTCCGCATACAGTTTCAACTGCGGATTTTCCTCAAAATAGGAGACAAACGCCTCGTTCGTTGACAAATCATCCCGCGCTGGCGGCAAATTCGTCTCTTTCAGCCATTCCAAATCGTTTTGTGGGTCAGAGTACACCCATTTGACGAAATCGAACGCGGCTTGTTGTTGCTCTTTCGTCGCTGAAGCGTAAATGACTAGCCCTTTTGTATCGGCAAACGTTTTTGCTTGCGCTGGATCCATTCCATCCGGCACCGGCGGCATGGATAAAACGTATGTTTCGTTAAATTTCATTTCCGGAAACTTCTCCGCCCAATAAGGGAACGTCCATGGTCCTAAATCGACCATCACCGACGTGCCGTTTTCAAACGGATCTTTCGTCTCCCTCGTCAGTACTAGTTGATTTTTACTTAAATCCGCAAAGAATTGAAGTGTTTTTACTCCTGCGTCGCGATCCGCGCTCAGTTTATTCCCATCAATAAAATGAGTTCCATTCGACGCGGCGTTATACAGCATAAAGAAGTCAAACCATCTTGCCCACCATGTCGGTTTGGCCAAATCGGCTCTCGCCCACAAAAACTTGTCTGGATATTTTTCTTTTAGCTTTTTGCCGACCTCAAGGACTTCGCTATATGTTTTCGGTGGCTCGTTATATCCTAACTCTTTCAATAGATCGATTCGCCAACCAAACAGCATGGCGTTCGAGTAAATCGGCAGTACATACTGATGTCCATCAGCAAATTTCCAAGTAGAAATCGTCGTTTCCATTTGCCGCTTGCGAAGTAAATCGTCAAATCCGTCAAATTGATCCATGGGCACAATCGCCCGGCTTTCCGCCAATTGCGCGGCAAAACCACGCGAGATGTTTTCCGAAAGGACCGGTGCGTTTCCTGCAGCAATGGCGGACTGAATGCCCGCCTCCGAAGAAGGGCTTTCCGGCATCGGCGATACTTTGATTTTCACATGTTTATGCTCTTCCATATAGCGGTCGGCCATCTTCTTCCAGAACGCTTGTTGCGTCGGGTTCGGCGCTGCCCAAAAATCAATCTGCACGGTTGAACTTTGCTTCCCCTCTCCTTGCTCATTTCCTGCTTGTCCTTGGCAGCCCGTTCCGATCACCACAGCGGCAAGTAACACCGAAACGAGCTTAAACCACTTGCGCTTTTTCATCGTTTATTCCCCCCTTATATGAATGAGCAGATGATTAAAACGCTTACACAAACAATTGATTTGGACAATGTCTCTCCTTTCCCTGACAGATCACTAAGGCAGACAATCTTGTCAACTAAAAAACAATCTCTGTAACTATATTTTTATACATTACAAACACATTATTTCACGATGAAACCGAATAGTCAACTTCTTTTTCGGAAAAAAGCAAAAAAATAATGATATTTTTCATGACTAACAAACTTGACAAATTCATTTTGTAACGTTACAATGACATCCTGTATATACTTTTCCGATGTTTTGAATACCGTTCAGTTTCACAAGGAGGTATAATGGAACGAAGAAAAAGCAAAAACGGAAATCGTTTTGGATATTCCGACCTATAATCAGGGATAGGAAAGCGATGACAATCGTCATCCTTATCGCACTTCAAATAGCCGAAAAGGCAAAAAGAGTGAACAGGTGGAGATAGCGAATGAAAAAACGTGTCACCATGCAAGACATCGCTGATCGGCTCAACATTTCTAAAAACTCCGTCTCTCAAGCGCTGCGAGGCAAAGAAGGGGTGAGCGAAGAAACGAGGCAGCTTGTAAAGCGTGTCGCGAAAGAAATGGGGTATGAATATCCCTCCTCTCGCTCGAAACATCGCGAGGAGCCGCCGAAGCAAATCGCCCTCATCGCTTCAGACCGCGCATTTTCGCTGAAATTTTTCGGCGAAATTTACTTGAGCATCGAACAGGAAGCGCTATCACATGGCATGAAGCTACACATTCAGTCGGTCAACGAGCAACAAAAACAACAACGTCTGTTGCCTTCGTTCATCGAGGAAAAGCTCGTTGACGGCGTCATCATTCTTTCCCATATCAGCACCGAATACATCCAAAAAGTGGTCTCAACCGGCATCCCGACCGTCCTTGTCGATCACCATCATCCGAACATTTCCGCTGATGCGGTGCTGACAAACAATCGATTCGGCGCCTACATCGCTGTCCAGCATTTGTTGGAGCTCAACCATACCGATATTGCGTTTGTCGGCGACATTCACTATTCACCGAGCTATCAAGAACGGTATGAAGGGTATTTATTGGCGTTGAAAGATTACGGGGTGAAACCGAACGAGGAATGGATATTTTGCCACGCACAAGAGGACGAAACAGCGATCGCCAACTACATACGAGAGCTAAAGCAGCAACCAACCGCCTGGTTTTGCGTCAATGACGGATTAGGCTTTTTCGTCAGCACCAGCCTCCAACAATACGGCCTGAACGTACCTGGCGATGTCTCCGTCTGTAGCTTTGATAACGGACAACTATCGCAAATCGCCACGCCGAAAATTACAACCGTCGACATCGATCTGAAGCGATACGGCAAACGAGCCGTGGAATTGTTACGGTGGCGGTGGGACAATCCGGACGAACCATTTCAGGAAGTGTTATTATCGACGAAACTCATCAAACGGGAATCGACAGCGGCGAAACCAAAGCGTTAGGGCGGGGCTCTCTTTGGCCCTGCCGGTTTGCCGAACGTTAGCGATTCACTCCTCTTCAGTTGCAGGCGTCGGATTTCATCCATTCACAGGCAATCCCGTCAATTCATGAATCGTTTGCTGCTCCTTTCATCACCATTTACCGTTTTTCTTATTCTGCACGTCCTCAAATGCATAAAATCGATATGCTCATGCGTATCTGGGCGAAAGAGAAACATAAATTCCGCAAAACGACTGATTGTGAGTGGCCACTATCGTATTTCCCCGTCGCTCTCATGAAGCCCCCTGCCTATGGCACAAAAAAGTCGCCCCCGTTCAAAAGGCGACAACCCCTTTTCTACTCCGTGACCCTCGCATCCATTCTTGTTCCTTTTCCCTCTGAACACATTACACCGAAGCGGGAGAACGTGCTACCACATCCCCGCCTTTCTCCCGCCTCTTGTCGCGACATTCGTACGGCGAAAGCGGGCGCTTACGTCATCCATTCCTCCGCTGCCGAGAACGACACCTGCCACGATCAGCACAAAGCCTAGCCCTTGCGCCCACGAAACGGGCTCGTCGAGCAACCAATGCGCCCCAAGCAGCGAAAAGAACGGATTGAGGTTGATAAACACCGCCGACTCAGCCGGACCGAGATGTTGAACGGCTTGGTTGTAAAACATATGGCCCAGCGCTGTCGCCACGACGGCCGAAGCGAGGAAAATCGTCCAAAGCAACGGTGTGCCCTCCTTCAAACTGGACAACCCACGGGGCTCAAGCACCAAACCTAGGACAAACAGCCAAAGCGACCCAAAGATAAGCATCCACCCCGTCATGACGCGCGCGTCGACCGTCGCCTTTTTGATCATAATAAAGCTAATCCCTTGCGCCAAGACGGCCAAAAACACGTATACATCGCCGACCGACAAATGACCAAGGCCGCCGTTGCCGTTCGCAACGACAAACATAACGCCAAAAAACCCGAGCGCGATGCCAAGGAGCCGAAACATCGTCGGGCGCTGGCCTAAAAACACCATCGCCAACAGCGCCGTGACAAGCGGCACCATCCCTAAAACTAGACCCGCATTGACCGCCGTCGTTCTCGTCAGCCCCACTGCAAGGAAAAAGTGGTGAGCAACGACACTAAACATAGCGGCCAAGCCGATCTGTTTCGCTTCTTTCCAGCCGACTTTTCCAAGCCGTCCAATCCCCCATAAAAACAAAAGCACGACTACACCAGCCGTGAAAATCCTTAGCGCCGTCAAGGTCACCGGGGAAAAGTGCTCAACAAGAATTTTCAACGCCGTCACGTTCAATCCCCAAGCGACCATGATCCCAACCAGCAGCGCATAAATGTATGATTTCCGCATCACCCTCGACCTCTCCTAGAGCTGTGTTCTCGGTGGAATGCCAAAGGAAAAACGGAGCCGATTTACGCTCCGTCTATCCACCCTCATGCTTGCGAACGCCCCCCTCGTCATAAGGGTGCGGACGCTTTTTGTTCCACCATTACTTCTTCCATTTATTTTACTACATCCGAATCGATTTTTTGACTAAAAATACAGCCGCAACTAACCAAACCGTTCCCCGCTTCTCCAAAAACAGCCAAACAACCCATATCCGCCGCCGACTCGGCATATGGTAATAGTAGAGAGGAGAGAAAACCGATGGTTCCACGCTACCGCCAAAAAACGATCTCCGCACGGACGGGAGTGACCATCCTTACCGCCGTCGCCTTGCTCGCTGTTGTGCTGTCATTGTTTCTATCCAACGAACGCCATGAAGCCAAACAAGTTGTTAAGGCATTTTACCGCTACGAACAGGCGGGGGACTTCGGCAGCTCGTGGGAACTGTTTCATCCACAAATGAAAAAGAAATTTCCAAAAGATGTTTACATCCAACGCCGCGCCCATGTCTTTATGCAAGACTTCGACGTCGAGACGTTTGAGTACCGCCTTGACGAGGCGGAACACTTGGCTTCGTGGTCGATGTCAGGTGAACACAAACCGTTACAAGATGTCTACCGTATCCGTGTCATCCAGACATTCCATAGCACTTTTGGCGTGTTTGAACTCCATCAAGACGTGTTTGTCGCCAAGGAGAACGGGAAATGGAGCATCTTATTCCCCTACGATTCGTCATGAGCTGTTACTCCGTACGGTCATGAAGGGAAGCCAGCAT
The DNA here is from genome assembly GCF_037965715.1 of Geobacillus sp. FSL K6-3411. Classification (NCBI taxonomy): domain Bacteria; kingdom Bacillati; phylum Bacillota; class Bacilli; order Caryophanales; family Anoxybacillaceae; genus Geobacillus; species Geobacillus sp. FSL K6-3411. The sequence continues at coordinate 3,398,530 of NZ_CP150187.1, forward strand.
CGTTTTTTACCACCCAAAACATCCACATATACGAGCGGAGCGCATCACCGCCTGGTGATCGTTATCGCTCTCTTCATTCATTCGCTATGTTTCTTTTTGTTCAAGAACGATCGTTGGAAGGAAAAAAACGGATTTTCACCACTACTCTAGCGAAGAGAACGGTTTCCTCATTCGTTTGGCAACCTTTCTAGGATTTTCTCATACATTAATGTATCATGCACCCGAACGGGTTTCTCCGTCGAGCGAACAAAGGAGTGACAGCCCATGTACAAACATATTGTCAAACGCGGGGAAACGATCTCTTCCATCGCCAGAGACTACCGCACATCAGTGGAGGCGCTGCTTCGCGCCAACGGTCTCACCGCCTCATCCATCATCTTCCCTGGACAAGAGATCATCATCCCTCACCTTCCGGCAAAAGGATCGATTCCGTACACAATCCATATATCTATCAGCCGCCGACAACTCATATTGAAAGATAGAGGAAGAACGATCCGCACCTACCCCGTTGGTGTCGGCAAAATGGTTACCGCCACGCCTGTCGGTGATTTTGTCATCGTCAACCGCCAACCCAACCCGGGCGGTCCGTTCGGCGCGATGTGGCTCAGCTTATCTAAAATCCATTATGGCATTCACGGTACGAACGACCCGTCCTCCATCGGTAAATACGTATCGAGAGGGTGCATCCGCATGCACAACAAAGACGTGCTCGAACTCGCTTCCATCGTCCCAAACGGAACGGAAGTGTTCATCCGGCCGTGAGGGCAACCGAAAGCACCTAATCGCCTACGCGGGAAGTCTTCTTTTAACGAAGTTTCAATATTCATAAGGCCGCCATTCGTCTCTAGCGAACGGACCTCGTGTTTCTAATCGTGATAGCAGATGACAACCGATCCAGCAAGCGGTAGAAATTGAGACGATGGCGGTCGGGATTTTTGGTACCATACCAAAGACATTTTGCTCAAATCGCTCAGCGCATTGTGACAGAATCAAGAGCCCGATGTATACATTACGGACTTCCACTGATAAAACCACTGCTTCCAAACGACGCATCGACACCGTCGTATTTCTTCTCAAAGACCATTTGATTCTTCTCCTCAAATACCCGTCGCTGACTTGGTAAAAGAAATGGACAACGATCAACCACTCATCCAATAGCATCAAAGAGCCTATCACTTTTCCATCGAAGCTGGTACAAGAGAAAGCCAGGCAACAGCCAGTCTCAGTCGTTCGATTTTCACGGTGAACACCTGAACACTGCAAAACGCGTCAAAAGCGCGACTCCTCGCTCACCATTGATCGGAGGACTGCACCCTTCAATATCAACAATGACGAGCGATGTTCTCTATCCTCATCACGCTCCACTTTTTCTATCCATGAACGAAACCACAACTCTACCTTTCTCTGATTTTACAAACCAACCATTTTTCCTCAAACAATGTCCTGCTCTCCGCCTGCTTGTTCTACAAGCAGAAAGCAAACAAAAACACTTTTGTGAAGGTGCCCGCTATGAGCCAAACGAGCGAATGCCCCGACTAGGTGAATGGTTTGTTGGCACATTGATTCTAACCAAGGGCTTTGTGAAAACAGCAGGAAATATAACCAGGGAACTAGCCAATAAATGGTATCAAAATAACAATCTATATGATTTTGGACTTTGATACTATTTATGGTAATCATGAGTAGAGAGATGAGACAACATGCTGAGCGGATCCAAAGAAATGGAGGGCAAAGGAGCTGGCGAAGGAAGGCATTCGGCGGATGAACGGTGAGACCGCGACCATGAAGGAGCAGTGCAAGCAATGATTCAGTTGAAGCCAGATGAATTAGAAACGGTGGCGAAGCATATTCCTGATGCGGAAGACGCACGCGGACGACGCTGTCGTGGGAACTTTCTTCTCTCGCCATGAACCTTCCTGGCGTCAGCACTCCTGCCATCAAAGCGCTGCGGGACGAACTCGTTTATTGGCTGCAGCGTTATGAAGAAAGAGCTATTGTATCGCACCGCCGCAGCGATGCGTCAAGCAGACCAAACGTCGTCCGATAACATGAAGGAATTCCACTTAGACCTGATTGGTTGGTACGACTTGCAACACATATTCGGGGAGTACGACCCAGTCATTGGAGAGCGCCTATCGTTTGGTGATCGGCTGTTGGCAGGAGGAATATTGATTGCGTCGATTGCTCCTCCCGCAAAAGGAGTCGGCATGGCAGGAAAAGCAGCGACCAAGGGAGCGAAGGTGCTCGACACCACTTCTCCCCTGTCGAAAGTGAAACATGTCATGCGCGATGGTAAATCTTCCAAACGATTTACCATCAAGTCATCAAAGCACCGTTGACGGAAACCATCCGCCTGTTCAGGAAACAATGGAATGAGTTCGTGGAAAGTGTCGCATCCGTCGCATGGCAACCAGCGTATGCGGGAGTTAGCCGGACATCCAAGATAGGGATCAATGAAGGGAAAAATACATCTCTCCCTAAGATTAAGAAGGTTGGGGAGGAGATCATAGAAAAGGGTTCTCGTCATTTTGTTAAAGTTGATAAGACTAAAATCATAGAGACAACTACCGTGGATAGAAAAGGTGGGGAAACGGTAGTAGCCCATGCTTTGCAGAAACATGCAAGAAGATTTTAGGAAAAGTAAAAGAGGGACCTGAACAGATGAATCAAATGGCAATCAAACATCTTTAGGAAATACTAGATGCCCCAGGAGAATTTCATAGGGTAAACGAATTCCTAGAGAAAAAGCTTGCTGATGAACGGGGAGTGCGTTCAAATCTTGGCGGAACATTTAAAGGGTTTATTGTCCAATAAAGGGGGAAATGGTAATGGAGAATGTAGAAATTATATTATCCGATTTTTAAGAAAGAAAAACTTGAAGCTTTCATCTATGAAGAACTCCAGTTGACAAAACTCCACATTCAATCATCACATTTTTATGATCCAAATTTACAACGCGACATCGAATTTTCTGAAGTAAAAAACATAAAAGAGTTACTATCACCGAAAGGAATCGGTCATGTTGTTCTGGAACAACTGCCGTTAGGAATTTCGCTAAAAAATGTAGTCATCGTTTTTTCTTTTGACGAGGAATATGGTGATATTGTCTTTAACTTTCCTGAAAGTGAACTATTCGTCGCTGACAAAAATGAGGTGAAATTAAGATTTACAAAGTTAGTGGATTATTTAATGAATTTGAAGATGAAATACGATATTTCTAAAGTCATCATAGGTTATAAACCCGCTTACGATGAAGATACCATGTTAATCGAATGGGATGATGATCCCCCTCATTTGGAAGAGGTCCTCGATGCTCTATTCAATGCTTAGAGGGTGTCTCAAAAACAGCGAGACACCCTTTTACACTACATACCATATACACGCTCGACCGATTTCGCTCGTGGGAGGCTGATGATAAAGTTTCCTTGAAGCGATCAGTCAAACTCCGTAACGGGTCACTTTTTCTATAAGGAATCCAGTTCCCCCTCTTTCCAACCGACTGCGAGTAATCATCGATCCGCCTTGACCCATACGTATTGGTATGGCGACAAAGCGAGAGACTTGTACACTTTTTTCCCTGTGAATAAATCCTCCCCGCTGATATCTGCCTCGATGGTGACATCGTCGGGGGTCACATTGACGACACAATACACGACTTCCTTCGTCTTCTCATTCTCCCGTTTTAGCCCAAATACACGATCATCCAATTCAAGAACGGTTTGCGGGGCGTATGGAGAAAACGCTGATTGTTGGCGGCGAATCTCGACCATTTGTTTCAGCCCGTTAAAGATGGCGTTTCGCCGCTCATTGTTGGCCAATTCGTCGATAATTCGGGCATACGGAAGTTTTTCGCGGTTGATCCGACGGTGAATGCCTGACTCGGCAAGGCCGTGGTAATCGTTGCGAGAACCAAGCAACGAGTGATAATACAGAGCCGGAACCCCCATCATCGAGAATAAAATGGAATGCGCAGCTAACATTTTTTGAATTTGCTGCTGTTCGGTCACATCCACGTCCTTATTGATTAAGGCATCAAAGTACGTAATATTTAACTCGTACACCGACTGACTCCCGTCCGTGTTTGCTTTATAGGAGACCCTTCCCCCGTTTTGCAACACTTTTTGGACAAGCATCTCCTTCTCTTGTTCACTTAAAATCCCCTCAACGGGACGCATTCCAATGCCATCATGGCTTGCCAAGAAATTAAAGTACGTCGCTTGATCAGATATTTTTTCAATCGTCTTCGCCCACTCCGTTAATTTTGTCGCACAATGAACGGTAAACGTGTATAACACAAGCGGTGGAAGGGCGAACTGATACACCATATGGGCCTCGTTTGTCCCATCTCCAAAATAGCTAATGTTTTCATGATGTGGCACGTTTGTTTCGGTAATGATTTGCGTATTTGGTTTGAAATAATCGAGAAGCAGACGCCACAACTGAATGATGGCATGAGCCTGCGGTAAATGCATGCAAGTCGTCCCTGATTCCTTCCATATAAAACCGATCGCGTCTAAGCGAATGCTTGTCCCGTGTTTATATGCATACTCTAGCAAAATATCAGTCATCTCAAGCAAAACAGGAAAATGGCGATAATTGAGATCAATTTGGTCTTCGCTAAACGTTGTCCACACCGTCTTTGTATTGTTCGTTCCTGGATAGTCGTGAAACAGCGGTGTAGTACGCGGGCGGATGACCTGACTTGTATCAAATGATGGATCCCTCTGAATAAAATACCGTTCATAAGTTGGATCGCCTTGCAAATACTTTTGAAACCAATCGCTTGACTTCGAAATGTGGTTGGCTACAAAGTCAAACATCAATCTATAGTCTTCCGCCAATTGTTCAATGTGCTCCCAGTCGCCAAGCCGCGGATGAATGCGACGGTAATCGACCACAGAAAAACCATCATCTGACGTATATGGAAACATGGGGAGTAAATGGACATCTGTAATCCAGTCCCCGACTTGTGTCTTTAAAAATGTATGCAATGTTTCTAGCGTTGGCGTTCCGTCTTCGAAAATACTGTCTCCGTACGTGATCAAATATACATTTTCTTCGGAGAGCGGGGCACTGGTTGGCCATTGTTTGTTCTCCCATCGCTCAATGAGCGCTTGAAAAGCCATCAAATACTCGTCATTGTATTGCTCGCCATATATGGTTTTCAGCTTTTCCTCTAGCTGCGGCAATATAGTTTGTTTCCTCATGACATGTTCGTCCCCTTCAATTTCAATGTCATATACCCTTTTCCATCGACAACAAACGGCCCTTCCATCGTCCGAATGGTTTCTTCAGCTAAATTAGTTTCTTCGATTTCTTTTATGTGGTTGCTTTTTACCATCACCGTCTTTCTTTCGCATGTCGGGTTAAAGAAACGAACGATAATGGACGAATCATCGTGTGCCTGTTTGCACACACTCATAAACACATCTTCCCGATCCACTTCTAGCAAAGAAAACGATTCCGGTGCTTGCTCGATCGGGTACGGGATCTCGAACCGTTCCAACCGCTCTTCAAATGTATTGAGCTGCTGTCTTTGATAAGAGGCAAAATGGCCCCGATACCGGTCAATATGCGCAAAAATTTTCGCTGGGTTCAGCGTCTCGTTGGCCATGTATATCGCATATTCAAAATCCATCTTCTTTTTCATTTGCGCATCAGGCGTATACACGACTTTGTTATTAATGCCTGAGGCACGGCCCGGACGCCAAAGCAAATCATCTTTGCCAAGCACACCGACACTGCGGAATAATGTGAGCGCTAGCTCGTTTGTTTCCGTCAGTACTTCATACTCTTTCATCCCTTTGGTCAACGCCGCAAACACGAAGCGATCATCATAAAGCCCAGCCGCATTCTCAAGTGGATAAATCGGCACAGGGGCTTCAGCAAATCGTTTCTCACGCCAATTGGTTAAATACTTACTCTCCACAGGGCGCTCTACTAAACTGAAAGCTTGATCCGCAAATGATGTCTTAGCACCGGCCACCGGAGCGGTTAACAACACGCGAAGCCGATGATCTTCCGCTTGATTCTCTAGCTGGTGACAAACACGGATGATTTCTTCCCCTTTTCTCAATTCAAAAGAGGTGATGATTTCCAGTTTACTTGAACACTCCCCTTTCTCCCGCTCCGATAAACAAGAAGGGATCACTCCAATGTGCCGAACAACCATCTTTTCTGTCAAAGGCCCTTTTTCGACAGAGAGAAGCTCCGCTTTTTCCATATAAATCGGTTTATCTCCTTCAAGCGGAGAGTAGTCGTATGAATCACCCGCATCCCCTGTATTTTCAAAACGGATAAAATTCGTCACCGTCTCACCGGATGGTTGATGGTGCAACCGCAATGTCCCTTGTTCATAGGACAGTGCCAAATATTCGTTTTCAATCCGAGTCTCTTGATCGAGGATTCGCTTTTCACGACCTCCCGTTCCCTCAATCACCTGGTATGTGCAATAGCCCAGCGCTGGCACATGGTCAACTTGCAGACGCACAACCGTTCGATAGTACCCTTGTACGTCGATCTCTTTTTCTCCCTCTGCGGTCACCACAATTTGTTTTCCGCCCGGCAAATAGTGTTGCTCAACGATTTCCGCCGGAACGCCTTTCCCATCGTTGGTCACCAGTTGGAAGTGTGGGTCTTTTGTAAATATCACGCCATCAATCAGTCCGGAAAACGGACGTGGCAACAGATTAAAAGCAACGTAAATATTTTCGTTCCCCGTCTGGCGGCTAATCGCATAAGTGATTCGTTTTTTCAATAGATTCACAAGACCGTCTGCCATTCGTTCTAATTTCTCAAGGCGGTGAACAATATCTCGATTCGTTTCGTCCGAGTTGCAGCCGCCAATGCTGTCATGGGCGTGAACGTCAAACAACTGCTTCCACATTTGATCGAGCCATCTTTTCGGATACGGCAACCCTAACGCTTGTCCAATCACCGCAAGTGGTTCAAGCACATGTAAAAGCTTATGTTCAATGATGGCATTTTTCTGCTTAATATCGTACCGTTGCGAACGAATCGTATGGTGGATGCGTGAGCGTTGCGATGCCAGCAATTCTCCCTCAATCACATTTGGAAACGGCTCGCCCGCCCAAGCCTCCTTCATAAACGTCTCGTAATCGGATAACACGTATTCCCGCTTTGGATCGATACGATTTAACTGAGCGACGGTCTCGGGAAAATGCTCGCGCACAAGTACCTGATCCCCACCGGCAGGCAATAACAAATGATCACAGTGCTCGTTCACTTCCTCTAACTTTTCAATGATCGGAATCAGTCGATTCTCTACATACTCCTGATCAGATGATAAAAATTTTCCCGGGCCGTAGCCGAAATAAAGGTGATTGGCCTTCACCGACTGCCCATCAGGAGATTTCCAAATAAAATTGACATCCCCATTTAACTGCTCTGTGTAAACTCCTCGTTGCAAAATGCTAAATTCAAGCCCAAAGCCGCGAAAAATGGAAGGCAAATAGCCGTTTTGTCCAAAGATATCTGGTAAATAACCGATTTCCATGCTATGACCCATGCTTTGGGCTATTTTCGTTCCGTAAAGCAAGTTTCGAATCATTGACTCTTTGTGGACAAGAAGCGAATCCGTCTGCGTATACCAAGGCCCGATAAAAAGCCTCCGCTGCTCAATCAGTTTTTTCATCCGCTCCCGGTTCTCTGGGCGAATGTTCAAATACTCTTCCACGATGGAAGACTGTCCGTCAAACACATAGGCAGAATACGTTTCATCCCGTTCCAACACATTGAGAAGATGATCGATATTTTCAACAAGCAAAATATTCGAATCTTCGATGGAAAAATACCACTCTCGATCCCAATGGGAATGAGGCACGACATGCACGCGTTTGTTCTTCACCTTGTTGACGCCTCCTTATCAAAATCCAAGCTCACCAACTGTTTTCTTGATCTACCACTTCTCCAATAAGAGGATGAAAAAGCATAAGGCTATGGGCATGTCACCCCATAACCTTATGCTGTTGTCAACCTTGTTTTATTGCCCTGTTCTTTTCAATAACGCCAATCGGATAAAGATATTGACGAGAGCGATAAACAATGCCCCTACAGCCAATCCCGTCAAATAAGCCCATAAATTCTCAACAAACGGCCAGCCCCAAAACGCCGGAAGCGGCAACCATTGAACCGCGCCTAAATAGACGGCTGTACATGCTCCTAAAATCGAACCGACAATATTGACTGGAATCGTAATGAGCGGGTTCCGAAGCATAAACGGAATCGCGCCCTCACTAATCGCGATAAATCCAAGAACTAATGCCGTGTTCCCAGCAATGCGCAAATTCTCATCGAACACACGGCGGCCGACGATATATTTATCAAGAACCGTCGCCAATCCTAAGCCGATCGGCGGGATCACAATCGCCAACACCCGCGGCGTAAGAGGGAAAATTTGATCTGCCGCCAAACCAATGGCAATCGCCCCAGCTGCTTTATTAATCGGTCCGCCTAAATCAAATGCCGTCGCCGCTGCAATGATGGCGGACAGAGTGAGCTCACCTGAGTCTTGGGCGGACTCAATGAGCTGACGCAGCCACGCGTTTAACCCACCAAACACAGGATCGACAATATAAAAGTTCAGGAAGAAAACAGACAACACACTGATGGCCGGAATGATCAGCATCGGCTTCACTGCTTGGAAATTTTTATTTAACCGAATATGGTTATTGAGGAATCGAGAAACATATCCAGCCGCCAATCCGAGAATCAAGGCACCAAAAAATCCAGACGGGATCCCGTTTTCCACTCCCCAAAACGTGTAATGCAATCCAGCCGCAAACGCACCACCAATGAATCCAGATACCAATCCGACACGGTCAGCAATCGCATAAGCGACGAACGCAGCGAATACGGGATACATGAACTTGAAGATCATTCCGCCAAACTTATCTAAATGATGCAAAATGACAAACCACTCATTCGAATGGGTCGCATACTTCACATCGTTAATTTCGTTGACTAAACCAAACGGCATCGAGCCTAGCTTCGCAATGCCAATCATTAAACCAGCCGCGACAATGACCGGAAGCATATACGAGATGCCGGTTAACACCGCCTGTGCCATTTCTGACAAGAGCCCGGCTTTTTTCCCATTGCCTGTTTGCATCGTTTCCTCCTCAGAAGCGGTGACAATCCCATCCGGCTGGTGAAGCACTTTATGGATGATCTGTTTTGCATGCTTTAACGGTTCCGCTACCCTCGTTTGCACGTACGGCTTCCCAGCGAAACGCTCCTTGCGTTTCGGCGCAATATCCGTGGCAAAAATGACCCCATCGGCTTGTGCAATGACATCTGCCGTCAGCTCGTCTTGAATTCCGTTAGCTCCTTGCTTTTCTGTCAATACACGGACTCCGAGCTCACGCCCAGCTTTCTCCAACGCCTCGGCTGCCATATACGTATGCGCAATCCCAGTAGCACAGGCTGTAATGGCCAAAACTGTTTTTTGATACGTGACATTTTGGTCTCCCCCGCTTGTCCCTGTCTCATCTAGCGCCAGAAGCAATTCCTCAGCGCTTTTGGCCTCCATCAAGCGCCGCAGGTAACCCTCATCCATCAAACGCAAGCTTAATTCCGATAATACATTTAAGTGCGTCGTCCCCGCCTCTGCTTCCGGAATCGCAAGCAAGAACACAAGTTGTACTTCATTATGAGGATCAATGCTTTCCCAATCCTTAATAGGGGAAGATAAGCGCGCAATGGCAAAGGCCGCTCGATTGACCGCTTTTGATTTTCCGTGCGGAATCGCCAGCCCTTTTTCCAGTCCGGTTGGAGAAATTGCCTCCCTTTCCATGACGGCCTGAAGGAACGCCTCTTTCGAAGATAAGACACCGTTTTCAAAAAGAACATCGACAAGAGCGCGAATCACTGCTTCTTTCGTCGAGAGACCGACATCAAATAAGATGAGCCGTTCACTCGTCATTTGTGTTAATTCCAACGTATGTCCCCCCGATATCATCCATAATCATAAACCGCTTTCAATTTTGTTTTATCATACTGTTCTCCTTCATAGTTGTACATCCGACGAACAATTATACTTCTTTCTCCTCAAAACTGACGGGGGTTTTCCCTCGAACGGCCTATAGCATGTGTTATAATATTGTTAAAATAGCGACGATAAGCAAAGGAGTCTCCATATGGGAAAACTTCTGGATCGATTTTCAAACTATATCGGCCAACTCACCCATGCAGAAAAACACGTTTTGTACTATATCGATGGACATGTGGAACAAGCGAAACAATTATCGCTAACTGCTATGGCGGAAAAAAACAACGTCAGCACCACCACCATCATCCGTATGTGTCATAAACTGGGCTTAGAAGGTTTCTCAGAGTTGAAATATATTCTGAAAACGATCGACGACCAAGCCATTCCGGTTGGAGAAAATACGATTGAACGGTACAAAGTCGATATGAATCAGACACTCGATTCATTGGAGCGAAAACATGTGGAAGAAATTAGCCAGTTGATTTTTGAGGCCAATCGGGTGTTGATTGTGGCGGTTGGTCTATCCAAAATGATCGGGGAATATTTTAGCAAACTTCTCATCCAAGTAAACAAACCGAGCTCGTATGTGTATGAATCACATATTATTGACCTTTTACCCAACATGGTTCAACCAAAAGATATGGTCATTTTCATTTCATCCAGCGGAGAGACAAAAACCATTGTGCAAGCGGCAGAGAAACTTCGCTTTAAAAACATCGAAACGGTAGCGATCACGAACAGCGCCGATAGTACATTAGCCAAGCTTGTACGAAAACATATCAGCGCCTACGTGCAACGTGTCCAGTTTGCGGGTTATGACCTATCTGCCCGTTCGACCCTCGTTGTTCTGATTGACATTTTATTTGAATTTTTCATGAAAAACTATAAAGCATAACCAACGGCATCGAAACTGCCTTTAAGCCACGTTCACTTCATTCGCTGCAACAATTGATTAACCGCCTTTCCACCTGAATGGAGACTCGTAAAGGACGAGAAACAACTGTTTCTTGCCACACAATGTTCTCAAGAGCCATCGAGAGGAACATCAAATCGTTTTTCCAACTACATCACCATCCTTATTCATGCCATGAAGCACATAAAATGGCCCTTGTCTATTCGACAAGGGCCATTCAGCTTGTCGACAAAGTCGACAAGCTGTTTTATTATGAAGGTAAGACGAGGGAGAAATGGAGGAAAGGAACGATGCTTCGGCCACACCAAGAAGATGGGCGCTATACCGAAACCACGGTGAAACTGGATGATCTGGTTCCAGAGGATCACTTGGTAAGAAAGCTGGATGCGGCCATTGATTTTTCTTTTATCTATGATGTGGTGAAAGATCTCTACTCTCCTGATCATGGACGTCCGAGCATTGATCCAGTGATGTTGTTTAAAATGTATTTGATTCAGTATGTATTTGGGATTCGCTCCATGCGTGAAACCGTCGAACAAATCCGAACCAACGTCGCCTACCGTTGGTTTTTAGGACTTAGTCTTCATGATCCCGTTCCTCATCACTCGACGCCAAGTAAAAACTATGCGCGTCGTTTCGCTGGAACGGATGTATTCCATCAAATTTTTTCACGGATTTTAAAAGAAGCCTTTGAACACGGATTGGTAGATTCGAGTGTCTTGTACGTAGACTCCACTCATGTCAAAGCAAGCGCCAATAAAAAGAAGTTTACAACGGAAATGGCAGAAGTCGAAGCCAAAGCCTACCAACAGGAACTCGAAAAAGAAATCGAACGGGATCGGATCGCTCATGGAAAATCGCCGTTGCCATCTGAGAAAAAAAAAAAACGGGAAGTAAAAGTAAGCAAAACGGATCCGGAGAGCGGACTGTTGGTGAAAAATGAACGGGAGCGAGTGTTTGCCTATTCGTATCATACAGCTTGTGATCGCAACGGATGGATTCTACAGACCTACGTGACGGCAGCCAACGTCCATGACAGTCAAGCGTTTTTTGTGCTGTTCGAACGAGTGAAACGGGAAATCCAATCATGTCCGGAAGCCGTGTGTGTAGACGCAGGATATAAAACTCCTGCCATTGCCAAGTATTTACTCGAACAAGGGGTAAAGCCGATTTGGCCGTACACTCGCCCGAAAACAAAAGATGGATTCTTTCGGAAATCAGATTTTGTGTATGACGAATATTTTGATTGTTATCTATGCCCCAATGATCAAGTTCTATCTTACTCTACTACGAATCGGGAAGGGTACCGGGAATACAAATCGGACCCGGCGGTGTGCCGAAGCTGTCCGTATCTTCATCAGTGCACGCAAAGCAAGAGCTACACCAAAGTAGTCACTCGCCACGTATGGCAGGACTACTATGAAGAAGCAGAGCATTTGCGGTATGTTCCGGAATACCGGGAACTCTATGCCCTCCGAAAAGAGACGATTGAACGGGATTTCGCCGATATGAAAGAGAAGCATGGTCTGCGCTGGACGCATTACCGGGGATTGGAAAAAAATGAGGCGCAGGCGATGCTTGTTTGTGCTGCCATGAATTTAAAAAAACTGGCGAATTACCTATGGAAGGCGAAGCACCGCCCTTTCTTTTCCTTTGCATGGCTTCCCATCCTACCCACTTTTTTTGAAAACATAGTCTATTTATGGAACAAAATGGGTTTCAGACATTCGTCTGAAACCCATTTTGTCAACAGTCTGAATGGCCCTTGTCTATTCGACAAGGGCCATTGTCATGATCAAATACTTTTTCGTTCACTTCATTTGGCGCATGGTTGATCGTGTATCTTCTTGAAAAAACGAAATCTTTTCGCATCGCGAGAAAAGGAATGCTTGATACATAGTGACGTCAGCCGGGAAAGAATCTTAAACCATTTCACAGCTTTTTCTCGGATCGCCTACCAAACTGTGGTTCTCTCCCATTCATCATTTCAAATGACCAGGCACTGATTTCGTCAGCCGCCCAGAATGGGACAACGCAACAGGCGATGCGGCAGGACGCAAAATACGCATATTCTCACCTCCCTTTCCCTTCATCTCGTACGAATGACTGCGCATCAATCAGCCGGAGCACTTCTTTGATTTTTCGCTTTTCGTGAGGGCAAGGACGATCCCCTGTTCGCAGGCGGTACAACGGGCAATGATTTCCTTGACACGCCGGCCGGAAAAAGCAAGCTTGGCACTGTTCATCCGTTTCCTCGCCTGACGTTACCCATAGAGCGAGCTTATCCATATCGACATCCATCGTTCCATCGGCATGCAGACGGCCGATACGGTTATATTCCTCGTCAAAGGCGCATGTGCATTTATACACTTGGCCGTCGGCCCCGATGACGAAGGAATGTGGCTTCGCCGCATAACAAACCGCCCCAGAAGGCATCAACATCGACTCCACCATCGAGCTCATCGAAAGTCCTTTCTTGATTCCGTATTCCGTCAACTCCCATATTTTCACCTCTGCCGTCCGATGGTCACAAACCGGCAACCGCTCATCATTCGCCCCGCCCCATCTCCCAACGGGACGGCAAAACAGCTGAAAACGCCGGTCCCCGGCAAAGTAACAAGCCAGCTCGTCTAAAAACAGCGGAATCCGGTCAAGGTTGTCTTCATCAAAATTGACCCGGATGTCCACTTCAAATGATTCGTCAAGCGTCTGAATATCACGCAAATGGCCAAGAATCGTCTCGTACGTCGGTCCCCGATTCGCCAGCACCCGCCGCACATCATGCACGTCTTTGCTTCCATCAAGCGTCACCATAAAACGGGTCACTTCACACCGCAACAAACGCCGCATCGTTTCTTTCGACAAACCGTAGCCGTTCGTTGACATGTCCGCTTGATACGCAACGCCATACCGTTTCGTTTGTTCGATGATCACCGTGCTAATCTCTTCAATCACATCGAGCGCCAACAGCGGTTCGCCGCCAAACCAGCTGACCGTCAAATGGGTGAGACGCGGAATCGTCTTCGTCAAAAAACGTTTCAACCCGTCAATGACCTCACGTTTCATCTGTCCGCGCAAAAACTCTTGATAACAATAGACACAACGGAAATTACACGCCTCCGTCGGCAAGATCACGAGATGCATCACATCCGTCCGGTGCAACGATTGATGCAAAAACTGCGCCCGTCGCTTCTCATCGACGTTCTCAGCGACAAGAAACCCACACTCCACGAGCGTTTGTTCCACCGGTGACAGTTCGCGGTCAATCCTGGTTCTCTTGAGCGCCTTAAGCACGGCGGCTTTCTCACCTTCCGCCACCGCGCCAATCGCCCCTGTATAGCTATTGTAGAGAATCAATTCACCTTGCTTCGTTTGCGCCATCGCGTTAAATCGGGACGGAATCCACTTCATGTCTCCAACACCTTTTTGTTTACCATCCTATCAATCCGTGCCGTTTTCCGCTGTTAAATCGGTCACATTGGCGCTCCTAGACAACCTCATTCATCAAGCTGCGGCACAGGCTAGACCGGCCATCGCCAACGCGGCAAAGGCAATGGACAAATAGGCAACGCTAAAGAGCCGCACAGTCAGCCGCGGCTCTTTGCCTAAGCTAGCTCCCGTTTCTTTTTTCTTCATAAAAGCTCTTTGATGGGAGGAAATGCTCGTTTTCCGATCCTCATGTCCTCCTCTCCCCCCTTTTCCTTTCATGGAATGTATCTGTAGTTTGTGGATCATACGCTCAGTGCTTCCCAAACATCATGAGTATTTCCAAGGTGCTTGATGGAATCGATGACGAGTATCGGTTAAGCCCCTCATGTACGCTCACAGATCTTAAACGAAACAGATTGTGTTAATTGTTAAAATTTTTATCATTATATATTGACAAAATCGAACAAAAATAAATAAAATATTGTTACAAATAAACATATTAATGTTAAATTCAAACAAAACAATCAAAGGATGAACACATATGTTACCTAAAGAACGACGGGAATGGATTGAAAAACAATTAATCACCCAAGGTAAAGTTGACATTGAAGAGCTGTCGCAGCAATTAAATGTATCTACAATGACCATTCGACGAGACTTGGCTCTTTTGGAAAGAGAGGGGAAGATCGTCCGAACACACGGTGGAGCCATTCACCCACGGGCACTTATTCAAGAAACGCCTTACTCAACAAAAAAAGAAAAGAATATTAAGTGGAAACAAGCCATTGCCCGTAAAGCGGTTGAGTTCATCCCTGAAAATGCCAATATCATCTTGGACTCCGGGACCACCACTTTTGAAGTCGCTAAGCTCATCAAAGATCGAGAAGACTTAACAGTAGTCACCAATGATATTAAAATTGCGGCTGAACTGATGGAAAGTCAATTAAAGGTGATCGTCACTGGTGGGGAACTTCAAAACCAAGTCGGTACATTGTACGGATGGCCAACCCAAGAACTACTTAAAAACATTCGGGCAGAC
The DNA here is from genome assembly GCF_037965715.1 of Geobacillus sp. FSL K6-3411. Classification (NCBI taxonomy): domain Bacteria; kingdom Bacillati; phylum Bacillota; class Bacilli; order Caryophanales; family Anoxybacillaceae; genus Geobacillus; species Geobacillus sp. FSL K6-3411. The sequence continues at coordinate 3,413,920 of NZ_CP150187.1, forward strand.
CTCTTCTTTCTAGGAGCCCACGCAGTCGATGTCATCTCAGGCGTCACAGCACCTACATTTGAAAAATCGCTAATCAAAAAAATGATGATACAGGCAGCTGAAGTAACTTGGTTGCTTGCTGACTCAAGCAAGTTCAATCAAAAAGCATTTTCCCTCGTTTGTCCGCTCTCGGAATTGGAAGGGATTATTACTGATGATGGATTGAACCAAGAAGACCAACATCAATATAGCGAGCATACCAACCTTATCATCGTTCACGCATAGTAAATTTCAATAGCACGTATTTATCCACCGCCCTAGGGTAACAGGAAATGCTTGAGGAGGTGATCCAACCAGTTGCAACATCAACGACTTCCGTAGACAGGGGGAGACAATCGTCATGAAAATCGGGGTTATTGCCGATGATCTGACCGGTGCTAATGCAACAGGCGTCAGATTGGCCAAACAAGGATTCAAAACGGCGACCTTTGTCAGAAATGCCTCATTAACCGGCATCGAAAAGTACGATGCTGTCTGCATTGACACCGATAGCCGCTATTCTCCACGAGAAATTGCTGAAGCTCGCGTGCGTCAAGCAGTCAACTACTTCAAACAATGGAACGTTGAGGTCGTTTGTAAACGGATCGACAGTACTGTCCGCGGCAATATCGGTATCGAAATTGACACCGTTTTGCGCGAACTTGGTGATCATTCCGTAGCCGTTGTCGTCCCTTCTTTTCCTGATTCGGGAAGGATGACAACCGGTGGATATTTGCTCGTTGACGGCGTACCCGTTCAAGAAACAGACGTAGCTAAAGATCCATTGATCCCTGTTCATCAGTCATTTATTCCTGCCCTCATTCAGCAACAAAGTATACACTCCGTCGCATTGATAGGGCTCGACGCAGTTCTCCACGGCGCAGAATGCATCGCTCAGCGGCTCAGGGAGGAAATCCAACACGGAAACCGGATTATCGTCATCGATGCGGTCAATGACGAACATATTGAAACAATTGCCTTTGCGATGACAAAAATCAAAGACAAAATCATCGTTCCAGTTGATCCTGGCCCTTTAACAGCGTACTATGCAAGGTTATATTTTCACCAACAACTTCATGCCGATAAAATACTAATGGTCATCGGAAGCGTGACTTCCTTGACCGGTCGTCAACTTCATTATCTCTTAGCCAAAACAAATGCTAACCCAGTATACGTCAATCCAGAAAAACTGGCAAGCTTCTCAAACAGTTGGAACGAAGAAGTAGAACGCGCAACAGCAGTTAGCCTAGAGCGACTCGAAACGGAAAATATCTTGATCGTTACGACCCATCACCCAGCTAACAGTCTAATCAATTTAAAAGCGCTGTCTGCAATTGAGCAAGTATCCGAAGATGCTCTGGCCAAACGAATCACAGACGGCCTTGCCGTCATCGGCCGAAAAATAATCGAAAATTCCAAACACCCAATTTGTGGATGCTTCACAAGCGGTGGGGATGTTACAGCATCTCTTTGCGCCGTAGGAAGGGCTAACGGTATTGAAATTGAAGACGAAGTACTTCCGCTGACCTCATTCGGATATTTTTCCGGTGGATACCTCAATGGACTCCCTGTAGTCACAAAAGGAGGAATGGTCGGCGATCAACGTTCCATCTACAAAAGCCTGCGCTTTTTACAAATGAAGATTAATAGCCAAAGGAGAGGGAAACATGTCAACACAAACTAAACCCATTATTGCCATCCCAATGGGGGACCCGGCAGGAATCGGACCAGAGATTGTCGTAAAAGCCCTGAGCAATCAAAAAATATATGATGTTTGTCAGCCTCTTGTTATCGGTCACAGTGAAGTGTTGAAAAGAGCAATGGATATCACTCATATCTCATTGAACATAAATGAAATCAAAGACCCTTCTGAGGGCAAATACAAACATGGAACGATCGATATTGTTTCGTTAAACAACGTAGACATAGACACTCTTGAAATCGGGAAAGTCCAAGCACAATGCGGCAAAGCGGCCTATGAGTATATTGAAACAGCTGTTGGTCTGGCGTTAGACAGAAAAGTATCAGCCTTGGCAACAACGCCGATCAATAAAGAATCGTTGAAAGCAGCCAATGTTCCATTTATCGGACATACAGAAATCTTAGCTGCTTTGACCAATACCAACGATCCGCTGACGATGTTTGAAGTAAGAAATATGCGCATTTTCTTCTTAACGAGACATCTGTCCTTGAAAGACGCCATCGCCGCAATGACGAAAGAAAGAGTTTGTGACTACTTAATCCGTTGTGACCAAGCCCTGCAACGTCTCGGAGTGGAAAATCGTAAAATCGCTGTTGCGGCATTAAACCCACATGGTGGAGAAAACGGACTGTTTGGAAGAGAAGAAATCGACGAGATTCTCCCAGGCATCCAAATGGCACAAGAGAAAGGAATTAATGCGGTTGGCCCTGTCCCTGCTGATTCGGTGTTTCATCATGCTTTAAATGGCCGTTACGCTGCTGTATTGTCCCTTTACCATGATCAAGGACATATCGCCGCGAAGATGGCGGATTTTGAAAGAACCATTTCAATTACAAACGGTCTACCCTTTTTACGTACATCTGTTGACCATGGAACCGCCTTTGACATCGCTGGAAAAGGAATGGCAAGCAGCGTGAGCATGGAGGAAGCCATCATACTCGCTGCTAAATATGCTCCAAAATTTCAGCCTTCATGGGCATAACCCCTCGATCATCTAGAGACAAAAGGGGTACAAAAAAGAGGGGGGAGAGATATTGGAAGTATCAGGCGCTCAAATGATATTCGGACTTGTATTAGGGGTAGCCATTCTGATTTTCTTGGTACTTAAGACAAAGATTCATGCATTTCTAGCTTTAATCATAGCAGCTTCCATTACAGGATTAGTCGGGGGCATGTCTGCTCCCGACGTTGTCAACACCATCACTGCAGGATTCGGATCCACTTTAGGATCGATAGGCATTGTTATTGGATTCGGCGTGATGATGGGACGTATTTTAGAGGTATCCGGTGCAGCTGAAAAAATGGCATATACTCTTGTGAAATGGGTTGGAAAACGAAAAGAAGAGTGGGCCATGGCAATCACAGGATACATCGTTTCCATCCCAATCTTTGTAGACTCAGCTTTTGTGATTTTAACCCCATTGGTGAAAGCCCTTTCTAAAAAGACCGGAAAATCTGTTCTCACCATTGGCGTAGCTCTGGGAGCGGGACTCGTTGCTACTCATCATGCAGTGCCACCGACCCCTGGTCCTTTAGGAGTTGCAGGAATTTTTGGCGTTGACGTCGGATTAATGATCGCTTGGGGGCTAGTTTTTGCTATCCCTGTTATCATCGTAGGTGTCCTGTACGCTAAGTGGCTTGGAACGAAAATCTATCAAATTCCTGATGAAACAGGCTTAAACTATATACGGCCAGTCCAACCGGTCACCCTTCAAGAATTTCTTGAATCTAAGGAGAAAAAGGATCTTCCTTCTTTAACACGATCAGTACTTCCTATTTTTGTTCCGATTCTATTAATCTTCGCCAATACAACAATCAGTGCCCTTGAATTAAAAGGAGGAATTTATGATTATATCACATTTATCGGTTCACCTGTCATCGCAGTCGGGATTGGTCTAATCTTCTCTATATACGGGTTATATAACCATGTAAAGCGCTCCGAGGCGCTTGATCACATGGAAGAGGGGATCAAAACGTCTGGGATCATTCTTCTTGTCACCGGTGCTGGTGGAGCACTTGGAAACGTTCTAAGGGAAAGCGGCAGTGGAGACTATATTGCCCAACAAGTCGCACAATGGCATCTTCCTGCTATCCTCATTCCTTTCATTATTGCTACGATTGTGAGACTCATTCAAGGAAGCGGAACCGTAGCCATGATTACCGCCGCCTCTATTTCGGCACCTATTTTGCAACAGCTAGACGTCAATATGGCATTAGCGGCACAGGCAGCCGCCCTAGGAGCTATGATCTTCTCGTATTTTAACGATAGCCTATTCTGGGTCATTAACCGTATGCTTGGAATAAAAGAAGTGAAAGAACAAATTTTAACATGGTCAATCCCAACAACTCTTGCATGGGCTGTATCCTTAATCATGCTACTAATCGTTAATGCATTTTTTGGATAATATATAAATAGTCTCTTGCTTTGTTTCTCTAAAAATTCATCCTAAAATCACCTGCAAAATCATGGCCTTTTCCCATTACTTATTAGGGAAAAGGCCGATTGGTTTGCATTTAGGAACAGATAATGAACTCCCCTTTTCAAGAAAATCTTGTAATTGAATATCGGTCAATCGGAATAGATGTTTCTCCGTCTACAATTAACTCGGTCATGATCGTCCCTATTAAAGGGGAAAGTGTTATACCACTATGTGTAGCCGCTACGTAAAGATTCTCAACATCAGGAACTCTTCCAATAATCGGTAAACCATCCTTCGGCATAGCGCGAATTCCTGAAAAAGTACGCACAATTTTCGCTTTTCTCAACGAAGGAACGTAATGGACAGCCATATTGGCAGTTTCTTGAATAACGTCAAGTGTAGTGGATCGGTCAAAACCCGCCTGCTCCATAGAATAACCTATCAATACTTCACCATTATTGGTTTGCCTTAATCCACTTATCGTATAGTTTAAAAAAGGCTTTAATGGTTCTGAAACAAGAATTTGTCCTCTCACTTGATTAACAGGTATATCGACACCTACCATTCTCCCCAGTTCCCTTGACCAAGGGCCACCTGCGAGAATAAGGTTTTTTGTAACATACGTTGTTTTTTCAGAAATAACAACGAACTGACCGTTCTGTTTTTGAATGTCTATTACTCGATTATAAGTGGAATAGTGAACACCATTTTTTTTAGCCGCCCTCATATACATGTCAATTAACCGGAATGGATTAACGTTCCCGTCAATTCGACTAAAGGTTGCCCCCACAACTTTAGGATTAATAAAAGGTTCCTTTTCTAATACCTCTTCCCGTGATAAAACTTTAATTTTTATTCCAATTTTTTCATAAGAATCAGCAAGCCGCTTAGCCTTTTCCAAATCTCTCACAGTGAAAAAAGGAGATAATCCTCCTGTTCGTCTATACTCAACATCCCCAATTTTTTTTGATAGATATGAATAAAGCTCTGCACTATACATACTAAATTCTGCATACCAAGCAGGAGTTTTATTATGCACCCATACCCAGGCTTGTGTAGCTCCTGAAGTCCCTGACATTGGGAACTTCTTATCAATTACTAATATTCCCCCTTTATACCGCTCCGAGAGATGATAAGCAATACTATTACCAATAACCCCGCCACCAATAATTATCGTTTCGTAGTTCGTTTCCATTTATTCTATCTCCTCTCCTCTAACTCCAACTCATCCAAAACGGATTTTACTGCATAAAACGAAGTGCTATTAGTGGCTAACGTTTCAAGCTTTATAGGAGACAACGGCATTCTCAATCGGGGCAAAGGAATATCTTGAAATGGGAGACCTGTTAACTCATGAATAACTTTGTTAACTAAATGCATGCAAATCTTTGTTTGACAAGGACCCATTCCGCAACGCGTCAACCTTTTAATATCGTCAAATGTCCTTGCACCATGAGAAATTACCTCTTCAATTTCCTCGTACGTGATTTCTTCACATCGACAAATAATTGTTGACTTTTCCAAATGAACCACCAACCTTTTCTAAAAAAATCACAGAATAAACTGATTTTTTAGCAGAGGATACTTAAAACTTTTAATATGATTGATTCTAGCCTGCCATACATCAGGATAGAGAGACGACTCTATATTTTCCAACTCTCTCCACAGAGAAATTCTTATTTTTTCAGCTTCCCTATTGTCTATAATCCTCAATGACTCGCAAACACTAACACCTGCTATCATCCCTGTTACAATCACCGCTCCTTGAGAACTAACCCCCGCCGCGTTTCCGGCTAAAAAAACATCCTCACGATCCGTTTGGAAAAACTCATTATATTGTGGAATCCATCCCCCAAGTTCACCCTGATACCCAAAAGAACACCCCAACTGATAAAAGGCATCTAAGATAGGACTTCTTCCCCCATCTACACACACTAAATCAACCTTTTCTGTAATCCTCTTATTCGGCAGTTGAATGTCGATCTCACTAACTTCATCTTTCCCTCTTGCTTCCACTATAGAGGAGTTTAAGTAGAAAGAAATCCCGCTTTTCTTTACTCGCTTTACCTTTTCCTTGTCCCTTGCTAAAACATCCGATTGGGCCTCGATAATAGCCTTAACATTAACACCGACGTCTAAAAGCTGCAAAGCAACGTCCATTGCAAAATCACTAGAACCAACTATTACACTGTTCTTGCCTGGAATTACAAAATCTCGGTTGATTAGTGTTTGGGCTGCGCCAATCGTTATAATCCCAGGAAGCGTCCACTTTGGAAAAGGGATCGCATTTTCGGCCGCTCCCGTGGCAATAACTAGTTTTTTAAACTTGATAGGAAAAACGTCTACTTCATTGGTGATGCCAACACTTCCATCTCGGTATAAACCGATCAACCGATGTTTGAGCAAATACCTAACAGAGAAGTCTTCCAATTGGTTCGTTAACAGCTTTGCCAACTCAAATCCACGCATAGGTTGGAAAATAGAGGGCAATGCTCTGATAATTTGAGTTTGTTGGCACAGTTGCCCCCCTTTGACAGTCGATTCATCTACAATAGTCACATCTAATCCCCTAGAGGCAGTCTCAAATGCAGCTGCAAGTCCGGCTGGTCCAGCTCCAATAACAAGCACTTCAGTCTCCAACTCAATCCCCCCTTATCTCTGGATCTTCTAGATTTGGATATACCCTCATTCCCTCTTCAACTTTTATCATGCAAGTACGCACATGATCTTCCCCATTAACAGTCATATAGCAACTGCAGCATCTCCCTCGCGCACAAAACATCCCCCTTGGCTGAACTAATTTCCGACTCAGCCCGAACATTCTAATACCGTTCGCTATCAGAGCGGCTGCAACGGTTTGTTGTTTATAAGCCGTATAAGGCTGATCATTAAAATAAAATGTCACAGGCTCCTGAAGACAGCTGCCCAATATAGGATGATTTTTAATATGCATGAAAACAACTCCTTATTAATTTTTCGACATAAAAACTTTTCCAACACCTAACACCTTTTCGATGATCACCATTAGTACAACGGTAAATAAAATTATGATGCTTGATACTGATGTAATAATTGGATCGTACTGGTATTGCATATAGGTAAAGATTCGTACTGGAAGAGTGACAACATCGGTGCTTACAATAAACAATGCTACGGTTAGATCATCAAATGAGGTAATGAATGAAAAGATGGCTCCAGCAATCACACCGGATTTGATTATCGGAAGAGTAATCTGGAAGAATACTTTAAAAGCCCCTGCCCCTAAACTCCTCGCGGCCTGTTCTATAGATCGATCAAAACCGACTAAACTAGCAACGACTAATCGTACAACAAATGGTACCGTCAAAATAATATGGCCAATAATTAAAGCCATAGGGCTTGTAGCTAAACCTATCCAAGAATAAAACTGTAGCAACGCTACGCCAAATACGACGGACGGAATTAAAAGAGGGGAGCCAACTAACTGCACAATAGTTGCTTTTCCTTTAAACTGATATCTAACAATGGCAATAGAAGCAAGTGTTCCAATAAAGGTAGAAAAAAGTGACGTGCCTAGAGCGACAATGACACTTAACACAAAAGACTGTGTAAACTCAGGGTGGTTGACTAATTCAATATACCATTTCAATGTAATCCCCTTTGGCGGAAAAACAATATATTCAGTCGTTGTCAATGAAGATAGTAAAACTACAATAATTGGTGCTAACAAAAAAACATATACGACAAAGCAAAACGAATGAAATATAAAATTATATAGTCTTTTCTTCATTGAATCGCCACTCCTTTTTCGGAACGGGCAAGAATTCTGCTATATACGATAATCGTAACAGTTGCCATAAAAATTAATACAAACCCAATGGCAGACCCATAAGGCCAATTTAATATCACTGCAACTTGTTCGTAAGTTAGATAGGACATAACTTTTACCTGTGGACCGCCGAGAATAGCAGGAGTCACAAATGAGCTTACACTTAAACTAAACACCATAACTGAACCGGCAAATACCCCAGGTAATGTCAGAGGTAATATTATGGAAAAGAATGTTCTAATCAAACCTGCTCCTAGACTTTGTGAAGCCCTGATAATAGAAGGATCGATCCTTTCTAAGGATCCCATGATGCTTAATACCATATACGGAAATAGTACATGCACCATTCCAATCACAACGCTTAATTCTGTATACAATAACGTAAGCGGTTTATCAATCCATCCGAGATTGATCAAAGTGCGATTAACAACACCATTATTCGATAACAAAATAACCCACCCATAGCATCTGATGACCATACTTATCAATAATGGTGATAACACTATCAATGTTAAATAATTTTTAACCTTCCCACTGGCTCTAGAAATATGAAAAGCGACTGGATAAGAAATGATAACTGTTAATAATGTAGTTAACAATCCAATCTTTATCGTTCTCCAAATAACTCCTAGGTAAAAGGGGTCTGAAAGAAACTTCACGTAATTTTCCAATGTCCATTTATCCCCAATTCCACTGTTTGGATCAAATGTCTTAAAACTCGTGATAAATAAAGAAAGTAAAGGAAATAGGAAGAAAAAGATAAAAATCATAAGAGTAGGAAACAATAGTAGCCAAGACTCCAACTGCTTTTTATCTAATTTCCTTTTCTTTTGTTTTTGTATCTCCTGATTTTGGTATGTTTTTATTTCGACCTGCATCTAGTTAACTCACCTCACTTTTTAGAGAGGAATAAATCTTTTGGATCCCAAAAAATCGATACTTTTTCCCCTTCCTGAATTTGGTCAGGGCTTAAAACTGTATTGGGGACATCTGCTATGATCTGTTTATTATTAGATATTTTTAAGATATATCTCGTTTTAGCACCAAGGAATATTTTCCTTTCAACTTTTGTTTGGCAATCGCCATTTGCTTGGGTATACCGATCTAAAGAGATCTGTACTTTTTCGGGTCTAATGTAAAAATCAACTTCAGCACCTTTAGTTGATTGGATCTCAACTATTTGTTCATTCCCGTAAAAAGATAACTTACATTTCTTACTTCCATACACCTCAACAACTCTACCGCGAATATGATTCACTTCGCCGATAAACTTAGAAACAAAATCTGTCTTCGGTTGGTTATAAATCATAACCGGGCTATCTACCTGTTCAATTTGCCCCTCGTTCATCACTGCTATTCGGTCGGAGATCGCAAGTGCCTCCTCTTGATCATGTGTGACAAATATAGTTGTGATTCCAAGCGTTTTTTGTATTCCTACTATTTCCTCCCGCATTTCTTGACGGAGTTTGGCATCAAGGTTACTTAGTGGTTCATCAAGAAGAAGAACTTTCGGTTTAATAACCAAGGCTCTCGCTAACGAAACGCGCTGCTGCTGACCACCGGAAAGTTCCCGAGGATAGTAGTTTTCATAACCTGATAACTTTACCATTTCCAATGCCTCTGACACTCGCTTTTTAATCTCATTCCTACTAATCTTACGTAGCTTCAATCCATACGCCACATTTTCAAATACAGTCATGTGGGGAAACAAAGCATAGTTTTGGAACACCATCCCCATATCTCTTTTATTGGGAGGGAGGTGGTGAATAGGCTTCCCGCCAACAATGATTTCCCCACTATCCACCTTCAAAAAACCAGCAATCATATTTAATGTTGTTGTTTTCCCACATCCGGATGGCCCAAGAAAGGACATAAGCTCCCCTTGATGAATTTCTAGATTCAAATTTTTTACCACTTCTGTTTTATCAAATCGCTTAACAACATTCTCGAGACACAAATAACCCATTTACCTTCCCTCCCTCTTTAGCGGGTTACTTCAATTTCCTTGTTTGCTCTTTCCGTCCATTCAGCTCTTTTTTGATTTACGTATTCCCAATCCACTTTGATTAACTTTTTAACCTGCTCTTCCCCATAAACCACTTTTTTAGCAATATCTCCATCTAGTTTTACATTTTTATTAACAGGACCATCAAACAAAGAATGGGCGAATTCCTTTTGTACTTCCTCACTCAAAATAAAATTGACAAATTTCTGTGCAAGTTCCGCATTTGGTGCATTTTTCACCACATTTGCTGTTGCCATTAAAGCAGGAGCACCTTCTCTTGGAATGACAAATTCAATTGGAAATCCTGAATCTTGCAGTGTATAGACTCTGCTGCTTCCCCATGCACTGGCTACTGTTTGACCTTGCAAAAAGTAATTGGACACGTCAGCAGTTTTATCAAATGTTACAGCGTTTTCAGCAATCTTCTTTAGCTTTTCAAATCCAGGTTCAATATTTTTCTCGTTCCCACCATTCGCAAAAGCAGCCATTAGAAGCAGATGAACTCCATAAGTGTTTGAGATAGATGGTAATACGAGTTTTCCTTTAAACTTAGGATCCTCCAGATCATTCCAAGATGTTAACGGTTTCCAACCATTCTGCGCAAAATAATCTTTGTTATAGGCTAATCCTGTCACAACAATACCAAAGCCAACTCCAATATTCTCCTTATCTTTTGCAATGTCGTATACATTATTTAGGTTGGTGACTATTTTTTCATCTAACGGGGCAAGTAATCCAAAAGCTTTTGCCTGTGCTTGAGGTCCGTCGTCTAAAAAGGCTACATCAATTTGAGGATTATCTTTTTGGGCCTGAAGTTTTGATAATGTGTCGATGGAGCTCCCAGTTATATACTTAACCTTAACCCCAAACTCTTTCTCAAACTTAGGAATGATCGTTTCCTTCATCTTTTTTTCATAACTTCCACCATAGGCAGCCAAAACTAACGTCTTTTCTCCCCCACTTTTCGAACTTTGATTCGGTGAGCTAGCAGTTTGGTTACCACATCCCACAATCATAGTAAATAGCAAACAGATCAACACAGTTAAAACTGTTTTACTTTTCAACATCATTTTCTCCCCACCCCGATATCATTTTTTCAGATAGCCTTAACACCGCCGATTAATTCACTAATTTTAGGATGATTTTTTAATCACCTCCCTATAGGAATCTTGATGTATCAGAGCCTCTCATATTTTTAATAAACACTAAAATTTTGTAATTTTCAGACCTTAATTGCTAAAAAATATAATATTATAACTTTTAGTTTCGAAATAGATACTACTATAATGCATGAAAAGGTAATAATCACTATAGGAATAAGCGAACAATTATGCTGACTAACTTTTGCAGCATTCCTCACTCCCTTAATAAATGTATACCCCTTGATCAGGGGTTAACCTTTTAGGGGATACATCTATAACTCATTGGTAAAAACTCCAATATATAGAATAGTAAAAGATTTAAAAATAAACCTCCGTATAATATGCTTCTTTATCTTGGCGTACGTAAAACTTTGAATACTCGATAACCTCTTCTTGTTTTGTATAGGTAAACCTCTCCCATTCAAAAACTGGACTCCCAGGTTCGACTTGTAGTAATGTTGCTTTTTCGTCTGTAGCAATGTAAGGCTTTATAAATAGTTTGGCTCTTCCTAAGGCGATACGAAACTTCTTCTTAAGGATATTGTAAATAAGCTCGTTATTTATATCATCTGGTGTAAGACCGCAACATTTGTCATAAGGAAGATAGGTATATTCCAGCGCCATTGGCTCATTGCCTTCGATTTTTAAACGTTTAATCTTGATCACCGTCATATCATTCTCAATACCCAACTTATTGGTAATCTCTCTGTCAGCCCTGCCAACAGAAAAACTGACCAACCTATGCGGATGTTTCTCATCTTCAGTGGTTAAAGAAAAGAAAACATTTAAATTTTGTTCTTTTATTGGCCTCGATACAAAAGTTCCTTTTCCCCTTTGCCTATATAAATAACCCTTGTTTACAAGTTCTAGAATAGCTCTTTTTACTGTAATCGTACTAACATCAAAAAGATCGGCTAACTCCTGCTCAGTTGGCAATTGATGTCCAATTGGCCATTCATCTGATTTTATTTTTTCTTCTAATACTCGCTCTACTTGTCGATAAAGGGGAATATGTAGTTTCTTATCTATGTACATTGATATCCTCCTCAATTGCAATGCAAAATTATAAGTTTATAAAATTATAATTTTTCGACTCACTCCATCTTTTGTGTTCCAAAAGATAAACAATTGTGTATGAATAAGAGGATATGCAGTGAAGGGATAAAATAAAAAATTCGTCAATCATAGAGTTTAGCCAAAGCTTATATACCTCGAATTAATTATACTGAATATCATCAAAAAGACCGATCTGATTTAATTATTATACTAGCTATAGCTGTTTGTCAATAATATTTTGAATTTTATATAAAGTTATATGAAATAGAGAGAATCGCTCTTTGTCATGTGCAAAATCGAAAGCTGCAGGAAAGAACCATCCTTGTCTTCGTAACCACTGACACCAAAGACCTTTGAATATGTTTTTTCAAGCCTGAATATTTTGAATACCTATGCACCTATTCATCCATCGTCCTCATTAGGTATAACCTCAAATAGTAGTCTGGGCTTCCACGTTTTCCAGTTTAGTCCCATCCCCTAGTCGATCACTCTCTCGGCCATACCTATACAGGGGAAATGAATGTGTTCATATATGTCACATCTAGCTAAAGATTGGGCTATAATGAATGGGAACGAAAGACCAGAACAAAACAGGTGATGAATGGATATGAACATAAAAACATTATTGATTGCCCCGTACCCTGGACTGAAAGAACTGGCCTCCACGTTAGCCAAAGAACAACAGGAACTCGATCTGACCGTTGTGCAAGGCGACTTGCAAGAGGCCATTCCGATTGTGAAACAGTACGAAAAAGAAGGGTTCGATCTAGTTATTAGCCGCGGTGGCACGGCACAACTGTTACGCCAATATACTTCATTGCCCGTTATTGAGATTCAAGTGTCGGGTTACGATATTTTACGTATATTGACACTGGTGAAAGACTATCACGCCCATCATTGGATTATCGGATTCACGAACATTTGCCAAGGATTTGTTTCTGTATCCAACCTTTTAGATATCCAGATCCCTTACACCATTATCCATGACCAAAAAGAAGTTGACGAAGCGGTAAAAGAGGCAAAGGCAGCAGGCGCTCAAACAATTATCGGGGATACAGTCACTTGCAGGACAGCGGAAGCGCACGGACTGCAAAGCATTCTTATTACTTCCGGCAAAGAATCGGTCATCGAAGCGTTTGAACAGGCAAAGCAAACATATCAAATGCTCAAAAATACAGCCAAAGAAGTCAAACGATATAAACAACTATTGCACCAAAGCCGTGTCGCCATTGCGGTTTACAATGAGCAGGGCACCATCGAGTATGCCAGCCCGGCTTTTCAAAACCGATTCAATTGGATGAAAAACAACTCCAACGAATCATCCATTTATGCCTGTTTCCCCTTTCTTGACCATGAATATAACGAGCTATGCCGAGCGATCGCACCTGTGGAAATTCAATCCACCTGTATCGTCAATGATAAACGGATGCATTTGCGGCAAGGATGTTTAAACAAAGATCCGCTTGAACCTCACTATTACATACGCTTGGCTGAAAGCACTGAGCTCCAAGAAGAACATGACTTAACCGTTTCTGCTGTACAGCCTACGATGCGTTCGTTTTCTCAAATCATCGGCAACAGCGAATCGATTCATCGAGTGATTGAGCAAGGCAAAAGGGCAGCGATGCATCGCGAACCAGTGGCGCTATATGGTGAACAAGGAAGCGGCAAAAAAACGCTGGCGGGAATCATCCATTGCGAGGGCAAGCAAACAGGGGGTATGTTGTTGCACGTCCGCATAACAGCTGATGACGACCAGCTGATTGACCACCTCCACTCTATTTTCACCTATAGGGAAGGTGGAACATGTGTATTGCAAGGAGTCGAACTGCTGCCGTTACTGCGGCAAGATGAGATTTCCCAACTCATTGCTACGGCAGTGGTGAGGATCATCTTTTTATTTGAGAACGACCCGGCTCATTTAGCCCGACAAAAACAGCTATCTCATCATCTGTTCAAACAGTTTAAGGCCAATCAAATTCGTTTGCCATCGTTAAGCGAGTACACGGAAGACTTAGAAAAATATGCGCGAAAATTCATCGCCCAATACAATGTAAAGTACGGAAAACAAGTGGTCGGCATCGACGAAGCGGCTCTCAAATGGCTGCACCGCCATCATTGGAAAGGCAATTTGCAAGAATTAAACAAGGTGATGGAGCAAGCCATCCAAATAGCCCGCCATGAATATATCCAGGTCGAAGACTTAAAAACTATCGGTTTCCTTGACAGCGGAAACGATTTATGTTTGGATTTGCACAAGCCGTTGGCCGAGATTGAAAAAGAGATCATTTGGAAGGTACTTGAAGAAGAAAACATGAACCAAACGAGAGCAGCGAAACGACTTGGCATTAACCGAAGCACCTTATGGAGAAAGCTGAAATAATGTTGCAAAACGCAACATTATTTCAGTTTTTATTTATTTTAACAAAAATGTGTTGATAAATAAAACAAAACGAACTACAATTTAATTGCAAGCGATTTCACATAAATTAAATGTTTCATTTTTCAACACTTCAAGAAGGGGGAAAGGGAGAAATGAAAATCAAAGCGACATTGGATCGTATTCCTGGCGGGATGATGGTCGTGCCATTACTATTAGCCGCAACTATTAACACGGTTGTTCCTGATTTACTTCGGATTGGAAACTTTACTGAGGCATTATTTGTAAATAGCGCAAGTGCTTTAATTGCTCTTTTTTTGCTTTGCGCTGGGGCACAAATCAACTTACGCAGCGCGGGGGTTGCTCTTGGAAAAGGTTTTACTTTGCTTTTCATAAAATGGCTAGTTGGAGCGGTTGTTGGGCTAATCGCCTACCTTTTTGCTGGTGCGGACGGTTTGTTTCTAGGGTTAGTTCCTCTTGCCATTATTGCCGCCATGACCAACAGTAACGGAGGGCTGTACATGGCAATTGTCGGCCAATATGGTAAAGAAGATGACAAGGCAGCCTATTCTCTATTAGCATTAAATGATGGGCCATTTTTAACCATGGTTGCCTTATCGATTTTCGGAGCAATGGGGTTCGTTGACGGAATGTTTTCAGTTATCTCATTTATCTCCGTCTTACTTCCCATTGTCATCGGAATGATCCTTGGCAACTTGGATAGTGACATGAGAGAGTTCTTAGCTAAAGGCAGTGATATGTTAATCCCATTTTTCGCCTTTTCCTTAGGAATGGGAATTGATTTCGGGGCTATTGTCAAAGGCGGATTAAGCGGTGTATTGCTTGGGGTAGCCACCGTATTTCTTACCGGCACAGCCGGGTATTTTGTCTTTAAAATTCTGGGATGGAATCCGATCGTCGGGGCAGCTGAAGGTTCCACTGCAGGCAACGCAGTAGCCACCCCTGCCGCCATCGCAGCTGCCAATGCTTCTTTCGCTAATGTTGTCGATTTGGCGACCGTCCAAGTAGCAGCCAGTACAGTTACAACTGCAATTTTGTTGCCCCTTTATATTGCATTTCTGTCCAAAAAATTAGAAAAGAAGAATAACAGCAAGAACACCGTCAAGTATCAAATGGGTTCATAAATTGGCACTTCCCTTACCTTAAGGAAGGAGATACACACCATGAAAATCGCAATCATTGCAGATGACTTAACGGGTGCAAATGACAGCGGCGCACAATTTGCTTACCACGGATTAAATACATCCGTTCTGTTTCAACCTGATCCGAACGCTTGGCATTTATCTAATGCGGTTGTCATTGATACTGATACCCGTTCCTTACCTAAAGAAAAAGCATACGAGAAGGTAAAAAGTGTGTCTGAAACAATTAAAAAGTATGCTACACTGGTTTACAAAAAAATTGATTCCACCTTGCGAGGGAATATCGGCGCAGAAATCGATGCCATTTACGACACCTTGCAGCCGACATTTATGATGATCGCACCGGCTTATCCGCAAAATGGACGAACGGTTTATCAAGGATACCACTTTTTGCATGGCACCTTGCTTCATGAAACCGAGCTATCAAGGGATCCGAAATGTCCGATCGACGAATCATCCATTCCCCGCTTGCTTGCCAAACAGACGAAGCGGCCGATCGGGGTGATTGATTATCAAACCCTTCGTCTCGGCTTCGACAAGGTGAAGGAGCAATTGGATCACTACCGGGCTGACGGCATCCCGTATATCGTCTTTGACTCTGTCAGCGAAGACGATTTACGTGATATCGCTCAATATGTGCGCCAGCTCAATGAACAAGTCGTCTGGGTCGGTTCGGCTGGATTGGCGTATTATCTTCCCGAAGTATATGACCTGCAAACATCGCCCAAAACGATGATCATAAAACCGAACAAACGACCGATCTTGCTCGTTGTTGGGAGTGTAAGTCAAGTATCGCGGACGCAGCTTGATCGTGTTCTTTCTTTACCAAACGTCAAAGGCATCCAAGTCGATTCTGTACAACTGGTGTGCGACCACCAGTCCCGCATCACCGAAATGGAAAAGGCGTTGCGCCAGGCCGAGAACGAGGTAAAACAAGGATTCCATATCGTCCTCTATTCTTCCGCTTCCTCTAGTGACATCCAACGAGTACGAGCCATCGGGGAAGCAGGCGGACGAACCCCGATCGAAACGAGCAACCTCATTGCTGAGAGCTTGGGGGAAGTCGCCGCCGAGTTGATCCGTAACGGATATTTTGGAGCCATGGTGTTAACAGGCGGAGATACTGCCAAATATGTATGTAGTCAAATAGGAGCGACCGGTTTTGAATTGATTGATGAAATCGAACCAGGGGTACCCATAGCAAAACTGATCCATGAGTCGGAAATGTACGTCGTTACCAAGGCTGGAGCCTTTGGTTCAGAAAACACTTTAATTCAAGCCGTTCATCAGTTACAAGGAGTCGATGCCAAATGAAACCTACCATTGGAATCACGATGGGAGATGCCGCAGGAGTTGGTCCGGAGATTATCGTTAAAGCCCTGCAAAACTCGTCTATCTACGAACAGTGCCATCCTTTAGTAATCGGGGATGCAAAAATATTGGAACGTGCTGTTCGGATCACAAACGCCGGCCTGACGGTTCGCCCGATTTCTGACATCGCCGAAGCAGATTACCGATACGGGATGATTGACTGCCTCCATTTAGATTTACTCCCGGTCGACTTGCCGTTTGGTCAAGTATCGGCCGCAGCGGGAGATGCCGCTTTCCAATTTTTAAAACGGGCCATTGAACTGGCCCAAAACGGGGAAATCGACGCCATTTGCACCGCCCCGCTGAACAAAGAAGCAATGCACAAAGGCGGCCATCTGTATCCAGGGCACACAGAAATCTTAGCTGATTTAACCGGCACAGAGGACTATGCGATGATGCTATCTTCACCGCAACTAAAGGTCATTCATCTCACGACCCACGTCGGGCTCATTCAAGCGATCGAAATGATTAATCCCGAGCGCACCTACAAAGTCATTAAACTGGCTCATGATACATTGACAAGAGCGGGGAAGGAACACCCAAGCATCGCCGTATGCGGCATTAACCCCCATGCTGGGGAAAACGGGCTGTTCGGCAATGGGGAGGAAGAGGAAAAACTAATCCCAGCCATTCACAAAGCCCAAGCAGAAGGAATCAATGTCACCGGGCCATACCCTGCTGACACGCTCTTTTACCGAGCCGTACGTGGGGATTTTGACATCGTTGTAGCATGTTACCACGACCAAGGGCATGCCCCGATCAAAGTGCTCGGGCTCGAAGCCGGCGTCAACATCACCGTCGGCCTAAAAGGCGGCATCATCCGCACCTCAGTCGACCACGGCACCGCTTTCGACATTGCTGGGAAAAACCTAGCCGACGAACGAAGCATGCTTGAAGCCATCCGTGTCGCCGTCGAACTAGCGCCGAAACGGTGACGGCCAACACCATAGGCGGCAGTCCCCCATTCTTGCCGCCTATGTTTTAAAAATCACTCCGGTCTGCCATCAACCAGCACACTCAGATTAGAAGGATCGCCGCTTTCGTGTGAGTTCGGTTCTTCTCCCTTTATCACAATTCGTTTCGCTGACCTTTCTCTGAATGCCAGTTGAGGCCACATCCTCATTCCCCATCCCCCTGATCTTGGGATAGCACCCGCTCCCGTTCCCCCTGCGTCTTCTTCATCTTCTTCAGTTCCTTTTTGATCTCGATGAGCAAATGGTGTACCTTCGACGAAAGAACCCCGTCTTTTCTTTCCAACAGCCCTTCATCGATCATTTTCAAATGATCCCACGCTTTTTCAATCGTCTCTTCGTCGTAATTTCCAGGGTTGATGATGATCGCCAATAATTTCTCTTTTGTATAACTGAGACTTTTCACAATCTCTTTCAAACATTCGATCTCGACCTGTCTACTTTCTAGCAGCCATTGCATCTGTTCCTCTTGTTCCATTCAGCCTTCCCCTCTTCTTTCCGCGCTGTGTGCTCCAAGGAAATTTCTCACAACCAACTTCCCTCATCGAGAGCCTTCCAGCTGGCAGCACTGCCTTCCACTCCCGCATCGTTTTGCGCCATCGCCTTGACACACCCTACTCGCCGCCCACACCTGATTCCACTGTTTTGTATGCCCATCAGTCAACTCCCACCCTCCAGCACTTCCGTCCTCGATTCCATCACCTTAGCGCCCCGTCCCTACGTTGAACAAAATCAACCTTATGATGTAGTACATCTTATTTCGCAACACCGCCGTTATGCATCATTTTACCGGCGTTTTGCGCTGTTTAGTCCGTTTCCGCACTTCCTTCCTTAAACGCTTTTATCCAGCAACGAGCCAAACGATCTGTTTTTTGTCTTTGGATTCAAATGTGAACATAGAGAGTTGGGCGAAAGAACTGCAATATGATATGATGCACCTAAAAAAATTCACTTCCCGCTGCACCACCCCAGACTTCCCCCGGACATTCATGGATGTCGTTCACAAACTGGATAATGGCTTGGACAGTATCTTCCCCTTTCCCATAAGCGTTCGATCGAATTCCGTTGCGGTGAATACGGAGGAAGGACACACTGTCCTTCCACAACAACTCTCTCACCATCACAAGCCGAACCGCCAACGCACACTGGCAAAGATAAGCGTTTTTCATCTCCCGTTCCTGCTTGTGAAGTGTCTGAGACGGCCATCCGTAGTCATGGATGATTTTCAGCCGGTTCATGTCTGATTCCGACCGCTTTCCTTAGGAACGGTATCACCGGAGCAGGCACTACGTAGGCGAAGGTTAACTTTTCCATATCCAATGAGCATGTATATAGAAACGAATGGGGTACAATCGACGTTATTACTATTAGAAATATCTCATATATTGAACTAACATCCTTCGCTGGCAACGGAGATGGGACGGATACTAGCATGTCATGAAGGAAAATGGACGTTTGGTGCTTGATGAAGCGAATATTCAAAAATTAGACTGGGTGAAAAGCAATGAAGCATTCTCGAAGTTCTAGAAGAAAGGCAAAAAAACGAATCTCATGGGCGTCAATTCTCGTAGTTTCTCTACTGTCTGTCGCCTTATGCTTGTCTACTTATGCTTTAGTTAGCCGAGAACAATCCGATTCAAAGACCGTTCCCCCGAGCAGCAGCTCTGAAAAACGAAACAGCGGGAACAGCCAACAGCCGCAAGCGAACGAACCGACAGAACAAAACGACCAACAATCACAAACCAATGAAAACAACGGAAACGATGAACCCCAACAAACAAGCATCACCTTTTTTGAGCCATCGTCTGATCGAAACAAAAAAATTGATCGTCTGATGAAAACGATGAGCCTTCGAGAAAAAATCGGCCAACTCGTCATTGTCGGATTTCCATCGACCGAGCCCGATGAAAACGTAAAACAAATGATTCGCCAATATCATGTGGGCGGGGCCATTTTATACGACCGCAATATGAAAACACCGGAACAAGTCGCCACCTTGACGAATGATTTGCAGCGGGTCGCCTTGGCAAGCCGATTCAAAATCCCACTCGTCTTTAGTATTGACCAGGAAGGGGGAAAGATTGTCCGAATGCGACAATACGTTTCCCCAATTCCTTCCCAACAGCAGCTAGGGCAAAGCAAAGACGATGCCAAAGTGTATCAAATCGCCCACCGAACGGGAACAGAACTGGCCGCGATGGGGATTCAAATCAACTTTGCACCAGTGTTGGATTTATCGGCGACTGACAGCCGTTCGTTTGGGGAAGACCCTGTGTTGACAGGACGGTTGGGGCAACAAGTGGTAACGGGGCTGACCGATGCGGGTGTGACGGCTGTCTTGAAACACTTTCCGGGAAACGGGCGCAGTCAAGTCGATCCGCACCATGACAGCTCTTCCGTTGAGGCCGGGATGGAAGATCTTGAAAACAAAGACATTCTTCCATTTCGACAAATCATCACAAACATCAACCATGACCGTTTCTTTGTGATGGTCACACACATTAAATACCCGGTATACGACAAAGAACATCCCGCCAGCCTTTCCTCTGCGATTATTCAACAATTGCTGCGGGAGAAATTGGGCTATGAAGGCATTGTCGTGACAGACGATTTGGAGATGGGAGCGGTAAGCAAGTATTTCACCTATCGGGAACTCGGTTATCGCGCCATAGCGGCTGGCGCTGACTTATTGTTGGTTTGCCACACGTTTGACCACCAAAAAGAAGTGATCGACGGCATATGGGACGCCGTCCAAACGGGAAAACTGTCAGAAGAACGAATCAACGAATCCGTGAGAAAGATTTTAGCCTATAAACTGTCCCAGTTCCCTTCCATCGAAAACGTTTATGTCGATCCCGCAAAAGCAAAGCAAGTGGTAGGAAACTAATCGATCCCCTTTCGAGCCATCGTGAAACACTGGAATCATCCCCCACCTGCGCAACCGCGAAGAGGTGGGGGAGATTGTTTGGAATGCCTTCCCTACGGCGCCGAGCCATCTCTGTGCATCCTACGGTTTGGCTCCCCTATGATGACCGTTAGTGATCCCTCTCATTGAAGAGATTCCGAGCGACGTCATGATTCTCGTATGGTGAGCACACCCACTCGCGTATCACGGATAGGCCACCATTTCACCTCATCCTGCTAGCATCCACAACAGGAGCACAACTGATTTGGTTTATGTTGAACCTATATTGGAATACTCTCTGATAAATCCATAAACCGCCCCCAAAAGATTCGCATCTTGACGAAAATGACAAGGAGCAATTTGAGGTTTCATCTTTGCCAAATGGATCACTGACAGGATTTGCTCCAACTTCTCGTTAATTCTTGGTATGAGTTCATTGTTTGCGCTAATTCCCCCGCCAATGAGGATAATTTCTGGATCATAAATATACTGTAAGTTGTAAATACCTACGGCTAAATAATGATAGAATCGATCCAGTGCCTGAAGACAAACTTCATCTCCCTTTTCCGCTAATCTAAAAATCTCTTCCCCATCAATGGCATTCTCATCGATGTTTTTTAACCGTGCTACCGTGCGTACTAGCGCCTTTGTTGAGGCAATCCTTGACCAAACATCATTGTCCCCTTTGATGTCTGTGGTTAGGAGCATGTATCCGAATTCTCCTCCATGCAAATGACCCCCTTTATGTAAATGACCATTTTTAAAAACAGCCCCGCCGATTCCAGTACCAATCACAACAACTAAAACATCTTTCTTCCCCACACCTGCTCCACGCCACATTTCCGCAAGTCCTGCACAATTGGCATCATTCTCTAAAAAAACGGGTTTTTTCACTCTTCTTTGAACCAGTTCTTTCATATTTGGCCCATGAATATAGGGAATGGCACTTGAACCGTATATAACCCCCTCAGGGGAAACTGCTCCTGGAGTGCTAATAGCAATCCCCTCAACATCCTCGTGTTCTAGAGCTCTTTGTTCAATGAGCGCTAAAAGTTCCTCCAAATGATTTGGGGTTTTTTCTTTTGTTTTATCAATCATTTTTCCGTCGCCATCGATCACTCCGCTCTTGACGAATGTTCCCCCAATATCAAATGCGATACATTTCCGATTCATCTTTCCACTCCTAAAAATGAACAAATCGAATCCACGTGAATGATGTTGCTCTGAAACGAAAAGTGGTACTTAATTTTTCATGGATAGTTAGTCACACGTTGTACAAGAAGTAAAACAACCATTCACACGTATTCTTCATGATCAGCTGCTAATTATTTATAAAAATGATCATTGTTTGCCTCAAACTGTCTTGTTTGGATCAGGTTTTTATACCAATAAGCAGACTTTTTCATTCTTCGATTTCTATCATCATCCAAATCGATTTCTACTAAACCATACCGATTCTTGAAAGCATTCATTGGAGAAACATTATCCGTAAAAGCCCAAAGCATGTATCCTTTGCAGTTAGAACCTTCTTCAATTCCTCTTAATAACCATTTTAGATGCTCACTAATGAACTCAATCCGATAATCATCTTGAATGACACCGTTTTTATCTTTAAAGCGGTGTTCGTTTTCAACCCCCATGCCATTCTCAGTAACAATCCATTCGATGTTACCATACTCTTCCTTGATACGAATGGCAAAGTCATACATAATTTTTGGGTATATTTCCCACCCTCGGTAAGGGTTCATCTTTCGACCCGGCAACTCAAAGTGTTCATAATAAAATTCTGGATGAAAAGGGGTATTTGGATTCCAGGCTGTCGTCCTAGCTTTTACTCGTTTAGGCATATAAAGATTAATCCCTACGAAATCAACCTTATTTTCTTTAATGATCTGCAGCTCTTCATCGTTATACTCAAAGGAACAGTCATGTTTTTGCATTAAATCAAAAAGCTCATTCGGATACTCCCCTTTAATCATCGGGTCTAAAAACATCCGATTAAAAAATAAATCATACATTTTCGCTGCTTCGATATCATGTGGGGCACTGGATCGTGGATAAACCACCTCAGGATTTAGAATGACCCCGATCTTACTCTCTCTATGTTGACTCGTATATGATTGGTGGAACAGCTGAACAACCTTCGCATTCGCTAGGGTTTTATTAAAATTCCATTGCATCCATTTCTTCGTGTTTTGTTCATAAGGCCATCGGACAGCATCTAGATAAACTCTTGTTTGGATGACAATGGGTTCATTGAAAGTAAACCACCATTTCACTTTATGGGCATATCTTTCGAATACTTTTTCTGCATATTTGACAAACAAATCAACAACGTGTTTTGATCCCCAACCTCCGTATTTCTCAAACAAGACTCCGGGGATTTCGTAGTGTTCTAGACATATCATTGGTTCTATTCCGTTTTTCAATAACTCATCAATCACATTCTCTATATAATTTGCATACTCTTCATCAACGACAGCATGTTCGTAGTCAACCAAAAACCTTGACCAATTAATTGATGTCCGATAATGCGTAAGACCAATTTCTTTCATGAATTGAATATCTTCTTTATATCGATTGTAAAAATCAGTAGCAATCGTTGGTCCGTACCCGTTATGCCAAACCTCCCGATGATTTTTATACCAAAGATCTAAATAAGAGTCTTGAAAGTCTTTTTTGCCAGACCACCCTTCCGTTTGCCAAGCAGATGATGCAGCACCAATGATAAAATGATTCGGCAATTGCATACCAATTTTCTCCATGCCTTATCCTCCTAGCTCTCTATTGTACAAATTTCGATATTCTGTTGGAGTCATGCCTGTAAATTTCTTAAATACCTCGACGAAATACTTATACTCATGGAAACCGACATTGTTAGCGATCACACCCACTCGAAGAGAAGTTTCAGAAAGCAGTTTCCTCGCTTCGTTAACTCTTAGAAGGTTGACATACTCGTTAAATGTTTTCCCGGTTTTTTGCCTAAATATCGTACTGAAATAATTGGCTGAAATATTGACTACATTAGCGACTTCACTCGCTTTGATCGGTTCTCGATAAAACTGACGAATGTATTCCAAGGCTCTTTCAATTAGCCAATCATTGGTTTCTTCATGATCCAAACCTAACTTCTCGATAATAGTGACTAGATCTTCTTCAAACATCTTTTGTAGAATCAGATCGAACGTTTTTAGGCTTCCTGAGATGCATAAAACGATCGCCACTAGGATGGTATCCCAAATCATCGGGATAGTGATTTTCCATGTGGTCACCCATTCCGAAGCCCCATCGATTTTCGCTGATTCTAACACCTCGTTCGGAATATTTTGCAATGCGGCGAGAAAAATAATTAAATATAACCCAACAAACTGCCATACAATGACCACAAGCACGGAATACAATGCTAAGTCCGGGTCGCCCAACCAGTTTTGTGTTAAGAAGTCTAACCCTATACTTCTGAGAAACTCATTGATTAATCCGTATTTAGAATTATAAACTAAATTCCAAGTGATCGAGATCACAACGGTCGATAATACGACTGGTAAAAAGCCAATCGTTCGAAATAGTCTAGACCCCTTTAGCTTTCTATTCAGTAGGATGGCGATCAATAACGCGATCGGCACTTGACCGAACACAGACGCAAGTACGACCAATATATTATTTTTGACCGAATTCCAAAAATCAGGATCCTTTAACAATTCCACAAAGTTATCCAGCCCCACAAAGGTCATCTCTGATATCCCGTTCCACTTCATGAGGGAATAATAAAACGATTGCAAAATAGGTAGAATGGCAAAAACGGTGTATATCAATAGAGCGGGAAGGATTCCAAGCCATATCCCCATGGTTGTTTTCTTGTTTATCTTCATCACAGCTCACCTTTGAATAGAGATTCGTGTCCCGAGTGACTCGGGACACTCCCCAAATGTAGATTCATAGCGGCTTAATCAACCTCATGTTCGGCCATCCAACACTCGAGAAAGACAAGGTCCAAATGAAAGCAATGGTATAGAAGTGAACATGTTTTATTTCATTTTTTCTAGTGCATCTTGCATTTCTTTAGCTAGCTCTTTCGGGCTTTTTTCCCCTAATGTAATCGCCTGCAGCCCATTGTTAATGATGTCGGTTAATTCCGCAGGTAATGTCGCATCATAAACCGGAGCCAATCCGCCTTGAACAAAGCTATTCGCTGTTTTGAATATCGCCGGTGTTTGGCTATCCATTTCAACGTTTACAGGCACAATAATATTTGCCTTAACAAGATTTTGATATAACGTCTCACTATAGTAGAATTTCAGGAATTCAAAGGCGGCCTCTTGTTCCTCTTTCGTTAATTGTGAGCTCAACGCGATGCCCCCGCCTGCTACACCGGATATGCTAGACGGTTCACCCTTCCCTCCTTCAAATGTTGGTAGCGGAGCAACGCCAATGTTATCAATGTTTTCTACGTTATCAAGAATTGGCCCAATTGCCCAAGAACCTGCAAAGTGCATAGCGGCAGATCCTTTGATGAACTCATTTCTCGCCGTCGCCTCGTCGATCGTATTCATATCTTCGTTAAAGGCATTTAATTTCGTCAACTCATCGATCACAGATAACGCTTGAATAAAATTCTTATCGACAAAGGAACCTTTGCCACTGAGCACATTAGGCAAGAAATCACTACCCGTAAAACGATCAGCAATCGTTGAAATGTATACGGATTGAAGCGGCCAAGTTGCCTTGTTTCCTAATGAAATAGGAGTGATTCCCTCTTTATTGAGAGCGACAATCAACTTTTTCAAGTCTTCATAAGTTGTCGGAAAATCACTGTAGCCAGCTTTTTTAAGGAGTTCTTTGTTGTAGAAAATCAAACTCGTTAAACTGACATTGGAAGGTATGGCGTAATAGCTCCCTTTGACCGCATAATCATCTAAAATGGATTCTGGAATGGACTCTTTCCACTGATCGATGATGGGATCAAGCGGAAGCAACGCGCCGCTTTCCACAAGCACAGAAGTTCTTTCGCCAGGCCATACACGCATCATGTCAGGTAATTGGTTACCCGCAGCTTGTGTTCTTAACTTTGTTTCATATTGATCATGAGGAATGGTTTCCAAAACGATCTTTATATCATCATGCTGCTCGTTAAACTTCGAGATCATATCTTTATAAACAGTATTTTCTGGACGATCTTCAGTCCAGTCGGTCCATAAAGTCAGTTCGATCACGCCATTCTTGGCGCCAGATGCCTTCTCCTCCCCACCATCATTACATGCGGCTAGAGCCAAGAGAAGAAGCAAACTCAATACGACCAAACCTACTCTTCTCATTTCTGTATTCTCCCCCTTCTGTTTTGTCGGCTTGTCACTATACTGGAATCGCAAAAATACGAAAGATGATATGAAACGCTTACATCAATTATAATGAAAGGCCTTTCATCAGAATATCCGATAAATCTACAATAATATCCATTTTTTTTGAAAATTAACTCAAAGTAAATCCCTAGTTTGTGGTCAGAGCTTGTCTTTGTTTCATGGGGTACCATGCAAACTCTTCAGCTATGTATTTTAAGTCGTTGGCATGATGGAATACACTCGTCTTTCAGCGCGGATGCTAATTTGACGGGAGGAATGGTCTCTTCCATCAACGAATATGCTGCTCTCGTAGATGTTTATCTTACATGCCTGTGCATAAACATATCAAGAACATCATAAGAGCATTTCCCGTATATGCGAAACGAACGACCTCTCCGATTTCTTGATCAAAATTAATGGAATCTTTGATTGCATATAAACACAAAATATCGTATATTTATAAAAAAGAATCTATTATTATACGATAGCGAGGGAGCCCGATGCAAATTGACCATGCCGTCACCAGTGATGTGAAAGAAATACATGCATTAATTCAACACTTTGCGGAAAAGGGATTGGTTTTGCCGCGCTCATTATTATCCATCTATCAGCACTTGCAATGCATGTACGTAGCAAGGGAAAACAACCAAATCGTTGGAGTAGGAGGATTACATATCTTAGGGCATGATCTGGGGGAAGTTCGTTCGTTAGTCGTATCCTCCGATCATATGGGGAAAGGAATCGGACGCATGCTCGTCAACCATATTACGAACGAAGCAGCCCGACTCGGGGTAAAACGATTAATCTCCTTCACTTACCAAATCGAATTCTTTAAAAAATGCGGGTTTGAAATCGCGGAAAAAGCAACGTTGCCCGAAAAAGTATGGATCGACTGTGTGAGTTGCCCTAAACTCGATTGTTGCGATGAAACGGCCATGATCAAATACATTTGATCCTCCTCCCACCTGCGCAACCGCGAAGAGGTGGGGGATTCTTTTTAGAAACGCTCTCCTAATGGCAGGCGATGAATCAATCACTGCCCCCGTGCGTCCCACGATTCCGCTGCCTGGCCAAAGCAACAAACAACGCCCTTCTTGCAAGAATTTGGTACAAAGGGAACATCCATAACGGGAGACACCAATTCATCCTTCCACTCATGCTAGAACGAGGGATTCTTCTCAGCTCGATGGGATAAAAAAACAACCGCCCCTCTACGGGGCGGTTTACATGATCATCCTTTTCGCAACTTACATATAGGCAAAATTATTTGATTAACTATTCAGACTAATTAATCTAAAAATAAATAATCTCGAACATATAAAATACCACACTACAAAAGACATGATCCCCCCTTACCGAACCGACTGCTCATACGACTGGCGCACCTTCCGCATCGACATCCATACGATCCATAACGCCAACGTTGCACCGATCGCATCAATGACGACATCTGACAAAAGCGGCGTCCGCTCAGGGTGAAACGACCGATGCCACTCATCCAAACAGGCATAGATGACAGTGAACACCCACGCCCCCACCATCGCCCACCGCCGCGGGTAGAGCGCCCGCCATACGATAATTGCAAGCAAGCCAAACACAGGCATGTGAGCGAACTTACGCACAAAGTAATTCCAAGACCACACGCTATCATCACTAGTAGTAACATGGAAAAACGACAGCTGCTTGATCATTTCACGAATCCAGTTGGCCGTATTGGCACCGGTAAATAGGGGAGATTCAGTAAAGTAATAAATGATCCCGCACCGAACAAGAACAACTGCCCAAGTCATCCATCGATTTTTCATTTCATCACCTAACTAATTCCAATGATCGCTCCTCTTTGTTCAATAATTCCCGTTTTCGCTTTTGGATATAATAGCGGATCATTTTTTCTAGCTGTTCGAGGGTTTCGAGTGAGTGAACATCTTGCAAAATATAGCGGATGGCCTTTTTGACGGATTTCGGTTGTTGCTGGAAGAAAGACATGGGAATCACCTACCGTTACGATTCATCAAACACTTGCGTCGTCCTTCACTATAATTAAAAACGAGCCATATGAATGGGGCTTGTTATACTATACGTTTATATGTTGCTTTGTTTGTACTACGATGTTCTCCATAAATTCAAGCAAATCGTCTCTTAATTCTTCATTTTGCACCGCAAACTCAATCGTCGTTTTGATGAATCAGAGTTTCTCGCCGACGTCGTAGCGTTTACCTTCGAATTCGTAGGCAAAGACGCGTTGGATTTCGTTCAGCTTTTGAATGGCGTCAGTGAGTTGGATTTCGCCACCAGCGCCGGTTTCTTGTTTTTCAAGGAAGAGGAAGATTTCCGGTGTAAGGATGTATCTTCCCATGATCGCTAAGTTGGACGGCGCGGTGCCAGGCGCTGGTTTTTCAACGAATTGGCACACTTGGTAGCGCCGGCCGTTTTGTTCGATCGGGTCGATGATGCCGTAGCGGTGTATTTCATGATCGGGTACTTGCTTGACACCTATGACGGAGCTCAACGTTTGTTCGTATTGATCGATGAGCTGTTTCAAGCACGGCGGGTCGGCTTGGACGATATCGTCACCAAGTAAGACCGCGAACGGTTCGTCGCCGATAAAGTTTCTTGCACACCAGACGGCGTGTCCCAACCCTTTTGGCTCTTTCTGGCGGATGTAGTGAATGTCGACTTTCGACGGTTCTTTCACCTTTTCAAGCAAGTCGTATTTGCCTTTTTCCATTAAGTTTTGTTCGAGCTCATAGGTGTTGTCGAAATGATCTTCGATGGCACGCTTTCCTTTTCCGGTGACGATGATGATGTCTTCGATTCCTGAGGCGATGGCTTCTTCAACGATGTATTGGATCGTCGGCTTATCGACAATCGGCAGCATCTCCTTCGGCATCGCCTTTGTCGCCGGAAGGAAGCGCGTTCCTAAACCCGCCGCTGGAATGATCGCTTTGCGTACCTTTTTCACGTATGTAACCTCCTATGTATTGGTTGGCCCATATGCCTCCGCGCATCGGTGCCGCACGAGTGATACCGATTCGCCGACGCACATGGCATAAAACATCGTCCCTTCTCGGGATTTCATTTGGCATCTTCCATTTTGTTTCATGATCAATGAGTGTAGAAAACAAGGTTAGATCGGGCATCTAACCCGCCCTCACGCCACACCCTCGACGACGGGCGTCTAAGGTGATAGGACCGTCATCGTCCCCACCCACGGCATGGCCGAGTGCCTCCGTTGATAACGATAAGGAGACATCGCCGGCACAAAAAACGAAGAAAAACGGCCTGTCTTTAAGACACGACAACCATCACAGCGAATCACTCGTTGCTTAGGTAAAACTGTCCTAAAGAAAGAGCCGTTGCGGTATATGGAAAACGCTACGCTCTGTGACGTTGCGCCGTCGGTTCGACATCGGTTTTGTTTCTCCTACAGGACAATTAGTCAATTTTCGACGGTGAACGAAAAAAAGAAAAGGTGTATTGCATTTACCGATCATCCTCTTAATATAAAAGAACTCAAAAGAGACTTAGAAATTTTTTCTTTTTTACCCGTTCTGGCTCGTCGCGGAAGATGGCTTGGCCGCGAATGAGCAGCTCGGCGTTTTCTTGGAAGTAGTAAACCATGTTTGCGCCGTATTCTTTACGAATGGCGCTGTACGCCTGGCGCAAGCGAAACGGGCGAGTTTTCAAGTTATGAGCGTCTGAGGCGATGAAATGGGCTAAGTTCGCCTCGATGAGTTGAAAGGAGAACGTTTTGATTTTCTTGCCGAAATGCCCTGTGATACTGGACGCAGTCAGTTGAGCGAAAGCGCCGTGTTTGATGAGCTGGTAGAGCTGATCAGGGTTTTCAATAATTTCAGCGTTTCGCTCTGGATGGGCGATGATGGGCATCAATCCTTTCAGCTGCACGTCGAACAGCAGCTGTTCGGCATATCTAGGTACATGATCAGGTGGAAATTCGATCAATACGTATGGCGTATCGGCGAGCGCCATCACCTCATGACGCACCACGCCGTCAAGCAAATCGCCGTGCAGCCGCACTTCCTGCCCTGGGAGCACCGTCAAAGCGATGCCGCGCTGTTTCAGCTCGTCATTCAGCTCAGCTGCTAGCGCGAGAATCGATGATTTCGGGTTGTCGTAATTTCCGTTTTGGTGATGAGGAGTGGCGATGATCGTTGTGATGCCCTCATCCGCTGCTGCTTTTGCCATGGCGATGGCATCATCCATCGTTTGCGCTCCATCGTCCATGCCGGGCAAAATATGGGTATGAATGTCGATCATCGTCACCCCTCCTCACTTTTTGTTGGTACTAAATACCCCTTTATGAACATCGGAAAAACGGACTATCGATTTCTGCTAAACAATCATTATGGTAACATAGGAAAATAGATCTATCAATAGACGGAATTTGTCGAACGCTGTCGAAACGGAAATAAAATTCCTCTATCTGTGGGTTAAAGTGGAAAATGGGCAAGACGGCTTCCGGTTGTTTTCTCATAAAAAACATTCTATAATTGAGGTGATATGAATGAAAATTTTTTGTGTAAAGGAAGAGTATAAATGAGAGCAAAACGTCGGAAAAAGAAGAAATGGCTCCGATGGCTGGCGGGGGTATTTGTTGTGCTGCTGCTTGGATTAGGAATGTTTTCCTATTCCATCTATCATAATCTCAAACAGACGGCGAACGAGATGCATGAAAAAGTGAACTGGAAGTCGGAAAAGCGCCAAGAAGAAGTATCGTTTGAGCGGAAAACACCGATTTCGATTTTGTTAATGGGTGTCGATGAGCGGAAAGGGGATAAAGGACGCGCCGATACGCTTATCGTCTTGACAGTCAATCCGAACAAGCAATCGATTGAAATGGTGAGCGTGCCACGCGATACGAGAACGGAGATTATCGGTAAAGGGATGCAAGATAAAATCAACCACTCGTACGCTTTTGGCGGGGTTGAGATGACAATGGCGACGGTCGAGCACTTCTTGGACATCCCCATCGATTATTACATTAAAGTCAATATGGAAAGCTTTCGCGATATCGTTGATGCCGTCGGCGGGGTGACTGTGAATAATCCGTTTGCCTTTACGTATGGTGGAACGTACTTCCCGAAAGGGGAAATTACGCTAAACGGGGAAGAGGCGTTGAAATATTCGCGCATGCGGAAAGAAGACCCGCGTGGCGATTTCGGGCGTCAAGATCGCCAAAAACAAATCATTCAAGCCATTATTGAGAAAGGCGCTAGCTTCTCATCACTCACGAACTATAGCGATGTACTCGCCGCGATCGGGAAGAACATTAAGACGAACTTGACGTTTGAGGACATGAAAGAGATTCAGGCAAATTACAAAGACGCCCGCAAGCAAATTAAGCAGCTGCATATTAACGGCCAAGGGACGAAAATTAACGGTATCTATTATTTACTCGTACCAGACAGCGAGCGGACGGCGATTTCGAATGAGTTAAAAGAGCATTTAGAGCTATCAGCAACAGCATCACGATAAACAAGACGCGCACCCGATTGAGGTGCGCGTCTTTTATTGGGCAATGAAATATTCAGCCAGCGCCTCCGCCCATCGTTTAGCGCCTACCGTAGTCGAGAGGTCGCTTTCTGGATCGACGTATTGATCGATTTCCTTGCTTTTGTAGTCGGGCCACGCAGTCCAATGGTCATAGTAGGCGTAATGTTTTTCCTTAGCGAACGCTTCAAGTTTTTCGACTTGTTTTGGATAGTATGTAGCGTTATAAATCGGGTTGGGCGGCTGTAAGATCACGACCGCATTGGGGGCGGCGGATTTGAGTTGACCGATGATCGACTCAATATGATCGAGCGTATCATCGATAACAATGACGCCGTTGTCATTTAACAAAAACGGTTCAAGCAAAACGAGATCGGGTTTGTCATTCGCCCAGTCAGCGGCGATGCGCTGCTTGTCGGCGTCGGCGGTCGTCAACCCTTCATATTCATGGACGGTAATTTGGAACGTCCCCTCGCCGTATGCTTCGTCGAGCGCCTGTTTCAATAAGTCGGGCCAACCGCCTTTCTCCGGTGTTGATTCGGAACCAGCAATGACGAGGCGGATCGGGCGATTTTCTTCGACAGCTCGTTTGATGGCGTTCTGTGCCGCGGCAGGCAGCTGTTTGGTGCGGGCAAGGATCGCTTTCGTTTGATCGGCTTTTTCTTCTTGTTGGCCGGATGTTTCCATTTTCGCCCGTGCCGCTTGTACTGTAGCGTCGATCGTTTGTTTCCAGTACAAGTGTCCAACAATGGTAAAGGATAGGCAAGCGGCAGTGATCAAAAGGATAAAGACGAAGTTTCTCAACGGTCTCTCCCCTCTTTCTCTCTCACATGAACGGCTTCCCGCCATTGGGGAAGCCGTTTGTTGTTACTTGTATTGGTAGTAGTAGTAATAGCCGCCGTCACGGTGTTTCCGTTTGTTCAATACAACGCCAAGCAGCTTGGCGTTCGCTGCTTCGAGCAGTTCTTTCGCCTTGATGGCCGCTTCGATTTCCGTGCCACCGCTTTCGATGACCAGCACCGGTCCATCACATTGGTTAGCTAAAATTTGCGTGTCTGTCACGGCCAAGACAGGCGGGGTATCGAAGATGACGAGGTCAAACGTCTCGTACAACTGTTCGAGGGTCTGAGCCATCGCTTTCGAGCTGAGCAGCTCGGCTGGGTTGGGCGGGATCAGACCAGATGATAAGACGAATAAGTTGTCGATATGCGTCTCTTGGCACGTCGGCAAGAGCGGCGCCGAACCCGTTAAGACGTTGGTGAGCCCCGTGTAGTTGTTGAGGCGGAACGTGTAATGAGCCGTTGGCTTACGCAAGTCGGCATCAATGAGCAACGTCTTTTTCCCTTGTTGGGCGAAAACGACCGCCAAGTTGGCCGCAGTCGTTGACTTTCCCTCACCAGGACCGGTAGATGTCACAATCAAGGAGCGGAGTGGTGTATTAATGACCGAAAACTGAATATTTGTTCGGATCGTCCGATATTGTTCAGAGATCGACGATTTTGGGTTATCAGCAGCGATCAGTCTCCGCTCTACTTTGCGGATCTGTTTTTTACGAGCCAATGGTTTCACCTCTTGTTTGCGGAAGAGCCGATTCATGTTTCTTCTTTTGATCACCCTCAGCAGTGATCAAACTGACGGTGCCGAGTACCGGCAGGCCGAGATGGCGTTCGACGTCCTCTTCCGTTTTGATCGTGTTGTCCAAATATTCAAGCAAGAAAGCAAGTCCCACGCCCGTCATAAGGCCGACGACAAAGGCGATGGCCATATTGAGAAGCGGCTTCGGTTTCACTGGGGCTTGATGCTCTTTCACTTCTGCTTTGGAGAGAATGGTGACGTTGTCGATGTTCATAATGTTGACGATTTCGTTTTTGAACACTTCGGCCGTTTTATTGGCGATCTTAGCCGCCATGGCAGGATCCGGATCTTGAACGGTAACAGCGAACACTTGCGAGTCTTTTTCGCTTGAGACTTGAATTTGTCCGTTCAGTGCGTCCAATGTCTGGTCAAGCTGCAGCTCATCTTTCACCTTTTCCAAAATCGTCGGGCTTTTAATGATGACACTGTATGTGTTAATGAGCTGCACGTTCGTTTGAATCTCGCCAACGTTATACATCTGCTGCTCAGATTTGGCTTGGTTGACGAGAATTTGCGTTGACGCTTGGTAAATTGGCGTCAATAGAAAATAACTGACCACACCGCTTACCATCGTCGCAAGCGCCGTGATCAAGACGATTAGCCAAAGCCGTTTGCGTAATGTCT
Organism: Geobacillus sp. FSL K6-3411; assembly: GCF_037965715.1. Classification (NCBI taxonomy): domain Bacteria; kingdom Bacillati; phylum Bacillota; class Bacilli; order Caryophanales; family Anoxybacillaceae; genus Geobacillus; species Geobacillus sp. FSL K6-3411. The sequence continues at coordinate 3,447,967 of NZ_CP150187.1, forward strand.
CAAACAATTCGCGCAGGCTAATAGTTTCCTCCATTGTTTACCCCCTAATTCCCTTCTAAGTTGTGATCCATTTACACACATAAATTATTATTATATCGAAGATGAACAAACATATCTAGAAGCAATTAGGTAATTTACACTAGAAAAAAAGGCCGCCTTATCGGCAGCCTTTTTGTGTTATTGATCTTTGTTATTGCGGTCGTTGACGTCTTGCGGGTCTTCAATTGGGTCTTCGCGATCCGGAACGGCGTCGCGTTCGTCATCGCCCGGTCCGTTATTTGTGTCAACGCCTGGAGGCAATTGGTCATTTTGATTGTCGTTCAAATCGGCATCGCGGTTGTCCGGGATACCGTCATTGTCTTTGTCGTTGTCGACATTATCGTTTTGGTTAATGTCATCGGCCGGGTTCATGTCCATGTCATTGCGATCACCGTTATTGATATCATTCTGTTCGTTGTTTGGCGGCGGCGGATTGTCGTTGTCACGGTCCACATTGCATCCCGCCGCTACAAAGAGGGCGACGACAGCGCTGAACAGTTTGAACAGCACCGCTTTGTTTTTCATTGCACCTTCCCCTTTCTACGTGTTGTTGTGACCTTATGTAAGACCGGTCCTTGTTTATCTTTCCCAGAAACGCACATTTCATGCATGCTGGCAATTAGGAGGGATTTTTTCAGAGGGAGAAACGAAGAACACGCGCCCTTTACGGGGCGCGTGTTGGTTAGTTGGCTGGTTTATCGCCTAGGGCGAACATGAGCTCCGTTTCGCAGACAAGTTCGCCGTTGACGGTGGCGACGCCTTTGCCTTTACCGATGGAGCCACGAGCGCGGAGAATTTCGACTTCGAGGCGGAGTTGGTCGCCTGGTTGGACTTGCTTTTTAAAGCGGCAGCTGTCGATGCCGGCGAAAAAGGCGAGGCGGCCGCGGTTTTCTTCACTTTGCAGGAGGACGACGGCGCCAACTTGGGCGAGCGCCTCGACGATGAGAACACCGGGCATCACTGGGTATTCCGGGAAATGGCCGGCGAAAAACGATTCGTTGGCGCTCACGTTTTTGATGCCGACCGCACGTTTGCCTTCTTCGATTTCAAGAATGCGGTCGACAAGCAAAAACGGATAGCGGTGCGGGATGATCGCTTGAATTTGTTGGATGTCGAGCATAGCGACACTCCTTTCCATTAGAGTCAAGAATGTTGATGTTCTGCGGCAAGCCGCTCAGTTTCTATGTTCCTTTTTCCACAACGTCAAGGATGTGTTGCCACGTTGACAGGCGGAACACGTCGAGCCATTCTCCATCGCCAAGGGCGCTGTAGCCGACGACCGCTCCCGTCGCGAGGCAAATGGCCATGAGAACGATGACGATCACGAGCCGAAGCCAGATCGAAATGAGCCGTGCGCGCACGAAGCGGCGTTTTCCCTCTGTCGGTTCGGCTTCGGATGGCGGTTCGTTCACTTCCGTTGGCTGTTCTTCATGCAAGGAAGCGGCTGCGTCGTCGAGTGCGCTTTTGGCGGAACGTTGTTGTTCTCGCTCCTTTCGCCGCGCGACGCGGGAGAGCGGTTCGTTTTTCGTTTCATTGCTCATGTCGATCTCTCCTTATGAGGAGCGCAAGTTGTTAATGAGCCCGAGCATTTGTTCAGAAATGGAAATGGCGCGGGCGTTCAGCTGATAGGCGCGGGTTGTCGCCATCAAACCGATCAGTTCTTCACCAAGGTCCACATTGGACTGTTCGAGCGCCCCTTGTTTCATCGCGATTTGGCTGCGCAAGTTGCCGTTCAGCTCCTGAGTGGCACCTGGGGCAGTGGGAAGCGTGAAGACATTATCCTCCAATGCTTCAAGGAGCTGCGGGCGGCGGATGACAGTGACGCCTAGGTTGACGCGGGCGACAACCGCGCCGTTGGCATCGGTGGCCGTCAACGTCCCGGTCGGGGACAGTTGAAAGCCGGTCGCATGAGCCGGCAGCTCGATGGGCGCGTTCGTTTCATCAAGCACTGGGCGACCATCGCTTGTCACGAGAGCAAGACGATCGCCTATGAGCGTCAATGAAAAGTTGCCAGCGCGAGTGTAACCGATCGTTGCGACGCCGTTGCCATCGGTGACTCGAACGCGAAACCATTGGTTGGCAGCGGTAAAAGCAAAATCGAGTGCACGACCGGTCTCGGCGAGCGGCCCTTGAGCGGTGACAAGCATCGTCGAAGCAAGGCCCGCCCCGTTGCCATAGCGCACGCCAGCTGGGGTTTGGCGGGGCGCTTCGTCATCCGGCAGGCGGTCGACTTGCTGGGTCAACAGCTCAGCGAAACTCGCTTCGCGCCGTTTAAAACCGGTGGTGTTGCTGTTGGCGATGTTATGGCTTAGTGTATCGAGCCGCTGTTGCAGCGCGTTCATCGTGTTGGCGGCGGTGTGCATCGAGCGGAGCATGAGCTTGTCCCCCTTTTATCATTTCAAGCGGCCGACTTCATTGACGGCCTTGTCTAAACTGCGGTCGTACGCTTGGATGATTTTTTGGTTCGCTTCAAAGGCGCGATAGGCGGCGAGCAAGTCGGTCATCGTCCGTTCGATGTCGACGTTGGATCGCTCGATGAAGCCCTGTTTGACCATATACGTCACATTGCCTGGCGCCTGCGGCAACGGACCTTCAGTGCTGCGGAATAAGCCGTTCCCTTCCTTCACTACCGTTTTCGGATTGGCGGCGAATACGACGCCTAAGCGGGCGATCGTTCTGTTTTCCGCCGTAATCGTCCCGTCATCGCGAACGGTGAACGATTCGCTCGGGATAGCGATGCGTTCGCCGTTGCCATCCAACACATACCAGCCGTCTTGCGTCGTTAAGTAGCCGTCCGGGCTCAGTGTGAAATGACCGTTTCTCGTGTAGCGAGTCTCCCCTTGGCCGTTTTCGACAGCAAAAAAGAGCGTACCGCGCTCCCCAGTTGTCGGGTCGACCGGGACTTGTCCATCCACTAAGGCGACATCGGTGGAGAGCCCTGTTTCTTTGATATCCCCTTGTCGAAAGTTCGGGATGAGCTCTTGTGTATATACGCCTGTGTTGAGCAGCCCGATCGCGGTTTGCGTGGGGACGGCGCGCGGTGGGGCAGATGGAATCGACTCGTCCTCGAGCCGGTTCATCAACAGTTCCGGAAATGCTCTCATCGCTCCTGCGTCGGCTTTATACCCTGGCGTTTCGGCGTTTGCCAGATTGTTTGTGAGCCAATCGACCCGCCGTTGTTGCGCCAGCATGCCGCTCGCAGCTGTATACAGTCCCCTCAACATGACGATCACCTCGCTTGTCCCATCGTTGGCCATTGCCATAGAATCATGACCTGTCATGATGAACGATCCACCTTCATTCAGGCGATCGCATTTCCATTCCTCTCCGTGCTTAAAGGCACGATTTTTTCCAAAAACCGCTGCTGGCTCGAGGCAGCGGCGGTTTCTGTCTCTTCCTACATTATAGGCGGGCAGAAGCGGCCACCGCATCCCCCGCCTTTCCTTTTTTCACATAGACTTTTCGGTCGCCGCTGGCGGCAAACGGTCAAACGAACTGTGTTTTCGGCGCGCGGTCGATGTTCTCAAGCATCAGTCCGGTGCCAATGGCGACGCAGTCCATCGGATTTTCAGCGATAAACACCGGCAGCTTCAGCTCTTCGGCCAACAGCAGATCGATGCCATGAAGCAGCGCGCCGCCGCCCGTTAAAATGACACCACGGTCAATGATATCCGCCGACAGTTCTGGCGGTGTGCGCTCAAGCACGCTCTTAGCGGCTTGTACAATTAAAGACACCGGCTCGCGAAGCGCCCGTTCGATTTCTTCTGAACGAACGGTGATCGTGCGCGGCAACCCGGTGACGAGATCGCGGCCGCGGACGTCGATTTCTTCGGTCCGTGCGCCTGGGAATACCGTTGCGACTTTGATTTTAATTTCCTCGGCCGTTCGTTCCCCGATGAGCAGCTTATATTCGCGCTTAATGTAATTTAAAATCTCCATGTCGAACTTGTCCCCGGCCATCTTAATGGAAGAGGCGGTGACAATGTCCCCCATCGAGAGAACCGCGACATCGGTGGTGCCACCGCCAATATCGACGACCATGTTTCCGCACGGCTGGAAAATGTCCATTCCGGCGCCAATGGCTGCGACTTTTGGCTCTTCCTCTAAGTACACTTTTTTGCCGCCGCTTTTTTCCGCTGCCTCTTTGATCGCTTTTCGTTCCACAGATGTCGTGTTCGTCGGGCAACAAATTAAAATGCGCGGCTTGGCGAAAAAGCCTTTTAGGTCGAGCTTGCTTAAAAAGTGCTTCAGCATCGCTTCCGTAATGTCAAAATCGGCAATGACGCCGTCTTTGAGCGGCCGAATGGCAACAATATTCCCAGGGGTACGTCCGACCATTCGTCGTGCTTCTTCGCCGACTGCCAGCACTTTGTTCGTGTTTTTATCGATCGCCACGACGGACGGCTCATTGAGCACAATGCCTTTGCCTTTGACGAAAATAAGGACGTTCGCCGTGCCTAGGTCAATGCCTATATCTCGTGAAAACATTACATTGCTCCTCCTTGCCTCTGCCCTGAAATCATTCCTAATTGGTTATTTTACCATATTTCATCGCCGGAATGATACTGTCAATGGCAGATGGCAAGGAAAATGTTAATTGTTTTTTACCGCTTGCTTTTTGTACTTTTTCTTCGTCGCTTCGCCGCCGCGCAAATGGCGGATCGATTTATGGTAATCGAGAATTTGTTTTACTTCTTGGGCCAGCTCCGGATTGATTTCCGGCAGCCGCTCAGTCAAGTCTTTATGCACAGTGCTTTTCGACACGCCAAACTCTTTCGCGATCACGCGAACGGTTTTCCTCGTCTCCACGATATACTTGCCAATCTTGATCGTACGCTCTTTGATGTAATCGTGCACACCACTCGCCCTCCCTAAGTTGGATGTGAGAAGTGAGAAGTGTGAAATGAGACTCGTCTTGCCAAAGATGAGCGCCGCTTTCGTTGGATGTCTCGGAAGCGTCTTCGCCGCGTCGCTTGCCAGTTGTGAACGATCCCCACCTCAACCACTCTCATTGCTGTTCAATTTGTAACATTTTATTAGACAAATCGGGCATATATACCAGAAATATCAAGGCGGACAACAGTTTTTTCACAATTTTTTGCGGTTTGTAACGAGAGAGAAACGGGAAACGACTATAATATAAAGAGACAAAAGGAGGGGCAATATGGGCAAAGGAAAAGTGATCGGCATTGCCGCAGTGCTAGCCGGGGTGGCAGCGACAAGCGCGTTGTTTATGTATACAAACGGCGAAGAGCACTCGCAGGCTAAGGATGATCTGCTTGGCCCTGCGCCGGCGGGCAAACCGGCTCAAGCAGGCGGAAAAGGGATCAGCGCCGGAACGTTGGCGCCGTCATTGACGTATCAAAAAGAAAACGGCGCCTACGTGTTTACATTTACGGTCCAAAACCAAACCGAACGCACGCAGACGGTAACGTTCACCAGCTCGAAAAAGTATGACTACATTTTGTATCGTGATGGGGAAAAGGTGAAGCAGTTTAGCGAAGGGAAGATGTTTGCGCAAATTTACGAAGAGCGGACGGTCAAGCAAGGCGAAGAGCTGTCCTTTCAGGAGACGTTCCGTGACTTAGCGCCGGGGACGTACACGCTTGAATGGTGGCTCGCCGACAAAAACTGGCCGAACGCTCGGGCGAAAGTGACGTTTACCGTGGAATAGACAACGTGCCATGGATGAATCGGCACGTTTTTTCTTTGCGTCGACACACAGCAGCCGTCCGATGGCACACGCTCAGTCGTTTTTCGTCTTTTTGAAAACAAGTGATTGAATCTCCATCATATAAGCAACAGGACAACCTTCTTTGTATGCATGCTCAATGATGTCGTTAGACGCTATGTTGTATCCTTCTTGAGGTCATCCTTGTCATCATACGGCTTCTCAAACTGAAAAACCATGTGAACGCGATGTCTCTCTTGATTCAAGGGCGATCGATGGAAGGAAATATGGCTGTTTTTCAGAGACGTCCCTGCTAAACAACAAAGAGGCTTCGCACACATGAAGCCTCTTTTCGTTATGGCGGTTCATGCTCTAGGACAAGAAGACAGCTCCGTACACAAGCGCCAAGGCGATGACGTACGCCGGGTGGACGCGCCATTTACCAAACAGCAAAAAGGCGCTGGCAGCGGCGAGAAACACCGTTTGGCCGAGTCCGGCCTCTTCGTACGATTCCCGGAAAAAGTCGATCGCCATGATCCCAAGCATGACGGCAATCGCCGGACGGATATAGGCGGTAAGCCGCTTCACTTGCGGAGCGTCTTTCCATTTGTACAACAGCCGCAAGAGTGCCAGCAACAAAATGAGCGACGGGGCGACGCTCGCAAACACGGCGACGGCGGCGCCAAGGATACCGGCTTGTTCGTAGCCGATATAGCCGGCCATTTTTGTCGCGATCGGACCGGGCAGGGAGTTGCCAATCGCCAGCACTTCACTGAATTCATTGACCGTCATCCATTGGTAGCGGTCGACCACTTCGTGCTCAACGAGCGGAATCGAGGCTGGGCCGCCGCCATAGCCGAGAATGCCGGGCCAAAAAAAGGCGAGAAACAAATGCCAGTAAATCATGGCGACACCTTCCTTTCACCGCGGTCGTTTCCGTTCGCCGCTTCCGTTTTTCCCCGCCTGACAAACGCTGCTACAAGCAAAATGGCGACCACCAGCGCCGGATGAAGCCCGAGCCGCCACAAGGCGAGAAAGCAAGCGACAAGAAGCAAGGCCGCCGGCCAGATGCCGAGGGCGGCGCACGCTTGCTTGGCGAACTGCCATGTCATCTCGGCAAGCATGACAGCGACAACGGGGACAACCGCTTTGGTCATCCCGGCGACCCATGGCGTGTCTTTCAACGATGACAGCACTGCTAGCAGCACGATCATCAGCCCAATCGTCGGGGCGGTCGTCGCGACGACGGCGTTGATGAGTCCAAGCGCACCGCCAACTCGATAGCCGATATAGCCGGCAAGCTTCGTCGCGATCGGACCAGGCAAGGCGTTAGCGATGGCTAAAATCTCGGCGAATTCTTCATCTGTCATCCAGCGGTATTTTGTCACCACTTCGGCGCGCACGAGTGGGATCGAGGACGGACCGCCTCCGTACCCGAGCATGCCGACGCGAAAAAACGCGAGAAACAAATGCCATTGATTCATCGTTGTCATTCCTTTATCGCTAGTTTCACCAAGCGGCGACCGCTCCATCCGTGCGCGGCTCCGTCCCAGCGGCAAGCACGCCGGTATCAGGATCGCGCCAAATGATTTGTCCGCGGCCGAACGGGCCGCCGTCCAACGCCACGCGGATGTCGTGTCCTTTGCGGGCGAGCGCTTCAGCGATATGACGTGGGAAGTGCGGCTCAACGAGCACTGTTTTCCCTTCCATCCACTGCCAACGAGGCGCATCGAGCGCTGCTTGTGGATTCAAAGCAAAATCGACCGTGTTCATGATCACTTGCATATGTCCTTGTGGCTGCATAAACCCGCCCATGACACCAAACGGGCCGATCGGTTTGCCTCCCTTTGTTAAAAATCCGGGGATGATCGTATGGTACGGCTTTTTCCGCGGTGCGAGCCCATTTGGATGGTTCTCATCAAAGACAAAGTTATGACCGCGGTTGTGCAAGGCAATCCCCGTGCCCGGCACAACGAGGCCAGAACCGAAGCCCATATAGTTGCTTTGGATGAACGATACCATATTGCCCTCGCCGTCAGCGGCAGCCAAATAGACCGTCCCGCCTTTTGGCGGCGTCCCCGGCTCCGGCGTAAGCGCTTCGGTGCCGATTTGCGCCCGGCGCATCGCAGCAAACGATTCAGATAACAGCTCGTCTACGCGATAGTTCATATAGCGACGGTCGGCGATATACGCTTTCCCGTCGGCAAAAGCGAGCTTCATCGCCTCAATTTGTCGGTGGTATGTCTCTACATCCGGAACATTCGGTACGTCAAACCCGTTCATGGTGTTTAACGCCATTAAGGCGACAAGTCCCTGGCCGTTCGGCGGGATTTCCCATACGTCGTAGCCGCGGTAAGAAATGGAAATCGGTTCGACCCATTCCGGTTCATACTCGGCAAGATCTTCAAGCGTCAAAAAGCCGTTGTATTGCTTCGAGAAGGCGACGATTTTTTCCGCCAACTCGCCGCGATAGAAGCTTTCCGCTTCGGTCTCCGCAATCGAACGAAGCGTCGCCGCATGATCGGGTGAAGCCCACACTTCACCGATGTTCGGGGCGCGACCGTCCGGCGCAAACGTCTCAAACCACGAGCCGAACTCCGGCCCATGGAGCGCTTCTTTGTACACCCGGTAGGCGTTCGCCCAGTACTTTCCGAGCACAGGCGATACCGGATAGCCGTTTTCGGCATAGGCGATGGCCGGTGCAAGCGTTTCGGCAAGCGACAGACGTCCAAAGCGCTTCGACAGCGCCGCCCACGCCGCCGGCGCTCCCGGGACCGTCACCGGGGCGAACCCGTATTTCGGCATTTCCGTATAGCCGCGCTCTTTTAACACGTCGAGCGAAATGGCAGCTGGCGCATAGCCGCTGGCGTTTAACCCGTACAACTTCCCGTTCGTCCAGACGAGCGCGAACGCATCGCCGCCGATGCCGTTGGACGTCGGCTCAACGACCGTCAGGCAAACCGCGGTGGCAATCGCCGCATCGATGGCATTGCCGCCTTTTTTCAGCACTTCAAGCCCGGCCTGAGCAGCGAGCGGTTGCGATGTGGCAACAATACCGTTTTTGGCGAACACTGTCATCCGCTGTGATGGATATGGGTGGTATAAGTAGTCCATAGAAACTCCTCCTCACTTCACTTCATGACAAGCAACAAAATGACCTGGAGCTGCTTCTTTCCACTTCGGCCGTTCTTGTTTGCATCGTTCGGTCGCCACCGGGCAACGCGTATGAAACGGGCAGCCTTTCGGCGGATTGGCCGGATTCGGCAAGTCGCCTTCAAGGCGAATACGCTCCCGCTTGACGCCCGGCTTCAGCCTTGGAATGGCGGACAATAACGCTTTTGTATACGGATGCAGTGGATTGGTGTACAATTCCTGCGACAGCGCGAGTTCGACAGCATGACCTAAATACATGACGAGCACCCGGTTACAAAAATGGCGAACAACCCCTAAATCGTGGGAGATGAATAAATACGTCAACTCATGTTTTTCTTGAATGTCCTTTAATAGTTTAATGATTTGCGCTTGGACGGATACGTCTAGCGCGGAAACGGCCTCATCGCAAATGACAAGCGATGGATTGAGAGCAATCGCCCGGGCGATGCCAATCCGTTGCCGTTGCCCGCCGCTGAATTCGTGCGGATAGCGGTCGTAATGTTCCGGACGAAGCCCGACTTCTTGAAGTAACTGCAGCACGCGCTCCTCGCGCTCGGCCTTTGTCATGTTCGTATGAATGACAAACACCTCCTCAAGCGCGTGGCCAATGCGTTGACGAGGGTTCAGCGAGGCGTACGGGTCTTGGAATACCATCTGCATCTCTTTTTTCCATCGTTTGCGCTGCCGTTCCGGCAAACGGCTAATTTCCTCGCCTCGAAAAAAAATCGATCCGTCCGTTGCTTCTTCTAAACCAAGAATCGTCCGACCAAGGGTCGATTTTCCACAGCCCGACTCGCCGACAATGCCGATACTCTCCCCGGCAAACACGTCAAGGGAAACATTCTCCACTGCTTTTACATAGCCTTGGACGCGCTGCAACAATCCTCCCTTGATCGGGTAATACTTTTTCACGTTTTCCAACTTAAGAAGTGGCTGCTTTGACTCGCTCATCGTTGTGAACCCCCTCTTCTAACCAACAGCGGACGGAATGACTGACGCTGATCGTTTTCTCCGGCGGCGATGCAGCCCGGCATTGATCGGTCGCAAACGGACAGCGTGGGTGAAACCGACAACCGTCAATTTGTTCGTTTAGACTCGGTAGCGTGCCTGGAATCGGTTCAAGCGAATACTCTTCGTCATCCACGCTTGGCACGGATTGCAGCAGCCCTTGTGTATACGGGTGGCGTGGATTGGCAAAAATGCTTTCGACATTGCCTTCTTCCACTTTCTCCCCAGCGTACATGACCATCACCCGGTCGGCCATTTCGGCGACAACCCCCATGTCATGGGTGATTAAAATAACGGCCATGTTCAATTTTTGTTTTAGATCGTTTATCAAGTCGAGAATTTGCGCCTGAATCGTCACGTCAAGAGCCGTTGTCGGCTCGTCGGCAATGAGCAAACTCGGATGGCAGGCGAGTGCCATAGCAATCATGACGCGTTGTCTCATCCCGCCGCTTAACTCATGCGGATATTGTTTCATCCGCTTTTCCGGAAACGGAATGCCGACTTGCTTGAGCAGCTCAATGCCCCGCTCGTGGGCCTCCTGTTTCGACAGTTTCTGATGGAGCATGAGCGGTTCGCGAAGCTGATAACCGATCGTAAAGACCGGGTTAAGCGCCGTCATCGGCTCTTGAAAAATCATCGAAATTTCGTTTCCACGAATGCGACGCAACTCCTCTTTCGACAGTTTCGTTAAGTCGCGGCCAGCAAACTCAATCGAACCGCTCTCTATCGCACCGTTTTTTCTGTTGTTTGTATAAAAGAGAATTTTATATACATTTGTTAAGAAAAATTGAATGATTATTTAACAAAGTTAATTTCTATTTCGTTTTTTATGATTATATAGGAATTTGAACCATTTTTCTACACAATTGTCTAAAAAAAATGAATTTTTTATTTAAATAAAAAAACACCCTTAAAAAGGTGTTTTTGTGACGCTTCGCCGTTCCGCTTCAGTCAATCTCTACAATTTCAACCCCGTCCGACTTTTGAAACGACGCAGCAAAATATGGCTTTCCACTCTCGTAATACCTTCTAGTGCATATAACTCGTTGTTGATGAATTTCTCGAGGGCGTTGAAGTCTTCGACAAGTACGTGCATATGCAGCGTGCTCGGACCGGTCATTTGATAGCAACTCGCCACATTCGGATTCTCCGCCAGCTTTTGCGCGACTTCGACTAAATACGCCGGTTCGCAGTCGACTTCGAAAAACGCTGACACTTGTTTGCCGAACTTCTCCGAATTAATGACAACAGTGAATTTTTCGATAATTCCACGTTTGACGAGCTGGTTCACCCGTTCGCGGACAGCAACACGGGAGAGATTCAGTTTTTTCCCAATATCGACATACGACATGCGGCCATCTTCAATCAACATTTCAAGAATTTTGCGGTCGATATCGTCTAGTTTCACGATAAAGTCACCCCGACTCACACCTGTTTTCTATCATTATATCGGTTCAAACGGCGCGTTGGAAACCACTTTCTTTTTTATCTCCCACTTCTACCTATGCTTACACTTAGCGGTGGGAGACTCTTAGGAACACCCGCCTCAAGGCAGGCTGGCAATCCCCCCCTTCCCCATCGGTTGGTAAAGGACTTACGTTCACGTGTGGAAGCGGAAGTCTTCTCCGGTTCGGGATGAGAAAACGGAAAAAGACCCGCTGTTCGCTTTGGCAAACAGACGGGCCTTTCTTTGTCATTCGTTCCCTCCATGAAATCGCTACGCTCTTGCCATACCGATCGAAGCGTCTGGCATTTTGTTGGAAGATGTGTCATTATTTTGATCTTGTTTGTTGTCGTTTGGCGTCGTTGTGTCGTCGTCAGCCGGCGTTTGTTCTGATTCATTTGCCGGATTGTCTTGAGTCGGCGCTGTTTCGTCGCTTGGCGTCGTTTCTTTCTCCTCGCTTACGTTGGTGTTATTGGTTCCGGCGTTGTCCTCCGATTTGTCGGTCAATGCGGTCAACGGTTTGTCGACATAGTCGATCGGGTTCACCGGTTTTCCGTCTTTGCGAATTTCAAAGTGGACGTGGATGCCGGCTTCTTTGTTAAATTCGCTTTGCCCTGCCTTACCGATCACTTCGCCTTGTTTCACCGTATCGCCTGCTTCTACTTTCACATCAGCAAGCGATTGATAGACGGTCGTGACCCCTTGTTCATGGTTGATTTCCACAACGTAGCCTAAAATCGGGTCTTTTTCCGCTTTCGTCACCGTGCCGCTTAACGAAGCGGTGACGTCAAATGTTTTACCGTCTTGGCGCACAAGGTCGATGCCTTGGTTCGGATGGTACGTATGATCATAAAAGACGAGGGCTGCTTCCTGCTCTTGTTCTGATGCGTTTTCGTCATAGAACGGAGTTTTCACTTGTACTGCGTTCGGATCAACTACAGGCATTGCAATGTTTTCGACCGTTTCATTGACCGGAATGGCCGGGTCTTCTTGCTGGGCGGTTCCGTTTTTTGCTACGTTGTTTTCGTCTGTGCTCTCTTGCTTGCCCGCTTGGAACCAAAGTGCACCGGCGACAATCAACGCCGCGCAAGATAGATAAATAGCCGGAAATACCCAACGTTTGCGGAAGAAACGCTTCAGCGACGGTTGTCTTTGTTCCTCTCTCATGTTCATCACCTCAGCAACCATTTTGAACAGAAAGAGGAAAAGATATACACGCCGCAAACAATTTTTTGTTTATTTTTTGACATTCGGCCTCGTTTTATGCAAAAAAATCGGAGCAGACGCTCCGTTATTTTTTCGCGGTCAACTTATTCAAAAAGGCGGTCGCTGAGGAGATGCGGACGCCGCGGTAATAATGTTTGACGATATCGGCGTACGTTTTTCCTTCTTTCGCCATGAAGTTGGCTCCATACTGGCTCATGCCGACGCCATGGCCGTAGCCTTTTGTCGTGATGATGATTTCATCGCCTTTGCGCGCCCATGTAAAGTCAGTGGATGGCAGGCCGAGCCGTTCACGCACCTCGCGACCGGTGAATGTCTTGCCACCAATTTTCACCTCACCGACACGGCGGCCAGGTGTACGCGAGACAATGACGCCGACCGAACCGTCAGAGGACAGCGTCACGCCAAGGCGCCGTTCAAATTCCGAGACCGCCATCGTTTTTCGTTGGTAAAACTTCGGCGATTGTTCGTCCCATGGGCTGGCGACGCTTTTTAAATACGGAAAATCGTTTTGCCAGTATGCCTCTGAATTTTCGGTATAACCGTTGCTTGTTGAAAAAAAGAGCGCTTCGATCGGTTCGTTGTTATACGTTAAAATTTGTCCGCGCGTATCGAGAACCGCTTTCGTTATTTTTTTGATTTTCCAGTCATAGTCGCTTCCCCATAACTTCCGCAATTCAGCATCGCTGTAATACACTTGGTGCGTCACCGTGTCCGTCACGTTCGCGCCTTCCGGCAGGCGAAACGGCTGATTCGCGAGCAACTGCTTGACGATGTATGTTCTTGCCGTCAACGCTTGTGCCTTTAACGCCTCGAGTTCAAATTCAGCCGGCATTTCCGCCGCTACCACGCCAATGACATATTGCTCGAGGGGAATTTTTTCTACGCGTTGCTCTCTGCTTCGGTAGACGGCCACGTCAACGGACGGCCCTTCGGCTGCCTGTGAACGTTGGATTTGTTCTTGCTTGTGCAGTTGTTCCGTCAATTTTGCCACCTTCCCGTCGTAAAATGGTAGAACGAGCGCCGCCGGAATGACGAGGATGGCGACAAACAGGCATAGTGCGAGTACGATGACTGGTTTCAGTCTTTTTACCATAGCCGAGCCCCCAATATGCATTTTTCAAGCACAAGCGGACATCATGAATCAATGCCTGCATTGGCTTCGGTTCGTTACTATAGTTATGGGCTCGGACAAGTATATATGACAGTTTTCTTTCGCGTTTCGTCTTATCTTTAAAGGAGCTCGCCTCCCTACAGTTGAAAGCGTGGGATCTTCATTCTCCGACAAAGCAGGGGGGGGACGTTCGCTAGTAAGCGGGGAAGGTGCGGACAGAAAGAATAAAAACGACCATTCCCTACCCAAGGTAGTTCACGGTCGTTTTTTCGCCATTATCCGTTCCATTCGATTGCTTCGACTTGGTCGAGTTGTTTCGTTTCTTCGCGGACGCGTTCAATGTCGGCCCCAAGCGCAGCCAACTTTTCATGGAAGCGGACATAACCGCGGTCGAGATGACGCAGCTCGGTTACGCGCGTATAACCATCGGCTGCGAGACCAGCCAAAATTAAAGCAGCAGCGGCGCGCAAATCGGTAGCCGCCACTTCAGCGCCTTGCAGCTGACACGGGCCGTTAATAATGACAGAGCGTCCTTCAATTTTAATATCCGCGTTCATCCGGCGGAATTCTTCCACATGCATAAAGCGGTTTTCGAATACCGTCTCGGTGATCATGCTTGTGCCTTCCGCTTTTAACAAGAGAGCCATCATTTGCGACTGCATGTCGGTTGGAAACCCAGGATATGGCATCGTCTTAATATCGACTGCTTTCAACGTTTCCGGCCCGATGACACGCACGCCGGTTTCCTCTTCGATAACCGTTACGCCCATTTCTTCCAACTTCGCAATGAGTGAGCTTAAATGTTCGGGAACGGCTCCTTGCACGAGGACATTGCCACCAGTGATGGCGGCTGCGACCATAAACGTGCCAGCTTCGATGCGGTCCGGGATGACCGTATGCGCCGTACCGACAAGCTCGTCGACCCCTTCGATGCGGATCGTTCCGGTGCCGGCACCGCGTATTTTGGCACCCATCGCATTCAAAAAGTTCGCCAAATCAACGATTTCCGGCTCTTTGGCACAGTTCTCAATCACGGTCGTGCCTTCGGCGAGCACGGCCGCCATCATAATATTTTCTGTCGCTCCGACGCTCGGGAAGTCCAAATACACTTTCGCGCCGCGGAGACGACCATTGATTTCTGCATCAATAAAGCCGTTGCCGACTTTCACGGAGGCCCCCATCGCTTCAAAGCCTTTTAAATGTTGATCAATCGGGCGCGAACCAATGGCACAACCACCTGGCAACGCAACGCGGGCCCGGCCATTGCGAGCCAACAGCGGTCCCATCACGAGCACGGAAGCACGCATTTTCCGAACATACTCAAACGGCGCTTCCACCGTTAACGGACCGGTGGCATCGACCATTACAGCATTGCCGGCGATGCGCACATCAGCGCCTAAATAGCGGAGCACTTCGCTGATCGTATATACATCGGAAAGAGCAGGCACATCATGAATCGTACTTGTTCCTTTACTGGCTAATAAGGTGGCAGCGATGACGGGCAAAACGGCATTTTTTGCGCCTTCCACTTTGACGGTGCCGCTCAACCGGTTTCCGCCACGGACGATGATCTTTTCCAAGATATTCCCCTCCGCGTCCAATTTCTCTATATTAATATTCAATGGTAATGATTGGGGTTCCAACAACGACACGCGTCTTGCCGCCCAATCTTTCTCTCAAAGCAAGTTGTACATTGATGTCTTGGTGATTGGCCGCCGGGAGAACGTTCTTCCACTGCCCAGTATATGCAGACAGGGAGACGAATGACTCTTCCCGCAGCCACTCAACAGGCGTCGCTTGAAAGTCTCGTAGCAATTGGGAAGCCTGTTCGAGTAAACCACCTTTCATATTATCACTGAATTCGCCTTCAATACAAGCATAAAATGTGGGGTTGTTCACAAATAATCCATTCGTCTTTGTTTGAATGTGTTGTGCTGCTTCTTTCCACCTAGTTTGGCTCCATGTTGGGCCTGTTGCTTCATAGAGGATATACGTTTGCGGTGTCCCATTTGCGACGGTCATTACCAGCTGAATTTGTTCTTGGAAGAAGGGGGATTCGTTTGTGCCGATCGCTTTTTTCCCATGGCTCGTTTTTTCAAACGACCAATGAAACGAACGATACGTTTGTTTCAGCTCGTCCATTTTTTTGAAAAAGTCCGCATCATTTTGAATATCGTGGGCATACTCTCTTGTGTAAATGATCCATCGACCAAGCGAAGCACCGTGTTTCGTTAATGTGTGCGCCATCGTTTCCATCGGTACCGACCATTCGTCTCCCCGCACGCCTTCCGTCCGATACTGCCACGCGGCTAAAAACAAGCTCGTGAGCACGAGCGCCATTAACCATTTCATCCGTTTTTTTCTCATCTTCGTTCCCTTCCTCTCCTTACTTGTTATTGTTGCCACCAGACAAGGGAACATACGTCAAAAAAATCGACAACGGACCATCTTCGAAATCGTTTTCTTACATAAAAAAAGAGCGAGCAGGCAAAGCTGCTCACTAAGGCAGAAGGCGCCACGGCTAGGTGTACGGTGGACACGAAAAAGCGAACGAGGGCGCATCGACGCTCGAAATGCGTCGATCACTTGCATATGTTTCGGATCGCCAGCGGGGCAGCGAACGGGACAAAACCATTGCCAGCCAAGAGGTGAGGCAGCACGATGAAGCATACCCCTGCTTCCGTGCTCGTTCGCCCCCATTTTCCTCAATCGCGGAACAAATACGGCAAATCGGTCGACCACGCCAAATAGTCAAGGAAAAAATTCGCGACGGTCGAGCCGATGGCGATCGTGAGCAAAATGTACAAAAGCCGCCCTTGGACGACCCGGTTCGGCTTCAGCAACACATCAATCCGCACTGCCTGCAGCGTCCACCATGTCACGGCGATAAACGCCAAATGGACGATAATCGAAATTAACGCTTGTTGGCCGATAACAGGCATCATCATCCATTCACCCCCTTGCTTTCGAGGAGATGGACTCCCATTCGAAATAAAAAAGAGGAGAGGTGTTCCCCTCCCCTTATTGTACCGTTACGGCAAAAAATCGCCAAAATGTCCGAACTGGGCAAGCACATCGTACGCAAGATCTGGCACCCAACCGATCGCCAGTGTCCCGAGCGCGCAAAGAACTACGGCAGTTGACAACCCGGCCGGCAAACGACGCAACGGCGCGAGAGAAGCCGGACGGAAAAAGAGCTGGACGAGCAAGTTGAAATAGTAGACGTACGAGACGACAGTCGTTACCGCCATCACCGTAGCGAGCACGTAATGACCCGGTTCGGTGACGACAAGGCCGATGAACAAATAGAGCTTGGCAATGAATCCGGCCGTCCCCGGAATGCCGGCGAGCGAGAGCAAAAACAGCCCGAGCGCCGCGGCCAAAAGCGGACGGTGTCGGTATAAGCCAGCGAGCCCAGCTAAATCATCAGAGCCGGTTTCGTTAACGATATGCGCCACGATGGCAAATGCCCCGATATTCATAAACACATAAGCAAGCAAGTAAATCCAAAGCGAATCGATCATCGCCCACGACATCGCGGCAAACCCGGCGAGCAAATAACCGGCATGGGCGATACTCGAGTAGGCAAGCAACCGTTTTAAGCTCCGCTGCCGGAGCGCCACAACGTTGCCGATAATCATCGTCAGCCCCGCCAACACGGTGATCACTGGCTGCATCGATAACAAGAGCGACGATGGATCCCGGCCTTCCGCCGGCGCAGCGGCAAAGATCGTCACAAACAGGCGAAGAAGAAGAACAAAACCAGCCGTTTTCGACACGACGCTGAAAAACGCCGTCGCCGGAACGGGTGCCCCTTCGTACACGTCCGGCGCCCACATATGGAACGGGACGGTCGCTAACTTAAACGAAACGCCAATCAGTAAAAGAAGGAAGGCCAAAGCAAGCATATACGGCTCGTTCGTCTCTTGCAGCTCACGTGCGATATCACCGAGATTCGTCGTCCCGGTCAAGCCGAACACATAACTCATGCCAAACAGCATGATGGCGGTGGCGATGCCGCCGTTAATGACGTATTTCAGCGCGGCCTCATTCGACGCTGTTGCGGTTTTGCGCAAGCCGGCCAAAACATACGACGATACCGTCAAAAGTTCAATGCTGACGAACAAGGTAAGCAAATCGCCGCTTGACGCTGTCATCATCGCTCCAAGCAAAGCAAACAGCATCATATAGGCAAATTCCCCGCGGTAATGACTCCCCTCTTTCGGCTCCCACTCGGCAACAAGAAGAAGCGCGAGGGCCCCGCCGGCTAATAGGATGAGCTTGAACGCTTTCGCAAAGCCATCGAGCCGGAACGTATCGTGCAAAATCGAAACCGGATCAGCCGGAATCATGGCCGCCGTCGCAATGAGCGCGAGCACCGCTCCAGCGGCAGCGCCCCAAGCGAGCGGACGGCGGCTTCGTTCCTTCGGCATGACCAAATCAATCAATAGCAGCACGAGCGCTGCCGCGAGGACGATCCATTCGGGTGTCATCATGCTCCAATTTGCTTGCCACACATCGTTCATGTCGATCAACCCCCTAACCCGTTCATCATCGTCTCCAGCACGGTGGCAAGCGGCTCAGCCAATAGCTGCGGGTACACGCCGACCGCCACGATCAAGGCGACGAGGACGAACGCCGGTACGGCTTCTTTTGCTTGCAAATCGATGACACGTGGCTCACTTACACTCGCCGCAGACTCTTTCGACCCACGCAGGCCCAACGTCGATTCATATCGCTCGCGGGTGTGGCCAAACGTGATATCAAGAATGGCCCGCAGCGAATAAACGGCGGCGAAAATCAACCCGAGTGCCCCAGCCGCCGCAAGGGCCGGCTTTGTTTCAAAAAGTCCAAGAAAAGCAGTCAATTCGCCGACAAATCCGGCGAGCCCCGGCAACCCGAGCAAGGCAAGCGCCGCCGTTAACAAATACCCGGAAAAAATCGGCATTGCTTTTGCTAGCCCGCCAAGGCGGTGAATATCGGTCGTTCCGATCCGGTTGGCGAGAACACCGACGAGTAAAAACGACAAGGCGGCAATGAGCCCGTGGGCAACCGATTGAAACACTGCTCCTTGAATGCCGGCCTCATTGAGCGCACCAAGGCCGACAAGCACGACCCCCATGTGTGATACGCTCGAATAAGCAAGCACATGTTTTAACTCGCGCTGCCGAAGCGCCAACAACGCACCGTATAGGATGTTGATGACCCCCAACACGGCAATGGCACCGGCGAAGGCGCGAAACTCGTCCGGAAACAGGCCGATCCCGAAACGAATCATCCCGTATGTTGCAATTTTCAGCAATACCCCGGCGTGAAGCATAACAACCGGTGGTGGTGCTTCGACGTGAACGCGGACGAGCCAACGGTGAAGCGGAACAGCTGGTAGCTTGACGGCAAACGCCAACAGCAACCCACCAAGCAGCCAATACCGCGCTTCTGCTGTCAATGGGGCGATCAGCTGCCCTTCGGCGACCGGATTATGTAACGTTTCATGAAGCAAGGCGAAATTCGCCGTTCCGGTGCGAGCGACAAGCACTGCGATCACGACAAGCAACAGCGCCGAGCCAAGTCCGTTGTACAGCAAGTAACCGTATGCTGCCCGTTCTCGTTCGAAGCCACCCCATTTGCCGACGAGCAAAAACATAGCGACAAGCGTCACCTCTAAGAAGAGGAAAAACCAGATGAAATTGGCGGCGACAAACACGCCAAGCATGCCGATCTCCAACGCGAGCAGCCACATAAAATACCCTTTTTTCTCCACTTTGATAAGCAAAGAAGCGACAGCGGCCAATGTCCCGAGCACGGCGGTCAAGACGATAAAGAGAAGCGACAGTCCATCGATGCCGAGCTCATAGCGGATCACATACGCCGCGTCCGTGAAAAACGGGAGGTTGGCAAGTCGCACCCAATCGTACGATTCATCGAGCTGCTCGAGGCGAAAACCGCTCCCCGACCGAATGAAAGCAAACAACGCCAGCAATAACGGTGGCACGGTGGCAGCCGTCCCGAGCCATTGAATCGTTTTCGTATCCGTTCGGCGGACAAACGCCAGCAAAATGATACCTAACAATGGCGAAAAGACGAGCAGCGACAAAAAGCTCATAGCCAGTACCCCCCTGTCAACGCGAAGATGACGACCAAAATGGCCAAGCCAGCCACCGTCACCGCCCCGTACGTCTGCGCTTGCCCGTTTTGCCCGCGCGATCCGGCGGAAGCAGCGGCACTGACCGTGCCGGTGACAAGCCGAACGATCCCTTCCACAAGGTAACGGTCGACATATGCCAACAGGCGGCTAATGAATGACACAAGCGCCACAACGGTCCACCGGTAAAAGTCATCAACGTAATAGTGACGGCGCAACAATTCGTACCCGTGCGGTGCACGCGCGGATAACCAGTCGCGCGGCACAGTCCGCTTCCCGTACATCAGCCAGGCAAGGAGAATCCCCGCAAGCGACACAATCGTCGCCACAACAGCGATCCATCCCGGCGCTGCTTCATGATGGTACGCCCCATCGGTCAGCCACTCACCGAGAAACGATCCAAACCAAGGGGTTTGAATGTATCCCGAAGCGACTGATAATACGCCGAGAACGACCATTGGTCCGACCATCGACATCGGCGCTTCATGAGCATCTCCATCATGGCGCGCCTCACCAGTAAAGACGAGGAAAAAGAGCCGGAACATATAAAATGATGTCAACAGCGCCGCCGCTACCGCCAGCCAAAAGAGCTCAACCGATCCGTTCAACCAAGCGGCCGCTAAAATTTCATCCTTGCTGAAAAAGCCGGCAAACAGCGGCACTCCACTAATCGATAGCGCCCCGACAAGAAAGAGCGGTGCAGTCCACGGCAGCCGGCGCCAAAGCCCGCCCATTTCTTCAATGTTTTGCGTATGGACGGCGTGAATGACGCTGCCGGCGGCCAAAAAGAGCAACGCTTTGAAAAAGGCGTGCGTCGTCAAATGGAAGATGGCGGCGACATAACTGCCCGAGCCGAGCGCAAGCATCATATAGCCGAGCTGACTAATCGTCGAGTAAGCGAGGACACGTTTAATGTCCGTCTGCACCAAACCGATCGTCGCCGCAAAAATCGCTGTCACCCCACCGATGACCGCCACGGTCATCATGGCAGCCTCGCTTGCCTCATAGAGCGGGAACAACGCCGCCACAAGGTACACCCCGGCCGCCACCATCGTCGCGGCGTGGATGAGCGCCGACACGGGCGTCGGCCCTTCCATCGCATCCGGGAGCCACGTATGAAGCGGGAACTGCCCAGACTTGCCGATGGCGCCGATGAAAATGAGGATAGCCGTCAGTGTCGTCATGCCCGGCGACAGCGTGCCGTCGCCGACGGCGCGGAAAATGTCGTCGTAGTCAAAGCTTTTCGTCTGCCAAAACAACAGCAACATACCGATAAAAAAGCCGACGTCACCGATGCGCGTCATAATAAACGCTTTTTTCGCGGCCGCTTTTGCTTCTTCTTTGTAGAAATAAAAGCCGATCAGCAAAAACGACCCGAGCCCGACGAGCTCCCAAAAGATGTATGCCTGTAGCAAGTTCGGCGACAGCACAAGTCCAAGCATGGCAAACGTAAACAAGCCTAAATACGCATAAAACGTCGAAAACCGCTCATCCCCGGCCATATAGCCTTGCGAATAAATATGGACGAGCCAGCTGACAAAAGCGACGACAACGAGCATCCATGCGTTTAACGCTGTAACGGAAAACCCGGCCGTCAACGTCACGTCACCGATCTGCATCCATGTCCAGTTCGCTTCATATGTCGTTCCGCCGAGGCGTCCGGCCAGTACGCCGAGCGCCGCAAGCAACGACAGAAGCGTGGCAACAATGCCAACATAGGCGCTCGCTTTCTTCCATTTCCGTCCGAACAACAGCAACAAAGCAAATGAACAAAGCGGGAACAGCGGTACAACCCAAGCTAGGTTCATCATCTTTCCCCATCCCCTTTTCTAATGTTTCAATGAATTGGCTTCATCGACTTGAACCGTTTTGCGGTTGCGGTAAAAGGCGATGAGCGCTGCCAATCCGACAGCCGCCTCCGCCGCCGCTATGGCGATCGCAAACAATGCGAACACGTGCCCGTGAACGCCGGGATGGGCGCCGTATTTGGCAAAAGCGACGAAATTGATGTTGACCGCATTTAACATCAGTTCGATACAAATGAGGACAATGACCGTATTTCGTTTCGTGAGCGCCCCATACAGCCCAATGCAAAACAAGATGAGCGCTAACGCTAAATAAGCTGATAATGTCATTTATCTTCCGCTCCCTTGCCGTCTTTTTTCGCCAGCACGATCGCCCCGATCAAGGCGACGAGCAAAATGACGGACACGATTTCAAACGGAATCGTATAATACGAATACAGCCATTTGCCGATTTCGCGCGCGTTATCAGTCGCCAACGCGCTGCCATCAGCGCCGAAATCGAGACGGCGGATGCCAAAATAAACGGCAAGACCAAAGGCGAGAACAGAGATGGCGGCAACCGCTCTATGCCAAACGCCGCCCGTCGTTTGACGCTCCTTGTCGTCGGCGTGATGACGCGTCAGCATGATGGCAAATAGCATAATGATCGTAATGGCTCCAGAATAAATGAGCACTTGCACGACGGCGACGAACTCAGCAGAAAGCAGAACGTACAGCCCAGCGATGCCCAAAAACGTCATGACGAGGGCGATCACCATATGGACGACGTTCGTCAGTTGAAGCATCGTCACCCCGCCAGCAATGGCTGCAAGGGCAAGCAGGAAAAAGGCAATGTCGGTTCCGCTCACGGCTTATTCTCCCTTCTTACGTTCGTGTCGTTTTCATCGAGCCAAGTCAAATCTTTATACAGGGCATCACGGCTGTATTCAGCGAGTTCGAAGTTGTTCGTCATGACAATCGCTTCCGTCGGACAAACTTCCGTGCATAAGTCGCATAAAATGCAAATTTCAAAGTTAATGTTGTACGTCTCGATCACTTTCCCTTTTTTCGTCGGATCGGGATGTTTTTTCCCGGTCAGCTGAATGCATTGCGTCGGACAAATGTTCATGCACTGATTGCAGACGATGCATTTTTCCGGATAAAATTTTTGGATGCCGCGAAACCGGTCCGGGAGCGGGAGCGGCTCATGCGGGTACTTGTACGTTACTTTTTCGCGCGTCAATTCTTTTAACGTATACGCTAATCCTTTTACTAACCCGATCATCCGTCCAACCCCTCTCATGGGAAAAATGGCGTTCCGGCACGGCCTCTTGCCTTGAAAGAAGCCGTGCCTATGGATAGCGGCCGCCTCTCTCACAAGGCAGGCGCCTCATTTTTTAGAAGAATAACGATTTAATCACAGCCGTCAACACGATGTTGACGAGCGAAAGCGGAAGCAGCACTTTCCAGGCAAACTCCATCAGCTGGTCGGCGCGCACGCGCGGGAACGTCGCGCGAAACCAGATCAAGACATAGACGATGGCACAAAACTTAAGCGCAAACCAGACAGAGCCAGGAATCCAGCCGAGAAACGCAACTGGGTGCCAACCGCCTAAAAACAAAATCGTAATCAAAGCGGCCATCGCAAACAAATAGACATACTCAGCAAGCATAAAGAACGCCCAACGGAATCCGGAATATTCGACGTGAAATCCGGAAACAAGCTCAGATTCCGCCTCCGGTAAGTCAAACGGCACCCGATTCAACTCAGCCACTGCAGCAATAAAGAAGATCAAGAAGGCGAGCGGTTGGGCAAAAATAAACCAAACGTTGTCTTGCGCTGTGACAATGTCGACCAAATTCATGCTTCCAGCCAAGAGCACGACGCCAAGCGCCGACATGACGAGCGGAATTTCGTATGAAATCATTTGCGCTGCCGCGCGCATGCCGCCAAGCAAGGCGTATTTGTTGTTGGATGCCCAGCCGCCGGTGACAACGCCGATCGTGGTTAATCCAGAAACAGCAATATAGTACAATAGGCCAACGCCGATATCGGCAAATCGGAACGCATCGGTAAACGGCAGCGCCGCCAACACCATAAATGACGGCGTAAAGGCGATGATCGGCGCCAACACGTACAGCGGGCGGTCAGCCGCTTTCGGAATTGTATCTTCCTTTAACAGCAGCTTTAATACGTCAGCGACCGTTTGCAACAGCCCTAGACGGCCGCCAACTTGGTTCGGGCCGATGCGCCCTTGCATAAATCCCATCACTTTCCGTTCCGCCAAAATGGCGTATGTGACGAACCCGAGCACGACTAGCAGCAAAAGCGCCCCAAGCCCGAAGAAGACGGCGACATTCGTCCAGCCTGGCGCCGATTCGAGCCATTGTTCCATTATCCGTCGACCTCCCCGAGCACAATGTCAATCGATCCGAGAATGGCGATGACGTTGGCCAAATTTTCTCCTTTAAGCAGCTTCGGGAGTATTTGCAAGTTGTAAAACGACGGGCGCCGGAATTTGAGACGGTACGGCTCTTTTTTGCCGTCGCTCGCAATATAGCAACCGATCTCGCCGCGCGGCGCTTCGATGCGGACAAACGTCTCACCCGGCGGCGCCTTAATGATGCGCGGCACTTTGCCCATAATCGGCCCGTCGGCCGGAAACTGCTCACATGCCTGTTCAATAATACGAAGCGACTGTTCAATTTCTGCCATCCGGCATTCATAGCGGGCAAGGCAGTCGCCGCCCTCGCGCACCGGAACATCAAAATCAAACCGGTCATAGACTGAATATGGCTCATCTTTGCGCAAGTCCCATTTGACGCCGGTCGACCGCAAGTTGACCCCGCTTAATGAATAACTGATCGCTTCTTCTTTCGTATACCTCCCGACGCCGGTGACGCGTTCACGGAAAATCTCGTTGCCGGTGACAAGGTCATGGTAGCCGGCTAGTTTTTCCCGCATGTATGGAACAAACTGTTTCACTTTGTCGATCCAGCCGTCCGGCGCGTCCCATTTGACGCCGCCAATGCGCATATAGTTAAACGTCAACCGCGCCCCGGACAGCTCATTTAATAGATTAATAATCATTTCGCGCTCGCGGAATGCATACAAAAACGGGCTCGTCGCGCCGAGGTCAAGCAAATACGTCCCCCACCAGACGAGATGGCTGGCAATTCGCCCAAGCTCCATCGCGAGAACGCGCAAATACTCGGCCCGCTCCGGCACTTCAATGCCCATCATGGTTTCAACCGCATGGCAAAGCACATAGTTGTTCGTCATCGCCGACAAATAGTCCATCCGGTCGGTATACGGGATGATTTGTGTATATTGCAGCCCTTCAGCGATTTTCTCCGTCCCGCGGTGCAAGTAGCCGATGACCGGCGTCGCTTCTTGGATGATTTCACCGTCAATTTTTAAAATGAGGCGAAATACCCCGTGCGTACTTGGGTGCTGGGGGCCGACGTTTAAGATCATTTCTTCTGTGCGCAGCATCGTTCACACCTCCGCATCATACGGCTCGTAATCTTTGCGCAGCGGATGCCCGACCCATTGCTCCCCTAGGAAGATGCGGATTAAGTTCGGGTGGCCGCGGAATCGGATGCCAAGCAAATCGTACGCTTCGCATTCCGGCCAGTTCGCCCCTGGCCAAAGCGGGACGAGCGAATCGATTTCCGGGTTGTCGCGGTCGATTTTCACTTTGAGCGCCACCGGTTGCCGTTTCGGATAGGAATACAAGTGGACGTACACTTCCATATGTGTCTGAAAATCGGTGCCGTGCAACTCGGACAAATAATCAAACCGGAGTTGCTCATTGTATTTTAAAAACTCAGCCACTTTGTAATACGCTTCTTTATTGACAACAAGCGTCGGCACGTCTTTCGCCAACCGGTTGATATAGGCGTCTTCGAGCACATCCGGCCCAAGATGTTCCTCAATAACGCGGACATACTTTTGCAGCAGCGGATCGTTCGGCGACGGGGAAGACGGCTGTTCCGTTCCGCCTCTAGCGCCAGCGGCTTTGGCCTTGGCGCGGGCGGCGGCTGCTGCTTTTGCCTTCGCAGCGGCGGCTGCCTTTTGTTTCGCCGTATCATCATCGCCAGCACCGTCGCCTTGCTGTTTTGCCATAGCGGCAGCCCGCGCTTTCGCCGCGGCAGCAGCTTTCGCCTTCGCTGCAGCCGCAGCTTTTTTCTTCGCCAGCTCGTCATCGCTTCCCGCCGCGGCCGCCTTTTGTTTGGCTAGCGCTGCTGCCTTCGCTTTGGCAGCCGCTGCCGCCTTTTTCTTCGCTAACTCGAGATCTTCTTCCGTCGTGCCTCCGGCCGCAGCGGCCTCACGCTGTCGCCGCAGTTCCGCTGCTTTCGCTCGCGCTTCTTCTGCCGCTTTTTTCTTCGCCGCAGCCAGGTCTTCTTCCGTCGTGCCTCCGGTCGCAGCCGCCTCACGCTGTCGCCGCAGTTCCGCCGCTTTCGCTCGGGCCTCTTCTGCCGCTTTTTTCTTCGCCGCAGCCAGGTCTTCTTCCGTCGCGCCCCCGGTCGCGGCCGCCTCACGCTGTCGCCGCAGTTCCGCCGCTTTCGCTCGCGCTTCTTCTGCCGCTTTTTTCTTCGCCGCAGCCAGGTCTTCTTCCGTCGCGCCCCCGGTCGCGGCCACCTCACGCTGTCGTCGCAGTTCCGCCGCTTTCGCTCGGGCCTCTTCTGCCGCTTTTCTCTTCGCCGCGGCAAGGTCTTCTTCCGTCGCGCCTCCGGTCGCGGCCGCCTCACGCTGTCGCCGCAGTTCCGCTGCTTTCGCTCGAGCTTCTTCTGCCGCTTTTTTCTTCGCCGCAGCCAGGTCTTCTTCCGTCGTGCCTCCGGCCGCAGCGGCCTCACGCTGTCGCCGCAGTTCCGCCGCTTTCGCTCGCGCTTCTTCTGCCGCTTTTTTCTTCGCCGCAGCCAGGTCTTCTTCCGTCGCGCCCCCGGTCGCGGCCGCCTCACGCTGTCGTCGCAGTTCCGCCGCTTTCGCTCGCGCTTCTTCTGCGGCCCGCTTTTTTGCTGCAGCGAGCTCTTCCGCTGATGACGGCTGCGCCGCATCCGACCCTTCAGTTACCGAATCGGTGGACAAGTCAGAAGGCGTTTTCAATTCTCCGGTTGACGTGTCGCCGTGATCAGCGGCTGACTTGGCCTGTTCGGCTGCTTGCTTGGCGGCCAGCCGTTCGCGCGCTATCTGTCTCGCCCGCTCGGCTGCTTCTTTTTTGCGCTGGGCCAAATCTTTTTCCTCATCCATCGGTTACAACACCTTCTTCCCCGTTTTGGCTTCCAAGCGGATTTTTTCTTTTAATTTATGAATGCCATAAATCAGTGCCGCAGGGTTCGGCGGACAGCCAGGTATGTACACGTCGACTGGGACAATTTGGTCAACCCCTTTCACGACGCTGTACGATTTGACGTACGGTCCTCCCGCCGTCGCACACGACCCCATGGCGATCACCCATTTTGGCTCCGGCATTTGATCATACAACCGACGCAAAAGTGGTGCCATTTTTTTCGTCACGGTTCCGGAAACGATCATGACATCTGATTGCCGCGGCGAGGCGCGGAAAAATGAACCAAACCGATCAAGGTCATAATGGGCGCCACCGACTGCCATCATCTCAATCGCACAACAGGCAAGACCGAACGTCAGCGGCCAGAGCGAGTTGCTTCGCGCCCATCCTTTTAACTGCTCCAGCGTCGTAAAAAACACGTTGCGCTTTACTTCTTCCATTTCATCGAAGGTCATACCATCCCATTTTACATCCATCGTAACACCTTCTTTTTCCAAGCATAAATGAGGCCAATGGCAAGCAAAACGATGAAAATGATCATCTCCACTAAAGCAAATAGGCCGAGTTGATCATAGACAACGGCCCATGGGTATAAAAACACTGTCTCGACGTCAAAAATGACAAATAACAAAGCAAATAAGTAATAACGAACTTGAAACTGGATGCGCGAGTCATGAAACGGGATGTTACCGCTTTCATACGTCGTTGCCTTTGCCTCATCCGGCACGTTTGGCCGCAGCCATCGTCCGATTGTAAGCGCCCCGATCGGAAGCAACACCCCAAGGCAAAGAAAGACAAAGACAATCAAATAACTATTGGCATAAATGTTGCTCAACCAGCTCGCCCCCTTCCCGGTTTATTACATACGTATGATGTTAATGATAAAATTTTTAAATAATTTCATCGATTTCATTATAACATTTATATCCAGTCGTGTCAGCAAAACTTCGGGTTATCACTGCCAACACTGTAGGAAATCGCGAAAAACCGCCAAGTCATAGTGAGTCGACAGATCGGACAAGCCATAAAAAAAGCAGAGAAGCATTCGCTTCTCTGCTTATTTCATTCCAGCAACGTTCAAGCGGTTCATGGCGCGTTTTAACGCCAGTTCGGCCCGCTTGAAGTCGATATCATCCTGCTGGCTTTGCAGACGGCGTTCCGCCCGCTCTTTTGCTGCTTTGGCACGAAGGACATCGATGTCTTCCGCGCGTTCAGCTGCTTGGGCCAAAATCGTCACTTTGTCCGGGCGGACTTCTAAAAAGCCGCCGCTGACCGCAACATAGCTTGTTTTGCCGTCCTTTTTCAGACGGGCCGCGCTAATCTCGAGCGGGGCGACAAGCGGGATGTGTCCCGGCAAAATGCCAAGTTCTCCGCTTTTCGCCTTCACGCTTACCATTTCCACATCGCCTTCGTATACCGGGCCATCAGGAGTGACGACGCTCACACGGATCGTTTTCATTGTCCAATCCCCCTATCCCGGGTCACACTTCGACACCCATAGCTTTCGCTTTTTCGACAACTTCTTCAATGCGGCCGACTAAGCGGAACGCATCTTCCGGAAGGTGGTCATATTTTCCATCCAGAATTTCTTTAAAGCCACGCACCGTTTCCTTAACCGGTACGTACGAACCCGGTTGGCCCGTGAACTGTTCCGCCACGTGGAAGTTTTGCGACAAGAAAAATTGAATGCGGCGGGCACGGTGGACGACGAGCTTGTCTTCGTCTGACAGTTCGTCCATCCCTAAGATGGCGATAATGTCTTGCAGTTCTTTATAGCGTTGCAACGTTTGTTGTACGCGACGAGCAACTTGGTAATGCTCTTCGCCAACAATTTCCGGTGCCAATGCACGCGATGTCGAAGCAAGCGGGTCAACGGCCGGATAAATCCCCATCTCGGCGAGCTTCCGCTCAAGGTTCGTCGTCGCATCCAAGTGCGAGAACGTCGTCGCCGGAGCCGGGTCAGTGTAGTCGTCGGCCGGAACGTAAATCGCCTGGATCGAGGTGATCGAGCCTTTCGACGTTGACGTGATCCGCTCTTGCAATTGACCCATCTCCGTCGCCAATGTCGGCTGATAACCAACGGCAGACGGCATGCGGCCTAACAACGCTGATACTTCCGAACCAGCCTGTGTGAAGCGGAAAATGTTGTCAATAAAGAGCAACACGTCTTGACCTTGCTCATCACGGAAATATTCGGCCATCGTCAAGCCGGTCAACGCAACACGCATCCGTGCTCCCGGCGGCTCGTTCATTTGTCCGAACACCATGGCCGTTTTGCTAATAACGCCGGAATCTTTCATTTCATGGTACAAGTCGTTTCCTTCACGCGTCCGTTCACCGACGCCAGCGAAGACGGAAATCCCGCCGTGCTCTTGGGCGATGTTATGGATCAACTCTTGGATCAAGACCGTTTTCCCTACGCCGGCACCGCCGAACAAGCCGATCTTACCACCTTTAATATACGGGGCAAGCAAGTCGACGACTTTAATCCCGGTTTCCAAAATTTCGACTTCCGTCGCCAATTCCTCGAATTTTGGCGCCGGACGGTGAATCGGGTCGCGACGGGCTTCAGCCGGAATGTCATCTTGCAAGTCGATCGGCTCACCTAAGACGTTAAAGACGCGGCCGAGCGTGACATCGCCAACCGGCACCGAGATCGGCGCACCAGTGTCTACGACTTCCATGCCGCGGATCAAACCGTCAGTGGACGCCATCGCGATCGTCCGTACTGTATCATCGCCAAGGTGCAAGGCGACTTCCAATGTCAAGTCGATGTCGACTTCGTTTTCGTTGCGCGCTTGATGTTGAATTTTCAGGGCGTTGTAGATGGCCGGCAAGTGACCGTTTTCGAACTTGACGTCTACAACCGGACCCATGACTTGAATAACGCGTCCTCTTGTCATCGTTTTCCCTCCTAACTTGCTAGTCCGCTATTGCAAGGCGTTTGCCCCGGCGACAATTTCCGTAATTTCTTGCGTGATTGAAGCTTGGCGAGCGCGGTTGTAGGAAAGCGTCAACGTGCGAATGAGTTCATGCGCGTTGTCGGTCGCGTTCTTCATCGCTGTCATCCGGGCGGCGTGTTCGCTCGCTTTTGCATCGAGCAACGCGCCGTAAATGAGGCTCTCCGCATATTGCGGCAACAAGACGTCCAAAATTTCTTCTTGCGACGGTTCAAATTCGTACATCGTGCGCTGCTGGTTGTCAGCCAAATCGGTGAGCGGAAGCAGCTTCCGTTCCGTCACATCTTGCTGGATCGCGCTCACGTAATGGTTATAGTACATATACAGTTCATCAAACGTGCCGTCGGCAAACAATCCGACCGCTTTGTTAGCAATCTCTTTAATATCGGCAAACGACGGCTGATCCGGCAAGCGGGTAATGTCGAGAATAACCGGCATGTTCCGTTTGCGGAAAAAGTTTAATCCGACGCGGCCGATGACGATGATGGCGTACTCGTCCGGAGAAGAGTGGCGCGCTTGAATCGTCTGATAAACAGTGCGCAACACGTTGCTGTTGTATGCTCCGGCCAAGCCGCGGTCCGATGTAATAACCAAATACCCCGTCTTTTTCACCGGGCGCGAGATGAGCATCGGATGGGAAGCGCCACCGGCGCCAAGCGCGACGTTGGCTACGACTTCCTGCATTTTTTCCATGTACGGAACGAACGATTTCGCGTTTTGCTCCGCGCGGTTTAATTTCGACGTCGAGACCATTTCCATCGCTTTCGTAATCTGGCTCGTTTTTTTCGTCGAATTGATGCGCGTTTTAATGTCGCGTAACGATGCCAAAGGTTTCACCACCTTTTTGCTGCACGAGATCTAACAGGCGCGGGGGGCCAAAACGCCCCCGTCAGCCTTATTGAGAAACGACAAACGTTTTCTTGAACGCTTCGATCGCTTTATTGAAATCTTCCTCATTCGGAAGATCTTTCGTCGTACGGATGTGTTCAAGCAAGTGCTGCCCGTTTTGGTCGAGCCACAAGAAAAATTCTTTTTCAAAACGGCGCACGTCTTCGACCGGAATGTCATCCAAGAAGCCGCGCGTCAGAGCGTAAATGATAGCGACTTGTTTTTCGACTGGAATCGGTTGGTGCAAGTCTTGTTTCAGTACCTCAACCGTGCGCGCTCCGCGAGCGAGCTTCGCTTGCGTCGCTTTATCAAGGTCGGAACCGAATTGGGCGAACGCTTCTAATTCACGGTACGCCGCCAAGTCCAAACGGAGCGTCCCCGATACTTTTTTCATCGCTTTAATTTGCGCAGCACCACCGACGCGCGAAACAGACAACCCTGCGTTGATCGCCGGGCGGACGCCTGAGAAGAATAAGTCCGATTGCAAGAAGATTTGTCCGTCCGTGATCGAGATGACGTTCGTCGGAATGTAGGCGGAGATGTCGCCCGCTTGCGTTTCGACGAACGGAAGCGCAGTCAAGGAGCCAGCCCCTTTGGCATCGCTCAATTTCGCTGCGCGCTCGAGCAGGCGGGAATGCAAGTAGAAGACATCCCCCGGGTATGCTTCACGGCCTGGCGGACGACGAAGCAACAGCGAAAGTTCGCGGTACGCAGCGGCTTGCTTCGACAAGTCGTCGTAGACAACTAAGACGTGTTTCCCTTTATACATGAAATACTCGCCCATCGATACACCGGCATACGGCGCCAAGAACAAGAGCGGAGCCGGTTGCGATGCCGAAGCGGTGACGACGATTGTATAGTCGAGCGCACCGTGTTTACGGAGCGTTTCAACAACCGTACGAACCGTCGATTCTTTTTGCCCGATGGCGACGTAAATACAAATCATGTCTTGGCCTTTTTGATTCAAGATCGTGTCAATGGCTACAGCCGTTTTCCCTGTTTGGCGGTCACCGATAATAAGCTCGCGCTGCCCGCGCCCAATTGGCACGAGAGCGTCGATCGCTTTAATCCCGGTTTGCAGCGGCTCGTGAACCGATTTCCGATCCATAACGCCCGGCGCTGGGCTTTCAATCGGGCGCGTTTCCGTCGTTTCCACTGGGCCTAAGCCGTCAACTGGCTGACCGAGCGGGTTGACGACGCGACCGATGAGCGCTTCCCCGACCGGCACTTCCATAATCCGACCGGTACGGCGTACTTCGTCTCCCTCTTTAATGCCTGTGTATGGTCCTAAAATAACGATACCGACGTTGTTTTCTTCCAAGTTAAGCGCCATGCCCATAACGCCGTTGGCAAATTCAACGAGCTCGCCGGACATGACGTTATCAAGTCCGTGAACGCGGGCGATCCCGTCGCCGATTTGGATGACGGTACCGACGTCGCTCACTTGGATTTGCGATTCGTAGTTTTCAATCTGCTGCTTAATGAGCGCGCTAATTTCTTCCGCTCTAATGCTCATGCCTTTCACCCCTGTCTCCTAATGTTAACTAATGAGCTGCCGCTGAATCCGTTCTAGCTGTCCGCTGACGCTGCCGTCATAAATGCGGTTGCCGATGCGCAACTTCACGCCGCCAATCAGTTCCGGGTCGACGATATTTTCAATGCGGAGCGTTTCTTTGCCAACTTTTTTGGCAAATACGTCAGAAAGCGCCTGCAGTTCTTCATCCGTCAACGGCCGTGCCGAATAGGCGACCGCCTCAGCGATACCGCGTGCGTCGTTAGCGAGGGCGATAAACTGCTCGGCCAGTTCAGGCACAATGCCGAAGCGATGGCGCTCAAGAAGAAGCAAAAGCGTATGTTGCACCGGAGCGGAAACGCCGGCAAACGCTTCGCGAACGAGCGCTTTTTTCTTGTCTAAGGAAAGTTTCGGATTGGAAAGAAGCGATAAAAACTCGCCGTTTTCCGCCAACGCTTGGCGCACGGCGCGAATGTCTTCTTCGATTTGGTCCAGCTGCTGTTGTTCAAGCGCGATTTGAAACAGAGCGGATGCATACCGTTTAGCGATCACTTCTTGGTTCATCGCGCTCCTCCTACCTCTTGAATGTCCTTAATGTATGCTTCGATCAGCTTGCGCTGGTCTTGTTCGGTCAATTCTCTTTCAATCACTTTCGAGGCGATGAGGACAGACAACGAAGCCACTTGTTCGCGGAGCGCAGCCATCGCCTGTTCTTTTTCACGCTCGATTTCTTGCTTCGCCGCTTCTTTCACCCGCTCTGCTTCAGCACGGGCCGAGGCGACGATTTGTTCCTTCTGCTCTTCGGCGAGCTTGCGAGCATTTTCAAGGATTGTTTGCGCTTCTTGGCGCGATTGCTTCAGCAGCTCACGTTGCTCCTCAAGCAGCTTTTCTGCCTCTTGGCGGCGTTTTTCCGCTTGGTCGATTTCATTGGCAATATGCTCTTCACGTTGCTTCATGACGCCCATGAGCGGTCCCCAGGCAAATATGCGAAGCAAAAGCATCAACAAAATAAACGCGACAAGCTGAAAAATGATGTCCCCGCTGTTGACCGCGCCGTGCCCAGCCGCTGCGCCGAGCGCCGCTGTTTGTAATGCTGCTAACATGTTTTCGTTCACTCCTTTCGGCCGTTGCGTCTTGACCGGACATTGCTTGATCGGTCGTTCCTCTATGTCAAGGCTATACATAAAGCAATGGCGAAGGTTCTTACCGAATGATCTTCGCCATCATGACTTTGACCTTTCTTTTTGTTGAAGGCGCTTGTTAACATTTCGTTAACAAGCGCTCCCCATTCGTTATCTTCCTTGTACCATAAATGCGATAACGACCGCGATGATCGGAATCGCCTCAACAAGCGCAACCCCGATAAACATCGTTGTTTGCAACATACCACGCGCTTCAGGCTGGCGTGCGATTCCTTCTACTGTACGAGAAACGATTAAACCGTTACCGATACCCGCACCAAGTGCGGCAAGACCAATAGCAATTGCTGCAGCTAATACACCCATTGAGATATCCTCCTTGTTAACTTAAAAAGTTGATTTATTTTAAAAATGATAGTAAACAAACATGTATTAAGATGAAGATTAATGATCATGGCTGACTTTATGCGCCATGTATACCATTGTTAGCATGGTGAAAATGAATGCTTGAATGGCCCCGACGAAAATACTGAATGCTTGCCATACCATTGTCGGAATGATTGCGGCAATCGTTCCTCCGACACCGGTGGCCAGCCCCCCGACAAGCAATGCAAGCAAAATTTCGCCGGCAAAAATGTTTCCGTAAAGACGGAGACCAAGTGTCAATGTATTGGCGAATTCTTCAATGATTTTGAGAGGAAACATAAACCACATTGGGCTTGTAAAACCTTTTAAATATTCAGAAGCACCGCGCAATTTAATGCCGTAATAGTGGGAAAGGGCTACAACCATCACAGCCAACGTCAACGTAATGGCCGGATCAGCTGTCGGTGATTTCCACCATAATTCATCATGGACAACCACGGAGAACGGAAGACCTAACATATTAGCGACAAAGACATACATAATGAGCGTCAAACCGAGTAAATGAAAACGCCCCCCTGTCTCCCAGTCCATGTTGCTTTTAATGATTCCTTTCACAAAATCGACAACCCATTCCATAAAGTTTTGCAACCCTGTCGGCCTCATCGAAAGATTGCGCGTTGCCGCAATAGCGATGGCCAATACAATGATACAAGTGATGGTCACCATCAATACATTGGCCAAGTTAAATGTGAGACCAAACAATTCATAAAGTGGCGCCTTATGATCCATCATCGTTCACCTCACTTTCTATGTAACTGATTGATCATTATGTAAAAAATGATTTACTACCAACAAAATGTATGGGGTGGACAGGCCGATGACAACCGGCACCATCGACAAATGTTGGGGGTAACGGGACACAAGCAGCGCGACTGCAATAGCCAATGCAAACCGAACCATTGTCCCTAGTGATGGCGGACGCCGCCCATCAGCGATCGCTTCTCCGACTTTGATTACACGCCGGGCTAACAGCCGTATGCTGTACAACCCTGCCGCCGTGCCGACGAGCAGACTAAAAAACCATGCTTCATACTTTGTCCATATCGACCCTAACGCGTAACAAGCCATCAATATAAACAGTTGTTTTTGCATTCGTTTCACGATCATGTCAAGCATGGCTTCTTATTCCTCAAAAAAGCGTCGGACTGTTTTTAGCGTGGCAAAAACTCCCGCTGCCAAACCGAGCAACAGGCCAATAACTAAAAAAAGCGGTTCACTGTCTAATTGTCGATCGGCCCATCTTCCGCCGAACAAACCGACTAACGTACAGCCGACAAGCTGTGATGTAATTGCCGACATTAACCCAATAGCCCGAAACGGGTGGCGGTCATTTTTTTTCATAGGCCATATACCTCTCTAACCGATAGGAAAGGGGGATTTCAGACAGTGAAAACCCTCACAATATGTCCCCTGTAAAGCATACAATACCACTAGGTTAATGTCAATGTGTTTCCACATAAAACCACATTCACACAGGGCAAATATTAATAATTTGTGACAATTTCTCATTTTCTTTTCACAAATATCACGTATAATGATATATTTTATTTTTATCTACTCTTTCTGCCTGACCTAGTTCTTGAAGCTCCCTGCATGGTAGGCGAAGCTGATAGTCGTCATAACCAAGAATGTTTCCATATGTAAAAAGGGTGTCCCGACCATTGCGGGCACCCTATTCTTCGTCGTATGCGTGGCGTCCTGTCTCATCGACTGTCATTTCGTTCCAAACAGTCGGTCACCAGCATCGCCAAGACCGGGGACGATATAGCCGTGGTCGTTCAGCCGCTCATCGAGGGCAGCGATGTAAATATCGACGTCCGGATGCGCCGTTTCAACCGCTTTGACCCCTTCCGGTGCCGCGATGAGGCACATGAACTTAATGCTTTTAGCCCCCCGCTTTTTCAATGCTTCGATCGCCGCCACCGCCGAGCCACCGGTCGCGAGCATCGGATCGACGATGATAAAATCACGTTCTTCGACATCGCTTGGCAATTTGACGTAATATTCTACTGGCTGGAGCGTTTCCGGATCGCGGTACAGGCCGACGTGGCCGACTTTTGCCGCCGGGATAAGCTTCAAGATGCCGTCAACCATGCCGATACCGGCGCGCAGAATCGGGATGACGCCAAGCTTTTTGCCGGCGATGACTTTCGCTTTCGCCCGGCTGACAGGAGTTTCGATCTCCACTTCCTCAAGCGGAAGGTCGCGCGTAATTTCAAACGCCATCAACGTCGCCACTTCTTCAACGAGTTCGCGAAACTCTTTTGTACCTGTATGCTTGTCGCGAATGTACGTCAGTTTATGCTGGATGAGCGGATGGTCAAATACATACACTTTTGCCATAGGTCATCTCCTCTTCCGTATGTATGCAGTACACTTCTATACATTCTACTGGAAAACGGGCGCCCGTTCAACCGTTGAAGCAAAGGAAAAGGCACACTGCCCAACCGATCATTGGCAGTGTGCCTTTATCATCGCGTGAGCGTAGGTAAGGGAGCGTTCGATTGTCCGGAACGCTCCCTTCGTTCCCTTAGTCTTGATAGAGCGGGAATTTTTCCGTTAAGGCAACGACGCGTTGGCGTGCTTCCTCGAGCGCCTGCTCGTTGTCGATGTTTTTCAGCACAAGACCGATAAGGGAAGCAATTTCATCCATTTCTTCCAAACCAAAACCGCGCGTCGTAACCGCGGCTGTACCGATGCGGATGCCGCTCGTGACAAACGGGCTTTCTGGATCATACGGAATTGTGTTTTTATTGACGGTAATGCCGACTTCATCCAACACTTTCTCCGCTGTTTTCCCTGTCAGCTGTTGCGGGCGCAAGTCAACAAGCAGCAAATGGTTGTCCGTGCCGCCGGAAACAAGAGTGAACCCTTCTTTTTGCAAGGCGGCTGCAAGGCGTTGAGCGTTGTCGATGATGCGCTTTGCGTATACTTTAAAGTCATCTTGCAGCGCCTCACCAAGTGCGACTGCTTTCGCGGCAATGACATGCATAAGCGGGCCGCCTTGAATGCCAGGGAAAATGGATTTGTCGATTTGTTTCGCAAACTGCTCTTGGCATAAAATCATTCCGCCGCGCGGGCCGCGCAATGTTTTATGCGTCGTCGTCGTGACAAAATGGGCATACGGCACTGGATTCGGATGAAGACCTGCCGCAACAAGACCGGCAATATGGGCCATATCAACCATTAAATAGGCGCCGACTTCATCAGCGATTTCCCGGAACTTGGCAAAATCGATGACGCGCGGATAGGCACTTGCGCCGGCGACAATCAGCTTCGGCCGATGAAGGCGCGCTTTCTCGCGCACATCATCATAGTCAATGACATGCGTTTCCGGATCGACGCCGTATTCGACAAAGTTGTACTGAACCCCGCTGAAGTTGACCGGGCTGCCGTGCGTCAAATGCCCGCCGTGCGACAAGTTCATGCCAAGCACAGTATCGCCGGGCTTGAGGACGGTGAAATAGACAGCCATGTTCGCCTGTGCTCCGGAATGCGGTTGGACGTTCGCATGCTCTGCTCCGAACAATTGCTTCGCCCGTTCACGCGCCAAATCTTCGACTACGTCAACGTATTCGCAACCACCGTAATAGCGGCGACCTGGGTAGCCTTCCGCATACTTGTTCGTCATCACCGACCCTTGCGCTTCCATCACGGCGCGGCTGACAAAGTTTTCTGAGGCGATTAGCTCAATTTTTGCATGCTGCCGTTTCCGCTCTTGTTCGATGGCGGCGAACACTTGCGGATCTTGTTGTGGCAAGTAGTTCATCAATAGCTCCCCCTTACGCAAAATTCAGTGAATATTCGTTTTTATTTTATCAGCTTTCATCGGACAAATCCAAAGAAAAAGTGAATAAACTAACTAGAAAGTACAGGAATCATTCGGATTTTCCAATGAATAGACGGCACGGGCACCACCGATCAGCTTCGGTCGTGTTTTCGCCAACGTCACACACGCCGATCCGACATGCTTCACCGGAACGCGTACAGGGACGGCAACCGGCTTCAAATGCATGCCGATGAGCGTATGGCCGATGTCAATCCCCGCGTCAGCACGAATCACCTCGACGACGACCGGATCCATAAGATGTCGATAGGCGTAGGCGGCCATTGCTCCCCCCGCTTTCGGCACCGGAACGACGGAAACGACCTCGAGCCCGTGAGCGCGTGCTGTCTCCCGCTCAACGACAAGCGCCCGGTTTAAATGTTCACAGCATTGGAACGCCAGCTCAATGCCAACTTCTCGCCGCCACGCCTCAAGCTCGGCAAAAAGCATGGCAGCAACGTCCATCGATCCGGCCGTGCCGATCCGCTCGCCAAGCACTTCGCTCGTACTGCAGCCGATGACAACGATGTGACCGCGACCAAGCTGCGCCTGTTCTTGAAACGCGTGCAAGATGGTTTGCCATTGCTGCCTCCATTCGGTCAATAGTGCGTCCATGGCCCTCCCCCTCATTAATACGCCGCGATTTTTATGAAACGATGCGTCTTTTACAAATGTTCGTTTTCGTAATCGGCAATTTTGCCGATCCGCCGCGCATGGCGGCCACCTTCGAATTCCGTCTCCAACCACGCTTTCGCGATTTCACGCGCCAAGCCAGGGCCGATCACGCGCTCGCCCATCGCGAGGATGTTGCTGTCGTTATGCATGCGTGTCAGTTTCGCGCTGTAAACATCATGACAAAGGGCGCAGCGCACCCCTTTTACTTTATTCGCTGCGATCGTCATGCCAATGCCGGTGCCACAAATTAAAATGCCGCGATCAAACTCGCCGCGCGCCACTTTTTCAGCGACCGGGAGCGCGTAATCCGGGTAATCGACCGACGTTTCACAGTCGCAGCCAAAGTCTGTATATTCGATGCCCATTTCATCAAGAAGTGCTTTAATTTCTTCACGAATGCGAATTCCACCGTGGTCGGAAGCAATTGCTACTTTCAAGTTCGTTCGTCTCCTTTCTGCTCGCCTCGCTCCCCGCTTTTTGGAGCGAGCGCTTCATCGATACAGTTACCTTATTATGCTAGATCGTGTGCGGTTCGTTTGTTTCCGCCAGTGAAGTCGACAGCGTTTCTGAATGCACCGGTCATTTTAGTCGGCGCGAAAACGGGCGACTGCCGCCTGTAGCTGTTCCGCCTGTTCGACAAGCTCGTTCGCCAGTTTGTGCACATTGCTGACTGCTTCTGTCTGTGCTTCGGTCGCCGCCGCGACTTCGAGCGCACCAGCGGATGTCTGCTCAGCGATCGCCGCCACTTCTTGCGTCTGTGCCGCCACCCGCTCCATGTGCCTCATTTGGCTTTTCGCCAGCTCAGCGATATCATGGACGGCGCGAATCACTTCACCCGCTGAAGATACCATAGCGGCAATGGCCTCATTCGTCTGCTTGCCTCTGACCGCCTCAGCGTTGGCGGTGGCGGCCTGCTTATCCATTTGCATGGCCACCCGGGCAACCTCGTTTTGAATATTGTTGACCAATTCCGCAATTTGTTTCACTGCCGTAGCGCTTTCATCAGCTAGTTTGCGCACTTCTTCGGCCACGACCGCAAAGCCCCGGCCATGTTCACCGGCGCGGGCGGCTTCAATCGAAGCATTGAGTGCTAGCAAGTTCGTTTGCTCAGCCATATCGGCAACAAGCAATGTAATGTTTCCGATTTGATGGGCATGTCTCTCAAGCTGTTTGACAGCGGCTCTTGACAGTTCTTGATCGTCGGCCAGCTGCCCGATGCCATTGATGAGCGAATGAGTGATATCTTGGCTTGTCTTGAGCGTTTCTGCCATCTCATGTACGGACTGTTCCGCACGTTCCGCCGTTTCTTGTACCCGTATGGCAATGGCGAGCACATCTTCAGCGGCCTCAGCCGCTTCTTGAATCGCTTCCGCTGAAGCGGTTGCCCCTTTCGAAATATCATCAATCGTCGCCGCAATATCGCGAGCGCGGTTTGCCGCTGTTTCAGATGCTTGGCTCATTTCCGATGTCTTCTCATTTGTACGTGCTGTATTTTCTTCAATGTTAGTGATCACGATGCGCAGATGATGAAGCATGTGGTTAAAAGCGACAGCAAGCGAACGAATTTCATCATTGGATGAAGGAAGCGGAACGTCTTCTTCAATGTGCCCGCTAGCCGCCTTAGTGGCCGCTTCCTCGAGATGTTGCAGCGGCTTCGTAATCCAGCCAGCGGCGACATAGGCGAGCACTCCTGACCAAAAAATGCCGAGCAGCAACACAACAATCGTGAAGACGCTTTTGTTGAATGATGCAAACCACCAATCATACAACACGTACAAGTACAAGGCGCTCGTCGAATATGTAATAATTGCTAGCACTGTTGTAAAGACGACAAGCTTCAGACGCAAGCCAAACGAACGGCGTTTTCCCCCCATTGTTTTCCCCCTCATTAACCACGTGATATTATTGTTTCTCTTGCAATTTTTCCGCCAGGCGGTCAATAAGCGCCGCTAACTCATCGCGAGCTGCCCGGTACACCTCAACCGAGCCACCGAACGGGTCGGCGATGTCACCGTCTGTTCCTGAAGCGAACTGTTTTAACGTAAATGTTTTATCTTTCGCCTCCGGAAAACGTCCGACGATCATCTCTTTATGTCCGGACGTCATCGCCAGCACGTGCGTTGCCCAGTCAATATGTTCTTTTTTTAACAGCGAAGAACGGTGGGACGCGTCAATCCCCTTTTCTTTCAATACCGTTTTCGCATGGGTGGACGCTTCGCTTCCTTCCGCAGCGAATACACCGGCCGATTTCACCTCGACACCGGGCAGCTGCTTGCTCTCAAGAAGCGCGGCAGCCATCGGGCTCCGGCACGTATTGCCGGTGCAGACGAACAAAATGCGGTACGGCATGACAACCACCTCTTCAACAATGGCTTACCATAACAATGGCTTATCAACAATATACCATAGGGAAAAGAACAAAAAAAAGCGGGCAGTCCACTTTTTCCCACTGAAATGAAAAGGTTGGCACCACCTGCCATGATTCTTTACGAAAAAAGCAGCTTCAGCCCGAACACAAGCAAAATGCTGCCGCCAAGCGCCTCACTGTACGAACCGAGCCATTGCCGAAAATGTCGGCCCACCAGCAGCCCGATCCAAGTCAAGACCGTGCTGAACAAACCGAACAGGAGGATCGTCGCCATCGTCCGTGCCCCGAAAATGCCAAGGCTTAGCCCGACCGAAAAGCTGTCGAGGCTGACGCTGAATGCAAAAAAAAGCAGCCCCGCCCCGTGCGGCAAGAATGAAGTCCCTTCCTCCTGCTGAAAGGATGTAACGATCATTTGCCCGCCAAGCCATAATAGCAACACCCCGCCCGCATATGTAGCGATGCTACCGAACTCGCGCGACAAAAAGCGGCCGACTGCCATACCGACAAGCGGCATGAAAATATGAAATAAGCCGATCGTAAGCCCAATATAAAAAATTTGCCGAAGCCGAAGACGCAACAATCCCATTCCTAAGGCAACCGAAAATGCGTCCATGCCTAGCGCAAGCGCCATCAGCGACAGCGCGATCATTTCGCCGATTAACGCGCCCATTCCCTTCCCTCCCGGACTAGCCTTACTGCTAACATATGCACGTCCAGCATCGTTTAGAAGCAAACGAGTGATAGAGGAGAAGCGAGGCGATTTCATATGCAAGAGTGAAAAAAGAGGGTGTCTCCAAACCAATGAGACACCCTCGCTTATCTTTCACATCGAACGGACTCGTCACTCTATACAGTTAGCTCCTTCACTTTTTTGGGGGGCTGCGTTCCGCTTTTGTTTCGCTATTCGCTAATGACGCGCCCACCGGCCGCTTTACGCAACCGATTCATGATCGCAGCGCCGATCCCCTCCTCCGGAAACGCCTCGCTGTAAATGAGGTTAACGCCTGTCTCATCAAACTGACGCAGCACATCGTACAGGCGTTGGGCCACCGTTTCCAAATCGCGACGCGCTCCACATGCCAACACGACATCGGCGACATAACGGTTTTTGTTTTCTTCAGTCGTCAGCACGCCGACAGTTTTTCCTTCCGCCCGGCTTTCATCAACAAGCC
This sequence comes from Geobacillus sp. FSL K6-3411, assembly GCF_037965715.1. Taxonomy (NCBI): domain Bacteria; kingdom Bacillati; phylum Bacillota; class Bacilli; order Caryophanales; family Anoxybacillaceae; genus Geobacillus; species Geobacillus sp. FSL K6-3411. The sequence continues at coordinate 3,489,807 of NZ_CP150187.1, forward strand.
GCTGCAAAAACGACGGTGGGCCAGCGGCGATCCAAAGCGGTGCTTTCGGCGCATAATGCGTATATTTCATTCCTGGCGCTTTCGGCGCTGTCTGTTCATCTCCGGCAGCCTCTTCAACGCGGCCGATCACTTCACTGAGCGCCTCTTTCGTCACCCCGCCCGGGCGCAAAATCGTCGGCACCTCTCCGCTGCAATCGAGCACAGTCGATTCAACGCCGACACCCGTTGGCCCGCCATCAATCACTCCGGCAATGCGCCCATTCAAATCAGCGAGCACGTGGGCGGCCGTCGTCGGGCTTGGCCTTCCTGACCGGTTGGCGCTCGGGGCGGCAAGCGCTAAGCCGCTCGCTTCGATCAAGGCAAGCGCCAGTGGATGATCCGGCATGCGCACCGCCACGGTCGAAAGACCAGCTGTCACCCGTTCAGACACCGCTCCGTCCCGTTTCGGCAACACTAAGGTGAGCGGGCCCGGCCAAAACCGTTCCATTAACGTTTTCGCGACCGGCGGGATCGATGCAGCGATCGATTCAACTTGCGCGAGGCTGGCGACGTGGACGATGAGCGGATTGTCGCTCGGCCGTCCTTTGGCGGCAAAAATTTTTTCCACCGCTGTCGTATTAGCCGCATCTGCTCCCAATCCGTACACCGTTTCCGTTGGAAATGCGATCACTTCTCCGGTCCGCAACCATTCGGCAGCCTCTTGTATTTGTGGATAAATTTGCTGTTTATCAACAATATTATCCACAACCCAAACATGCGTTTTCAATCGTTTCACCTTCTCTATCGCCTTGGAGATGGCGGATTTGCTCAGAAGTACCGAACTAGCTCTCGTCGGTTACCCACATTTATACACAAATTGTGAATAAATCTGTTGTTTTTGTGGATAACATTGTGGATATGAGCCTATGGAATAAGGTGGGCAAGCAACTCTTTGAAGAAGAATTTCACTTCGATCCGCTGCTCCGACTCAGCCATGACGACGGGGGAAGCATTTCCGCTATCCATTTGTTTCTCTTCACTCGCGTCTTCGCCGATGTCAATCGCAGCAAGGCTCGTGTCATCCACAGCTCGATTTCCATCACTCACGCTCGTGCTCACACTATCCTCATTGATTTCCTCAGCCACTGTGTGACGTTCAGTCTCCTCACCTATGGCTATCGCGATGCTCTCATCTTCTTGTCCGTCCGGCTGTGCCGCTTCTTTTTTACTCCGCTTTTCTTTCATAGACGCATTGGTCTCGGTTGGTGCAGGTTTGTCTGCCTCGTTCTCGTTTGCCGGCATCTCTTTCTCTCTCATCATCACAGCGTCACCGTTGGAAAAATCGAGAAAACAAAGCGGCGGAAACAAGACACACCACCAGTTTGCCCCTTTTCCTGCCCCGAGCGTAATAAGAACCGCATCGTACGTGCCGGCTGGATAAACGTAATTACCGTACACTTTCGTCGGAAAGCGAACCGAACCGAACTCCACCTTGTACGACTGATTGCTTTGCTCATCACGGAGCACACGAGCGACCGTCTGCTCGATGTCCGGCAAGTGGGAGCGAATGACACGCTTCGCTTCTTCGAACGACGTCAGTTCGGCCACCCATTCGTTAATTTGCGCGTTCACCGCATCGCGCACTTTTCGCTTCAATTCTTGGTCAGCAACGTTATCGCTGTTCGCCAAAATGCGCAGGCGAATCGCCTCGTTAGGAACCATGACCGTCGCGTTTGCCCCCGCATCCGTCTGCTGACCGTATAGATGAACGAGGACGCCTGTTATTAATAGAATGATATATAAACATACAGCGATGGAATTTCCCCTGATCACCATTATCGGCACCGTCCTTTCAACATTCATTGTGGACGGCGCCGCCTCATTTTAAACCTATGAATCTCATTTTTTTCTTGTCATATAGACCATTCGGTCTTTGCCATTCAAGTCAAAAGCCACTTCGATCTCAGCCTCAGGAAACGCCGCCGCTAAGAGTGAGGCGACCGCTTCTCCTTGTCCGGCGCCGACTTCAAACGCGGCAAGCGCTGGGGTACCGAGCACAAGCGGCAAGTCGCGAGCGAAGCGGCGGTAAAAGTCAAGCCCGTCACGGCCGCCAAAAAGCGCCGTGTGCGGCTCATAGTCTTTCACGACCGGAGAGAGTGTAGCGGCATCGGTTTCAGGAATGTACGGCGGATTTGAAACGACAACATCGACTGTCTGCCCTTGCTCAATGAGCGGCTGCAATAAGTCACCGCGCAAAAACGAAATGCGAGCCCCAAGCCGCGCGGCATTTTCCCGGGCGACTGTGAGCGCTTCTTCGGAAATATCAGTAGCGGTCACTGAAAGCGTGCGATTCTCAAGCGCCAACGTCACGGCAATCGCCCCGCTGCCAGTGCCTACATCGACGACATCAATCCGCTCCCGTCCCTCAAACAGACGAGGAAGACGCTCTAAGACACCAAGCACAAGCTCTTCTGTCTCCGGTCGCGGGATTAACACATGGCGGTTTACAAGGAACGGTCGGCCGTAAAACCATTCATGGCCGATCAAATATTGAATCGGCACATGGTCTACGGCATGGCGGCGCACATCGGCCGCGAACCGTTCATACACCGTTTCCTCAACTGGCTCACGCCAACGGGCGAACAACCCGGCTCTGTCAGTGCCCAAATGGTGACACAATAGCCACTCGGCCGCCCGCTCTTCCTTTCCATGAGCATGCAAAAAAGAAGAAGCCCAGGTGAGGACCTCATGTACGTTACGACGCATCGTTCGCTTGCTCCAGTTTTTTCGACTGGTCGTCTAAAATGAGCGCCTCGATAATTTCATCGAGCTGCCCGTCTAACACGAGGTCAAGCTTTTGAATCGTCAACCCGATACGGTGGTCAGTGACGCGGTTTTGCGGGAAGTTGTACGTGCGGATGCGCTCTGAGCGATCGCCGGTGCCGACTGCTTGCTTACGCGTTTGGTCATACTCGGCGCGCGCTTCTTGCTGGTATTTGTCATAAATGCGGGCGCGCAACACTTTCATCGCTTTTTCTTTGTTTTTAATTTGCGATTTTTCGTCCTGGCAAGTAACGACAATGCCGGTCGGAATATGGGTGAGGCGTACGGCTGACATCGTCGTGTTCACGCTTTGTCCCCCTGGCCCGCTCGAGGCGTACGTATCGACACGAATGTCTTTTTCATGAATTTCGACTTCGACTTCTTCCATTTCCGGCAAGCAGGCGACCGTTGCCGTCGATGTATGGATGCGTCCGCCTGATTCCGTTTCCGGGACGCGTTGGACGCGATGAGCGCCGTTTTCAAACTTCAGCTTCGAATACGCCCCTTTCCCATTGACCATAAAGATGATTTCTTTATAGCCGCCAAGGCCTGTTGGGCTTGCTTCGATCACTTCCGTTTTCCACCCTTGCGACTCCGCATAGCGCGTATACATCCGGTACAAGTCGCCGGCAAACAGCGCGGCTTCCTCGCCACCGGCGGCGGCACGAATTTCCATAATGACGTTTTTCTCATCATTCGGATCTTTCGGCAAAAGCAACACTTTCAACTTCTCAACGAGCGCTTCTTCCCGTTCTTCGAGCTCATCAATTTCCTCTTTCACCATCTCGCGCAGCTCTGGCTCAAGTTTTTCTTCCAGCATGGCCTTCGCTTCCGCGAGCTGACTGCGAACGGACTTGTATTCACGGTACGTTTGTACCGTTTCAGTCAAATCAGCCTGCTCTTTCGAATAATCACGCAACTTTTTCGGGTCGTTGATAACGGCTGGATCCATCAAAAGCTCGTTTAATTTTTCATATCGTTGTTCAACAGCTTCTAATCGATCAAACACAGCATTCACCTCTGTTTTTCAGCACAGTCTAATTTTAAATTATATCATGAAACAAAACCAAACAAAAACCCCCGCTTTTCGTAAGCGGGAGCGTTTAATTCAAGCGTACGATGATTTCGTACGTCGGAATCGCTTTTGTCAGCAGTTCATCGATGCGGCTCGCCTCACGCTGCCGCTCTTTGGCAGACAACGTGTCAGGCACGTTGACTGTCACATACATATTGTCGCCGTGAAACCAAATGGAGTTGACGCGGTAATCGGTATACCGCTCAATGAGTTGCACCGCTTTACGCGTATTAACGCGCTGGTTTTCACTTCCTTCGGCCAAACTAATGAAGTTCGGGTTTTGCCGCGTTTTTTCCGGGTCGTCAAAGTTGTTGTACAAGTCGCGATCCGCATCCGTTTTCGGCCGGCCATCCGTCATGAGCTGCGTACCATTTTTGTCTTCGCTTTGCTGACGGTAAGACGATTGATCTGGATTTAACGAGCAGGCAGAAAGCAACAAGGCAAATCCTAACAACCAAATGCGTTTCATTGTTTTCGCCTCCCTGCTGTTAGGATGCCCGTGACAAGTCATAATATTTATCCTCTCCGAACGAGAGAACCCCACGTTCAAATGAAGCGAACGTGGGGTAAGACCAATCCATCGTTTACGAGCAGCTGTGTCATTTGTTCATATATCCAGCAGAGTGGCGATGGAAACAGCCGGAGTGCGCCGTGTCATCGCTACTGATTGACGCATTCGGTGAACAAAGAGCTTGAGATGTTTGGCATATCGTCATCTTTTTCCGTTACTTATCAGCACTTTTGGACAGCCATGAAGGCTTCGAGCACATGCTGGTGCAGCGCGTAATTTCCTATATTTCCAACCGAATCCCTTCACTCACTGGCGCGTTCAGCAAACGGGTGATCATGCTGCTTTTTTGGTTTGCCCGGCACCTCGTGGTGATGGCGGCAACGCGGTTCGTACGCTTCACTCGCGCCGACAAGAATGATCGGATCGTCGTAAGAGGCGGGCGCACCGTTAATGAGCCGTTGCGTCCGACTAGCCGGGGAGCCGCAAACGGTACAGACCGCTTGCAGTTTCGTCACCGATTCGGCGATGGCCATGAGCGCCGGTACCGGCCCGAACGGTTCGCCGCGGAAGTCTTGATCCAACCCGGCGGCGATGACGCGATAGCCACGATCCGCGAGCGTTTGCACGACATCAATAATGTCATCAGAAAAAAACTGCACTTCATCAATGGCAACAACATCGGTGGTAGCGGAAATATAACGAAACAGTTCTGCCGGCGTTGCGACCGGGATGGCGATCACTGAATTCCCGTTGTGCGACACGACCGCATCTTCACTGTAGCGGTTGTCAATCGTCGGTTTGAACACTTTCACTTCCTGTTTGGCAAACTGGGCGCGGCGGATGCGGCGGATCAGTTCTTCCGATTTGCCGGAAAACATGCTGCCGCAAATGACTTCCAGCCAACCGGACTGCGTCATCACATACATCGGGGGCCTCTCCTTTCGCTCAACACTGTCGTCGAAAAACGGGCCAACCCTGCCGGCTGGGACTGAAGCGGCCAGCAGGATAGCCCCTATGAGCGGCAGTTCGTCCATCTGCCCTCACGAAAAAGCAGGCAAGCGGTGCGCGCTTGCCTGCTTTCGTTCTCTTTTTACTTAAGGCCGTATTTTTTATTGAATTTATCGACGCGGCCCGCTGCCGAAACGAATTTTTGTTTGCCCGTAAAGAACGGATGGCATTCCGAGCAAATCTCGACGCGCAGCTCGTCTTTGACCGAACCGCTTTCGAACTCGTTTCCGCATGCGCAGCGGACGATCACTTTTTTGTACGCTGGATGGATCCCTTGTTTCATCGTTTTCATCTCCTTCCGCCCTGTATCTCATCGAAACAGAGTTATTCGTTCGTGCGGGCTCGATGCCCAAGGCACTTCCGCCTCTATGGCGAAGCACCATGCATGGAACGACCGAGGCCTCATGAGAACAGCCCGGCCGGTACAGACGGTTCATCGTGTGAACACATAAGCGTTATCTAAAACACACATGTTAAGATTATAACAGCTTTTCCGCTGATTTGCAACGGGCGATTTACGGCAAGTTCCACCAGCCGTTTAGATACGGATCGGACCGCCGCTTCTCCATTCTTGGTCGAGCAAAGCGAAAAATTCTTCATTCGACTTCGTGCGGCGCAGCTTGTTTAAAAACCGTTCGATAAAGTCCGGGGAATCAGCCATAGTTTTCCGGATCGCCCACAGTTTGTCCAAATGTTCTTTCGGAATGAGGAGCTCCTCTTTACGCGTGCCAGAACGACGAATGTCGATCGCTGGGAAGATGCGGCGCTCAGCAAGCGACCGGTCGAGATGGAGTTCCATATTGCCAGTGCCTTTAAATTCTTCGTAAATGACATCGTCCATACGCGAGCCGGTATCCACTAAGGCGGTCGCCAAAATCGTTAAGCTGCCGCCTTCTTCGATGTTGCGGGCCGCGCCAAAAAACCGTTTCGGACGATGAAACGCAGCTGGGTCGATCCCGCCGGAGAGCGTGCGGCCGCTCGGTGGAATGACTAAGTTGTACGCCCGGGCCAAACGGGTGATGCTGTCCATTAAAATGACGACATCGCGCTTATGCTCGACCAAACGCATCGCCCGCTCCAAGACGAGTTCGGCCACTTTAATATGGTTTTCCGGCACTTCGTCAAACGTCGAGCTGACAACGTCCCCTTGCACAGACCGCTCGATATCGGTCACTTCTTCTGGCCGTTCGTCAATCAGGAGGACGATCAGCTCGACATCTGGATGGTTAGCAGTAATGCTGTTGGCGATTTCTTTGAGTAGCATTGTTTTCCCTGCTTTTGGCGGAGCGACGATCAGCCCGCGCTGGCCAAAGCCGACTGGAGCGATGAGGTCGATGATGCGGGTCGACAGCTTGTCCGGCGTTGTCTCCAGCTTCATTTGCCGATTCGGATATAAAGGGGTTAACGCCGGAAAATGGACGCGCTCTTTAGCGATTTCTGGGTCTTCCCCGTTGACCGCTTCCACGTGGAGCAAGCCGAAATAACGCTCATTTTCTTTTGGCTTCCGCACTTTGCCGGATACTTTATCCCCGTTGCGCAAATCAAAACGGCGAATTTGGGAAGCGGAAATGTAAATGTCTTCCGAACTCGGGGAATAGTTGATCGGACGCAAAAAGCCAAATCCTTCCGACGGAATGATTTCGAGGACGCCTTCCATGAAAAAGAGGCCGTCTTGTTCGGCACGCGCTTTCAAAATAGCAAAAATAAGCTCTTTTTTTGTCAATTTGCTGTAATACGAAATTTTATATTGTCTAGCGAGCTCATACAGCTCTTTTAACTTCATGTTTTCTAAAGCTGCTAACGTTAATTCCATCTTGACACCACACTTTGCAAAGTTTCCTATTCTCCCATCGTTCTCGTTTGGACATATTTGTCATCAATTCGACAGGCGAAGGGATCATTCGTTTAGAAGATGATGAAGGCTGAAATAAGGAAGTAGAATGGCAGAGCTTATTTTTGCACAGGTAACATGACTATTTTACCCTTTTTGCTTATTTTTAATCAATCTTTTTTTGCTTTTCCGGACAGGGAGCGGCACCAGAGGGGGGGCGGTGCCGCCACCAGACCGGATAGGAGGATGTTACTTAATGACTAAGTTCGGTTTTTTCTTCAAGCTATGCCGTCCCTCGATGAAACGAACGGTGCCGGATTTGGCGCGCATGACGACCGAGTGGGTAAGACCGTACGCTCCTTTGAGCTGCACGCCGCGCAGCAGCTCGCCATCCGTAACACCGGTGGCGGCGAAAATGGCGTCGTCTCCTTTCACTAAGTCATCCATGCGTAACACTTTGTTCACGTCAATTCCCATTTGTTTGCACCGTTCGAGTTCGGCGTCATTTTGCGGCAGTAATTTCCCTTGCAGTTCGCCGCCAAGGCATTTTAAGGCGACCGCTGCGAGCACCCCTTCCGGCGCACCGCCTGAGCCGAACAAAATGTCAACGCCGGTATGGTCAAACGCTGTATTAATAGCGGCAGCCACATCGCCGTCATTAATGAGTTTTATGCGCGCACCAGCTTCTCGCAGCTCTTGGATGAGCCGTTCATGGCGCGGACGGTTTAAGACGATGGCGACCACATCTTCAATATCTTTGTTTTTCGCTTTCGCTACCGCTTTTAAATTGTCGATGATCGGCGCTTCAATATCAATCATGCCGACTGCTTCCGGACCAACCGCAATTTTTTCCATGTACATATCCGGAGCATGGAGCAAATGGCCGTGGTCGGCGACAGCGACGACAGCTAGGGCGTTCCAGCCCCCCGAAGCGACGATGTTCGTTCCCTCAAGCGGATCGACGGCGACATCGACGCGCGGGCCGTAGCCGTTGCCGAGCTTTTCTCCAATATACAGCATCGGCGCTTCATCCATTTCTCCTTCGCCGATGACGACCGTTCCTTTCATCGGCACCGTGTCAAACACATCGCGCATCGCCGATGTCGCTGCATCATCAGCTTCATTCTTTTTTCCGCGTCCCATCCAGCGAGCCGCCGCAAGCGCGGCCGCTTCAGTGACGCGCACGAGTTCCATTGACAAGCTTCGTTCCATTGCTGTTCTCCCCTTCCCCTTTGCACTTGACGTTACGCATTTTTTACTTGTTCAATTTCTTCATCGGTCATTTTTTCACGCCAAATGGTGGCGCCGATCTTAGACAGCTTTTCCACTAACCCACTGTAGCCACGATCGATATGCTCAACGCCAGTGATTTCGGTCACTCCTTCTGCCATGAGCCCGGCGATAACGAGCGCCGCCCCAGCGCGCAAGTCGCTCGCTTTTACTTTTGCGCCTTGCAAATTGACCGGACCAGTGATAATGGCCGAGCGACCTTCGACTTTCACGTTCGCGTTCATGCGCCGCAATTCATCGATATGTTTGAAGCGTGCGCTGTAAATCGTATCCGTGACGACACTCGTGCCGTCTGCTTTCGTCAACAAGGCGGTTAACGGCTGCTGCAAATCGGTCGGGAACCCCGGGTAGACGAGCGTTTTGACGTCAACCGCTTTCAAAACATCGGAGCCGCAGATCCAAATTTGATCCGCACCCGTCTCGACGTGCACGCCCATCTCGCGCAATTTCGCCGTCAGTGATTCGACGTGCTGCGGAATAACGTTGTCAATGACAACTTCGTTGCCGGTCGCTGCGGCGGCAATCATATACGTACCGGCTTCAATCCGATCTGGGATGATGGCATGGCGGCAGCCCGATAATTTTTCGACGCCGTCGATACGGATGACATCGGTGCCCGCGCCTTTAATTTTTGCGCCCATATTCGAAAGCAATGTTGCCACATCAATGATTTCCGGCTCTTTCGCGGCGTTTTCGATAATCGTCCGCCCTTTGGCGCGCACCGCCGCCAGCATAATGTTGATCGTCGCACCGACGCTGACGACGTCCAAAAAAATGCGGGCCCCGCGGAGCTCCTCAGCGCGCAAGTAAATGGCGCCCTGCTCGTTCGTTACCGTTGCACCGAGCGCCTCAAATCCTTTAATGTGCTGGTCGATCGGGCGCGGTCCGAGATGACAGCCGCCCGGCAGGCCGACGACCGCTTTTTTGAACCGGCCAAGCATCGCTCCCATCAAATAGTACGAAGCGCGCAGTTTTTTTACTTTTCCGTTTGGAAGCGGCATAGAAACCATGTTCGTCGGATCGATGATCGCCTTTTTGCCGTCAAACCAAAACGAACCGCCGATCTCTTCGATCAAGCTTCCCAAAATGCGCACGTCGGAAATGTCCGGCAACCCTTCGATCGTCACCGGCGAATCGGCTAAAATCGCCGCAGGAATCAAGGCGACAGCGCTGTTTTTCGCGCCGCTCACTTTAATCGTCCCCTGCAGCCGATCCCCGCCGATAATTTTTATTTTATCCATCGTCGTCTCCCTTCTTTGCTCGGAAGTTGGCTTCACCCCTAGGGACGAGAAAGTGGTCAGGCGGGCTGAATTCCCCAGCCCGAACGCGGCAAGGTCAGCCCGCTTAACCTAGAAGGCAAAGGCCTTATTCTCATTGTTGCCGATTCCAGTCAGCGAGAAACTTCTCAATTCCTTGGTCAGTGAGTGGGTGGTTAAATAATTGCATCAGCACTTTGTACGGTACGGTGGCAATATGCGCCCCACGCAAAGCTGCTTCTGTCACATGGTGTGGGTGGCGGATCGAAGCCGCAATGATTTCTGTTTCAATGCCATGAATGTTGAAAATGTCAGCGATTGTGGAAATGAGCTCTAAGCCGTTATGGCCGATATCATCGAGGCGGCCGAGGAACGGAGAGACGTATGTCGCGCCGGCGCGCGCAGCCAACAGCGCCTGGTTGGCGGTAAACACAAGCGTGACGTTCGTTTTGATGCCTTTTTCGCTGAACGCTTTTACCGCTTTTAACCCTTCCGGCGTCATCGGGACTTTAATCGTGATGTTCGGAGCAATTTTCGCCAGCTCTTCTCCTTCTTCAATCATGCCTGGCGCATCAGTTGAAATAACCTCGGCGCTTACCGAACCGGAAACGATCGACGTAATTTCGCGCAACCGATCGTGGAACGAGACGTTTTCTTTCGCCACTAAGCTTGGGTTAGTCGTTACACCGGCTAAAATACCGAGTTCGTGAGCGTGTTTAATCTCCTCTAAATTTGCCGTATCAATAAAAAATTTCATAAGTGACCCTCCTTGCCATGATTTGGGCGCAAGCAGGCAAGCCCGGGCGGCGGCTGAAAGCCGCCTGCTGAGCCGATCTTGCCGTTTTCGCGTTATTGTGCCGCTTTTCCGGACGAACCGAACTCGCGCATTTTGCCGATGACCGTCGCTTTGATCGCATCGCGGCCTGGGCCGATAATTTTGCGCGGGTCATAAACGTTTGCATCTTTCGCAAGCAACTCGCGAACGACTTTCGTAAAGGCGATTTGGTTTTCCGTATTGACGTTGATTTTCGATGTGCCAAGGGAAATCGCGCGCTGGATTTGCTCAGTTGGGATGCCGGTGCCGCCGTGAAGCACAAGCGGAATGCCGGTTAAGTCGCGGATTTGTTCCATTTCCGCAAATCCGAGTTTTGGCTCCCCTTTGTAAGGGCCATGCACCGAACCGAGCGCCGGAGCAAGGCAGTCGATGCCTGTCCGCTTGACAAGCTCTTCACATTCTTTCGGATCAGCGTAAATGACACCTTCACCGATGACATCGTCCTCTTGCCCGCCGACGATGCCAAGCTCGGCCTCAACAGAAACGCCGCGCGCATGGGCGTATTCAACGACTTGCGAGGTGATGCGGACGTTCTCTTCAAACGGGTGGTGGGAGGCGTCAATCATGACCGAGGTGAATCCGGCGTCGATTGCCGCTTTACATTTTTCAAAGCTCGAACCATGGTCAAGGTGAATGGCAACTGGAACCGTAATGTTCATGTCTTCCATTAAGCCTTTCACCATGTTGACGACCGTTTTAAAGCCACCCATATAGCGAGCTGCCCCTTCGGAAACGCCGAGAATAACCGGCGATTTTTCCTCTTCAGCCGCCGCTAAAATGGCTTGCGTCCACTCTAAGTTGTTAATGTTAAATTGGCCGACCGCGTATTTGCCGCGCAGCGCCTCGTTGAGCATCTCTTTCATCGATACTAACGGCATGGTTACATCCTCCTTAGCTGATCGTCGTCTTTGTCGCCATGGCGGAACGTAGGCCCACAGGCGCAAAATACATCTACGTTATAAGCATACCAACTTGTCAGCAAAACAGCAACATTTCCAGTCTTTATTCTGCTAAAGTTGTACCAGCAGCTAAAAACGCACTTCTACACAGAAATATGTTTTTTAACGGCAGCGCGCAAATCATCGATATCAAACGGCTTGGCAAAATGCATCAGCGCGCCGAGCTCTTTTGTTTCCTGAATCATATCAAGCTCTCCATACGCCGTCATGATGATCACTTTAATATCTGGGTCAATGTCTTTCAGCCGCTTTAAAATTTCAATACCGTCCATGCCGGGAATTTTCATATCGAGAAGCACAAGATCGGGATGGTGTTTGCGAACAATTTCAAGCGCCTGCATACCGTTGGCCGCCTGGTATGTCACATATCCTTCGCGTTGAAACACTTCGTTTAACAAAATGCGGATGCCATATTGGTCGTCGACTATCAAAATTTTGTTCCCCACGGTTATGCACCTCTATTCCTTTTTTCTCCCTATTAATGTTTCGCATTTTCCGAACGTATTTCCTGCTTGCTTTTCTTGCCATTTGTGCGTTTTGTATAATAACGTCGAAAGGAGGCCGAACGATGAAAATTTTGACGACACAAACGATCGGACTGTTGCAAAAAATCACCGCCGATGAAGAACTGGCGCTGGAGGACGGAGCGCGCTTGCTCGCCCAAGCAGCCATTGGCGACGGGCGCATTTGGCTATATGGGACAGGCGAGCTGGATGCGGTCGTCACTGCTGCCCTTCTCGGCCCGGATTCACTGCCAAAAGCAGCGCGCCTCGAACCGGAGGCGGCAGATGATTGGAACGAAACAGACCGGGCGCTTGTGTTCGCCCGTTTTTCCAACGATGAAGAGGCGATCCGCCTCGTTGAACAGCTGCAAGCACGCGGCGTTGATACGGTCGCTGTCGCAACGCTTGTCAAAGACGAACCTGGATTAGCGGATATCGCTGCTATCCATATTGACAGCAAACTCTCGCGTCCGCTCGTACCGACAGAAGATGGCCGCCGCATCGCCATGCCAACGGTGGTTACCGCTTCGTTCATCTACTACGGACTGCTTGTGCTACTTGATGAAATTTTGGAGGAGTATAAGTAACCACCGCTATGAAAACAGGTGCGTCCATCGAATGAAACCATCAAAAAACGGTGTCCGACAAACGGACACCGTTTCAGACTGTTGACAAAATGGGTTTCAGACGAATGTCTGAAACCCATTTTGTTCCATAAATAGACTATGTTTTCAAAAAAAGTGGGTAGGATGGGAAGCCATGCAAAGGAAAAGAAAGGGCGGTGCTTCGCCTTCCATAGGTAATTCGCCAGTTTTTTTAAATTCATGGCAGCACAAACAAGCATCGCCTGCGCCTCATTTTTTTCCAATCCCCGGTAATGCGTCCAGCGCAGACCATGCTTCTCTTTCATATCGGCGAAATCCCGTTCAATCGTCTCTTTTCGGAGGGCATAGAGTTCCCGGTATTCCGGAACATACCGCAAATGCTCTGCTTCTTCATAGTAGTCCTGCCATACGTGGCGAGTGACTACTTTGGTGTAGCTCTTGCTTTGCGTGCACTGATGAAGATACGGACAGCTTCGGCACACCGCCGGGTCCGATTTGTATTCCCGGTACCCTTCCCGATTCGTAGTAGAGTAAGATAGAACTTGATCATTGGGGCATAGATAACAATCAAAATATTCGTCATACACAAAATCTGATTTCCGAAAGAATCCATCTTTTGTTTTCGGGCGAGTGTACGGCCAAATCGGCTTTACCCCTTGTTCGAGTAAATACTTGGCAATGGCAGGAGTTTTATATCCTGCGTCTACACACACGGCTTCCGGACATGATTGGATTTCCCGTTTCACTCGTTCGAACAGCACAAAAAACGCTTGACTGTCATGGACGTTGGCTGCCGTCACGTAGGTCTGTAGAATCCATCCGTTGCGATCACAAGCTGTATGATACGAATAGGCAAACACTCGCTCCCGTTCATTTTTCACCAACAGTCCGCTCTCCGGATCCGTTTTGCTTACTTTTACTTCCCGTTTTTTTTTTTCTCAGATGGCAACGGCGATTTTCCATGAGCGATCCGATCCCGTTCGATTTCTTTTTCGAGTTCCTGTTGGTAGGCTTTGGCTTCGACTTCTGCCATTTCCGTTGTAAACTTCTTTTTATTGGCGCTTGCTTTGACATGAGTGGAGTCTACGTACAAGACACTCGAATCTACCAATCCGTGTTCAAAGGCTTCTTTTAAAATCCGTGAAAAAATTTGATGGAATACATCCGTTCCAGCGAAACGACGCGCATAGTTTTTACTTGGCGTCGAGTGATGAGGAACGGGATCATGAAGACTAAGTCCTAAAAACCAACGGTAGGCGACGTTGGTTCGGATTTGTTCGACGGTTTCACGCATGGAGCGAATCCCAAATACATACTGAATCAAATACATTTTAAACAACATCACTGGATCAATGCTCGGACGTCCATGATCAGGAGAGTAGAGATCTTTCACCACATCATAGATAAAAGAAAAATCAATGGCCGCATCCAGCTTTCTTACCAAGTGATCCTCTGGAACCAGATCATCCAGTTTCACCGTGGTTTCGGTATAGCGCCCATCTTCTTGGTGTGGCCGAAGCATCGTTCCTTTCCTCCATTTCTCCCTCGTCTTACCTTCATAATAAAACAGCTTGTCGACTTTGTCGACAAGCTGAACGGTGTCCGACAAACGGACACCGTTTTTTCGTCACTGTTTTAGCGACGCTTTGACAAACTCGCGGAACAGCGGCTGCGGCCGCGTCGGACGCGAAGTGAACTCCGGATGGAACTGAGCAGCGACAAACCATGGATGGTCTTTCAGCTCAATGACTTCAACAAGCCGTCCGTCCGGGCTTGTGCCAGAGAAGACGAAGCCATGCTCTTCCATTAAGTTTCTGTATTGGTTGTTAAATTCGTACCGATGACGATGGCGTTCATAAATGACTTCATCGCCGTACGCAGCATGGGCAAGCGTCCCTTCTTGCAGCTTGCACGGGTACAAGCCGAGACGGAGCGTACCGCCTAAATCTTCGACATCTTTTTGTTCCGGAAGCAAGTCGATGATTGGATGCGGCGTATTCGGGTCAAATTCAGCCGAATGGGCGCCGGTGAGGCCGACGACATGACGAGCAAATTCGATCGAAGCGAGCTGCATCCCTAAGCAAATGCCTAAGAACGGCACACGCTGTTCACGGGCATAGCGAATCGCTTCAATTTTCCCTTCAACACCGCGGTCGCCGAACCCGCCCGGAACGAGAATGCCATCAGCATCTTTTAACAGCTCGGCCACATTGTCGCGCGTCACATGTTCCGCATTGACCCATTGGATGTCAATGTCCGTATCAAACGCATAGCCGGCATGACGGAGCGCTTCAACGACCGAGATGTAAGCGTCCGGCAGTTCGACGTATTTGCCGACGAGGGCGATTTTCGTCGTTTTCGATAAGTTGCGCACTTTCTCCACGAGCGCTTTCCATTCCGTCATATCCGCTTCGCGGCAGTTGAGGCGCAAATGTTCGCAGACGATTTGGTCAAGCTTTTGTTCTTGCAGCATGAGCGGAACAGCATATAGCGTATCCGCGTCGTACGATTCAATGACCGCTTTCGGGTCGATATCGCAAAATAGTGCAATTTTGTCTTTCATTTCTTGTGGCATCGGCATTTCCGTGCGCACGACAATGATGTTCGGTTGAATGCCGAGGCTGCGCAGTTCTTTCACGCTATGCTGCGTCGGCTTCGTTTTCATTTCTCCAGCCGCTTTAATGTACGGCACGAGCGTACAATGAATGTACATGACATTTTCGCGGCCAACATCGCTCTTGATTTGACGAATGGCCTCCAAAAACGGAAGCGACTCGATGTCACCGACTGTACCGCCAATCTCCGTAATCACGACATCGGCGTTCGTTTCCTTCCCGGCGCGGAAGACGCGCTCTTTGATTTCATTCGTAATGTGCGGGATGACTTGCACCGTACCACCTAAGTAGTCGCCGCGCCGCTCTTTACGGATAACGGCGGAATAAATTTTTCCGGTGGTGACGTTGCTGTATTTGTTCAAATTAATATCGATAAACCGCTCATAATGCCCTAAGTCTAAATCCGTTTCCGCGCCGTCATCGGTGACAAACACTTCACCGTGCTGGTACGGGCTCATGGTTCCTGGGTCAACGTTAATGTACGGGTCAAACTTTTGGATCGTCACGTTCAATCCACGGTTTTTCAATAGTCGCCCGAGCGACGCAGCCGTAATTCCTTTTCCTAGCGAAGAAACGACACCGCCCGTCACAAAAATGTACTTTGTCATCTTGTCTTCCCCCTTGCCGAAATTACAGTAACAGTTTCAGTGTTTGCGAAAGGCGCAAATAAAAAACGCTCCACTTACGATATGTAAGGGAGCGATTATTCCATTCGTCCGTTTTTTAAGAGCCCAACACACATTGTACCGAGTTCCCTCGGCAAAGTCAAGCGGTTATTCGTCTTCCTCTGTCTCCTCGAGATCGAGATCTTCGTCAAGCGGCTCTTCGTCCAGTTCAAACTCTTCGTCATCGAGCACGTCGTCTTCAAAATCGACATCTTCGTCAAGGTCGAACTCCTCATCTTCAAGCAGCTCTTCGTCGTCGACCTCAAGCTCTTCGTCATCGTATTCATCGAGATCGTCATAATCAAGATCTTCTTCGTCAAGCAACTCTTCGTAATCGTCGTATTCGTCATCAAGCACTTTTTTCTTCTTCTTCGGCTTGACAATCGTCACCGTTTCGTCTTCGGTCTGGTCAAACGGATACCATGCGCGCAGCCCCCAGACGTTTTCCCCGACGCAAATAAACCGTCCGTCGATGTTTAAATCAGTGTAATACTGGGCAAGCCGCGCGGCGATGTCGTCCTCCGTTGCGCCGGTCAATGCCGCTGCTTCACGGACGATTTGGTCAAACGGCAGCGCCTCCCGCTTATTAAGCAAAATGAGGTTCGCCAACTCGACGAACGACATCTCCTGCAATTCCTCTGGCGAGTATTGCTGCTGCAGGCTCAAATTCAGCACTCCCCTTCTATATAATGAAACAAATGAATGCAAGTGGAATACATACCATTCATTATAAACAAATTGGTGGCGTTTATGCTAGCTATTTAGCGAAAAAAGCAAAAAGAGGACCGCCTCGCAGCAAAGGCAGCCCTCTTTCCGACCTATCCGTCCAATGAGATACATTTTATTCCAATAACATTTCCCGTTTTGACTCTAGGAGAGCGAAGAATCATAAGCGGTTGTATAGTGCCGGTCAAAGGGCGGATCGCCGCCGCTGACGGAGGCCGACGAACACGCTTTCCTACATATTCCGTCGGTATTGCCCGCCGACTTCGTACAACGCGCGGGTAATTTGCCCGAGGCTGGCCACTTTGACGGTTTCCATCAATTCTTCGAAAATGTTACCGCCACTAATTGCCACTTGTTTTAAGCGCTCGAGCGCCGGGCCGACTTTGTCTTTGTTCCGCTCTTGGAATTCACGCAAATTGCGGATTTGCAGCTCTTTTTCTTCATACGTCGCCCGAGCGAGCTCAAGGTTGTTCAGTTCATCTTCCGACGGCGGGTTCGGATTGAGGAACGTATTCACGCCGATAATCGGCAGTTCCCCGCTATGTTTTTTCGTCTCGTAATAGAGCGATTCGTCTTGAATTTTACCGCGCTGATACTGCATTTCCATCGCTCCGAGCACGCCGCCGCGGTCGTTTAACCGCTCGAACTCTTGCAAGACCGCTTCTTCGACGAGGTCGGTGAGCTCCTCAATAATGAACGAGCCTTGGAGCGGATTTTCGTTTTTCGCTAGGCCAAACTCTTTTGTAATAATGAGCTGGATGGCCATCGCCCGGCGGACCGACTCCTCGGTCGGCGTCGTAATCGCTTCGTCATAAGCGTTCGTATGGAGCGAATTGCAGTTATCATAAATCGCCAGAAGCGCCTGCAAGGTCGTACGAATGTCGTTAAAATCGATTTCTTGGGCGTGAAGCGAACGGCCAGACGTTTGAATATGGTATTTCAGCTTTTGGCTTCGTTCATTGGCGCCGTATTTTTCGCGCATGACGACCGCCCAAATGCGGCGGGCGACACGGCCGATCACCGAATATTCCGGATCGAGGCCGTTGCTGAAGAAAAACGACAAGTTCGGCGCGAAATCATCGATATGCATGCCGCGGCTTAAATAATATTCGACGTACGTAAAGCCATTGGCGAGCGTAAACGCCAGCTGGGTAATCGGATTCGCCCCAGCCTCAGCGATATGGTAGCCGGAAATCGACACTGAATAATAGTTCCGGACACGATGCTTAATGAAATATTCTTGAATGTCGCCCATCATTTTTAAGGCAAAATCGGTCGAGAAAATGCACGTATTTTGTCCTTGGTCTTCTTTTAAAATGTCGGCTTGCACCGTGCCACGCACCGTTTGCAGCGTCGCGGCTTTCACTTGTTCGTACTCTTCCGGCGTAAGCGGACGACCAAGCTCTTGTTCCCGCTTTTCGACTTGTTGGTCGATGGCCGTATTCATAAACATTGCCAGCAAAATCGGAGCCGGACCGTTGATCGTCATCGACACCGATGTAAGCGGGTCGCACAAATCAAACCCTTTGTACAGTTTCTTCATGTCATCCAGCGTACAAATGCTGACGCCGCTTTCCCCAACTTTGCCAAAAATATCCGGTCGATAGTCCGGATCTTCGCCGTAGAGCGTGACCGAGTCAAATGCCGTGCTAAGCCGTTTCGCTTTGTCTTCTTTGCATAAGTAGTGGAAGCGACGGTTGGTGCGCTCCGGCGTCCCTTCGCCGGCAAACTGACGCTTCGGGTCTTCCCCTTGACGCTTGAACGGGAAGACGCCAGCCGTATACGGGAATGAGCCAGGGACGTTTTCTTTATACACCCAGCGCAAAATTTCCCCGTAGTCTTTAAATTTTGGCAAGATGACTTTCGGAATGTCCAAGCCGGACAACGTTTTTGTCGTCAGCTCAGTGACGATTTCTTTATCACGCACTTTTGTCACAAGTTGCTTGGCGGCATATTTCGCCTTCGTCTCTTCCCACGTCGCTAAAATACGTTTCGATTCCGGCGTCAGCTTCGCTTCATAATCGGCTTTGAGCGTCTCGAGCGCGCGGATGACATCGTCAGACTCGCCGCGCTCATTGGCCGCTTCAATCGCCCCTTCAATTTGGAACAAGCGGCGCGCAATCTCCACCTGCTGTTCGGCGCGGCGATGATACGAACGCACCGTCTCAGCGATTTCACGCAAATAATAGCGGCGCTCATTTGGAATGATGACGTTATGCTTTTCAACGTTGGCAACCGTATTTAAACTTGTCTTCCAGTTCGTCCCTGTTTTCCGGTTGATCGTATCGACGAGTGCGACAAAGAGCGTATTCGTGCCCGGATCGTTAAACTGGCTGGCGATCGTGCCGTATACCGGCATTTCCGATACGTCGCGATCAAACAGCTGGCGGCTGCGCTGATATTGTTTTTGCACTTGCCGTTTCGCATCTTCTGACCCTTTGCGCTCAAATTTGTTAATCGCGATCAAATCGGCGTAGTCGATCATATCGATTTTCTCGAGCTGCGTCGGCGCTCCGAACTCGCTCGTCATCACATACATCGAGACATCGCACACTTCAGTAATGGCGGCATCGCCTTGGCCGATCCCGCTCGTTTCGACAATGACGAGATCAAACCCGGCCGCCTTGACGACCGAAATGGCATCGCGAATCGCCGGCGACAGCTCGGAACGGGAATGGCGCGTCGCCAGGCTCCGCATATAGACACGCGGCGAATGAATGGCGTTCATCCGAATTCGGTCCCCTAACAGCGCGCCGCCTGTTTTTTGCTTCGTCGGGTCGACGGATAAAATAGCGATCTTGATCTCTGGGATTTCATTTAAAAAGCGACGGACGAGCTCATCAGTGAGCGAGCTTTTCCCCGCACCGCCCGTGCCGGTGATCCCGAGCACCGGTACGCGTTTTTCCATCGTCTTCACTTGCTCGATAGCAGCTTCAGCCGCAGCAGCTGCCTCTTGGCCTGCCTCAGTGCGATATTCACACAGCGTAATGAGCCGGGCGATGGCTTGCACATCGCCGGTTTGGAGCCGTTCGATTTCATCCGTCACGGCCGTCACGGTTGGAAAATCACATTCTTCAAGCATCACATTAATCATCCCTTGCAAACCAAGGCGACGGCCGTCTTCCGGCGAGAAAATGCGGGCAATTCCGTACTCATGCAATTCCTTGATTTCGCGCGGGATGATCACGCCGCCCCCGCCGCCGTAAATGCGGATATGAGGCGCCCCCCGCTCTTGCAGCAAATCATACATATATTTAAAAAATTCCATGTGGCCGCCTTGATAGGAGGAAACGGCAATGCCTTGCACATCCTCTTGGATGGCCGCATTGACGATTTCTTCAACGGAGCGGTTATGGCCTAAATGGATGACTTCGGCGCCGCTCGCTTGCAAAATGCGGCGCATAATGTTGATGGACGCGTCATGGCCGTCAAACAAGCTGGACGCTGTCACAAAGCGAACATGATGCTTCGGACGATAAATATGCGCCATCATCTCTCCCCCTTTGTTCAAGCTTTCTGTTTCTCCATAATCCCCTTTAATAAAAACTCCGTCTGACATTCAATATATTCTTCGAGCGTATACATTTTCCGCAGCGCCCAACGACGGAACGCCCACATTTGCCCAAGCACGATAATGTTGTGGGCAAAGAGGCGAATCTCACTTTCAGAAAGCTGCAGCGCACCGCTTTCGACGCATGTGCGCAAAATATGCTCGAAAATAGCCGTCATATCAAGCTCTTTATTGAGAACGTATGGGAGCGATTCTTTGCTTAACGCCTTCAACTCTTGGTACATGACGAGCACTTCGTCGTCGAGTTCATCAACGACACGAAAATAGTGAGCGATCGCACGCCGCAATCCTTCAATCGTGCCATGATGATCGCCAAGGTCTTGTTCGGTCCGCTCCCGCACCTCGTCGTAAATGCGGTCACACACTAAATACAAGACATCTTCTTTTTTGCGGATATACTCATATAGTGTGCCAATGCTAAATCCGGACGCTTTGGCGATTTCCCTCGTTGTCGTTTGGTAGAAACCTTTTTGTTTAAAAAGGGAAATCGCCCCTTTAATCATTTCGTTGCGGCGTTTTTTCACGAGCTTTTCATCTTTGACCGATGCGATCACTTCCCGTTTTTTCATTTACGTTCCTCTCCCCCATTCCCGTTTAGCAGCTAGGCGGCGCACCACCCGACTGCCCGTTGCGGCAGAACGAGACATGTCGTGCGGTACACCCCCGAACTCATTGCCATGACCCGCACGGCACGTCCCCGAAATCACGAAGATCCCCCTCGCAGCAGCACATAGAGCGCGCTCCTTGAAACGGCTGCTGCGATTCAAACGTTCAAGCGCTGCTATCATTAATCGCGCGTCAACATCCGCGAAATAACGAGGCGCTGAATTTCTTGTGTCCCTTCGTAAATTTGCGTAATTTTCGCATCGCGCATAAACCGTTCAACTGGATAGTCTTTCGTATAACCGTTGCCGCCAAAGATTTGCACCGCATCGACAGTCACTTTCATCGCCGTGTCGCCGGCAAACAGTTTTGCCATCGCCGATGCCTTGCCGTATGGCAAGCCGTTTGACTCGAGCCATGCCGCTTGGTATGTCAACAGCCGAGCCGCTTCAATGGCTGTCGCCATGTCGGCGAGCTTAAAGGAAACCCCTTGCTGTTCAGCGATCGGTTTACCGAATTGGACGCGCTGTTTCGCGTAGTCCACAGCGGCATCCAACGCTCCTTGAGCGATGCCGACCGCTTGGGCGGCGATGCCGTTGCGGCCGCCGTCTAACGTCATCATCGCGATCTTAAACCCTTCCCCTTCTTGACCGAGCAAGTTTTCTTTCGGGATGCGGCAATCTTCAAAAATGAGCTCAGTCGTCGGCGACGAACGGATGCCAAGTTTCTTTTCTTTTTTGCCGATTGAAAAGCCCGGCGTCCCTTTTTCGACGATAAAGGCGCTGATCCCTTTATGCCGCTTTTCCGGATCAGTGACGGCAAAGACGACGTAAATCTCTGCCTCGCCGCCGTTCGTGATCCATACTTTCGAACCGTTTAACACGTAATGGTCGCCGTCTTTGATGGCACGCGTTTTCATCGAGGCGACATCAGACCCTGCTCCCGGCTCGGACAGCCCGTATGCTCCGAGCTTTTCCCCGGTTGCCAAAGCGCGCAAATACTTCTGCTTTTGCTCTTCCGTGCCGAACTTATAAATCGGCCAGCTTGCAAGCGAAATATGGGCGGAGAGCGTCACCCCGGTCGAGGCACAGACGCGCGACAACTCTTCGACCGCAATGACATACGCCAAATAGTCGCTGCCGATGCCGCCATACTCTTCCGGCCACGGGATGCCCGTTAAGCCAAGTTCGGCCATTTTGTTGAAAATGCTGCGGTCAAACCGCTCTTCCTCATCACGCTCAGCGGCCGTAGGCGCCACTTCGTTTTCGGCAAATTCACGCACCATTTTCCGCAACATTTCATGTTCTTCGCTCAATTGAAAATTCATCGCTTCATTCCCCCGTTTTCTATAAAAAATCCTCTTCCCCTTGTTTTGATTACTGTTTGGTCAGTTGCTTGCTAATGACAATCCGCTGGATTTCGCTCGTCCCTTCGTAAATTTGCGTAATTTTCGCATCGCGGAACAGCCGCTCGACCGGATAATCTTTCGTATAACCGTTGCCGCCAAAAATTTGCACGGCTTCGATGGCATTATCCATCGCCGTTTGCGAGGCAAACAGTTTGGCCATCGACGCTTCTTTGCCGCACGGCAAGCCTTGAGCGCGCAACCAAGCGGCGCGGTAGACGAGCCATTTCGCCGCTTCCGCCGCCGTTGCCATATCAGCAAGCTTAAAGGCCACGCCTTGCTGCTCGGCAATTGGTTTGCCAAACTGCACCCGTTCTTTGGCATAGGCCACAGCATGTTCGACCGCTGCTTCCGCAATGCCAAGCGCTTGGGCAGCGATGCCGATCCGGCCGACATCAAGGTTGGCCATAGCAATTTTAAATCCTTCCCCTTCTTGGCCGAGCAAGTTTTCCGCTGGCACCTCAGCGTCGTCAAACGTGATTGTCACCGTCCGCGATCCGTGCAACCCCATTTTCTTTTCATCTTTGCCGATCTCCATACCCGGCGTCCCTTTTTCAACGATAAACGCGGAAATGCCGCGGCTGCCGGTTTCCTCCGGATTCGTGCGGGCAAACACGATGTACGTGTCCGCTTCTCCACCGTTGGTGATGAAAATTTTTGAGCCGTTCAACACATACGTATCGCCGCGACGCACCGCTTTTGTCTTCAAGCTTTTCGCATCCGAGCCAGCACTCGGTTCGGTGAGGCAAAACGCCCCTAAATACTCACCGCGAGCGAGTTTCGTCACATATTTTTGTTTCTGTTCTTCCGTGCCGAAATACAAAATCGGGTTCGTGCCGACGGACGTGTGCACCGATAAAATGACACCGACCGTCGGGCTCACTTTCGAAATTTCATGGATAGCGATAATGTACGAAAGAAAGTCCATGCCTGCGCCGCCGTACTGTTCCGGAACAGTGATCCCCATTAAGCCGAGCTCGGCCATTTTAGCTAAAATCGGGCGCGGAAATTCTCCTTGCTCCATGCGCTCAACAAACGGAGCGATTTCCGCTGCTGCAAATTCGCGCACCATTTGCCGCATCATTTCTTGTTCTTCCGTAAACCGAAATTGCACGGGACATCCCCCTTTTTCATGTTGTTTGTCAATGTTGCCTCTATCTACTTACTCGTACGTGTAAAATCCGCGCCCCGTCTTGCGACCAAGCCAACCAGCCTTGACGTATTTGCGCAACAGCGGGCACGGGCGGTACTTGTCGTCGCCGAACCCTTCATGAAGCGTTTCCATAATGTATAAGCACGTGTCCAATCCGATAAAGTCAGCGAGCGTGAGCGGCCCCATCGGATGGTTCATGCCAAGTTTCATCACTTCATCGATCGCCTCTTTTGTTGCTACTCCTTCGTACAAAGCGTAAATCGCTTCGTTAATCATCGGCATGAGTACACGATTGGAAATAAAGCCTGGAAAGTCGTTTACTTCAACCGGTACTTTGCCAAGCGTCCGGGTGACCGCTTCGATCGTCTCGTATACCTCATCAGCCGTCGCCAACCCGCGGATAATTTCCACTAGCTTCATGACCGGCACCGGGTTCATAAAGTGCATGCCGATTACTTTGTCTGGCCGCTTTGTCGCCGCTGCGATTTCCGTAATCGGAAGTGACGACGTATTGGAAGCTAAGATCGTCTCCGGGCGGGCGATTTTGTCCAACTCGGCAAACAGCTTCGTTTTCACATCCATGTTTTCGACAACGGCTTCGATGACAAGGTCAGCGTCGGTGGCATCATGCAAGTCGGTGGAACGGGAAAGCCGCGACAGCGCCGCGTCCTTGTCCGCTGCCGCCATTTTCCCTTTTTCCACTTGGCGAGCGAGCAGTTTTTCAATGTTCGCGATTCCTTTATCCAATTGCGCTTCGCTAATGTCATATAAAAGTACGTCATAGCCGGCGACAGCACATACTTGAGCAATACCTGATCCCATTTGACCGGCACCGACGACCATGATTGTTTTTACGTCCATGTTCTTATCCCCCATCTATGTGTATTTCTGAAAAATGAACGTGCAGGATATCCGTTAGTTTTCCGGCGGCCGATGCCGCCGTTTCAACCTCGATAGGTATAGCAGCGACACGCTGCATCCCGCCCTATAGCCGCAACATGAGGTACACTGCCGCACCGTGCGCTCTTAGCATTGCTCCGAAAATATGACTCCGTTTCATGACTTCGTCACTGAACGACAAGGCAGCGGCAGGCGGCCTCACCTACCGTCTCGGTCTCCTCACCAAAGGACAGAGGGGCGACAGGTTGTACCCCGCGTCGCGGCCGCATCACGAAGACGAGATCGCAACAGGCCGCTTCCTGTGTCTTGACGACATCCGGCGACAAGTCGTACCCGTTCCTTAGCGACAGCATGATGTCACGCAGGGACAGACGGCGACACCGCCGTCCCCGTGCCGCCATACGAGACGCGAGCTTGTCGCGCTCCCAACACCCCTTATACTTCGACTAAGATGGCGTCACCTTGGCCGCCGCCACTGCAAATCGCGGCGATGCCGAGGCCGCCGCCACGACGTTTCAGCTCATGAATGAGTGTTAAGATGATGCGCGCGCCGCTGGCGCCGATCGGATGACCAAGGGCAACGGCGCCTCCGTTGACATTCACTTTTTCCGGGTCAAGACCGGCGATTTGAATGGCCGCCAATGCGACAGCGGCGAACGCTTCATTCACTTCGAACAAGGCGATGTCATCGACCGTTTTCCCCGTTTTGCGGAGCAGCTCATTAATAACAAGCCCCGGCGTTTTCGGGAAGTCTTTCGCCTCGACAGCGATGGCCGTGTGAGCGACAACGGTTGCAAGCGGTTCGAGCCCTTCGCGGGCGGCGCGCTCTTCGCTCATTAAGACGAGTGCCGCAGCGCCGTCGTTGACGCCCGGGGCATTGCCGGCTGTGATCGTGCCTTGCGGATCGAACACCGGCGGCAGTTTCGCCAGTTTTTCAAGCGATGTGTCTTTTCGCGGCGCCTCGTCATGTTCAACGACAAGAGGGGCGCCTTTACGTTGCGGGATTGTCACCGGAACGATTTCTTCAGCGAGGCGGCCCGCTTCGATGGCGGCGATGGCGCGAATATGGCTGCGGTATGCCCACTCGTCTTGCGCCTCTCGGGTGATGCCAAGCTCACGCGCCGAGTTTCCGCCGTAAACGCCCATATGAACGCCGGTAAAGCTGCATGTGAGGCCATCATATACCATCAAATCTTTTACCGTGCTGTCACCCATCCGCAGCCCCCAGCGCGCTTTCGGCAACACGTACGGTGCGTTGCTCATCGACTCCATCCCGCCGGCGACGACGACCTCGGCGTCACCTAAACGAATGAGCTGGTCAGCGAGTGTTACCGCACGCATGCCGGATGCGCACACTTTATTCACCGTCTCAGTGCGGACGTGCCACGGAATACCGGCATGGCGCATCGCCTGCCGCGACGGAAGCTGCCCCTGTCCACCTTGTAGAACAGTGCCCAAAATGACATGATCAACTTGTTCTGTGCTTACGTTGGCGCGGGCGAGCGCCTCTTTCACAGCAATGCCACCAAGTTCAGCTGCTGATAACGCTTGCAAAGCACCGCCTAATTTTCCAAACGGGGTGCGCGCCCCGTTAACAATCACCGTTTTCCCCATCATTTCTCTCCCCCTTTTTCATATAAGAAAGCGATTACAAATTACAGACTGAACGTTCGCTCGATGGCGAGGCGAAAGAGAAGGCGTACGACCGTACACCATCTCTTTCACAAATAGAATATTGTACTTACTATTTTAAAAAATAGAAATTGTCTGTGCAACCATTTTATGATGCGGCTTCTTCTTTTTCCTCACCAAACACTGATTTCGCCAATAGTTCAGCGACATCGTACGTCGAGACGCGGTCTTCTACCTCTTTCGCCTTCGTACCGTCCGACAACATTGTCAAGCAGTACGGACACCCGGAACTGATGACCGTCGGATTGACAGCAAGCGCCTGTTCCGTACGAGCGACGTTGATCCGGTTGCCGGTTGTCTCCTCCATCCACATGAGACCTCCGCCGGCGCCGCAGCACATGCCGCGTTCACGGTTGCGCTCCATTTCGACGAGTTCAACACCCGGGATGGCGCGCAAAATTTGCCGTGGCGCGTCATAGACGTCATTGTAGCGTCCTAAATAACACGAATCATGGAACGTAATGCGTTCATGGACCGGATATTTCGGTACAAGCCGTCCTTCTTCGATGAGCTTGGCAAGCAGCTCGGTATGGTGGTACACTTCGACCTCGAGTCCAAAGTCCGGGTATTCGTTTTTAAACGCATTGTAAGCGTGCGGGTCGATCGTGACGATTTTGTTGACGCCCGCTTTTTCGAACTCAGCGATGTTGTTACTTGCTAATTCTTGGAACAAAAACTCGTTTCCTAACCGACGCGGAGTATCGCCCGAGTTTTTCTCTTTGTTACCTAAAATCGCAAACTTGACACCTGCTTCGTTCAGCAGCTTAGCAAAGGCGAGGGCAATTTTTTGGCTGCGGCTGTCGTATGAACCCATCGAACCAACCCAGAACAAGTACTCGATCTCTTCCCCGGCCTTCTTCGCTTCTTTTACCGTTGGGACGTGGACATCGTCACGCAACTCGCGCCAGTTTTCCCGCTCTTTCCGGTTTAACCCCCACGGGTTGCCTTGACGCTCGATATTCGTCATCGCCCGCTGTGCGTCTGGATTCATCCGCCCTTCAGTCAAAACGAGGTAGCGGCGCAAGTCAATAATTTTATCGACGTGTTCGTTCATGACCGGGCATTGGTCTTCACAGTTGCGACACGTCGTACAAGCCCAAATTTCTTCTTCAGTGATGACGTCACCGATCAAGCTTGGCATTTCAATCGTCGCTGCCTGCTCCGATGCCGCAGCGAATGCGAGCTGATTGCCTTTCGTATTTTTGAAGGCGAACGTCGGCACCCACGGGGCACGCGATGTGACGACCGCTCCTTTTTCCGTCAAGTGGTCGCGCAGCTTCAAAATCAAATCCATCGGCGACAACATTTTCCCTGTGCCGGTCGCTGGACACATGCTCGTACAGCGGCCACACTCGACACAAGCATACAAGTCAATCAACTGCTTTTGCGTAAAATCCTCAATTTTGCCAACGCCAAATGACTCTTGGCTTTCGTCTTCAAAGTTGATCGGCGTAAGCTTCGGCCGCGTCAGCCGGCTGAAAAAGACGTTGATTGGTGCAGCGATCAAGTGAGCGTGCTTCGATTGCGGCACGTACACGAGGAACGTCAGCAAAATCAATAAATGCACCCACCAAGCGACAAAAAACAGTACCGCGGCCCCGGTTTCCCCGATCCACGAAAACGCACCGGCAATAAGCGAAGCAACCGGTTCGCTCCATGCAGCTTCTTCGCCGTGCCAAATCCGGCTCATCCCGTTGCCGAATAAAACGGACAACATGAGTCCACCGATAAAAATGAGAACAAGTCCGGCTTTGAAATCACGCTTTAAGCGGACGAGCTTTTCAATGTAACGACGGTAAAAGGCGGCAAGCACCGCGATTAAAATGAGCAAGGTGACAATTTCTTGGAAAAACGTAAACCCTGGATACAACGGCCCGAGCGGCAAGTGCGCCCCTGGCACAAGACCTTTAATGATAAAATCGATCGCGCCAAATTGGACGAGAATAAAGCCGTAGAAAAAGATGACATGGATCAAGCCGCTTTTTTTGTCTTTGAGCAACTTTTTCTGGCCGAAGACGTTGACCCAAATGCTTCGCAGCCGCTCATTGACTTTTTCGTCAAACTCGACTTTTTTGCCGAGTTTAATGTACATTGCCCGCGTTTTTACGACATACGCAAACAAATAGATAGCGTAAGCGGTTACAAACAAAAACGCGAGCAAATTCACCGTTAATAAAACGTTCATCTTCTCTCCCCTTCCCCCGCTTTTCCAGCGAATTTGTTGCCGCAACAAAGAAAATTTTCATAATTTCCATTTATGTTTATTTTACAAATGAATGAGCATTCAGTCAACAACTTTTTTATCATTTCTGTCAGGAAGGATTCTCCTTTCACACAAAAGTGAAGAAGAAGGTCCATATATTTGTTGGCAAGACGACCGCTCCTGCTCGTGCTTCGTTTAGCCGCCAAAAGGATATCAAACACTAGGTCTTCACAAGAATCGGTTAGGCGCCTGTTCGGTAAGATGGGAGAGAATCGGCGGCTTCAGCTCTGCTATTTTTGTGCGCTGTAGGATACATTAATAAGTACTGAAGCGACGCACAGGAGGGGAAGGCATGGTCGTTATTGCTGTGATTGCCATTATATTCGTACTCATTTATCTCGATGACAAGCTTGGTCAGCTCTCCTTCCGGAACGGACGCAAAAAAGTCGTCTATCCAGAACGGAGAAGCGATATAGCGCTCTATGTCAATGGCAGGCATTTATTTGCCGACTATTTTGCCGAGCTGCACCGTGCTCGCGACCATATTCACATTCTGTTTTACATTATCAAAAGTGACGAAACGACCACGCCGTTTTTCCAAATTTTAAAAGAAAAAGCAGCCGAAGGAGTGAAAGTACGGGTGTTGGTCGACTGGGTGGGTAGCCTCGGGTTGCCGAAAGCGCTCATTCGTTCACTAAGGGCAAGCGGGGTGGAGTTCGCCTATACCCGCCCGCCGTGCTTTCCGTTTTTGATTTACCGCCTCAATCGCCGCAATCATCGAAAAATTACGGTCATCGATGGGCGGATCGGCTACATCGGCGGCTATAACATCGGCCGCGAATATAATGGGAAAGACGCCAATTTCGGGGAATGGCGGGACTATCACCTAAAAATCAGCGGCGAAGGAGTATATGACTTGCAAGAACAGTTTTTGCATGATTGGGAAGAAGCGACAAGCAAGACGGTGGCGGACAAACACCGGTATTTCCCGGAGCTTCCCGCTGGCGCCATTCGCCATCAATTGGTCGCTACCGATGGCTCCGCCCTTGAGGAACAATATATCCATGCCATCCGCCATGCCAAAAAAGAAATTATGATCGGTACCCCATACTTTATCCCGAGCCGGCCGCTGTTTAACGAACTGATGCGTGCACTCAAGCGCGGGGTGCGCGTCACCGTGCTTGTGCCGCTGAAAGCGGATCATTTATTTGTGAGAGAAGCCGCCTATCCGTATTTTTATCGCATGCTGAAAGCCGGGGCGCGCGTTTACCGCTTTTACCAAGGGTTTTACCATGCTAAAACCATTGTGATCGACGAAGAATGGTGTGATGTCGGCACAGCGAATTTTGACCGACGTAGTTTGTTCTTAAATGGTGAAATCAACTGCTACGTGTTTGATCGCGCATTTACACGGCTCGTCAAACAGGCGATCGAACGCGATTTGACGCGCTCGGAGCCGCTGACGCTCGATTTTTGGCGGAACCGTTCGCTCCTTGACCGCGGCAAAGAGTCGATTTCCCAGCTCATTTCCGCTTGGCTATAGCACGTATGTTTTCGGCAGGGAGCAGATGGAAGAAACACCAAAGCAAAGGAAGAAACAAAAAATCGGCCGGCGCCCATGGCGACCTCATATCGCCAAAACTGCACCAGCCGGGGACGATTGAACCATTTTGATCAGCTTGCCATTAAGCTGTCGTTCACTTCCATAACAACGACAGCCATTGAAACAGCCGCATGCCGAGATACACGCCAACGATGCCAGCAACGCCGGCCAACGCTGGGGGAGCGGGAATCGGCAAACGAAACAGCGTAAACAAAAAACCGACAACCATACCGGTGATAAGTGCGAGTACGACTTCTTTCACTTGTTGATCCTCCACCGTTGTTTTCCTTTAGCATGCCCAAACAAAAGAGGGAGCAATCGCTCCCTCATTCGTTTACATTTGTTCCGGCGCTGAGACGCCGATTAACGCTAGAGCGTTTTGCAGCGTGATTTGCACCGCCTTGACAAGCGCGAGACGAGCTTTCGTTTTTTCGATCTGGTCTAGGTCAAGCACTTTTTCCGCATTGTAAAAGCTGTGGAGCGCCGACGCCAAATCAAACGCATAGGCGGTGACGCGATGTGGCATCCGTTTCAAGGCCGCCTCAGCGACAACGTCCGGGAAGTCACCAAGCGCTTTGAGCAGCTCGATTTCTTTTTCTGTTTCCACGAGATGATGAAGATCGACGTCGCCTTCATACGACAGTTGATGCTCTTTTGCTTGACGGAGAATGCTTGAGACGCGGGCATGTGCATATTGGACATAGTAGACCGGGTTTTCATTCGACTGGGCAACAGCCAAGTCCATATCAAAATCGAGATGCGTATCGCCCGAACGCATAGCGAAGAAGTAGCGGACAGCATCGACGCCAACTTCTTCCATCAGCTCGCGCATCGTCACCGCTTTACCAGTACGTTTGCTCATTTTGACGCGCTCGCCGTTTTGGTATAAGTTCACCATTTGGATAATTTCGACCTCGAGCGCTTCTGGATCGTAGCCGAGCGCAGCGATCGCTGCTTTCATGCGCGGGATGTAGCCATGATGATCCGCTCCCCAGACGTTGATTAGCTTCGTGAACCCGCGCCGCAGCTTATCTTGATGGTAAGCGATGTCCGGAAGCAAATACGTATACGTTCCGTCTTGCTTGATTAACACACGGTCTTTGTCATCGCCAAACGCCGTCGAACGAAACCATGTGGCTCCGTCCTGTTCGTAAATGTAACCGCGCTCACGCAGCGTTGAGAGCGCCTCATCGATTTTGCCGCTCTCATAAAGCGATGTTTCCGAATACCAAACGTCAAACGGAACGCGGAAGGCAGCCAAATCGTTTTTAATTTTGTCGAGCTCATAACGGAGGCCGTATTCGCGGAAAAAGGCGAGCCGTTCTTCTTCGTCCACATGGACGAACCGATCGCCATATTCATCGGCGAGCTTTTTGCCGATTTCCACGATGTCGTCACCGTAATAGCCGTCTTCCGGCAGCGGCATATCGGTACCGAGCGCTTGGAAATAGCGGGCTTCGACTGATTTCGCCAAGTTATAAATTTGTTTGCCGGCATCATTAATGTAATATTCACGCGTCACATCGAATCCGGCTTTCGCCAAAATATTGCTAAGTGAATCGCCGACCGCCGCACCGCGAGCATGACCTAAGTGCAAGTTGCCGGTCGGGTTAGCCGAGACGAACTCGACTTGCACTTTTTCCCCTTTGCCGACATTCGACTCGCCATACGCTTGGCCCGCTTGCAAAATCGCCGGCACAACCGCTGTCAAATAGCGATTGTCCATGTAAAAGTTAATAAACCCTGGGCCGGCTACCTCGATGCGCGCCACCGAAACACGCTCGGCGTCAAACTTTTCAACGATGGCTTCGGCGATTGCCCGCGGTGGCTTTTTCGCGATGCGGGCGAGCTGCATGGCGATATTCGTCGAATAATCGCCATGAGCCTTTTCGCGCGGCACCTCAAGCAATACTTCTGGCAGCTCCTCAGCCGCCACCAGCCCGGCTTTTCCCACCGCCTGGCGAATTTCCTCTTTCAGCTGTTCTTTCATTTGTCCGACAATGTTCATCGGCTTATACCCCCTTAAATGTTAACGTCAACGTACGGCGCCCGCTCCGCTCATGCTCTAGCATCAGTTCATACGAGAGAAAGAGCTGTCCTTGTTTCCGTCTCTCGTCATACCGGAACTCGATCACATCCGTTTTGGTCGCTAGCGACCACCGCCCGAACATCGTTTTGTAATGGCCCGGCATTTCTTGCTGACATCGGAACGTTTGCCGCATCTCAACCGCCCCGGAGCGAAGAACGGTCACCTCATCAGGTGCGATTTTCACCACGTTGTTCACCCGCCCGAGTTCGTTTTCCTCGGCAAACCGCAAATACATCGTTTCTCCTTTTATGTAATAGATGCCGTCCAATTCAAGCGCGATCGTCTCTTCGTGCGCACCGTCGCGGATAACAGCCACTTGACGGAGCCGCACCGGAATGCCGTTTGTTTCGTTCATGTTTTACGAACACACCTTTGCGAACACAGTCATAACAATAAGTATAAAGAACTGTTCCGCCTGATTCAAGGGGTCGAGAAAAAGAGAAGGCCCAAAGCAAACGCTTTGAGCCTGGTTCTCTTAGGTTAACGATGAGACGCGAACATTTTGCAGCACAGCAATAGCGAAGGAAATGACACCAAGGGTGACAAGTACTCCGCCAATGGCTGTTGCTAGCACGAACGCTTCATAGCCGTACACGACAAAAATCACACCGACCATCATGAGCGGCAAGCCAATATTGTGCAGCCAAAAATGGAGTTTCGCCCATTTTGTCGCTGCTGCCTGCGGGAATAAATGGTAGATAATGCCCGCGAGCGTCAAAGCTGTCCAACCTAGCAAGTTAATATGGGCGTGAACCGGTGTGAGCACAAACGAATGGGTCATCGACATACCAAGCCCAATACAGACGCCGATGACGAAGTACACAACGGAAATTTTGATCAGTTTGACGCCCACTTCTGTCTCCTCCCCCTTTGAATGATAAATACATTGCATATTATTCCATAAGGTGTGTATATATTCCCGCAACCTTTCTCCTACTACATAAAAAAAGCGCCCTCGCACGTTCGCGATTTAGGCGCTTTTCCCTATGTTCACTTTGCCACCCAGCCAAGCAACATTTCGCGAACAAGCTTGCTCGCTGTGTTCGCGGTCTGTTCCGAATGGTCGTAAACCGGCGCGACTTCGACCAGATCGGCACCAACGACGCGGACATCGGAACGGGCGATTTCATGGATCGCCGCTAACAACTCTTTCGACGTAATGCCGCCGGCGTCGACCGTCCCCGTA
This sequence comes from Geobacillus sp. FSL K6-3411, assembly GCF_037965715.1. Taxonomy (NCBI): domain Bacteria; kingdom Bacillati; phylum Bacillota; class Bacilli; order Caryophanales; family Anoxybacillaceae; genus Geobacillus; species Geobacillus sp. FSL K6-3411. Next base: position 3,522,893 of record NZ_CP150187.1, read on the forward strand.
CCAGGGGCATGAGCCGGGTCAAGCACATCGATGTCAATCGTCACATACACTGGACGACCAGCGAGCTTCGGCAGCACGGAGCGAAGCGGCTCAAGTACGTCAAACTTGGCGATGTACATGCCGTTTTGTTTCGCCCATTCGAACTCTTCTTTCATGCCGGAACGGATGCCGAATGAAAAGACGTTTGTCGGGCCGATGAGATCGGCAACTTTGCGAATCGGCGTCGCATGCGACAACGGCTCACCTTCATAATGTTCGCGCAAGTCGGTATGGGCATCCATATGAATGACGGCCAAGTCTGGATAATATTCGTGCACCGCTTTAATGACCGGCCAAGAGACGAGATGTTCGCCGCCAAGGCCTAGCGGAAACTTACCGGCGTCCAGCACTTTTTTCACAAACTGTTCAATCAGCTCCAAGCTGCGAGCAGCGTTGCCGAACGGCAGCGGAATATCACCGGCGTCAAAATAACGAATGTCACCGAGCTCCCGATCTAAATACGGGCTATATTCTTCCAGCCCGATCGACACTTCACGGATGCGGGCCGGGCCGAATCGCGAACCGGGCCGGTAGCTAACCGTCCAATCCATCGGCATCCCGTAAATGACTGCCTCGCTTTCTTCAAAGTTCGGGTGGCTACCAATAAACACGTTGCCAGAATAGGCCTCATCAAACCGCATCAATTTGCCCCTCCCCTTATTTCACCAAGTCCGCGACAAATTTCGGCAATACGAAGCATGCTTTATGCAGTTCTTTTGTGTAATATTTTGTATCGATGTCGTGGAACCGGTCATCGCTTACCGCGAGCGGATCGTATTTTTTCGAGCCGAGCGTAAACGTCCACAGCCCGCTTGGGTAGGTTGGAATGTTCGCCGTATATAGGCGCGTGACCGGGAAAATTTCCTTCACATCACGGTAAACATTGCGAATCAGATCCGCTTTAAACCAAGGGTTGTCCGTTTGGGCGACGAAAATACCGTCTTCTTTCAACGCTTTCGCAATGCCGGCGTAAAACCCTTTTGTAAACAAGTTCACCGCCGGTCCGACCGGTTCGGTCGAGTCAACCATAATGACGTCATACTCGTTTTCACTTTGGGCGATATGCATAAACCCGTCATCGACTTTCACTTCGACGCGCGGATCGTCAAGTTGGCCAGCGATTTCCGGCAAATACTTTTTCGAGCACTCGATCACTTTGCCGTCAATTTCGACAAGCGTCGCTTTTTTGACGCTCGGGTGTTTCAACACTTCGCGGATTACGCCGCCGTCGCCACCGCCAACGACAAGCACGTTTTCCGGATTTGGATGGGTAAACAACGGCACATGAGCAACCATCTCATGGTAGACAAATTCATCTTTTTGCGTCGTCATCACCATGCCGTCTAAAATGAGCATATTACCGAACTCTGCCGTTTCGACCATATCAAGTTTTTGAAACGGCGTTTGTTCTGTATGTAAAGTGCGGATAATGCGTGCAGTGATGCCAAAATGTTCTGTCTGCTTTTCAGTAAACCATAGTTCCATGTCGGTAACATCCTTTCTCCGAGCGTTGCTTACTATCAAAGTTTCCCTCACCAACGAAAAACTAAACATGAAAAAGTATAGAGCAATCTAGCAAAAATGCAAGGGGAACAAGTTTAAAATAAAAAAATTTTTTTCATACTAGTAAGAAAGCAGAAATCGCCTGACTGAGATATGGGGACGGAGGCAACATAAGGCGATTTTGGGGCAGTCATCCGTCCTAATTACCGCTAAAACCATTGGGGGGATGCGCAATGGAACCGATCCCGGGCAGTCGTTTTCGCGGCACGTGGAAATATGTGCGCGCCGCCGTCTTTATTGGCTGTTTTCTCACAATCTTTGCTTTCGCTGCCCTCGGGAGTTTTATTTTGTTTGCGAAAATCGGAGGCGCCCCACCGGTCGCTGTGCCGCAAACGACGGTTTTTTATGCAGATGATGGCAGCAAAATCGGGGAAAGCAATTATGGACAGAAGCGCTACTGGGTTCGTCTTGATGACATTTCCCCGCACGTCATTGAAGCGACGATCGCCGTCGAAGACCGAAAGTTTTACGAACACCATGGATTTGATTTGAAACGAATTGCCGGCGCCGTCGTCGCCAATGTGCAGGCGATGGCCAAAGTCGAAGGAGCAAGCACGATCACCCAGCAATATGCGCGCAACTTATTTTTGACGCACGAGAAAACATGGTCGCGAAAAATTCAAGAGGCGCTCTATACCATCCGACTTGAAGCCAACTACAGCAAAGAACAAATTTTGGAAGGCTATTTAAACACGATTTACTATGGACATGGGGTTTACGGTATCGAGGCAGCGGCGCGCTATTATTTCGGCAAGCACGCCGATGAGCTGACGATCAGCGAAGCAGCGATGCTAGCCGGCATCCCAAAAGGACCGCACTATTATTCGCCGCTCATCAACGAAGAGCGGGCGAAAACGCGGCAAAAAATCGTCCTCCTCTCGATGGTGGAAGCGGGCTACATCAGCCGCCAGGAGGCGGAACAGGCGTACCGCGACAAGCTCGTCTACGTGCAGCACCGCGAGAAAGAGCGGCCTATCGCTCCATATTTTCAAGACGTCGTCAAACAGCAGTTGCGCACGAAACTCGGCCTTGACGAGCGCACGATCGAGCTCGGCGGACTGCGCGTCTACACGACGCTCGACCGGCGCATGCAGCAAATCGCCGAAGAGCAACTTGAACAGGTGATCCGTCCCTCTTCCGCCATCCAAGCAGCGTTATTGGCCATGGATCCACGCACCGGGGAAGTAAAAGCGCTCATCGGCGGGCGCGACTACAACGAGAGCCCATTCAATCGCGCCGTACAGGCGGAACGCCAGCCAGGCTCGACGTTCAAACCTTTTTTGTACTACGCGGCCATCGAACATGGATTCACCCCGTCGACCCCATTGCGCAGCGAACTGACGACGTTTACGTTTGACGACGGCCGGGCGACGTATACGCCTCATAACTACAATGATTACTACGCAAACGGCCCGATTACGCTCGCCCAAGCGCTTGCCGTATCGGACAACGTCTTTGCGGTAAAAACACTGAAGTTTATCGGCGCCGACAAACTGATCGAAACGGCGAAAACGCTCGGCATTACAAGCAAATTAAAAGCCGTGCCATCGCTAGCCCTCGGCACATCGCCAGTGAAAATGATCGATATGGTCGCGGCGTACAGCACGATCGCCAACTACGGCAAAAAAACGGAGCCGGTGTTTATTAAAAAAGTCATCGATGCGAACGGAAACGTGTTATACGAGCATCAGCCGTCAACCCAACAAGTGATCGACCGCGATGCCGCGTTTGTGACGGCGCATTTAATGACCGGGATGTTCGACCCGAAGCTGAACGGCTATACGACCGTCACTGGACAATCAATCATCGATGAAATAACGCGTCCTTATGCCGGAAAATCCGGAACGACGAAAACAGACAGCTGGATGATTGGCTTTACCCCGCAGTTGGTTGCTGGCGTCTGGACCGGTTACGACCGTGGGGAAACGATCAGCCGTTTTGATGAAAAACAGTATGCGAAGCAAATATGGGTCCGCTTTATGGAACAAAGTCTCGCTGACAAGCCGAAAAAATCGTTTAAACCGACAAAAGGTGTCATCGGCGTCTACATCGATCCGCAAAACGGAAAGCTGGCCACCGATGCTTGTCCGGTGAAACGAAAAACGTATTATCTCATTGGCACAGAACCGACCGACTATTGCACGGATCATTTGGAGAAGAAAACGAAGAAAAAAGAGGACGAAAAAAGCTGGTTTGAGAAATGGTTCCCATGGTTTTAAAGAAAGAGGATGTCCCAAAAGTGTTCGCATAGCGTTCGCTTTTGGGGCACTTTTTTGGGCAAAAAAAGAAGAAAACCGTTCCTTTTTTGGTATAATAGAGTCACCACAACCCTACCAAGAAAGGACGGTTTTCTTATGTACATTTATTATAACCGAGATCAACTCATTTTGCCAATGGATCTTGAAATTCTCATTCCCAAACATCATCTTTGCCGGATCGTGGATCTAGCCGTGGAAAAAATGGATCCAGCTCTGCTCGTTTCCCTCTATCCCGGCGGAGGCCGCCCAGCCTATCATCCGAAAATGATGTTGAAAGTCATCCTGTATGCCTACGCCAATCGGATCTATTCCTCTCGCCAAATCGCCAAGCAATTGAAAGAAAACATTTATTTTATGTGGCTATCCGGCCATCAAACACCGGATTTCCGCACCATCAACCGATTTCGGTCGGAACGGATGAAGGACATCATTTACGAAACGTTTTTCTCCATTGTCGATCTTCTGCGTCAAGAAGGGTTGGTCAAACTAGAGGATTACTTTCTGGATGGAACGAAAATCGAGGCCAGCGCCAACAAGTACACGTTCGTTTGGCGCAAATCAACGGAAAAGTACGATCAGAAGTTGGAGGAGAAATTCCGGAAAATCGTAGCCTCGATCGAACAGGTGGTAAAAGAGGATGAAGAGTCGGAACAAGAAGGAGATTTTCAAGAAAAGCTGGAAGCTTCACCGATCACGTCTGAAAAGATCGAAGCCGTGATCGAACAAGTGGAAGAACATCTAAAGAAAGAGCCGAAGAATCGCACGTTAAAGAAAGCAAAACAGCAATTGGAACAAGACATTCTCCCCCGTAAGAAAAAATATGAAGAATACAAAAAAGTGTTAGGCGAACGAAACAGTTTTTCGAAAACGGACCCCGATGCGACGTTTATGCGGATGAAAGACGACCATATGAAAAACGGCCAGCTCAAACCGGGATATAATGTGCAGATAGGGACAGAGAACCAATTCATCACTGGATTTAGCGTGCATCAACGGGCGGGGGATGCCGGATGCTTCATTCCACATTTGGAGCAATTGGCCGCCTATGGGCGTCCCATGCCTAAACGAGCGATTGCGGATTCCGCCTATGGGAGTGAGGAGAACTACACGTACTGCGAGAAAAAGCAGATCGTCGCGCTGATCAAGTACAACACATTGGACCGGGAACAAACGAAAGCGTGGGCGAAAGAGATCGGCCGAATCGAGAACATGACGTACGATGAGGAATTGGATGAGTGGATTTGCGCGAAAGGGGAACGGCTGGTGTTTGTGTATAAACGGAAGGAAACGACCGACAACGGGTACGTCATCGTCAAACGGACGTATCGTTGTACAGCATGTGCCGGATGCCCGTTTCAAGCAGCATGTGCCAAAGGCAAAGACACGAAAACCATCCGCGTTTCCTTGAAAAATCAACAACAACGGCAAGAAATCCGGAAACGGCTGTCCACGGAAGAAGGGGCGACGACATATCGAAGACGGCAAATCGAAAACGAGCCGGTGTTTGGGCAAATCAAGCATAATCAGCAATTTCATCGGTTTTCATTGAGAGGCCTCCCAAAAATTACCTTGGAGTGGGGTCTAGTTTGTGCTGCCCACAATTTGAGAAAGTGGGCCACAACGACCGACCCAACAAGGAAAAAATAGGATAAAATTCGGAAATAAGGAGAAATTCCTGCCTCAAAAAAGGAATAAATAACCAAATGGTAAGAAAAAGAAACAGAGGCTACTCTCAAAAGGTCGGTTTAGACGACCTTTTGAGACAGCCTCGTTTTAAAGAAAATCCCCCGCACATATGTGCGGGGGATTTTCTTGTCCTAGTTTTCCTGTGTTATACATGTAGGTTTAGTTTATCCCTTTTTCTAGGCAATAACAAGTCCTTCCGCTAACATGTTCACAAAACCGTCACAATTCGCCTTCGAGCCCTTTTTTCAGTTCATCACTCGAACGGTTCCACATGTCGATGTCATGCCCTTTCAAAAAGTCAGCGAGCACTTGCTTCGATTTGTCGTCCATATGGTCGACGATGATGTGCCGCTTTAGTGATTTATCCAAACGGTTGACATGCTCGGGCAACAACTTATAGCCGCGGCGCGCCTCACGGTCGACCGTCATTTCACACGCCGTTACCCCGGCATAATACGGGCCGTCCTCGCCACGCTCAACCGTTACCCAAACGATCCAGTACGGCTTGCCGTTCGGCACGGCGGAACGGTCGGGCAAAAATTTAATGCCCCGCTCGACAGCGCTGCGTGCGTGCATCGCTCCCATATCAACGAATGCTTCACCCGCTTCGACATCAATGATGACGGGCGAGACGTTTTCCAAGCTGATCGCGCCGGCACCAAAACCGCGATGTCCATCGGTCGGATCGTCTTTAATAATGTTAAAGCCGATATTTTTCTTCTTTTTTTGCTCCATTCGCTTCTTCCTCCTTCCTACATAAACAAGTTGGCAGCAAACGCCTGCAAATGTTCAAGCACGAACGGCAACGCCACTTGAAACACCGGCTCAATCGTGTACCGATCAAGCGGTGTCAGCACGAGAATGAGAAAAATGAGCGCCCCGTAGTTTTCCCATTGCGTCATTTTCGCTCGCAGCCCATCCGGAGCGATGTCTTCAATGATACGATACCCATCAAGCGGCGGAAACGGCAATAAATTAAACACAAACAAGACGGTGTTCAAGCCGATAAAAATTTGGAAAAACATATCAAACCCGGCCGCAAACCAATTAGGCAGCGCCCTCATAATGCCGAAATCGATCATCGCATACCAAACGATAAACCCAAGTCCAGCAAGCAAAAGGTTGCTTAGCGGCCCGGCGACCGACACGAGAATGCCAGCTAGACGCGGGTTTTTAAAATGGAAACGGTTGACCGGCACCGGCCGCGCCCAGCCGAAACCGGCTAAGAAAATAAGCAGCGTGCCAAATAAATCCAAATGAGCAAACGGCGATAATGTCAACCGCCCTTGATTTTTGGCGGTCGGATCGCCGAACTTGTAGGCGACGTACGCATGGGCAAACTCATGCACGGAAAACGCTAGCGCCAGCGTTAACAATACGTACGGAATTTCACTTAACGAATACGGCAAAATACGTTCCACTTGATTAACTCCTTTTCCCCTGTATTCACTATCCTTAGTATACATGATTTACCGCTAAAAGTGGATTGAACTTTACTGTTCCATGGTATAATAAGCGCGACAGCACTCGACAATGAAATGGGGGAATCACGATGCCGTATGTAACGATCAAAATGCTCGCCGGCCGCACAGACGAGCAAAAGAAAGCGCTCGTTGAAAAAGTGACTGACGCGGTTGTGGAAACAACAGGGGCGAAAAAAGAGAACGTCGTCGTTTTCATTGAAGAAATGACGAAAGATCATTACGCCGTCGCCGGAAAACGGCTGAGCGACGCGGAGTAAAGGAGAGACGGGGGCGCTTAGGGCGCTCCCGTTGCTTTTTGAAGAAAAAACGAATATTATTATATTTGTTTGTAATATTGTTCGTTTTTAGGAGGTTGCCAATGATTCGTTTTCCGAACAACACTACCGATCGCAAAACGGAATTTTTCGCTGGTTTGACGACGTTTTTAACGATGGTATACATCATTGTGGTCAATCCGGTTATCTTGTCGGACGCCGGTGTCCCGTTTGAACAGGCGTTCACTGCGACCGTCATCGCCACCGTGGTTGGCACGCTTTGGATGGCCATTTTTGCCAACTATCCGATCGCTATCGCTCCCGGCATGGGACTCAACGCCTATTTCGCCTATTCGGTCGTCGGTTCACACGGCAACATTTCGTACGAAACCGCGTTTTCCGCTGTGTTTGTCGCGGGGTTACTGTTTTTGCTGCTGTCACTCACCCCATTGCGCAGCAAGCTAATCGAAGTGATCCCTGACAGCTTAAAACATGGCATCACCGCCGGCATTGGCCTGTTTATCGCCTTTATCGGCTTGCGGCTAACTGGGATCATCCAATCCCACCCACAAAACTTAGTAGCGCTCGGCGACTTGCATGCTCCATCAGCTATGTTGACGCTGATTGGCCTCGCCGTAACGCTCGTTCTTATGATACGTCGCGTCAACGGCGCGCTCTTTTACGGCATGATTATCACCGGGGTGATTGCCTACGCGACCGGTCAATTGAAATTTGACGAAGGAATCATGTCGTTGCCGTCGTTGCCGGATGGGGTTGTCGTTGCCAATCCGTTTGCGGCCGTTGATGACGTCATCAGCCATCATTTGTATGCCGTCGTCTTTTCCTTTTTGCTTGTCACGCTGTTTGACACGACTGGCACAATGATCGGCGTCGCCCAACAAGCAGGACTGATGAAAGGGAACACGCTGCCGCGCGCCCGCGAAGCGCTCTTAGCTGACTCAGTCGCGACTACGGTCGGAGCCATGTTTGGGACAAGCCCAACATCAGCGTACATCGAGTCGTCCACCGGTGTCGCTGCCGGCGGACGGACCGGATGGACAGCGCTCACTGTCGCCGTACTGTTTATCATCGCCGCCTTTTTCAGCCCGCTAGTGGGCGCGGTCGCTGGGTTATCCGCCATCACTGCTCCGGCGCTCATTATCGTCGGCAGCTTGATGATCAGCAACATCGCCCATATTTCATGGCATGAACTCGACGAGGCGTTCCCGGCATTTCTCATCATCTTAAGCATGCCGCTCACTTCCAGCATCGCGACCGGCATCGCGCTCGGCTTCATTTCGTACCCGCTCTTAAAAATTGCCCGCGGCCGCTGGCGCGACGTGCCTCCGCTGTTGTATGTGCTTGCCGTGCTGTTCTTTTTGCAGCTGGCGTTTTTGCCACACTGATGGGAGGTCACACGACCATTGGCCACATCGGTTTTCAACCGTAAAAAGAGGATGTCCCAAAAGTGTTCGCATAGCGTTCGCTTTTGGGACACTTTTTTGGATAAAAAAGAAGAAAACCGTTCCTCTTTTGGTATAATAGAGTCACCACAACCCTACCAAAGAAAGGACGGTTTTCTTATGTACATTTATTATAACCGAGATCAACTCATTTTGCCAATGGATCTTGAAATTTTCATTCCCAAACATCATCTTTGCCGGATTGTGGATCTGGCAGTGGAAAAAATGGATCCGGCTCTGTTCGTTTCCCTCTATCTTGGCGGAGGGCGTCCAGCCTATCATCCGAAAATGATGTTGAAAGTCATCCTGTATGCCTACGCCAATCGGATCTACTCCTCTCGCCAAATCGCCAAGCAGTTGAAAGAAAACATTTACTTTATGTGGCTATCCGGCCATCAAACACCGGATTTTCGCACGATCAACCGATTTCGGTCGGAACGGATGAAGGACATCATTTACGAAACGTTTTTCTCCATTGTCGATCTTCTGCGTCAAGAAGGGCTGGTCAAGTTAGAGGATTATTTTCTGGATGGAACGAAAATCGAAGCCAATGCCAACCGATATACATTCGTTTGGCGCAAATCAACGGAAAAGTACGATCAGAAACTGGAGGAGAAATTCCGGAAAATCGTTGCCTCGATCGAACAGGTGACGAAAGAAGATGAAGAGGCGGAACAAGAGGGGGATTTTCAAGAAAAGCTGGAAGCTTCACCGATCACGTCCGAAAGGATCGAAGCCGTCATCGAACAAGTGGAAGAGCGCCTAAAGAAAGAGCCGAAGAATCGTACGTTAAAGAAAGCCAAACGGCAATTGGAACAAGATCTTCTCCCCCGTAAGAAAAAATATGAAGAATACAAAGAAAGATTAGGCGAACGGAACAGTTTTTCGAAAACGGATCCGGATGCCACGTTTATGCGGATGAAGGACGACCATATGAAAAACGGCCAGCTCAAACCGGGGTACAATGTGCAGATTGGGACAGAGAACCAATTCATCACTGGATTTAGCGTGCATCAACGGGCAGGGGATGCCGGATGTTTCATTCCGCATTTGGAGCAATTGGCCGCCTATGGGCGTCCAATGCCTAAACAAGCCATTGCGGATTCCGCCTATGGGAGTGAGGAGAACTACACGTACTGTGAGAAAAAGGAGATAGTCGCCCTGATCAAGTACAACACGTTGGATCGGGAACAAACGAAAGCGTGGGCGAAGGAGATCGGCCGAATCGAGAACATGACGTATGATGAGGAGCTGGATGAGTGGATTTGCGTCAAAGGGGAACGGTTGGTGTTTGTGTATGAACGGAAGGAAACGACCGACAACGGGTACGTTACCGTCAAACGGACGTATCGTTGTACGGCTTGTGCCGGATGCCCGTTTCAGGCGACATGCGCCAAAGGCAAAGACACGAAAACCATCCGCGTTTCCTTGAGAAATCAACAACAACGGCAAGAGATCCGTAAACGGCTGTCCACGGAAGAAGGGGCGGCGACGTACCGAAAACGACAAATCGAAAACGAGCCGGTGTTTGGGCAAATCAAGCACAACCAGCAATTTCAGCGCTTTTTGTTAAGAGGGCTCCCAAAAATTACCTTGGAATGGGGGCTTATTTGTGCTGCTCACAATTTGAGAAAGTGGGCGGCCACAACCGATCCAACAAAGAAAAAACAGGATAAAATTCAGAAATAAGGAGAAATTCTCGTTTCAAAAAAGGAATAAATAACCAAATAGTAAAGAAAAGAAACAGAGGCTGTCCCCAAAAGGTCGGTTTAACGACCTTTTGAGTCAGCCTCTTTTATTGCATTGGCTGCGGAGCATCTCAATGTATTCGTACGCTTCCTCAATTTCCTCATCCGTATAGCGTTGTTTGCTTTTTAACAGAGCGATTTTTTCTTTCACTTCGTCTTTTGGTAAATGTTCAAAATAGAGCACCGTGGCGACAAGCTCCAAAAAGCGCGCGTTTTGTTCATTCATCACTTGCATGCATTCGTCAAGGCCCGGCATGCCCCAGTCGTAATGGCGCAAAAACTGCTCACCCGCTTCGGTGAGCGTATAGCGATATTGCACATAGCCGCTTTTTTTCTCTTTTGTCTCATGCAAAAAACCGAGCGCGCATAACTCCTCGACACGGCATGTCAATTCTTCAGAATACGGGCCGTAAAAATGGAAGTCGAACTTCTCGTAAAACGGAAAGTCGAGCTTTTTTGCGATGTAAATCATTTTTTGCAGCTTTTTACGACCGGTAATTTCCCCGGCGGCCGCCAATGCCTTCATCACTTTCGCATGCTCCGTGAGCACTCTCCGTCATCTCCTAACCCTTTAAAATTTCCATAATCTTTTTCTTCACTGTCCGCTTCGTTGATAAGTCATAGAGAAAGTCAGCCGGAAAATATAACTTATGGTCGGTGCGCCGCTTGCCGGAAATGGCGTCGACCAACACCGATTCGCGCGACAGCTCGCGCAATTCCCCATTTGGCATCAACAAATAAATCGGCAGGCGCTCGCCTTCCTCACCCGGCCGGTAAAAATCGTACGGCAAGTCGGACGATGAATCGACGACTAAATAATAGTCCGGGTCGATGCCTGCTTTTTTAAATAAGTTAGTCAGCTCGATCAGCTTTGTCATCTGCTCGTTCGTTGGATGAAATTCGGTATATTTAAACAGACGTCGGTGGACAAATCGTTGACATAAATCGCTTAAAATCGGGTCCCGTTCGTGTTGCCATTGCTGGAAGTAAAACAATATGACCGCCTCATCGAGCGCCAAGTAATCGTCAAGCGTTACGTTCCCCTCAAAAAACGACAAAAAATGAACGGGTTTCGTTTGAAACGAGTAGCCGTCTTCGTACAGCTTTTTCGCCCGATGCAAAATTTTTGTTAAAATGACTTCAGCGCTGCGTGTCACCGGATGGAAATACACTTGCCAATACATTTGATAGCGGCTCATAATGTAATCCTCAACCGCGTGCATGCCGCTCCGCTTAATGACGACTTGGTCTTCACGCGGGCGCATAACACGCAAAATGCGCTCCATGTCAAAATAGCCGTAGCTGACGCCGGTGTAGTATGCGTCGCGCAATAAATAGTCCATCCGATCGGCGTCAATTTGACTCGAAATCAAGCTGACAACGAGTTTATTTGGATATGTTTTGGCGATCACTTCGGCTACCTTTTGCGGAAAATCGCTATCGATGGCACGTAAGGCAGCGTTCACTTCCGTATCGCCTACAATAATAGCTCGAGTGAAATCTTCATGGTCTAAATGAAACACTTTTTCAAACGAATGGGAAAACGGGCCGTGCCCTAAATCGTGCAAGAGCGCCGCACATAGACAAAGGAGGCGTTCGCTATGATCCCAATGCTCGCGGCCGACAAAGACGTCATCAAGAATGCGGCGGATGATTTCATAAACGCCGAGCGAGTGGTTGAATCGGCTATGTTCGGCGCCGTGAAACGTCAAATAGGTCGTGCCGAGCTGTTTAATGCGGCGCAGGCGCTGAAACTCTTTTGTGCCGATTAAATCCCAAATCACCTTGTCACGAACGTGTATGTATCGATGCACCGGATCTTTAAACACTTTTTCTTCATGAAGCTGCCCGCCGGGATACATAGTGCCCTCCTCTTCCGTTTCCAACATACATCTATTATACGCCGTTTCGAGATGCAAAGAAATAGTTGACTTTTTTCTCCGTCTATCTCCATTATTGACGGAAAAAACAAAAAATCACCTTCTTTCGGCAAAGAAGGTGATCAATTAGCGGCTTTTCAGTCTTTCGGCAATTTTATCGATCAGTTCGTCTTCCGTCAGCGCCGCTACTGGGCGATTATTGACGAAGGCGAACGTTTTTTTCCGCCCCGGACCGCAATATGACTGGCAACCGATTTTAATGACCGCATCCGGATCGAGCTTTTTCAGGCGCGGAAGCAACGTCTTTAAGTTCGGTGCCTTGCAGTCGTCGCAAACGCGAAACTCATTTGCCATCACTTGTCATCCCTTTCCACAGCGTTTGCTTTGTGTATTCTACCGCTTTCGCAGGAAAATTGCAAGCGGGCGGCTTTCATTCTTGCAATTTGCCAATCCTGTAAACTTGCAACGTATAAATTTGTTTCTTTTTGCCCATCCTTTTACTAGAAACGAAAAAGGAGTGGGGAATGATGAAGCAACGACAAGATGCTTGGACGGAAGAAGACGATTTGTTGTTAGCGGAAACCGTGCTTCGCCACGTACGCGAAGGAAGCACCCAGCTGAACGCATTTGAAGAAGTTGGTGACAAATTAAATCGGACGTCGGCCGCCTGCGGGTTCCGTTGGAACGCGGTCGTCCGCCATCGGTATGAAGAAGCACTCCAGCTAGCGAAAAAGCAACGAAAAGAACGACAGCGTCTGCTTGCCAAACAAGGCGGTGCTAGAAAGCGCCGTCTGTATGAACCACCGATGCCGTCATTAGAGGAGCTCGGCGACATCATGCAGTTGCCGGCCGTCATTCCAGCACCGCAGCCTCAATCAGTCACACTTGATCAAGTAATCGCCTTTTTGAAAACGTTCCAATCGCACGAACAGAAACGGGAAACGCTGATCAAAGAAAATGAACGGCTGCGCCGCGAAATTGAAGAATTAAAGCAAAAAAATAAGGAACTAGAGGAACAGGTTGCGAAATTAGAAGAAAACTCGTCGACTGTCCAAGAAGATTTTGAGACACTTGTCAAAATCATTAATCGAGCACGCAAAATGGTGTTAAAAGAGGAAGAGGAGCGAGGTCTGACCTTCCGCATGGACCCCAATGGAAACTTAGAGAAAATCGCCGAGTAATGAAACAGGATGCCGATGGAGAACTGCGGCATCCTTTTCTTTCGTCGGAAAACGGCGATCTTCTCGATAGCTGGCAAGGCGGCCTCATTCATCCGAAGCGAAATGAATGTTACCGTTTGATGCCTTCGCTCGGTTCTGTGATGGATACGTTGGCGTTCCGTTCGACGATGCGTGCCCAATATTGTTCATACCATTCCCATTCCTCACCATCGAGAGCGGACGAATACAAAGCACCGCCAAACGATTGAAGCGTGCGCCAAAGGGCAACCAACAGCTCGTCAACCGACAACTCGCGGCCGATGAGTTCAGAAAGCGATGCCATCACTCCTGGGACGACATCAGGATAGGTAAATTTCGTTTCTTTCCCTTGCCGACCGAGCTCGTAAAAGCAGCGGATGAGCTCAGCTCGTTCAGCTCCGCTGCCGGTGACGCAAAGATAAATTTGTACCGCGACTCCACCGCGCACGCGCCGCTGTGAAATGCCAGCGAATTTTTTCCCGCCGATGCTTAAGTCATAGCTGCCTGGGCAGTACGAGCCAACAACTTCTCCCGCTTCGATGTTGGCGCCGTAGGGGGCAAGCATGGCTGCAATGAGCGCGTACATCGCTTCATATCCCTGTTCGATGGCAATCGTGTGTTTTTTCGTTTCTGGAAAAATAAGTGATATGTTCAGCACCCCGCTGTCAAGAACGACAGCCAATCCACCGGAATTACGCACGACGACACGGTACCCTCGCTGGCGCAAAAACGCAACGGCCTCATCAATATACGGAAGTTTTGTATCCGCGGCGCCTAAAACGACGGTATTCTCATGCACCCATGTGCGGACGACGGCATCAGACCGCCCGGTACCGACCGCGGTGCATAGCGTATCATCAGTCGCAAACGACTGTTTTGCGTCAAATAACGAGCCGAAATGCGATTGATCAATCACTCGCCATTTTCGTTGCTGCAACAATTCGTTCATCATTAGCTGCTAGCTCCTTATTCTTCATCCGTTTTTTGATTATGATTATAACATAACCAAAGCGGATGCCTCTTATCTCGTCCCCATTCACTGCGGCATAACGAAAAATGATGGAGTAAAAATGACTGGGAATGGAACGCACAATGCGAGAAAACGTGGAGAATACTTCACCGCCGAACATCGAAAAAGGTGTCCCGCGTTGTTGGGACACCTTTTTGGCTTGCTTTTCTCGCATGCGTGAAACCGTGCGCTCCATTAACCACTGCTTTTAAAGGGCTGGACACACCGATGCATAGCCGTTCACGAAAGCATCGTCCTATAATGATTGAGCTGCCGTAATCAAGGCGAGCTTATAGGCATCTTCTGCGCTGCAGCCGCGTGATAAGTCGTTTACCGGCTTGTTCAGCCCTTGCAAAATCGGGCCGACCGCTTCAAAGCCGCCGAGGCGTTGGGCGATTTTGTAGCCGATGTTGCCTGCCTCGAGGCTCGGGAAAATAAAGACGTTTGCATCGCCTTGAATGACCGAATCCGGCGCTTTCTTTTTCGCTACTTCTGGCACGAACGCCGCGTCAAATTGAAACTCGCCGTCAAGAACGAGGTCAGGAGCCATTTCCTTCGCCAATCGCACAGCCTCTGCGACTTTTTCCGTTTCCGGCGACGAAGCCGAGCCTTTCGTCGAAAAGCTAAGCATGGCCACGCGCGGATGGAGGCCGAACATAGCAGCCGTCCGGGCGCTCTCGATCGCAATTTCGGCCAAATCTTGGCTGTCAGGGGCAATGTTGATGGCGCAGTCGGCAAACACATACTTCTCCTCGCCGCGCACCATAATGAAAACGCCGGACGTTTTGCGGACTCCCGGTTTCGTCTTAATAATTTGCAAAGCCGGGCGCACCGTATCGGCTGTCGAGTGAGCCGCCCCGCTTACGAGACCGTCCGCTGCGCCTGTATAGACAAGCATCGTACCGAAATAGTTTTCATCCAACAACAGTTTGCGTGCTGCTTCTTCCGTCACTTTCCCTTTACGGCGCTCAACGAAAGCGGAAACGAGCTGATCAAACTCCTCATAGTCGCGTGGATTGATGATGTCCACTCCGTCAAAAGGTAAGCCAAGCTCCGCTGCTCTCGCTTTGATCGCTTGTTCATCGCCAAGAACGATCGGCAGAAGCACTTGTTCTGCCGCCAATCGGCTTGCCGCCGTCAAAATGCGGTCATCCGTTCCTTCCGGAAATACAATTTTCCGTCCGGTGCCAACCACTTTCTCCTTTAATGCTGTAAATAAATCGTTTGCCACGATTCATGCCTCCTTTATGATCGGTTGACGTTTTCCCTGCGGGACACACCAACCTTCCTCTACCATTAAGCATACCTCTTTATATGCGAAACGCAATCATAGTAAGCCCTTCCAACAAATAATTCACCTTTTGGCACAATTCAGTCTACTTTTGCCCTGTGCACCGATGTCCGCTTTTTTGGGCAAACTATGGTATAGTAATACTGTACTATTGACCGATAAGGAGTGACGATGATGAGTGAAGCGGCCCAAACGTTAGACGGTTGGTATTGTTTGCATGATTTCCGTACGATCGACTGGAGCGCGTGGAAAATGTTGCCAAACGAAGAACGTCAAGCAGCGATTGACGAGTTTTTGGCGCTCGTCGACAAATGGGAAACGACCGAAAGCGAACAGCAAGGCAGCCATGCGATTTACACGATCGTCGGGCAGAAAGCGGACATTTTGTTTATGATTTTGCGCCCGACGCTCGATGAGCTTCATGAGATTGAAACGGCGCTCAATAAAACGAAACTTGCCGAGTATTTGCTGCCGGCGTATTCGTACGTCTCGGTCGTCGAATTGAGCAACTATCTAGCGTCCGGCAACGAAGATCCGTATCAAATTCCGGAAGTGCGCCGCCGCTTGTACCCGATTTTGCCGAAAACGAACTACATTTGCTTCTACCCGATGGATAAGCGGCGCCAAGGCGATGACAACTGGTACATGTTGTCGATGGAACAGCGGCGCGAGCTCATGCGCGCTCACGGCATGACCGGTCGAAAATACGCCGGCAAAGTGACGCAAATCATTACCGGCTCTGTCGGTTTGGACGATTTTGAATGGGGTGTCACCTTGTTTTCCGATGATGCCCTCCAGTTCAAAAAACTTGTTTATGAAATGCGCTTCGATGAAGTGAGCGCTCGCTTTGGCGAGTTTGGTTCGTTTTTCGTCGGCAACCGCCTAGCGGCTGAAAACGTACCGACCTTCTTCCATATTTAACAGCAATGAGGGTGTCTCAAAAGCATGAGACACCTTTTTATTACCACATCCAACGGATTCTTCGCTCTATATCTTGTACACACAACGAAGGATCGACGGCTTTTTCCGTCAGTCCCTGCCTTGCTTCCCCGCTGTTTTGGACAACCATATGGTTTTCTGTCATATGAGGCTTGGTTTCCCCATACATATAAAATCAGAAATTCCCTTTGGAAACAGTCTGTCCGTCTGTCACCATTTTCTTTCTCCATCAATAGCCTATTACTGTCGAAATTGATAACGACCGAGGTGACGATATGGCTGTTGTAGCCCATACAGAAGAAGACGTGAAGCTGTTAGCCCGGCTGATGCGGGCCGAGGCGGAAGGAGACGGGCGGCTTGGGATGCTGATGGTCGGCAATGTCGGCATTAACCGCGTTATTGCCGATTGTCTCGATTTCCGCGGTCTCCGTTCAATCCGGCAAATGGTATTTCAGAGCCCAGGCGGTTTTGAAGCGGTACAAAAGGGATATTTTTACCAACGGGCACGCGAAGTAGATATCGGCTTGGCCCGTCAAGTCATCCGCGGTTGGCGCTACCATCCGGCGACAAATTCACTTTGGTTTTTTAGACCACCTGAAGGCCAATCGTGCCCGCCACAATGGTTTAACCAATGGAACTCCGGCCGCTACAAATCGCACTGCTTTTTTGCACCGAGCCAATCCGACTGCCCACGTGTTTATTAACATTTTTATAGAGGAGGTTTTTTTATGTCTAACCATACAGAAAACAACTTCTATCCGCTTGACGAGGAGCAACAACCGTTTTATTATGCGCCGTTCGATCAAGAACGGCAACAACCGTATGCATCCTATCCTTACGGTTACCCGTACTCACAGCCGTATTATCCTACAACGTATCCGTATTATTATCCACAAGCGGCCGCTCCAACGATGATGCCGATGACTACTGCACCAACGTCAATGCCGACACCGACAACCGCCGCCGCCCCTGCCACCGCAGGCCCCTCGATTCCGGGGATGTTGCCGATTGAAGAGTCGTACATTGAAAACATTTTGCGGCTAAACAGAGGAAAAACCGCCACGGTTTATGCGACGTTCGAAAACAACCGCGAATGGAATGCGAAAGTGTTCCGCGGCGTCATTGAGGCGGCTGGGCGTGACCATGTCATTTTAAGCGACCAGCAAACGGGCACGCGCTATTTAATTCCGATGATTTATGTCGACTACGTCACGTTTGAAGGAGAAATCGCCTACGAATATCCATTCGCGGGAAGTACAGCCGCGACCACAACGCCGCTTGCTACGTATTCTCCACGCTAAATTGAAAAACAGTCTTTTGACAAGAAGGTTGCTAAAGGCAACCTTCTTTATTTTGGCTGACGTGATGGCCATCACAAGTTGTCGCCACCTAGCTGTATATAATGGTGGTAAACAACACAAAAAGAGGGGTCTGTTTATGGCTTGGACGTCGCGTGATTTTCTGCTCGGGGTACATCTTGTCGCGGCGATCATGTGGGTAGGAGGCGTGGCATTCATCGGCTGGGCGGTGTATCCCGCCTCCCGATTCATGCGGCCGCTTCAGCGCCAGCAATTTTTCCGATCGCTTATGCAGTGGTCGCACCGGCCGCTCGCCGCAGCAGGCGCCGTCGTCATCACCACCGGCATATGGCTTGGCACAGCTGCTGGGCCGATTCACAGTTGGGCGGATGTATGGCTGACCGCCTATGGCCGTGTATGGCTGACCGCCCTCCTCACAGGAACCGCCACGCTCGCTTGGGGGATGTTTGTCGGTTACCGCAAAGCGATGACCGTGTTTGCCGATGAAGAACTTTGGCAACAAGCCGAACATGGCAATGACGCACCGTTAAAAAACGCGATGACTTCGATCATTGCCATTCAGTCGGTCGAAGCGGCCGGGTTTGTCGTACTCATCCTATGCATGCTTTTACTTTCCTGATGGAAACGAGGGGTTGGCATTGCGATATGAACATTGCGAAGAAGATCAGCGTTGGTTTTATCGTTTTTCATGGTTTCACTTAATGCGTCCGTTGACATGGAGCGGGACGATCAGCCCTGTGCTGGCCGCTACCGCGCTGGCGGCAAAAAAAGGGGCTGTTCGGATCGACGTGTTGTTGGCAATGCTGGCCGCCTCTGTGCTGATCCAGTCGGCAGTCAACATGCTGAATGACTATTTCGATCGATTGCGTGGCCAAGACGTTGATAAATGGACAAACAAGCATGACGACGGTCCCGCCCATCGCTCGATCCCTGCCGTTGCGAGCGCCATGCTGACCGCCGCGGTTGCGTTAGGCGCGTACTTGGCATGGCAAAGCTATGCAGCTATCGCGTGGATCGGCACCGTAGCGATCATATGCGGGATTGCGTATTCAGCCGGGCCACGCCCGCTCGCCTCGCTCGGCTTAGGCGAGTTGACTGCCGCTACTTGTATGGGGCCGGTAGTGACCGTACTCGCTTATGCCGTACAAAGACATGCGCCAAACGCCGCTCCGTTTGCCTTGTCCATCCCGTTCGCCTTGCTCATTGCCTCGATGATTTTGACGAACAACATCCGCGACATCGAAAAAGACCGACCGTTTCGCCGCACGTTAGCCATTCGGCTTGGACGGAAAAACGCAGCACGGCTTCTCGCTGTTTTGCTCGCTTCCACCTACTTGTCGATCGCCGTCTTAATTTTTTGGCATGTCGTCCCTTTGCTTGCTGCGATCACAGTGCTCGCACTGCCGCTTGCTATCCGGCTTTGTCTTTGTTTCCGTCCCAGCGCTAGCCGAGCTGAGGAAATCAGCGGCATGAAATGGGCCGCTCGGCATCATTGGGCGGTTGGTCTGCTACTGACGTTAAGTCTATGGCTTTCACCATAAGATGAATATAGACGCCAGCCAAAAAAACGGAGCGCTCGGCTCCTGCGCTCCGTTTACAACCATTTTAACGCCGCATAACCAATCATCACCCAGGCGATTAAAAAAGCGACACCGCCAAACGGGGTGATGGCACCAAGCGGCTTGATTTGCGTGACACTTAATATGTATAAACTGCCGGAAAACAGCACAATCCCCGCCAACATCACCCAGCCGGCCACACCGATCAACCCAGCATTCGGTGCTTTGCCAAGCAACAGACCGACCACAAGCAATCCGGTCGTATGAAACATTTGGTATTGCACTGCCGTTTTCCAAGTTTCTAAATAACGGTCCGGAATTTTCCCCTCGAGGCCGTGCGCACCAAATGCTCCCAATGCGACGGCCAAAAACGCGTTCAACGCGCCAAGAAAGATGAATGTTTTCATCGTGACACCGCCTCTTTCTAATCTAAGATTCCTTCTTTATTTATAAAATAGTGACATGCTACAACAACACGCATCCCCAATCAGAATCAACAAGGAGCCGCCTTCTTTTTATTTTATCAGGATAAGACCATGTTTGTTAGAACCATTCTTGACGCATACGTTTTAAAAAGCTGCGGGCAATCGGAAAGCCGGAGCCTTCGCCGATAACAGAATCAATTCCACAGTACGGGCAAAGTGCTGTATCTCCCTGATCAACCCACTCTGTAATCTCCCCCGGGCTAAAAATGGCCAAACAATGAAAACAGCCGCATAGCGCATCGTTTTGTAGATATTTTCGATTGTGAGCGCTGAAACGATGTGCAGCTCTGACATCTTGCTGCATCCATGTGCCCCCTTGTTTCTACGTTTTTTGACGACTCATCCCACCCGGCTTTTTTATAACGAAACGAGCCGCTTCGGAGCATGGCTGGTTGGACTCATGCCCAAGCCGGAGAGCCGCTCGTTATTCTCCGGCGCAAACAAAAGTAGACAGCCTAATAGAGGAAAAACCTTTCACTCTAGTAGCGAAAAACCTGCCGAAAAGAGCAAATGACAAACTTTCTTTGCGGCTGTTGCAAGTATGTCATCAAAAATCCAACAACGACTCCCCGTTCGCATCATCATCAATGTCAGGAGATTTCCCGCCAGTAGACATGCCGCCAACCGAAAAACCAACCGCAGCGGGGAACGATCCGCCGGCGACAAGCGGCTCTGTCGAGACAGACGGAACGGACGGCTGCGGCTGATCTGTCGTTTCCAGCATTAAGTCGCATAAAGCACGAACAGCGGCGATGTGTTCGCGCATCCGCTGCGGGTCGTTCGTAACTTTCGCTTTCCGAAGCTCGTCTTCCATTTTGGCGACAACAGCAGCAAAAGAAATGGACATGGTGTTTCCTCCTTGTTCATTCGGCGCGGGCGCCGATGTTTTCGATTTGCCAGTCGATCGGTTCGCGTCCGCACTTTGTCAAAAATGCGTTCGTCCGCGAAAACGGGCGGTGACCGAAAAAGCCGCGCGCGGCAGAAAACGGGCTCGGGTGCGGCGCCTCGATGATATGATGACGCGGGTTCGTGATGCGTTCTTTTTTCTCTTGCGCGTTCCGCCCCCAAAGCAAAAAGACGACTGGATCGTCTTTTTCGTTGACGAGCTCAATGACGCGGTCGGTGAAATGTTCCCACCCTTTGCCGCGGTGGGAATTTGCCTGGCCGCGCCGAACCGTCAGCACGGTGTTTAGCAACAGCACCCCTTGCTTTGCCCATTTCACGAGGTAGCCGTTATCCGGTATGTAACAGCCAAGGTCATCATGCAGTTCTTTAAAAATGTTGACCAAAGACGGCGGCACCGGAACGCCCGGCTTAACGGAGAAACTCAACCCGTGCGCCTGCCCTGGGCCGTGGTACGGATCTTGCCCGAGCAACACGACTTTGACGTTCGCGTACGGCGTATAATGAAGGGCGTTGAAAATATCGTACATATCAGGATAAATCGTTCGCGTCCGGTACTCTTCTTTTAAAAACTCGCGCAGCTTTAAGTAATATGGCTTTTGAAACTCCTCTTCTAGAAGCGGAGCCCAATCGTTTTTTAAAATCGGCATTGCAGCCACTCCTTTGGCATTGGCTTTTTTCTTTTCTGTTTCAAATAGTATAAAATATGGGTATATCCATTGTAAACGTCTTAGGGGTGGACAACCTTATTATACGATGACGAAGCCAAACCATCGAGCATTTGGGGTGAACCAACATGGACAGGAAACGATTTCATATCGTTCATGACGAACAGCCAGATCGGCACATGGTATACATAAAAGGAGAGCTTGATTTAGCGGCGGCCGAACAGTTTCAGCGCGCTGTCGAACCGCTTGCCAATGACGCAACGAAACTGCTTGTCATCCATTTAGACGAATTGACGTACATTGACAGCACCGGCATTGGCATGCTGGTCGCACTGTTGAAAACGAGAAAAAAGCAAGGAGCGCGGTTTGCCATTGAAAACGTGCCGCCCAAGGTGCAGCGTTTGTTTGATTTAACGGGAGTATCTTACTTTTTTTCCGAAGCGAACGATACGACAGAAAGGATCGGAGGCCAATCATGAAAGAGCATGAAACCGTCGTACAACTATCGATTCCAGCTGATGCGCAGTTTATCGATATCGCGCGTTTGACGTTGTACGGGCTGGCCGCTAAGATGGGATTTTCGTATGAAGAGATTGAGGATATGAAAGTCGCTGTTTCAGAAGCATGCAATAACGCCGTTTTGCATGCGTACAACGGAAGAAGGGGAATGATTCATCTCCGCTTTGAAATGAGCGCCGATGCCTTAGCGATTGTTATTAAAGATGAAGGCAAAGGATTTGATTACAAACAAGTAGCGAAACAGGCAGCACCACTGTCCGCTAAGCCGATTGAGGACGTCAAAATCGGCGGTCTCGGCCTCTTTTTAATGGAAGCGCTCATGGACGATGTAAGTGTCACAACAGCGGACGGAACAGAAGTCCGCCTCACGAAATTCCGCCATCGCGGCGAAGGAGAGCATGCCCATGAATGTATATCCCCCTCCTCTGTCCAAGAGCAAGCTTGACGCCCTCATTTCCGCCTATCAACAAACAAAGACGGAAGAAGCGGCGACAGCACTGCTCGTTCGCTTCGAGCCGCTCATTGCGGCCGCAGCAAAAAAAATGGCGCGCAGCCGTCCTGATTTTTATGAGGACTTATTTCAAGTCGGACGGTTATCGTTTTTGCGCCTCCTTGAGCATTACGACCCGAACCAAGGAACAAGCTTTGAATCGTATGCAATGAAAAGCTTGATCGGCTATATGAAAAACTATTTGCGCGACAAAGCGTGGTATATTCAAGTACCGCGCAGAGTGAAAGAAAACGGAAGCAAAGTGCAGAAGGCGATCGATGAGCTGACTGTCACACTTGAGCGATCACCGAACATCGAGGAAATAGCCAACCATTTAGGTTTATCGGTCGAAGAAACGATTGAAATTTTGGCTGGCCGCGACCATTATCAGGCGATTTCCATCGATGCCCCCGTGCAAGACGGGGAAAAGGACGCAACGACCATCGGCGAATTTCTTGCCGATGACACGAATGAGGTCGAGGCGCTGATCGAGCGGCTTGACTTGCAAGAAGCCATCGGCAAGCTGAGCGAGCAGGAGCGGATCGTCATCGAGGCGGTGTTTCGCCGCGGAGAAACACAGCGCTCGCTCGCTAAACGGCTCGGCGTCTCCCAAATGACGATCAGCCGCATCCAAAAGCGGGCGATTGAAAAACTGAAGCGGCAGCTTGCCGCCTATTCGTCATAATGGCAGAAGAAAGCGCCGCCTTCACCATCAAGCAGTATAAACGCTGATGTCAACGGCGGCGCAATAGCAACAACGTCTGATCGTCTTTTTGCTCGTATTGGTGATACGCTTTCACCTGCTCGTACAAATCGTGAACAACTTGTGAGGCAGGCTGGTCGAGGTTGGTGCGGGTGACCATTGAGGCGAGGACAGAAAAGCCATCAGCCACTTCTTCCCCGCGCTTTTCCGTCACTCCGTCCGTGTACAACAACACAAAATCTCCTGGTTCTAGTGCAACCGATTTGGTCTCAAACGAAAATTGCGGGAACAAGCCGAGCGCGCATCCTTTGGCGTGAAGCGGCACGCATTGTTTCGTTTTCGCCCGGTATAGAAGCGCCGGCTCATGCCCGGCGCACGCATACGAAAATACGTGCGTTTTTTCATTGTAATTGCCGACAAACATCGTTACAAACATCGACGGTTCGGTGTAGTCATAGGCGAACCGATTCAACAAGTCAAGATACACATGCGGCTGCGTCCCATAATGGACCGTGCGGTCTAAAATAAATTTCATTAGTGTCATGAGCATTGCGGCTGGAATGCCTTTTCCCGACACATCAGCAATGCCGACAGACACGGATGTTTGGTGAACAGAAAAGCGGTAAAAATCGCCGCTTAATACCCGAGCGGGAACGCTGAGGACACCGATGTCGACATAGGATGGCAAATTCGCTTCGGAAGACGTCTGCAAGAGCGCACGCTGCATATTCGCTGCAAGCGACAATTCAAAATCAAGCTGTTCACGCTCTCGTTCAAGCCGCTCTTTCTCTTTTTTCTCCGTCATGTCGCGCAACACAGCGACAAGCCCCGTCAGCGCACCGTTTTCGATTACTGGCGCCAGCGTGTAGCTCACCGGCAAACAAACACCGTCGTATCGGCAAAATGACTCTTCCTCAACGCGGATCACTTCGCCGCTTTTCAACCGTTTGACGACGTAGCGCAGCTGCTTCCAATCCCATGCGTCACCGTTCGGCCCAGCAAGCGAAACAAAAGAAAATAACGGCTTTCCTTTCGCTTCGTCAGGGACGACACCGAGCAGTCGACCGGCTTCTGGGTTCATCCAAACAATTTGCCCGTCTCGGTCTAACATCATCAGTCCTTCGCCAAGGGCGTTCGCCATCATTTCCAGCTGCTGTTCGTGTTGCTTGAGTTCTACATACGGCTTTTCAATCGTCTCCACATACATAGCCCGCAAGACATACAAAAATCCGGCCACTTCGTACAGCTGCCCCCATAGCACATGCCCAGGGCCCAACATCAGCAACACTTGGCCAAAAGCGAACAACAGTAAAGCCATCAACCAGTACAAGGGGGAAGAAGAGCCGCCTTGCCGATAGCGACGCCATACGATCGCGGCGGCTGCTGCATCAAGCAATCCAACCGTCCCTTCTCCCGCCTGCCACCAAAGCGGCCAGCGGCTCGTCCCATCTCCCAGCCAAAGCGACGCTGTAAAATGGAGCAATAGACCGATAGCAGCTGTATAAACCAAGGCCATCAAAAACGCCTGCCAACGCTGTCCGCTGTGCCGTTCCATCACCTCGTCCGGACGTGAAAATAAAAAGAGCAACCCCCAAGCGATCGTAAAGCGAGCAGCAAGCGAAAACAGCGACGCTTCACCCGCGTCCGCGAATGAAAGGAGAAAATGAAAGGAAAACAGCGATCCTGAGGAAAAAAATAACGCCCCCATCACGAGCCGCTCCATCGACAGCGTATGGGGAAACACCGCCCATCCTTGCATGGCGACAAGCCAGCAGACGACAACGGCGGCAAGCCCTAAAGCAAGATGAATAGAATGATAGAAACTAGGGGGAAAAGAGAGCCGCCCTGCAGCGAACAAAAGCACGCCAAATAACGTGGTTGCCAACACTGCCGCTATGCTGTGCAGGCGCATTCGCCGATTTTGTCTATGTTCGTTCACAAATGGTGAACCCCCACTCTTTGTTTATATGGTTTATTATACCATACGTCATCTAACTGACGTATAGGAACGTCAAAGCGCTTTTCTGTTTTCTTTGGCTCCCACAACAAAAAAGAGGCTCTCCCAAACAGAGAACCTCCCCAGATGAATAGTTGGCCATTTCCCGCGCAATATTTACTATCATAACAGAATCGAGAAACACATCCTGCCTGTCTCGATCAAAATGTATGAGCCAATTCTTTTGCCCGAGCAATGGCGTTCGCTTTAATTTCTTCCGCTTTTTCCGGCACGGCCGCATGTCCCTCGACAAACAGGCCTTCAAATGATGGTACGCCAAAAAATTGCATGATAATTTCTAAATAACGGTGTCCCATTTCCATTTGTGCTGCTGGGCCTTCCGAATAAAAGCCACCACGCGCCTGAATGTGGAGCGCTTTTTTATCGGTGAGCAACCCGATCGGTCCTTGTGCCGTGTATTTGAACGTTTTTCCAGCTACAGCCACCGCATCAATGTATGCTTTCAATACCGGTGGGAAGGAAAAGTTCCACATCGGCGTGACGAACACGTATTTATCAGCGGTGATGAATTGATCGCACAGCTCATTCATCCGTCCAACTTTCGTTTTTTCTTCGTCGGACAGCTGTTCAAACGACTGACCGGAGCGAAGCTTGCCCCAACCGCTGAACACATCGACATCGATTTCCGGAATATACTCTTTATATAAGTCAAGATGAATGACCTCATGGTCCGGATGCACTTGTTTATATGTCTCAATAAATGCCTTCCCGACCGCCATGCTGTATGATTGTGTATCGTCGTGAGGATGGGCGGTGATGTACAATACTTTCGCCATGATGCATACTCCCTTTCTTAATGGTCTCATCATTTTAGTGTTTACTGTTGTTGAACACAGCATGCACTTATCTCTAAATCAAATATCTCGAATACCAGGTAATTATATAAGGATGGTGGAAGCTTGGCAAGTCATTTGCTCAAAAAAAAATTGCCCTTGAGGCAATTTACATACGGATCAGCTATTCACCTTGTTCAACAGCAAATGGGTTGCCGCTAATTTGTTTTCGTATTTCGTCCGTGAGCGTAAACGGTTCGTTGTTCACCATATTTTCATCCGCGTCACCAGGATAATGACCACTACCATCGTAATAGATCGGTTTCCCTTCCATAGTGGTTCCCCCTCGATTCATGTAGGATACAGGAACTATTATGTATTTCTATTTTACCATTTATTCGATAAAATTTCGATGTTATTTTGAAATTTTTTCTATGAAATCAATTCCGTTTCCACACATCTTCCGATCACCCGCCTACTGGTTGGGCCAAAAAAAGAGGGCATCTCAAAAACAATGAGATACCCTTTCTCCATGACTGTATATGCGCATTGACAGATTCACCATTCTATATCTTTTGAGTCAACCCCGCCCATTTCATTAAAAGGCAATTTTTTTATCCAAAAAGGCTTTGAGCTCCCCAATCGGCAACCGCACTTGTTCCATCGTGTCACGGTCACGAACGGTTACTTGGCCATCTTGCTCGGACTCAAAGTCGTACGTGATACAAAACGGCGTGCCGATTTCATCTTGACGACGATACCGCTTGCCAATCGAACCTGTTTCATCGTAGTCGACCATGAAATGCTTCGCGAGTTCTTCATAAATTCGGCGCGCTCCGTCACCCAGCTTTTTCGATAACGGCAAGACAGCTGCTTTGTACGGCGCAAGCGCTGGATGCAAATGCATAACTGTCCGGGTCGTGCCGTCTTCGAGCTCTTCCTCGTCATAGGCGTCAATCATAAACGCGAGCGTGACACGGTCGGCACCGAGCGACGGCTCAATGCAGTACGGGATGTAGCGCTCATTCGTTTCTTGGTCAAGATAATGGAAATCCTCACCGGAGTGTTCCATATGCTGTTTTAAGTCGTAATCGGTGCGCGACGCAATGCCCCAGAGCTCGCCCCAGCCGAACGGGAACTGATACTCGATATCAGTCGTCGCATTACTATAGTGGGATAATTCTTCTTTCGTATGGTCGCGCAGGCGGATATGTTCTTCGTTCATGCCGAGCGACAACAGCCATTCCTTGCAAAATTGTTTCCAGTAGTCGAACCATTTCAGCTCTTCGCCCGGTTTGCAGAAAAACTCAAGCTCCATTTGTTCAAATTCACGTGTGCGGAACGTAAAGTTCCCTGGCGTAATTTCGTTGCGGAAGCTTTTTCCGATTTGCGCGATGCCAAACGGTAATTTTTTGCGCATCGTGCGCTGGACGTTTTTAAAGTTGACAAAAATACCTTGGGCCGTCTCCGGGCGCAAATAAATTTCGTTAGCGCTTGATTCGGTGACACCTTGGTATGTTTTGAACATTAGATTAAACTGACGCACGTTCGTAAAGTCACGACTGCCGCATTCTGGACAAGCGATGTCGTATTCACGGATAAGCTCTTCCATCTTGGCAAGCGGCAAACCGTCAACGACCATCTCAATTCCTTTTTCTTCAAGTGCCTGCTCAATCAGCTTGTCGGCGCGATGACGCGCTTTACACTGTTTGCAGTCGACCATCGGATCGTTGAAGTTGCCTAAATGGCCGGATGCTTCCCACGTTTTTGGGTTCATTAAAATGGCAGCGTCCAAACCGACATTGTATGGCGATTCTTGGACGAACTTTTTCCACCACGCCCGTTTAATGTTATTTTTCAGCTCGACACCGAGCGGACCGTAATCCCATGTGTTCGCCAGCCCACCGTAAATTTCCGACCCCGGAAACACGAAGCCGCGATGCTTGGCGTGGGCAACGATTTCTTCCATTGTTGCAGCCATGTCATCATCCTCCTCCATATTCGATTTCCAACAATCAAAAACGCCCTCGCCCCTAGGCTTACTGCCTAGGGACGAGAGCGTAGCTCCCGCGGTTCCACCCTAGTTGATGCGCCAATGGCACATCCACTTTTCCATGTTTCCGCTCCGGACTGCCGTTTCATTAACCGTCTTCACCGGGCTTCCACCGCCCCCGGCTCGCTTTAGAAGAGAGGGTTAACTACTATTGATCCGTCATCGCGATTCGTTATACGATTTTGTTCACTATCATAGCAAACCCAAAAAACTCCTGTCAATAGTTGCCCTCTTTTTTTGCGTCCAAAATCGCGACACCATCGGCTGACCGTCCCAGATGACTTCGCTTTCAGTTCGGCGACGCGCGACTTCCGGCTCGTCAAGCAACAGCCAAAAGTTTTTCACCGGCAAGTCGCCAAGCCCATGCTTCTCGCAAAGCCGCCGCAAGTAATGTCGCCGCTTGTCTCCCATTTGTCGCGACATATTGTCGCCGTCCGGGCTGAACGCATACAAAACAGTCGCCGCCGCGACACGAGTGACGCGACAAGCGGACGCGGCACGCAAAAAGAAGTCCCAATCCCAATAATGATGAACCGACACATCAAAGTAACCGATTTCGTCATGAAGCGCTTTCCGATACACACTTCCGGACGGGACGTACGTTGAGAACGTCCGCATCGCTTCCAAATCATACTCATAGGCAAATAAAAAGCGGGCCATCGGCAAGCGTTGGTCATTTTCTACCCGATATTGGACAATCTCCGCATCGGAATAAGCGAAATCCGCATGCTCGAGCGCCGCTACCATCCGCTCTAAGTGGCATGGTAAAAGCAAGTCATCGTCATCACAAAGCATAATGTATTCACCGCGCGCCGCTTGGACGCCTACGTTGCGAGCCATCACATGTCCTTCATTGCAACGGTCGATGAGTCGGATCTCAAGCTCTGGGTACAAAGCGACAACATCATGGACCGGGACGCCGCCATCATTGACCACAATCACTTCAAATGAACGATACGTCTGCCGGCTGAGTGACTCGAGCAACTCGGCTAACGGATAGGGACGATTGTACGTCGGGATGACGACCGATACGAACGAATCCACCGAAAATCCACCGCCTCTCTCCATGTTCCCAAACAAAAAGGGGCTTACCCTTAAGGTATCGCCCCTATTTTTTGGTTGTCAACTTAGAAGGTTGGTCATGTAAATGGAGAACGTGATGCAAAACATGCATCTTCTCAAATAGAGAAATCTTGCAAACGTTAACCTTTTCCCTCGTCCGAAGACCGCTGCACGATGGAAAAACCATCGTTTTTCTCCATCCTGTTAGACGAGTTCTTGCTGCTTCGTTTCTTTGCCAAGAACGGCGACCGCGAGGACAGCAACAAGGACCGACAGGCAGAACAACGTAAAAATCGCTGTCACTGACACGCCTTGAGTAACAAGGGAGCCGACCAACAGCGGCCCAAAAATGCCACCGATGCGGCCAAACGCCGCCGCCATACCGGCCCCGGTCGCACGGATTGACGTCGGGTATTGCTCCGGCGTGTAGGCGTACAGCGCCCCCCAGGCGCCAAGGTTGAAAAACGAGAGGAAGATGCCAGCTGCCATCAATCCAACAAGCGACTCGGCCGTACCGAAAAAGTAAGCACTCGCCGCTGTACCAAGCAAATAGGTGGTCAAAACAAACTTCCGCCCCGCCCGCTCGATCAGCCATGCGGCGCTGAAATAGCCAGGCAGTTGCGCCAAGGTCATGATGAGCACATATTCAAAGCTTTGGATTAAACTAAATCCCTTCATCACCATAACACTTGGCAGCCATAAAAACATGCCGTAGTACGAAAAGACGACACAAAACCAAAGGAGCCAAAGCATCGTCGTTTCCTTCCGATACGGAGCCGACCATACTTTCGCAATGTTGCTCCATACCGTTTCTTCTTTTTTTGTCGCTACAAACCGCGGTGAATCCGGCAATTGGAGGCGCAAATAAATGGCGTACAGCGCCGGTACGGCCGCCAACCATAACGCCACTCGCCAACCGTAAGTCGGAATGACAAAATACGAAATGAGCGCCGCCAGCAACCAGCCGCCGGCCCAAAAGCTTTCAAGCAGCACGACGACCCGGCCGCGGTCAGCCGCCGGCACCGCTTCGGAGACTAATGTCGAGGCAACCGGCAACTCACCGCCAAGCCCCATGCCAATCAAAAAACGAAGCACCAAAAATGCGGCCAACGTTGTCGTCAACGCTGACAGCCCGCTGCCGACCGAAAACAATAACAATGTGATAATAAAGACGTTTTTCCGGCCGATCCGGTCAGCCAGCAACCCGAACAAGAGCGCCCCGACCGCCATGCCGATCGAGTTGATACTGCCGATCCAGCCGACCTGCCCTGCATTTAAGTTCCAATCTTTTTGCAAGGCGGCCATCAAAAACGACAACATACCGACATCCATCGCATCAAACAGCCAGCCAAGGCCGGCGATACCTAACAGCTTGCGCTGGGAAATCGTCTGTTGATTCATGTATATCCTCCTGTCATTATTGATGTCAAGACAGAACCTATATCCATTATAGAAGCGGTTCAGCGCAAATTCAATCATATATTGATCATTTTCTCACAAAACGAACCGTCACATACAATGACCGCTCCCCTTCACTCACGCTTGGAAGTGAGGGTTTCTCGGTTCGAAATGATAAAAAAAAGCCGCCAAACAATTCCCCCTCGTTTGACAGCTTTGTAGATGCAAGCATATTTTAGCGTTCCCATTTCTCGATATCCATATGAAGATACCCGTGAGTGCCAATTCCAACCGGCTGGTTATCCTGATGTGAGGAAAACCGGGCGGTGAATGTTATTTCATTTTTACATGAAATAAGACGGTCTCCCCTTTTGTCGCCGAGCCTTCAGCCTTTTTCTCAAGGGTAGCAAGCGCGTCGCCGTTCGTAATGATGATCGGCGTAATGGCGCTTTTCGCCTTTTCACGAACGAGCGAGAAGTCAACAGAAAGGAGCCGCTCGCCTCGTTTCACCCGGTCGCCGGCCTGTACATGGGCGGTAAACCCTTCTCCGTTCATCGCCACCGTATCGATGCCGACATGAATAAGCAGCTCAACCCCTGCTTCCGAGCGCAAGCCAACGGCATGTTTCGTCGGAAAAAGCTGAATGACTTCGCCATCCACTGGAGCGACAACGTCCCCGTCCGTTGGATCAATGGCGATACCGTCGCCCATCATTTTTTGCGCAAACACCGGATCAGGCACGTCCTCAAGTGGCACGACCGTCCCACTCAGCGGCGCAACAATCGTTTCTTCCTCTGACTGTTTTTTGCCAAACCATTTTTTGAACAACGTATGTCATCCTTTCTTTGTCAGTTCTTCCGACAACAAGTATACCCGAATGGAAGGAAACTGCAAACCGCGCCGCTTGCTGCTCTGACGGGTCAAGCATGCTCGCGCAAGCGTCGGCAAATTTCCGCGGCTACTTCCTTCGTCGTCGCCGTGCCGCCGATATCCGGCGTTTTGACGCCGTCGGCCGTAACCTCCTCGACTACGTTTAACAACAGAGCGCCGAGTTCTTCTTCACCGAAATGGTCAAGCATTAATTTGGCCGTCCAAATTTGCCCGATCGGGTTGGCAATGCCTTTGCCGTAAATGTCGGGCGCTGAACCGTGCACGGGCTCAAACATTGACGGGTACTTGCCGTTGACGTTTATGTTCGCCGCCGGAGCGATGCCGATGCTTCCCATAATGGCGCCGCCGAGGTCAGTCAAAATGTCGCCGAACAAGTTGCTTGCGACAACAACGTCAAACATGTGTGGCCGTGTGACAAAAAAGGCCGCCAACGCGTCGATATGGTACGACGCGGTCGCGACATCCGGATAGTCGCGCTTGACGTCGGCGAACACTTCGTCCCAAAACGGCATCGTATGGAAAATACCGTTTGATTTCGTTGCGCTCGTCACATGCCTTTTCCGCTTTTGGGCCAGCTCGAACGCGTAGCGCATCGCCCGCTCCGTTCCTTTGCGGGTAAATACGGCGTTTTGGATGGCGATTTCATCTTCACCGCGATGAATGCGCCCACCGACTTCGCTATATTCACCTTCGCTGTTTTCACGGACGACGATGAAATCAAATTCGTGCGGCTCCGCAAGCGGGGAGGACAAGCCGCGGAAATATTTCGCCGGACGGATATTGATCACTTGTTCAAATTCGCGGCGGATTTTCAAGAGCAAGCCCCATAATGAAATATGATCGGGAACAAGCGCTGGATTGCCGACCGCTCCAAGAAAAATGGCATCAAAATTTCGCAAAATCGATAACCCGTCATCCGGCATCATTTTGCCGTGTTCAACATAGTAGTCACAGCTCCACGGAAATTCGGTGAACGAAAACGTCATCCCCCCATGGACATCGGCGACGGCCCGCAGCACATCCAACGCTGCTGGCACGACTTCCTTACCGATGCCGTCGCCCGGAATAACAGCGATTTCCCACTTTTTCACAACCATCTCCTCCTTGTCCACTCTCTCTTTGCCATTCATTCAACAAAAAGTGCACTCACTCCTCTTTCTTTGTAGAATGCATGAACAATCCTCATTTATGGTAAAATCAAACTAAAATCCTATGGACAATGCGAGGGAAACAAATATGTCTCATTACAATGACCCGTTCCGCGGCGAGTTTGACAGCCTTGAAGAGTTTGCCGACCGCGTCAGCGACGTGCTGCGATGTCCGGTGACCATCGAAGACGCGAACCATCGGCTCATCGCCTACAGCGCCCATGATGATTACACCGACCCGGCACGGACGGCGACAATCATCAGCCGACGCGTTCCAGAAAAAGTGATTAACAGCTTATGGAAACAAGGTGCCATTCCAGCGTTGCTGAAAAGCCGTGAACCGGTGCGCGTTCCACCAATTGAAGGTGTTGGCCTCGGCAGCCGCGTCGCCGTCTCCATTTGGAAAAACGATGAAGTGATCGGCTTTATCTGGGTGCTCGAAACGAACCGGACGCTCTCGCCTGAGGAGATGGAATGGCTGAAGCTGGCGGCCAAAGCGGCGAAAAATAAAGTGTTGCAACTGTATATGCGCAAAAACAAAAAAGAAGAACGAGTGCAAGAGCTGTTTTGGAAACTACTCACCAGTCATATCGCGACCGAAGATGAAATCCGTGCGCACCTTGCCGCGATGCAAATTACGGCAGCGCCGCAGTTTGCTGTCGTCGTCTTCCGTTTTGCGGCCGATTTGACCACCGAAATGGAACGGCAAATTTCCTACTTATTACAAACAACTCAGCAACTCCCGCTCCTTCTCTATACAACTGATAGACGTAACGTCATTTTGCTAGCAGCGCCGAAAACGGATCAGCCGCTAAAAGAACTGAACGAATTCATCGAGTCGTTTTCTGCGAAAATGAAAGAGCGATTTCACATTCATGATGTGCAAAGCGGATTCGGTGGCGTATACGAGTCATATCGTCTGATCGAAAAAAGCTACCGTGAAGCGCTCGCCGTACTAGCGCTGAAAGAAAAATTCGGCAATGAAATAAAGACGGTTTACGGCTACGCCCAGCTCGGCATTTACCAGTTTTTTGACTTTTTGCTTGAGAAAAAGCGGCAAGGGGAATGGGCCAACCCAGCTTTAGCCAAGCTGCACATATACGATAAAAAACATCATAGCGATTTAGTGAAAACGTTCGAAACATTCTTTGATCATAATGAAAACGTGCAAGAAACCGCCGACGCCCTCAACATTCACCCGAACACGCTTGCTTACCGGTTAAAAAGAATCGCTGACATTGCTGAGCTTGATCTCAATGATATGAATCAAAAAATCAAATTATATATCGATATTAAATTAGCGAAATATGAAGCGCACAGTTAATTTGTGAAAATCCACAAAAACTGTGTGCTTCTTTTCTCTTTTTTGAACAATGTCCGACCTGCTCCTTTTCTTTTATACTATAGGTGCAGCCACTTCTTACGAGGAGGAACGATATTGATGATTATTGGAGTACCAAAGGAAATCAAAAATAACGAAAACCGTGTCGCGATTACGCCAGCAGGCGTTTTGTCATTCGTTCAAGCAGGACATAAAGTGCTCATCGAAAAAGAGGCAGGAGTTGGAAGCGGTTTCAGCGACGACGATTACATCCGCGCTGGAGCGCAAATCATTGAACGTGCCGAAGACGTTTGGGCACAGGCTGATATGGTAATGAAGGTAAAAGAGCCGCTGCCAAGTGAATACGGCTATTTCCGTCCAGGTCTCATTTTGTTCACGTATTTGCATTTGGCGGCAGAGCCGGAATTGACTCGCGCCTTAAAAGAAAGCGGTGTCATCGCCATCGCTTATGAGACAGTGCAAGTCGGCCGCACGCTGCCGTTGTTGACGCCGATGAGTGAAGTCGCTGGACGGATGGCGGCGCAAATCGGGGCGCAATTCTTAGAAAAACCGTACGGAGGAAAAGGCATTTTGCTTAGCGGCGTTCCTGGCGTTGCCCGCGGTAAAGTAACGATCATCGGCGGTGGGGTCGTCGGTACGAACGCAGCAAAAGTCGCGGTCGGTCTTGGTGCAGACGTGACGATCATCGACTTGAACGCTGACCGTCTCCGTGAGCTCGACGACATTTTCGGCCACCAAATTACAACGCTCATGTCCAACCCGATGAACATCGCTGAAGCAGTTGCTGAAGCTGACCTTGTCATCGGTGCGGTTCTCATCCCAGGCGCACGGGCACCGAAACTCGTCACGGAAGATATGGTAAAAGCAATGAAACCGGGTTCGGTCATTGTCGATGTCGCCATCGACCAAGGCGGTATCGTTGAAACGAGCGACCACGTCACGACACATGACAACCCGACCTACGTCAAACACGGTGTCGTCCACTATGCAGTCGCTAACATGCCGGGTGCCGTCCCGCGCACTTCGACGATCGCCTTGACGAACGTCACGATCCCATACGCTTTACAAATCGCTAATAAAGGCGTTATCCAAGCCATTGCTGACAACCCGGCGCTCGAGCTTGGCCTCAACGTCGCCAACGGCGAAATCACGTACGAAGCGGTTGCCCGCGACCTCGGTTACCGCTACGTACCGGCCCGCGAAGCGCTCGGCAAAACGTTGGCGGCCAACTAAACGCTAACGAATGCGGCCGGCAAAGCGCGTTGTCGGCCGCATGTTCATCGCTGCCCATTCACTGCCATAAATTGCCGTCCCATACGGACGGCTTTTTTTATTTGTTCGTCATGCAAAATCGTTTTCTTCCATCAAGACAGGCGTTGTATAATGATAATGCTTGGGAAAGAAGGACGTTTTGTGAACTGTCTAGAAAAACAGATTGTTTCGCGGCGCGTTCGCTTGTTCTCGAGATCTTTTCTGCCGATGTGGAACGACTGTTTTATCCTTGAGACAGATTCATGATATGATTTTCATTAAAAAGGAGAGTGAATCACGATGACGATGCCCAAAGCATTAACGATCGCCGGCTCAGACAGCAGTGGCGGCGCTGGACTGCAAGCGGATATAAAAACCTTTCAAGAGCTTGGCGTGTATGGAATGACGGCGATTACGACAATCGTCGCCATGGATCCGCACAATCGTTGGGCGCATCAAGTGTTTCCTGTTGACTTGGCAACGATCGAAGCTCAGCTTGAGACGATCATCGTCGGTGTCGGCGTTGACGCCTTAAAAACAGGGATGTTACCGACGACTGACATCATTGAGTTGGCCGCACGAACGATTGAAAAACACGGCTTAACAAACGCCGTCATCGACCCAGTCATGGTGTGCAAAGGGGCGGACGAGCCGCTTCACCCAGAAAATACAGTGTGCTACCGTGAAACGCTCGTGCCAAAAGCGACGGTTGTGACGCCGAATTTGTTTGAGGCAGCTCAATTATCCGGTCTGCCGCGCATTGAAACGGTGGAAGATATGAAAGAGGCAGCCGGGCGCATTCATGAGCTCGGCGCGCAATATGTCATCGTCAAAGGTGGACGGAAAATCCCGCATGACTACGCAGTCGATGTCCTCTATGACGGCAAAACGTTCGAGCTGCTTGAATCAGAACGAATTGAAACGACGTATACACATGGAGCCGGCTGTACGTTCTCGGCGGCCATCGCTGCCGAACTGGCAAAAGGCCGCCCGGTCAAAGACGCCATTGCGACCGCCAAGGCGTTCATCACCGCTGCCATTCGCCATTCATTCCCATTAAACGAATACGTAGGACCGACACACCACGGCGCTTACCGCCGCTATATGGAACAATAGACAAGGCTTCAGCCTTGTCTTTTTTTATCAAGCAGCAGGTGGCCGCATCGGGACATCTAACTGCCGTCTCGCCGTCAAAAACAGATTTCATGATGAGGTTTCCATGTGCAGGAGCGAAAAAAGGAGGCGCAATGATATCGAAAAGGTCTAGGATAAGGGATTCCTTCCACCTAAGCATGAAAATGGCGTGCGCATTTTCAGAAAAAAAGGGCGGTCGCGACATAGCGCAACCGCCACACCGACTTGTACTCGGATGGGGACGGGACGACATCATGCCGCGACAAACGCCCGCATCCGGACTAGAATCGGGTGACATGGTGTCGCGACAACACCTGTACTTGAGTCGGGACATACAAAATATCTCATTGATAACAGGGTGTCCCTACGACAAAGGACACCCTGTTTGTCTTGCTTATGACAGCGACTGTTTAAACCGGTCAAATTGCTCGGCCACTTTCCCTTCCGGTGCCTTCGTCAGCAAGCTCACCACGACAATGGCAAGCAAGCTTGCGGCAAATCCCGGGATCATTTCATACAGCAGCCCTTTTAAGTAGTCTGATTGCGTCCAGAGGATGACTGTCATCGCTCCGGCGACCATGCCGGCGAACGCTCCCCATTTCGTCATTCGCCGCCAAAACAAGCTTAGCAAAATAACTGGACCAAATGACGCGCCAAACCCAGCCCACGCATAGCCGACCAAGTTTAAAATGGTGTCGTTTTTCGTGTATGCCAACGCGGTCGCGACAATGGCGACAACGAGCACCGACAGGCGGCCGACAAGGACAAGCTCCTTGTCTGAAGCCGAGCGGCGGAACAGCACTTTATACAAATCTTCAGTCAGCGAGCTGGACGTGACAAGCAGCTGTGAGGAAATCGTGCTCATGATCGCTGCCAAAATCGCCGCCAGCAAAAATCCCGTGATGATTGGATGGAACAAAATTTCACCAAGTTGGATAAACACCGTTTCCGGGTCATCGAGCTTCATGCCGCGTTGCGAAAAGTAAGCGATTCCAAAAAGACCTGTCAGCATCGCCCCAACGATTGAAAAAATCATCCAGCCCATGCCAATGCGACGGGCGCTTTTCATTTCTTTGACCGATTTAATGGCCATAAAACGGACGATAATGTGCGGTTGGCCAAAATAACCAAGCCCCCAGGCGAATAATGAAATAATCCCGAGAAAACTCGTTCCTTTCCACAGATCTAACAAAGCTGGATCAATATCGCGAATCGTCTCGATCGTATCAACCGGCCCACCTGTGTGAAACAGTGTCACAGCCGGGACAAGAATGAGAGCGATAAACATGATGGTCCCTTGTACAAAGTCCGTCCAGCTGACCGCCAAAAAGCCGCCGAACAACGTATAAGCAACGACAACACCGCCGACGATCCATAACCCCGTATGGTAGCTGACCCCAAACGAGTTCTCAAACAACACACCACCTGAGACAAGACCGGATGAAACGTAAAACGTGAAAAAGATCATAATGACAATCCCAGACACCATCCGCAACAATTTCGTCGTATCGCTGAAGCGATTTTCTAAAAATTCCGGAATCGTAATCGAGTCGTTCGCTACTTCTGTATAAACACGCAGCCGCGGCGCAACATACAGCCAGTTCGCATAAGCGCCTAGCGTCAGCCCGATGGCAATCCAAGCGGCGCTCACCCCGTCAAGATACATCGCTCCTGGCAACCCCATCAACAGCCAGCCACTCATATCGGAAGCCCCAGCGCTCAACGCGGTGACCGCTGGTCCGAGCGTCCGACCGCCGAGCACATAATCGGACAAATTGGACGTCCGTTTATACGCCCAATAACCGATCCAAAGCATGCCAACTAAATAAACAATGACGGAAAATAAAACCATGAAGGCTCTCCTTCCTTTGCTGTCTTGTCATCACTTTCATCATAACGAAATCGATAGTATTTACACAATAGTATTTATTTTTTTCCATATCGCTATAGTAAACGAATTCACAAAACCTTTGCCAATCCCTATCCCTTTCTGCTATAATATTTTGTAAATTCAAATAAATCATTTGTACTTTTCTCTATTACAAAAACTATTTCATAAAAATGCATGTAAAATTATATTCCCCATATAAATTCCAGTTAATGCAGAGAAAAACATTGGAAAAATGCGCATTTTCCCTTTTTGTAACCAAGTACCAAAATGTTCAAACAATTATTTTTATAAAACCTATTGCATAATCACAAAAATATTGATAGTATGATAATCGTTCATCGACAATGATTCCAAAGGGGGATTTTCTAGGATGTTAAGATTGAAGAAAGGATTCATCGTGGCTGTCGTTGCTGCGTTGTTTATGGCGCTCGCCGCTTGCGGCAAGTCGACAGAAACAACCTCTTCGTCAGGCAGTGAGAAAGAAACGAAACAAAAAATCACTGTCGGAACAGACGCTGCGTTTGCTCCGTTTGAGTATATGGAAAAAGGGAAAGTCGTTGGTTTTGATGCTGACCTTCTCGATGCGGTCATGAAAGAAGCCGGCTTGGACTATGAGTTGAAAAACATCGGCTGGGATCCGCTGTTCGCTTCGCTGCAAAGCAAAGAAATCGACATGGGCATTTCCGGTATTACTATCACGGATAAGCGGAAACAATCGTATGATTTCTCAGCTCCGTACTTTGAAGCAACCCAAGTGATCTTAGTGAAAGAAGGCAGCCCAGTGAAAAACGCCCTCGACTTAAAAGGGAAAACGATCGGTGTCCAAAACGCGACCACTGGTCAAGAAGCTGCTGAAAAGCTGTTTGGCAAAGGTGAGCATATTAAAAAGTTCGAAACAAGTGTTGTTGCCATTATGGAGATGTTAAACGGCGGTGTTGATGCCGTGATCACAGATAACGCAGTAGCGAACGAATATGTGAAAAACAATCCGGACAAAAAATTGCAAGTCATTGAAGATCCGGACAACTTCACTTCGGAATATTACGGTATCATCTTCCCGAAAGATAGCGACTTGAAAGCAAAAGTGGATGAAGCGTTAAAGAACATCATTGAAAACGGTAAATATACAGAAGTTTACAAAAAATGGTTTGGCATAGAACCGAATATTGAAAATTTAAAGCAACAACAATAAGCGCACGAACAAAGGAAAATGCGTAACTGCTAGCAAGTTACGCATTTTTCTTAAGAGAAAGGTGAGATTGATGGATTTTCGTTTTGATATTATTGTTGAATACGCTCCTTACTTTTGGAAAGGGCTGCTCGTAACGATCGGCGTATCATTAGCCGGCATCGTGTTCGGCCTCATCCTCGGCCTGTTCATCGGCCTTGGGAAAATGTCCAGGCACCCACTCATCCGCCTGCCGTTCACATGGTACATTAACTTTTTCCGCGGCACGCCACTTGTCGTGCAAATTTTGCTCGTCCATTTTGGTGCCATGCCGCTTTTGCTTGCAGAACCGAACGCCCTCGTTTCCTTAGTCGTCTCACTGTCACTGAACTCCGCCGCCTATGTCGCGGAAATTTTCCGCGCCGGTATCCAATCCATCGACAAAGGGCAAATGGAAGCGGCTCGCTCGCTTGGGATGACGCACGCGCAAGCGATGCGATACATTATTTTGCCGCAGGCGTTAAAGCGGATGATTCCGCCGTTTGCGAACGAGTTTATCGTCTTGATTAAAGATTCGTCGCTCGGGATGATTATCGCCGCCCCGGAAATTATGTACTGGGGAAAAGCGGCCGCTGGTGAGTATTACCGCGTCTGGGAGCCGTATTTAACCGTTGCATTTATCTATTTAATTTTGACGCTCTCCTTAAGCAAACTGTCACATTATCTTGAAAGGAAGTATTCGACCCAATGATCGATGTACGCCAATTAAAAAAATCGTTCGGTTCACTCCAAGTGTTAAAAGGAATCGACGCGCATATTCACGAAGGGGAAGTTGTCGTCGTCATCGGCCCATCGGGATCGGGGAAATCGACGTTTTTGCGTTGTTTAAACTTGCTTGAGGATTTCGATGAAGGTGAGATTATCATTGACGGCATCAATTTGAAGGCGAAAGACACCAATTTAAATAAAGTGCGCGAGGAAGTCGGCATGGTGTTTCAACGATTTAACTTGTTCCCTCACATGACGGTGCTCAACAACATTACACTCGCGCCGATGAAAGTGCGCAAATGGCCGCGTGAAAAAGCGGAAGCAAAAGCGATGGAACTGCTCGCCAAAGTCGGTTTGCAAGACAAAGCCAATGTCTATCCGGATTCCCTCTCCGGTGGGCAGGCGCAGCGCGTTGCCATCGCCCGGGCATTGGCCATGGAACCGAAAATCATGCTCTTTGACGAACCGACATCAGCCCTTGACCCAGAAATGGTCGGCGAAGTGCTTTCCGTCATGAAGCAGCTCGCCAATGAGGGGATGACGATGGTCATTGTCACCCATGAGATGGGCTTTGCCCGCGAGGTCGGTGACCGCGTCTTATTTATGGACGGCGGCTACATCGTCGAAGAAGGAAAACCGGGAGACTTGTTCGACCGCCCGCAGCACGAGCGGACAAAAGCGTTTTTGTCAAAAGTATTGTAAAAGGCGTCTTGCCATTTGGGGCAAGACGCCTTTTCTATGGTGAAATTTCTCCCTTTCACACCGCCTTCCTGGAAGGTTAAGCAAAAATGATTGTTTCTCCCTTTTGGGGCGGTTTTTGAGGCTAAGGTTTGCAAATTTTTTTAAGCTGGCCGCATTGACGATGACACCACCGGGTCTCTAGGCCAATCTTGCTTTACAATACAAATTGCATGACCCAAACCGAACCGGCCACAACAACGACAGCGATGAAAAAGCTGTACACCATGTTGAACGTTTGCACTTTGCCGCTGTCGCTTTCCGCTACGTGCATGAACATAAATAGTTGCAAGCTTGCTTGAATCATCGCAAACAAAACCATGACGACGATGACTGCCTTAAGCGGCAGCCCGGACGAGAGCGCCACCCACAGTGCCGCAAACGTTAAGAGGAGCGAAAGAACAAAACCGATCAGATGTTTCCATGGAAATGATTCATGATGGCCGTTCGTACCCATGTTACACCACCATCCCTAACAAATAAACGAGCGTGAAAATAAAAATCCAAACAACGTCTAAAAAGTGCCAATACAAGCTGACGATAAACACTTTTCTTGCTGTTTTTACTGTCAACCCGCGCTGGAGTAACTGGATGATGATGAAAATCATCCAGCCGATCCCTAAACTGACGTGAGCGCCGTGCGTGCCGACAAGGACGAAAAAGCTTGATAAAAAGGCGCTTGTCTGCATCGTCGCCCCTTCATGGACATAGTGAATAAACTCGCGAACTTCAAATGTAATAAACCCAATCCCAAGCAAAAGCGTAACAAGCAGCCAAGCGAGAAGCCCAGCAAGCCGGCCGCGGCGCATTTCAAAAATGGCCAACCCGCACGTGAAACTGCTCGTCAACAACAACAACGTTTCAATCAATACATCTTTTACTTGGAACAATTCCTGCGCTGTCGGTCCGGAGCCGGTTCGCTGGAATAAGACAAGGTAAGTCGCAAACAAGGTCGCAAATAAGACGACTTCTGCCCCTAAAAAAATCCAAAATCCTAAAATGTTGAGCCGATTTTCCTCTGTCCGATACTCAAGCGGCATCGTTTCATCATAACGATGTACTGCTTCTCCCATTCGTCACGCCCCCTTTCGCGCCGCTCGCTCAGTCCGTTTAATTTCATCGACGCCAATATGATAGCCGTCATCATTTTCAAACGAGCGGAGAATGAGCCCGAGCACAATGAACAACGCACCGGCAATTGCTAATGCAAACCATTTGAACACAAGACCAAACCCTGCGACAAAGAATGCGACCGAGATCCAAAACGGACGCCCCGAATTGCTTGGCATATGGATCGGCTTCAATTCCTCCTCTTTCACTTGGAAACCGCCTTGTTTTTTCTTCATTACCCAGTACGCATCCAAATCGTCAACAATCGGAGTGACCGGGAAATTGTAGTGCACCGGTGGCGACGCAGTCGCCCACTCAAGCGTCCGTCCATTCCACGGGTCGCCGGTCATGTCACGTTCGCCATAGCGAGCGCTGTAATAAATGTTATAGCAAAGTACAATAAATCCGATTCCCATCAGCACCGCCCCAACGGTCGCAACGACGTTGAGCGGCGTCCAGCCGAGACCGTCCGAATATGTGTACATGCGGCGCGTCATTCCCATAAGTCCGAGGAAATACATCGGGAAGAAACAGACGTTAAAGCCGATCATAAATAGCCAAAACGTCCATTTGCCGAGCCGCTCGTTTAATATATGGCCGAACATCTTCGGATACCAGTAATGCAAGCCGGCAAAGCAGGCAAACACCACACCCGCGATTAACACATAATGGAAGTGGGCAATCAAGAAATAGCTGTTATGATATTGGTAATCAGCCGCTGCCATCGCCAGCATAACGCCCGTCACACCGCCGATGACAAAGTTCGGAATGAATGCCAGCGACC
This sequence comes from Geobacillus sp. FSL K6-3411, assembly GCF_037965715.1. Lineage (NCBI taxonomy): Bacteria > Bacillati > Bacillota > Bacilli > Caryophanales > Anoxybacillaceae > Geobacillus > Geobacillus sp. FSL K6-3411. The sequence continues at coordinate 3,565,880 of NZ_CP150187.1, forward strand.
AAAGCATCGCCGTCGTAAAACGGATTTTCCCTTTCCGAAGCGTAAACAACCAGTTGAAAATTTTCACCCCGGTTGGGATGGCAACAGCCATCGTCGTAATCGAGAATACCGAGTTAACCGCTGGTCCGGCGCCCATCGTAAAGAAATGGTGCACCCAAACAATAAAGCTTAAAAAGGCGATACCGACGATCGAGTAAACCATCGCTTTATAGCCAAACAGCCGTTTCTGCGCAAACGTACTGACGATTTCCGAGAAAATGCCGAACGCTGGCAAAATCACAATATATACTTCCGGATGTCCCCAAATCCAGAACAAGTTCGCCCACAGCATCGACATACCGCCATTCGCCATCGTGAAAAACTGTGTATCAAATAAGCGGTCGAACGTCATTAACGCCAACGCAACTGTCAACACTGGGAAAGCGAACACAATCAAAACGCACGTAATGAGAATCGTCCACGTAAACATTGGCATGCGCATCAACGTCATGCCTGGCGCGCGCATTTTCAAAATCGTCACAAGGAAGTTGATTCCGGTCATTAACGTTCCGATCCCGGAAATTTGCAAGGAAACAGCGTAATAGTTGTTGCCGACGCCAGGGCTGAACTCATTGCCAGCGAGCGGAAAGTACGCCGTCCAACCAGCATCCGGCGAACCGCCAATGACAAACGAAATGTTAAACAACATTGCACCGAAGAAAAAGAGCCAAAAACTTAACGCATTCAAGTATGGAAACGCGACATCGCGCGCCCCGATTTGCAGCGGAACGACAATGTTCATCAAACCGATAATAAACGGCATCGCCATAAACAAAATCATAATCGTCCCGTGCGTAGTGAAAATTTCATTATAATGCTGGGCATCAAGAAAATTCATATTAGGAGCTGTCAACTGTGCCCGCATTAAAAGGGCATCGACGCCGCCGCGGAAGAGCATGAGCACCGCGCAAATAATGTACATGACGCCAATTTTTTTATGGTCGACAGTCGTAAGCCATTCATTCCAAATCCATTTCCACTTTTTAAAATACGTCAATACAAACACAATGCCGACCATCGTTAAGACGATCGCGACATCAGCCGCATAAATCAGCGGCTCACCCGTGACGAAAAACTCGCTCCATTTCATCGCCCGTTCCCCCCTTCTTATTCTCCGTGATGATGACTGTCTTTCGCCATGTCATGGTCTGGGTTGCCATGGTTACCTGCTGATTTCCTCTCGACATGATGGCTGTTTTGTTTCGCATGGTCAATCCATTCTAAATGCGTATTTGAGAACGTCATCCGCCCGACAAGTCCCGGTTCTAAAATTTTTGCATACTTGTTCTCATTGAGCTTCGGCGCCGTTTGTTTCACTTCGTTGACCCATTGCTTAAAGTCGTCTCCTTTTTGCGCGACGACTTCAAACTCCATATGGGTGAACTTTTCCCCGGAAAAGTTGGCGCTTCGCCCCATATATGACCCCGGTTTGTCAGCTTGTAAAATCAGCTCTGTCTCCATGCCGTCCATGGCGTATTTTTGTCCGCCTAACTCTGGCACCCAAAATGAGTTCATCGGTCCGACTGAAGTCAGCTTAAACCTGACCGGAACACCCGCTGGAATATGGACATAGTTGACCGTTTCAATGTTCTCTTCCGGATAACTGAAAATCCATTTCCAATTGGCTGCCGTAACATGAATCGTTATTGGTTTGACTTTATCGGTCGGCGGCTTCTCAAAGGCAAACGTCGCCTTCACCGTCGGAACAGCAAGCGCCGCAACAATCAAAACGGGAATCGCTGTCCAGACGATTTCAAGCAGCGTGTTTCCTTCTTCATCCGGCGGCTCGTAATCGGCGTTCTCCGGCTTCTCCCGATAACGAATGAGCACGACCGTAAATAAAGTAAAGACAACGACAATAATCAACAGCATAAAGCCGATTGACCACATAATTAAGTCGTACTGCGTTCGCGCCACCGGTCCTTGTGGGTTGAGCACTGCTGTACGCTCGACGCAACCACTAAGCAAAAAGAGGAGCGGCAAGACCGACAGCGCGCGCCATATCGCCCGTTTCATCACTGTATATCCTCCTTCGTCCGCCCCCACCATGTGAGGCGTGCCTTCTATGCATATTGTCTTAGTTTCTACCATATCAAAGTTAAAAATATTTGAAACTGACGGGTGTAAAAGTTCATAAATCGGCAAAACATTTGTCACGAACTGTTCAACCATTGTTCAAGAAATCGTCATCCATTTTCCCCGATTAGGGAAATATTGATCCGGAAGGGGATTCACACAAAAATATTCCATCAAAAAAAATAACCGGGTTCCCTTCTCAAAAGAACCCGGTTATTTTCCTATTGTTGGTACATATCCTTGCTGTTCCAATTGTTTGCGGATGCGCGGATGCAATGTCTGCCACATCCATTGTTCGTACAGTGTCTTTTTCTCTTCATGTGACAAATAATAGCGTCTCCCTACTTGGCGCCGCGCCCGCTCAGTGACATCATACAGCGTCAATGCCGCAGCAACAGAAATGTTAAAACTTTGGACAAAGCCGTACATCGGGATGACGAACGTCCCATCTGCCAAACGGAGCGCCTCTTCCGATACACCGCTATGTTCGTTGCCGAACAATAACACCGTCGGCTTAGAAACATTTACCTCGGAAAGCGGAATCGTCCCTTCGCCGAGATAGCTCGCATACACTTGATACCCTTGCCGTTTTAAGTCGCTGATGGCCGTTTTGATATCCGGTTGCCGATGAAGCGTCAGCCATTGGTCGGCATAACGCGTCACAAGCCGATTCGGCGAAAACGGCGCCCTCCCGGTGACAACATGGACATCTTGAATGCCAAACGCCTCCGCTGTTCGCAACACGGCGGCTTGGTTGTGCGGATCATCCACCGCTTCCATCAAGACAGTGATATAGCGGGTGCGCTCGTTCAACACGTCATACATCCGTTTTAGCCGCTTTGGCAAAATCATTTCCCAAATTAGACGCGTTTGCTCGGTGAGCAATCCTTCTTGCTGCAATTGTTCAAGAAATGCTTTCGCTTCCCGTTCCTCCATCATCATCACCTTCATTCCGTTCCGCTTATTTTGCGTTTCCCATTGTACAAAATATAAGGCAAGGAGGCAATTCCCCTATTTCAAATAATATTTTGATTATTCAATAAATAATATTTTGGAAATATTGTTCATTTACAAATCGTTGTCATATCGATTACTATTATATTGTAAGCGCTTTATGAAAATTTTTTCGCAAAATATTATTTATTATCAATTGCTAGGAGGAAAAATAGATGGAGCAAAAGCAGCCGCAATTGCATCGAGGATTGGAAGAACGCCACATTTCGCTCATGTCGCTCGGCGCAGCGATTGGCGTTGGCTTGTTCCTTGGTTCGGCATCCGCAATTGAAATGGCTGGGCCGGCGATTTTGCTTGGCTATGCGATCAGCGGTGCCATTATGTTTTTTATCATGCGAGCATTAGGTGAAATGGCGGTCGAACATCCGGTTGCCGGTTCGTTCAGCCGTTATGCGCATAACTATTTAGGGCCGCTCGCCGGTTATTTGACCGGTTGGAACTATTGGTTTTTATGGGTGGTCACATGTATCGCTGAGATTACAGCCGTTGGTATTTATATGCAGTTTTGGTTCCCTGATACACCACGTTGGGCATGGGCGCTCGCTGCCCTTGTACTCATGACGTCCATTAACTTCCTTGCCGTAAAAGCGTATGGGGAGTTTGAGTTTTGGTTTGCTTTGATCAAGATTGTCACGATCATCGCCATGATTGTCGTTGGCTTAGGAATGATTATATTCGGCATCGGCAACGGCGGTATCGCCACCGGTATTAGTAATCTTTGGAAACACGGCGGCTTTTTCCCGAACGGGATTAGCGGTGTGCTCATGTCGCTGCAAATGGTCGTGTTCGCCTATTTAGGCATCGAAATGATCGGTGTCACAGCAGGAGAAGTGAAAAATCCGCAAAAATCGTTGACAAAAGCCATTAATACTGTGTTTTGGCGTATTTTAATTTTCTACGTCGGTGCATTGTTCGTCATTATGTCCATTTACCCTTGGAATGAAATTGGTCAAAAAGGGAGCCCGTTTGTGTTGACATTTGAAAAAGTCGGCATTCATGCCGCCGCGGGTATCATTAACTTTGTCGTCTTGACGGCTGCCCTGTCGTCGTGCAACAGTGGTATTTTCAGCACGAGCCGGATGCTGTTTAACCTGTCCGAACAAAAAGAGGCGCCACAAGCATTTAGCCGTTTAACTAACCGCGGCATCCCTGGCACCGCTTTGATCGTCACCGCCCTTGCCATGCTGGTCGGCGTCTATTTGAACTACGTATCGGAAAAAGTGTTCCAATGGGTGACAAGTATCGCAACGTTCGGCGCTATTTGGACGTGGTCCATTATTTTGCTTTCCCAACTGAAGTTCCGTAAGCAGCTTAGCGCAGAACAAGTGAAACGACTAGCATTCAAAATGCCATTTTATCCGTACAGCTCTTATGTATCGCTTGCCTTCTTAATTGGTGTCATCATCTTAATGGCGTATTTCCCGGATACGCGCATCGCATTGATCGTCGGCCCAACGTGGTTGCTGTTGCTGACAGCGATCTACTTCATTAAAGGAATGCACCGCCGCGAACACCGCGAGCAAGAGAAAAAGCAAGCTGTATAATAAATGCAGTGACCCCTGTCAAGTAGACAGGAAGAAAAAAGCCCATTTAAACACCCTCAGTTCTGTATTCATACGGACTCAGGGTGTTTTATTTTTTGGAAACACTAATGGTTATAAAAATGAATATCGTTGTGTACGACCTCCTTCACCTCTTCGGCTGTGCGAAACGAGCGCAGATGGAAACCATCCGCCTTGAAATGGCGAAAAACGCTTTCCATGCAGGCATTGTCCAGAACAGTTTTCTTTCCTGGACATCCTGACCTTCCGTTTGTCCGTTAAAGATGAGATAAGTGATATCCGTCACCCATTTCTCGTTGGGGTTGGTCGCATGGAAATTTCTGTTCAGATGATTGCCTGAAATGGCATCGGATGCTTTCTTCCCGTAATAAGGCCGTTTCTTCTGAATGACGGCGCGAATGCCCATCTCCCTCATCAGCCTTTGCACCCGTTTATGATTGACACTCAGCTGGTATTTCCGTTTGAGCCAGACTTGGACTCCCCGATCCCCATAGATGTGCCTTTGAGCTCTTTATGACATTCCGCGATGTTTTTCTTCCAATGCTCGCCTTCCCGTTGCTTTCGAGAAGGGTGTTCCTATCGTTTGGCCCACTTGTCGTATCCACTTCGAGACACACCTGCGATCTCACATAACGGTTGAATCAAACCATGACGTCCGTCCATTTCATGAATGATAGCGAATTTCTTGTGAGCAGGTACGACTTCCGGCCCTCCTTTCACTCCTCTAAGAGTTTTTTTACATCTCTACTTCCGCTTCAAGACGCCTCGTTTCAGGATCTTCAAGGTATTTTCCTTCCCTTGTTGTGGGTCTCTTCGCTTTTCCTTTACCCCTTAGATTCCTTCCCATTCATCCATCGACGCACCGTGGAATGAGCGACTCCCAACTCCTTAGCGATGATTTTGTAGCCCATGCCCTTGTTGAAATAGAAATCCACGACTTTCTTTTTAAACGCTAAATCATATGTTTCCCATAGAAAAATCCCCTCCATAGTAAACAGATTCGCGGGCTTTCTTTTTCTGTCTACTATAAGGGGATCATATCACGCTAAGGTACCCTTTTCCTTTTATTGCCGCGCATTGGTCACCAACATGATTATTTACCCGTCCCAATATAGGCTTGGCGAGGATGGTTCGGTTGGTCAGGATATTTCAGACGAATTTTTCCTTCTTCTAATAGTTTTCCTAAATAGTTGTTGCGCAACCCGTCCGGTGTTCGTTCAAGCAGCGCCGCCAGCTCCTTCAGCCGCAGCGGCCGTTCGCAGCACAAGCGGACGATCATCTCTTCCATCACCGCCGGAGCCAACCGTTTTTTTTGACGCGCCAATTCCGCCATCTTCCATAATCGTTCATCGATCTTTCCCTCTTCCTCTCCTCCATCCGTATCATGAACATTCGCTTCGTTACTATCGGAGTTCGGTGGGTTAGTTACGGAGTTGGGTTCGTTATTTATGGACTTCGGCAGTTTATTTACGGAGTTTCCGATGTTTTTTACGGAGTCGCCACCGTTGTTTAAGGAGTTTGAGACATTATTCATGGAGTTTAGCTCGTTATTTATGGAGTTTGAGCTGGTATTTATGGAGTTGGGTTCGTTATTTACGAAGCTCTCCTCAATCCATCGATCATCTTGTTCCGTCCATTCTTGTTCAGTCTGTTGCAATGGTTCGTCTGTTTCTGTTTCAATCGTTGCGCCCGCCTCGGCTGGAAATAACAATGGGCATAACGTAACGATCGTACGATTAGGATTCGTTTGTTGCGAGATATCGACCGGTTGGACAAGCACCCGTTCTTGCATATCATGCATTCGTTTTAGACCGGATCCTGCCCGCTTGCATACGTCAATCAATAAAAACATTTTAAAGACGTTCGGATTGCGCAAATTGCTCATTTGTCCGGCCAACGCAGCCTCAACTGGGATGCGGAATCGACCGGGATTAGCAAAGCGAAATGCCCCGTCTTCTTTTTCGACAGTAATGCCTCCTTCTTCCCCATAATCGGCATGGACGAGCGCATTTACTAATGCCTCACCGAGAATACTGCGCCCTTCATCCGACCAAACGTGACGCTCCAGCTCAGCAAGCACGCGGAAATAAAAATCGTACACATTGCCGGACCATGTCCCGTCCTGCGAAGTGAACCGCTTCGTCCAACCCGTTTCCTTCGCATCGGCATACTCTCGGTACTCTAAAAAGTATTGCGGCAGCACCTCGGTAATGATCCGCTCCTCGCTGAACATCAACAGGCCAGCGAGTGTCAGCCCTTCTTTGCTGCTGTCGCGCAGCTTACCCCATGCACCAATTTTGTATAAAAATTCTTTTGTCTCAAGCCCGTTCCACGGATGGCCCGGCTTGACGCGGGCAAACCGCTCCCGGTAATGGCTGACCGTTTCAAAGTTGAGCTCGCTTAAGCTGTAATGCTCCAAAATCAAACTATCCGCCATCGTATTGGCGCGTTCATGGAACGAATTTGTATATTTATTCATTCCCAATCTTCCTTTAACATTATTTTTGCAAAACAGTCTTGTTTCTCCATTTCTATTGTATCATCTTTCATTCTCCTTGCGGACGATTGCCAAAAAAAGAAAGCGGTTGTGGATATGTGGAATAACAGGCCATGGCAAAGAGCAAACTACAGAAAACAATATTGGCATGCAAGGAGGCCTACGTATGTCATCCCTTCCTTCTATCGTTGAACCGTACTGGCGCGATTCTGTCTCACTTCCGTCTTTTCCGAAGCTTGATGGAGACATTTCCGTCGATGTCGTGGTCGTCGGTGGCGGCATTTCTGGCATTACAACCGCTTATTTGCTGGCGACGCAAGGAGCACGTGTTGCCCTTCTTGAAGCCGATCGGCTGCTCAACGGGACGACGGGCCACACGACGGCGAAAATTACCGCCCAGCATGATCTAGTATACGATGAGTTTCTCAACCATTTCGGCAAGGAGAAAGCGCGTCTTTATTATGACGCCTGCATGGATGCGCTTGGCTTCATTCGCCGCACGGTTGAACAGCATGAGATCGACTGCGACTTTTGCGAACAAGACGCCTACATTTATACGACATCTTCCTCTTCATTTCAAAAGTTAGTGAAAGAGTGGGAGGCATATGAGCGGCTCGGTATCGACGGCGCTTTCGTTGAGTCCATCCCGCTCCCGCTGCCGGTGAAAGCGGCGGTTGTGATGAAGCGACAAGCCCAGTTTCACCCGCTCAAATATTTAGTCAAACTTGTCGATGCCATGACAAAGGCAGGAGTCGCGATTTACGAATACACGCCGGTCGCCGACATCGAGCAAGGGAAGCGGCTGTCCGTCGTGACGCGCGACAAAAAGCGAGTGGAATGTGACCATGTCGCCGTCTGTTCCCACTTTCCGTTTTATGACGGCGGGTTTTACTTTTCCCGCATGTATGCTGAGCGGTCATACGTGTTAGGAGTGACGATTACTGAACCTTATCCTGGCGGTATGTATTTAAACGCCGATAACCCGAAGCGCTCGGTCCGTTCCGCCGCGGCGAACGGTGAGACACTTATTCTCATCGGCGGGGAAAACCATAAAACCGGCCAAGGGGTACCGACGATGCGACATTATGAGGCGCTTTCCTCGTTTGCCTCGCAGCTGTTTACGGTGAAAGACATCCGTTACCGCTGGTCGGCCCAAGACTTGACGACGCTTGATAAAATGCCATATATTGGACCAATGACAGCCGATGCGCCAAACATTTATGTCGCGACAGGATACCGGAAATGGGGGATGACAAACGGGACTACCGCAGGGATGTTGCTGTCTGACCTCATTCTCGGCCGCGACAATCAATATCGCGACTTGTACTCCCCGTCGCGTTTTTACGCTGACCCGAGTGTGAAGCAGTTTTTCACAACAAACCTTGATGTCGCCAAACATTTATTGGCTGGCAAAATCGAGCCGGCCATCCGCCGGCCGCAAGACTTGGCGCGCGGGGAGGGAGCGGTCGTCTCGGTCAATGGGAAACGAGCCGGCGCCTACAAAGACGAGAACGGGACACTTCATGTCGTCGACACGACGTGCACCCATATGGGCTGTGAACTTGAATGGAACAGCGGCGACCGGACGTGGGACTGTCCTTGCCATGGCTCGCGCTTTTCGATCGATGGTGACGTCGTCGAAGGCCCGGCGAAGCAGCCGTTGACACGTATTGAACTCGATGAATCGTCTTGATGTGCTACTTCCTGTGTATCTATACATGGGAGCGAAATGTTCTTTTTTCTTGATGAGGGGGATCGTATGTTCGTTCCCCCTCATCATTTTCGTTTGCCGACGGTGTATTTCATGGTAAGATGAAGACAGGATCACCGTAATTTTTACTGTTTTTGGGGGGGGAACGATATGCATCAAGAACCGATTTTTCTCACTCCTGTCTTCCAAGAGCGCATTTGGGGCGGCACGAAGCTCGCCGAACGGTTCGGCTACGATATCCCGTCATCGCAAACAGGGGAATGTTGGGCTGTATCGGCCCATCCGCACGGACAGACGGTTGTCGCCCGCGGGCCGTTTCAAGGGATGACGCTTGGACAGCTATGGGAGGAGCGCCGCGACTTGTTCGGCAATTTTCCATCCGATCGCTTTCCGTTGCTGACGAAAATTTTAGACGCCAACGCCGATTTGTCCGTCCAAGTCCATCCGGATGACGACTATGCAAAAACAAACGAAGGCGGGGAGCTCGGTAAGACAGAATGTTGGTACATTATTGACTGCAAGCCGGGCGCCCAGTTAATTTACGGCCATTATGCCCAAACGAAGGAAGAGCTGCGCGCCATGATGGAGGCGGGAGAATGGGATCGTTTGCTGCGAAAAGTGCCAATCCATCCCGGCGACTTCTTCTATGTCCCGAGCGGCACGATTCACGCCCTCTGTGAGGGGACGCTTGTCCTCGAGACGCAGCAAAGCTCTGACACGACTTATCGCGTCTACGATTACGACCGCGTCGACAGCCAAGGCCGGAAGCGTGAGCTCCACTTAGAGAAAGCCATTGACGTCACCACTGTCCCGCATCGCGACACCGATGTCCAGCCCCATGTCGCCAACATACCTGGTGCAACCGTGACGACCTTTGTGGAGGGCGACTACTTTGGCGTCCAAAAATGGCATGTCCATGGAGAAGCCGAGTGGGAGCAGACGAAGCCATTTCTCATCGTCAGCATCCTTCAAGGAGAGGGCGAGCTTGTTCACGGCGAGCGTACATACCCGATCCGCCAAGGTGACCATTTTATTTTGCCGCACCAATTCGGCCGGTTTGCGATTCGTGGCACACTTGAAGCCATTGCCTCTTGGCCACGGACAAGCAAATAAACAAGAGAGGTGTCCCAAACAATAACGGGACACCTTTTTTCTATATACGTACGTCATGCAATATCCTTAGGGAAAGGGGATTTTTGGATATATCCCTCTATTTTAGAGTGCTCCTTCTTCTGAGAGCACGATTTCGCTAAAAAGTGACTCTCCCAAAACATCAAAGAGAAGATGTTTTTCCTATTTGTCCAAGGCGATACACAGAGGCAATATGTCGCGCGGTTTGCGTCACATAACGTTCTGCTTGCTCAAGCGCTTGCTCAAGCGGCACGACACCTGGGACAATCGTAAATAGCGCGTCAATACCATGGTCCAACACAGCTGTGCTGTCGTCGCCTAGTGAGCCGGCGATGCCGATGACCGGGACGCCGAACCGCTTCGCTGTCTTGGCGACGCCAATCGGCGTTTTGCCAAATACCGTCTGTCCATCAATTCGCCCTTCGCCGGTGATGACGAGATCCGCCCCTTTGACGCGCTCCGCGAGCTGGACCGTTTCGATCACAATATCGACGCCACGCTTTAATTCAGCCGGAAGAAATGCGAGCAACCCTGCACCTAAGCCGCCGGCCGCGCCAGCGCCTGGGATGTCGCCCACTTGTTTGCCAAGTTCGCGTCTGATCATGTCGGCGTAATGGGCTAAGTTTCGGTCGAGGATTGCCACCATGTCCGGTGTCGCCCCTTTTTGCGGCCCGAAAATGGCAGATGCCCCTTTTGCGCCAGTCAACGGGTTATCAACGTCGCAAGCCACATCAATACGGACACTCTTGAGGCGTGGATCGAGCTCGGAAAGGTCAATCGCCTGCAAATCGGCGAGCGCCCCGCCGCCTGGCCCAATGTCGCGTCCGTCGCGATCTAAAAGCCGCCCGCCAAGCGCCTGCACCATGCCGGCGCCGCCGTCGTTTGTCGCGCTGCCGCCGAGGCCGATGATAAGATGGTTAGCGCCAGCGTCAAGCGCGGCGCGGATCAGTTCCCCTGTCCCTCGCGTCGTCGTCACTAACGGATTGCGCCGGTCGCGCGGGACAAGATGCAATCCTGAGGCGGCCGCCATCTCAATCACTGCTGTCTTCCCGTCGCCCAGCAAGCCGAAAAACGCCAAAACCGGCTCACCGAGCGGGCCGGTCACTTCGACTTCCACGATGCGGCCGCCGGTCGCGTCAACGAGTGACTGCACAGTTCCTTCTCCACCATCAGCCATCGGCACCTTCACGTATTCAGCTTCTGGAAACACCATCCGAAACCCGCGTTCGACCGCCTCAGCGACTTCAAGTGCTGAAAGGCTCTCTTTAAACGAATCTGGGGCAATAACAATTTTCATCTTTTTTCCTCCTCCAAATGATGAAACAAAGCGAAACACGCCAAAACAACAGCTTGAAACAACCGACTATGAAACTGGTCGGTGGCTCGCATGGCACAACGTTCAATCATTTTTTCTCTATCTGACCGTTTTTCACTACCCTTTTGGGAAATGCTCTTGCACGGCAAATAGTGAAAGACCGTCCCTAGAAACGCTCACATCGCGCTTTCTTTACAGACGGAAAACATCGATGTCTAACCCTGTCCCTTTCATTGCCCATATTATATACGAAAAAACCGATATCCAGCTATACCGTTTTTCAAGGAACGAATAGCGGCTTCAGGTATATATGATTCAATAGATGTCAAATTTTGTGGAAAAAAGGTGAAAATAAATGGAATTTTTTCTATTTTCAGAATTGGATATATAATACTATAATAGATTTAACGAGATGGCCGTTGGTTCTAATCGTGAATATACTAGTGCCGTAAAAACACCAGCTTCTAAATGGGCTATTCACCGTTTTTTAATGACGTATATTTTTGTTTAAGGCCACTGGCATATAGGTGGCCCTCCTTTTTTAGCATGGCTTCGCCAACGCCAAAGTCGTCAGAGGTCAGATCATAGGAGAGGGCTGAGATGTTACTCCGAGCACGACCGATTATTTTTGCTGTTTTTTTCGTTTCAATCGCCGTTGCCTTTGTGTCAAAGCCGATTTCCTTCGATCGTACGTATGTCATCGCCCTGCTATTTTACTGGCTGTTTTCTAGCTTATATTCTCACTTGCGCGTCGTCGACAAAACGAAAAACAATATCCCGGTTGATTACGGCATTAACTACAGCTTATCGTTCGCCTTATTTGCCGGCCCGCTCGGACTGTTTATTTTTGAAACATTATTTCGTCTCACTGAACATGTGACAAAAAAATATTTGAAAACAGCGGAGCCGGATGAATGGCTGCATACATTGTACAATATCGGTTCTTTTGTAACATTCAATTCACTGGCGTTTGCCTTATATAATCTCCTTCATCCGTGGTTTCAGTCTGTTCCGTTCATCGGCTTTTGGCTGCTTATGTTTCTACTCGTCATCATCGTTTCCTTTTTGACTGATTGCTGTCTCATCGTAATCTTTTACATAACCGGCGACATTCGCACAAAGCGTGAAGCACTGGATTTTATTAAGACAAGAAGCTGGATGGATATAGGAAAAACCGTACTGACAAATGGCCTGTTATTTCTCTTTTTGCAAGAACAGCGCTGGGATATGCTCTTGAGTTTGTTTTTGCTCAATTACTTCGTCAGCTGCTCATTCTTTTCCAAATCGCAAAGCATCCAGCATAAACTAGAACGCGATCAGTTTGAAAGAATGGCATATACCGATTTTCTGACCGGTGTTCATAACCGAGCCTACATGGACCAGACGATTGCCAAGTTAAATGGAACAGGGGAATGGATTGGCGTTGTCGTTGCTGATATCGACAATTTTAAAGCGATTAATGACACGTACAACCACGCCGTCGGCGATGAAGTCATTCGCCACTTTGCCTTGACATTGAAACAGTTTCTTAAAGAGGACGATTTTTTGTTCCGCAGCGGTGGGGAAGAGTTTACCATGTTTTTGCGCCATCGCACATTTGAAGAAAGTGTTCAGCTTGTCGAAAAGATGCGGGAAACTGTACGCCACAGCACGGTGTTGGTCGATGACGGAACGGCCAAACGTCCAATTGCTTACACATCATCATTCGGTCTCTACTTTTTCCAGACAGGAGGAACGACATCACTCGAAAAGGCATACGTCTATGCGGATCACTTATTGCTCCGTTCGAAAGAAAGCGGCAAAAATAAAATATCGGCCCAATGCGGGGGAGTTGCGTAGCGAAGCAACTCCCTTTTCGTTTTCTCCCGCCCAATGTTGTGAATGATGGGAAACAGACATCAACAACTACCTCGTCGCCATTGTCGAGAAGGTCAAGACTCAAGGGAGAAAAATAACTGATAGGTAGAGCGAGCAGCGGAAACACATCATTTTTGGCAACGATAGTAAGTATCTGTTTAATATCCCAAGTAATGGTGTCTCTATTTATGTGTATACAAATAACAAAGCACATCTACTTGTTTTTTCCACACGGAGGTCGAAAGTGGATCTCACCTCTATATCCAGCTTTACGAATAATTATGGTACAGTTCACAAAAATGCACAGAACATTATTTTTGTTTTATTTTCTTCGTTTCCCGCTTAAATACTTCAGTAGTTTTCCTAATATAATCATTTATTACTTCCATTTCTGCTGGACTATACTTAGATACAACCTTCCCTATTTCCTGTCCAAATGATTGGAAATATGGCCCTAATTCAGAGCCTATTTTTTCAAAATTTGCTTTAATAATCACCTTTCGCCTATCGTCTGGATCTCTATCCCTATATACAAAATTCTTCTTTTCAAGCCTGTCCACAACTGTTGTCACCATGCCCGTTGACAAGCCTGTTATTGATGCTATTTCCCCAGCGGTCAATCCTTCAAATGGGATGATTCCCAATACTTTATAATCTGTTAAATTCAACCCCACTCTTTCTGCTACCGTTTGATGAAACATAATTAAAGCCAAACTGAACTCTTTTCCCAAATTTATCGACCTTTGTTCATTTGATTGATTATTTATCGTTGACAAGTTCATTACCCCGATGATGTATAAAATTTTGTGTAAAGCATTTTGCTAGAACAAAAGAAAAAAGGTAGGGTATTCTCTGATTTGGACCACAACACATTCCAGAGAAAGGAGTACCCTACCTATGTCTAAAAGAAGTATACCGAATGTCGACTGGGCAAATCAACTGGAAAATGCCATTCGTCAGTTTGTAAAAGAAAAATTAGAACTGATTATGCGGGAAGAAATCAAAAATTTCCTCGAAATCGAACAGGCTGGAACGCCGAATATGAGAAACGGCTACTATCAGCGAAATCTAGATACACAATATGGCCGGATTGAGGGTCTTTTGGTTCCAAGAGACCGAAACGGGGAATTTCAAACACAGTTGTTTGCCCCTTACCAACGGCACACGGGCTGGCTGGAGGAAGCAATCATTAGGATGTACCAAAGTGGCATGAGCACGCGTGAAATTGGCAAGTTTATCGAACGAATTCTAGGAAGCACCTATTCTCCTGCGACGATCAGCCGGATTACCGATGTCGTGAAGGAAGACATCGAGAAATGGCACGCTCGTCCACTACACCAGCGTTATTCGGTCTTATATTTGGACGGCTTGTACGTGAAACTTCGCCGGGATACGGTAGAGAAAGAAGTTATTTATGTGGTATTGGGGGTGAACGAAGAAGGGTATCGTGAAATTCTTGATTTCTTCGTAGGAGGACAAGAAAGCGCCTATGTATGGCAGGAGATTCTCCAACAGCTCTACAAAAGAGGCGTCAAGGAAGTGCTTCTTGGCGTCTTCGATGGCCTTCCGGGGTTGGAGGAAGCCTTTAAGGCGGTGTATCCGAAAGCCGATGTGCAGCGCTGTGTCGTGCACAAAGTCCGCAACACCCTCAGCCGTGTTCGGAAAAAAGATCAATTCGAAATGGCGGAGGACCTGAAACTCATTTATCGTTCTCCGAATAAAGAAATCGCATTGGAGATGTTTCAACAGTTTCAATCCAAATGGTCTCACAAATACCCAAGGGAAGTCCAATCTTGGGCAAATGAGTTGGATGTCCTTCTCACCTTTATGGACTATCCAAGCAGTATTCGAAGTGTGATTTATACGACCAATGCCATCGAACGAACGATCAAGGAGATTCGGAAACGCCTAAAACCGATGAACAGTTTGAGCAGTTTAGAAGCCGCTGAAAAAGTCGTATATTTGACGATACAGGACTTTAACGAGAAATGGGCAGGGCGAAAGTTGCGAGGATTTGCCGAAGCGCAAGAAGCCCTTCAACGAATGTTTGAAGAACGTTATTGTTAACCAAATATTGTAAATAAACAAAATAAGGGGATTTTCCCTTTCCACACAAGAGACTGAATATTCAGTCTCTTGTGTGAAGGAAACCGGTTCCCTATCCATTCCAAATCCATTTCAGAGATACCCTATCTATCTTACATTACACAAAATTCTTGACGGTACCAGACCGCGCTGGGCGTAGGCATGAATATAGTTATAAATAGTTTTCTTGGATCGACCAATAATCGTTGCGATTTCTCCTTTGGTATATCCCTGCAAATGAAGATAAATCGCTTGGTAGCGTTCATATGCTCGTTTACTTTTTGCTTCTTTCATGGCAGTGGACAACTTTTCGATCTCGTCTTTGTGATTTGGCATCATATTTTCTCTCCGTTCCCCTATTTTCTCTTTGTATTTATTCGCCGTGGAACGGGAGAAAACCTTTATTTCAATTTATATATAAAGGATTGTTTTGGTCAATATCATTACTTTTTTTAGCATATTTCATATTTAATATTGCAAACAAATCTACAGTCCGTTGTATTACCAGAGAAATGTTCAGCGACACAAATATGTAAATATGATCTTTTCTGAAAAAACTTATAAATCAACAACAAGTAACCATCCCCCTTGATATACAAGGGGTTTTTCTCATTTGTAGAGGGTTGACAAAATATGTTGCATTCAACAATACCCAACAAAACGAGACGAGATTTTTTCTCGTCTTTTTTATATGATTAAACTAGTCATATAATCTACGTTATATGTCTAACAATCTATTCTTTTTTATGATATACTCGTCATATAATGTTATTTTTTCAATCGATTTTTTGCTCTTCGAACCCTTTTAAACTCGTCGTATAAGTGAAAGGATGAAAAAGATGCTACACGAATATGAAACGTATTTGCAAGAGAAGGGGTTTTCTCCTAACACCGTGATCTCCTATCTCAATGACGTGAATCAGTTTTTGAAAGACTTGCATCTTCGTCCAGGCGATTACGTTACGTCGGCCGACATTCGCAAATGGATTCAGCAAATGTTGAATCCGGTAGAAGGGAAACCGTTGGCTATCTCCACGATCAATCGCCGTCTGAATTCGCTGCGAAGCTTCTATGCGTGGGCGGTCAAACATCATAAGCTTGAGCAGAACCCAATGAAAGACATCCAGGATTTAAAATCAGCCGATGAAGATAACGAAAAAATCATGTGGCTCACAGAAGAAGAATTCGAGGACTTATTGCATCGGATGCGGAAAAAACCGGTGCAAAGCCGGGGAGTCGATCCTGAAGAGAAATATCGCCGGGACCGTGCAGTGGTGTACCTGCTTACCTATGCAGGATTGCGAGTAGAGGAGTTATCCAATTTAAAATTAACGGACTTAGATTTAGAGATGAAACGAATTCGGATCGTGGGAAAGGGGATGAAGGTTCGGACGGTACCGATCTCGAATATCTTGCTGGCAGAACTCGAGGATTGGCTTAAGTTTCGCGCGGAAATGGCGAAAAAGAAACCGCATGTGGCCGAATCGCCATACGTCTTTTACAGCCAACGTTCTCCGAAGTTTTCGGTAAGGGGCATCCAGCGAATGATCGAAAGCTACAGCCTGCCAAATAAAAAACTGACGCCCCATATGTTTCGGCATACGTTTTGTAAGTGGATGTTAAAGGCGACGAACAACGATATCGAGAAAGTGCGGAGGCTTGCTGGTCACAGTAATATCGCCACGACATCCCGATACTTAAAAGACAGCTATAGTGATTTGGCGGATGCCGTGGAGGCGTTGCCAAAGTTCTAACCCAAATAAATTTATTCCTGAAGGGAGAAGATCTGTTTATGACGAAGCGATTACAAGTCATTGACGGGTATTTTGACGACAATACGTTTTATATGCGTAGCATTGCTGGATTTCCATTAGAAGGTCGCTTCAAAGCCGCTGGTCTTCGTTCGTTAGCACGATTGATCGACGAAAACGAACCTTTTTCGTTCATCATGGGGCAAAATACCATGATCCATGTCCCCGTAGTGCTGAATCGGCAGCTGAAGCAGGAACTGTTTATGATTGTGGAGAAGCTGGAAGCTGAAAAGGAATAAAAATAACGGAAGAGACAGAGGAAAAACAATGATGAGACTTGAAAAAATCATTTTCTAGGAATTAGAATACAAAGCGATTATGATTATCTGAAAATACTAGAGCGAGAGAAGCACAAGAAAATAAACCAAGTTACCCGTGGTGCTAGTTGAGTCTTAACGCTCAACTAGCCCAAGAACAACAAGGGAGTAAGCCAGTAAAATACCATCCAGTGCCGTTTCAAATCCAGAAACCGAGTTCGCTCGAATCTCGGTGATCCGATACGAATCGACTAAAATCGAAAACACGGTTTCAATCACTTTGCGTTTTCGTTTCATCCACTGTTTCCATGCGTCGGATTGGAGAATTCGCTGATTTTTTCGAACGGGCGTCCAAAAAGCGACTCGATGCTCTTCGTACAGCTTCTTTTGCAGTTTTTGGCTGATGTACCCTTTGTCACCTAGGTTATATGGATGTGGAATTTGCGTCATGACGGTTTCAGCGGCCACCCGGTCGTGACAAGACGCTTCGGTGACAACATATCCCATCGGAAGCCCTTGGTCGGTGACCTGCAGGTGAAGTTTCAACCCATAGAAAGTGATCCTTTTGGAAGCACAATAGCCAATATCCGCAATTCCACGAAACCGTTTGGCGCGATACATTCGAGCTGAATGACACAGCTCGATCGGCAAACTGTCCACGACCGCATACGCATGGTGTTGTCCACGCTTGGCCAGCTGGTGCCGCATCCACTTGATCGCAAAGCCAAGCGCTCGGCAGCGACGGTTGTATCGAGAACGTTCAGGGAACAAGTCCTTGGAAAACAAATTCCCGATCACAAACCGGTGCCAAGCCCGTTCGGAAGTGAAGCCTAACAACTTTCCAAGGACATGGACGGCGATGATGACCTCGTCCTTCTGTTTCAACAAATGAAGATTTCGACGTTGAAGATGAATCTGGATACTCGATAGTTGAGCTGATACAAAACACAAAATCGATACATATTGTTTTTGAAGTTTGGCTCGATCTGTTGTAAAATGAAAGTGCTCTTGCATGTGAATTCTCCTTTTAAATGTTTGGTCGCACTTTCATTTTAAGGAGATCCTCATGCAAGGGCTATTTTTATGCTTGTCTGATTTTATCTAGCACCACGGGTATAGTGATGTTTTGTAAAATGATCACCTATATTTGCCTAACCATGGGAAAGAGACATTGGTTATAAAAAATTGCCCACACTATGATTTCTCCCAAATTTGTAAACAGCAATTAAGAAAAAAGCGAGCGCAAAGGCAAAGAGAATCAGTATATTTAAATATAAGCTTCCGAAATGATGCCCTTGCTGTAATTTCAATAGCGTATCTAACGCCCACCGCTGCGGAAGAAAATCAGCCATTTTTTGCGCAAACGCAGGCATAATATCCACTGGCCAAAAACATCCAGCAAGCATGCATGTAGGAACCGTTAATAAATTTTGCATCGCTCCTGAAGAAGCGGAACTGCTCGCAAAAGCCACTGTCATTAACGCTACTCCAATGGCTACCAAGGCAAAAAGCATAAGGATCGTTGTCATTTGCCAAAAAGGAATATTTGTTTTGATGTGAAATACTGTATCCATCATGATTAGCGTAATGATAATCTGCCCCGTCATTACGATCATGTTGACGATGACATTTGATAATACATACTGCTTTGCATTAATAGGAGTGGATAATAATCGGAAATAGGTTCGATTTTCTTTTTCTTTAATAATGATTTCGGCTAAATTTCCCGCCGATAAAAGCATGATCATGAGCAAATATCCGATCGTTTGATACGTCATATATTTGTGTTTCGATGTATCTTGTAACGAATGGACTGACATGTTGAACGGAGCTTGCTGATAACGTTTGTACATCTCCAAAAACGTATGTTCATCCCCTTTTGCAATTTGGCCGAGGGCAGCAATATTATCGATGTAATGATACAGATACGATTTGATAAAACCTGTAATTTCTGTTCCCCGGATCGAAACGATTTGAATATGGCTAGGACGTCCTTCTTGAACGCTTTGTGAAAACCCTGAATGAAAAATAACCACACAGTCTAGTTTTCCAGACGTGATTTTGTCGTCTATTTCCGATTTCTTCACCTTCGTAACCGATATATGTTCAATGCTTTTGATAAAACGTATCGTATCATTGGTAATATAATGAGGATCATGGTTTATCATACCGACATGCAACTCCTTCGCTGTAGAACCTCCGTAAGCAAGTAGAGATATTATAATCCCGATCAATGGAGTACCAAAATATAATAGTATATTTCTTTTGTTGCTAAACGTCCTTTTTAATGTATGCCTTATTAGCCAAACGAGATCGCGCATCTTATAATCCCTCCCGTCTTGTGAGCGACATCCCTGCAATCAGCAAAAACAATGCTGATAATCCGACATTTAGGAGCATGGCAGGAAAGCTGGCGGACAAATCGTTGGCATAAATCATTTTCGTAATAGCCGTGTTTGCCCATGTGAGCGGAGAAAGATTAGTAATCAACCTTGCTATTGTACTTGTAGCTTCTATTTTAAAATACGCCCCGCCAAAGAAAGACGCTAACTGTATCACCACCATGACAATCATTTTCGCAGCTCCTTCTGTCCTTGCAATGTAGCTGATGCCTAGCCCGAAACTAACGGCGAATAGTACTTCGGTGAACACTACAAGGTATACGAGTGCAAGATGGTTTCCCCAATACGCTTTGAAGACAAACTTACTGAAAACGATGATAATGGCAACGCAAAGAAAATTGGTAACCATGCTTCCGAGTATTTTTCCGATAAAAATTTCACTTTTATGAATTGGCGCCGCTAGTAACCGATCTGCTGTTTTCCGTGTTCTTTCTCCCCTTATTAAATAACTGGCCGATACGGCTCCATAAAGAGCAATCATCGTTGTCATCGTAATGGCATAATAGTCCATGGCGCCTGGTTGTCGTTTAGAATGCAGGGGGGTTTCTTGTATATAATCATCACGATGGCCGTTGTTCATCAGCATATGGACTTGATTGGGCTTTACTTGCACCACAGCCGCAACCATATTATATTTATCGGCAAAAGCAGCCACCATTCCTTGAATAATACTGCCTTTGACCGAATTGCTATTGTTCGTATACAGCTGTACGCCTTGATTATCGATTTCCATGTAACCGTCATAATTTCCCTGCTTGACCTCTCTTCTCCCATCCATATGATAGGAAGCTTTTTTGAAATGAATGTCAGATTTCTTTGCTTCTTCTATAAATGTACGAACATATTTGGAAAACTCCCCAGCCGTTTTGTCTTTGTACAAAACATGAATATCCCCTACCGAAATGGTGGAATCAAACGCATTGGAAAGAGCCGTACCAAGTATTAACATGAGCACAATCGGAAATGCAAGCATAAAAACAAGCGTTCTCACATCGCGAAACTCTCTTTTTATTTCTTTTATGGCAATATTAACGATATTCAAGGGCAAACCTCCTTTGTATTACAAGGCTAATCTCTTAAATTTCTTCCCGTTAAGGTAAGGAAGACCGTTTCTAAATTTGGTGACTTTTCTTCCAGTGAACGTATTTCTACGCCATCATTCATCAAACATTGGATAATGCGGTTAAGGTTATTGACTCCTATATCCGAGCTGATTTTCACCATGTTTTCTTCGCATTGCACTGCCTTTACTCCACTAATGGCTTTAAGTTTGTTGATATCCATGTTATCCATTGATTTGACTCCAATCCAAACGTCTTTTGTATTCGTGATAATCGCTTCAAGCTGTTCTTTCGTTCCCTCCGCAATGATTTTTCCATGATCAATGATGGCAATTCGCGTGCAGATTTCTTCGACTTCCTCCATATAGTGGCTTGTATAAATGATCGTGCATCCCATTTCGTTGAGCTTTTTGACAGAGGCCAAAATATAATTTCTAGATTGCGGATCAATGCCCACGGTAGGCTCATCCATAATAATCAGCTTCGGTCGATGGGCGATCGCGCAAGCGATATTTAATCTGCGTTTCATTCCGCCTGAAAAATTTTTCGGATAGCTTTTTTGTTTATCGCTTAATCCGACAAACTGTAATGCTTCTTCTACCCGCTCATGTAGCTGGGAACCACGCAGTCCGTATAAGCCGGCAAAAAATTTCACATTTTCATATGCCGTTAAATCTTCATAAATCGCAATATCTTGGGGAACGATACCGATATTTCCTTTCGCAAAATGGCTATGTTTGCCAATGTCTTTTCCAAGAATCTTGATCTCACCCGCATTGGGACGCAGCAGCCCGGAAATCATATTGATTGTCGTACTTTTCCCAGCGCCGTTTGCCCCGAGGAATCCAAATATTTCCCTTTCCGCCACCGTTAAAGACATATTATCTACTGCGATGAAGTCGCCAAATTTTTTCGTTACGTTTTTGATTTCTAATATGTTCATCCTTTCACCCTCTTTACCTGCTTTATGTTGCTTATTATAGAAAAAAAGACGAACCCCTGTAAGTGTAGGAGTTCATCTTCTTCACATGAGAATTTTCATGTTTTCTGCATGAAGTCATTCATTGAAGAATAGGAAGCAACGTTGTCACAGAAAAGCCTTTTGTGCCATCGACAATTACAGTACCGTTTACCGAAGCGGCCCGTTCTTCCATTCCCATGATTCCAAGGCCTTTTTTTATTTTTTCGGCGCCTTTTCCATTATCTTTCACTTCCACTTTAATGAGAGTGTTAAGTACATGAATCTCAACGGAAACGACAGTCGCTTCCGCATATTTCATCGCGTTCGTCAACGCCTCGGTAATATTCTCATAAATAATTTTCCATTGAATAGGGGAAATGACCTCCAAATCCCCTTTGCATACAAGCGGAATTCGAATATGATGTTTAGCCGAAAATTCCTCTATGAATAATCTCACTCGATTCATACCGATTTGTTCGGATGGAGGCTTTATTTGTTTTAACGTCATTCTTATATTTTCAATTCCTTCTTTCGAAATATGGATGGCATTTTGCAATAGTTCTTTTGCTTTTCCTTTGTCCATATCCATTAAGCGTTTCGCCGCTTCCATCTGAATGAGTGCTCCGGTCATGGAATGTCCGATTTTATCATGGAT
Organism: Geobacillus sp. FSL K6-3411; assembly: GCF_037965715.1. NCBI lineage: Bacteria > Bacillati > Bacillota > Bacilli > Caryophanales > Anoxybacillaceae > Geobacillus > Geobacillus sp. FSL K6-3411. The sequence continues at coordinate 3,588,314 of NZ_CP150187.1, forward strand.
TTCTTGAGACAGCCGGTTTCGTTCCTCTAATTGCAGCGTATATTCTGACTGCTTTATGTATTCATGATATTCGTTTAAACTCTTGGTTAATCGTTGCATATCTTTCCGCATTTTATCAAGGCGGTCTTCCAATTGTTCTGTTCTAAACGTGTACTGTTTTGCCATGGTAACACCCATAAAAGTAAACGACGCAACAAGTCCATATATAGGATATACGTCTTCTTGGACAAAGAAAATTGGAAGCAAAAGCAAGAGAAACAGTATCCATTTTTTACGTATATGGCCAGAAACGAATTCATATAGATTGATGGGCAAAAGCAAAATAAATAAAGGGTAAATATAGAAACTCGCAGTAAGTATAAGACCGATCGATAGCAGCACCGCGCCCTTTTTCACTGTATCTTTTTTGACGATGTAAATGACCATATTGATACAAAAGTAGACAAGAGAAGAAAAGACAAACCAAGAAATAGCGGTATTATCAGAGTACACGTAACAGACAGCCACGTAGACCCACACGATTAGTTTGCTCAGGATGAACCAAAGCTCCATTGATCTCCCTCAACTAATTTTTCCTGTTAAATAATAAATGGCAATCTGTGTGCGATGCTGTAATCCTGTTTTATCTAAAATCGAAGTGATGTAATTGGCGACTGTTCCTTCCGATATAAAAAGCTGTTTCGAAATCTCTTTGTTCGAAAGCCCTTTCGCAATGAGAGACATAATTTCCATTTCTCTTTCCGTAAAAAGGCTCTTGTCGACTTTAGGTTCTGCTTCTTTTTCTTCTTTTAAGCTGAACTTGATCTTTTCCATTACAACATCCTGCATAATGATATTTCCGTTATATACTGCTTTAATCGCTTCCCGTATTCTCTCTGGGTCGGTATTTTTCAAAAAATATCCTTTCGCGCCGTTTCGGACGGCATCTAAAATATATTCATCGTCATCAAAAGTAGTAAGTATAAGCGGTTTCGTCTTTGTTTGCTCACATATGAGTTTGGTCGCTTCGACCCCGTTCATATTCGGCATACGCACATCCAATAGCGCGATATCTACATCATGATTCTTGCAGTAATGGAATGCTTCTTGTCCATCATTCACTGTCGCTACGACCTCAAACTCATCGTACGTGCTTAATATAATTCGCATTCCTTCGCGAACAAAGGAATTATCATCGGCTATAATGACTTTTATTTTCATCGGTTTTGGCGAAGAGGTGTCCGTCATCCCTATTCACATCCTTTCCTCTCTTTTCATTTTACTATATTTATCTCCACAACCGGATATATGTGTAGGAATATGGATAAAATGGACACCTACTTCCTCCTATCATCTCCAAACATCTTTCTACAACAGATACACTCCGTAAACATCAGTCAATAGATCCGTAAGGAATGGAGCGAAACAGCCGTGGTGCATCTGACCCGCACACCCCCACTTTTACTCCTTTGTATTGCAATGACGCAATCGATACAAAAAATGAGCAACAAGCGCAGCAGGCCAATTCATTATATTTCCTTGCATGTGGTAATGCAGCTGTTCTTCTTCAAACGACATATTTTCATACATTTGTTCTTGCGAAAGCTTCGATTTTCTTGTCCGTTCTTTTATCCCCGATATATACAAATATTGAATCGGAACCATCACAAAGAAATACAACAAAGCAATGCCTCCAAAAAATAGCCATGCAGATGACATCACACACTCCCCCTTTTTATTATATTACGAACCAAATTTCCAAAAGTTTCATTTCCATTGTAATGGATAAAAGGAATTTCTTCTATATGCGCAGAAATACAGAACAAAGAATAGGAGGAGGGACGGATGGAACATCCAAAAACGTTACTAAGAAAAAACAGTTATGCCATCATGGAAGATGAGTATAGCCGTATGTATATTTCTGTCCCAGAAAACGAATCGGTGGTCATTCTTGCGAAGGAAAAAAATGCGTTTTTACTGATTGAACAGTTTCGCCAGCCAATCGGTTCCTGCGTCATACAGCTCCCTGGCGGAGGAGTAGAGCGTGGAGAAAACTTGGAGCAGGCGGCAAAACGAGAATTGCTCGAAGAAACAGGATATGAATGAGAAGCCGTTCATTATCTTGGCAAACTGTATCCTGCACCCTGGCGTTCAAACGAAGTCACTCACGTATTTTATACCGATCAGGTTCACCAACGCAGCCAGCAAAAGCTGGAAGCCCATGAAACGATTAAGGTACAAAAAATTAATGTCCAAGACTGCCTGAAACAAGTCAGAGAAAACAAACTTCATGATGCCGAACTTTGCTATGCTTTGCTGCAGGCGCTGTTGAAAGGATATATATATATACCCGTGGTGCTAGTTGAGCGTCAACGCTCCACTAGCCCAAGAACAACGAGAGAATGGGCCAATAAAATGCCATCAAGCGCTGTTTCAAATCCAGAAACCGAATTGGCACGAATTTCCGTAATCCGAAATGAATCCACTAAAACCGAGAACGCAGTTTCGACGATTTTGCGTTTTTGCTTCATCCATTGTTTCCATTTTTTTGATTGCGCAACTCGTTGATTTTTCCGAGCAGGCGTCCAAAAAGCGATTTTGTATTCATCGTATAGTTTCTTTTGCAAGGCTTGGCTCACATATCCTTTGTCGCCAAGTGTATACGGATGAGGAAGTTGGGCCATCACGGTTTCCGCAGCTGTCCGGTCGTGGCAGGATGCTTCGGTCAGGACATATCCCATCGGAAGCGCTTGGTCGGTAATCTGAAGATGAAGCTTAAATCCATAGTAAGCCATCTTTTTGGATGCACAATACCCAATATCTGCGATTCCTTGAAATCGTTTGACGCGATACATTCGTGCGTGGTGGCAGAGTTCAATGGGTAAGCTATCCACCACCGCATAAGCGTGATGTTGTCCACGTTTGGCGAGTTGGTGACGAATCCATTTGATCGCCCAACGCAACGACCGGCATCGACGGTTGTATCGAGAGCGCTCTGGGAACATTTCCTTTGTGAACAGGTTTCCAATGACAAATCGATGCCAAGCCCGTTCCGAAGTAAACCCCAGCAATTTTCCAAGAATGTGAATGGCGATGATGACCTCATCCTCTTGCTTCAACAAATGACAATTTCGACGTTGTAAATACATCTGGATACAAGGCAATTGTTCTGATACAAAGAATAAGATCGCGGCATATTGCTTTTGAATTTTTGCTTGGTCTATTGTAAAATGAAAGTGCTCTTGCATGGGACTTCTCCTTTTGGATGTTTGTTCGCACTTTCATTTTAAAGGAGATCCTCATGCAAGGGCTGTTTTTATGTCTTGAGATTTTATCTATATAAGTTGAATTAAAGATTTACAACTGAACACACAAACGATCGATCGTTTGTTCTGGTTTCTGGTTGATTCGCTGAATAAAGGCTTGGACATTCTTTCTAATTTCTTGCACACTCGAATAGAACACGTTGTAAATCACGTCTGATTTCAGCCATTTCCATAGCCCTTCAATCAAGTTCAATTGCGGACTGTATGGTGGCAAAAAGACGAGCTCTAACCGATCTTCGTGTTCTTTTAAAAATGGCTGAATGAGTTTGGCATGGTGAATTCGAGCGTTATCTAAAATCATCACTATTTTGCCTGTGGGATAGCGTTCTAACACAAGTTGAAGAAATCGAAGAAATGTTTCCGCGTCATAGCATTCTTCTTCGATGCAAAACACTTCCCCTGTTTCGTAGTTCAACGTGCCAATCAGCTTCAGCCCTTGATGTTTTCCAAACGTCGGAATGATTCGTTGTTTTCCTTTGACAAACCATGTTTTTTGAATCGCTTGGTAATCACGAATCATCGACTCATCTTGAAAGAGGACATGGGCGATGTTCCCATCTACCAGTTTTTTTTTACTTCAGGGAAGGTGATTTCGACGAATTCTTTTTGTTTCTCTTCATCGGCATTGGCTAGTGTATAGGTCGGTTTCGTATAGCTTAGCCCTAACCGATGCAGAATGTCACTTGTTCCGCGAAGCGTGTATGTTGGCCCCCACTTTTGTTGAATGAGTTCAGCGATTATCGCAAGCGTCCAATTATATTTTGCTTCGAATCCCACATCTACGGGGAGCTGATGTTCAATGATCAAAGCCAGCTCTTTTTCCTGCTCAGGGGTCAATCGACGTGGGGCGCCAGGTGAGTATTTCATCTCCAGTCCATCAAGACCGCGCTGGGCGTAGGCATGAATATAGTTATAAATAGTTTTCTTGGATCGACCAATAATCGTTGCGATTTCTCCTTTGGTATATCCCTGCAAATGAAGATAAATCGCTTGGTAGCGTTCATATGCTCGTTTACTTTTTGCTTCTTTCATGGCAGTGGACAACTTTTCGATCTCGTCTTTGTGATTTGGCATCATATTTTCTCTCCGTTCCCCTATTTTCTCTTTGTATTTATTCGCCGTGGAACGGGAGAAAACCTTTATTTCAATTTATATAGCACCACGGGTATCATTTATTTATGATTCGGTTCTTTCCTTGTTGGTTCCTAAAAAACCATTTACTTATGATACGGTTCCCCTCGGTTAATCCGAAACGCACGATAAATTTGCTCAAGCAAAATAAGGCGCATGAGTTGGTGTGGGAAAGTCATTTTGGAAAACGACAATGCCTCGTCAGCACGAGCCATCACTTGTTTGCTTAAGCCAAGCGATCCGCCGATAACAAAAACCACTTTGCTTTTTCCATAAGTGGCAAGCTCATCGAGGCGAGCGGCGAATTGTTCGGACGATTTCATTTTCCCTTCAATGGCAAGCGCAATAACATGGGCATCGTGTGGAATTTTCGCCAACAGCCGCTCACCCTCGCGCTGTTTAATTTGTTCTTCCTCGAGTTCGCTAGCCCGCTCAGGGGTTTTTTCATCAGCGACTTCGATGATTTCTATTTTGGCGTATGCAGATAGGCGCTTTGTATACTCTTGCACCCCTGCGATCAAGTATTTTTCTTTCAACTTACCTACAGCTGCAATGGAGATATGCACAAGTAATCCCTACCTTATAAACAACTTATCAACAACAATTATCCACATATACACAACACATATCCACATGTTGTGCAAAAATATCATTTTCCTACTACATATACAGCCGTTTTTTCACAAAATCGGCACTGTTGTTCATTGTTATCCACAGGTTCGATATCAGGCGCCTGTTCTGTCTCATCCACATATTCGTCAATGGCGATATCAATATGTTCTTCACATGTGAATATCATCTTTCTCGCCCCTTTCCTTGTGGAAAAAAGAAGGAGCGTTCCCGCTCCCTTCGCTGTTTTTTTTGTTTAGTACGACTCGGGCGCCAGTTTCATCGTGATCGTCCGCTTTTTCCCATCACGATAAAACGTGACTTCCATTTGCTCTCCAACTGATTTTTTCGTATACAAATACTTGCGTAAATCAAGCACGTTACGGACTTTTTCGCCGTCTAGTGCCACGATGACGTCAAACTGCTGCAAACCTGCTTGCGCAGCCGGCGACATCGGCACAACTTGGATGACTGCTACTCCTTCTGTCACGTTCGACGGTAAATGAAGCGTCGCCTTCAAATGGTACGATGGGATGTCGCTGAGTGAGCGGAGCTCTACCCCCATGTATGGCCGACGTACTTGTCCGTATTTTTCCAAGTCGGAAATAATCGGGATGGCTGCATTGATCGGAATGGAAAATCCGATCCCTTCTACCGCTTCTTGAGCAATTTTCATCGAATTAATTCCGATCACTTGTCCTTTCATGTTCACGAGAGCACCGCCACTGTTGCCAGGGTTAATCGCCGCGTCTGTCTGCAATACTTCCGCGTTCCAGTCCGGTGTGCCGTCTTGATCCAAGTCGACTTCCACCGTCCGGTTCGTCCCAGAAATAATTCCTTGCGTCACCGATCCAGCAAACTGTAAACCAAGCGGATTGCCGATAGCGATGACCGGCTCACCCAGCTTCACTGTATCAGAATTGCCGAATTGGGCGACTTTTTTTACGTGTTTCGCGTCAATTTCCAACACAGCTAAATCCATGAGCACATCGCTGCCGAGCAGCTTGGCCGGCACTCTCGTTCCATCTTTTAAACTCACTTCCAACTGGCTAGCGTTTTCAACGACATGGTGGTTCGTGACAACAAACGCTCGGCCACCAGCCTTTTTATAAATAACGCCCGACCCAACACCGGCTTCGCCTCCTTGCGACCAAAAACCCGCTGCCTGAATATTGACGACGCCGACAACCGCATCGGACGCTTGATCGATCGCTTTCGTTACCGCTGTTGTCACATCAACAGAAACACTTTGCTGGATGGGGGGAGCCCCGTTTTCCCCTTCACGTTCTTCCTCTCCGCCCTGCGGCGGCACAACCTCATATGGGAGGACGTCCCAACGGGAAAGTGTCGGGATGGACATGAGGACGAGCAGCCCTCCTAGTATAGCACCGACAAGCGCAGAAACGAACGAACCGCTGCGCCGTTTTCGTCTCGTCTGTCCATTCGGTTCATAATGGTCATCGTAATATCCCATGCTCACCACCCCTTTCTCATTCATCTCCATCCCTCATTATAATCATGAGCAGGACAAAAAATCCAACAAATGCATTTTCTTCAGTTTAGACAAAAGAGGCATCACACATACGCCAACGCTGTCGCTTGACGCGGGTCAGTATCGTACAGACGAAAGCGGTCGCCGACCTCCAGACCCCTCTGCTCAAGCGTTTGCGTCACGGTCATGCGCGCCAGCTCCTTCATATTGTTATCTTGGCTTAAATGGGCTAAATAAATTTGTTTCGTCCGTTCGCCAATCACATCAGCGAGCACAAGCCCCGCTTCTTCATTGGAAATATGGCCGACATCACTTAAAATGCGGCGCTTGACGTTCCACGGATATCTCCCCATTCGCAACATCCCGACATCATGGTTACTCTCCAATACAAATACGTCGGCGTTTTCAATCGTCTTTTTCATCCGCTCACTCACATAGCCGGTATCCGTGAGCAAGGCGAGCTTTTTCTCTCCATAGTGGAAGACGTAAAACATCGGCTCGGCTGCATCGTGGGAAACACCGAATGATTCAACGTCAACATCGCCAAACGTTTTCACCGTGCCGAGCGGAAAGACAAATTTCTGCTCGGTCGGGATGTCACCGATGGCCTGCTCCATTGCCCGCCACGTTTTTTCATTCGCATAAACCGGCAGACGGTACTTGCGGGCGAGGACGCCGAGCCCTTTAATGTGGTCGCTATGTTCATGGGTCACAAGCAGCGCATCAAGCTGCTTCGGATGGCGGCCGATTTCCGCGAATAGCTGCTCGAGCTGTTTGCCGCTCAAGCCGGCATCGACAAGCAGGCGCTGGCTGTCTGTTTCGATGTAAAAGGCGTTGCCAGTACTGCCGCTTGCTAGTACACTAAATCGCATTGTCATTTGTTTTCACTCCAACACATTTCCTTGATCATTAATGACTTGCCCTTCAAACGCGTTGACAAAATAGTCTTTTTTCCGGTTGACCACGATATGCCATGTCGGTGTCAACACTTGCGAGGCAGTAAATTGGACAAGTCCATAATAGCCAAGCTCGATTCTAGTGACGTGATCCCCTGGCTGCAAATGTCCTCTTCGATACAGCGTCTCAATCGCCTTAATGGCCGGAACGACATCCTGTTTCCGTTCGTATTTTTCCAAGTCAACGAGCATCGTCTGTTCGTAGGAAAGCGCCTCTTTTTGCTCATTGACGTGGATGACAAGCTTGCTGTTTTCGTTGTCATAAATCATTTTCCCGTCATATACTTGGTAGCAAATCACTGTACCTTTCTTTTTGTCAAATGACCAAAAGGCATATTGTTCCCCATTTAAGATGTGCCGCTGTAAAAACTCGCTCAGTTGGTACTGATCTTCGAAGTTGAAAGCGACCGGATGAGTGAACGTCCCTTTCAACTTTGTTTCTCCTTCAATTTCTACCTTTTGTCCGGATAGTTTTTTCGTATCGGCACTAGTAAACGACCGACTTTTACCGCTAACATACACCGCTTTTGTCACTTCTTTTGGCAAATCGACATATGTAATGCCGTTCGCTTCGAGCTGTTCTTCAATCGTCGTTTCTAAAATAACGTCAAGCTGACTGCTGTTTCGTTTCTCCATAAACTGATAAATTAAAAAACAATCAAGGATGAGGAACACAATAATAAAAATCGTCTTCGTTTTACTCCAATCCATTGGTTCCCCCTCCTCTGCTCTCTCCACCGACACTCACTTTTTTCCACGTTTGCCCATACAAATAAAACCATGCCGGTTCAAGACGGATCACCTTTTCCCGTTCTGGATCTTTGATGAGCTCATAGCCGATGGCAATATCTTTCACGAGCGCTTTACGGACGTCTTTCATTGCTTCGATCTGTTTGACAATATCTCGGCCGGACGGCAACGTTGTCGGTGTACGGTTACGGTCAGCAATCTCAAGGCGGAACAGCGGGCGCTGGTACTTCATTAAATCGCTTGCTCCCCATGTTTCCACAATTTCTGACATGCCATATTCGTTAAAAACCGGATAGCCGTTCACAACAAGGCGGAAAATGATTTTCCGGTCCTCTTCACTCCAGCGGACAAAATGGTACAGATCGGTCCACCCACCATGTTCATTGACAAAATTGATGCTTTTTTGAATGAGATGAGTTTCCGATTTGGTTTGGCTCATATCCGAGGCGCGCGCTGCTGGATTGACATACAACAGCGTTCGTTGGAGAAAATCAACGTTCATCAGCCGTGAACCATCGGTATATTCTTCACCAAACGGAATCAAGTCTTTTTTAACGAAACTCGGATCGCTAAAAAGCGCCTCTTTAAATTTATCGACATCTAATTCATCGGTATAGTATTGCAAGCTACTGAGCGCCACTTCGCTTTCCGGCAAGTAAAGCTGTTTCGTCTCGCTGACCGGATATGCAAAATAACGGGCAAAATGGTTTGTTTCTTTCGTCAGCCGTCTGATTGCCACCAGCGAAGCGTCACTAGCAACCGCTTTATAAATTTTTTGCTTGTCCGTTGCCATAAAATACACTGGAAACTCATCGTCTCCTTCAAGTGGAACGAGAATACGGTCGAATGACAAATCGTCCAATCCTTTATCATCTACAGTGAAAATTAATCGGTATATGTCAATGGGGATTTCGTCTGGATAAATAATTTCCAGCCGCTCCTTGCCATTTAAAAACGTAAAAAACTTTCCTGCCGGAACAGAAGACGAAATGTTTTCGAAGTCGTCAAGCGTCCATTTTTTTATTTCTTTCAACACTTTATTTTTCTCTTCTTCTTTCGTCACGGCATAGTGGGCACCGTTTTTATGGATAATCATCTGTTTGGGCTGCACGACCATCGCCGTATCGACTTGTGTATTGCTCACGGAAACGTGCTGAATATAATCATCGTTTTGCAGCACATCATATTTCGGATAGTATGTCCATAAAACAAACGTCAACGTAATGCTGATCAGCACGAGCACCGTCAACACGACTGTTTTAATCTGCTCATACATTGTACCAGTCATCCTTTTGTTCTCGTTCTAATGGCAACGTAAAGTAAATCGTCGTCCCTTTATGTTCTTTGCTTTCCGCCCAAATTGTCCCACCGTGGGCGAGCACCAATTCTTTGGCAATGGCCAGTCCAAGGCCGGTGCCACCCAATTTGCGCGACCGTGCCTTATCGACCCGGTAAAAACGCTCAAAAATTTTGGCCAAATCCGCTTTCGGAATGCCGACTCCTTCATCGCTGATACTAATGATGATTTCATCAGCCAGCTCGCGCACCCGAAACGTGATCGTCCCACCTTGGGGAGAGTATTTTATTGCGTTGGAAATGATGTTATCCAACACTTGCGTAATTTTATCTTCATCCACTTCAATGAAAATCGCCTCGCGTGGAATGTTGCGAACAAACCGGATATTGTCGCTTTTTGTCAGTTCAAACCGGTCAATAATTTTGTGAAAATAAGCCGAGAAGTTGATCCACGTTTTCTTCAGTTTATAGTCTTTGCTGTCTAGTTTCGATAGATGGAGCAAATCGTTGACGAGCCGAATCATCCGCTCGGTTTCATTTTGCACGACTTGAATGAATCTTGGTGTGATCTCTTTATCTTGCCAAGCACCGTCAGCCAACGCTTCTAAATAACTTTTCATCGTCGTCAGCGGCGTGCGCAATTCATGCGACACATTGGCGACAAACTGCCGCCGTTCGCGGTCGATTTTTTCCTGTTCAGTCACGTCGTGCAAGACGACGATCAACCCGTTGATCAGTCCGCCTTCTTTTTGAATGACTGACAACGAGGCGCGCAAAATATACAATTCCTCATCTGTGCTGAAATCCAAAATGAGCGAATCGTGCTCCTCGAGCAACGTTTCAAACGTATATTGATCGGCGATGCCAAGCACATCAACAATTGAACTCGACAGCACTGTTTCACGTGAAACATTCAAAATGTTGAGCGCTGCATCATTAATCAAAATGACGCGGCCGCGGCGGTCGGTCGCGATGACCCCGTCGGTCATATGTGTCAGCACCGACTCAAGTTTGCGCCGCTCCCCTTCCGTCGTTGCCTGCGCCTCCTGCAGCTTTTTTGTCAAGTTGTTAAACGTCATCGCCAGCTGCCCGATTTCATCGTAGCCATACACTTTCACCTTGCGTGAAAAATCGCCTCTCGTCATCGCCAGCGCTTGTCGGCGCATATCGGAAATGGGGCGGGTGATCGTGCGCGACAAAAAAATGCCGAGCACGGCGGTAATGGCGAGAGCGATCCCCGTTCCGGTCGCCAAAATCATATTAATTTGCCTCATTTGTGAAAAGACGTTTTCCATCGAGGCAATCACATAAATGACACCCTTGACTTCCCCACTCGTTTTGATCGGAGTTGAGGAAATGTACATCCGATAGCCTGTCTTCGAATCAAGCAGCATCCGGTCGACAATTTCACCCGTGACGAGCGAACGTTTCACATAAATCTCCGTCGTTCGCTTTCCGACGATGTTTTGCATATACGGATTGGACGTCGCCAATACTTTCCCTTTCTCATCGATGACGCGCACCTCTGAAATATCTTGGGAAACGAAATCATGAAGAAGCGAACGGATGTCTTCCTCCAATGTCGGGCTTTTCTCATCCCGCTCCCGACTCATTGCCTGCTCAACGTTATAAGCAAGCAGCGTCACCCGTTCGTTCAACGAGTTTTTGAAGTTTTGCACCAGTTCCGTTTCCAGCTTGCGGACGAAGTACACGCCAATAATTTGCATCGCAATGAGAATCAACAACACATAAATAATGACAAACTTAAAATGAATCGAACGAAACGGACCTAACTTTTTCATCTCGGCTCATGACTCCTGTTCCGGGTTGCGCAAGTAGTAGCCGACCCCCCGTCTAGTAACGATCCATGACGGGTGAGAAGGGTTATCCTCAATTTTTTCACGCAGCCGTCTTACCGTTACATCGACCGTGCGTACATCGCCATAATAGTCATAACCCCAGACCGTTTGCAACAAATGCTCGCGCGTCATCACTTGGCCAATATGTTTCGCCAAATAGTGGAGCAGTTCAAATTCGCGGTGAGTCAATTCAATCGTTTCCCCGCGCTTTTGTACGACATACGCGTCCGGACGGATTACAAGCGGACCGACGACGATTTCATTCGTTTCGCTCTCCTCTTCCTCTTGGGTCGCTGTTTGCGCATGGCGGCGCAAGTTCGCTTTCACCCGCGCCAATAGCTCCCGCGTGCTGAACGGTTTGGTGACATAATCGTCTGCTCCGAGCTCCAGTCCAAGCACTTTATCAATCTCCGAGTCTTTCGCCGTCAGCATAATAATTGGCATATCGTATTTTTTTCGCACTTCGCGGCATACTTCCATCCCATCTTTTAGCGGAAGCATAATATCAAGCAAAATTAAATCCGGCATTGTTTCTTCCACTTTTTGAAGCGCTTCTTCACCGTCGTAAGCGCAAATCACTTCGTATCCTTCTTTTTGTAAGTTAAATTGCAAAATATCAGCAATCGGTTTTTCATCATCAACAACTAAAATGCGTTTTTCCATCTCGTTCACATCCTTCCCTTTTGCGATGGAATGCTATCATTACTAATTTATCATGTTATGAAAATGAAATCATCCTTTGTCGATTGCCATTTTGAGGGGTAGGCTGATCGACTTTTTCTCCTTAAAGGCAAGTGGCTTCGAAAATGTGATCTCCGGCGCGAAAACAATGAAAAAGGCATAGACGCACAAGCATCTATGCCTGCTTCCTATCGACCGTCACTCGCTTACGCGTAGACGCTGCGGACGACATTCGTTTGCGAGCGATCCGGGCCGACGGAGAAAATCGAGAGCGGGATGCCGGTGAGCTGGGAAATGCGCTCGACATAGTGGCGAGCGTTCGCCGGCAGCTCGTCCAAGCTTCTCACACCAGTAATGTCTTCCGTCCAGCCTGGCAGCTCTTCATAAATCGGCTCACATTCGGCCAATACTTTTAAGCTGGCTGGAAATTCTTCAATCACTTCACCACGATAACGGTAGGCCACGCAAATTTTCAATGTTTCAATACCGGTTAAGACGTCAATCGAATTGAGCGACAAGTCGGTGATACCGCTCACCCGACGGGCGTGGCGGACGACGACGCTGTCAAACCAGCCGACGCGGCGCGGACGGCCGGTTGTCGTCCCATACTCGCGGCCGACTTCGCGGATGCGGTCGCCAATTTCATCGTGCAGCTCGGTCGGGAACGGCCCATCGCCGACGCGCGTCGTGTATGCTTTCGCCACCCCAACGACATGTTTAATTTTCGTTGGGCCGACACCAGCGCCGATCGTCACCCCACCAGCTACCGGGTTGGATGACGTAACAAACGGATATGTCCCTTGGTCGATATCGAGCATGACACCTTGCGCCCCTTCAAACAAGACGCGACGCCCTTCATCGAGCGCATTGTTCAACACGACTGATGTGTCGCAAACGTACTTAGCGATTTGTTGACCGTACTCGTAGTATTCTTCGAAAATGTCCTCGTGCCGGAAGCCTTCGACCCCGTACACTTTTTCAAACAACATGTTTTTCTCTTCTAAATTGCGGGCCAACTTTTCCGCGAACACATCGCGGTCAAGCAAATCAACGATACGAATGCCGATGCGCGCCGCTTTGTCCATGTATGCCGGGCCAATCCCTTTTTTCGTCGTGCCGATTTTGTTCGCACCTTTCCGCTCTTCCTCGAGCCCATCCAGTTTCAAATGGTATGGCAAAATAACATGAGCGCGGTTGCTAATGCGTAAATTATCCGTCGAAATGCCGTGTTCATGCAAATATGAGAGTTCAGCGACAAGCGCTTTCGGGTCGACAACCATTCCGTTGCCGATGACACAAATTTTATCTTTATAAAAAATGCCCGACGGGATTAAGTGCAGCTTGTACTTTTCCCCGTTAAACACGATCGTGTGTCCGGCGTTGTTTCCTCCTTGGTATCGGGCAATCACTTCCGCATTTTCCGATAAAAAGTCAGTAATTTTTCCTTTCCCTTCATCGCCCCATTGTGTGCCGACAACAACAACTGACGACATGGCGAGCACCTCCAGTTTCCACGGTCTAAACATTGTAAGTGTAACAGTTTTCAGGCATAAAGTCAATGAAACACGAACATTAAAAACAATTATAAACTATTTTATTCGTTTATTAACCAGAGACATGAAAAGAGGCGATGCCATTGGCATCGCGCTGTTTTATGCTCCTGGCGGAATTTGCGCCTCATCGAAACGGCGCTCTAAGTTCACAAATTTATTATACTCTTTAATAAAAGCAAGCTGTACCGTCCCCACTGGGCCGTTACGCTGTTTCGCGATAATGATCTCGATAATATTTTTGTTCTCGGAATCTTTGTTGTAATAATCATCCCGATATAAAAAAGCGACGATATCAGCGTCTTGCTCAATGCTTCCGGATTCACGAATGTCGGACATCATCGGCCGCTTGTCTTGGCGCTGCTCAACGCTGCGCGACAGCTGTGACAAGGCGATGACTGGCACTTCGAGCTCGCGGGCGAGCGCCTTTAACGAACGGGAAATTTCCGATACTTCCTGCTGGCGGTTTTCTTTGCTGCGTCCGCTTCCTTGGATAAGCTGCAAATAGTCAATGACGATCATGCCAAGGCCGCTTTCTTGTTTCAGACGACGGCACTTGGCGCGAATATCACTGACGCGGATGCTCGGCGTATCGTCAATATAAATGCCAGCGTTCGATAAGCTCCCCATCGCCATCGTCAGCTTACCCCAGTCTTCCGGCGTCAGTTGGCCGGTGCGCAAGTTTTGTGCATTGATATTTCCCTCGGCGCAAAGCATCCGCATCACGAGCTGCTGGGCACTCATTTCTAAACTGAAAATGGCAACATTTTCGTTTGCTTTTGTGGCTACGTTCTGCGCGATGTTTAAAGCAAACGCCGTTTTCCCGACCGACGGCCGGGCAGCAACGATGATCAAATCGCTCCGCTGAAAACCGGACGTCATCCGGTCAAGCTCAGTAAATCCCGTCGGGATGCCGGTAATTTCTCCGTTCCGGTTATGGAGCATTTCAATATTATCGTACGTTTGAACGAGAATATCCTTAATATTTTTAAAGGCACCTGAATGTTTCCGTTGGGAAACCTCCATAATTTTTTGTTCTGCTTCATCAAGCAGAAGGTCGATTTCGTCTTCCCTTGTATACCCGTCCTGGGCGATCGATGTCGCCGTACGGATGAGGCGGCGAAGCACCGATTTTTCTTCCACGATGCGGGCGTAATATTCAACGTTAGCCGCTGTCGGCACGGCATCGGCGAGCTCGCTTAAATATGAGACACCGCCGATCTCTTCAAGCTGCTCGGAAGCAGCGAGTTCCGCTGTCACTGTGACTAAATCAACCGGTTCGCCTTTGTCGGCGACACGAAGCATGGCGTGGAAAATTTTTTGATGGGCCGCGCGGTAAAAATCTTCTGGAATTAACATTTCCGAAGCGAGCGTTAACGCAGTGGGATCTAAAAACACGGCGCCAAGCACAGCCTGCTCGGCTTCAATGCTTTGCGGAGGAATTCGTTCAGAAAAAAGTTCACTCATCGTCTCACCACCTTTTCCCCTGTTAGCCGATAAGCAAGGAAGCCCCGCCGCAGCGGGCGGGGACATCTTCGCATCTTGGAGTGAACCGTCACCGTTATTTTTGTTCCGTCACGTGCACTTTTAATGTTGCTGACACTTCCGGATGAAGCTTCACCGGCACGTTCGTATATCCGAGGGCGCGAATGGCATCGTTAAGCTCGATTTTCCGCTTGTCGAGCTTTAGGCCGTGCTGGGCTTGCAGCGCCTCAGCAATTTGCTTGCTCGTGATCGAGCCGAACAAACGGCCTCCCTCACCTGCCTTCGCCGCAATTTCCACTGTCAGCTTTTCAAGCTGCTCTTTTAACTTTTTGGCATTCGCCAGCTCTTCCGCCGCTTGGCGCTGTTCTTTTTGTTTTTGCGCTTCGAGTGCTTTTAAATTCGCTGGCGTCGCTTCAATGGCCAACCCTTGTTTGAACAAAAAGTTGTTCGCATAACCGTCGGCAACGTTTTTGATTTCCCCTTTTTTCCCTTTTCCTTTTACATCTTTCAAAAAAATGACCTTCATACTGGCTTACCCCCCTCAAAATAGTCATGAATCGCTTCACGCAGCTGCTGCTCCGCCTCTCCGACCGTCACACCGGAAAGCTGAGCGGCAGCATTCGTTAAGTGCCCGCCTCCGCCAAGCCGTTCCATAATCACTTGCACATTGACATCGCCCAGCGAGCGGGCGCTAATGCCGACTGTTCCGTCGCCTCGCTTGGAAATGACGAACGAAGCGACAACACCGCTTAACGTGAGAAGCGTATCAGCCGTTTGCGCGATTAACACTTGGTCATGCACTTCGTTCTCGTCTCCTTTAGCGATGGCAATGCCATGTTCATCGATTGCTGCCCGCTCAATCAATTTTGCCCGTTTAACGTAATTGGCCACGCTTTCCCGCAGCAGCTTTTGCACGAGCACCGTATCCGCCCCTTGAGCGCGCAAATATGAAGCCGCATCGAACGTCCGTGAACCGGTGCGGAGCGTGAAGCTCTTCGTATCAACGACAATGCCGGCAAGCAACGCTGTCGCTTCAAGCATCGAAAGTTTCACTCGTTTTGGCTGATACTCCAACAACTCAGTGACAAGCTCAGACGTCGACGAGGCGTACGGCTCCATATAGACGAGAATCGGCGCCTCGATAAACTCTTCACCGCGGCGATGGTGATCGATGACGACGATATGGTCGGCACGATATAACAGCCGTTCCTCAATGACAAGCGACGGCCGATGGGTATCAACAACGATCAAAAGCGTATCTTCCGTTATGAGCTCAAGCGCCTGTTCTGGCTTGATGCATCTTGCCCATAAATCGGCCTGTTTTTTCATTTCCTCAAGCAGCCGCTGCGCTCCAGCGTCTGTTTTCATAGCGTCAACAACAAGAAATCCTTCCTTTTGGTTCGATTGAACAACTTTTAAAATGCCAATGGCGGCTCCAAGCGCGTCCATATCCGGGTATTTGTGACCCATAATGAGCACTTTATCGCTCTCGGCAATCAGTTCGCGAAGCGCATGGGAAATGACGCGGGCGCGGACGCGCGTCCGCTTTTCCATCGGATTCGTTTTGCCTCCGTAAAACTTGACTTTTCCGTTTCCTTGCTTAATCGCCACTTGGTCGCCGCCGCGTCCTAACGCTAGGTCTAGGCTCGATTGAGCAAGCGTCCCAAGTTCGGGAAGCGAGGACACGCCGGCACCGATGCCGATGCTTAACGTAATCTGGGCCTGATGTTTTGCCGTTTGTTCACGCACTTCGTCCAAAATCGAAAACTTACTTTTTTCCAATTGCGTCAATATATGCTCGTTTAATACAGCAATAAACCGGTCGGAGGACGTTCGTTTTAAAAAGATGCCGTAATCATTCGCCCAACGGTTTAATACGGACGTGACAAGGCTGTTCATTTGGCTCTTCGCTTGATCGTCCATTCCTTGGGTAATCTCATCGTAATTATCAAGAAAAATGATCGCCAACACCAATCGCTCTGTCTCATAACGCCGTCTCAGCTCCATATGCTCAGTAACATCGAAAAAGTAAAGAAGCCGTTCATGGCGGTGGACGATCACTTTCAGCTGTTTTCCATTCAGTTCAATGATTTCTTCGTCGGTTTTCCCTTTTTTCACAAAAGCAGCCAACGGTTCGGAAAGTTCAGCGAGCGAACGCCCAATTAATGTCTGTTCTTTAAAACAAGCTGCTAAAAACCGGTTCGACCATTCGATTTTGTCTTCCTCATCGAGGAGCAGAATACCGATCGGCATCTGCATCAGCGCTTCCTCGCTGACTTTTTTTACTCGGTATGACAAGTTGGAAATATATTGTTGCAGCTCCTTGTGTAAAGAGCGTTGCGACCAAATGACGTAATAAAGCAAAAAACCAACACCGAGAAGACCGACGAGCCCAAGCATCCATTGAAAATAAAACAAGCTAACAGCCATAAGCACCGCCAAGGCGGCTAACGCATAGGACGGATAACGGTACGTTTTCCTTTCGTAAAAATGAGACATTCAAGTCAGCTCCTACACTGCAAAAATGGCTTACTTTATCCAATTATTATATGCGGCGGCGCAAATCAAATCCTAAATCAATTATACCGAATATCGCCACAAGATAAAGTAGAAAAGGCAGGAATAAGCAAATAACCGTCCCCGCGACAACAACACCTTTTCCTATGCCTTTTTTGTAAGCGGCGTAGTACAAAAATGAAAACCCCTGAACAATCAAGGCAAGCTGCAACACGTAAGATACGTTCAATACAGCAATGTATGTAAATGTTCCCTCTTTAAGCGGAAATAGGGATAAAACGAGCACAAGGACATAAATCCATAACACGCTTTTGGGCAAGGAAAGCTCACGAAACGGCGGCCACGTGCCGACTGGCAGTTTCAGACGTTTCATGACTGGAAGCGAGACAATAATCGTCACGTACGCCAACACAAACGAGGCGACGAAAAACAAAGTCGGAGTCATGTAACTAATCAGCACAATGGCTTGCTCAAACTGTTTTTTCATCTCCGTCGGCGGTGTTTGCCCCATTCCTTCCATGACGCGCATTGCCGTATCAAATGATTCACGCACTAGCGCGAGTGTATCTTGGATCATATCAACTTGCAAAAATTGAATCGAAATGACATAGTCAAGCACAATGTTGGCTAAAAATACGAGCGCACCAATAAGCAAAACAAGGTAACGATTTTTCTTTTTCACCAGCATCGCGCCGACCGCTATGCCAAAAGTTCCGAACATAAGCGCCATCGGCAGCGACAAAAGCGATCCGATCAAACCGGAGACGACAAGCGCCGCCGCAAGCAGCAACCACGCGGGAATGAGCCCGTGGCGCATCGTAAACACCATAAACGGAAGCGCTAAAAACAAAGCAGCAATGAAACCGATAAACGGCACGTATAACGCGAGCAAAAGCAAAACGGCAAACAATGCCAATTCAATCGCTGCTTCAGTGAGAGCATGCGTCTTTCGCAATGAACGTTCTCCTTTCCGTCTAGTGATCAGCATAAATAGAAAAAAGCAGTAAGGTCCCCCTTACTGCTTTTTTCAGCTCACTCGTCCGCAACATACGGCAAAAGCGCCATTTGGCGCGCGCGTTTGATCGCGACCGTCAATTTGCGCTGATATTTCGCGCTCGTTCCTGTCACGCGACGCGGTAAAATTTTGCCGCGTTCGGAAATGAATTTTTTCAGCAAATCAACGTCTTTGTAGTCGATATGCGTGATGTTATTCGCCGTGAAATAACATACTTTGCGGCGTTTGCCACGTCCACCTTTCCGTCCTGCCATGGTCCGTTTCCTCCTTTCTGTCCCTGTCTTCCTTATCAATTAAAACGGCAAATCGTCGTCAGAAATATCGATCGGTTGGCCGTCATTGGCGAAAGGATCTTCATCAATGCGGCCAATCCCTTTTTCGTTCGGGTATCGGTGGTTCTGATCTTGTCCGAATGGGAACGGATCCCCATAGTAGCCGCCTGCTGCTGCCCCACGTTGCTCGTTGCTTCCTTTTGGCTCAAGAAATTGGACGTTATCAGCCACCACTTCCGTCACATACACGCGCCGGCCTTCTTGGTTTTCATAGCTGCGAGTTTGCAGCCGGCCGTCCACTCCGGCTAAGCTTCCTTTTTTTAAGAAGTTAGCGACGTTTTCTGCCTGGCGACGCCAAACAACACATTGGATAAAATCAGCTTCACGCTCGCCCTGCTGGTTTGTGAACGGGCGGTTGACCGCGAGCGTAAATGTGGCAACAGCCACTCCGCTTGGAGTGTAGCGCAACTCCGGATCTCTCGTTAACCTGCCGACCAAAATGACGCGGTTAATCATCAGAACCACCTCTTAACATATACCAAAAATTATTTTTCTTCTTTTACGACGATATGACGGATGATATCTTCGCTAATGCGCGCTAAGCGATCAAATTCTTGCACCGCTTGCGGTTCTGCCATGACGTTGAGAATCATGTAATAACCGTCACGGTATTTTTCAATTTCATAGGCTAAACGGCGTTTGCCCCAATCCGTCACATTCGTAATCTCCGCACCTTTTTCTTTCAACACGTTGTTGAAGCGTTCGACGACAGCTTGTCTTGCTTCATCGTCCATGTTCGGGCGGATGATATACATGATTTCGTATTTTCTCACGCTCGTCACCTCCTTTTGGTCTAAACGGCCCTTCCGCTGAAGGGCAAGGAGTAATAGCCATTACTCACATTCGTTGATTATACCACGATTGCAAGTGATAAGCAAGGGCATGTCTCGCATTCTGGCTGCGCAAACATCTTCCAGCGCCATTGCGGAAAACAGCGTACCAGTTAGAGAGTTTTCCTTCGGCAAATGTGATCGTTTTTCCTCGAACTTGCCGTTATGTTACACGTTAAACCGGAAGTGCATAATATCGCCATCTTGCACTTCGTAATCTTTTCCTTCGAGGCGCACTTTGCCGGCTTCCCGCGCTGCCGCCATCGATCCAGCAGCGACTAAATCAGCGTACGAAACAGTTTCAGCGCGAATAAATCCACGTTCAAAGTCAGAGTGAATAATGCCAGCGCATTGCGGCGCTTTCATTCCTTTCCGGAACGTCCATGCTCGTACTTCTTGCTCACCGGCAGTGAAAAATGTGGCCAGTCCCAGCAAGCTGTAAGCAGCGCGGATAAGCTGGTCAAGACCAGACTGCTTAATGCCGAGCTCTTGCAAAAACTGTTGTTTTTCTTCGTCGCTGAATTCAGCGATTTCTTCTTCAATTTTAGCGCAAACGACGATGACCTCAGCATTGTCGCTCTTCGCAAACTCGCGCACTTCAGCAACGAACGGATTGCTATCTGGATCAACCACATCTTCTTCCCCGACATTAGCGACGTAAAGCATTGGCTTTGTCGTCAACAAATGTAGCTGTTTAACGACTCTCATCTCTTCATCAGTGAATTCGACCGTACGCGCCGGTTTGCCGGCTTCAAGCGTCTCTTTTAATCGCAGCAAAATGTCGTATTCAAACGCTGCTTCTTTGTCTTTTTGCTTGGCAATTTTGCCGACCCGTTCGATTCGTTTGTCTACTGTTTCTAAATCGGCGAAAATAAGCTCCAAATTGATCGTTTCAATATCGGCTAGTGGATCGACCTTGCCGGCAACGTGGGTAATGTTTTCATCGTTAAAACAACGAACCACTTGGCAAATCGCGTCCACTTGACGAATGTGCGATAAAAACTTGTTGCCGAGCCCTTCTCCTTTGCTCGCTCCTTTGACGATGCCGGCAATATCGGTAAATTCAAAGACGGTCGGCACCGTGCGCTTCGGCTGGAACATTTCCATCAGTACATTTAACCGCTCATCAGGTACTTCGACGACACCAACGTTCGGTTCAATCGTACAAAACGGATAGTTGGCTGATTCAGCTCCTGCCTTTGTAATCGCGTTAAACAACGTCGATTTGCCGACGTTCGGCAAGCCGACAATTCCTGCTGTCAATCCCATTCGTCCCACTCCTCTTTCCCGTTCGCATCTTCCCTCATTATATGGGCTGGCAAGAAAAATGACAAGCGTACCGCCAGTCTGTTCTGGAAAAAGCGTTTTTTAGGTCGTTTCTCTTTCTTTCAGCACTATTTTTTGAATGTGAACTAAACAGTCATACAGTGTACTGCCGCAGCCGTTGCCCGACTCCAAATCCAACGTGAGTACGTTAAACGAACCGCCAAACGCCTCCCCATTGTCCTTCATCAATATTGATTGTTCCCGGATAAGCACCATCAAACACTTTGAACGTGCCGGCGAGCGAGCCGCAGTCGTTGTAGACAAGCACCTGATCACCATCAGTGTGCCCTCTTTCGTCGGCAACATCGGCTGCAACTTCAATGTGAACCATCTGCAATGCCGGAATGAGCGGATAGTGCTGCAAATGGTTCGACCCGAGCGGATGGATCGTCAGCAACCGGTACGGATATTTCGCGGCCAATAACGGATTCGATTCTTTTGATTCAGCCGGATACATGATTTGGAGACGGCCATCCATCCCTTTTTGTCGAACAATGTTAGATATGAGCTCATATTTGCCGCTTGGCGTTTGAAAGCGACGGTCGCACCATGGCACCGGTTCGACAGGCAAAAAAACGCGGTGCTCTGCCTTCAGCCGTTCAAGCGTAATGCCGTCTCGTTCCAAAGGTCGAAGCGCCATCGCGAGAAACTGCTCGTGCGTATAGGCAAATTCATCTGCAAAGCCTACGCGCTTCGCCAGCTCCGTCCAAATCCAAAGGTCGGGATTTGCCTCGCCCGGCGGAATGAAAATGAGATACTTACTCGATGGATTCTGTCTAATGGTTGCATATCAATGCATGTTCGTCCGGGCGACGTTTCGCTCCCAAATAACGATATGACGACTATTCCTTGATATCTTCTGGTGAATGACTGTACGCGTTGCCAAAATCTCACGTTTGCGCTTCAATCCCCGCACCCCAGCAAAGGCTGCCGACAAGTTCCATCACTCCACCATAGCAGTTGAAAAAACGTCGGTCCAAATTTTTCAACAGCCCGTTATTGGCGTAATCATGGTTACGAAGCACAGCTGTCGGACCGAACCGTTTTTTAATTCCCGCACGTTTCGAGCAATATCATCAAACGTCTCTTTCCACGAAACACAGATAAACTGCCCGTTCACTTTTTTCAGTGGATAAAGGAGACATTCCTTAGCATTGACCCGCTCTTTCAACATTCGTCCGCACCTGCAAATGCTCCCTTACGTGATCGGGTGTGGTTCATCGCCGTCAATGCGCACGACTTTTCCTTCCTTCACCGTCACTTTCAACCCGCATACCCTAGCCATTGAGCGGGCATGACGTCACATGCGTGATTTCCATCCTTTTCCCTCTTAATTAACAAAAGAGCATGGGACAGCTGCCCATGCTTTTTTGGTTCGCATTTCTCTATTCCTCGTGCTTGACTAACACTTTTTTCATTTTACGGATAAACTCTTTGCGCGGCAAAAGAACACTATGGGCGCATCCTTCACATTTAATGCGAATATCAGCGCCTAGACGGATCACCTTCCAACGGTTCGTACCGCACGGATGCGGTTTTTTCATTTCAACGATATCATACAAACCAAATTCTTTCCCTTCCATCCACTCACCCCCATATCATCACGATTGTTCCCTTTGCCGCTTCACCGCAGACTGTTCGTCTTCATCCCGGCGATGCAGCACGAGTCGTGGATACGCAACTTCGATCCCTCGTTCGTCTAAAAGCATCTTTACTTCTTTGCGAATGGCTCTTCCTATACCGATATGGCACATCGGTTTTGTTTCACATACAATGCGGAGCACGACTTCCGGACCGGTCACATTTTGCACGCCGAGCAGTTCCGGCGGAGCGACCATATCTTCATATTTTGCCGGCAGCTGCGGCAGAAGCTCGCGAATTGCTTGTTCTGCCTCTTCAATATCCTCTTCGTAAGCGATGCTGACGTCTACAACCGCCAAGCTATTATGAAGCGAATAGTTTGTCACTTGCGTGATGCTGCCGTTCGGTAAAATGTGCACTTCTCCAGTCCAACTTTTAATTTTCGTCACCCGCAACCCAATTTCTTCCACATACCCTTCAAAATTGTCGATGCGCACGTAATCGCCGACAGCAAACTGGTCTTCAAAAATGATGAAAAATCCGCTAATGATGTCTTTCACTAAACTCTGCGCCCCGAAGCCAACGGCCAAGCCGACGACCCCAGCCCCGGCCAACAGCCCTTTAACGGGAACACCCAACGTATCTAAAATCATCAATAACGCAATAAAATATAATGCGTATGTAATGACGTTGTCGAGCAGTCGCGCTAGCGTCATCTCCCGACGTTCCGAAAATCGGAGCGGTGCTTTCTGGCGCATTTTGAATGCATTATGGACGGCCATTTTCAATACTTTCACCGCTACGGCGCATATGAGTAGGATAAGAATAATATAAAGCGTCTTTTTTCCGATCTCAGTCCACAAGTTCTCATCTGTCAAAAACTCAAAGAACGGATTCACCGTTTTTTCAATTGTCTTCAACGTTGACGACACCTCTACCTTATTTCATTCTGCGCTTTTTATTTTAACAAGATCGATCGTTGATTTGTAGTCATGCACCAGATGAAAAAGAAAAACAAACGTCAAGATGTATATCATTCTTTTATTTTCCGTATACTGTTAATACTTTTGAATCGAAAGTAGGAGTGAAGTGAATGAGCATACCGTCGATATTTTTCTCTTCCAAGGAGGATAGAAATCGTATTTTTTACGATGAACAAGGAGCGGTGGCCGCGATTGCCTGGCGGATCGCTTCGCTGCTTCCGGATCCGCTCGTCCAACCGATCGCCATCGTCTGCATCGGCACAGACCGTTCAACCGGTGATTCGCTCGGACCGCTTGTCGGCACGATGCTACAGGAGAAGCCATTGACCCGCTTTCACGTCTACGGAACGCTTGAAGAACCGATCCACGCTGTCAACCTAGAAGAAAAAGTGGAAGCCATTCAGCTCATTCATGGTGATCCATTTATGATCGCGGTCGATGCTTGTCTCGGACGGCTGAAAAGTGTTGGCGCCATCACTGTAGCCAAAGGACCGGTTCGCCCTGGAGCTGGGGTGAATAAACAGCTTCTTCCCGTCGGCGACGCCCATATTACCGGAGTAGTGAATGTGAGCGGATTTATGGAATTTTTCGTCCTGCAAAATACACGCCTTCATCTCGTCATGAATATGGCCAAAACGATCGCCAACGGCATTTATGAGGCAGAACGGCATCTCATCCGGAAGGAACGGCTTGCCGTCCAACCGTTTCCGAAAGATCGACATTCATTATGGTAGGTGGCCAATCCCCCTCTTGACAAGCTATTTCAAGAAGGGGATTTCTTTTTTCCTTCCCTTAAAGGTGTCGACAGCAACTTTTGTTAAACGAACGAAAGAATGAAAACAGCCGCTGCCGTTACAAGAATACTCGGCAACAAATTGGCCACGCGAATGTTTGTCAAACCAAGCATATTCAGCCCGATAGCTATAATTAAAATTCCCCCGGTTGCTGTCGATTCAGCGATAAACGCATCCAACACTTCCCTTGGCACAAATCGCTCGATTTGTGTCGCCAACAAAGCGATGCTGCCTTCGTATATGATAACGGGCAGCGTAGAGAAAATGACACCGATGCCAAGCGTCGTTGTCAAAATAACACTGGTAAATCCATCCAAAATCGATTTCGTATACAAGACGCTATGGTCGCCGCGCAACCCACTGTCAAGCGCCCCGACAATCGCCATCGCACCGATGACAAATAATAATGTCGCGCTGACAAACCCTTTCGCAATGCTTCCTTCCCCGTGGCCGCCGACTTTCTTCTCCAACCATTGGCCGAGCCGATTCAACTTTTCCTCCCAGTTCCAAAGCTCCCCGAGAATACCGCCAAAAACGAGGCTGAAAATGACGATAAGAAACTGCTCGCTTTTCATTCCCATCTGAATGCCAAGAAGTGCTACTGCTAGCCCGATGCCCCCCATTACTGTCTCTTTTACCCGTTCGGGAATACGGTGAAACCATTTTCCGATCAAGGCTCCGACAACAATGCTAATTCCGTTGACAATCGTCCCTAGCAATACCATGGTGTTCAATCCTCTCTAATAAAAATAAACCGGCCTTGGTTAAGGGCCGCTCTACTCATCGAACTGTACGTCAAGTAGTTCCAATATTCTCTCTAAGTCTTCCGGAGAAAAAAATTCGATTTCGATTTTCCCTTTTTTCTTTGATTGTTTAATCGTGACGTTCGTGCCAAATTTTTCGCGCAACAGCGATTCGCTTTCCCGGATAAACACGCTTTTTTCCGGTGGTTTTCGTTTCGATGTTTCACGTGAAACATTTTCATTCATTTGCTGGACCAGTTTCTCAAGCTGGCGCACGTTCAGCCCTTCACGAACCGTTCGCTCAACGATGGACTTCATTTTTCCTTTTTTCTTCAGCCCTAAGAGCGCACGACCGTGTCCCATCGAAAGTGTGCCGTCAATGAGCAGCTTTTGTACTTCGGGCGGAAGAGACAATAAGCGCAAATGGTTGGCAATGTGCGGACGGCTCTTCCCGACGCGGCTGGCAATTTCCTCTTGTGTCAAGTGCAGCTTGTCCATCAACATTTTATACGCCATCGCTTCTTCGATCGGGTTCAAATCCTCACGTTGCAAGTTTTCCAAAAGCGCAAACTCCATCATTTGTTCGTCCGTTAACTCGCGCACGACAACAGGAACGGACGGCAAATTTGCTTCTTTTGCCGCCCGGTAGCGCCGCTCGCCAACGACGATTTCAAACCCTTTCAGCGAGCGACGAACGATGAGCGGCTGCAAAATACCGTGCTGCAAAATCGATTGTTTTAGTTCCTCAATCGCCTCAGGCTGAAACGTTTTCCGCGGCTGGTACGGGTTCGGATGGAGATCAGAAATGCTGACTTCGAAGATGGTTTCCTCTTCCCCGTTGAGCGAGAGGTTGTTAAACAGCGCATTGATGCCTTTACCGAGACCTTTAGCCACGTTCAAGCACCTCCTTCGCCAGTTCCAAATACACTTCCGCTCCCCGCGATTTGACATCGTATAAAATAATCGGCTTGCCGTGGCTTGGCGCCTCGCTCAGCCGCACGTTTCTCGGGATGATCGTTTCGTACACTTTTTCGCGGAAATACTTTTTGACTTCTTGAATCACTTGTAAACCTAAATTCGTCCGTGCATCAAGCATGGTTAACAAGACGCCTTCAAGGCGTAAATCATAGTTTAAGTGCCGCTGCACGAGCCGGATCGTGTTCAGCAGCTGGCTGAGCCCTTCAAGCGCATAATATTCGCACTGAACAGGGATCAGGACAGCATCCGCCGCCGTCAACGCATTTAACGTCAGCAATCCTAACGAAGGAGGACAGTCAATAATGATAAAATCATACACAGTCTTGAGCGGATCGAGCGCGTTTTTAAGCCGAATTTCACGGGAAATGACCGAAACGAGCTCAATTTCTGCGCCTGCTAGCTGGATCGTCGCCGGAATTACGTATAAATTTTCGATATTTGTCGGCCGAATGACATCTTTTGCTTTCATATCGCCAATAATGACGTTGTAAATGCATTCGTCGACATCGCCCTTTTCAATGCCGATTCCGCTCGTTGCGTTCCCTTGCGGATCGACGTCAACAAGCAGCACTTTTTTTCCGAGATACGCCAAACAAGCCGACAAGTTGACGGCTGTCGTCGTTTTCCCAACTCCGCCTTTCTGGTTTGCAATAGCAATGACTTTGCCCACGATGCCACCTACCTCTATCTATTACTCATAAATTCTATTTTATCATGAAAAAAAGAAAAATGACTTTGTTTTCTGAAAGAAAAAACCCCATCAGCCGCGCTTGATGAGGCAACAGGTGACTTCGTTATTTTTTTGCAATGCGAATCGTAATTTGATAGTAATCGTCAAACTCTTCTTCTTCAGAATGGACCGACACCCCGCTATTTTCTACCATGGAAAGCGATTGGCGAATCGTATTGACAGCGATGCGCATATCTCGGCTGAACGCCTTTCTCTTCGGCTTCGGCTTTCGTTCGCCTGCCTCAAGCATCTTTAGCACGCGGTCTTCTGTTTGTTTGACGTTTAATTGTTTATCGATGATTTCTTGCAGAAGCTTCAGCTGTTTCTCTTTATCTTTCAATGCAATTAACGCACGCGCATGGCGTTCGGTAATCGCCCGTTGCAGGAGTGCCTCCTGCACTTCTTGGGGAAGCTTAAGCAGTCGCAGCTTGTTGGCGATGGTCGACTGCCCTTTGCCGAGGCGTTGGGCAAGCGCTTCCTGCGTTAAATCGTGGAGTTCGATCAATCTGGCATACGCCATCGCCTCTTCGATTGGCGTCAGTTCCTCACGCTGCAAGTTTTCAATGAGGGCAACGGAGGCGGTTTCTTTATCGTTTAAGTTTTTAATAATAGCGGGGATTTCCGTCCAACCAAGCTTTTGCACCGCTCTCCATCTCCGCTCGCCGGCGATGATTTCAAATTGTCCGTTGTCGCATTCGCGGACGACGATCGGTTGGATGATGCCGTGCGTGCGAATCGTCAACGCCAGTTCGGCAATTTTTTCTTCATCAAATACCGTGCGCGGCTGAAAACGGTTCGGAATAATACTGGCAACCGGTATGTTGCGAACTTCTTCCCTCTCTTGCTTGCCCCCCGCCTCTTCTTGCTCTTTTTCTCCAAAGCTGAACAAACGTGAAAACGGATGCTTCATCCCCCTACACCACCTTTGGACATACTTGGCCAATATTCTCTGTTTCGCCCAGCAGGTGCCGCTGCTTATGGCCGTCTTTGTTTTCCTCGAAACGGAACGCGAGGCGGGAGCCGGTACAACCTCTTTTCTCTTTCCCTTTCCCGCCGCGTCCGCAAAGGGTTACTGAATCGGTTGTTTATTTGGCGTTCCCGGTTTGCGCGGGTATCGGGCCGGCGTCTTTTTCGTTTTTTGAACGAAAATGATCGTCCGTTCGCCTTCCTCAAATGGCAGCATGAATGTTTCCGTCGCGGTTACTTCCCCGCCGAGCACGGCGATCGCTTTTTCCCCCTCTTTCAACTCTTCGGGGGCCGAAGCAGCTTTCATCGCGAGGAATGTACCGCCGACTTTCGTAAGCGGAAGGCAAAGCTCGGCAAGCACCGGCATACGCGCCACTGCCCTAGCCGTAACGACGTCGAACGATTCGCGCATCCCCTTTTGGCGAGCAAACGTCTCGGCACGATCGTGGTAAAGGGCGATATCTTTAAGCCCTAGTTCCCCAACAAGATGCTGTAAAAAGCGGATGCGTTTTTGCAGCGAATCGACAATCGAAACTCGCAAGTGCGGAAAGCAAATTTTAAGCGGGATGCTCGGGAATCCTGCCCCAGCACCAACGTCGCAAAGCGAGAACGGCTCGGAAAAGTCGTAATAAAACGCCGGAGAAACCGAATCAAAAAAATGTTTCACATATACACCGGGCTTGTCCGTAATGGCGGTCAAATTCATCTTCTCGTTCCATTCAACGAGCAGTTCATAATAGCGCTCAAACTGTGCAAGCGCCTGGGAAGAGAGGGAAATTCCCCTCTCTTCGAGCATGGCTTGAAATTGTGTCGCCTCCATAAGCCAATCCTTTCCCTCATGATTTATTCATTCGACACGCGCGCGATTCTTCCTTGTTCCAAATACACTAATAATATCGAAATATCGGCCGGATTGACGCCCGAAATGCGCGATGCTTGGGCAATCGAGAGCGGGCGCACTTGTTTCAGCTTTTGCCGCGCCTCGGTCGCCAGTCCTTGGATAGCGTCGTAATCGATATCTTCCGGAATTTTTTTGTTTTCCATTTTTTTGAGCCGTTCAACTTCTTGCAACGATTTTTGAATATAGCCTTCATATTTGATTTGAATTTCAACTTGCTCAGCCACTTCTGGAGCGATGTCTTCGTCAGCCGGCGCGAGTTTTTGAATATGTTCGTACGTCATTTCTGGGCGCCGGAGCAAGTCTGCAGCGCGGATGCCATCTTTCAGCTCGCTTCCCCCTGCTTGGCGGATCACTTCCTGCACTTCTGGCGTCGGTTTGATGATGACCGTTTGCAACCGTTTTTTCTCCCGTTCGATTGCCTCTTTTTTCGCCAAGAACGCTTGGTACCTCTCTTCGGAAATAAGGCCGATCCGATAGCCGAGCTCGGTCAGGCGCAAATCAGCATTGTCGTGGCGGAGCAACAGCCGATATTCAGCGCGTGATGTCAACAAGCGGTACGGCTCGTTTGTCCCTTTTGTTACTAAATCGTCGATCAAGACACCGATATAGGCATCCGAACGACTTAAAATGATTTCCTCGCGGCCGAGCGCGCGATGGGCGGCGTTAATGCCGGCCATAATGCCTTGACCCGCCGCTTCTTCGTAGCCGGACGTACCGTTAATTTGACCAGCGGTGTATAAGTTTTTCACCAACTTGGTTTCCAACGTCGGCCATAACTGTGTCGGCACAATCGCATCGTACTCGATCGCATAGCCAGCCCGCATAAGCTGCGCTTTCTCAAGTCCAGGAATAGTCTCAAGCAACTTGCGTTGAATATGTTCCGGCAAGCTTGTCGACAATCCTTGCACGTACACTTCTTCCGTTTCCCGCCCTTCCGGCTCGAGGAAAATTTGATGACGCGGTTTGTCGTGGAATCGGACGACTTTATCCTCGATCGACGGACAATAGCGCGGTCCGGTTCCTTTAATCATGCCGGAATACATCGGCGACAAATGCAAGTTTTCGTCAATGATGCGATGAGTTTCCTCTGTCGTATACGTCAGCCAGCAAGGCAGTTGGTCGGTGATGTATTTCGTCGTTTCGTACGAAAAAGCCCGCGGTTCCTCGTCGCCCGGCTGAATTTCTGTTTTGCTGTAGTCAATTGTCCGGCTGTTAACGCGCGGCGGCGTTCCCGTTTTGAAGCGAACGAGCTCGAACCCAAGCTCTTCTAAATGCTCAGACAGCTTAATCGACGGCTGCTGGTTGTTCGGTCCGCTTGAATATTTAATATCGCCAATAATAATTTCCCCACGTAGAAACGTCCCAGTCGTAATGACAACCGCTTTGGCGTAATAATGCGCTCCTGTTTGCGTAATGACGCCTTTGCAGACGCCATCTTCGACGATGAGCCGCTCGACTTTCCCCTGCAGCAACGTCAAATTTTTCTGGTTTTCGAGCGTCTTTTTCATTTCCCGCTGGTAAAGCACTTTGTCCGCTTGCGCACGCAACGAGCGGACAGCCGGCCCCTTGCCGGTGTTGAGCATCCGAATTTGAATGTATGTTTTATCAATGTTTTTCCCCATTTCTCCGCCGAGAGCATCGATTTCGCGCACGACGATCCCTTTCGCTGGGCCGCCAATCGACGGATTGCATGGCATAAATGCGATCATATCGAGGTTAAGCGTAATGACGAGCGTTTTCGCACCGATGCGCGCAGACGCCAGAGCCGCCTCGCAGCCGGCATGACCAGCACCGATGACGATGACGTCATACGATCCTCCGTGATACTCCATTTCGGTTCCTCCTTGTTTATTTTCCTAAACAAAATTGGGCAAACAGCTGATCAATCAGGCTTTCATGCACTGTATCGCCAACGATTTCGCCAAGCAGCTCCCACGCGCGGCGCAAATCGATTTGAACGAGATCGACCGGCATGCCAACATCAATGCCGGACAGCGCATCTTCGATCGCCTTTTTCGCTTGCTCGAGCAACGCGATATGACGGGAATTCGAGACATAAGTCAAATCGCCGGCTTCGAGTTCACCACCAAAAAATAAGTCAGCAATCGCTTTTTCCAGTTCATCAATTCCTCGTTCACACAATAGTGATGTTGCCACAATCGGCCGGCCAGCCGCAAGCTCTTTGACCCGCTCTATATCAATGTTCTGAGGCAAATCCGTTTTATTGACGATAACAATAACATCCATTCCTTCTGTCATTGCAAACAGCCGCTCATCCTCTTCTGTCAGCGGTTCATGATAGTTCAAAACAAGCAAAATTAAATCGGCCTTCTTCAACATTTGCCGTGAGCGCTCGACGCCAATCCGTTCAACAATATCTTCTGTTTCACGGATGCCGGCCGTATCAATCAAGCGGAGCGGCACACCGCGAACGTTGACATACTCTTCGATGACATCGCGCGTCGTTCCCGGAATATCAGTGACGATCGCTCGGTTTTCGTGAGCAAGCGCATTTAACAGTGAGGACTTGCCGACGTTCGGCCGCCCGATAATAACCGTCGCCAAACCTTCGCGCAAAATTTTCCCTTGGGTAGCGGTCGAAAGCAGTTTTTCAATTTGCCCACGCACGTATTCTGCTTTCTCTTTTAGTAGACGCGGCGTCATCTCCTCGACATCATCGTATTCCGGATAGTCGATGTTGACTTCAACGTGCGCCAACGTTTCTAAAATCGTCTGCCGCAATTCGCGGATCAATTTCGACAAGCGCCCCTCCATTTGCTGCAAGGCGACGTTCATCGCTCGATCCGTTTTGGCGCGAATGAGGTCAATGACCGCTTCAGCCTGGGATAAGTCGATGCGCCCGTTTAAAAACGCTCGCTTCGTAAACTCCCCCGGCTCGGCGAGACGCGCCCCGTTCGCGAGCACAAGCTGCAACACCCGATTGACGGAAACGAACCCGCCATGGCAATTAATCTCTACTACATCTTCACGCGTAAATGTTTTCGGCGCCCGCATGACCGATACCATCACTTCCTCAACGATCCGCCCGCTTTTTGGGTCAACAATATGCCCATAATGAATCGTGTGTGACGGCACGTCTTTCAGCTGCTTTCCAGTTGGGCTGCGGAAAAGCCGATCGGCGATCTCTACCGCCTCATCCCCGCTCAGCCGAACAATGGCGATCGCCCCTTCTCCCATCGGCGTCGAAATAGCGGCAATTGTATCAAATTCTGTCATGGCTTGTTCACCTCACTTTTCTCCGTTCCATCTATATCCACAACTTTTTTTGGCCGTATTCACCTTGTGTATTTTTGTTTAGTTCAATTTTAACTTATCCACATGTGAATAACAATATGGCACGCTCAGGCCGGTTGTCTAAAATGTATAGGGCTGATACAAACTATATAGAACATACATTCGCAAAATAAGACATGGTATTAGACATAAACATGTTAGGCATCCTCTCCGACCTAGAAATAGAAGCCAAAAAAAGAGAGGCTTCCTCTATGTTGTTTAAAGAGGTGCCTCTTTCCTTGACGATTTTTTGCCTGCTGCTGGCGAAACGACGATCGAACGATGTGGGTCAACCCCGATCGAATAGGTGGAGACATGTTTATTGCCGGCCAGTGCCAAATGAATGATTTTCCGCTCATGCGCCGGCATCGGCTCAAGCTTGACTTCTTTCCCCGTCTTGACCACCCTGGCCGCTAGCTTATGTGCTAATTCGACAAGCGCCTGTTTCCTTCGTTCGCGGTAATTTTCTACATCGACGGCAATCGACACGTATTCGTCGGCATGGCGGTTGGCGACGAGCTGCGTCAAAAACTGAAGCGCGTTTAACGTTTGCCCGTGTTTGCCAATCAGCAAACCGACCGGCCCTCCTTGAATGTGGAGCGTCACTTGCTTGCCGCGGCGGGCGACTTCAATGTTTGCCCCTTCCGCTCCCATTTGCGTGATAACCTGCTGCAAAAAACGTACCGTCTCCTCAACCGGATCGATTTTCAGCACTGCTTTCACAACCGCCGGCCGACCACCAAACAGGCCGAACCAACCTTTTTTTCCTTCATCGATTACGACGATATTCGCGCGCTCCCGAGGCACGCCGAGCTGTGCGAGCGCCAACTCCACCGCTTCTTCGACTGTTGCGGCAGTCGCGGTCACTTCTTTCACTTTTTCGCTCCTCCTGAATGGGCAGAAACAGCCGGCCCTTTAATGAGATACGTTTGCACAATGGAGAAAATATTTCCAACAACCCAGTAAAGCGACAAGGCGGCCGGGAAGTTGATCGCAAAAATGACAATCATAATCGGCATCATCCAAAGCATCATCGCCATTTGTGGATTTTGCTGAGCAGAGCCGGCCATCATAATTTTTTGCTGGATGAACGTCGTCAATCCGGCAACTAAAGGCAAAATATAGTATGGGTCCTTGTCACCAAGGTCGAACCATAAAAAGTTATGTTGAGCGATTTCCCTTGTGCGCATAATAGCATGGTAGAAACCGATTAAAATCGGCATTTGAATTAAAATCGGGAAGCAGCCAGCCATCGGGTTGACGCCGTGCTTTTGGAACAATAACATCATCTCTTGCTGGAGCTTTTGCTGGGTTTGCGCGTCTTTGGAACTGTATTTTTTGCGCAACGCCTCAATTTCAGGCTGAAGCGCTTGCATCGCTTTCGCATTGCGCGTCTGTTGAATCATCAGCGGCAAAATGAGCAGACGGATGAGAATGGTAACGACAATGATCGATAACCCGAAGCTTCCGCCAAGCAACTCAGCGACATATTTAATAAGCCAAGAAAGCGGATAAACGATATATTCGTTCCAAAATCCCTTGCTTTCTTGGGTGATCGGTTCATTAATTTCCGTGCATCCGGACAGCATGGCAGCCAATGCACTAAGCAAAACAATCAATGGAATTCGCCTTTTCACCTTCTTTTTCCTCCCACATGTACAAGTTCACGTATGTATTTTACCACCTTTTTTCGCCGCGTGGAGCATTTTTTCAAGCCAAATCCGTTGTTCGGCCTCTCTTTTTCAATCCCCCAGCTTTCCGCAGCACATGGAGCAAGCTTTTTTTCACTTCTGCATAGCCCATTTCAGCCACAGGCTGCCTAGCAATAATGACGTAGTCCTTGCCTGGGACAACCTCCTCTTTTAATTCAAGAAAACATTGGCGGACGTATCGTTTAATTTGGTTTCTGACAACCGCTTTGCCAAGCTTTTTGCTGACCGAAAGCCCGATGCGAAAGTAAGGCTGCTCCGGACGGTCAAGCGTATACACAACAAACTGGCGGTTGGCCGTCGAAACACCGCGTCGAAACACTTCTTGAAATTCCTCGTTTTTTTTGATCCGATACTTTTTTTTCATTTTCCCGAAACACTCCACTTGCCTAATTTCCCGACGGCAAAATGTTGAGAAAAAAGACCACTGATGTTTCAGTGGCCTATTATGCAGACAATACCTTTCTTCCTTTGCGACGGCGACGCGCCAATACTTTTCTTCCATTTTTCGTGCTCATGCGCGCGCGGAATCCGTGCACTTTGCTGCGCTTCCGTTTATTTGGTTGATACGTCCGTTTCATCTATGACACCTCCCTAGGGAATAACTGTTACGGGCAGTCTTTCTCATTATATTGAACAATCTTAGCAAATGTCAACCGCCTTCGTATTTTTCTCCCTCTATCACTGTTGTGGATAATTTTTCTGCCCTAAATAATAATCCACAACATTTATCGACATTTTTTTCACATGTTCAGCGGTGTGGATAACGATTTTTTCACAGCCTGTCCGTTTTGTGGATAATCAAAAAACACCATTGCAACTAGCTGCTTTATTTGCTATTATTAATGTGTTTTCACTATGAATAATCGTGTGGATAAAAAAAGATATCCACATTTGTGGATAGGATGTGGATATATTTTTTCACAGCTTGTTTATAGTGTTGTCCACAGATGGTGGATTTTGTCGAAAAGCCGCCTTTTTTCCTTAAATATATTTTTCCACAAATTTATTTTTTTAAACGAACCATTATCCTCTGAATTAAGGGAGGGGCAACGG